>JBBTBW010000027.1:0-14537 GCA_038043525.1 Deltaproteobacteria bacterium | reverse complement strand
CTCCCTTCGCTGTCGGCCGACTCGCAGTAGATACTGATGCCTGCTCGTCGTCTCTCCTTCAGGCTCATTCCACCATACCCGGGTTTGTTTAAAGGCAGCGGCAGGGCTATTTCAAAAACTATCCGTCAGATCCTATTTATAGAAACTGTCCCTCTCATACGCAAGCGGTACGCCGTCTTCTTTTATCACTCCTGCCGCAAGGACCTCTCCGACGAACAGAGTGTGGTCGCCTGCGTCTATCTCCCCGACAGTCTTGCAATCCATCCACGAGAGGCAATCTTTGATTATCGGAGAGCCGGTTGCCTTTGTCTCGTAATCCATGCCTGCGAACTTGTCGGTCTTTCTGCCGCTCTTTAGTCCGAAGTGCTTCCCGATCGCTATATGCTCATGGCCGAGGACGTGGACCGCGAAGACCCCTGAGGCTGAGATGAGATCATGCGTGTAGCGCGTCTTGCCGACAGAGACGGTTATTATCGGCGGTGTAAAAGACGCCCTCGATACCCAGGCCGCCGTCATGGCGTTTATCTTTTCTCCGGACCTGGTGCTTATGATGAATACCCCCTGTATGATCTTTCTTTGAGCAAGGGAGATATCTTTACTTACCTCTGTCATGCGGTTGCCTCCGATGGTCGTAAGTTAAAAGGCCGTCATGCGGTCCGCTCCTTTCTTCGTGCGGACAAAAGACGCATGATAATCATATCTATGATCCTGAGAGTATCGCAGAAAAAAGAGGATGGTTCAAGCTGTCGGGCCTCGGTTGGAGCGGGGGCGCTACACAGCTTATTACTTGGAGTGCCTGTCAGCGACCTTGCTTGCGCCGAAGGAGTCGGGCTTTGTCACGGCGGCATAGCCTGAGCCGGTGACCATGCCTACGACATCTTTAAGAAGCTCCTTTGTATCACCATTCATGCCGACGTCCAGGTGGATTTCCACCGGGAGCTTCTTAAAGCCGTTCTCGGAGAGCTTTGCCCGTATTACAGAGGCGAGTTCGATCGACATGGCGGTCTCGTGGAAGATCCTTTGTCTGAGGTTGTCTATCTTTCGTATCGGGGTTTTCTTGTAGAAGTACCTGCCGCCGTGACCGACCCTGTGTATAATGACCGCGCTGACGAAGAGCGTCCTGGAGTTCAGGAAAGAGTCTGTGCCGATGATGACGTTGTAGCGCCCGGATGTGTCCGAGCGCATGTATTCGACGAGACGCAGGAACATCTCGTCGATCGTAAGTACGCCGTGGCTCGGGCTTATGAACTCGCCCTGAGTATCGCTACATGGGGCATCCATCAGGTCAGGTTACTACAAGGCCTTTTGTTAAACAAGCGGTTTTCACTTGGCAGGTCTCTCTGTCTTGAACGCAAAAAAAACGGCCCTCCTTGTTAAGGAGAGCCGTTTTCATAGATGACGCGTGATGGCTTGTATCGTTTATACTGTCTTACGAGCGTTTGAACTTTTTCCTGAAAAGAGCGAGTGCGGCGACGCCGGTGCCAAGAAGTATCATCGTCGAAGGCTCAGGGGTAGGTGTAGGTGCATTCGCCCCGTCGACGGTTATCTCTGATATCGATGAGTAGCCGGCCCATGAGCCGTTTGAAACAAAGCCCCAGAGGGTTATCTGGTTTGTCAGAAGCGTTTCGAGGTTTGAGCCAGTCAGGGTTATCAGTTCATGAACAGGGTCCCCTGTATTGGCGTTTATCGGGCCGAAGCCTGTTGTGGCTAAGGTACCTGTGTGGCCGTTTATAGTCACGTTCAGACTCGTTATGTTGCCTGGGATGAAGTTGCTTCCGAAAAAGCTGTAGAGACTTATTGAGTTCACGTAGGTTGACTGGCTGAGGTAGAGGTCGAAAACGGTGTTGTCGGAGTTTAAAAAGAGGTGCGTATCTCCTGTAGAAGTGCCTATCAGGCCGTCGTTGAGAGTGCCTGCCCCGCCTGTCTCGTTTACAGTCCCATCAAAGTTATTTGTTATCGTGCCTGTGTAGGAATGCGACCAGCCGCCAAACCCTGCCGCCTGTGTGTTTGTTGCGTCGTATGATGAGATACCGACCGGCGTGGCATTTGACGTGGCAACGAAGCCGAGTGCCGCAAGACCTATCACCGATGCCATTAATATGGATTTTATAGAACGTTTCATGATCTGATCCCCCTGTTTTTTAATCGCTTACAATAGATATATGCAATTAATATGCCAATGGGCTTTGCCTTTAAATCCAGATGGTTATGCTGTCAGTAGAGGCGGTTTAGTGTAAAGAAAAGCGACTCTTGTCGGAGATCTTTACGGTTTCCATAGGATGCATCGATCAGATATTTTGTAATCGGAGATAGGAGAAGGTTTTTACGCGATTGATCATCTTTTGAAGTCATAGTAGCAGAGATATGAAGAGAGGCCCTTCGGCAGGCTTTCCTGTACGAGTATGACTGACCCGGGTTTCAGCGCCTGTTGGTGTTAGTGATTATAGCTAGGTGGGCAAGCTCAGCGTCTATGTATACGGCAAGGGCGCGGCTTGTCTCTTCAGGGAGGGCGCCGAACATGATACCGCAACCGCAGAAGAGGTACTGCGCCCCGACTTCAGACGGAAACCAGCGGACAGTGCCCTTTATCTGGAGCATCTTTTTCGAGCCTGGCAGCGCGAGCCTTATCTCAACGAGAGTCCCTTCGGCGAGCCTGGTATCGGTATGTATGAACGCCCCGGACTCGCTAAGGTTTATTATTGTTCCGGTTCTTGTAACGCCCTCGGCTGTGAAGTCGACGGGTATGGTCACCGCTACCCTCTTTTTTTGCTCTCCAGAGCTCGGCTTTTCAGAGAAAAGAAGCTTATTGACCCTGTATATGACGTTTTCAGGCGAAGACTCCTTTGACATGAGCACGTCAGCCCCAAGCGCCATTATCCGCGCGTTTACCTTGCTCTCTTCGTATACGCCTGTGATGACTATGACAGGAAATCTGCCCGTGTAACCGTTATCGTTCAGCCACTTCAAGACCTCGAAGCCGTCTACCTCAGGCATCTGAAGGTCAAGGACGAGCAGGTCTATAGAGGCCGGGTTGGCCTTTATGCGGGTTATTACGTCAGCGCCATTTTTTGCAAAGTAGACCTTGTGGCCCGCCTCCATCAGTATGTCAGAGAGCTTAGTCCTGAAAAAAAGGCTGTCATCGGCTACGAGTATGTTTTTGGAGTCTTTTGTTATCATTATTCCGTTTGTCTCACTCTCTCAGTTTTTTGATCTAATATCCGGAATATCGGGCTCCTGCCGGGTATTTATGCCGGCAGGGTTGATGGCCAGATAAAATTGCAGCAGAAGAAACCGCAATAGTCCGGTATCGAAGCTTTACTGCGGCCTCGTAATCTTTAGTCTTTATTTTAGCTGAAAAATATCCAAGCGCAATAAGCCCGTGTTTTGGCGGCCTTTGGACGGGGCTTGCGTTTAATTTAAGCTTTCATGCTTGCCGAAGGGTTCTGCCGCAGTTCATCCTCTCAAAAATGCGGGTAGAGACCGCCTACCCATGCGCTTGGGCTGAAGGCGTCGTAGCCGAGGCGATCTCTACTTTAATTATATCGGAAAAATACAGGCATACTTTAAATATCAAGATAACTGATGATGCGCGGCAGTGCGTCTATTTTCGGTATGGATGCGATCTCTTGTCTTTATGGCCATGAGACGATGGCCCTGCCAGTATCGTCTTCTGCTCTTCCCTGCCGCGCACGCTCTTTTCCACAAAACACGTCTTGCCTGTATACGGGTCGCACCCTGTCCAGTAGATGAGGGTCGAGTAAGTAGATGGGGTAGGCGTAAAGACCTGGACCTGCTCGGGAAGCGAGCCGAGCTCTTTCAAGGCGAACTCGCGAAGACGCTTCATATCATCGAGGGTGCAACCGGGGTGCGCGGCCATCAGGTAGTATGATAAAAACTGCTTCAATCCGGCCTCGGCAGTAAACCTGTAGAATAGCTCCTTGAACCTTTTTAGCGCTTCTTTGTCGCATCCTGCTTTGCCCATCTTCTCAAGGACCGCAGGCTCTGAGTGTTCAGGCGCTATCTTCATCATGCCTGATATGTGGTGGGTGATTATCTCTTTAAGGTACCTCTCGCCGTTTTCCCTGTCGGCAAGGACCAGGTCGTGGCGTATCCCTGAGGCCACTACCACTTTTTTTATCCCATCGATGGCGCGAAGCGCCTTTAAGATGTCGAGTTGTTCGGCGTGGCCGAACTTGAGAAGTGGGCAGACCTTTGGGGTGATGCAGGATTTTTTAGGACAGCATCCGTTCTCTGTCATGCGGGAACATCCTGTCGCGTACATGTTCGCTGACGGCCCGCCAACGTCGTGTATCCTCCCTTTGAAAAGAGGGTGTCTTGCGATCTCCTTCGCCTCTGCAATGATCGACGCCTTGCTCCTGCTCCTTATCCTTCTGCCCTCATGCACAGCTATTGCGCAAAACGAGCATTCGCCGTAGCATCCCCGGTGAGTTGATATGGAAAAGCGGATCGTCTCAAGGGCCTTTACAGCGCCGTCTTTGAGATGATGCGGGTGCGCGTCCCGCTCGTACCTGAGAGCGTAGACCTTGTCTAGCTCTTCTTGCGTGAGGTATGGCCCAGGCGGGTTCTGTACGAGATAGCGGGTGTCCTGCTTCTGGGCGATCGTTCTGGCTGTCGCAGGGTCGTTGTTCTCATAAAAGGCGCGAAAGGCGACAGTGAAGGCCTCTTTGTCAGTCGCGGCGTCCTGGAACGATGGAAGCTCAAGAGCGTCTTGGGGCAGGTCTTTCGAGATATAGCAGAGCCCGCGGACTCCCTTCGGGTCTTTCCCGTCCCTGAGGGCATTGGCAAGCTCGACTACGGAGCGCTCAGACATCCCGTAGAGTAGATAGTCTGCCTTTGCGTCAAAGAGTATCGAGCGTCTGACTGACTCTGTCCAGAAGTCGTAGTGAGCGATCCTCCTGAGGGACGCCTCGATGCCTCCGAGGACTATAGGGCGAGGGTCCTGTCTCGAATGTTTTTTTATGAGGTTCGAGTAGGCTATGGCGGCCCGGTCAGGGCGACGGTTGTTCTCTCCGCCCGGGGTATAGTCGTCGGACCTCCGTTTTTTTCCGGAGGCTGTGCGGTTGGCTATCATCGAATCTATGCAACCGGCGGAGACGCCCCAGAAGAGCCTTGGTGTGCCAAGGCGCATGATATCGGCCTCGGATTCGGTATCAGGCTGGCCTATGACGCCGACTTTGAACCCTGCGTCAAGGAGCACCTTGCCGATGACAGCTATCCCTACGAACGGAGAGTCGATATAGCAGTCGCCGGAAACGAGGATTATGTCGAGGCGGTCCCATCCGAGCGTTTGAAGCTCTTTTTTTGTCGTAGGCAGAAACATCGGTCCTTCCCTTACTGGAGATGCGGTCATGCATGGCTTCTTCTAAATGCGGCCTGCTATGTACATGATACGATTTCCGGGCGGTATTCGCAACTGCCGGGTTGGGAGGTGTTCTATTTGCCCCTCCTTACCAAGGTGGGACTGAGGTGGTCGATTTGAAATTGTTTTCCTGTTGCCTCTAAACAAAACCAGGGTCATGGCGTAGCGAGCCTGACTGAGAGACGATGAGCAGGTTGTGAAATTTACTGCGAGTCGGCTCGAAAGCGAAGCGAGCCATACCCAAAAGGAGCACGGAAGTGCAAAGCTAAAGTCAGACCGATGTTTTTTACAAAGGAGCGTTGTCTTGTCCTGCCGTTAAAAAATGAACCCAAAGGCGCACGGTGGTGCGCAAAGACCCTTTAATCAAGGGGAGGCGATTACGCTCTTTATGACAAACAAATTGACAATCCGCCTTTACAGCCCTAAAATATAGGTGTAGATAAAATGTTGGGGGTGTACCTTATGCCGATTTACGAATACAAGTGCAAAAAGTGCGGACACGAGTTCGAGGAGATACAGAAGTTCTCGGATAAACCTATTGCCGAGTGCGCCAAGTGCAAGGGGCCTGTTGAAAAGCTCATCTCCCAGTCCTCCTTTCATCTCAAGGGGACAGGCTGGTACGCTACCGACTATGCCGGCAAAGATAAGAAGGATACAAAAGAAACGCCGGGCAAGCCGGGTTGCTCGTCCTGTCCATCCTGCTAGATAAGTCCATAGAAGCTTCTTCGGAAAAGAAAGGCCCGGGCGACCGGGTCGTTCTATCTTTAATGGCTTTCTGTCTTTGATTTTCAGCCGACTTTCAGCTATCATGCAAAAGAGCATGGCGTAGGCCTCCTGAAGACGCATGACTTGAATCATATAGTCAGACGCGCCTCCGGATGCCTTGCCGGCGTAAATCACCCGATACACAGAGACCATCAGGGCTATCCGTGACAGAGATAAGAAAAACAGCGATAGACGCGGCCAGAAAAGCCGGACTTCTTCTGAAGGAGCACCTCGGAGAGGCCAGACAGATCGAGTTCAAGGGCGCTGTCGACCTCGTGACCGAGATGGATAAGAGGGCCGAGGCTTTGATCATCAGCGATCTGAAAGTCGCGTTCCCCGACCACGGCATCCTTACCGAAGAGAGCGCCGAGGTCAAGACCTCGACAGGCCACAGGTGGATAATAGACCCTCTTGACGGCACCACAAACTACGCCCACGGGCTCCCGTTTTTCTGCGTCTCCCTAGCTTTTGAGACGGCCGGCAAGGTAGCACTCGGGGTCGTTTATAACCCGATGCTCGACGAGCTTTTTGTCGCTGAGCCCGGCAAGGGAGCGACACTTAACGGCCGCGCCATAACCGTTTCGAAGACCGATGCCCTTGACAGGTCCCTTCTGGCGACAGGCTTTCCCTACGACCTCCGGACGTCCAAAGAGAACAACCTCGACAACTTCACCCTCTTTACACTGAGGGCCCAGGCGATAAGAAGAGCGGGAAGCGCGGCCCTTGACCTCAGCTATGTCGCCGCAGGCAGGTTCGACGGCTTCTGGGAGATGAAGCTCAAGGCGTGGGACGTTGCAGCCGCGGCCCTCATAGTGACCGAGGCAGGCGGCAGGATAACGGACTTTACGGGCGGAGAGTTCTCTATCTTCGGCGGCAGGTGTCTCGCCTCAAACGGGCTCATCCACGGCGAGATGCTCGACACCCTCCTGAAAAAAGAGATCGACATAGACCTATGATCAACGTCATTTTGCGCCTTCTGATGCTTACCGCAGGGATATTCCTCGCGTCTTTTCTCGTCCCCGGCATCACTGTCGACGGCTATGGCTCCGCCATAAAAGCGGCCGTGCTCCTAGGCGTCCTCAATATATTCATCAAGCCTGTGATCCTCATAATGACCCTGCCGATAACGCTCCTTACGCTAGGGCTCTTTACCCTCGTGATAAACGCGCTCCTTCTATGGTTCGTCGGGTACGCGGTAGCCGGTTTCGAGGTCGCCTCGTTCATCTCAGCCCTTGTCGGGGCCGTCATAGTCAGCATCCTCTCCATAGTCCTAAACAGGTTCATTTAGCCTCCTTGACACCCATTCGATTCGCTGGTCTAATTTATTAGCGGCTTGCGTAAATGCGAGGCTCTTTAGCGTTGATTTACGCTTTTTGACGGAAAAGAGACAGACTCTCGTTCATGGAGAACAGCCCTTCGGCGGTTAATCTCATGACCGGGGGGAAAGCGGCCTCAGAGATACGCGCAAAAGACTATCGAGAGATAAGGACGCAACAGAAACTGTCTTAATCAAAAGGAGGGTTTCATGGCTCACGAGGCTAAAAAGTTCGTATACAAGGGGCTCGAAGGGATCTCGGAAAATCAGATATCACAGCACAGGGACATACTCTATGCAGGGTATGTGAATAAGTTAAACGAGATTGAAGACCGTCTGAAAACTGTCGACATAACCAAGGCCAATCAGGTGTTCAGCGAATTTCGCGCTCTTAAGGCTGACGAGACGTTTGCCCTAAACGGCGTAGTGCTGCACGAGCTTTACTTCGAGAACCTCGGAGGCAAAGGAGCCAAGCCGATCGGTAGGCTCTCGGACCTTATCGCGAAAGAGTTCGGCTCGTTCGAGAAGTGGGCTGATAACTTTAAGGCGTGCGGCATGGCCGCAAGGGGCTGGGTCGTCCTCGGCATCAACACATACGACGGAAAGCTCCACAACTACTGCCTCGACTCGCATTGCGACAAGGTCCCTTTCAACTGCATCCCGATACTCGTCATGGACGTCTACGAACACGCCTACTTCCTCGACTACGGGGCAAAGAGGCCGCCTTATATAGAGGCGTTCATGAAAAACATCGCATGGAGCATCTGTGCGGCGAGGCTTGAAAATATCGACCTCGGCCAGATCGCAAGAACAGCGGCAAGCTGAAAAGACTGAAGCGGCAGTCCTATTATGGGATGACAGGGGTTCGTCTGTCGATGGCGCGGAAATAAGAGATAAAGGCGAAACAGACTGAAAAAGCACTGAGATAGAGGCGGGCGATGAGCCCGCCTTTTCTTTTTATCATGGCGGATTGGCGGCTAATAGGCACAGCCTGATCGAAATAACTCTGCTCGCGTCAGATGGCTTTTAGCCGCAGTCTGTGAGGACACGCTATAAGGCCGAAGCAGAAGGCATTATCTTGATCTATCCGAGCGCCTTACTTCAGAAAAGCCATTTTTTTGATTTAAAGAACCAAGGGGTCCTGATGGATACTGCCGCCTCTCATTCTGCGGAGCGCTTCTGCTGCAAAGAATCTTATCGATCCCCTATCTACCTGAAAGACGAGATGATCGTTGCGCGTAGCGACTGCATTTCAATCGATCTGAGCTTGTTTAAAGATCAAATGCCTCGCCGCCTGCTACTCGTATTCCAGTCTACGCGCTCTCAATGAATATCGAGGCAGGGTCTTCGATATAGCCTATCACCTTGTTGAGGAAGAGCGAGGCATCGGCGCCGTCCAAGACCCTGTGATCGAACGTGAGGGATAGCGGCAGCGTCTTTCTGACGACTACAGCCCCGTCCTTTACCCACGGCCTCTCCTTTATCCTGCCTGTGCCGAGTATGGCGATATCAGGGTAGTTGATTATGGGGGTGGCGTAGACGCCTCCGAAAGAGCCGTAGTTGGTTATCGTGAACGACGAACCTTTGAGCTCTTCAAGGGTTATCTTCCTCTCACGGGCCTTCTTGCTCATATCTTGTAATTCCGAGGCGATCTCGAGGATCGTCTTTTTTTCGACGTTCTTGACGACAGATACCATCAGCCCGTCCGGGGTCTCGACTGCCACGCCGATGTTATAATATTTTTTTATTATTATCTCTTCGCCCTTCTCATCTACTGATCCGTTGAGCGACGGGTAAAGGGCAAGGGCGTGTTGGACCGCCTTCATGATAAAGGGCATGAAGGTCAGGTGTACACCCTTCTCTTTCGCGGCCTTTTGCTCCCTCGCGCGAAGGTCCCATAGCTCAGTCACATCTGCGTCGTCCATGCCGGTAACGAATGCGGCGGATCTCATAGAGGCGATGAGGTTCTTTGCTATCGCCTTCCTTACACCTTTTATCGGCACCCGCTCAATCAAGCCGAACCTGTCTGAACCTGAGGCCGCCTCCTTAGGCGTGCTCGAAGCGGCCTTAGTACCACCTGCCGCCGCATCTACGTCAGATTCGGTCACGATACCGGCGTGCCCTGTCCCTTTTACAGACGAGAGGTCTATGCCGAGCTTCTTCGCCAGCGCCCTTGCCTTCGGCGAGGCAAGCACATCGACCTTGTCAGGCATCGTCCCAACGACAGAGGCGTACTCTTCTTTAGGCTTTTGGGCCTCAGAGGCTTGACCGGGCTGGTCAGCAACCTCTACCGTAAAAAGGACAGCGCCTACCGCGGCGACAGACCCTTCTGCCATCTTTATCTCGGATACCCGCCCTTTTTTTGGCGACGGTACCTCGACTATTGCCTTGTCGGTCTCTATCTCCAAAACTACCTGATGCTCTTCTATCGGGTCGCCTTTCGCCACCCTCCATTTTACTATCTCGCCCTCTGTTATCCCCTCGCCGAGGTCAGGCAATCTGAACTCATAGATCATATCTCAACGCTCCATCTCTTTTAACTGGATTTGACGACAGACAGAAAAAACGCCTTCAGATCACGCCTTGAAAAATACGGAAAAATCGTAGCAACCAGGTGAGACTGCAAGACAACCGCCAAGATCGGCAAAAGTCAGCTCTGTCAAAGTTACCGGCTTGATATGCGGCATTGCGCCCTCAATACTCCATCACTGTGGTGTATGCCTTTTTTATCCGCTCGATAGAAGGCATGTAGTCGTCTTCAAGCCTTGCCATCGGGATAACAGCGTCAGGCGCGGCAACCCTTAATATCGGCCCCTTCAGGTGCTCCATAGCCTCCTCAGCCACCATAGCCGAGACCTCCGCGCCGAACCCACCGAACCGGGTCGCCTCATATACTATGACGAGCCTCCCGGTCTTTTTTACTGACCTGATGACAGCCTCCTCGTCATAGGGTCTGAGCGTCAACAGGTCGATTATCTCGCAGTCGAAATCAACAGCCGCCTCAGCGGCTTTATGCACCATCGTGCCCCATGAGACGACGGTTATATCCGTTCCTTCCTGGAGTATCTCGGCCTGCCCGAGAGGGACTGTATAGTCGCCCTCAGGGACATCAGACTTAATTGATCTATAGAGGCGCGAGGCCTCAAGGAAGATGACAGGGTCAGGGTCTCGTATCGCTGATATGAGGAGGCCCTTTGCGTTGTACGGGTTGGACGGCACTACAACCTTTACGCCCGGCATGTGGCAAAAGAACGCCTCGGTGGACTCTGAGTGCAGCTCCGGTGGCTTTATCCCTATGCCGTAAGGTGTCCTTATGACCATAGGGCATGTAAACCGCCCTCTTGACCTTGAGCGTATCCTCGCGGCGTGAGAAAATACCTGCTCCAAGCCGGCGTACAAAAAGCCCATGAATTGGATCTCGACTACAGGCTTCAACCCGTAGGCCGCCAGCCCCACGGCTGTTCCGACAAGGCCCAGCTCTGATAAGGGCGTATCTATGATGCGCTTCGGGCCGAACTTATCCAAAAGCCCTTGCGTAGCTCTGAATACGCCGCCGTCTTTTCCGATATCTTCTCCGATAACGATAACAGAGCTGTCCCTTTCCATCTCTGATGAGAGCGCGTCATTTATAGCCTGGACGATGTTTATTTTTCCCATCCGAGCTCCCTCATCTCTTTTTTCTGTCTTGCTGTAGGTTCAGCGTATGTATAACGGATAATATCGGCAGGGTCAGGCGCAGGCATGGCCTCTGCCTCGCTTATCGCCCTATCTACCTCTTTCATGGCATCTCCGGCGACTTTTTCTTCGTACTCCTTTGTCCACAGCCCTTTCTTCTCCATGAAGAGCCTGAGCCTTATAAGCGGCTCTCTTCCCTTCCATGCCTCGACATCTTCTTTTGAGCGGTACCTTGACGAATCATCAGAGGTAGTGTGGTCGTCAAGCCTGTAGGTGAACAGCTCTATGAGAGTCGGCCCGCCTCCGGCCCTTGCCTTATCAAGCGCGTCTTTAGTCGCCTTGTATACGGCGATGACGTCGTTGCCGTCGACCTGAATGCCCTCCATGCCGTAGGCGTATCCCTTCTGCGCGATGGTGGCTGAAGCGCTCTGGTGCGACCTCGGGACAGATATGGCCCACTGATTGTTCTGGCACAGGAATACGGCAGGCACCTTGAATACGCCTGCGAAGTTTAGCCCCTCGTGAAAGTCCCCTTTAGACGAGCCTCCGTCCCCGAAGTAGACCGCCGCAGCTGTCTTTGCGCCTTTTAAGTACATGCCCCATGCGGCGCCTGTGCAATGGGGTATCTGAGTTCCGACAGGTACGCTCATCGGGAATATGTTCATCCCGTCAGGCGCGCGCATCCCTCTTTCATCCCCCATCCAGTACCTGTAGAGAAGGCTCATCGGATAGCCCCTCGATACTAAGACGCCTGACTCCCTGAACGACGGGAATATCCAGTCGTCTTTATCGAAGGCGAGGGCTGAGCCGATCTCGGCGCCCTCCTGCCCCCATATAGAGGCGTAAGTGCCTATGCGTCCCTCCCTCTGCAGGCTCAAGGCCCTCTGGTTAAATGTCCTCGCCAGTATGATCGCCTCGAAGAACCTCTTTATCAGCGCGTCGTCAATGGGCCCCATGAGCCCCTGGTCAGCACTACCTTTCTCATCGACAACCTGAAGCCTTTTTACCTCTATCGTCTCAAGGATATCTATCGTCATAGACGAAGTTTACCAGCCAAACAAAATACCGTCAAGGCGACGCACCTGCCCGACCGTGTTGACAACAAGTCCCGGGTATTATATCCTCATCACCTGTCTGGCTGGGTTCAAGGCGGCTCATCAGCGAGCCATTTCGAACGGGCTGGTCTGCGCCGCCCTTTAAGCAGGTAAACCAGAACAAAACCGGAGCGTAGAGTCAATGCAAGACCTGTCAGCGATAAAATACAACGATAAAGGGCTTGTTCCTGCGGTCGCGCAGGACGAAAGTACAGGCCGCGTATTGATGGTCGCCTACATGAACAGAGAGGCGCTTGAAAAAACACTTTCAACAGGCAAGGCCCATTACTACAGCCGCTCAAGAAAATCGCTCTGGCTCAAAGGCGAGACCTCCGGGAACTTCCAGCATGTAAGATCAGTCTGGTATGACTGCGACGGCGACACGATACTCCTGCAGGTCGACCCTGCAGGCCCCGCCTGCCACACCGGCGAGACAACCTGCTTCTACAGGAGGCTTGACGGAGACACAGCCTCTCAGCCGAAGATATCCCGGAAAGACGTCATCCCGGAGCTCTTTAAGGTCTTGAAAGGGAGAAAGACCGCTTCTCCTGATAAATCGTATGTGGCCTCTCTCTACGCGAAAGGGCGCGGAAAGATACTTGAAAAGGTCGCTGAAGAATCTGCTGAGCTGATCGAGGCCGCCTCTGAAAAAGGCCGCAATGAGGTCCTCTACGAGTTCTGCGACCTGCTCTTTCATTCGATGGTCCTGCTCGCAAACGAGGGGATTGAGATGAATGAGGCGCTCGACGAACTTGCAAGAAGGTTCGGCCTCTCAGGTATAGAGGAAAAAGAATCAAGGGGGGAGAAGTAATATGGATTGCATATTCTGCAAGATAGCCGGCAAAGAGATAAACTCCGCCGTCGTTTTTGAGACAGAGACCGTCGTCGTCATAAAGGACATAAACCCTCAGGCGCCGACGCACCTGCTCATCATACCAAAGGCCCATTACCCTACGCTCAACGACTGCGCAGATCCATCGCTCCTTGCTGATATGCTGATCGCCGCAAAGGACGCGGCCGCCAGGCTGGGAGTCGCCGAGCGCGGCTACAGACTTACTATAAACACCAACAAGGAAGGCGGCCAGACCGTATTCCACCTCCATATTCACCTTATGGCAGGTAGAGCGCTTACTGAAAAGATGTGCTGACCGGTTGCGGCCGTACCTGATCCACAGACGACCAATTCGTAAAAAGACCAAGCCGCGCGAATACTGCGACCTGACAAACAGAGAAAGGAGATACAACTATATGAGCCAGACATGCCAGAGCTGCGGCATCCGCATGATAAAGCACGACGAGTTCGGGACGTACAGCAAGGGGGTCAAGAACCTCAACTACTGCAACCACTGCTTTGACAACGGCGCATTCAGCGAACCGGACATGACGATGGAGCAGATGATAGAGAAGCTGTTAAAGCCGATGATGATAAATAAACGGATCACGGAAGACGAGGGCCGCGCTACCGCCCTTGAGCACATAAAAGACCTGAAGAGATGGAAGAAAGAGGGCGAATAGGCTTTGCTGGATCTATCATGCGCATTAGAGTGCGCTTTCGGGTATGGCTCGCATCGCTCGCGAGTCTGGCGGTAGGGCGGGTCACACCCGCCGCATGCTTGTCATATCTCCTTTATGCTCTTTCCGCCATGACCCTTGTTTTATTTAGCCTCGTAGGAGCGCGCTTTCGGGTATGGCTCGAACAGCCCGTATAATAAATATCTGTCTGACTCCAGCTGTGCACTTCCGTGCGCCTTTTGGGTATGGCTCGCTTCGCTTTCGTGTCTGGCGGTAGGGCGGGTCACACCCGCCGCATGATTTGCAGGACGAGACAACGGCCCGTATAAAAATATCTGTCTGATTTCAGCTTTGCACTTCCTTGCTCCTTTTGGGTATGGCTCCTTTCGCTGTCTGGCCGACTCGCAGTAAATGCTGATGCCTGCTCGTCGGCCATCCTTCATGCTCCTTCCGCCATGACCCGGGTTTTGTTTAGAGGCAAAGGCTTAAGCATTGCTTTCGCTCCTCCCCTTACTTATAAGGGGAGGCTGGGAGGGGTTAGTAGTTAAGCGGTTTTTCTTTTGCGCACTGCCGTGCGTCTTTTGGATATGGCTCGAACGGTCCTTATAAAAAACATCGGTCTGACTCCTGCTTTGCACTTTCCGTGCGCCTTTAGGGTATGGCTCCTTTCGCTGTCCTGCCGTCTCGCAGAAGATACAATAGCCTGCTCGTCGACCGTCCGTTAGGCTCCTTCCGCCATGCCCCGGGTTTTGTTTAGAGGCAAAGGCTTAAGCATTGCTTTCGCTCCTCCCCTTAC
>JBBTBW010000026.1:0-23684 GCA_038043525.1 Deltaproteobacteria bacterium | reverse complement strand
CCTTTGCCTTAAAACAACACGGGTCATGGCGGAATGAGCCTAAAGGATGGTCGACGAGCAGGCATCAGTATTTACTGCGAGTCGGCTCGAAAGCGATGCGAGCCATACCCAAAAAGGCGCACTGAAGTGCAAAGCGGGAGTCAGACCGATGTTTTTTGCAAAGGGGCGCTGTCTTGTCCTGCTGTTAAAAAATGAACCCAAAAAGCATACCATTAAGCGAGCTTACAACTACCCCCTCCCAGCCTCCCCTTATAGTAAGGGGAGGAGCGAAAAAACTCCTATGCCTTTGAATCTGACTTTGCCTTAAAACAACACGGAGTATGGCGGAATGAGCCTAAAGGATGGTCGACGAGCAGGCATCAGTATTTACTGCGAGTCGGCTCGAAAGCGATGCGAGCCATACCCAAAAAGGCGCACTGAAGTGCAAAGCTAAAGTCAGAGAGATATTTTTTATATGGGCCGTCGTCTTGTCCTGCAGATCATGCGGCGGGTGTGACCCTCCCTACCAGACTCCTTGCGGGTTCAAGTTTGTAACTTGAACCCCATGATTCGTATAAGGCAGATGCGAAATCTATGGAGCAGGTTGCAAACCTGCTCCCGCAACATGTGTTTTGCCCTTGCCTCTAAACAAACCCGGGTATGGTGAAATGAGCCTGACTGAGAGACGATGAGCAGGTTGTGGAATTTACTACGAGTCGGCTCGAAAGCGATGCGAGCCATACCCAAAAGGAGCACAGAAGTGCAAAGCGGGAGTCAGACCGATGTTTTTTGCAAAGGGCCGTTGTCTTGTCCTGCCGTTAAAAAATGAACCAAAAAAGGAGTATGGAAGTGCAACGCTAAAGTCAGAGAGATATTTTTTATATAGGCCGTTGTCTTGCCATGCAGTTAAAAAGCGAACCGGACCAAAAGAAACCTTTTAGCCTATTCAAGCCCTGAGAGCTTGACGCCTACAAGCCTGACCGGGGCGAATATCAATTCGGCATCGAGAAGCTTCAGCGCGCCTTTCCATATATCATTGAGGGAATCCACAGGCTCCGGGAACTCGACAGACGAAGTTGCGGTCCTGAATCCCGCGTAGCCTATCTTAATGGAAAAAGACGACGCCTTTGATCCCTCAGTCCTGAGGCGAGCGGATATGTCTTCAGTGAGCGCGTAGAGTGTTTCACGTATAAGGTGCTGGTCCTTGACCTCCTGAGAAAAGGCGGCCTCCTTGCAGAGCGCGCCTTTTTCATGGAACGAGACTACAGGGTTTTCATCGACCCCCTTCGCCTGTCCGTACAGGATCGCGGCCACGTCCTTTCCAAAGTACCTGTCAAGGTGCGAGATATGGGCTCTGGAAAGGTCCCCGACAGTCTTGAGGTTTAGGTCAAGGAGTCTTTTTTCAAGGTCAGTAGAGACGAACGGGAGCCTTCCGACCGGAAGCGTCCTCAAAAACGCGGCTGTCTCCTTCTCATGGATAGCAAAAAAACCGGCGTGGACCGGGGCCTCGGCCCCTGCCAGCCACGCCATCAGCTTGTTAGGCCCGACACCTACGGTCGGCGTAAGCCTTAAAGACTTTCTGATAGCCGCCTTTATCTCTCTGGCCATGTTCACAGCCATTACAGACGCGTCCTGGTCTGGCCCGCTCGCAGGCTCGATAAATGCCTCATCAAGGCCGAAAGACTCTACCATCGGGGAGAACTCTCTCAAGAGCGACATGAGCGTATCAGACGCCTTTTCGTAGACCTCAAGGCTCATCGGCACAAAGAGGGCCTCAGGGCATATCTGCCGCGCCTTTTTAAGCGTCATCCCGGGCCTTATCCCTAATTCATCGGCCTCAGGCGAGACGCCTGCCACAGTCCCCCTGCCTGCCGGGTCGCCGTCAGAGCCGACGACCATGGGTGAACCGATCGTCCCGGGTCTTCCAAGGGCCTCGACAGATGAAAAAAAAGATCCTATGCGTATATATATTACTGCCCTTGCGTTCATCGGTCCACTTTCTCTTGATGCTATTCGCATCTTCAGGTTTAGATTCGCCTTGCCACCGGCCCGACGGCCGCCGTAATAACTGCGAGGCGATAGAGCAGACAGAAACAAAAAACAGGAGCGCCACTACAAAAACGCGCCCTGCCGGTCGATCCGGCAATAGTCCATATCCCATAGATCAGAGATACGCGGCTTGAGAGTATAACACAAGACCGGAGAGGCTCGATAAAAAAAACCGGGGTACGCGAATGGGGAGCGAGAGCGGCGGAGATGAAAGGTTCAAATATACTTGCGGGCGGCCTTTATTATCTCGTCTGCGAAAAACGGCTTTCTTATAAACTCATCGATCATCCCTTCCTTGATGCCCTGCAACACTACGTCTTCAGCGTCCCTGAAGTAGCCTGTGAATAATATGACCCTGGCTGCCGGCTTGACCTTTTTTATCTCCCTGAACGTCTGCAGGCCGTTCATCAGAGGCATTATCATATCCATGAAGACGACGTTATACCCGCGGCTTTTTACCGCCTCGACCGCCTCTTTTCCGCTCATCGTGTAATGTACGTCAAAGCCTTCGTCCCGCAATATCTCAGACATCCCGATGCATACCGACTCATCATCATCCACTATGAGGACCTGTTTTTTCATCCTGTTCTCGGCCATTCGCAGGTCCCTGCCGTAATTTGAACCAGGGTAAGCGCCGTTTATCCTCTGGGTGGCCTGCTCAACTCGGCATCTTCTCTCTTCCGATCTGACATTTGTTTCAGACATTACTCGACCATTTCAATCGCGGTGTTAATAGCGGGTAGAGAGTCTTGAAAGACACAAGTCAAAACGTATAGACCGTTGGAAAAACATGATTCAAAGTAAGTATATCGGTCAAGGGGCCATTGTCAAGCATTTGACGGTCTGACAAACAAAAAGCCGGTCAGCCTCTCTGATGGCCTGACCGGATGAGACCCTCATACGCCGCAAAGGTATACAGGGCCGCGCAAAGAGACAAAGCCGCCCCAAGTGTGAAGACAAAAGACGGGCCCATGGAAGAAGCGAGCATCGTCCCTAGAAACGGCGCTGTCGCGCCCCGTATCCCTCCAAGGGCGATATGGACCGCCATAAACCTGGCGGTATCAGCCGCCGTGCATAGCCTCGTTATCACGACATAGCCGACCAGCTCGACCGCGGCAAAGACAATACCAGCCGCACCCTGCGCAAAGCCTATGACGACCGTATCCCTGCTGTACAGATATACCAAGGGGATAGCTGACGCCGCGATAAAAAAAACGACCATGACCCTTTTGATGTCAAACCTGTCAAGGAGCCTCCCCCAGAAAAAGAACCCGGCCAGCCAGGCCCCTGAGAATATAGATCCGTAGATGCCGGCGATGGCGTTGGATATCGCCATCTCGTCGACGAGCACAAGAGGGTAGACAGGGAGCGCAACGAGCAGACCCAGCTCGAAGAGCGAATACGCAGAGATGAACCTTACAAACGCACTATTCTTGAACGGGGCGGCGAGCTGGCCGAGCCCGCCTATGCCGGAGCGCTCTTTTTTTTCGCCCCTCACGCGTATATGCCTGAACCTGAGAGCTGAGAGCACGCCGAAGAGAGCGGCAAGAGGGAATACGTACCTGTAATAATCGGTATCCAGATCGAGAATGAACCCTGCGCCTGCGGAGGCTGCGACCCAGAAGACGGCATGCCCTACGCGCACATACGACATAAGCCGTCCCCTGAGGTCATCCGGGTAGTTCGTCTTCATGATCGCGGCGTAAGAAGGGAACGGTATGGCTGTAACGACCATGTAGACATAGATCAAAAACGTGTACCAGAACGGGGAGACGACGATGAACATGCCGAAAAGGAGCGCGCGGCCGACGGCCGCAGGCCAGACAACGTACCAGACCCTGCCCTTGCCGAACATGTCCTCGGTCCAAAAGAGCGAAAAGGCGTTGGCGACATACGGGGCCGAGACAAGGAGCGCAATTTGAAACTCCGTAGCACCTATCTTCCTGCCGACTATCGCCATAAAAGGGAAAAAACATCCGCCGAAGACCCCTAGGTACATAGCGGCCCTGAGGTCGTGATAGAAGGTATGGCGTACTGAAAGCGGGAGTCCTTTGATCTTCATCAGGCGCATTATAAGCCGTTAAAGCGCCCCGGCAAAGCGAAATGAGCGCCAACGCGCGCCAAGGCGCCTCCGGCAGTTCCGCTTTTGACGCTTTTTGACAAAACCAGGTACCGGATCTATAATGAAAATGATTATCAATATCGTAACAGTCGTAACACGGCGTCACCTAACACGGCATCAGAAGATGCGGACAAGATCGGGAATGCGAGAGAATAACAACTGGAAAAGCGAACTGGCTAACGGGCGCGAATAAGGACACGAGCTGACATACAGCGGCTTTACTCAAAAAACAACGCCCGGAAAAAGAAACTAACATGGCGTTTCAGTACAAACGGAGGTGGGTTATGAAGGGCTTGAACTGGCACAAAAATCTTACAGAAGCTTTAAATGAAGTATCAGGCGGGTCAAGGTTGCCGATGATACTCTTCCACCGGACAAGGTGCGAAGGATCGGTAAAGATGCTCAATGAGACGCTTAAAGACCTCAGTGTCGAACGCATCCTCGGGCGCGAGATAGCACCGGTATTGTGCAACCTGGATGAGAACCCTGAGATGGGGAAAAAGTTCCATATCGACTGGACGCCTGCGTTCGTGATCACCGACGAACAGGGTTCGGAACTTGAAAGATTCGTCGGGTATCTGCCGGCAGAGGAGTTCATACCCCAGTTACTGCTCTCCAAGGGCCTTGCAGACTTTCATATCGAGAGGCTCAAAGACGCAATGGGCGACTTCGAGGAGCTTATCGAAGAGCATGCCGCCTCAGAGCTTGTACCGGAAGCTGAGTACTACCTCGGCGCGGTCCAGTTCAGGACGACAGGCGACATATCCAAGCTCGGCGATGTATGCGCGGCGATGAACACCCGGTTTCCGGATAGCATCTGGACCAAGAAGTGCTCTATCTGGGGACACCAGAAGACCTACCTTAAACCGTTCGTAGGCTATGACGGCGGAGGGTCTGCCGGAAGCGGTGCGTATTAGCTACGCCTCCGCGTAACTGAAAGGACGGACTGAGCGCAGGTTGGCGCTCGGCCCGTCTTTTTTTTATGGGCTACACTCATACGGATAACCGATGCTCTGACAAAAGCTCTGAGGCTTCACCTTAAAACCGATGCAGAGGGAGAAATACAGGGGAATATCTTTTTTTGACATGGCCGATCATGACAGCATCTGCCTGCCTGTTCTCCCGAGGGTTGCGCTCAGCTAATTAAAACAGAGATACTAGTATCTCTCATTCAACGGCGTACTTCTACGACGAAGGACCATGTAACCCCTGTGCCTACGTTAAAGACGATATCGCTTCTCTTCGCTCGCAAAGACTATCTCTCGATTTATCAAAAGTTCCCGTAATGGGCTTTTTGGAAAAACACCGTAATTCGATCTGAGCGGGTTGATTTTTAACGGTTCAGACGATAGAATCAAGACATCATCGCCGCAAAACTGCCTGACCTGCGAAACTTGGGCAATAAAACGCGCTTGAATGACAGCATCGTGAGATGGATGCCCTGAAAAAAGACCGATGAGACAAGGATACTACATGGAAAAAAGACCTGCACAGCCGACAGATGGAAAGGAAACCAGAAGAAGCGTTATCATCCCATACGTCAACAAGTTCCTCACCATCATAGATGACGTGATACTGATATGGGTGGCGCTTGGCATCATCGGGGTAGCGGCGCTTCTCATGGTCGAGGCGGTAACGGACTTCGTCTTTTACAACGAACACTCGATCTCGCATATCATAAGCGACCTGATGTTCGTGCTGATCATCATGGAGCTATTCCGCCAGGTGATGCGTCAGATAAACAAGCACGCGTTCTCGCTGAACCCTTTCATCTTCATCGGGGTGATAGCCAGCATCAGGGGCATCCTCCTTACCCAGATGAAGCTCGGGATGGGCGAGGCCGAGTGGCAGAGTTCAGTATTACAACTAGGCGTACACGCAGTGATCGTCCTGATACTGGTAACGAGCCTCTTCGTCTATGCCAAGATCAGGGGCAGGGACCAGGGTTGAAAAAGGGATATACGGCAGGACCGGCAACGCAGTATGATATTTGCAGACGCAGGACTTTAAGACGACGCCTATCAGGCAGGGCCTGCCTGCGGACTGCCGGCAGTTAACAGATCTCCGTCAGGAGATCTTGAAGAACCTCTTTATCTTGGACATGATCGTCATCTGTATATGCTTTTGTGATTCGGCCCTGCTGACGGTCTTGCTCCTTACAGCCTCAAGCTCCGCAGTCCTCACAGCCAGCACCTCGCTCAGATTCTCTGCTACCTTCGGGTTATCGCCCAGTATTGCGCCAAAGGCCTCTGAGCCTATGACTATACAGACTGTATCCTCCCTGGCCACGACCGTAGCGCTTCTCGGCTCGCCTGCAAGCAGGCTCATCTCCCCGAAAAAGTCACCGGCCTTTAGTGACGCAATAAAGCCCTCCTCGCCAGAAGGCCCCTTTAACATTACGTCCGCCCTGCCGCTTCTGATGAAATAACAGGTGTCTCCGGGCTCGCCTTGCCTGACTATTTGTTCTCCATCGCCAAAGGTCTCTGTCCTGGCAGAACCGGCAACAATAGCCATCTCTTCGTCCTTTAAGACCTTGAGAAAATCTATCTCCCTCAGTGATGCGGCGACAACGCCCGCCTCGATCGGCTTCGGCTCGTGCTTGCGCAAAATGGCCCTTATCGGGTATGGTATCTCTATGGAATGCCTCTTAAACGCGTACCACGCGCGCCTGTATATGTCGCTCCTGACCGTCATGTCCTTCACGTAATCGTCTATCCAGACCCTGACCCTGTAATTGACAGAAAAATCGCCATAGCCGAGAAGGAGTATCTCAGGCGCAGGGTCTGCCTTTACATAACGGCATGAGGCCGCAAGACCGGCCAGGATCTCTCTGACCTTGTTGGGAGCGTCCTTGTAGCTTGCGCTAATGTCGAGTTCGACCATGTGCAAAGGGGTCGGATAAGTGAGGTTCTCCAGTACGTTTTCTGCAAGCATCCTGTTGGGCAGTATTATGTGGTCATCTCCCCTGGTAAGAAGCCTTGTTGTCCGCCATGTAACCTCCATCACCTGCCCTTCCTTGTCCGCAACCCTTACCCAGTCGCCCTTGGCGACTATCCTCTCTGTGTTTATCCAGAGACCCGTAAAAAGGTTCTTGAGAGTCTCCTGAAGCGAGAGAGCGAGTATGCCTGTCAGTACCGCAGAGGTGGTGAGAAGCGGCAGCATGTTAATAGCGAATATCTTGTGAAGGAGATACAAAGAGGCCGCGAAGTAGAGAAGTAGCGTTATGATGGTCCTCAGAAGCGGAGTTACAGTATACCTGCTAAGGAGGTTTAAAGGCGCGTCAGCTATAAGCCATCTGAGGAGGAATACCACGCCGCCTGTTGTCAAAAAAACCGTTGCCTTGCCTGCGAACGCGAATACCCCCTGATGCTCCCACCCGCCTGCGGCAAGAAACATCAGAAGGACCTTAAGCCCGGCCACTACGAAAAACAACGCCAGCGAGATAAAAAGCGATCTCAGCATCTTCTCGTTCTTTAAACGGAAAGTCCTCATAAAAAACCCCTCAAACTGTCGTATGCCCAACCTGCATAGCCATGGCCGCTGTAATGACAGATACGATGCGCAGAGAAACCCTGCCTGAACAGAGATACCGCCATCAGGACTCTCTGGCTGTATGAGAAAACCCGGACAGGCATGGCGGCCTTGTCGCGCCTCTGCCTTGAAAAACAAAATTATACAGGCAAAAGTCTAGCATAAGGAGGCAGGGTTTTGTAGCCAAATCTCTGTAATCGGCCGGTAGAGATCCGATCAGCACACAGAGCCATGCGCCGCGTAAGGCCTCTATATTATACAGGAGAAAACCCAAGGGCCGCAAAAGTGTCCTGGCGCCGACTGACCTCTCAAAACAAAGAAGAGACGCGTGGATCGGACAAGCCATCCAACTCGGCCCATCATTATCTATCAGATGGAGGCCTGCCGGGTTAGAGACCGCATAGATACTCCATTAAGAAAAATGAGCGTAACCGATCTAAAGGCTGTCCATCCCTATGACAAGCCGAATACAGCGGCATCGCGCAAAGGGCCGCTGTACCGGCTACGAACAACACATTGACATTTCGTCAGATGACGAAGTATAATTTCCCCATGAGATCAACCATCGCTGCTTTAAAGGCCGCTTCCGACGAAACGAGGGTCCGCATCCTGCTGGCCCTTTCAAAGCACGAGCTTTGCGTATGCCAGATAACGGCAATCCTTGACCTTGCGCCATCTACAGTCTCCAAACATCTCTCTATTTTGTACGGGGCAGAGTTGGTCAGGATGAGAAAGCGCGGCAAGTGGGTCTTTTACAGTATTGCCGGAGCTGGCGCTCCGAAAAGAATCCGTCAATTGCTCGATTGGGTCATCGCCTCCGCAACAGGCTCCGAAGCGGCGCGTCACGACTTGAAAAAACTCGGAAAGATAACTTCTGTCCCTCCGGAGGACCTGTGCAAGGGTTGAATAATGTAAAACTGCTCTTCCTGTGTACCGGCAACTCATGCCGCAGCCAGATGGCAGAGGGCTGGGCCAGGCGCCTGCTTTCAGGGTCGATCGAGACATATTCCGCCGGGACAGAACCCAAAGGCATGGACCCACTGGCGATTAAGGTAATGCTTGAGGCAGGCGTTGATATCTCGGGCCAGCGTTCAAAGCATATTGATGAGCTGCAACAACATGAATTTAATATTGTGATCACCCTATGCGGGGACGCTAACGATAACTGCCCGATATTCGCCAGCGGAGCCAGGGTCATGCACTTCGGGTTCGAAGACCCTCCGAAGCTTGCCGCAGGCGCGGCTGACGAAGAAGAGGCCTTGGTCCATTACCGCCGCGTACGAGACGAGATACGGCGATTTGTATCTGATCTGCCGGAGATTCTCAAAGATATAAATAAAGGCCTGTGAGATGACGGATACGAGACTTTCATTCACGGACAGGTTCCTGACCCTCTGGATATTCCTGGCTATGGGCATGGGCATACTGCTTGGATATATGCTTCCGTCTATTGTGGCCGCTATAGATTCCATGCAGGTCGGCACGACAAACATCCCGATAGCGATAGGCCTTATCCTGATGATGTATCCCCCTCTCGCCAAGGTGCGATACGAGGAACTAGGAAGCGTTTTCAAGGATTGGAAGATCCTAGTTTTGTCGCTGGCGCAAAACTGGCTTATCGGCCCTGTGCTGATGTTTTCCCTCGCCATCATATTCCTGCACGACTCGCCTGAGTACATGACCGGGCTCATTCTCGTGGGGCTTGCGCGTTGCATCGCGATGGTCATAGTATGGAACGAGCTCGCAAAAGGAGACACTCATTACGCTGCAGGCCTCGTGGCCTTCAACAGCATATTCCAGATACTCTTCTACAGCGTCTATGCGTGGTTTTTTATCGCATACCTGCCCCCGTTTTTCGGCATCGAAGGCAGGGCCGTTGGCATACACATCTGGCATGTCGCGCAAAGCGTATTCATATACCTCGGCATACCCTTTATCGCCGGCTTCGCCACCAGGTTCTTCCTTAAAGGTAGGAAGGGCGGCGACTGGTATGAAAAGGCCTTTATACCTAAGATAAGCCCCATTACCCTTGGGGCCCTGCTCTTCACGATCGTGGTCATGTTCAGCTTGAAAGGTGGGGTGATAGTCACCATTCCGTTCGATGTAATAAAGATAGCTTTGCCGCTTCTGCTCTACTTCATCATTATGTTCTTCGTCAGCTTCTGGATGGGACACAGGATCGGCGCCGATTACCCCAGGACAACTACCCTTGCGTTTACCGCAGCAAGCAACAACTTCGAGCTTGCGATAGCCGTGGCTATAGCCGTATTCGGGATAAACTCAGGCGCCGCGTTCGCGGCGGTCATCGGCCCGCTTGTGGAAGTGCCTGTCCTTATAAGCCTTGTCAATGTAGCAATCAGGCTTCAAAGCAGATTCAAAAAAACCGAAGCAGTCTGATTACGCTTTGCACTGTCGTGCGGTTTTTTCGTGTGTCTCGCTTCGCCTTTGCGCTCGGCGGGGCGGGTCAACCCGCCGCATGATCTGCAGGACACGACAACAGCCCACATAAAAAATATCTGCCTGGTTTCAGCGTTGCACTTCCGTGCGCCTTTTTGGGTATGGCTCCCTTCGCTGTCCGGCCGACTCGCAGTAAATACTGATGCCTGCTTGTCGACCATCCTTTAGGCTCATTCCACCATACCCGGGTTATTGTTTCAAGGCAGGACTAAATTCAAGGGCTGGCCGTTTTGGTTTTGCTCCTCCCCTTACTCACAAGGGGAGGCTGGGAGGGGTCAGTCGTAAGCGGCTTTGCTTTTGCGCACTCTCGTGCGCTTTTAGGTTCTTTTTTTAACGATAGGGCAAGACAACGCCCCTTTGCAAAAAACATCGGTCTGACTCTTGCTTTGCACTTCTGTGCGTCTTTTTGGGTATGGCTCCCTTCGCTGTCTGGCCGATTCGCAGTAAAAGCTGATGCCTGCTAGTCGACCATCCTTTAGGCTCATTCCACCATACCCGGGTTTGTTTAGAGGCAAGGGCTAAATTCAAAGGCTGGTCGTTTTGGTTTTGCTCCTCCCCTTATTCGCAAGGGGAGGCTGGGAGGGGTTAATAGTTATCTGATGTGCGTTTTGACCTCGCTTTTTAACTGCAGGACAAGACAACGCCCCTTTGCAAAAAACATCGGTCTGACCCCAACTTTGCACTTTCCGTGCGCCTTTTTGGGTATGGCTCCCTTCGCTGTCTGGCCGACTCGCAGTAAATACTGATGCCTGCTTGTCGCCCATCCTTTAGGCTCTTTCCGCCATGACCCGTGTTGTTTTAAGGCAAAGACAGATTCAGAATTGTAGGGTGGGCCGAGCCCACCAATTTCGTGAGTATAGCTTACAGTAAAACTACTACACGAATCAAAAATAGCTGCCAGTCTTCTTTTGCGCACTGTCGTGCGTCTTTGGGTTCATTTTTTAACTGCATGATAAGATAGCGACCCTTTACAAAAAATATCGGGCTGACTCCTGCTTTGCACTTTCCGTGCGCCTTTTGGGTATGGCTCGCATCGTTTTCGAGCCGGCTCGCAGAAAATACTGATGCCTGCTCGTCGGCCATCCCTTAGGCTCATTCCACCATACCCCGGGTTTTGTTTGAAGGCACATCACGTTGATCTCAGATGCCTGCATTTTTTCTACTCTGCTTGACTAAGCGTGCCCTACCCTTTCAACAACTTAAAGCTTATCTCGTACCTGTAGAAGCTGATGGAAGGAACAACAGCCAGTGCCCTGCGTATCTTCTGATCGTCTTCAAACGCAATAATCACGCCGAAAACATTTTGATCTTTTTCGGCAAGCTCTTCCTGCACATATCCCATATACCTGAGTACCTGCCCTACGACAGCATCAGTAGCGCGCCCCTTTTTCAACTCTACAACCAGCAGGCGTTTTTTATCCTTACTGATTGCCAGAACGTCGAGCGGGCCTGTATCTGTCAGGTATTGCTGACCGACCATTTCTCCGTCCTCTTCATAAATATCATATTCCTTGCCGAGCTCTGTCTGAGACCAGTTCTGGACAAGAAAATCCTCGAGATGCCTTTCCAAAACAAAAACAGCAGGGTCTTCAACCTCCGGATCGGTAGATATAATCGTCGCAGACACGCTGCCGCCCAGCAGTTTTTCTATCTCATCACGATGCCTTGCAAGGTCACAGACCGTACCGATGTATCCAGCGGAATTTTTAAGTGCATCGCTCATGGCAGAACGGTGTATAGTCTGTCCAAGCCATTTGACTGGACGCCGATGAGGTAGGACCTGACCTGAAGCATAATAATAATCGCCTGTTACCTCACCGTTATGGTATGCACCTGAGCCGTCGGGGCAAAGCACAATATCACCTTTTTGGATGTATTTGGCGATAGTCCACAATGCACCGCATGAGAGGCCGGCAGCAATCCTGGATTTGGCAGGATGTATCGCCTGATAGACTGGAATATAATTCTTATTAAACTCGCGGAAAACTTCAGGTAGTTTTCCGCTCAAATCTTCCGCGATACCATAATCTGCGCCTATGAAGCCTTCGGAAAAGCATTGTGGTGCGCAGCCGCTTTTACTACCCAGCATCACTCGAAAATATCTTTTCATTTAATACGAATCCTCCATGTAAAAGTTCAAGCATTTACACGTTATTAATTGTGTGAAGTACCGCCCATCAGAAACGCAAATTGCTTGACGCATCGAAATCCAAAATAAAACACCAAAACAAAAGGGGCCAGCCGATTATGGCTGACCCCTTGTTTTTATCTGGTGGAGGGTACCGGGATCGAACCGGTGGCCTGCTGATTGCGAACCAGCCGCTCTCCCATCTGAGCTAACCCCCCGTCATTCCATCCCCGACAAACGCTACAGGCCGGGGATGAACGCCGCAACAAGACAACCTGTATTTTTTAACAAAAAACAGGCCCAACCGCAAGACATTTAAAGTCAAACCGATTATTTTTCTCTGATTGGCGTATGCTAAAGCGGCCAAGTCTCTTTAATCAGGGTTTGCGGCATGAGAAAGGGACTGATCAGCAAAGCGCCGTCAGTCTTACTTTGTAACGAGCGGAATCAGGGTCTGTCTAACTAAAAAACTGAGAAGGCCTCTTACGACAAGGCAGGCAATCTCAAAACATCACGATTTTTTACCGAGGATATCCTTTATGACCTGCTTAAGCTCGGTAAGGTCCGATGATTTGATCACATAGGCGTCAGAGGCCCAGGTGCCAAAGTCGTGCTTGTAGTGAGGATACGCGGTGCAAAGTATTACAGGCAGGTCTTTCCACTTCTCCTTGACCCTTCTGAGGACCTCGACGCCGTCCATGCCGGGCATCTTGATATCCAGAAGCACGAGGTCAGAGAGCTCTTTATCCAGCATCTTGAGCGCATCTTCGCCGGAAGAGGCGAGTAAGACCGCCCAGCCCTCGTCCTCAAGCTCCTCTTTGTAGAGAAGCCTGAGCCCTTCCTCGTCGTCTACCACAAGTATCCGTTTTTTCATCTCAGAATACCTCATTGGCCCGATGTCTGCGGCCACTGGTAACTCGGCCCTGACCGTCATGGTATCACCTTTTTATGTTTAAACAGAAAGAGCATTAACAAAACAACGCAAGCCTGCACGATACTTTATAAGCGGAGGGCCATGCTCTTGCAGCCATTTATCTATCTGCCTGTCCGTTCTGCGGCATACCCGACGCATGCGGCCCGTTACGGCCCGACCACCGGAGTCGTCTCATATATTATACCACATAATATAGAGAACTCACCCCGCCGGCCGATGAACGGCTTCGCTGTAAAAAACGCGCGACTGAAACCTTTGCAGATATAAGGACAAAGAAAAAACGACTGCAATACCCTGTTCACACAGAAACTAGAGTTTTGCCTCTCTCAGGAACCTGGCTGACTCTTCCGGCGGCGTCGGGTTTATGTAGAACCCTGACCCCCATTCAAAACCTGCGACCTTAGTCAGTTTTGGTATTATCTCGAAGTGCCAGTGGTAATACTGCGCCGCGCCGTCTTTAAGCGGGGCCGCGTGGAGTATGAAGTTGTATGGAGGGTAGTTAAGCACCTTATCCATCCTCTTTAGGACATCAGAGAATAGTATGGAGAGGTTCTCGTAGTGGTGCTTCTGGCAGTTCTCAAAGCTCGCCTCGTGGATCTTCGGGAGAATCCAGACCTCGAAAGGGGCCTTCGGCGCATACGGTGCCATCGCCAGAAAGTCCCTGTTCTCCGCTATGACCCTTACGCCCTGCATGATCTCCTGCCGGACTATGTCGCAAAAAACGCATCTTTCCTTGAAGTTGTAATATTCCAGAGCGCCGTCAAGCTCCTCGGCGACGCGTTTGGGGATGATGGGTAGCGCTATAAGCTGTGAGTGGGAGTGCTCTAATGAGGCGCCTGCGGCCTCGCCGTGGTTCTTGAATATCAGGATGTAGCGCAGGCGCGCGTCGCGTTTCAGGTCGATTATCCTGTCCCTGTATGCCCAGAGGACCTCTTCGAACTGGGCCGGGGTCAGCTTTGAGAGCGTCTCCATGTGATTCGGCGTCTCTATGATGACCTCATGCGCGCCGACGCCGTTCATCTTATCGTATACGCCGTCGCCTTCCCTGTTCAGCTCGCCCTCGACCTTGAGGGCCGGGTACTTGTTGGCAACAACCCTTATGTGCCATCCGGAAGAGTTGGGCTCGCCCCCGTTTTTCCTGTAGCCCAGGATTTCCGGCGGCGTCTTCGTCTCGTTGCCGGGGCAAAACGGACAGAAACCTGTTTTTATGGATGGCTGTGTAAACTCGAACTCGGAGGGACGCTTGCCGCGCTCGGTAGATATGATGACCCATCTGCCAACTATGGGGTCTTTCCTTAATTCTGGCATCGGCACCTTCTCGGGATCAGCGGCTCGATCGGATTATTGGGATGGTCTGAGACAGAATGCTTCAAGCCGGGGCGGCGCGTACGCATCACATCATGCGTTCCTGGCCTTCTCCTGCTCTTCTTCTTCCTTCTTGCACTCTATACAGCTGGTAGTGACAGGCCTTGCTTCGAGCCTCTTTTCGGATATATCCTCGCCGCACAGCTCGCATACCCCGAACGTGCCGTCGTCTATCCTTACGATAGCCTCCTGCACCTTGGAGATGAGCCTGCGTTCGCGGTCTTTCACCCTCAGAAGGAAGTTTCTCTCCGTCTCAAGAGAGGCCCTGTCAGTAGGGTCGGGGAAGTTCTCTTCCTTTGATTCGCTCATGCCGACCACGGCCTTTCCGGCACCGCTTAAGAGTTCCTCAAGTTTTCCGTTCAACAGCGTCCTGAAGTGCTCAAGTCTATCTTTTTCCATCAGCGGATTATAACCGAAAAGCGCCTTTTTTGTAAATAACAATCTCAGGTTTAAAAAATATGGCTCGCCGGCGAAAAACCCTTCGTGACTACTCAGCGATAAACGTCCCGCTCTTTCCACCGGTCTTTTTTACGAGCCTTACATCGGTTATCCTCATCCCCTTGTCAGCGGCCTTGCACATATCGTAAACAGTCAGCGCTGCTACCGACACGGCCGTCAGGGCCTCCATCTCAACGCCTGTGCCCGACGTCACCTTCGCGGTAGCGGTTATCTCGACGGACGGCGGCTCGTGAGAAGTCTCGAAGTCTACCTCCACGCTCGTAACGTTCAGAGGATGGCAAAGCGGTATCAGCTCTGCGGTCTTCTTGGCGGCCATTATACCTGCCACGCGCGCCACACCCAGCACGTCGCCTTTCTTCACCTCTGCCGCCAGTATGAGTTCAAGCGTCGAGCCCTTCATCAAGACGCGCGCCTTTGCAACGGCAACCCTTTCAGTTGCGGCCTTGGCTGTGACATCTACCATCCGCGCCTTTCCTCTCTCATCTATATGCGTAAGTCCCATATCACCCCGCGCCCCCTGTTTTTCCATCTCAACGCGCCTCTGTAATACGCCCGTCCTTCACTGTCAGGTAGAAGAGCCTCTTGACAGCCTCGCCTGAGCCGTCGAAGCTCACAATGCCCGCGGCTCCCGTATAATCTCCGATCGATCTAAGCCTTTTTTTCACGGCCTGCCTATCGGCTGACGCGCCCCCTGACAGGCGTATCGCCGAGATAAGCATCGCGGCCGCATCATAAGCCTGGGCCTCTATAACACCCGGAGGCCGGCCGTAAACCTCATTAAAACGCCTTGCGAACTCTGACGCACCGGGCCTTTTGCTCTCCGGAAAGAAACCATCGACGAATACCGCGCCCTCGACCGATTCGCCTCCAAGTTCCACAAGCCTCTGAGAGTTCCAGCCGTTGGTCCCCAGGAGCTGTACCCCCTTGACATTATAGTACCTGAGGTACGGGACGATAAGGGCGACTGTCTCGGCGCCGTCCGGTATAAATAGCGCCTGGATCTTCGAGACAGGCGTGTATTCTTTTATCTTACGCCTTCCTTCTTTGCGCACCTCCACCTGCACTCCGAAAAGGCGCCTTACCTCAGCGCTGAAGTCCGTAGCGCCCTGCCTGTACTGCGCGGATTTGACGACCGAGGCCCCGCATTTTTTCAGTTCAGCCTCAAAGAACTTCGCAAGCTCGTTGCCGTAATTGTTCTGAGGAGCTAATATAGCGAACCTCTGCAGGCCGAGCGTATCGCAGGCATATTCCGCTATCGCCACAGCCTGCGCCTCCGGGGTCAGGAAATTCCTGAAGACGAAATCTCCGGCAGAGGTTATCCCTTCCTTCTGGGTAAGCGTGACTATCGGTATGCCGTTTGACTGCGCGAGCTTCGCCGCATTTGCAGCGCTTGAGCTGAATAACGGGCCTATGAGCCCGCCAACCGTACGGTCCCCGGCAAGTTCAGAGACAGCAGAAGCCGCTGATTCGCTATCAGTGCCGACATCTCTTGCTACGACCTTGACCCCGCCTTGTCCCTGCCCATTTCCAAAGACGTCTGCCGCCAGAAGGATACCGTTTAAGGCATCTGTCCCGAATACAGCGTAAGGCCCCTTCACGGGAAGGAGCGCGCCTATGACAATAGGGGCCGCCCCACCGTCCTGCATAGCAGCATGATCAACCGCAGGATTGAAGCCCGAAGCGGAGATGGCGCCGCTCATCTCGGCAAGAAGTATCCTGGCCCGGCCTCTCAGTTCTTCAGAGGTATCGGCGCCATCGGCAACCGCTTCAAGCACAGACCTTGCGTCAGTCATGCGGCCGGACCTGTACCTCGCGTATCCGAGGTCATATAGCGACGGGAATTTATAGGAACTTGCCGGAAAGGTCTCGATGAGGCCCTGGAACGCCGTTGCCGCCCTCGGATAATCCTTATTCTTCAGGTAGACCGAACCGAGCGTGTATAATGCCATGTCTGAGAGCGGGTCGTCAGGGTTGGATCTTATCGAGGTACTGAGCGCCTGCGCAGAGGCCACAGTGCCTTTGGCCTGTGCGGCGTCTATCGCAGGCCCTAAGCCGCCCTTGACGCTACCTGCGTACGACGCAGGCACGGCAAATAAACAGATAAGGAGAACGGCACTTAAAACCCGTAGCGCAAAGGCAGAGGCTCTCCGGGACGATGAGCGGGGACTGAGTACGCAACAGGCCTTCATCCGAAGATTTCCTTGACCTTGTCAAAAAAGTTTTTCTTTAACGGGGTCGACTCCTCGCCGCTGATGGAGGCGAACTCTTCGAGGAGCTCTTTCTGCCTCTTCGTGAGCTTCGTAGGGGTCTCGACCGTCAGTATGACCTGTACGTCTCCCCTCCTGCCTGTGCGCACAGAGGCTATCCCTTTGTTCTTTATCCTGAAGACCTTGCCTGACTGGGTTCCCGGCGGCACCTTGAGCTTTGCCGCGCCTTCGAGCGTAGGGACCTCTATCTCGGCGCCGAGCGCCGACTGAGGGAAACTGATCGGCACCTCGCATATAATGTCGTCTTCTTCCCTGCGAAATATCTGATGAGGCGATACCGTCAAAAAGACATACAAGTCGCCTGGAGGGCCGCCGCGCTCGCCAGCTTCGCCCTCACCGAAGACCCGGAGCCTGGAGCCTGAGTCGACTCCGGCCGGGATCTTTACCGTCAGGTCCTTTGTGAGGCGTGTCTTTCCCGCGCCCCTGCAATCCGAGCATGGGTCTTTTATGATGGTGCCGGTCCCCCTGCACGCGCCGCACGGACGGGCAACGCTGAAAAATCCCTGCTGAAACCTCACCTGTCCGGCGCCCCTGCATGTCGGGCATGTCGCGGACTGGGTCCCGGGTTTAGCGCCTGTCCCTGAACAGACCGAGCAATCAGCGGTGCGTATGAGATGTATGGTCTTGTCAGCGCCGAAGGCCGCGTCCTCGAATGTTATATCGAGATCGTACCTGAGATCAGAGCCGCGCTCAGGGCCGGGCCTGCCCCTTCTGCCGCCTGCCCCGCCAAAAAAATCCGAAAAGACCTCTCCAAAGAGGTCCTGAAAATCAGAGTTGAAACCGGCATCTCCCCTGTACCCTCCGGCTCCCGCGCCAGGGGCAGACGACCCGAAACGGTCATAATGCGCCCTCTTGTCAGGGTCCTTGAGGTGCTCGTATGCCTCGTTTATAAGCTTGAACTTCTCTTCCTTGTCCTTGTCCCCGCTGTGCTTGTCCGGGTGCGACTCGTGGGCGAGCCTGCGGTAAGCCTTTTTGATCTCATCATCAGAGGCGCCGCGCGCGACGCCGAGTATCTTGTAATAGTCCTTTTCTTCCATAACCTTCTCAACACCGATCCCGGATCTTTTTTATTCCTTCTTCTTCACGACTGAGACCATGACAGGCCAAAAACCAGGATTCTAGGCATCCGTCTAACAGATCTTTTTTATTCCTTCTTCTTAGCGACAGAGACCATTGCAGGCCTGAGAAGCCTGCCCTTCAGATAATAACCCTTCTGAAACTCGTCGACCACGGAACCCGGCTCCGCCTCGCTTTCAACTTCGCTTATCGCGTGGTGTACGGCAGGGTCGAACCTCTCACCTACGGACTTGACGTCATCTAATCCGAATTTTTTAAGGAGCGCGTACATCTGGTCCATAGTGAGCTTAACGCCTGTACGGAGCGAATCCAGGCTGTGCTCGCCGGTGGCGTGGATAAGGGCCCTGTCCATATTGTCTATGACAGAGAGAAGCTCCTCTATGAACCCCTCGTTAGCGAAGCTTATAGCGTCGGCCTTCTCTTTAGCCGCCCTCTTCCTGTAGTTGTCAAGATCCGCGCAGGCCCTCAGGTACTTGTCATGGTTCTCGCCGGCTTCCCTGGCCTTATCCTCAAGCTCGTCTCTCAGGCGCGCTATCTCCTGCTCAGGTATCTCTTGAAGTTCGGAGTCATGGACTTCGGCCGCCTCGGAAGGCGTCTCCGGCTCTCTGTTATCTATATTCTTGTCTTCCCCGTTACCCTTCATCTCTTACCTCGTTCGAAAGATTGTATTTTGCCGCATCGCGGCCGAGTTTTTTCAGACCGTTTTGAAAGCCCCTGCAAGCAAGAGGCGCGAAACAACTTAGTGGACATAAAAAGTGTGTGCCGGTCAGAGGACCCTGCCGAGAAGCCCTGCCGTATAGTTGACAAGAGGTATGATCCTTGAATAATTCATCCTGACAGGGCCTATGACGCCAAGGGAGCCTAATATCTCGCCCCCGCTGGTATATGGGGCCGTTACGAAACTGAGGCCGCTGAAGCCCTCCACAAGGGACTCTGAGCCGAGATAAACGTGGGGGCCGTTCTCATCCATGCTCTTGTCAAGTATCCTGACGAGCAGGCCCTTCTCCTCAAAGGCCGAGAATATGCGGCGCATCCTCTCAAAATCGTCCCTGAACTCAGGCTGGTTCATGATATTGGCCCTGCCTTCCAGATAAAGATCGCTCGGCTGCAACCTTTCAGGCCCGTCGATAGCCATAGCCCCTAATGAGAGGGCTTTTTTGAGAAGCTCATCGTACAGGTTCCTGTCGTCGCGCATCTCCTCGACTATTCTGGTCCTCAGCTCGCCGAGCGTAAGGCCGTCAGCCATGCTGTTGAGCCTCTGCGAGACCCTGTCGAGGTCAAAGTCAGGGCCAGCCTCCATCCTGATAAGCCTCGTATGGACCACGGAGTGGCTCGACACAATGACTACCATTATCGAGAGCGCGTCTATCGGCACGAGCTTTATGTGCCTTATGACAAAGCTCTCTTTTTTAAGGGCGAACATAAGCCCTGCGCAGCTCGTTATCGAGGATAAGGCCCTGGCAGTGCCGGCAAGGACGTTCTCCACGGTCTGGCCGCTCTCGCAGCCCTTGTGCAAAAGTTCCTTTGCCTCAGATGGAGGCTCTTCAAGCTCAAGGAGGCTATCGACATAAAAACGGAAGCCTTTATCAGTAGGGACCCTGCCCGCGCTTGTGTGGGGCTGGCCTAAAAAGCCGCCCTCTTCAAGCTCTGCCATGATGTTCCTGATCGTCGCCGGGCTTACGCCGAGACCGCAGCGCATTGCAACGGCCTTTGAGGATACAGGCTCGGCAGTGCGGATATAGTCCTGCACTATCGCCTTTAATATCTCCCTTGAACGTCCCTGCAATATACCCATACGCACCCCTGCCTGTCAGCCCTGCATAAAAACCGCAGTCAACAGACATGCCTCCGTTTAACAAAAAAAACGAAGGGATAAGAGACATCAGGCCTTAAAGCGCCCGTATGACCCGTTTTAACTAAGAAAAACAGCCTTTCACGGCAAAGACCTGCATATTTTAAGATACCAACGGGTGGAAAGGTTGTCAAGGCCATTAAAAACTCAAAACCGATCAGACCGAAACCCTCAAAAAAACCTCGTTGGAAAGGAGCGCGCCCTCATCAGTCAGGCACATATCCTCACCTGTGAACCTGACTAGATTTCTACCGACAAGCTCGTCGCATCCGGTGAGAGCCTCCCTCGGATAGATGCCGAACCTTTTCTTGAACGCCACAGCGTCAACGCCCCTGCCGAGCATCCTTAAGCCCAGCACCACCGCCTCATGCAAGGCCTCGCCCCTTGTAAGCTCCTCAGAGCCGGACAGAGCCGCGCCTTGTCCCTCGACCTTATCCATGTAGGCATACGGAGACGGTTCGTTCCACCATCTGCGCCCCCATCCTGGATAGTATAGGTACGAATGGGCGGAACTGCCAAGTCCGATATAATCTTTCCCGAGCCAGTACCTCGAATTATGCACAGCCTCGAAGCCCGGCTTGGCGAAGTTTGATATCTCATATTGGCTGTAGCCGGCATCTTTAAGTATTCGGAGCAGACCGGCATACATCTCGATCTCCGCATCCTCTCCGGGAAGCCTTCCCTTCCCTTCGGCAGTCGAATATATCGGATAAAACGGAGTCGATTCCTCAATAGTGAGGCAGTAGGCGGATATATGCTCCGGGCGCATCTCAACGACCCTTCTGACCGTTTCCAGCCAGACATCGAGACTCTGGCCGGGTATGCCGTAGATGAGGTCAACTCCTACATTATCAAAGCCTGCCGCGCGGGCAGAGTTGAAGGCCTCACGTCCGTGAACGGCAGTGTGGCTCCTGCCAAGGGCGGCAAGTACGGCGTTGTCAAGGGATTGGATCCCGATAGAAAGGCGGTTGACGCCCGCGCGCCTGAACGCCTCCAGCCTCGATCTTTCGGCGCTTTCAGGGTTGACCTCGAGCGTGACCTCGACGCCTTCCATCGGACTAAAAGTCTTTTTTATCGGATTGATTATCGAGGCTACAGCCTCAGGGGAGAAAAGAGACGGGGTGCCGCCCCCGAGATATATAGACTCAAGGGGGCGTCCCTGTAGATGAAGTCCTTCTTTTTCGACTATCGCGGCAAGCTCTGCTTCAAGGCACCTTATGTAGCGCGCCTCCGGGATAGATCGGTCAACAACCGACCTGAAGTCGCAGTACGGGCATTTACTGACGCAAAAAGGGCAGTGAACGTAGACCCCTACTGTCCTTAGCTCTTCTTCTCCGAGTATTCCCACAGTCTTTTAAATATGTCCCACGGGGATATGACCCCTAAAAGCCTCTTATGATCATCAACGACGAGTATCGTCTCCGCAGGCTTCTTGGCGTTCACGAAAAGGGCGGCTATCTCCATCGTGTGAGTCTCCGGAGAGACCGCCACGAACTCCTTTTCAAGGACGTCCTCTATCGACTTGAAGGCGAGCTGGTCTATGTTCTCGATGAACTCGGGAAGCTCAGGGGCGAACTTTACGTCTTCAAGCATCCCCTCCGAGATGTACTTCGGGAGTATCGCCTTCATCAGCCTTCTCGGAGTGACAACGCCCACGACCTTGCCTGCGTTGTCTACGACAGGTATCTGCCTCACCTTCTTGTTGCTTATAAGCTTTATGGCGTCAAGCATCTTATCACCTGTAGTCAGCGTGATTACGCCTGATGTCATTATGTTAGCGGCTATCATGGTAAGCCCTCCTCGTATATTATAACAGATGAAGCGCCCTTTCTGTTGATGAAAGCATCAACAGACCTGCATCAGCCCGCGAAGTACCTGAACCACATGTATACGCTTGATATGATGATGGATATAAGCATCATCGGGAAGGCAAGGAGCGTGAACTTGACGAAGCTTATCTCGTGTCCGTTCTTGTGCGCCATGCCGGCCACTACCACGTTTGCCGACGCGCCTATGAGCGTGCCGTTTCCGCCAAGACAAGCGCCTAATGAAAGCGCCCACCATAGCGGCATTATCGCGTCAGGCCCGCCCATCGAAGGCGCAAGGCCTTTTATAAGAGGTATCATCGAGGCGACAAAAGGAATGTTATCTATGAACGCCGAGGCTATCGCAGAGACCCATAGTATCGTCATCCCTGTCACCTTCATATCTCCGCCAGTCATCTCAAGCGTCTTTTGCGCGAGCTGACCGATGAGTCCTACTTCAACGAGGCTGTGGACTATTATGAAGAGGCCTACGAAGAAGAAGATGGAGGTCCACTCCGCCTTCTCCATGACGTGCTGGAGGTCGTCTCCGGTTATGAGCATCAATACCGCCGCGCCGAAGAGGCCGATGGTAGCGGCCTCTAAGTGCAAGGGCTTTTGAAGGAGAAATCCGCCTATCGTAATAGCCAGAACTATCAGGCACTTTACGAGGAGCTTTTTATCGGTTATCGCCTCGTTCTCATTAAAGGCCATGATCCTTCTTTTAAGATCATCCGCGACCTTCATCTTCTTGCCGTATATGAAGTACATCGGGATGAGGAACCCGGCGAGTATCGCAGGGATTATCACACCGAGGTTGACTACGAAGTCCATGAAGGCAAGCCCTACTGCGCTTCCTATCATGATGTTCGGAGGGTCGCCTATGAGGGTCGCAGTGCCGCCTATGTTCGAGGCGAATATCTGCGCCACGAGGAAGGGGTACGGGTTCAACTTCAGCTCGTCTACCAGAAGGAATGTGATGGGAACAGTCAGAAGTACTGTCGTGACGTTATCAAGAAGAGCAGAGAGTAAGGCTGTGACTATAGAGAGCGAGACAAGTATCCTCCACGGCTCGCCCTTGGCGATCTTTGCGGCCCTTATCGCCAGGTACTGGAACATCCCTGTCTTTTGTGAGATGGCGACTATCGCCATCATGGCAAGGAGAAGCCCTATGGTGTTAAAATCTATGCCGTGTACCGCCGCCTCCTGATTGAGGACGCCGATGAGTATCAGGGCCGACGCGCCGAGGAGAGAGACAACCGCCCTGTTGATCTTGTCCCAGATAAGGAGGGCATAGACCCCGACAAATACAATTAACGCTATCACTTGCGGTTCCATCGTATTCAAGTCTCCAGTGGTTTTTTTCCGCACAGAAGTGCGGTCAGTAGAATATTTTTTCCAGCCTGAAAAGTCAAGGTAAAAAAAAGACGCATCAGCTTGACAGGCGAGCCGCCGAGCAGGCGGCGGGTGTGACCCGCCCAGCCTGAAAGAGAGACGACTTTGCATTCAGTCTATGCCTCTAAACAACCCGGGTATGGTGGAATGAGCATAAAGGAGAGCCGACGAGCAGGCATCAGTATTTACTGCGAGACGGCCGACAGCGAAAGGAGCCATACCCAAAAGACGCGCAGAAGCGCAAAGCTGAAATCAGAGAGATATTTT
>JBBTBW010000025.1:0-1983 GCA_038043525.1 Deltaproteobacteria bacterium | reverse complement strand
TTCGAGCAGGCAAATGTAGTTTAACTGTGTGTCCGAAATTTCGGGGGAAGATCAGCATCACCCTTTCCGCTGACCACTGCCCTCCGCCCTTTTTAAACGCCTCCGCGGTGGTCACATCCTTAAGGTCCGTTGGCTTTATAAACTGCGCGCCGTGGGCGCAGTTATTTATATCGACCTCAAGACTGATCGTTGCAACAGGGTCCCGGTAACGCGTGAGCAGTTTACCGGCGAGAGTAGACGCCATGGCCTCGCCGTTTAGTCCGCTCAGAGCAATGCTGTCAGACGCGCTTGTCGCAGGCAGCTCTTCCGCAACTACAACGACCCTGACGTATCTCCTCTTGTCGCTGTCAAAGAGCTGATACCTGCCATCGGCGCTTACCCTTACAGGCTCCCCGTACGCTCCGCCAGGTGCGGCCCACTTGAGCGTGCAGTCAGAACTCTCATAAGAAAGACTTCCGGCGCCAGGACCGTTGGCTCGCGAGACATGATATATCTTCACCCCGGTGGCATTCACCGCATCCGTATATGCAAGAGTCCTTATCCATCGGCTCCTTATCACCTTAGTCTTCACTTCGTCCCACTCTATAGATGACTGAGATGAAGCGTCTGCTGCTATGACAGCCGTCTCGTAGTTTTCCTCGCGGTCGGCCCCTGATTCATCGTAGTCAAGGTAGACTACGACCCTGTTGTAAAAATTATCCCGATACCCGCTTTTAACACTCAGCGACCCTTCCAGGATATGAAGATCATCACTCCAATGCTCCACCTCCTGCCCGGGAACAGGCGGGGCAAAAACCTTGTAGTTTATCTTGTCGCCGTCGTGTATGACGAAAGAATTTGTCTCGATCTGCAACTCGTTTAAGTACTCATTGGCCTCTTTAGGCTCAGTGATAACACGGCTGAACCTCCATCCGCCAAGCCAGAGATCACGCTCGGAAGCGAACGCCGCCACATCGACAAGAGCGGCGTCTATGCCGAGCCGCTCGATCATGATGTCAAGCATGATATCAACCGGGTTCCGATCACGATAATCAAGATATTGCGTCTTTGTCGTATTCTCGACCGGTATCTTGGCTGAGGCATCGACAAGGTCATCCGCTATAGATAACGTCAGCTCATCGCCTTTTAAAGACCAGTCCTGGATCTTGCCGGAAAATGTCGAGGCATAATCGCTATAGGTAAACCCGCTTGCTATGAACCCGTCACGCCTGACGGCACGCCTGTTCTTCAGATACTCATCCTGTAAAAGCCTCTTGAAGTTCTCTCTGCCGCTCAACACGACAGTCAACAGGCCTCTTGTCGAATAGCCATTCCTTGTGTCCAGCTTGTTCTGCAAGGACGATACGGACTTCAGTATCGGTATGACCTGCGGCAGATCCGTGCTCCCTGCCGCATAACCGGCGCCATCTGCGAAGTAACTGCCATCAGCCAGTAAGTCAACTGTACCCGCCGCGCATGCGTGATATCCATACCTGACAGTACCGCTATCCAGAATGATCTCAACAACCACATTCGGCTTATTGACGCCCTTCCTGAGTTCAGCCATATATCTGCTACTGAGGTTTATTGCCATTGTCTATCCGTCTTAAGCCGTAGAAGTTAAAAAGAACCGGGTGTACTTCAAGGTCGCACCGACCTGTCCAACGCCGATACGCCTGGCCATGTAGACACAGCGTCTAGCGACATGGAGCGCTAGACGCTGTGTCAACCTTGTTCACAAATCTGCATATCCCTGCGAAGCTTATAATTACTATTCGTACTCCACTTCTACCAGCACGTCGCCGGCACCCGTCTTGCCGCCTGCCGTGTAAGCGTATATCACGTCGCCCTTCCTGATATCCATCGAGGTGAGCGTCAGCTCAGTAGCGTCGCCTTGTCCTTTGCTTATCTCTGACGTGGCTGAAGTAAAGTAGCTGTTGGTGCTTGCGCCGTTCCTTCTTATCCCGATGCTTACGACTACGCCTGCATCAGCGCTCGTTGCCG
>JBBTBW010000024.1:15217-17208 GCA_038043525.1 Deltaproteobacteria bacterium | reverse complement strand
GTCGACCATCCTTTAGGCTCATTCCGCCATGACCCGTGTTGTTTTAAGGCAAAGGCAAGATAATCCTCATGTTGCGGGAGCAGGTTTGCAACCTGCTCCCTAGATTTCGTATGTGCATTAAGCGAATCATGGGGTTCAAGTTACAAACTTGAACCCACAAGGAGGCGATGGCCTTATCGGAAGAGAGAAAGATTGGCGCGCATCTGGCGAGCCGCCTTAATCGCCGCTTTCTTCAGGTATCTCTCGTTTCGTGTCCCGGCCCGGCCAGAGCCGCATCTCAAGCTCCTTGAGAAGCGGTGTGAGGCTCGCCGGGTTCAAGGCGGATACGCACAAGGCGTCGAACCTGCGGCAGACGTTCTCGGCGATAAGCGGGTCCACGAGGTCTGCCTTATTAAATACCATCAGCCGCGGTATATCTGACAGACCTATATCATTCAGTATCTTTTCAACCGTTCTGATCCGTTTTTCAAATTGAGGGCTTGACAGGTCTACCAGGTGGATGAGCAGGTCCGCGTCCTCCATCTCCTCCAGCGTGGCCTTGAAGGCCGCGAGCAGGTCTTCCGGCAGGTCTCTGATGAACCCGACAGTATCGGTTATCACGGCGTCGCGCTCTTTCGGGAACCTCAGCCTGCGGGAAGCCGTATCAAGGGTCGCGAAGAGCTTGTCTTCAACGAGCGTCCCGCTCTTTGTCAGCGCGTTCAGAAGGGTCGATTTGCCAGCGTTCGTGTAGCCTGCCAGAGATATGATCGGCACACCGCTCTCGGCCCTGCGCCTTCTTCTCTCGTATCTGCCCTTGCTGAGCGATTTAAGCTCTTTTTCAAGATGTGCTATCCGGTCCGTGACCCTTCGCCTGTCGACTTCGAGCTTCGTCTCTCCCGGGCCTCTGCCGCCTATGCCGCCCATCAGCCTCGAGAGCGAAGTCCCCTTGCCGGTGAGCTTGGGTAGCAGGTACTTGAGCTGCGCCAGCTCCACCTGCACCTTGCCGTCCCTCGAATGCGCCCTTCTGGCGAATATGTCGAGTATAAGCTGGGTCCTGTCTATGACCTTAAGCTCGGTTATAGCGCCGAGCTCCCGTATCTGCGTCGGCGTAAGCTCCTGGTCGAATATGATGAGCGTCGCCTCTTTTTGTAGCGAGCTTATTATCAGCTCCTTTATCTTTCCGGTCCCCATGAGGTACTTCGGGTTTATCTGCTCGGGCCGCTGGCATACCGTGTCGAGTACTACAACGCTCGCTGTCCGCGCAAGCTCTTTAAGCTCCTCAAGCGATTCGGCGAGTTCCTCCCGCAGTCTTTTGGCGACGCTGACGAGTATTGCCCGCTCTCTTCCGTCGCGTACGTCCCTTGTAATAGCCCTGCCCATCTCATATTCGAGTGAGCCGATGAACGAACCGAAGTCGAGAAAGAACCTCTGGAACGGTTCAGGCTCCGCCACCTCGAACGCCTTTCCCTCAGGGTTGTATGGGACGAGGTTCGCAGTGAAGATCGTCCCAGGAAGCCCGTCTTCCTGCGCGGTTATCGCGGCTATCATGTCGAGCCTGAGAAGCGCAAGGTCTGTAAGATCGTCTTTTGAAAGAGGCTCACCCTTGAGATGCGTATGCACGCATCTGACCCCTCTCAGGTGTCTCTTCCCGAGCGGGTAGTCGGATAGCACCGGTATGACTATCTCTTTTTCATCTCCTACTATGACGGCTGCGACCGCGCCTTTGCGGTTGATTATTACGCCGATCTGCCGCTTGATCTCTCTGGAGATCTCCGTCATGTACCTGGCAAGCTCCGGTGTTATGGCCATATCAGGCGGTATGCGCCTGTTGTATATGCGTTCGATCGTCTTGAGATGGCTTGATTTAAGTCCTGTCAGGTTTCCGTATATAGTGGCTATTTTAAAGGCCCTCCTATTGTCAGCCTGCTGAAAAATCCCCGTCTGCGGCGTTGTCTTCGTCTCTCGTCTTTGCGGCGTAGCGAAAACTACGCCTCACTCCTCGCTCCTAGACG
>JBBTBW010000024.1:0-15117 GCA_038043525.1 Deltaproteobacteria bacterium | reverse complement strand
CCTTGCATCCGGAGGTTTTTGAGCAGCCTGAAGAAATACCGGGTCGTACCAGCCTACTGAAAAATCCCCGTCTGCCCGTTGGCATCAAGGCTCATATTTGCGGCGTATGACGTGGGAAAATTATACCACACGGCGAATGGAAAACAATTATTCGATTTGACTGACAAGGTTTTTTCTGCTAATTGTCGATATGAGACGTATGGTGCAGTCGAACCTGAAAAAAGGCGGTAACGTGTCGAAGATACATAAGATATTCATAGGCGGCCGGTGGATAGAGACTGCAACTCCGGTCAAGGTGACGAGCCCTTTTGACGGTTCTGCCGTAGGGGTCACATACCTTGCCGGTCAGCCGGAGATAGAAGATGCCATCATTTCTGCAGTCAAGGCTTTTGAAGTCCTCAAGCGTATGACCTCACATGAGAGGGCCGCTCTTATAGGGCGGGTGATTGAAGGCCTCGGCGCAAGGGCCGATGAACTTGCAAGGATCATCTGCCTTGAGTCAGGCAAACCGATACGTGACGCACGGGCAGAGGTCAAAAGGGCCGTTGGGACCTTTCAAATTGCCCTGGAAGAGGCGAAGAGGCCGCAAGGCTCTGTCGTGCCGGTTGATATAGCCCCAGGCTCTGAAGGACGGCTCGCGATCGTAAGGAGGTTTCCTGTAGGGCCGGTCCTTGCCATCTGTCCGTTCAACTTCCCTTTGAACCTTGTCGTCCATAAAGTCGCGCCTGCGATGGCGTGCGGCAACCCGATTATTGTAAAGCCGGCCCCGAAGGCCCCTATTACGGCCCTTATCCTCGCTGAGATAATCGAGAAGGCGGGTTATATTAAGGGCGCTGTCTCTGTAATGCCGGCATCCAACGAAGATGCTGAAAGGCTTGTCTGTGATGACAGGATAAAAAAACTCTCTTTTACCGGGAGCGCAGCCGTAGGCTGGAGGCTTAAATCAAAGGCAGGCGCAAAGCGTGTGACGCTGGAACTTGGCGGCAACGCAGGTGTGATCGTCCACTCGGACGCAGACCTTGAATCTGCCTCAGCCAGGTGCGCCTCTGGCGCGTTTTTATACGCAGGGCAGGTCTGCATATCAGTCCAGAGGGTCTATGTGCATAGCGGCGTATTCGAGCGGTTCAAGGAGTTGTTCCTTGGCCACTGTTCAGACCTCAAGCTCGGTGATCCGCTTGACGAGGCTACTGATATCGGGCCGATGATAGATGAGGGGGCCTGCGCAAGGTCCGAGGAATGGGTCAAAGAGGCTGTCTTAGGAGGAGCGAAGCTCCTTATTGGAGGAAGGCGTAGAGGCAGGTTCTTCGAGCCGACCGTCCTTACGGGGACTCTTCCATCGATGAAGGTCTGCTCTGAAGAGGTCTTCGCGCCGATAGTCTCGATAGAGCCGTATGAGGTGTTCGAAGATGCCATAGATATGGTCAACGGGTCCTTATATGGGCTGCAGGCCGGGGTATTTACAAAGGACATATCCAGGATAATGTACGCCTACGAGCGGCTCGAAGTGGGAGGGGTAATAGCTAACGACATACCGACCTACAGGACGGATAACATGCCGTACGGAGGCGTTAAGATGAGCGGTTTCGGCAGGGAAGGCGTCAGGTATGCGATAGAAGAGATGACTGAGCCGAGACTGCTCGTAATAAAGGCCTGAAAAACCGTTTGATTTGCCGCAAGGCCTGTCTTCTATACGGAAAATGCCGTTAAAAAGTCAGGGATGCGGCAAAAAAAATCTTGTAATCACCCATGTTGTGCGTTAGTATACTGTATACAGAGTAACCTGTCTTTAGGGCCGTTACGCGGTGACCAAAGGAGAGGCAAATAACGAAAGGATGGTGAGTGCGCATGTCTCTTAAGATCACAGAGGATTGTGTAGCCTGCGGCGTATGTCTTCCGGAGTGTCCTGTAAGTGCCATTTCAGAGGGCGAAATATACCTGATAGACCCGGCAGTATGCATCGAGTGCAAGGGCCATTATGACGCGCCCAAGTGCGCTGAGGTCTGCCCGGTTGATGCCTGCGTTCCAGTCTGATCTCGGCAGGCTGTAGGGTTCGGTCTTGTTTGTTTAGATAGTTCTTTCCGGTCTGATATCCGGGGGCTTTTCAGCCAGGCCGGTCATGTTCATGAGGTTTTGAAGGTTTTCCGCTTTACGCTCGGCCGGCCCGATTGAGATAGGCCGGCCGGGCAGGGCGTCTCAGATAATTTGAAATTAACGTTTTTTAAGGTGTTCGCCTTCAAGCGGTTTTTTTACAGGCGAAGTCAGAAGGAATCAGCAAGAGATGAAAGAGTTTGCAGTCTTCTGGGGCTGTACCATACAGACCAGGTTCCCCTTTATAGAGAAATCGACCAGGATGGTTCTGGACAGCTTCGCCCTCCCGCACAGGGACATCGATGGTTTTACCTGCTGTCCTGAAAAATCACTTGTAAATAATATAGATCACGCCGCGTTCGTAGTAACGGCTGCGAGGAACGTCGCCCTTGTCGATGAGCTCGACTACGATCTTGTCTCTCCGTGTACGGGCTGCGTTTCAAACCTCGCCACTGTAAAGTGCGAGCTGAACGCGAACCCGGTGGAGAAAGACGAGGTCAACTCCATGCTCAAAGAGGTTGGCAGGGAGTTTACAGGAAAGGCAAAGCTCCATCACCTTGTCCCGTTCTTCCACGATACCGTCGGTCTCCAGACGGTAAAGCAGAAGATAAAGAGGGATTTTTCAGGCATGCAGGTGGCCCTCCATTACGGATGCCACATGATAAGGCCTTCTCACGCCCTTAAGAACGACAATCCGCTTGAACCGGTAAAGTTCGACAACCTGATGGCCGCGCTCGGCGCAAAGAGCCTTCAGTTCAATACCAAGCTGATGTGCTGCGGACAGGGCCTCGACAGGATCGACGAGCATGAAAACGCCCTGCACTTCGCGCGCATAAAGCTCAAAGAGCTCAAGGCCATAGGCGCTGACGCCCTTGTCCTGTGCTGTCCGTCATGCTTTCTGCAGTTTGACAACAACCAGTTCCTTATGGAAAAAGAAGGGGAGAAGTTCGGCATCCCGGTCATATACTTTACAGAGCTTATGGGCCTTGCCCTCGGGTTTGAGCCTGAAGAGCTTGGCATGAATAATCACAGGGTCGATTGCTCGCCGTTTATCGAGAAGTGGGAGGCGCTCAAGGCAAGGCCTCCTAAAGAAAACGGCGTGCAGGCCACGCTCAGGGGGCCTTCGGGCCTATAGCCGCATTGAAACTACAAACCGCGTTTCCAGGGTGATAAGGTGTTAGAGTCTTCATTGAACTTCAAGCTTCTTGAGATGTGCTCGAAGTGCGGCGCGTGCTACAACATCTGCCCTTCGGCCCTAAACCTCCCGGGTTACGACCCGAGGGCGGTCATAGCGGACATACTCGAGGGCAACTACGAGAAGTGGCTGACGCACAAGAGCATCTGGCAGTGTCTTGAGTGCCACTACTGTCTTGAGATATGCTATCAGCACTACGGCTTTGAGAGTGCAATGACCGCGATGAGGACTGTTGCCACGAAGAAGGGCATATATCCGCCGCAGGTCAAAAGAGGATGGGATATGTTCGCCAAGACCTCCCGCTTGGGCGAGCCGGCCTTGCCCGCCAGAAAGAAGTTTGGCCTGCCTGAGCCGAAGGCGAGCGGAGCGGATGAGTTCAAGCGGCTCATGGCTATCTTGAAAGAGTCTCGCGAGAAGGCGTCGTCAGGCGAAGAAAAATAACAATCCAGTATAGAAGGTGGGCGCTGTGAACCATAATTATCAGAAGGACATCTCGGGCTGCGGTCTTACCGGCCTGATAAGCAAGAAGAGAAGAAGGCTCTCGGGAGACCAGATCGTCAAGTCGCTGTGCCTGATGAACGACAGGGGTAACGGTCTCGGGGCCGGCTACGCCGCATACGGCATATATCCGGAGTTCAAGGACTTCTACGCTTTCCATATAATGTTCGACGAGCCTTCGATCCGCTGGTCGGTAGAAGAGTACCTGAAGGCCAACTATCATATCGAGAAGGTCGAGGAGATACCGACTTTTCCGGTCAAGGCCATCCAGATAAGCCCTCTGCTTGTAAGGTACTTCGTCCGCCCTCTCAAGGAGAGGATCGTAGGCGAGATGCAGGAAGAGGACTTCGTCGTAAACAGCGTGATGAAGGTCAACTCCGAAATAGACGGGGCCTACATATTTTCTTCAGGCAAGAACATGGGCGCCTTTAAGGGCGTAGGCAATCCGGCAGACATAGCAGAGTTTTTCAGGATAGAGGAGTACGAAGGCTACATCTGGACCGCGCACACCCGGTTCCCGACGAACACCCCGGGCTGGTGGGGCGGGGCGCATCCGTTCACGCTCCTTGACTGGTCGATAGTCCATAACGGCGAGATCTCGTCTTATGGCATAAACAAGAGATACCTGGAGATGTACGGCTACAAGCTGACGCTCCTTACGGATACAGAGGTTGCCGCTTATATGCTTGACCTCCTCATCAGGAGGCAGGGCCTGGATATCCCTTCAGCGTGCCTTGTGCTTGCCGCGCCTTTCTGGAAGAACATAGACGCAAAGCCGCCTGAGGAGAGGGAGTTCCTCACAGCCCTCAGGCAGACCTACGGGAGCGCGCTCTTAAACGGGCCGTTCTCGATACTCTTCGGCCACAGCAACGGGCTTGTCGGCATAAACGACAGGATAAAGCTCCGCCCGCTCGTCGTCGCGGTGAAAGACGACATCACTTATATGGCCTCTGAAGAATCGGCCATACGGGCTATATGCCCAGCGCCTGAAAAGGTCTGGGCGCCGAGGGCAGGAGAGCCGACTATCGTCGAGCTTGATAAAGAGGTCTAATCCAACGCGTTTTCCTGAATTGCTTCATATAGGGAGGAAGTAATGTTCAAGAGTCTCGCACCGCCTGAATATATCGCCGATATAGACAGGGAAAAGTGCATAAGGTGCAAAAGGTGCATACAGAACTGCGGCTGGTCCGTCTATTCATGGGGCGGCGACAAGGTTCTTATAAATACGTCGAAGTGCGTCAAGTGCCTCAGGTGCTATCACTACTGCCCTGAAGAGGCTATAACCATAGTCGACAACCCGACACGCTTCAAGAGCAACGCCTACTGGTCCTTTAACAACATCAGGAACTTGAAGAGGCAGGCTGAGACAGGCGGAATGCCCCTTACAGGCATGGGCAGCGACCAGAAGTATCCAATACTTTTTGACAGTCTTCTGATAGACGCCTGCCAGGTCACCAACCCGTCGATAGACCCGCTTAGAGAACCGATGGAGCTCCGGACGTACCTAGGTAAAAAACCTTCGGCGCTCTCCATTGAAAAGGGCAAGGACGGAAAGGCGCGCCTCAACGGGAAGATGCCTCCGCAGATAGCCCTTAAGCTTCCGCTCGTATTCGGGCCTATGTCTTACGGCTCCATAAGCCTCAACGCCCAGAAGGTCCTTGCCAGGACAGCGAAAGAATGCGGCATATTGATGAATACCGGCGAGGGCGGGCTTCATGAGGACCTCCTGCCGTACAGGTCGAACATTGTCGTACAGGTCGCCTCAGGCAGGTTCGGCGTAAACCCGGATTATCTTAACGCCGGAGTAGCGGTCGAGATAAAGATAGGCCAGGGCGCAAAGCCCGGGATCGGCGGTCATCTGCCTGGAGAGAAGATCCCTCTGGACGTTGCCAGGACCCGCATGATACCGGTCGGAACGGACGCCATATCTCCGGCCCCGCAGCACGACATATATTCTATAGAAGATCTTAGACAGCTCATATACGCCATTAAAGAGGCGACGAACTACAAGCCAGTTTCAGTCAAGATAGCCGCCGTGCATAACGTCGCGGCGATAGCGTCCGGCGTGGTAAGGGCCGGAGCTGATATAGTCTACATAGACGGTTTCAGGGGCGGCACAGGCGCGGCGCCCTCTATTATACGAGATCATCTGGGTATCCCGATCGAACACGCCCTTGCCGCGGTCGACGACAGGCTAAGGCAGGAAGGGATCAGGAACGAGGCCTCGATAATCGCGGCCGGAGGCATCCGTTCGAGCGCCGACGCCGCAAAGGCGATCGCGCTCGGCGCAGACGCTGTCGCAATAGCTACGGCCGCGCTCATCACGATGGGTTGCACTACATGCGGCAAGTGCTACACAGGCAATTGTTCATGGGGCATAACGACGCAGAGGCCTGAGCTTACGGCAAGGCTCGACCCTGAGGTGTACGCGGAGAGGCTTATAAACCTCGTTCACGCGTGGGAGCATGAGCTGAAAGAGATACTCGGGGCCCTCGGTATAAACGCGATAGAATCCCTCAGAGGCAACCGTGAAAGACTAAGAGGCGTAGGCCTTGACGCGCAGACACTCGATATCCTCGGGGTGAAACCCGCAGGCAGGTAACCCGGGCCGGAATCTGTCAAACCGTTTCATAGATAGGAGATTGTAAGAAAATGTTCGAGATAAACGCAACCGGCGCCTACTACCGCGATCTTAACAGTCAGGTGAGGGAGGCGGTCGAAAAGGGAGAGAAAGAGATAACCCTCAAGGGCGTCAACGGCCAATACTATATAGGCGACGGACTGCGCGGCAACGCTCAGATAACGATCGAAGGCGTTCCGGGCAACGACCTTGCGGCGTTCATGGACGGCCCTACGATAAGGGTCAAGTCGAACGCGCAGGATAACCTGTGCAACACAATGAACGGCGGCAAGGTCATCATAGAAGGCAACGCCGGAGACGTCCTCGGCTACGGGATGAGGGGCGGTAAGCTCCATGTGCGCGGGGATGTCGGATACAGGGTCGGAATACACATGAAGGGCTTAAAGAAGCAGGCCCCGACGATCGTAGTCGGCGGGACCGCAGGCGATTTTTTCGGCGAATACATGGCAGGCGGCGTATTGATACTACTCGGTCTCGATGAGAAGGAGACGCGCCCGATTGTAGGCGATTACCTCGGGACCGGGATGCACGGCGGCGCGATATATGTGAGGGGAGAGGTCGACAAGAATCTCTGCGGAGCAGAGGTCGGCGTCCTTGAGACGGACGAAGACGACGCCAAGGTCTTGAAAGAGGCCCTTGCCGATTATTGCAAGGACTTCGGCCTTAAGCTTGAAGATATCATGAAAAAGCCCTTTAAGAAGCTCGTTCCCGTATCATCTAGGCCTTATGGCAACCTGTACGCGTATTGAGCCTTCCGTAATCCGAGGGTGCGGCCGGGATGTCAGTTGACGGGATCGGCTTTGATCCAAAGGCATGGATGCAGACCGGTTTAAAGGTGTCTTGCCCATAAGGGCAAGACGCCTTTTTTGGTTTATGGCCTTTCTGGAACGGCCGGAACAAGGACTTGACATTAATCATTGAAAAAAGTAAAATATATTACAATTGGAGGCTGAATATCCGATGGCAATCGAAAAATTCGCAAGGCTGGAAGAGGGCATAGACAGGCTGCTTTCTGGATATGAGGCGTTAAGAGGCGTTAACGCAGGTCTTAAAGAGGAGCTTTTGGCAAAGACCAGAGAAGTCGACGCGCTCAGGGAGAAGCTCGCTTCCCTTGAGGCTGAAAAAGGGACCGTACGGCAAAGAGTGGACGGCCTTCTTGAGAGGCTTGACGGCTTGATTCAAAACGCGTGAGGTGTGGTTTGAAGAAAGTAGCCGAGCTGAAGATACAGGGCCATAGACTATCCATCAAAAGCGATGAAGGCGAAGAGTATATTCGTGCCGTTGAAACTTACCTTAATAACAAGATAGAGGAGGTCAAGCAGAATACTAAGGCGGTTTCGTCCTTGGATCTGGCGCTTCTTGCGGCTTTGAACATTACCGGAGAGGTCATAAAGACAAAGGAGACGCTCGACAGGCTTGGAAGGAAGTCTGACGAGCTGGCTGACGATATAAACAGGAGACTTGCATAGACCCATTCGACTCCCCTGCGCTGTTTGTGAATCGACGGAAGTTTTTTGAACCAATATTGTGAACGAGGGAGCCTTCCCTGGTCCTGGCCGGCATGTCCCCCAGCGGGAAAGTCGAAAGGGGCTATAAAGGCGCCCACCTGTCTATGACAGGTTCAAAATACCGTCGACACGGCCGAAGCGGGGGAGTAAAGCATACTAGTCGCGCGCACTTCGCGCGCTGTGCTGTGGTTCGATGATAAGGCGTTGCGGATATAGTTAGAGGTTCAGTATCAGGCATAAAAATCACGTAGATGTGAGGAATTATAGAACGTAAGAAGGTCGGCCGCAGGATAAGGGCGCGCAGTGCGCCAGGCGGCTGTTGTCATCGGTATCGTACCTGTTTGAGCCTCTCCTGAAACATCCTTCCCTTAAAAAAACCGGGTGAATGAATAAGTCCGCCTTAAAAAAGCGCCTGAGGTCGCACTACCTCGAGATGCGCAGGGAGATGGCCTTTGAAGAGGTCTGGCGCTTGAGCGCCATCATTCAGAAAAGGTTCCTTGAGACGCCTATCTACAGGCGTTCAGGCAGGTTATCTCTTTATTCAAGTTTCAAAAACGAAGTCCTTACGGACGAGCTGTTTAGAAGGGCGGTAGCCGACGGCAAAGAGGTCTGCTACCCGAGGGTCGGCAGGTCGCCTGACCGTCATCTGGTCTTTCACAGGGTAACTGATCTTAAATCGCTTGTACCGGGCGCGTATGACATACCTGAGCCGGCAGGCGTTGGCCCGGCAGTAGACCCGTCTACTTTCGATCTGATAGTCGTCCCAGGAGTGGCGTTTGATGCCGCCGGAGCGAGGATCGGGTACGGCAACGGCTATTATGATATCGCTTTGCAGGGTTGCACAGCCAGGGTCGTAGGTCTGGCTTATGAGTCGCAGGTCTTAAAGGAGATCATCCCGGTCGAGGCCCATGACGTGAGGGTCTCGGCGATCATAACCGAGAAAAGAGTCGTTGAAGTCTGACCGGGGTCTCTTACGCAAAAGGCAGGTCTGTTGAGGGCGCATCAAAAGGGTTGTCTTCAGGGTAGACGCGTTACCTGACGATGCCGGGTGCGCGCCACGGCTGGGCCTTATAAAATACAGGCGCAAAGGGGTAGCTGGCATGGGAATATCGACGGTCATCATTGTCGCAGTCATAGCGGTTCTTTCAATAGTTGCAGGGTTCTATATAGGTTATCTGAACAGGAAAAAGATCGAGCAGTCAAACATAGACGCAGGCAGGCTCTCGGCTGAATCGTTAACAGCCAGCGCCAAGAAAGAGGCTGAGAACATAAAGAAAGAGGCTGAGCTTCAGGCGCGCGATATAACCTTCAAGGGCAAGGCCGAGTTTGAGCAGGAGACGCGCGAGAGGAAAAAGGAGCTACAGGCCCTTGAAAAGAGGGTCCAGCAGAAGGAAGAGAACCTGGATAAGAAGTTTGAGGCTATAGACCGCAGGGACCTTGAGTTCCAGAAGAGGGAAAAGGCCGTACAGACGCAGGAAAAGACCTTAAAAGACCTTGAGGTCGAGGCCGAGCGGATCATAGTCGAGCAGAAGGACAAGCTTGAGACGATAGCGGGCCTCTCGGCGGATGAGGCGAGAAGACAGCTTGTAGAGGCGATGGAGAACGACGCCAAGCTCGAGGCCGCCAAGCTCATAAAGAGGATCGAGGAAGAGGCCAGGACCGATGCCGATAAAAAGGCCAAGGAGATAATCTCTCTGGCCATACAGAGGTATGCCGGGGAATACGTAGCTGAAAGGACCGTATCGGTAGTCCATCTTCCGAGCGATGAGATGAAGGGCAGGATCATCGGAAGGGAAGGGCGCAACATCAGGGCGATAGAGGCGGCTACAGGCATCGACGTCATAATAGATGATACGCCTGAGGCGGTCATACTCTCAGGGCATAACCCGGTGAGGAGAGAGATCGCCAAGATCTCTCTTGAGCGCCTGATAACGGACGGCAGAATACATCCGTCGAGGATCGAAGAGGTCGTAGCCAAGGTCGAGTCAGAGGTCAACCAGTCGATAATCGATGCCGGCGAGAGGGCTATATTCGATACCGGTCTCCACGGGATACACAAGGAGATACAAAAGCTCATCGGGCGGCTCAAGTTCAGGTCAAGCTACGCACAGAACGTCTACGCGCATTCTATGGAAGTCGCTTTCATCTGCGGCATCATGGCCTCGGAGCTTGGGCTTCCGACCAAGATCGCCAGAAGGGCCGGGCTTCTCCATGACATAGGAAAGGCCGTTGACCACGAGGTCGAGGGGCCGCACGCCGCCATAGGCGCCGAGCTTGCCAAGAAGTACGGCGAGTCTCCGAAGATAGTCTCTGCAATAGGCCAGCACCACGACGACCACCCGGATAATATAATCGGGATACTCGTACAGGCCGCCGACTCGCTCTCAGCCGCACGCCCGGGTGCGCGTAAAGAGATGCTTGAGACTTACGTCAAGAGGCTCGACGACCTTGAGAAGATCGCGACCGAGTTCACAGGCGTTGAGAAGAGTTATGCCCTTCAGGCAGGCCGCGAGATAAGGGTCATAGTGGAGAACCAGAAGATAACGGACGAAGCCGCAGTCGTCCTTTCCAGGGACATAGCGCGGAAGATTGAGAAGGAGCTTACGTACCCGGGCCAGATCAAGGTTACCGTCATACGCGAGTCGAGGGCGGTAGATTACGCCAAGTAGGCCGGTTTGCATGGTGCTGTTTTGCAGGTTAAAGAGATAGGCGGTTTTTTCGGGCACCGCGGAGCGCGGACGTTGTTTGATCACACTATCGTATGAAGGTTGCGGCCGGACGATTTATAGATAACTGGTAGTGTGCGATAGAACATGACTTGAGAGTCTGTTCAGGTTTTTTCAGGTGACGATGGTTTGCCGGCGGCGCTGTCTGCGTAAGCAGGCGGCGCCGCTTAGTATCATTAGCGGTAAGTTGCGGGTCGTTAGCCGCATCGCACAGGGTGGAATTGAAGACGGCGCTTCTTCGGGAAGTCATGTCGTTGCGGTTAAACAAAACCCGGGCTATGGCGTAGCAAGCCTGACTGAGGGCCGACGAGCAGGTTCTTGTATCTTCTGCGAAACGGCTCGCTGGCGTTGCAGGCCATACCCGAAAGCCACGGAAGTGCAAAGCGAAAGTCAGATAGATGTTTTTTATAAGGGCCGTTAGAGCCATACCCCAAAGCACGGCATTGCGCAAAAGAAAACCGGCTACTACTAACCCCTCCCAGCCTCCCCTTAAAATAAGGGGAGGAGTAAAGACAAGGCTCCGGCCTTTGAATTTATACTTTGTCTTTAAACAAAACCCGGGTCATGGCGGAAGGAGCCTAAGGGAGGGCCGACGAGCAGGCAATTGTATCTTCTGCGAGACGGCCGGACAGCGAAAGGAGCCATACCCAAAAGGCGCACGGAAGTGCAAAGCGAAAGTCAGATAGATGTTTTTTTATAAGGGCAATTGTCTTATCATACGGTCCACTGAGATCTGGTATCGTTATTGATTATTCTAATGCATTCAGAGTAAATATGGGATCGGCTGTCGCCTGACGGAAGAAGTCCGTCAGGATAAACGCGGGGTAATATGTCAGGACTTACAACGATACTTTTCATCGGGGATATAATAGGAAGGCCGGGAAGGCTCGCAGTAAGGGAGCTTCTGCCTAGGCTTGTCGGCAAATATTGCCCGGATATCGTGATCGCCAACGGCGAGAACGCTTCCGGAGGCTTCGGCATCACGCCTGATACCGCAAACGAGCTTAGAAGACTCCATATAGACGTTATCACGAGCGGCAATCATATCTGGGACAAGAAAGAGGTCCATGACTTCTTAAGGGCCGGGTCGACCGTATTGAGGCCGCTTAATTATCCTTCCGGCGCCCCGGGGATCGGGTCTGCGGTATATGAATGCCCTTCAGGCGTCAAGGTCGGGGTCTTGAACCTCATAGGCAGGGTCTTTATGGACTCGCTCGATTGCCCATTTCGCACGGGTAGAGAAGCGGTATTAAAGCTCAGGCAGGAAACACCGGTTATATTCGTAGACTTCCACGCTGAAGCTACGAGCGAAAAGGCGGCGCTGGCCAATTATTTCGACGGTATAGTCTCTGCGGTCGTCGGGACGCATACGCATGTGCAGACGTCGGATGAGAGGATACTGCCGGGCGGCACGGCTTTTTTGACTGATGCCGGGATGACAGGTCCTGTGGATTCCGTCATAGGGGTAAAGAAGGAGCTTATTATACAGAAGTTCCTTACTCAGCTTCCGGTAAGGTTCGAGGTCGCCTCTCGCGCTGTAGAGCTCCAGGGCGTAGTTGTAACTGTCGATGCCTATGACGGAAAGACAAAGAAGATAGAACGGATAAAGATGCCTTTGAACGCCGAGGCCGGTCAGGAGTAGATATATTATGGACGTGCAGGGACAGATAGAGAAGATCAAAAGAGGCGCCGCCGGCATGATAACCGACGGGGACCTTGTAAAGAAGCTCACAGCGTCTGTAGCCAAGGGCAGGCCTCTCAGGGTTAAGGCAGGGTTCGACCCTACCGCCCCGGATCTTCATCTCGGCCACACGGTGCTTATACACAAGCTCAGGCATTTTCAGGAGCTAGGCCACCACGTGATGCTCCTTATCGGGGATTTTACCGGGATGATCGGCGATCCGACAGGCAAGTCAGAGACGAGAAAGCCACTTACCAGGGATGATGTCCGCGCAAACGCAAGGACGTACACCGAGCAGGTATTCAAGATATTGGATGAGAAAAAGACAGAGGTCGTCTTTAACAGCGAGTGGATGGAGGGGATGTCTAGCTCTGACATGATATCCCTCATGTCGAGATATACGGTCGCAAGGATGCTCGAGCGCGACGACTTCCAGAAGCGCTACTCAGAGGGCCGCCCCATAGCCATGCACGAGTTCCTCTATCCGCTGGTGCAGGGGTATGATTCGGTAGTCTTGAAGGCCGATATAGAGGTCGGCGGCACAGATCAGCTCTTTAACCTTCTCGTCGGAAGGGAGCTTCAGCGCGAGATGGGCCAGGACCCGCAGGTTGTCTTGACCATGCCGCTCCTGGAAGGACTTGACGGCGTACAGAAGATGAGCAAGTCTTACGGCAACTATATAGGGATAAGCGAGCCTGCCTCGGAGATATTCGGAAAGGTGATGAGTGTTTCCGATACCCTGATGATGAGGTACTACGAACTTCTAAGCGCTGTCTCTACTGAGACGCTCTCAGGAATAAAGGCCGGGCTTGTCCATCCTAAGGAGGCGAAGGAGAACCTCGCGCTCGAGCTTACGGCAAGATATTGCGGCAAAGAGGCGGCCCAAAAGGCGCTGGGCGACTTCAAGGCCCTCTTCGGACGCAAGGAGACACCCGAGGAGATCGAGGAGATGGCCGTATCCGCAGAGGCAGGCACAAGCTCCATGAGGCTCGCGAACATCATCGTGATAGCAGGGTTTGCGAAGTCAACGAGCGAGGCTATGAGGCTTATAAGCGGCGGCGGGGTCAAGATCGACGGTGAAAAGGCGGCTGATGCTAAGGCGGAAGTGCCTGTAAACAAAGGCTTTTTGTTGCAAGTTGGAAAAAGATTCTTCAAGAGGATCATTTTTTCTTGACTCTTTATTGGAAATCCTTATAATTGCATCTCTTGCTGCTGCTCACGGAACTTCCTGAGCGGCGGCGCATGGGCCAGGGGGCCCGTCATCTGCAACAGGCCGTCTGATTCAGTCTTGGTGATGCCGCATAGTCCGGCTCGATACCAAGACAAAAACGGCCAAGTCTGCAGACCCCGAAAGCAGCGAGCAGCAAGACAGCGGTATGGTTGGCCGTGAGGCCTTGCCTTGGCAGTAAAAGAATGTAGCTTCGCGATTGGGCGGCTGAGGGTGTAGCGGGCCAGGCTGGTTTTGATTTTTGATCGTGTCGTTGTTTAAGGTTTGCGGGTTTAAAGGTTTCTTCAGGGTCTCGAAAGTTTCTTCTTGACTCCCTCCTTCAAACAGGTATAATCAATGACTCAGCAGCGGTTGCCAAATCGGTCTTTCGGTCGGCGGCCGGCTCTAAAAAAGAAAAGGGCTTTAGTAGAAGATTCTGGTTGACTCGGCTGCAAAGAAGGTTTAGTCTGATAGCGAGTCGAAGAAGGTCTGGTTTGGACGGGCCGGCAGCAAAAAGGATTTGAAAGAAACGAAAGTTAATCCTTGACACTGTAGCCGCTTCAAGTATAATAGAAAGCCCGGGTGTGAGTTGTTGGCGGGTGCAACGAGTTTTTAAAAAGTTTTTTTGCGGGTCTTGAGTTTTTCGCTTGACTCGATTGAAAAAGTAAGTATAATTGTCTTTCTCAACTGCGGTTCGCTTCACCGGCTCTTAAGGCCTCGGTCTCTTGAAATGGTGTTGACGCAAACGCAACCTGCTCTCTGAAAACTAAATAGCAAGTAATTGTCAAGTCAGTCAAATCCTTTACAAAAATCCAAGATACACTGAGTTTAATTGGAGAGTTTGATCCTGGCTCAGAGCGAACGCTAGCGGCGCGCCTAACACATGCAAGTCGCACGAGAAAGCGGGGGCAACCCTGTTAGTAAAGTGGCGCACGGGTGAGTAACGCGTGGGTAATCTCCCTTAATGCCTGGAATAACCCGCCGAAAGGCGTGCTAATACCGGATAAGACCACGGGGTGCAAATCCTGGGGTTAAAGGCGGGGATCGCAAGACCTGCCACTTTAAGATGAGCCCGCGTCCCATCAGCTAGTTGGTGAGGTAATGGCTCACCAAGGCTAAGACGGGTAGCTGGTCTGAGAGGACGATCAGCCACACTGGCACTGAAACACGGGCCAGACTCCTACGGGAGGCAGCAGTGGGGAATTTTGCGCAATGGGCGAAAGCCTGACGCAGCGACGCCGCGTGAGGGAAGAAGGTTTTCGGATCGTAAACCTCTGTCGGGGGGGAAGAAACTCCGTTCGGTCAATACCCGGGCGGATTGACGGTACCCCTTAAGGAAGCATCGGCTAACTACGTGCCAGCAGCCGCGGTAATACGTAGGATGCAAGCGTTGCTCGGAATTATTGGGTGTAAAGGGCGCGTAGGCGGTTTGATAAGTCATTGGTGAAAGCCCACGGCTCAACCGTGGAATTGCCTGTGATACTGTCAGACTAGAGTACGGGAGAGGGGAGTGGAATTCCTGGTGTAGCGGTGAAATGCGTAGATATCAGGAGGAACACCGGTGGCGAAGGCG
>JBBTBW010000023.1:0-3666 GCA_038043525.1 Deltaproteobacteria bacterium | reverse complement strand
GCGGCCTTCCTTTGATGTCGTATAACGTACGATTACCTCTTCGAGAACTGGAACCTCTTTCTCGCGCCTTTCTGGCCGTACTTCTTTCTTTCCTTCATTCTCGGGTCTCTTGTCATGAGGCCGGCCTTCTTGAGCACGCCCCTCATGGTCGCGTCGAATATGCACAGCGCCCTTGAGATGCCATGTCTTACAGCCCCGGCCTGGCCTGTCTCGCCGCCGCCGTTTACGTTGGCGGTGACGTTGAACTTGCCAAGGGTGCTTGTCAGCTCGAATGGCTGTCTTACAATGCTCTTGAGCGTTTCACGGCTGAAGTAATCGTTCATCGACTTGTCGTTGACCGTTATCTCTCCCGCGCCCGCCGTCATCCTCACCCTTGCGACTGAGGTCTTTCTTCTTCCTACTGCACTGATCACATCTGCCATTTATATGTCCATCCTTTCAAAGTTCTATATCAGTCGGCTAATACTGTCGGCATCTGCGCCTTGTGCGGATGCTCAGGGGTGTTGTAGACCTTCAGCTTCTTGAAGAGGTCCCTTCCGAGGCGGCCCTTTGGAAGCATGCCCCAGACGGCTTTCTTGATGGCCTGTTCCGGCTTTTCATCGAGGATCTTTCCGAGTGGTTCGGCCTTGATCCCGTTCGGGTACTGTGTGTGATGGTAGTATATCTTATCCGTCAGCTTCTTGCCTGTGTAGGCGATCTTGCCGGCGTTTACCACTACTACGAAGTCTCCCATGTCAAGGTGCGGCGTGTACGTAGGCTTGTGCTTGCCTCTGAGTACCGTTGCTATGCGCACAGCGAGACGTCCGAGAGTCTTGTCGGTCGCGTCTACAACGTGCCACTTTTTGGCGTCTACATCTACTTTCGGTATGAATGTCTTCATCTTTAGAATCCTCAGCCGTAAATTTGAATATTAAAGTTTAAGGTATCTTGTCCGTCCTGTCAAGGTATTTTTTACCTGACTGCGGTGCGAGAAGTATTTATACACCAAGGCGGGGCGCAAAGCAACCTTTTTGTTCGCTTTAGGATGGAAAGGCACGGCGCAATGACGGTTGGCCTTTTACCCATCTTTATGGTATGAGTTCCGAATGGACGAAAAAGAGGCTGTAAAAGAGGCTGCGCGCCTGAGGGCCGAGATCGAATATCATAACTACAGGTATTACTCTCTCGACAGCCCTGAGATAACCGATGCGGAGTATGACAGGCTGATGCATTCGCTTGCCGATGTCGAGGCCGCCTTTCCCCGGATAATCACGCTGGAGTCTCCCACTCAGAGGGTTGGCGCAAAGCCCGTTTCGGCGTTCGGCTCAGTCAGGCACAATATCCCGATGCTCTCTCTTGATAACGCGTTTTCAATAGAGGAGGTCTCGGAGTTCGATCAAAGGGTCAAGAGGCTGTTGGGTCTTGCCCATGCTGATGAGGTCGAATACGTCTGCGAGCCTAAGCTCGACGGCCTTGCTATTGAACTCTGTTACGAGAACGGCATATTTACAAGGGGCTCTACAAGGGGCGACGGCGCTGTCGGAGAAGACGTCACCGTGAACCTGCGCACAATAAAGGCGATACCCTTAAGGCTCGGTTTGTCCATGCCGGACCGCTCCGGGCGATCGGATGGGGTCCCTTCCTATGTGGAGCTCAGAGGCGAGGTCTTCATGCCCATCGATGGGTTCAACGGTTTGAACATGGCGCGTGCGGCCGCCGGAGAGGCGCTCTTTGCCAATCCCAGGAACGCCGCCGCAGGTTCTTTGAGGCAGCTTGACCCGAAGGTCACGGCAGGCCGCCAGCTTGATATATTCTGCTACGGCACAGGTCTCGTCGATGGAGCCGCCTTCAAGACGCATCTTGATACGCTTGGATTCATTAAAAAGATTGGGCTTAAGGTGAGCCCCCTCGTCCGTCTCATGAAGGGGCTGGATGGGGTATGCTCCTATCACGCTGAGATGGAAAAAATGAGAGACGGCCTCGGCTACGAGATCGACGGTGTTGTGATCAAGGTCAACAGCCTTGATTTTCAAGAGCGGCTGGGCGCTGTTACCAGGTCTCCGAGGTGGGCCATTGCTTTTAAGTTCGCGCCGAGAGAGGCTCTGACCAGGGTGGCTGACATTATAGTCGGCGTCGGAAGGACAGGCGCTCTCACCCCTGTCGCGCTCCTCGAACCTGTAGTTGTCGGCGGCGTTACGATAGAGCGGGCGACGCTCCATAATCTCGATGAGATAGAGAGGAAGGATGTGCGGATAGGCGATATGGTCATCGTCCAGAGGGCAGGGGACGTGATACCTGAGGTCTGCCGGGTCCTTCCTGAAAAGAGGACCGGGCAGGAGCGCATCTTCGTGATGCCTGCGGCCTGCCCTGAGTGCGGGGCTACCGTCGAGAGGACAGGCGCGATACATTTTTGCACGGGAGGGCTTGCGTGCCGCGCCCAGGTGAAGGAGGCGATAACCCACTTCGCATCAAAACGCGCGATGGATATCGATGGGCTCGGCCCTCAAAACGTCGATCAGTTCGTGGATACCGGGCTTTTGAAAGACGTAGCAGGCCTCTACGCTATTAAAGAAGAAGATCTCATGGCTATCGAGAGGTGGGGCGCCAAATCAGCCGCCAACCTCATAGCCGCGATAGATAAGAGCAGGCATACTACTCTGGAGAGGCTCATATACGGCCTCGGCATAAGGGGCGTAGGCGAGCGCCTCGCGAAAGTCCTGGCGAGACGGTTCCGTTCGATCGAGGGGATAGCTAAGGCCTCTGAGGAGGCCCTTCTCTCTACAGACGAGATCGGCCCTGAGACGGCCAGGTCGATCACTTCTTTTTTCGGCGAGACGCATAACATCGGTGTCATTGAAAAACTTGAAAGGGCGGGCGTAGAGTATGAAGAGCCGACCGAGGCCCCGGCAGGAAGGCTCGCAGGAGAGGTCTTTCTGTTTACAGGTACGCTCACTTCGTTTTCAAGGGAAGAGGCCAAGTCGATGGTAGAGGCGCATGGAGGTTCGGTCGCGGCCTCAGTCGGGAAGAAGGTAACCTGTGTCGTTGCTGGCGCTGAGGCAGGGTCAAAGCTCGATAAGGCCGTCAAGATGGGGCTGAAAATCATAGATGAAAGAGAGTTTCTGGCACTTGTCGAGGGATTGAAGTGAACGCGCGCAGAGGAAGGCTTGTCTTATAGTTGTAGTCTGGTAGGTTGGATCACACCCGCCGAATGCTTTTTTTTGCGCGCTACCGAGGCCTTTGGGTTCATTTTTTAACGGCAGGACCAGGCAACGGCCCTTGTAAAAAACATCTGTCTGATTTCAGCCTTGCACTTCCGTGCTCCTTTTTGGGTATGGCTCCCTTCGCTGTCGGCCGACTCGCAGTAGATACTGATGCCTGCTCGTCGTCTCTACTTCAGGCTCATTCCACCATACCCGGGTTTTGTTTAAAGACAAAACAACTCATATTCAACTACCTGCTCAGCGTCTCTCCTTCAGGCGGTAGGGCGGGTCACACCCGCCGAATGATTTTCTTTTGCGCGCTTGCCGTGTGCTTTTGGGTTCATTTTTTAACGGCAGGACCAGGCAACGGCCCTTCTAAAAAATATCTGTCTGATTTTAGCCTTGCACTTCCGTGCTCCTTTTTGGGTATGGCTCCCTTCGCTGTCGGCCGACTCGCAGTAGATACTGATGCCTGCTCGTCGTCTCT
>JBBTBW010000022.1:0-46182 GCA_038043525.1 Deltaproteobacteria bacterium | reverse complement strand
TGCCACTGAGCAGGCGCCGTCGACGTAGAACGTATCCATAAGCGTCTTTTCAAGGATGGTAGATAGCCTTGAGAGCCTTTCGCTTCCAAGCGAAGGATTTCTAAGCATCGCGTACCCCTCCTCCCTGACAAGGTCTATCTGGTTCTGTATGATGTTGCCGGGTATCCTGTAATCCTTAAGGACCCTCGCGAATATCTCGACAGAGGTCTCGAACTCTTCGGGTATCACCTGATTCGCGCCGAGGCGGTATAGCTCTTCCACCTCCCTTATATAACGGGTGCGAACGAGGATCGAGATAGCAGTATTCAGATCGCGGGCGGATTTTACGATATGCCTCGTGCTTATCGGGTCGGATATAGCGACGACCAGCATCTTCGCCTTGTCTATCCCCATCTTTTTGAGTATCTCAGGGTGAGACGCGTCTCCGAAGTACGCCTTGTGGCCGTCCGCCTTTGCCGAGCGGAGCCTGTCCATGTTCACATCCATGATTATATGCGCAATACCCGTCTCCTTGAGGACCCGGCCGAGGTTCCTGCCGTTTATACCGTAGCCGACTATTATAACGTGGTTCGATACAGACGGCCTCTTTTGTCCCTCCTTGCCTCCGCCCCTGCCGATGAACCTGCCCACGTCAAATGCGAGCTTCGACGACCTCTGGTAGATAAACGGGGTCATGGCCATGCTGAGTATCGAGGCCGCAAGAAGCGACTGATAAAACTCGGTATCGAGGAACTTATAATCAAGGCCCATCTTGATGAGGATAAAGGAGAACTCCCCTATCTGGGCGAGCGTCAGGCCGACTGCGATAGAGAGCCTCAGAGGGTATCTGAGCGTCTGCCCTACGGCTATCATCGCGGTAGCCTTGACCACTATTATCACAATCACAAGGAGCGAAATCCACGGGAGATGAGAGAGGAAGTATCCAAAGTCCAGGAGCATGCCTATGGAGATGAAAAAAAGCGTCGCAAAGGTGTCCCTGAAAGGTATCACCTCGGCGACTATCTGGTTGCTGTACTCTGACTCGGATATCGCAAGGCCTGCAATGAACGCGCCGAGCGCCAGAGAGAGTCCGAAAAGGGACGTAAGCCAGGCGGTACCGAGGCATACGAGGAGTATCGTCAGGATAAAGACCTCTTTGTTCCTGAGCCTGACCACCTGGTCGAATATGCGCGGGATCAGGTACATTACAGCGACGACTATCACGGCGAAGATAGCAAGCGAGGCCCCGAGGCCCTTTGCGATATCCAATACCGACTGGGTGCCGTTTCCGCCGATAGTCTGGAGTATGAGCACCATCAGCACTACGCACAGGTCCTGAAAGAGGAGCACTCCGACAGTCAGGTTGCCGTGGGCCGAGTTGACCTCCCCTTTGTCGACGAGGAGCTTTAAGACGATGGCGGTCGATGAAAGAGAGATGATGAAGCCGAGGATTATGGCCAGAGGCAAAGGGATGCCGAAGACCGTTGCTATGGCGACCACCATCAAGACGGTAAGGATGACCTGCAGCCCTCCGCCAAGCAGTCCCTCCCTTCTGATATTGAGCATTCGCGTTACGGAAAACTCAAGCCCTATAGTGAAAAGCAGCAGCACGACACCTATCTCGGAGAGAGTCTCTACGGTCTCTATCTCTGTCACAAGGGCGAAGCCGTAAGGCCCGGTTATAACGCCTGCTATGAAAAACCCTATGACGGTAGGCAGGCCCGCCCTCACGAGGATCATGCTTATAGGCACTGAGACTGCCATTATGACGACGATATCTTTTAAAAGCGGGTAGATGTCTTCCAAGGCTATCTCTTTTGTTTCGATTATTCAGGCCGCTACCCGGCGCTTACGAACCGTTCGCATAAGCAAAGCCCGGCAGCGCTACACTTGTGCCTAATCATGCAAGTCTCAAAGATAAATCAGGGGTATCCGTTTATCAGCCGCTTTACGGCAGGATAAGTCCGGCGCAGTTACAGGACGGAGGCCGTAGAGCAACACAGGGCATCTATTAAGATGGCAAGATGGTTTGTGAACGGGCATTGAAGATCACCGCCTGCAAACAGGGTTTGACCTTCAATTGTAAAGATATAAAAGAATAGCCGCGTTGATCAGCTCGCCATGCGTCTTAAGCAGCCCAGGCGCGCTAAGGCATCTCTTTTTCCGACGCCTCTTTTGTCTTGAGCTTCGCTATCTCTGTTTCTATAGCGTCTACATCGCGTTCAAGCGCCCTGACCTTCTCGATGAGCGCCGTGATCTCAGGCATTTGGGCCGGGTTGTCGGTCCTGCCTGATTTCGCCGAGTCGTAGACGATGCCGCCCACAGCGCATATATGCCTCTGAGCCTCTTTTCTGAGCGTATGGGCGCGGTACTTGAGCTTGCCTATCCGGGCGTTCTCTTTAACAGCGCTCCAGCCGTCTTCAACGGCCTTTTTGAACTCGTCATTGACATTATCCCAAAATCCCATCCATGCCTCCCTCAGCCTTCATAGCTTGGCGCTTCACATGTGATAATATCAGCACAAACCGCACAAAGTCAAACGGGACCTCTCAAGCAGCCTCTAACATAAGGGCGGGCTAAACTCCCTGTAAAGACAGGAAATTCTTTGCAATAGAGCCTCCTTTAAAGTATACTGGCTGGAAAATCATAGTCAGGCAGGGTATATGGCACATATTATAAACGGCAAGGAAGTAGCGCTCTCCGTAAAGCTCGAGCTCAAGGCCGAGGTAGCATCCATGAAGGAAGAGACCGGTATAACACCGGGCCTCGTTGTAGTCCTTGTCGGAGAGAACCCGGCGTCAAAGGTGTATGTAAGGAACAAGGGCAAGGCCTGCGAAGAGGTCGGCATACGCTCTATACAGCACACACTGCCTGAGACGACGACGGAAGAAGCACTTCTGGATCTTATCGCCGAACTGAACGGTTCCGAAGATGTCCACGGCATCCTCATCCAGCTCCCGCTGCCAAAACAGATAAACGAGGAGAAGGTCCTCGAAGCCATCCACCCCTCGAAAGACGTAGACGGATTCCACCCGTACAACATGGGCAGGCTGATGATCGGCAACCCGACGCTCCAGCCGTGCACGCCCTACGGCATAATGAAGCTGATAGAATCGACAGGCATAGAAATCTCTGGCAAAGAGGCTGTTATAATCGGCAGGAGCAACATAGTCGGAAAGCCGATGGCGATGATGCTCCTGAGAAGGAACGCGACAGTCACGATATGCCACTCGAAGACAGCTGATCTCGCGAAAAAGATCGCCGGCGCCGACATAGTGGTCGCGGCGATAGGAAAGGCAGGCTTCGTCAAGGGCGAGTGGATAAAGGACGGCGCGCTGGTAATAGACGTCGGCATAAACAGGACCCCTGAAGGGGCCCTTGTCGGCGACGTTGATTTTGAAGACGCCTCGAAAAAGGCCTCCCACATAACGCCTGTCCCGGGCGGAGTAGGCCCGATGACGATCGCCATGCTTCTAAAAAACACCGTTGAGGCCGCGAAGGCATCCGTGAAAGGCGCGGCCCGCACAACAAGATGATAATCACGAAGAAGAAAGGTACAGACAAGATCCTCGATTCTCTCAAAGGGAAAAAGACCGTCTACCTGTTCGGGTGCGATTCGTGCGCCGAACAGTGCAAGACCGGCGGCGCGGCCGAACTTGCCGAGATGAAAACGGTCCTCGAAGAAAACGGGATAAAGGTCCTTGGTACAACGCTACCCGCAGAGACCTGCTACAGACAGCTCGCACTCAAAGCGTACCGCGACCATAAAGAAGCGGCTGAAGCAGAGGCCGTCCTCGTCCTTGCCTGCGGCGCCGGGGTAAGGACCGTAGCAGAGGCGGCCAGCGAGACCCAGCCTGTATACCCTGCGCTCGACTCTTTTTTTCTGGCGACAGTGGAAAGGGTCGGCCGTTTCTTCGAGGGATGCTCGCTTTGCGGAGAATGCGTCCTTGCCGAGACCGGAGGCATCTGTCCGCATACCGAATGCCCGAAAGGGCTTCTTAACGGCCCTTGCGGAGGGGTGGCGAACGGGATGTGCGAGGTCTACATGGAAAACGAATGCGCCTGGGTGAGAATATACAAGAGGCTGAAGGCACAGGGACGGTCGGATATACTCAAAAAGACGGTCGGACCGAAGGACCACTCCGTCGGCACAAGGCCGAGAAATGTGCTACTTAGAAATCCTGTCGGAATGGAACGCAAAAAGACATAATAACCCTGACGCCCTGCCATTATAAGTCAGCCCGGTACACTATCATATCGAGGTCGCACCAATGGCTGTTTTTCTCTGCCGTGTATTGCGTATCGAAACGTTTGACATACAATGGGTCCTGCAACCTATGCCTTATCAAAGACGCGCCGTAGCGGCGCTGATGTTATGCGCAACCCTCTTTATCTCGCCTTCTGCGGCCAGCTCCGCCCAGGAGACTATTGCCGACCATAGGGCCTCTCATCCGCAGATGAAGATCGATCTGAGAGAAGGCGCCCTGCTTCTACTTGAAAACAACATCGACGTGACCATAGAACGGTCTGCCACTCCGATAGCAGGCACGCTTATCGAGAAGGAACTGGCACGGTTCGACCCGGAGGCGTACGGCTCTTTCAAGAGGCTCGATTCGACCTCTCCACTTAGCGCCAGGTCGAGCGCCGCTTCAGGCGGCCTCAATAAGATCGAGTCAGAGACCTACAGCTTGAATACCGGCATAACCGGAAAGACGCCGCTCGGCACGACCTACACCTTCGAGGTCAAAGACGACTGGAGCGCGGATACGCTCAACAGGTTCCAGTACGAATACGAGTCTTTCGCCGGCGTAAAGCTTACTCAACCGCTCCTCAAGGACTTCGGCCTCGTCCCAAACGAACAGCCGCTTCGTATCGCCCGCAAGGACAGGACTATCTCCATACACAGGCTCAAGGGCCGGATAACGGCGCTCATAGCCGATTACGGGGCGGCATACTGGGACCTTGTGCGCGCCAAAGAAACACTCAAGGTGAGAACTGAGACGCAGGGCCTTGCAAGGTCGCTCCTCGATATAAGCCGCAAGAAGCTCGAAGCAGGGACCATCTCAGCCCTTGAGCTCAAAGGGGCTGAGGCGGCTGAGGCGACACGCAAAGACGAGGTATACCTCGCCGAGAACACGATAAGAGAACATGAGAAGACCCTCAAGCTTCTCATATCAAGGGACATATACAAACTGAAAGATACCGAGATAATCCCTGAGGCCGACGGGGCTGAGCTGCCTGTCGAAGGGCTCGACGAATCAGTCGTAAACGCCACGAAGAACCGGACCGACTACCTCGAAGCAAAGACCGAGATAGAGAAACAGAACCTCAAGATAGGCTTCGCCAAGGACCAGTCATGGCCGAAGCTCGACCTCGAAGCAAGCTACGGATATAACGGCCTCGGCACGAGCTTCACAGACTCTTTCACAGGGATGGACTCGAACCCCGAATGGTCGGTAGGGGTCGTCTTCAGGTACCCCCTGGGCAACCGGGCAGGGCTCAGTGAACTGAGCGCGTCGAGGATCGAGGCCGGCAGGGCGCTACTGCGGCTTAAAAAGATCGAGCAGGAGATAGTCATCGGGATCGACACCTCCCTTAAGGAAATAGAATCGGGACGGGTCAGGGTAGAGGCCTCAGCCAGATCTGCGGCACTTAACCTTGAAGCGCTTGAAGCTGAGGAGAAGAAGCTCTCGGCAGGTCGCTCTACTACATACAACGTCTTAAAGGCCCAGGAAGACCTCGCAAAGGCCAGACTCACCGAGATAAACGCGGTCTCTGACTACAACAAGGCCCTTATCAGGTATCATAGTGAAAAAGGGACGCTCCTCGAGGCATTCTCAATAATCGTAAAGGACTGGCCCTCGGACGGGCTATAAGGTGATATCTTGAAAAAAACGGCTGTTATAGCCATCTGCGCCCTTATCGTCATACTTGTCGCGGCGTTCGCGTACTTTAGCGGCGGCAGTGAAGACGCTCCCGAGATAAAGACCGCTGCGGTTGCAAGGGGGGATCTGCGCATAGAGGTCCTTGCCAACGGCGTCGTCACCCCTGACTTAGAGGTGGTGGTAAAGAGCAAGGCAGGCGGCGAGATAACGGCATTCCCGCACAACGAGGGCGACAAGATAAAAAAAGGGGCTGTAGTCGTAACGCTCGACCCGAGGACCGAGCGGGCGAGGGCCAACCAGGCGCATGCGAACCTGCTCATGGCAAAGGCCAGGCTCGATAAGGCGAAGGTCTCTCTCAAAGACTCCAAGACAAGGCTTGAGAGGCAGAAGAAGCTCTACGCTGACGGCATCATATCAAGGCAAGAGCTTGACGACTCCGAGATAACCTTCGAGAAGGCGGTAAGCGACGTTAACATATCAGAGGCTGAGATCATACAAACGCAAGAGGCGCTCAACGAGGCGAACGAACGCCTCGAAGATACCGGGATCAAGGCCCCGTTCACAGGCACGATCCTGAAAAAATACGTAGATGTCGGCCAGGTCATCTCATCTACCCTTTCATCGGCCTCGGAAGGAACCCCGATATTCTCCATAGCGGACCTCGACTACATCTTCATAAACGCTACCGTCGACGAGGTCGATATAGCAAAGGCGGCGCCAGGCCAGGAGGTAATGGCCGCGGTAGACTCCATCCCTGGAAAGACCTTTAAGGCGTCTGTTGAGAGGATCTCTCCTCAGGGCAAGGTAGACAGGACCGTTACTGTATTCGATGTCACGATAGAGGTCTCAGACAGCGAAAAGGCCCTTTTAAAGCCCGGCATGACGGCTGACGTGCGGATACTGACCGCGCTTTTAAAAGACGTACTGCTCGTGCCAAACGAGGCCTTAAAGGCAAATAACGGTCAGATCGGCGTCTATGTCAATGATGGGCCGACCCCAACGTTCACCCCTGTAAAGACCGGAAAGACCGACGGCCTCACAACCGAAATAGAACCTTCAGACAGAGTGAAAGAAGGGATGACAGTAGTCCTAACCGGATGGCCGATAAAGAACAATAAGAAGGCAAAGAAAAAGTTCTTCTTCTGATAGCTCGGCAAGGCTCGTTTAAGTCGATCCCGCTGTCATTAAAGAGCCGCCAGGCAAAGGCCAGATTGATAAAGCTCGATAAGATCACAAAGAGATATGCCGTAGGCTCGGCCATTGTCGAGGCGCTCAAAGAGGTCTCGGTGTATATCGAAAAGGGCGAGTTCGTCTCTATCATGGGGCCGTCCGGCAGCGGCAAATCCACGCTCATGAACATCATCGGATGTCTTGACCGTCCTAGCGACGGCTCATACATATTAAATGGCAGGCGGGTCGATTCGATGAGTGAAGACGAGCTTGCGGCGGTGAGGAACTCATCTATCGGGTTTGTCTTTCAGACCTTCAACCTGCTGACAAGGCATACAGCCGTCGAGAACGTCGAACTGCCGCTCCTCTACGCAGGCGTAGAGGAGACCAAAAGCAGGGCGAAGGCGGCCCTTGTTGGCGTCGGGCTTGCAAAACGGCTCGACCACAAGCCCAACGAACTCTCAGGCGGCGAGCGCCAGAGGGTCGCCATCGCAAGGGCCATCATACAGAACCCGCCGATCATACTTGCCGACGAGCCGACAGGGAACCTCGATTCCCGCACAGGCGCGGAGATAATGTCCATATTCAAGAGGCTAAACGAAAGCGGCACCACGATAGTCCTCGTCACCCATGAAAGAGAGATAGCCGAATATTCCAAGCGCATCATAACGATCAGGGACGGCGCTGTAGCCATCTAAAAAAACTCTGTGCGGGAAGCGGCATAATTCAGCAAGCTCCGCAAGGCGTCCATTGCGACAACAGAGCAAACAGGTCTTTCATCATCCCGCAAGACGGCCGAACCCGGGGCCTGAGGTATTATGCTTATCTGGCAGACGATAAAAGTCGCTTTCAGGTCGATTATGGCCAACAAACTCCGTAGCACGCTTACAATGCTCGGCATAATCATCGGGGTCGCGGCCATCATCGCCATGCTCTCGCTCGGGGAAGGGGCAAAAGCAGAGGTCCTTGAATCTATCTCCAGGTTCGGGACGAATCTACTGCGCGTGCGCCCGGGGGCCGCACGCCTCGGCCACGTGCGTACCGGGGCCGTCGAGACGCTGACTATCGGGGACGCCGAGACGATTAAAAAAGAGATACCGGGCGTCAGTTCGGTAAGCGCCGCCTCATCAAGCATGGTGCAGATCAAGTACGCCAACAAGAACGCCACCAGCCTTGTCACAGGCACAACCCCGGAGTTCATCGATATAAACAGCTTCCCTGTAGAGACAGGGCGGTTCTTTGATCATAACGAAGTGAGGCTCGTCAAGAGAGTCGCGGCCATCGGGACTACAGTCAAACAGGAGCTTTTCGGTGACGGCCCTGCCATCGGCGAAGAGATAAAGATCGAGGGGCAGACCTTCACCATCATCGCTGTCATGGCCTCAAAAGGACAGACCGCCTGGTACGACCCTGACGATCAGGTCTTCGTACCGATCGTGACGTACCAGAGGAGGCTCTTCAGCCAGGACCACGTGAGCGATATCTACGTGCAAGTTGCCTCCGTCGAGGAGATCGCCTCAGTCAAGGCCTTGACTGACAGGCTCTTGAGAGCTAGGCACAGGGTCGCGCCGGGGGTAGAGTCTGATTTTTCAATAAGGGATTTTTCAGAGTTCATAACCACCATGAAAAAGACCTCGCAGACCTTTACCGTGCTTTTGTCCGGGATAGCCGCCGTATCGCTCCTTGTAGGCGGCATAGGCGTGATGAACATCATGCTCGTATCCGTAACCGAGAGGACCCGCGAAATTGGCATACGCATGGCAGTAGGGGCGCGGCGCAAAGATATTTTGCGGCAATTCCTTGTAGAAGCGCTCGTTATAACGATAACAGGCGGGGTCATAGGCATCGCTCTGGGCGTCTCACTCGGATGGCTCATAGCCCGCTTCGGCGAGTGGCCGGCGATCGTTACTCCGTTCTCCGTTATACTCGGGTTCTTCTTCTCGCTCATCGTCGGGCTTGTATTCGGAATATATCCGGCAAGGAAAGCCTCCGGATTAGACCCTATAGAAGCGCTCAGGTACGAATAGGCGGATCAGCGTACCATTTATATGTCAGCAGACTGGGTGGCTACTGATGAATACGATCCTCCTCCATTCCGACAGGTTCGGCTCTTACCGATACGGCGCCGGACACCCGATGAGGCCTTTTCGCCTGCAACTGACCTTCGACCTGATCTCAGCGCTTGGCATTATCCGCCTGCCGTCATCCGAGGTCATCGAAGCAAGGCAGGCAACAGACGAAGAGATCCTCACCTTCCATACGCCCGAATATCTCAAGATCCTCAAAGAGGCTAATAGCGGCATCACACCCCAAGACGGTCCCATCCACGGACTTGGCGCAGGTGATAATCCTGTATTCCCTGGTGTATACGCATTTTCCGCCCTGTACGCAGGCGGATCGATCCAGGCAGCAGAAGTCGTTGCATCAGGAGAAGCCTCTACAGCGTTTAACATCTCAGGCGGGCTCCACCACGCGACAGCCGACGGCGCATCCGGTTTTTGCTACATAAACGACTGTGTCTTAGCGATAAAACGCCTCGTAGCGGCCGGAAAGAGGGTCATATACATAGACATAGACGCCCACCACGGCGACGGGGTCGAATACGCCTTTAATGATACCGACCAAGTCCTTACTCTTTCAATCCATGAAGACGGCAGATGGCTCTTCCCGGGGACAGGGTCTGTGACTGATATTGGCAACAACGCAGGCAGAGGTTACTCGATCAACCTCCCGCTCGGACCGGGTATCAATGATGGAGATTATATAAAAGCGTTCGATGAAGTCGTCCCTCTCTTTGTCGATGCGTTCAACCCTGATATAATTGTGACCCAGCTAGGGGTAGACACCTTCGCGACAGACCCGATAACCCACATGAACCTCACTACTGTCAGTTTCGAACACGCAGTAAGGGCATTTCAGTCCTTAAATATACCGTGGGTCGCGCTCGGCGGAGGCGGCTATGATCTGAGTAACGTTGCAAGGGGCTGGACGATAGCATGGGCGATAATGAACGGGATAGACCCGCCTGAATCAATACCTGAAGAGTTTTTGCTGAAATACGGCTCAATATTCCAAAGTGCGTCTCTTAGAGACATGCCTTCTCACGCATTGAAAGAAATCTCTTGGGATGGGGCGCCGACCCTTGAAAAGGATATAAGGTATCTGAAAGAAGAGGTCCTTCCGCTTGTAAAAGACGGCTCAAGATAAAAAAGAAGGCGATTTAGACTCGACCTTTGCCTTATGGTATAATCTGATCACCTTGGAGGGCGTAGCCGTGATAATAGGGGTCTTGAAAGAGATAAAAGACAACGAATACAGGGTCGGCCTTGTCCCTTCCGGCGCAAGGGCGCTTAAAGAGGCAGGCCACAGGGTTATCGTTGAAAAGGGCGCTGGCACAGGCAGCTCCATAACCGATGAAGAATACGTCAAGGCAGGCGCCGAGATATCGGGCGACGCTTCCGAGGTCTACTCTGCCTCTGAGCTGATAGTAAAGGTAAAAGAACCTCAGGCAAGCGAGTACGCCTATCTTAAGAAAGACCAGATAATATTCACCTTCCTCCATCTTGCCGCTGACAGAGAACTTACCGAAGAGCTGATAAAAAGAGGCGCTACCGCTATCGGCTACGAGACCGTTGAAGAAAAGGACGGCAGTGTGCCGATACTCGCCCCTATGAGCGAGGTGGCAGGCAGGCTCTCAGTCCAAGTCGGCGCAAACTGCCTGATGAGACCGTCCGGAGGCAGAGGGGTGCTCCTTGGCGGGGTCCCGGGCGTTGAAAAAGGACGGGTGACGATCATAGGCGCAGGCACTGTCGGGATAAACGCTGCGCTTATGGCGATAGGCCTCGGTTCAAGGGTCACTGTGCTTGACACGCGCCCTGCCGCATTGAGGCACATGGAAGAGCTCTTCGGGTCGAAGGTCGACACCCTCTTTTCAAGATCTCATGAGATCGAAGGGCTCCTCGCCCAAACAGATCTTTTAATAGGCGCTGTCCACATACCTGGAACCAGAACGCCTCACATAATCACAAGAAAGATGCTTCAACTCATGAGAAAAGGGTCTGTGATAGTAGATGTCTCGGTAGACCAGGGCGGGTGCGTCGAGACGATAAGGCCTACTACCCATTCAGACCCGACTTACGAGATAGACGGCGTCATACACTACGGGGTCGCGAATATGCCGGGGGCCGTGCCCATAACATCGACCAGTGCGCTTACAAACGTAACGCTCCCTTATGTCCGTAAGCTTGCCGATGCCGGGCTCAAGGGGGCCCTAACAGCAGACCCTGCCCTTGCCAGAGGCGTCAATATACACGCAGGCCTAGTAGTCCACGCAGGGTTAGCCTCCTCCCTCGGATGTGAGTATACCCCTTTGAAAAAACTCCTCTGAAGGCCTGTCTGCCCCTTTGCCCAACCGCTACTCCAAAATCCCTTAACCCCATGAAAATATGCGTTTCCCTTGACTTTAGTCCTTCAGATAAGATACTTTGAAACATTACGGACGGCCTGATTAAGGCCGCTCTTTTTCCCTGGCAAGGCCATTATCCTTGAAGTACGGCCCGAAGGGCTCATTATTGCGTCAAAGGGGCACAACGTGGAAGATAAAGGGTCAGAGTACCAGCAACGGCTTGAGAAGCTAGAAACGATAAGACAGAGCGGGGCAGAGGCGTATCCAAACGACTTCAAACCCTCTTCTACCTGCGCCTTTATAACTGAGAGCTTCGGGACTTTAGCCAAAGAAGAGCTTGAGGCCGATGACAAGACCTTTTCCATAGCTGGCAGGGTAATGGCGCTACGCGACTTCGGCAAGGCCTCTTTCATACAGATCCAGGACAGAAGCGGCAGGCTTCAGGCATACATCAAGAAGGACTTCATAGGCGAAGAGGCGTTCAATACCTTCAGGCTCATCGACGTAGGCGACATTGTAGGGCTTGAAGGAAGGCTCTTCAGGACAAGGACCAACGAACTCACCATTGAGGCAAAGGCCTTCAGGCTCCTTGCAAAGGGACTCCATCCGCTTCCTGAGAAGTGGCACGGCCTCAAGGACGTAGAGGCCCGCTACAGACAGAGATACCTTGACATAATGGTCAACCCCGAGGTAAGGGAGGTCTTTGTAAAAAGGACCGCCATCGTCAGGTATATCAGGGACTTCCTGACAGAAAAGGACTTCCTCGAAGTAGAGACGCCGATGCTCCAGCAGATAGCCGGAGGCGCGGCGGCAAAGCCGTTCAAGACCTTCCATAACGCGCTAGGGATGGAGCTTTTCATGAGGATAGCCCCTGAGCTGTACTTAAAGAGGCTGGTCGTCGCAGGCTTCGATCGCGTATTCGAGATAAACAGGAACTTCAGGAACGAGGGGATGTCTACACAGCACAACCCGGAGTTCACGATGCTCGAGTTCTACCAGGCGTATGCGACCTTCGAGGACCTGATGGATCTGACCGAGGAACTTATAAGCTCTCTGGCGCTGAAGGTCTGCGGAAAGACGAAGATAACGTATCAGGATACTGAGATAGACCTCACCCCGCCGTGGAAGAGGATCTCCGTAAAAGACGCGATACTCGCCTACAGCGACCCGGGAGAAGAGATATTCACCGACAGGGCAAAGGCCCTTGAATTCTCGAAATCTCTGGGCCTTAAGACCCCGGAAGGGCTCAGCCACGGCAAGATCATAATCGAGATCTTCGAGCGCGTTGCAGAACACAGGTTCATCCAGCCTACCTTCGTTACGCATTACCCTCTAGACGTATCGCCTCTTTCAAGGAAGAACTCGGCTGACCCTACCCTTGTCGACAGGTTCGAACTCCTTGTCGCAGGCAGGGAGATCGCCAACGCATTTTCTGAGCTGAACGACCCTATCGACCAGAAAGAGCGGTTCATAGCCCAGATCGGCGAGAAGAACGCCGGGGACGACGAGGCCCATGAGATGGACGAAGACTACGTGAAGGCCCTTGAGTACGGCATGCCTCCTACAGCCGGAGAAGGCATCGGCATAGACAGGCTTATAATGCTCCTTACCGATTCGGCCTCGATCAGGGACGTGATAATCTTCCCCCAGCTCAAAAAATAGCGCGGGCCACGGCCTTTAAGCAGAGACACAGGGCGCATCAAACCATCAGACGGCAGGCCATGGCTTACGAATTGTTCATAGGGCTCAGATACCTGAAGGCGAAGCGCAAGCAGACCTTCATCTCGGTTATCTCCTTCATCTCGATACTCGGAATAACCGTCGGCGTAACCGCGCTCATAATAGTCCTGTCGGTCATGTCAGGCTTCGAAGAGAACCTCAAGGAGAAGATCCTCGGGATAAACGCGAACGTAGTGGTAACAGGGCTCGGCCAGGGGATAAAAGACTACGACCACGTCGCCTCGGAGGTAAGGAAGGTCCCAGGGGTCACAGGGGCTACGCCGTTTACCTACAACCAGGCTATGATATCAGCCGAGGGCGGCGTGATCGGGGCTGTCATACGGGGCCTTGACAGAAAGAGCGCCTCGGAAGTGACGGTCCTTCCCTCAAAGGTCAAAGAAGGGACGCTTGACGGCATCGAAGTGCCGATCGAGGCCACAGGCAAAAAGGCAGGCATAGTCATCGGCAGGGAGCTTGCAAGGACCATCGGCGCCAGCGTCGGCGACGAGGTCAACGTAATATCCCCGATGGGCACTATGACCCCGGCTGGACCAGTGCCCAGGATAGCGGCATTCAAGGTCACCGGCATATTCGAGGTCGGGATGTACGAGTACGACTCATCCCTCGCCTTCATATCCCTTGAGAACTCACAGAAGTTTTTCCGCCTCGGCGACGCCGCAACAGGGGTGGAGGTAAAGATAGCCGACATATACAAGGCTGATGAGATAGCCGACAGGATAATCACGGCGCTTCAAGGCCCGTACTGGACCCGTACCTGGATGGAGATGAACAGGAGCCTCTTTTCAGCTCTCAAACTGGAGAAGGTCGCGATGTTCATCATCCTCACGCTCATAATACTCGTAGCGGCTCTGAACATCATAAGCACGCTCATAATGGTCGTCATGGAGAAGGGCAAGGACATAGCGATACTCAAGAGCCTGGGGGCGACCTCAAGCTCTATAATGAAGATATTCATGATAGAAGGGCTGATAATCGGAGTAGCCGGAACACTCATGGGCACGACGCTCGGGGTGGTCGCGTCCCTCAATCTTGAGGGGATCGTGGCCTTCGTGGAGCGGGCCTTCCACTTCAAGGTCCTGCCGCCGAGCATCTATTACATCGACAAGTTCCCGTCGAAAGTCGATCCGTTCGTAGTCGGCGTCATAGTGCTCATATCCATCAGCATAAGTTTTCTGGCGACCATATACCCGTCGTGGCAGGCATCCCGCTTCGACCCTGTCGAAGGACTGAGGTACGAATAATGGCGATAACCCCGGCTACCGCGACCATCGTCAAGGACAAGGCAGAAGGCCTATTCTCGGCAGGAAGGTTCACCGAGGCGCTGGCTACTTATGATAAGATCGCGGAGTATGGGGAGAAAGACCCGCGCGTCTACCTGAGGATGGGGGATATCGCAAGGAAGATCGGGAATGACTCCATTGCCATAGAGAGATACGAGGCGGCGGCAGAGTCGTTTATAAAGCTCGGGTTCGTTATAAAAGCCATAGCTGTATGCAAAGTGATACTCAACATCGACCCATCAAGGCAGGATATCCACGAAAGGCTCGCCCAGCTCCACGGGGCCCGTCCCGGGGCCGCGGCGCCAAGGACGACACAGACGGTAACTGAGGCCTCTGTCGAGAAAGAGGGACCTGTTGTTTTCGTCCCTGAGCAGGCACCGGAGCCTGAGGTGATGGAGGCTGACCTTGAGCTTGTCAAGCTCCCGAAGACGCCTCTTTTTTCCGACTTCAACGAGATAGAGTTCCTCGATGTCGTCAGAAAGGTCAACGCCTTTGATATCCAGCCGGGCGAGTACCTCTTCCGCGAGGGCGACGCCGGGGATTCGATATACGTCATAGCAGAGGGTTCGGTCGATGTCATTGGAAGCGCGCGGGACGGCTCAAAGGTCCCGCTGGCACGGCTCACTGAAGGGGCCATCTTCGGAGAGGTCGCCTTCTTTCTCAATTCCAGGAGGACGACCGATGTCGTTGCCGTTACTGCGACGACTATTCTGGAACTTAAAAAGGCTGACCTTAAAGAGACAATAAGCAACCACCCGAGGGTCGAAGAGATACTCTTCGACTTCTACAAGGAACGCGTAGCAGACAAACTCATGGCGCTTTGCGACATATTCAGGCCTATGAGTGCCGCTGACAGGAAAGAGATACTCTCCCGCGTAAAGCTCGTTCGTATGCTGCGTGGATCCGTGATAATGACAGAGGGAGAGCGCGGCGAGACGATGTATCTGATAAAGCTTGGCAGCGTCTCGGTCTGGGTGAAAGACAAAAGCGGCAACGAAAAGAAGGCGGCTGATCTGTCGGAAGGGGATTTTTTCGGCGAGATAGCCCTGGCTACGACCAAGCCGCGTGTAGCAACGGTCAGGGCTGAGACGAACGTGGAGCTTGTAGAGTTCTCAAGGCCTCTCATAAAAGACGTGCTCGCCAGGTACCCGTCGGTCAAAGACGTACTGGAGCGCGTCATAAAAGAGCGCGTCGTGGACGCCTTCCGCATCAAGGAACGCGGGGACCTGATATAGATGGAGATCATCGGCGTTCAAGGGCTTACAAGGAGTTACGGCGAAGGCGCAAAGACCGTAGAGGTGCTGCGCGGCATAGATCTCAGCGTAGCGAAGGGAGACACCCTGGCGATAGTCGGCGCGTCAGGGGTCGGCAAATCGACCCTTTTAAACATACTCGGGACCCTTGACAGGCCGACATCAGGCACTGTGCGCTTCGCAGGCAAAGACGTATTCGCCTCAGACAACAAGGCGCTTGCGGCCTTCAGGAACAAGACGATCGGGTTCGTATTCCAGTTCCACCACCTGCTCCCTGAGTTCACGGCCCTTGAAAACGTCATGCTCCCGTACCTTATCGGCGGCGGTAAAAAGTCCGACGGGACAGCAAAGGCGGAAGGGCTCTTAAGAGAGGTCGGGCTCGGCACGAGGATGAACCACAAACCCGGCGAACTCTCCGGCGGAGAGGCGCAAAGGGCCGCGATCGTAAGGGCCATAATGCAGGACCCTGATGTAATACTTGCCGACGAGCCTACAGGCAACCTTGATACGCGCACCGGAGAAGAGGTGTTCGAGGTGCTGATGGAGCTAAACTCGACAAAAGGCACCACCATGGCGATAGTAACGCACAACGAACGGCTCGCCGCCAGGATGTCTCGGCGGATAAAGATGATCGACGGCAGAATAAGTGAAGAATAACCGGCCTGAAGGCACAAGACAGGGGCCGCAGAATATCAGGAGCGCATGCAATTGAAAGAGGTCTATCCGGCACTCAGCCGTTATCGTCCGTATATATCGATACTCGTCTTTTTTCTCCTGGCATCACTCCTGGCGCCGCTATCAGCAAGGGCGCAGTCGAGCTTGAAGGTGCTTGTGCTTCCATTCGAGATCAACAGCCCGACCGACGCCTCGGCCTTCAGAAGGGACGTCATGGAAGGCCTCGCCTCTGCCCTTGACAGAAGCGGAGCGGAGATAGTAGGCATCGAGGCCGTGAAAGAGATGATGCTCAACAAGGGCGTCTCCAGGTTCACCGAAGAAGAGGCAAAGGCGCTATCGAAGACCGTCCGCTACGACTTCGTCATACTCGGCTCGGTCGCTCGTAACGGGGAGACGGCCGAGGCGAACTGGCGCGTGTTAGAGGCCGGCACGATGAACGAGGCCGCCTTGTACAAGAAGACCTCGGCCTCCGAGGCGGAGGTCATATCCCTTGTCAGGCTCTCCGGAGCGGAGGTTTTCGAAAAGATGTTCGCGGTCATAAAGGCCAGGCCTGCCGTGAAGTCAGGGATAATCGACAGGATAGCGGTAGTCGGCAACAAGAGAGTCGATACCGCCGCGATAATGAAGAAGCTGACATCCAGGGCCTCCGAGCCGTTCTCGCCTGACGACGTCAAGGAGGACATAAGGGCGATCTTCAGCACCGGGTTCTTCGATGACGTATCAGCCGACCTTTCAGATACGACCTCAGGCAAGGTCCTTACCTTCATCGTCAAAGAGATGCCTTTCGTGAGGAAGGTAGAGTTCAGGGGCAATTCCGAGCTCAAGAACGAGAAGGTCAGAGAAGCGCTCTCCATGAAGGAGAACACCGCGCTCGACAGGGTGCTCATGAACGAGAACGCCGAGAAGATCAAGGCCCTTTACGCTGAGGAGGGTTTTTATCTCACGACCGTCAAGCCTCTTGTGGAATCAGACGGCCTTGAGGCAAAGGTCATATTCGAGATAAACGAGGGGCCTGAGGTGAAGGTCAAGCGTATCACCTTCATCGGCAACTCGCACTTCGACGATTCCAGGCTCAAGGGCTTCATGACGACCGCGGAGAAGGGGTTTTTCTCGGTGCTGACCAGCTCCGGAAAGTTCAATGAGTACGTCTTTCACAACGACCTCGCCATGATAATGGGCAGGTACTTCGACGACGGGTTCATTAACGCCGATATACTCGACCAGCGGGTCCTGCTGAGCGAGGACAAAAAGTGGTTCAGCATAACGGTGGCCGTCTCCGAGGGCGACCAGTTCAGGGTAGGCGCCGTTGATGTCAGCGGAGAGATACTCACGACCAAGGAAGAGCTCATAGAGAAGTTCAAGCTCTCAAAGGGCGACGTATTCAACAGGTCCAAGCTCACGAAGTGGATCGATGCGGTGACCGAGGTCTACGGAGACAAGGGCTACGCCTACGCCGAGATAAAGCCGGTAACGGACCTCGACACCGTCAATAAGACGATAGACATAACCCTTGATATAAAAAAGAACGAGCTCGCCTACATCGAGCGCATAGACATAACCGGCAACCTGAAGACCCGCGACAAGGTCATCAGAAGAGAGATCGAGCTAGGCGAAGGCGACCTCTTTTCGACCTCGTCCATGAAGCGCTCCAGGAACAACCTGAGAAGGCTCGGCTACTTCGAGGACGTAAGGGTAAAGCAGGCCCAGGGTTCTGCCGGAGATAAGATCAAGCTCGACGTCGACGTGAAAGAGAGACCGACCGGTTCGCTCTCTCTCGGCTTCGGGTACAGCTCGGTCGACAAGCTGATCGGGACCGCCTCGATCTCACAGGCCAACTTCATGGGAACAGGGCTCAAGCTCGATCTCTCAGGCACTATGAGCGCGTCCAGCTCCAAGTACGTTTTAGGCTTTACCGAACCGTGGCTGTTTGATAAGCCGATATCAGCGGGTTTCGACCTGTACAAGACAGAGAGGCAGTACCCTGACTTCACTCTGAGGAAAAACGGCTTCGACGTGAGGCTCGGCTTCCCGATCACGAACAGGTACACACGCGGATACGTCACCTACAGGCTCGAAGACGTCCACATCTACGACGTCGCTGAAGTGGCCGCCGCATACATAAAAGACCAGCAGGGCACGAGCACCGAGTCGAGCATAAAGGGCCAGATAAAAAGGGACACAAGGGACGACGCCTTTTTCCCGTCTGAAGGCTCTGTTGAGAACCTTTCGGTAGAGTTCGCAGGAGGCCCGATCGGAGGCTCGACGTACTTCGTCAAATACGAGGCTGACGCCGTAAAATACTTCCCAGGTCCCTGGGAGACGACCTTCTCGGTAAGAGGCTCGACAGGCTATGTGCACAGCTACTCCGGCAAGGAAGTGCCTGTCTACGAGAGGTACTACCTCGGCGGCATCAATTCGATAAGGGGCTTCCAGACCAGATCGATAAGCCCCAAGGACCAGGCTACCGGCGATTCGATAGGCGGAAAATCGATGGTCGTATTCAACGCGGAGTTCCTTTTCCCGCTCCTTCCGGAGCAGAACATAAAAGGACTCCTCTTCTTCGACATGGGCAACGCGTACACAGGCAGGATAGACCTCGGGAACATGAAGCGCTCAGCAGGCACAGGCGTACGCTGGTTCTCGCCTATGGGGCCTTTGAGGCTTGAGCTGGGATTCAACCTCGATCCGAAAGACGGCGAATCGGGCCAGGAATGGGACTTCACCATCGGCTCGGCTTTCTAAATACGCGCCCGTATGAATGAAACGGGCGTGAAAATCAAACAATAGAGGAGCAGGCAGATGAGATTTTTCAAGAGACTCGCAGTTGTAATGATGGCGGCGGCCCTTTTCGCGGCCCCTGCCGCGGCCGGAGAGATCAAGATCGGGTACGCGAACCTCCAGAAGGCGCTAAATGAGTCCGAGGCCGGCCTGAAAGCCAAGGACGACCTTAAAGTGGCAGACCAGAAGCTGGAGGAAGAGTTCAAAACAAAGCAGGAAGATCTCAAGAAGATGAAGGAAGAGATCGACAAGAAGGGCATCGCATGGAACAAGGAGACCCGAGAGAAGAAAGAGACTGAGTTCAAGGCGCGCGTACAGGAATTCCAGAAAGGGTTCATGCAGAAGGGCGACGAGCTCAACAAGAAAAAATCAGAGGCAGAGGCAAAGATCATCACCGACTTAAGAGACGTAGTCTCGTCGTTTGCCAAGGAAAAAAGCTACACCTATATATTCGAAGGCTCTGTCGGAGTGATCCTCCACGCGCCCGCAGACGCGGACATAACGAACGAGATAATAAAGGCCTACAACGCAAAACGCAGAAAGTAAGGGTCAGCCATGCCTGCTGATAAGACGCTCGCTGAGATAGCCGCCATAGTAGGCGGCACGGTCCGTGGGGACGAAAACGCCGTCATACGCGGCGTTGCCTCGTTCGAAGAGGCGCGTGAAGGCGAGATAACTTTCGTCACCGATAAAAAGTACCTGAAGAAGATCGGCTCGTGCAGGGCCTCGGCCCTGATAGTCTCAGACCCAACGGCCGGAAGCGGCGCTAGGGCGATAGGCCTCATCATCGTTAGAAACCCGATGCTCGCATTCGCAAGGCTCATGAGTGTCTTTAAGCCCATGACCTTGCCGGAAGCAGGAATAAGCCTGGCAGCATCCATCCACCCCGGAGCCTCCATCGGCAAAGGCGTCTCAATCCAGCCCTTTGTTGTAATAGAAGAAGGCGCGCGCATCGGTGACAAGGCGGTTCTCTACGCCGGGGCCTGTGTCGGGCGCGGGGCGGTGATAGGCGCCGATACGATACTGTACCAGGGGGTCGTTGTAAGAGAAGGATGCGTGGTAGGCGAGCGCGTTATCATACACTGCAACTCGGTCATCGGGAGCGACGGATTCGGCTACACGCAAGACGCAGGCAGATACGTAAAGATACCTCAGACCGGCATAGTAAGGATTGAGGACGACGTCGAGATAGGCGCGTGCGTCACGATCGACCGCGCCACATTAGGCGAGACGGTCATAGGCAGGGGCACCAAGATAGACAACCTCGTGCAGATCGCGCATAACGTCAGGATAGGTTCAGATACCGTCATAGTCGCGCAGGTCGGCATAGCAGGGTCTTCGAGCGTCGGCAGCAGGGTGCAGATCGGAGGCCAGGTCGGAGTAGCCGGACATATAGAGATCGGCGACGACGTGATGATAGGCGCCCAGTCCGGCATAACCGGAGACGTCGCGCCGAAGAGGGTCGTATCAGGCTACCCTGCGATACCCCACACTGACTGGCTGAGGGCGGCCGCGTCATTTGAAAAACTGCCTGAGATGAGGAAAAAGCTCTCCGAGCTTGAAAAGAGGCTCGCAGGCCTTGAAGCAGACAAGACCGGTTCGAAAGAGAAGTAAAAGACATCAGTCACATCCTTAATAGGGGGAACGATGATAGAGATCAATGAGATAATGAAGATACTACCGCACAGGTACCCGTTTCTTCTAATTGACAGGATACTTGAGTTCGAGACAGGAAAGTCAGCCAAGGGGTTAAAGAACGTCACCATCAACGAGCCGTTCTTCCTCGGCCACTTCCCGGGCCACCCGATAATGCCGGGGGTCTTGATAGTAGAGGCTATGGCGCAGGTAGGCGGCGTGCTCGCCTTCAAATCGGCGCAGGTTAGCAACAAGGTCGTATACTTCATGGGCATCGACAATGCAAGGTTCAGAAAGCCCGTCGTCCCTGGCGACGCACTTGAGCTATCCCTTACAGTAACAAAGTGCAGGGGCACGATCTGGGCCTTCAAGGGTGAGGCACGCGTGGCAGGCGCTCTGGTAGCTGAGGCCGATCTTATGGCCACGATAGTAGAAAAATAATAGAGGCGGACAGGATCTACAAGCCGCCGAAAGAGCATATATGACAACAAATAACGATAAAAAGACGACCGGCGTCAAGATCGACCCCACGGCATTCGTCCATCCGACGGCAGAGCTTGACAGCGGCGTGGAGGTCGGCTCCTACTCGTCTATCGGCGAGGGCGTCCATGTGGGCGCGGACACGAAGATAGGCTCGCACGTCGTCATCGACAAATGGACCACGATCGGCAGGAAGAACAACATCTTCCAGTTCGTCTCCATCGGAGCCGCACCGCAGGACCTCGGCTACAAGGGCGAGAAGACCGAGGTGATCATCGGTGATAACAACACCATCCGGGAGTTCGTCACCATACACAGGGCGACCACAAAGGACAAGTTAAAGACCATCTGCGGAAGCAACAACCTGTTCATGAACTACGTTCATATCGCGCACGACTGCAAGCTCGGCGACAACATCATCATGGCGAATGCGGCAACCCTTGCCGGGCACGTGACCATAGAAAACAACGCCATAGTCGGAGGCCTTGTAGCTGTCCACCAGCACGTCAGGATCGGAGCGTTCTGCATAATCGGCGGCGCTTCCGCGGTCAGCAAGGACGTGCTCCCTTACGTGATGGCGGTAGGAAACAGGGCGAAGCTCTACGGCCTCAATTCAGTCGGCCTAAGAAGACAGGGCTTCACCAAAAAAGAGCTTGAAGAGATCAGGCGATGCTACACGCTTATATTCAGATCGGCGCTCGTACTTACCGACGCGCTCGAGGCTATAAAAAAAGAGCTTCCGGACTCGGCCCACGCAGCAAGGTTCGTTGACTTCATCAAAGGGTCGAAAAGAGGGATAGCGCGCGAAAGGACGAAGAGGAAAAGTGATCAACAGGAAGAAGATTAGGGTCGCAGTCATAGGAGTAGGGTATCTGGGGAACTTCCACGCCCAGAAGTACGCGAAGATCGAAGGTGCCGAGCTAGTCGGCGTGACAGACGCGGATGGACGCCGCGCGAATGAAGTCGCCGCGGCCAACGGCACAAAGGCCTTCGCAAGCCACACGGAGCTCTTCGGCAAGGTCGACGCCGTAAGCATAGTAACCCCGACCGAGAGCCACTACAGGATAGGCATGGAGTTTCTCCAGGCAGGCGCAGACGTGCTCATTGAAAAACCGATCGCCAACAGCGTCCAGGAGGCAGGAGAGCTCGTAAGGGCGGCCGAACGCGCCGGCAGGATACTGCAGGTAGGCCACCTCGAAAGGTTCAACGGCGCTATGTCCGCCCTCGGGGATAGGGTAAAGGGACCATCGTATATAGAGGCGTTCAGGCTATCTCCGTTCCCCAACAGGTCTACCGACGTAGACGTGGTACTCGACGTGATGATACACGACATAGACCTCGTGCTCAAACTCGCAGGTTCAGAGGTCGAAGAAGTAGAGGCGTTCGGCATGCCGATCGTATCTGACAAGGACGACCTTGCCAGCGCGCGGATCAGGTTCACGAACGGAGCTGTCGCGAATATAACCGCCAACAGGGCATCGAAGGAGCGGGTGAGAAGGATAAACGTATACCAGAGGGACGCCTGCATAGCCATCGACTATGCCAGCCAGTCCGTAACCGTATCAAGGCCGACCTACGACGCGTCAACAGGCCTTAGGCCTCTTGTCGACGATGAGATAGCGTCTGAGAAAAAAGACGCGCTCTTTGAAGAGCTCAGCTCTTTTATCGAGTCGTGCTCGACGAGAAAAACGCCTGTCGTATCCGGCGTCGACGGCAAAAAGGCGCTCGAGGTCGCTGTCATGGTGCAGCTCGCCATAAAATCAGGCAGGACGAGACAGGCTCGCTGACCGCAGGCTCTTATGCGATAAGACGCCGCATGGCGTGCGACAAAAGGCCTCCTTCCGATCAACAGACTATCAAAGGCCGGCATAGTTTTCTTGCCACCCTTCAGATGGTTCACAGAGCCGGGGCTTGAATACATGGGCAAGACAATATTTATAATAAGCGGAGAAGAGTCCGGCGACCTGCACGGCGCATCTCTCATACACGCGCTGAAGAGGATAGACCCGTCTCTGTCAGTGCACGGCATGGGCGGGGTCCGCATGAGAGAGGCCGGGCTCGTTGGGCCTGACTCAAGGGAAGTCTCCGTAGTCGGCGTCGTCGAGGTGCTTGAAAAGCTCCCGACGCTGTGGAAGACGTTTCAAAAGATAAAAAGCGGACTGGCGGCAGAAAGACCTGACGCGCTCGTGCTCATCGACTTTCCCGACTTCAATCTCAGGGTGGCGAAAGAGGCTAAAAAGCTCGGCATCCCGATCATATATTATATAAGCCCGCAGGTCTGGGCCTGGCGCAAGGGGCGCATCGGCAAGATCGCGGAACTCGTCGACAGGATGCTCGTCGTATTCCCGTTCGAGGTCGCCATATACAAGGCCGCAGGCGTAGCTGTGGAATATGTAGGCCACCCGCTCTCTGATACCACCTCCTGCCCTCTTACGAGACAGGAGGCAAGGGCCGCCCTTGGTCTAAACAGTGAGGGGCCTGTCATCTCGATCCTCCCGGGGTCCCGCACAGGAGAGGTCAGAAGGCTTCTTTCGACTATGCTCAAGGCGGCCGAGCAGATACAAAAAAGGCTCATAGAAAAGCCGGTTTTTCTTCTGCCTGCCGCAGGCAGCATAGATGACAAGGTACTTGCCGGATTCCTCAAAGAGACCTTCGCTGATGTCAGGGTGATAAGAAGCGCGATGTACACGGCGCTCAGGGCCTCGGACGCCGCAATAGTCGCCTCAGGTACGGCGACCCTCGAGACAGCGCTCATAGGCACGCCGATGGCTATAGTCTACAAGATGGCCGCTCTCTCATACGGGATAGCAAGGCTCCTTGTCGACGTGGAGTTTGTAGGGCTTCCCAACATTGTCGCAGGCAGGAAGGTAGTCCCTGAGCTCATCCAGGAAAAGGCTACTCCTGAGTTCATCTCCACGGAGATAATCGACATCATCCTCGATGCCGGGCGCACCGAGCGGATCATGCAGGGCTACGCTGAAGTCAAAGAGAAACTCGGCACAGGCGGAGCGTCAGACAAGGCGGCCCTGTCCATATTCGATCTTATAGATAAAAAGAGCGGGCCGGCCGAGATGCCCGCAACGGAAAAATAACACGATGAACACTTACCTTCGCATACTGAGGCTTCTGCCTCCTTACAAGGGCCCTTTCGCCCTCGCCTTCCTGTGCATGATGGGCTTCGCCCTCGCAAACGGCGCGATGGCCTATCTGATCGGCCCGGTGATGAAGTTCCTTTTTTCAAGCGAAGCATCCGCAGGCATAAACATCATCCCGTTCGAGCTATTCACCATCCCGAAAGAGAAGATGATGATAGGCATCCCGCTTGCCATAATAGCGGTCGCTATGACAAAGGGCATAAGCTCGTACGGGCAGTCATACTTCATGGGGGTCGTAGGCCAGGGCGTAGTCAGGGATATCCGCTCCAGATTATACGAGCACATACTGAGACTCCCTGTCGGCTACTTCAGCTCCACTCCGACAGGGGTCCTTATCTCGCGCCTCACTAACGACGTCAACCTCCTTCAGACGACGACATCTGAGGCGGTATCCACTATCCTCAAGCAGAGCCTGACGATAGTCGTACTCGGGGCTGTCGTAGTATCCCTCGACTGGAAGCTCGCCCTTGCGGCCTCGATAGCTCTTCCGCTCTCAGTCTACCCAATGCAGAAGCTCGGCAAGAAGATGAAGAAGGTCTCGACCCAGGGACAGGTCACTATGGGCGCGATGACGACCCTTCTCCACGAGGCGATAGCAGGCATACGCATTGTAAAGGCTTTCTGCATGGAAGGCTACGAGGGGGCGCGCTTCAGACAGGAGAACGAACGCTACAAGATAAACCAGATGAAGACCATAAAGGTGCGAGCGCTTTCTTCTCCGCTCATGGAAACGCTGGGCGCAGTAGGCTTTGCCGTCACCATCTGGTTTGCCGCCTACAGGATAAGCCAGGGCACGCTTGCCCCTGAGACCTTCATATCCTTTTTCGCGTCGGTCCTGATGTTCTACCAGCCTATCAAGGCTTTAAACGGCGTCAATCTCAACATTCAACAGGGGCTTGCCGCAGCGACCCGCGTATTCGAGGTGATGGACACTGCCCCTGAGATCGATAAAAATGAGAATGGCGCGGAGCTGAAGACAATAACCGGCACAATCGACTTTGACAAGGTCGCCTTCAAGTACGGCGGCGAATGGGTCCTTAAGGACCTTGACCTGTCCGTTAAGAAGGGCGAGCTCATAGCGATAGTAGGCAGTTCAGGCGCTGGCAAGACAACGTTCGTAAACCTCATCCCGAGATTCTACGACGTAGCAGGCGGCTCTATTCGCATCGACGGGACCGACATAAGGGAGCTTACGCTCAAGTCCCTGAGATCGCAGATCGCCATCGTCTCCCAGCAGGTGATACTCTTTGACGACACGGTCAGAAAGAACATCGCCTACGGCGACCTTGAGATGAAAGACGAGGATATTATAAAGGCCGCGAAGGCCGCCAATGCGCATGACTTCATCTCGCGTCTGCCCAAAGGCTACGATACGATCATAGGCGAAGGCGGGGTAAGGCTCTCAGGCGGCGAGAGGCAGAGGCTTTCCATAGCGAGGGCGCTGTTTAAAGACGCTCCTATACTGATACTCGACGAGGCGACCTCAGCGCTCGATACCGAATCAGAGAGAGAGGTACAAAAGGCGCTTAACAACCTGATGACCGGGCGCACCACCTTCGTGATCGCCCACAGGCTCTCAACCGTTAGGAACGCGGACAGGATCATAGTCCTTTCCGGCGGCGGCATCAAGGAGATGGGCCGCCACGAAGACCTCCTGGGCACGGGCGGCGAGTACGAGAGGCTCTACAATATGCAGTTCAACGTCGGCGTTGCACAGGCCGCGCCAGCCGCGCAGAAATGAAGATGGGCCTCTCCGATAGGATCACGCTTGCCCTGGTGCCTTTGCTCGCGCGCATCATCATCAGATCACTCCATCTGACGATGAGGATAACCTACGTAGGCTTCGAAGGGTACAGGCGGCGCATTGAGAGCGGCTCGCAGATCATACTCGCATTCTGGCACGGACGCCTTCTTATGATGCCGTACTCGTATCCGGGCCGCGGCATAACGATACTGGTGAGCCAGAGCAAGGACGGGGAACTTGTAAGCAGGACCGTAAAAGGCTTCGGCATAGATTCAGTGCGAGGGTCATCGTCGAAAGGCTGGTTTGCCGGGGTGAAGGGGCTTTTAAAATCAGTCCGTGCAGGCAGAGACGTAGCGATAACGCCTGACGGGCCGAGGGGGCCTGGCGGCAAGGCACAGATGGGCGCAGTTCAGATCGCGCGCGCTACAGGTCTTCCGATATATCCTGTGGCCTTTAGCGCAAGTATAGTAAAAAAATTCAGGAGCTGGGATTCATTCCTCCTCCCCTACCCTTTTACGAAAGGGGTCTTTATCTGCGGTGAACCTATTACAGTAGAGAAGGACTCTGGGCCGGATGAGATGGAGGCGGCTCGAAGACAGCTCGAAGACGTGCTAAACAGCCTGACCGAAAGGGCTGACCGATACTTCTCAGGCAGATAAAAAGCATCTGGCCATTATACTTGGGACTCACGCCACATTCGAGAAGATATCGTACCGGTTCTGTATTTTTTTAGCAGGCGACTGCCGGCTCCTGCCAGACGCTGATCGAGGATAAAGAGTCTGCTCTTTCAGTCGCATTGATTACATCTATAAAAAAAACCGGATACAAAATCCGACCTCACACTCACCACCATACAAAGCGTCCCTGCGATGATCCATATAATCTACGACATAGTCCTGCACCTTTCTATAATCGTCCTCATCCCGTTTTTTATAGTAAAGATGATTACGGCCAGGAAGTACAGGGAAGGCATCATCGAGCGCTTCGGCTTCATCGGTCGTGAGAAGCTCGCACGCCTCAAATCCGGCCCTCTCGTCTGGGTACACGCAGTATCTGTCGGCGAGTCAAAGGCCGTCATACCGGTACTAAAGCTCCTTAAAAAAAGACGGCCTGATGTTAAGATACTTTTTTCAACTGTGACTACGACAGGCAACCGCGCCATACAAAAAGACGCAGGCAGTCTGATAGACGCGCTCATCTACTTTCCGCTCGACCTCTCGTGGGTCGTAAGAAGGGTCCTTGACGCAACAAACCCTGCGCTCTTCGTTGTAGTGGAAAAAGAGCTATGGCCGAACCTTTTAAAAGCCCTTCGGGTACGCGGCGTTCCGGCTATAGTAGTAAACGGCACGATATCTGACCGTTCGTTCAGGCGCTTTAAGCAGTTCGGTATTTTTTTTAGGGATATATTCGCATCCATAGAGCTCTTTTGCGGCCGCACAACTGACGATACGAGAAAAGCGATCGAGGCCGGCGTCATACCTTCAAGGGCCTGTTCCTTCGGCAACCTCAAGTTTGACCTTGACCCTGAGGCGCCTTCCGAAGAGAGACTCGCAGACCTCAAGCGCGTCCTCGGCATAGCCCAGACAGACATGGTCATTGTCGCAGGAAGCACCCATGCAGGCGAAGAAGTTCAGGTCATCAAGGCCTTCAAGGCGCTCCGCGCCGGGAGACCCGGGCTCAGGCTTATAATCGCTCCGAGGCACCCAGAGAGGTTCTCAGAGGTTGAGACCATCATAAAAAGTGCGGGACTTGTCCCTTCTAGAAGGACGGCCCCGACTGGCGGCGATGTCATACTCCTTGATACAATCGGCGAGCTGATGACATTCTATGCGATCTCTACTCTCGCCTTTGTCGGCGGCAGTCTTGTTGAAAATGTCGGAGGCCACAACCTGCTCGAGCCTGCTTTCTTCTCGAAGCCTGTCGTATACGGGGCGCATCTGACGACATATCTCTCAATGGCAGAACTCCTTGAAAAGGCAGGCGGAGGCTTCAGGGTCGATAGTGAGGAAGGGCTTACCAAGATCTTAAAGACCCTTCTCCATGACGAACCTCTAGCCGCAAAGGCCGGAGCTGCCGCTAAAAAAGCTGTTGAAGCTAACAGGGGCGCGGCTGAAAAGACCGTAGAAGCGGTCGTTGGTTTTTTAAACAAGAAGGGTCGCAACAGATGAAACGCCTAATACGGGATAAAATCGAATACTGGATGAACAGAAGAGAGATCGGGATCATTCCCCATCTGATCCTTTCTCTTTTGTCTTTTGTATATTTGTTTGTTATCCGCATACGCATCATCCTTTACAGGACCAATATATTAAAGTCGACTGCCGTCAAGTGCCCTGTCATTTCAATTGGCAACCTGACTGTAGGCGGCACTGGCAAGACCCCTGTCGCGATGGCGATAGCTGACCTTCTCAAGGGGGCCGGAATAAGGCCGGTTATCATAAGCCGCGGCTACGGTAGGAGGGGCCCTGACCTGGCTGTAGTATCAGACGGGGCGAAGTTGCGCTCAACCCCTCTTGAATCAGGTGACGAGCCGTATCTGATGGCAACAAGGCTTAAATCCGTTCCCGTCATAGTCTGCTCCGACAGGGTAAAGGCCGCCACATTCGCAATGGATAACTTCAAGCCTGACTGCGTGATACTCGACGACGGCTTCCAGCACATTCGCCTCAGGCGCGACATCAACATCATCCTTATCGACGGAGACAGGGGCTTTGGCAACGGTTATCTCTTGCCAAGAGGGATCTTGAGAGAACCCCTCTCAAGGCTTATTGACGCTGATATCGCCCTTGTGAAAGGCGGCAGATTGAGCGCGGCTGACTCATCAATGCTTGGCCCGATGATGCTCCCTCTCATGGGCTTTGACTACGAACCGACAGCTTTCATAGACCTTACAAGCGACACGAACCTTTCTCTCGACGAGTTCAGAGCAGCCTTCAGTGAGAAAGAGACGCTGGCTTTATGCGGCATAGCAAACCCTGAGTCTTTTGTTGTGACGCTCAAGACCATCGGAGTAAACATCAGATCAAAAGCCTTTTTCCCTGACCATCATGACTACACGCATGACGAGATAGAGGCCATGAAGAAGTCCGGCGCTGAGGTGATCGTCACGACTGAAAAAGACGGGGTTAAGCTCAAGAGGCTTGCCCATCTTCTAAACGTGCCTCTCTTGGCTTTGAGAGTAGAGGCGGTCTTTAAGGACTCAGAACAACTTGTGGATTGCATCATACCGATACTCAAGAGGAAGCATTGATGCTCTTTCTTCTAAAGACAGTAGCTTTTCTGATAGGCCACGTCCCGTATGGGATCGCCGTTTTCGCTGGCAGGGCTATAGGGGCGCTTCTCTTTAAAATAGACAAAAAGAGGAAGCGGATCACGATAGAGAACCTGAGAAGGGCCTTTGGCAACAGGTATTCGGAAGGCGAGATAGAGGCAATCGCCAGGAAAGTCTTTGAGAACCTCGCTGTGATGTTCTTCGAGTTCATGAGGCTCCCGTGGCTTACAGAAAAAACCATCGGCCGTTATGTCGAATTCACAGGCCTTGAGCACTTCGACAGCGCGCTTAAAAAAGGCAACGGGGTCTTGCTCATCACAGGCCACTTCGGCAACTGGGAGCTACTCGGGGTAAGCCTCGCGCTTAAAGGATACAACCTCGACATAGTTGCGCGCGAGCTTGACAGCCCTCTTTTTGAAAGGTTCGTTCGCTGGGTAAGAATAAAACACGGCAACAGGCTCATATCAAAGAGCAGGTCCATGAGGAGGCTTATGAAGTCCCTTGCCGAGAACTCTATAGCCGCGCTCCTCGTAGATCAGAATGTAGCCCTTGCAGAAGGCGTATTCGTTGACTTCTTCTCTATCCCTGCATGCACCAACAAAGGCCCGGCGCTCCTTGTCGAGGCAAGCGGCGCCTCTGCTGTGCCTGCCTTCATCGTGCGGGATGGCAAGAAACATAAAGTGGTAGTTCTGCCTGAGATACCCCTCGTCTCTACAGGCAACCGTGCGGACGACATCGTAGTCAATACCGGGCTTATGACAAAGGCTGTCGAGGATATGATACGAAGTTACCCTGACCAGTGGTTCTGGGTCCACAGGAGATGGAAGACGCGGCCCCCTGCCTGACCTTTCTGCCAGTCCCAGTCGATTGACTTTTTGCCTCTTCAGCGGTATTATATAGGTAAGGGTGAGCCGGTCATAAGATGGAGATGAGCTTCAGTTAGAACGAATAGGGGCCCTTCCGGGTTGCGGTGAGCAAGCCGACCTCCTAACGGAGATGCCGGAAGCCTGAAACACCCTCTGGGCTACCACCTATCAAACCCCTCTTCTCCAGAACTGGTTCGCCCTACTTTTTTAAGGCCTTTTATACTTTAATAAAAGGCCTTTTCCATGCCTGCAATTGCCCCTTGGGACATAACTGCCGAGAGTTAGCCAAATCACGTTAAAAGCTTAAAGCCTTTTATGCGCCCTTTAAGACTCGTTTTTATCTTGCCCTTTCATCTCAAATAAAAGCATCTAAAAAGCCGTATCCGATCAGACGTAAGATCAGCCTGAAAAGCCATCTCAAAACAAGCTCAAAAACAGGTTGAAAGACTATCCGAGGTCACGCCTTAAGGATAGGCTAGAACCTTTTTCGGATATATAATTTATCCAGTCAAAACGAGTCCTTAACTCTTCCCTGTCCAGTTGCAAAAATCAGCCTTTGTGGTAAAATATAAGTAGAGAGAGTTGACAGGCGTTGATTGGACTAACGCGCGAAAACGTAATTCTCATCCGCAGGGTGCGTGCAAACCACCTAAGGAGGCTCAAAAGGCGTCAAGACCGAATGGGTTTCGTCGCTGAACCGACAGAACCCGAAGGAGTCAGAAGGGGTGAACTCGGAAGGGTCTTGAACCTGTCAAGCCGACGGATTAGAGAAAAACAGTCCATCTGATGCCTGTCTTTTTTTTGCCTGCAATCTGTTTTTACCTAATGCCTGCCTCTTTTAGTTTTTACAGAAACTTCACATTAAATTTGATCCTCAGTTTCGTAGGTGGGCTCGGCCCACCTACTAGACTAAATAAAAAATCCCTAGCAAGGCATCGGCAACTCATAACCAGCGAGTTCCGAGCCTTGCGCAGGGATAGATTTTACTTGCAAAGGGTGAGGCTTAGATCCACCCTAGGCGTTATGCGCTTTTTTTCCCTCTTGAGACCGATCTCTTCCTGTTGAAAAAGCCTAAGGCAACTGCTCCGGACCCGAGCAAGATGAGCGTAGATGGCTCGGGAACAGGAGTAATCCCTCCGACGACTTCGTAGCTGAGAAAAGTGTTTGATGGCGGATGATTAAAACCGACCAGGTATGCGTTAGAGTAGCTCTTATACTGAAAGGCGGCAAACGCATCTAATCCGTCTATGTTAAGGTAGGCCTCTGAATTTTCCATTAGTGTGTAAGGAACCGGGTCGGAATTGTAATAATACTGAAAAAAGCCGATACCGCTGCCGGCTTGTGCGAGGAAACTCGACTGTATAGATCCTCCATCGTCAAGGTCATAGACGTTGCCGCTGTTGAAGTCGATTGAAGCGGATTGTGGCAATGTCCTTGTGTCTTCTGATCCAAAGACAGTGATTTTAGTCGAGGGGTCTGTTACGTAATAGAAACCAAAAACGCTAAACCAGCCTGACGGCAGCGTCGTCGTTATATCATATTTAGTGGCGAAACCGATACTTGAGCTGGTTGGACTGAATATGGAAGCGTCTGTGTCGTCATTCAATAAGAGTGGGGCAGGGTTTACGATTATTGCCTGTGCTTTCTCTGAAGAGCTCATTAAAAAAGCCGCTGCTATAATGCTTGAGAGAAGTATCTTTTTAAACATGGAACCTCCGATTGTTTAGGAGCCGATTTGTAACTCTCTTAAAACCATGCGTATGTATGACTAATATATGCAAGAAACGAGCCAATGGCACTCCTTTTTTAAATAGCTGGTTTTATTAGGCTTTAAAATTCGATGGATTTTCTTAGAACGAAAAAGTGTAAAATCTTTTTACACTTTGTAAAAAAATTTTACACTATGCACGCGGTCAGACTCGGCAACGAGAACCGTCGTTTTAAAAAATAGCATCTGTGCAGGGCGCACCTCGGTCAACGATTCTGATGGTCGGAGTCGACCTACAGGCCACCGAGCCTTAAGGCAAGATGGACAATACCAGAGATAATATTCCAAGCCGGGGATAGCCAAAAAAGATATCCAATCGACCTGGGCGCACCTGTTAAATCGCTGAGTTACAAGATTTTGCGTAGCCCCTTTTCTATGGACAGCAACTCAAATACAGTCATTTTCTTTTAAAGCTCCGATAAGAGCCTGTCAACAGAGGTCGTCGGCTTTGTTCATGCGAGCCAGCCCTGAGACCGTCCATAGTTCGCCCCTGCGCCATCCGTCCCGAGTTATAGCGTAGGACCTCGACAGCATCACATCGTTCTTCTTTTTTATTGCCCTCTCCGGCCACAGGTAATTTAAGCAGGCATTAACAACCTTGAACCGACTGTTAATACCTGCTTTTTCCCTGTAAGTTATCAGCGCGTCGGGTAGAAGTGTTTTAAAAAGGTCTGGCGAAAATCATGATGACAGCCGTAGCATGTCATCTGAAGTCTCTGGAACGCGGCAATGACCTCTTGCCCGTCTTGTGTCCCGGCGACTTGTTTTAGAACCTCCGCAGCCTTGTGGGTCTCTCCATCATAACCCTTGAATCTGCCCATATCCCCGCCCATGAAACCGATAATACGCATCTTTTCCGTCAACGGCGGCTGCGGATGGTCCGCGATCAGCGGAGCGGTTTTTTCGATAAGCGGCCAGTCCTCACGGGATATGCCGTCGGTGATGACCTGCATGTTGGCGCCCAGATCTTTCATGATCTTCCTCAGGGCAAGCTCTTTGACCGTCTCAGTGCCTGTCTCGGCCAGGGCAACGCCGCTTGCCGCGCCAAAAAAGAGTCCTGCCGCCACGATAAATCCTGTAAAGCGTCTTCCTTTCATAATCCCTTCTCCTAGGTTAGTTCACGGCTTTATTCAAAAGCCCGCCCCTCGCCGGCTTCTTCATGTGTGCGGCCGTCACGGATATGGTATATGCGTTTAAAGGTCGGGACGATCTTCTCGTCATGAGTGACGACGATTACGGCTGTCTCGTATTGCCGTGCCATCTGATTGAGTATGCGTATCACGGACAGCGCCCGCTCGCTGTCCAAGGGCGCAGTAGGCTCATCGGCAAGGATTATCGGCGGCCGGTTGACCAGCGCCCTGGCGATCGCGACCCGCTGCTGTTCGCCGCCTGAGAGCTGCGACGGCATGGCTCTGGCCCGATGCGCGACATCGAGCGCCTTTAAAAGCTCGAGCGCCCGCTGGCGGGACTCAGAGTTGGAGCGCCCGGCCAGCATCGGCAAAAGCGCGATGTTATCCGTGACATCGAGAAAAGGGATCAGGTACGGGACCTGGAAGACGAAGCCGATATTGTCGCGGCGAAGCGCGCGAAGGTCAGGGATCTTCCACCCGTCTTCGTAGATCACGTCCGTGCCGAGCGTCATCCGCCCGGCCGTAGGTTCGATAACCGCGCCAAGGCACTTAAGCAGCGTGCTCTTTCCCGAGCCTGAAGGGCCGATGAGGCCGACTACCTCGCCCGGAGCTACCTGCATATCAACTCCCTTGAGCGCGTCGACGGCTGTCTCACCCTTACCGTAGCGCTTCCGTAACCCACTTATGCGGATCCCTCTTGAGTGCGTATCAGCCACCTATAGCCTCCGCAGGGTCTACCTTTAGCGCGGCGCGGATGGCAAGCACGCTTGCAAGAACGCATATCACCACCACGGCAACAAACCCGCGCACAGCGTCCCCCGGTTCGAGCAGGACATATTTCGGAAATATCGGCGCCCAAAAGGTAGCGGCGATCTTGCCGACAACGAAGCCGATAACGCCGAGGCCTACAGCCTGCTGAAGTATCATAAAGGCAATGGTGCGGTTCCTCGTGCCGATGAGTTTCAATACCGCTATCTCGCGGACCTTTCCCAGCGTCAGAGTATAGATGATGAAAGCTACGATAGCCGCGCTTACTATGGCGAGTATCACCAGGAACATGCCTATCTGCTTTGCCGATGTGGCGATCAGCTTGCCGACAAGTATCCCTTCCATCTGCGCCCGGGTGTATACCTGAAGCCTTTTCCAGCGGCGGATAGGCTCGGCTACATCATCCGGCGCGTATCCCGGCCTGATCTGAACGAGTACGGCATTTACATAAGGGTTCGCGCTTTGAGAAGCGATAACAGCATCCGCCAGGCCTGGAACTCCCGGCCGGTTAAAGGCCGGATTCGCGAAGGTGCGGCGGCGCTGCTGGACGATAGAGTCATTATCCTTGAGGAACTGGGCTTCCTGAGCGTCTTTTAGCGGTATAAACAACATCGGATCGCCGCCGGAAGATACCATGCGCCTTGTCAGCCCGACCACTGTGAAGAGGTTGCGGCGCACCTTGATGCGCTCGCCGAGCTTGAACCCTGTCGCGACATCCGCAACCGCCTCATAATGGCCGCGAGTGATCCTGCGCCCTGCGACAAGATAGCCTGGCTGGCCCGGTTCCCCTGGTCCGCCGGGCACGACGCCGACTACCATGGCGCGCACATCGCTCTCGACACGGCGCACCTGCATCGTCAGATACGTTATATTGGCGGCACGCTCGACCCCTGGCATGCCGAGGACGCCGCGATAGACATCGTCATATATAGATGAGGGTTCGGCGTACGGGCCGAGCGTGTCCTTTTGGACTACCCACAGATCTGCGCCGCTGTTATCGAGCAGGGCCTTGGCGTCGTCGACCATGCCGCGGTAGACCCCGGCCATTGTCAGCGTCACGCCGATCAGAAGCCCCAGCCCGATGCCGGTAAAGACGAACTTGCCCCAGGAGTGGAGTATGTCGCGCCCTGCGAGGCTGATCATTGTGAGACCCCTGGCGAGACCCCTGGCAGGCGATCTACGATCTTTACGCGGCTCTTTGCACTTAGAGTCCGCTGGCTGTAGATAACAACACGCTCGCCTGTTCTCAGGCCTTCTACGGCCTGCACCATGCCGTCTAAATCTGTAGCGCCTGTCTTTACCGGAGCGAAGCGCAGGCCTCCATCATCGATCAGCCATACGCCAATGCGGCCATCGACCCTCTGTATACCGGCATTAGGCACTACCATAGCGGCAGACAGAGGAGGAAGCATAACTGTGACCTCTGCTAATTCGCCGACAGTCTGCAATGGCTCAGACAGTCCGTCGAATATCACCTTGGCCAGAGTCTCTTCAGTGACCGCGTCAGCCAACGGCTCCACACGCAGTATCCGGCCGGTGATGGACTCTTCAGATTTTGAGCGCAGCACGATGCCGGCCGGTAGCCCCTGTAAGAGGGCGGAAGAGCTGAGCTGATTAAATCGTACATTGATCCAGAGGCTCTTGGGGTCTATTACCTCGATGACAGCCTGGCCTGCGACAACAGTAGTGCCCGGGTCTGCCTGGCGCGTAATGACAAGGCCGTCTACAGGCGCTATCAATCTAAGGTTGGCTCTCTGCTTGCCAAGGCCCTCGCGGTCGGCGCGTACCCGTGCCAGATCCTGACGAGACGCATCCAGATTGGCGCGGGCAGTGGCGAGGGACGCCTCTGCAACAAGGCGCTCCTGTTGTTTGGTTTCAGCCGCCACCTCGGCTACCGAGCCGGTTTGAAGGAGTTTTTCGTAGCGCTTAGCCTGCGTGTCCGCATAGTTGAAACGGGCTGCGGTGTCGCGCACCTGGGACTCGGCAGCCAGCACAGAGGCCTCTATGCGCTTAGAAGCGGCTTCTTGTGATATGACACGGTCATCAAGGTCCACAGGGTCCATCTCACCGAGGAGTTGGCCTGCCTTGACCCTGTCGCCGACATTCACATCGACCCGTCTGATCCTTCCAGCAACGGTCGGCCCGATCCTATAGGTGTAGCGGGCCTCGACAATGCCTATGCCGAAAAGCGCAGGTGAGATCGAGCGGCTCTCGATTGTGATCACGGTAACCGGAACAGGGGCCAGAGGCCCGGAACGCAGGGCGACATATACAAAAAGGGCGAGTAGCGGTATGACCACGCCTATTAAAGCGAGCGTTCGTTTTTGCATGTTCAGAAGTTTCATTTGCAGATCCTTATGCCGCGTCGATATACGGCGAAGGCCCTTGGCGCGTCCTTCCGCAGTTGTTCGATATCCCCGGCCAGCAAGGATTGTATGACCAGACCCTGGATCATCCCTATGAAGAGTGTGGCCGCAGCTTCAGAGTCGATACCCTTGTCCAGTTCTCCCTGCGACTTGCCTTTATCTATGAGGATGCTCAGGCGCTTTCTATAGCCGCTTATCAGCGTCTGCACGATAGTCTTTGCCGGTGTCTCTTCGTGGCGTTGAAGCTCGCTAAGGAGCATCCGCGGGATCCCAGGGTGCTTGACGATAAAATCGATGTGCGTTATGAACATCGCCTCAAGTGCTGAGAGCGGCGAGGCGGAACTCGATGCGGCCTTGTCAGTGCGGGCGAGCAGCTGCTCGGCAATCCATTTTATCACCGCCTGCCAGATCGCGTCTTTATTAGGAAAGTGGCGAAAGAGCGCGCCCTGGGTCAGGTGCATGCGTTTTGCAATAGCCGCCGTTGTAATCTCGCTCGGGTTCTGCTCTGCGGCCAGTTCGACGACCGCCTCGACCGTGACAGCTCGGCGCTCGTCCGCAGGAAGGTGTTTAGTGCTAGGTTGCATTTAATTCTCCAATAAGATAGTAATTGATTACTATCTTATTGGATACAGATCAAACTGTCAAGTGGAAACGTCTCTTGGGGTGTATAGTCAAGTACTTGCCTTCGCTAGCCTCTACGAAACGCCAGGCCGTAGCGCTTATAAGGCCGATCAGGTGAAAGTCCTGTAAAAACCCACATCTCTCTCAATTCCGTCTAGCAATTCCGTCTTGACAAGCAAACTATGAATTGCGATAATCTTTAGGGGTTCATGGCGCATCAAAAAGCGATCTGCTCCCATCCGGCCCAAGTGCTTCTCAGGTGCAGGTGTCCGGTTTATATGGCTGATCTGTTTTTTTATAGCTGTTCTTTGAGATAACGATTCGATGCAAGCCGTATCATCCGAAGGATCATGGCGGATGACAGCGGAGCATTTGCAGGTTGACCTGAAAGAGGTGCCTCGCTTGCAGGTCTTCGCAGATTTTTTAGTTTTATCGGGTGTCAGGCGAAAATCCATATTCTTATAACGGGTAACATGGACGAAGACGATATTGCCTCAAGGCCTCTTTTTTCAAGAGAATTTTCAAGACAACCGGTAAATGACGGTCCAACCCCTGATAGCCACTATGCGTGGAAGGGGGCGCTCTGGTGTTAGTGTTCTCCCCGCTGGTTCTATCGATTGTCGCCATTATTATCCTGCTGGCGACAGCAGCCGTAGCACCGATCATCTCCAGCCGCCAGAACCTTTTGATATCCTTCTCCTTCGTCTCAGCGTCTGTCGCATCTCTCATCGCTCTTCTGGCCGGGTTCCTGATCGTAAGCTCAGGTGCGACCGATTCTCTGATTCTTCCGATAGGTCTGCCTGACCTCCCGTTTTATCTGCGTTTTGACCCTCTCTCAGGTTTTTTTGTCGTCATCATAGCCCTGCTGGGGTTGATGGTATCGATCTATTCGATAGGTTATGTCAGGGCCTTTGTCGGGCAGAGGTCGGTCACAAGGCTTGTCGTCTTCTACTGTCTCTTCATGGCAGGGATGCTTCTGGTCCTCCTTTCCGACGACGCGTACTTCTTCATGATCTCGTGGGAGCTGATGGCTGTCTCCTCCTATTTTCTGGTATGTTTCGAGGACGAACACGCCCAGAACAGGAGGGCCGCCTTCCTGTACCTGCTCGTCGCGCACATAGGCGCTCTCTTCATACTCCTTTCATTCGGTCTGATGGCAGGGTTTGCAAAGGGCTTCGAGAGCTTCTCAGGCTATACATTCTCAGCTATGAGGGAGTCAGGCATATCTCACGGATGGGCGTCCCTCGCCTTCTTCATGGCTTTTTTCGGGTTTGCCGCAAAGGCCGGCGTTTTTCCTTTGCACGCCTGGCTCCCTGAGGCACACCCAGTTGCGCCGAGTAACGTATCAGCGCTCATGAGCGGCGTCATGCTGAAGACGGCCATATACGGGATAATACGCGTCGGCTTCGACCTGCTCCACGCCCCGGACTGGCGCTGGGGAGGAGTCGTGCTTGTATTCGGCCTTGCCTCAGCCCTCCTTGGCATACTCTACGCCCTCATGCAGAACGATCTTAAGAGGCTTCTCGCCTATTCATCAGTAGAGAATATCGGCATAATACTCGTATGCGTCGGCCTTGCGATGATATACAAGTCCTTCGGCATGGGCGTTCTGGCCTCCCTTGCCTTAATAGCAGGGCTCTACCATAGCCTCAACCACGCCATGTTCAAGGGGCTTCTCTTCATGGGTGCAGGCTCTGTGCTCCACGCAACGGCCGAGCGCAACATGGAGTCTATGGGCGGCCTCATCCACAAGCTCAAATGGACCTCGCCTCTTTTTCTCGTAGGGTGCCTCTCGATTTCCAGCCTCCCGCCTTTCAACGGTTTTGTATCAGAGTGGCTCACCTTTCAGTCGTTCCTGCTATCTCCGGCCTTGCCGAGCCCGATACTCAACCTCTTGATACCGCTTGGCGCGGCGCTTGTAGCGCTTACAGGCGCGCTTGGAGCCAGGTGCTTCATCAAGGTTTACGGCGTTACCTTCCTCGGAAAATGGAGGGGCGAGCATCAGACTGAAGCGCACGAGGCAAACTGGCCGATGAAGATCGGCATGCTCATGGCGGCTGTTGCCTGCCTTGCCCTCGGAGTCTTGCCGACCTTCGTCATAGGCTGGATGGACATAATACCCGAGACGATGTTCGGTGCGAACATCTCAGCCTCGGCCGGGGCCTTCGGGTGGCTCTGGCTTACCCCTGTCGCGGCAGAGCGCGCCTCATACTCGCCGCCGATCATCTTCATCGGCATCATCATAGTCATCGCGATAGTCTATCTCGTCTTCCATTCAAGGGGCGGCTCGGTTCGAAGGGTCCCTACGTGGGATTGCGGCTTCGCAAAGCTCACCAGCAGGATGCAGTACAACTCAACGTCCTTCTCCATGCCGACGAGGAGGATATACGGGTTTCTATTCAACATAAAAGAGACGGTCAAGTACGGCTCTAACCAGTATCTGCCGATGTTCCATAACAAGTTCAATTATCAGCTGAAGGTAAGGGACCGCCTCTGGCAGATATGCTACAAGCCTTTCGCTGACGTCTCTTTCTGGATCGCCCGGAGGGCGGGAAGGCTTCAGCACGGCAGGATACAGATATATCTTCTATATTCATTCATAACCCTCATCGTGCTATTGGTGGTCGCATGACAGACAATATCTCTCCGATACTCCTTGAGGGTCTTCAGGTTCTCACTATCCTTGTAGCCGCGCCGATCTTCGTCGGATGGGTCAGGGTCCTCAAATGCTGGTCGCAAGGCAGGGCCTCAGCAGGGGTCTTTCAGCCGCTCAGGGACATATCAAGGCTCCTGATGAAGGACACGGTCCTTGCCCAGAACGCTTCGTGGATATTCACGGCGACGCCTTACATCGTATTTGGCGCGGTCGTAATGGCCGGCGCTATCATACCTGTAATCTCAGTCGACCTGCCGCTCTCTGCGGCCTCAGACATCATAGCCCTTGTCGCGCTCTTCGCCATCGCCAGGTTCTTTTTAGCCCTCGCCGGCATGGATATAGGCACCGCCTTCGGCGGCATGGGTGCGAGCCGTGAGATGATGGTGGCTTCGCTTGCCGAGCCTGCCATGCTCATGTCGATCTTTACCGTTTCGCTCGTCTCCAACTCAACGTCGCTTTCGCAGATGGCGCACGTCATGACCATGGATCCGGTGCTGCTCAGGCCATCTCTGGCGTTCGCTCTCCTCTCGTTCGTGCTCGTGGCCCTTGCGGAGACCGGCAGGATCCCGGTTGACAACCCGGCCACTCACCTTGAGCTGACGATGATACACGAGGCTATGGTCCTTGAGTATTCAGGCCGCCACCTCGCCCTTATCGAATGGGCGGGCATGATGAAGCTCTTTCTCTTCGCGGCAATCGCGATATCGTGCTTTTTACCGTGGGGGATAGCGATGAAGGGCGACGCTACAATGCTGCCTCTCTCGTTTCTTCTCCTTGGCGTCAAGCTCGCGTTCATCGGCGTTTTCATAGTAGCGATAGAGACCGTTATGGCCAAGATGCGGATATTCAGGGTCCCGGAATTCCTGGGCTCAGCCTTCCTTTTCGCAACGCTTGGCATGCTTTCATTCTTCATACTGGAGTGATGAGATGAACGAGGTACCCTTTGCGGCGCAGTTAAACGGCGTTCTCGCCGCGCTGATACTCCTTACGGCCTTCGGCCTCCTGATGCAGCGGAGGATCTACGGGCTCCTCCATCTGTTCGCGTGGCAGGGACTCTTTCTCTCGATCAGCACAGCCGTAGTGGGGTACTCGTCAGGCCTCCACCACCTCTATATCTCGGCTGTCCTGACGCTGGCGCTCAAGGTCATAGTTCTCCCCTACATCCTTTATGTCCTTATCCACCGGATGAAGATACATAAGGAGGTCGAGGATCTGGTCAACATCCCGACTACTATGATGATAGGCATAGCGCTGGTGATATTCTCGTACCACTTAACCGCGCCGATAACGGAGCTTTCCGGCTTTATGACGCGCTCGACGCTTGCCGTAGCGCTTGCCACCGTTATGCTCGGCCTCCTGATGATGATAACGCGCAAGAAGGCGGTAACGCAGATGATAGGGTTTCTCGCGCTGGAAAACGGCCTGTTCTTCGCCGCTACGAGCGCTACCAACGGGATGCCACTTGTCGTAGAGCTGGGAGTAGCGCTCGACCTGCTCATCGCCGCGTTTGTCTTCGGCATATTCTTTTTTCAGATTCGCACGACATTTGACAGCCTCGATCTGAAGGCGATGGAAAAGCTCAAGGAAGAGGAATAGAGATGTGGGCGCAATAATCGGTTGTCAGGGCTGATATGATCATTTTGATACTTCTCGGAGTGAGTCTAGGGGGTGCGGCAGTTCTCGCGTTTATCGGGGACAGAAAGCTGGCGCCAGAGGTCAATATACTCTGCTCGGCCGCGACGTTCGGCTTAAGCGTTCTTCTCGCGCTCGGCGTCTATGAGAACGGGCCTATGATCACGAGCGACGGTTTTTTCTTTGTCGATGCCTTCAACGTCTATCTTGCGGTGCTGACAGCCTTCGTCTCTATGACGACCGCTGTCTTCAGCAGGCGTTACATGGCAGTTGAGAGGAGCCGCGGCAAGGTGGGCCACAGGGGCATGCGCTTCTACCACGCCATGTACCAGCTCTTCATCTTCGCCATGCTCCTTGCGCTCCTTACCAACAACGTCGGCGTCCTGTGGATAGCGATGGAGCTTGCTACCCTTGCGACCGTCCTCCTTGTCTCGCTCTACCGCACGCCAGCGGCTGTAGAGGCCGCGTGGAAGTACTTCATCCTTTGCGGCGTAGGGATCGCGCAGGCCCTTTTCGGCACGGTACTTCTTTACTTCGCCTCTGAAAAGATCTTCGGCGAAGGGACAAACGGCCTCCTCTGGACGAACCTGAGCGCTGTCGCCGACAGGCTCGACCCGACTGTCCTCTCGCTGGCCTTCGTATTCTTCATGGTCGGATACGGCACGAAGGTCGGACTTGTGCCTCTGCACAACTGGCTCCCTGATGCGCACAGCGAAGGCCCGACGCCGATCTCAGCCGTTCTCTCAGGGTTATTACTTAACGTCGCGCTCTACGCTCTCATCAGGTGCAAGGTGCTTGTCGACGGAGCTACCCACAGCCACAAGGCAGGCTATATAATGATGGTCTTCGGGCTGATCTCGATCCTTGTTGCGTCTTTTTCGCTCCTCAGGCAAAAAGACATCAAAAGGATGTTCGCTTATTCGTCTATCGAGCACATGGGTATCGCCACGTTCGCATTCGGGCTTGGCGGGCCTGTTGCTACCTTCGGAGGGCTACTCCACATGCTCGTCCATTCTCTCACAAAGACGTCGATATTTTTCACGGTAGGCCACGCCTCGCAGATGCACTCGACACAGGAGATGTCGAAGATAGGCGGCCTGATAAAAGGCAACCCTGCGGTAGGCTGGGGGCTTATCTTCGGCGTAGTCGCGATAGCAGGGATGCCGCCGTTCGGGGTCTTCGCGAGCGAGTTCCTGATACTGAGCGCGGCCATGAAGGACGCGCCTTACTTCATCCCGTTCTTTCTGATCGGCATAGCAGTCGCATTTGCGGCGCTTTTTTCCAGGGTAATGCCGATGGTATTCGGCAAGGCCCGCCCTGATCACAAGTCTGTAAAGGCCGCGCTCGTGCCGGTTGCGGTGCACATGATCCTGATACTCATCCTTGGCCTTTACCTTCCGATATTTTTGAGCCAGTGGTTTCATCAGGCTGTGGAGCTTTTGGTAAGATGAGCGATAGACTGCAGGAGATAATAAAAGCTGTCATTGAAAAGTGCACAGGCAGGGCCGCCTCTCCGATAGACGGGAGAGTCAGCGGAGCGGCTGTTTGCGTCGTTGACTCCAGCGCCTTTGCTACCGCCGCCGGGATATTGAAAGAGGCAGGCTTCAGGCTCTTTGCCGAGTGGGCCTCTGACGAGTCAGGATCAGGCAGGGGGTTCGGCGTCTATGCGGCGTATAACGAAGGGCCAGATTATCTTCTCATCAAAGCAGAGCTTCCCTCGATCGACCCGTCGTTCCCGACCATAACCGGATACTACCCCGGCGCGTACAGGCTTGAGAGGCAGATCGAAAGCCTGATGGGCATAAAGCCACAAGGCCATCCCGATCTGAGGCCTTGGATAAAGCACGAAGACTGGCCTTCAGACGCCTATCCTCTCAGAAAGACATTCGATGCTTCCAAGCCACTCGGCCGTGTCGATGGCGACTACGGTTGGGCAAAGGCAGAGGGCGAGGGTGTATTCGAGATAGCTGTGGGGCCTGTTCACGCGGGCATCATAGAACCAGGGCACTTCAGGTTCCAGTCTGTCGGCGAAGACATTATAAACCTTGAGACCCGTTTCGGTTATGTGCACAAGGGGATAGAAAAACGGTTCGAGTCGCTCACATGGGAAGCGGCTGTGCGCCTCGCCGGCAGGGTCTCAGGAGATTCTACTGTAGCGCACGCAGTAGCCTTCTGCATGGCTGTCGAGCAGGCATCAGGCTGCGTTCCGCCTGACAGGGCGATGTATCTTCGCGCAGCGATGATAGAGATGGAGCGGATAGGAAACCACCTTGGCGACATAGGCGCGATATGCAACGACGCCGCCTTCGCATTCCTCCATTACCAGTTCTCGATACTCAGGGAAAAGATATTAAGGGCGAATAAACAGGCCTTCGGCCACAGGCTCATGATGGACCGTATCGTTCTCGGCGGCGTCTCTGTTGATATAACAATAAAGCGCGTTGAGGCAGTTATATCCGTACTTGAAGAGGTCTCCGTCGCATTCGAGAGGCTTGTCAGGATTTACGAAGACAACCCGTCACTTGAAGACAGGGTCTACGGCACAGGGATATTGAAACCTGAGATCGCAAAGGCGCTCGGTGTCGTAGGCTTCGTCGCAAGGTCGAGCGGGCAGAGGCTTGACGCACGCCTGCAAAACCCGTTTCTTCCATATAACAAGATCGTCCCGAACGTGCCATGCCTAAGCTCAGGGGACGTGCACGCAAGGGCCTGGGTGAGGATCGAAGAGGTGAGAGAGTCTTTCAGGCTCGTCAGAGAGATGCTGATCGTTCTGCCTGCCGGCCCTATTGTATCCCCCTGGACCCCGCCGGAGCCTGACAGCACAGGCCTTTCAGTCGTTGAAGGATGGCGCGGTGAGATCGTCTATTGGGTGCAGTCAGACAATGAGACAGGGATAAACAGGTGTATGGTCCGCGACCCGTCAAGCATGAACTGGCTTGCCATCGAGCAGGCGATAAGGGGCAATATAGTCCCTGACTTTCCGCTATGCAACAAAAGCTTCAATCAGTCTTACTCAGGACACGACCTTTAAGGGCAGATATGCTTAAGATACTACATCAGATATTGAGAACTGGGATAGTCACAGAGCCTCTTGACAAGCTCGAAGAGGCGCGGGTGACCCTTACAGGGACCGCACTTGAGCAGGAGGTCTTGAAGCGCTTCAGCAGATCCGTCACCATAAGGTTTGTCGATGCAGGCTCTTGTAATGCGTGCGAGCTTGAGATAAGCGCAATCACCAACTCTGTCTATGACTGCGAGCGCTTCGGCATACATTTTACGGCATCTCCGAGGTTTGCTGATCTGCTTTTGGTGACAGGCCCTGTATCAAGGAACATGGAGATAGCCTTGCAGAGGACCTATAACGCGATGGCCTCACCGAAGCTCGTCGTGGCGGTTGGGGACTGCGGCTATGACGGTGGGATATTCGGTTGCAGTTACGCCTCTCTCGGAGGCGTAGGAAATGTTCTACCTGTTGACGCCTATATCCACGGATGCCCGCCGACCCCTTCGCAGATACTCAATGGGATACTGAGAGCGATAAGGCGGTAGGGGGAAAACTGGAGAGGGAGAAATCAGCTTTTACATCTGAAAATTTCTGATAACTTGATTATAGCAAAGTATATGTGGGCGACAACTATTAAGCCCCCTGCTACAGAAATCAAAACTAGAGTGAAACCAACAGGCTCATTAATTTTGAAACCAAAGATAAGGGCCGTTACTCCAATAAATGCAAATGTAATCGAATAAAGTAGTCCTATATTAAAACGAATTTTCAATTTCCAATAGTCTTGCCATCCTTGCAAAACTTTCTTCTCATCATCTTTAGGAAAAAGCAAGGTTTTAGATTCTTTAAAAACATAAACGACCAATGTTGCTGGTAATAATGCAACATATTTTAAGAGCTCGGAATTATCTGAAATTTTTGAGGATAAGAACCCGATCAACTCTTGCTGCGTAAAGAGAAAAACGCCAATTAAGAGAACTAGAAATTCGGAGCTTATAACTATACAGAACAAATAGCATTTTAATATCTTCATTAATGACCCATATCGCGTTCAATACTTATATTTTTGAAGTGTTTATCGGCTTCTTCTGCTAATTTAGTTGGCATCGGTTCTTTAGAAAACAAAAAATTTTTTTGCGTTTCAGAAGTTCTTATTACTATTTTACTTCCATTCTTAATCCCCGTTACTTTCCCATGCCCATAACCATCAGCTGCCATTAAGAGAGCAGCATCAGTTATATCAGCTGGTGCGATTTCATCGGCTATTTGAGCTCTACCCTGTTCCTCTAAAATTGTACTCATTAATTCAGCGATCTTTGTTTGAATGCCTGTTCCTTTTCCATTTTCACTGGTTTCCTTTACTGCTAATTCTGACGCATTTCGCTTTTTAACATAGTCATTTAGACTTTCCCAAAGACGTCCAAATAAAGGGTTTGGAGGATATACTTTTGCAGATATTTCCGTGAAAACATCAAATTCTCGCAATTTGGAAGTGAATGCGCGATAATCTGCCACAGGCTCAATATGGCAATCAATAAAAAAATTTCCATGATATGCTTCAATTAGTTTTTTAAATATACTAGAAAACAATGTCTCCTGAATCCCATTCCATACATGAAGATATGCAAGCCCAGAGTATTTCGGGAGGTAAATAAATGGAGAACTAGCCGCTAAAAGATTTTTTTGTGGAGCATCTACCTGCGATTTTAAATTTGTATCTACAATTGTAACATGTCCTTCCTTATGGAATTTAGATAAACGTCCAAAAATGTAGGGATTTTCACTGTGACTACGCTGATCAGATATATCACTGATTGCCCAGGAAAATTTTCCTATCGTTAAAGGCTGGACTTTTGCGAGCGCATCCATGAGCTGATTTTGAGTGAAATTAATTTTAACTACTCTTCCTAAATAATATCTG
>JBBTBW010000021.1:0-25662 GCA_038043525.1 Deltaproteobacteria bacterium | reverse complement strand
GAGCAGGCAAATGTAGTTTAACTGTGTGTCCGAAATTTCGGGGGAAGATCACTACTAACCCCTCCCAGCCTCCCCTTATAGTAAGGGGAGGAGTAAAGACAAGACTGCTCTGCTTTGAATTTAGCCTTTACCTTGAAACAAACACGGGTCATGGCGTAGCGAGCCTGACTGAGAGGTGTTGAGCAGGTTCTTGTATCTACTGCGAAACAACTCGAAAGCGAAGCGAGCCATACCCAAAAGCCACGGCAGTGCGCAAAAGAAACAGCGGCCTGGAGGGGTGGTTTGAAAAGCCCTGAAGTAACAATGGCAGATTAAGTGAAAGCCGTAACCAGACGGATGTCAGGCGAGCGATTGGCGGGTGCGGTCCGCTGAGGGCCTGGAGTTTTGCGAGAGTGATTGTGGTGGGCTGAGCCCACCCTACAAGCCCGATGTTTTTTGTAAAGGGGCGTTGTCTTGTTCTGCCGTTAAAAAATGAACCCGAAGACGCACGGTGGTGCGCAAAAAAATCCGCTTACTGCTAACACCTCCCAGCCTCCCCTTGAAATCGAACAAACAAGATGAACAAAACCAACTATCAGCCCTTCTGCCCCTGACTTCCGGAAGCAGAGATCTTTTTATCCGTAGGTCTATGGATTATCTCGGTGACAGACCTGACCCTGTTTTTAAGCGGGCCTGACCTCGTGCCCTTGCCGATATCAAGAGAAGTCACCTCAGCCCTGTTTACCACCTTCATACGCCTGCCGACTTTATATCCGTAGACCTGATGGATAACATACTGCCTGCCCCTTCTCTCTCCGATGTGAAGCATTATGTGGCCCGACATCCCGACGAGGGTCACACCCGGGTCTGCCCATCTGAGGGCCGCCTTCACGTCATCTGTCGCATAGCCGTCCTTTAAGGCGGCCTTGACTGAACCGGAACGTATCTGCTGACCTGAATTTCTCGGGAGTCTCAAGCCCATCGAAGCGAATACCTGTTTGATAAACTCAGAACAATCCCTGTTGCCATCCCTTCCGCCCCAGCTGTACTCCTCGCCGAGCATCTTGAATGCCTGTGTGATGACATTCCTTCTCGTATACGGAAGAAAGCCCCTTGATATATCCGCCTTTGGGTCCAGGTATCCATCGACCCAGACAATAGTGCCGTCAAGCGTCCTTTGCGGAAACGAGACGCCCACAGGTGAACCGGTTTTGAACGGCCTGCCGCTATCGTGACCAGAGAGTGAGAGCATGGTCCCCATCGGCACAGCGGCGAGCCTGACTGAAAGCGCCATGTCGGAATATACATCAACCCTGTTCCCGGTAATGGTGATGAACTGAGAGGCCTGGAGCGCCGCTTCAGACCTCGCGCCAAAGGCGACCTTATCGAGCCGTATCCAACCCCTTACGGTACGAAGCTGAAAAAAACCCCACAGCCCGTCAGCGCTTGAGTGGAGAAGCGTCACAGGCTCGGAAGGATAGACGCTCGAATACTGGAACATGTCGAATGCGCCTGCTGACGGGCCCTTGAAAGCAGGCTCATCAGTCGGAAACGCCCGCACATCAGTCAGTTCGGTTATAACGCCGAACCTGACAGGGTTTCTCTCCTCGACCCATTCTATGTTCATATTGGCAGAGATCTCATAGAGGAACTGCGAAGTCAGCTCATCGCCGTGAAGGTCGAAGCGCCTTATTCCGTCCTCTGGAGAAGGCAGAGGCTCCTCAAGGAGCCAGGCGAGCAGATCCCCTCCTGCAACGTATCCGTCCATAGAACCAGGCTCAGCCATCTGCCCCACTTGAGACGCTACTGTCTTGTTAAACGCCTCTATCTCCGAGGGGCTCATCACAATCTCATCCGGGGCCTTGATCTTTTTTATCCAGTAGCCGGGGGTATCCACCGGACCGGCAGCGGTAGCGTATGGGACAAAAGATGCCAGAATGAGGACCAGCGTAACGGCGGATCTAACGATCGCGCAAATATTATATTTCATCGGCCTTATAATAAGATGACTCAAATCGGATAATCAGCGGTGCGCCTGATTTTACTATCATCCCCGGATATTTTCAACTACTGAGAGGCTCAGAGCAAAAACCTTTTACCATGATGGACTTTCGGTTATATTGATCGAAGCGGGATGGGTCCTGCCTGTCAACGCTCATGAAAAAACACCACCGGCAGGGGAAGATCTTAATGACATATCATAGACCGCCTACACAATAAAAGCTGTGACTTCAAACCAAAGGCATTCGGGTCTTCTACCGGACCGCAAAACTCCTGCTTAGAGCCTTGTGGCTTAAAAAACCCTATTACGAGAGGCAAGCTGACAGCGGCCCTTTCTAGTGCAGAGCAAAAATAAACGCCGCAGGTAGCATAGCGGATCATGTTTTGCGATCGGATAAACAACCTATGGAAAAAAGAACTGACATAACAGGATACCTGCTCGTCGCGGCCTCAGCCATCACCTTCTCATTGAAGGGGATCATCGCAAAGCTCATCTACGCCAATGGCCTCGACCCTGTAACGCTATTAGCACTCAGGTTTTCTCTGGCCCTGCCGCTCTTCTGGCTTACCCTGTACTTTTATCCGTCTGAAAAGACCGGGATAAAAGACCTTCTCATACTCGCGGCAAGCGGGCTTCTCGGACTCTACGGAGCGGCTCTGGCTGATTTTTACGGCCTCAGATACATAGACGCATCGCTCGAGAGGATAATTCTCTACTCGTACCCGGCTATGGTGGTCATATGGACGACTCTGTTTTTCAAAGAGCGGCTCTCCCCAAAAAAAATAGCCTCGATCATAATGACCTACGCCGGGCTGATGCTCGCGCTCAAGGTCTTGGGAGGGACTGTAAGCGTTGATATGCGCACAGGCGCGCTTCTCGTGCTTTGCTCGGCGCTCATATACTCTTTCAGCTACATCATAACTGAGGCGATATCCAAGCGCGTATCAGGCGTCAAGATCTCCACATACACAATGACGGCCGCTACCTTTGCATTTCTGGGGACGTGGCGCTTCGAGACGATCCCTTCGGGCGCAGGTACATGGTGGCTCCTCGTCCTGCTGGCGGTGCTGTGCACATACGTGCCGGTACTGACGATAGCGCTCGGAATAAAAAGGATCGGCGCCGGAAGGGCCGCTATAGTCAGCTTCATCGGGCCGGTATCGACTGCGATACTTGCTTACATTATTTTGGGAGAAAAACTGGACAGGATGCAGATAACAGGAATGGCGGTGGTGCTTGCCGGGGTATTCATACTATCAACAGAAGGAAAGAAAAAAACTCCAACCGGTTAAGACTTGCCTTTAGCGTCGCCTGAGGGTTTACCGGCGTTTAATATGAATGAGCCAAGCGCCTTATCCTCGCCGCCTATATGCATTATCAGCCAGTCCATGACGACCCTCTGGATCTTTATGACAAGCGCTGACGTAGGGGACGCCACAAAATCCGACCTGAGCCTTCCGACCTCGTCGATGAAAGCGGTATGCCTGGCAAGATGCGCTAGGATCGCCGGGTAATTGAACTTGTTCATCGCCTGCTCTTCTGCCTCGAAGTGCACTACTATATAGTCTTCGAGGAACTTCAAGAGCCTTGGCGCCTCTTCCTTGCCAAGCCCTACTGTGACCGCTTCGAGCAGGGTATTGATCCTCTTGAAAAGCTCCCTGTGCTGTCTGTCCTGCCAGGCAACGCCTGTAGACAGGGTTTTGCTCCACTCTATGGCCATAAAAACACCCCCCAACGGTTTAACCTCTAAGTGTATTTTACAGAAAAAATAGAGAGAGCGCAACTGATCATGTGTAAACTGAGATTCCGGCCATGCCTGAGATGAACCAGATGAGCAGGCACGGCATACCATAGACATCCCCATTGCGCAGGCAGCTTGGCGTCATCATAAAGATAAAGCCCCTTGCATGTTTGAGGGTCGGGATCATCCTTAAAAAAATGCTTGTCGGAGATGGAGGGCGGATAAAAACCGTGATGTGAAGACGTTTAAAAACTATACGGCAGAAGGTAAATGCAAGAAGCAAAAGGGTCAGGCAGTTAACTTACGGAAAACAGATACGGGCAGTTTAAGGTCTTGCCCGGGACCTTCTTAAGCACCCCTCGCTGCAATGAGAGACCCTGGGGATACTGAACCGTTTCATATAAACCCCCTTTCTTTTAAAAGACCGGTTTTTTGGAAAACCCTTTGCTATCACAACTACTCGACAACAGGATCTATCGCGGCGTCACTAAGGTCAGTCGGTACGCTCAGAGAAGCCTTTCCACGACCCGACTGGTCACAACCCGCAGAAGCGGCCCGCTCCGAGGCCAGCAACAGACTCTCCCGCGGCATCCTGGCCTTGAGTCTCTCGCGCTGTTCAGCGGTCAATATCTTTTTAAACTCCTCCATCGTCTTTATCTTGTAAAACCGCAGATCAGACCTTTTCGAGGAGATATCTGAAACCTTCAGCCTTACCTTTTCAAGGTTGACCGGCTCAGAAGATATCAGCTCGGCAAGCTCTATCTCGGCAACCTTTATCTCAGCGCCTGACCTTATCGTCTTTTTCAGGTATTCCGGCCAGAACCCGTCTGCCTTAACCCTCTGCTCCGGGGTAAGGTCAAGCGCCTCCATAGCCATCATATATATTTTACCATAATTCCAGTCGCCGGTCGACTGTCCGTCAGAGGCGCATGTGTGAACGGCGCTTCTGCGCTGATCATGAAAGAGCCCTGCCGGAGCGTCCTTCCTGCACATAACCCGGCCTGGATCATCATCGGACCGGCCGGAGATATCCAAAACGTCCTGGGATGGCTCGGCCTGATCAGCCAGAGCGGCCGCTTGCACTACTTCTGCCTCGTCTGTCGATTTCACATCGATTATCGGGGATGAGGTCGGGATATACGGCAGGGCCGAGGCCGGCGGCAGATAAGGCATCCTTCCGAGAGTCACTTCCATCTCTTCTACAGCGCCGTTTCTGCTCACCTGCAGGTTGACGGTCGCCCCGGCGCTCCTCCCCTTGATGCGGGAGATAAAATCACCGGCATCCTTTATCTCAACGCCGTCGAGCTTCAATATCACATCGCCTATATAGACCCCGGCTGAATCGGCCGGGCCGCCGTTATTGACATCTGAGACAAGAAGCCCTTCATTCACATAAGTGTGGAGAGACGAGGAAAGATCAGGGGTTATGTCAAGGATGGCGATACCGAGCCACGGCCTCTCAAGCGCGGCCGCATCAATAATTACGTTCTCATGCCAGCTATCAGCCTGCGCATGGATATTGACTGGGAAAAACAGCATTGCTGAAAAAGCCGCTGTCACCAGGGCAATACGGGCTGACGGTTTTTTTTTCATCTACACCTCCGGCATCTGATAGAAAGCTGGCTGGAAACGGCTGGACCTGCATAAAAGACATGGCCCGCTGCGCCGCAATAGAGCCTGATCAAGGATGGCCCTTGTATCGCTGAGCAGGGCCGTCCGACGCATCCATGCAAGGCCGAGACGTCAGATCGTCAAGCAATTTTAAAATAATATTTAATCGGTTGCCGGAAAAATGCGGAGGGGTCAGGATGGAAGAAATCTGGACTCTACCCACCTCCTCAGCATCTTCCAGGGCTTTGACCGGACCTTGCCGTAGACCCAGGAATAAAATGAATCACAACTCTCTATGCCGCGTATTACATCATAGTATCTGAGCATGAGTTCCGGGTCCTTCTCGACTATGCTGTACCAGAGCCTCGGATGCGCATAAACCAGATCGCTCAATTTTTCGGCAGACCTGAACTCAGGGACTATTTCTTTTTCCAGCCACGCCTGATATGGCGTAAGGTCTGCGGTGCCGTTCTCCAGGCAATCTGCGATCACGCCTGCAGCGCCCTTTGCTGTCCTTATCGCGAAGTAGATGCCTTCGCCCAGGAACGGGTCTACCAGATGGCCGGTATCGCCTGCGAGCGCCACCCTGCCCTTTACCGAAGAAGGCGCCCCGGTATAATAGATAGGCACTGTCCAGCCCATCTTATCGTCAGCAGACAGCCCCTTTACAGATGGATGACTTCTCAAAAACTCGTCAAAGTACCCCTTGATCCTGCCACCGACCTTCGCGGCGTCCCCTGCTATGCCTGCTGAAAGGAATTTTTCCTTTGGAAAGACCCATGCGTATCCATAAGGTACAGACCCGAAGTCGATAAAGAGCCTGCCCTTGCACCCTGCCGACTCCCTGTCATAAGGGATCTCAGCCGTCACCGAGACAGCGACCTGTTTTGGGTCGAGCCCGAAGTGCGACCTGCCGACAAAGCCCGCGGCCCCGTCTGCCCCTACGAGGAACTTCGCGCTATAACTCTCGCCATTAGCACACTTTACAGTAACCAGGTCGCCGGAGTCTGTGACATTGGTCACCCTGCGGCCTTCGAGCACCTGCGCTCCGGCCTCGATCGCTTTTTTTACAAGGAAATAATCGAACTTGTCGCGCATGACATTGTGGCCGACCGGCCTGTCGGAAATAATGTCGATCTTCCTCTCGGACTTATAGGTAAACGTGGCGCCGTAGACAGTATCGTCTATAGCCTCATCGATGGGAAAATCCAGTATGCGCTCTATCTTGGTCGATATGCAACCGCCGCATGACTTGTAGCGGGGAAATGTCTCCTTATCAAGGCCCAGGACCTTGTAACCCCGCTTTGCCAGGTCGTATGCGGCGGTCGAACCGGCTGGACCGAGGCCGACAACGATAACGTCAAACATCTCTACTCGGACTCCTTCTCGACGCTGTATTCCATCTCTCCGCACCAGAAACCGGTCTTGTTTATAGACTCGGATTCCCAGCGCAGGATCTTCAGATGTCCCTTTTCCATCTCTAATATTTTCGTCAAGAGGACCTTTTGAACCGGCTCTTTGGCGACCTTGAGCATCTTCAGGTAAAACTCGACGGCAATCTCTTCGCTCTCAAGAGCTATCATCACAGCGTTTAAGTCAGTCGGGTTCTTCTCAAGCCGTTTGATCAGCTCGCTCCGCTCAGGAAATATCGGAAGCCCCTGGGCCATTATCGACGCGCCCTGCTTCAAAGCGTTTTCATACGTCATCCATCCGGCGCCTGACCTGACCGAATCAGCCATCCTTGAAAGGACCCTCAAGTGCTCGAGTTCATCCTTGGCAAGATTTGAAAATACCAGCCTGCCCTTGTCTTCGATGACCATCGCGGCGGCCGCAGAGTAGAAATTATACCCCTCCATCTCGGTCCTGTATGCCAGGACAAGATCATCTATTATCCTATTCTCATTATCAGACATACGCCCTCCGTTTCATGTAAACAGCATCTGAAGCAAAGAATGTTCAGCTCTCGACCATAAAGACCGCGGCCACGACTGCTGACCTACTAAACGGCATGGCTTGCAAAGAGTGACATGACTGCGTTGAAACCGGATGCGCCTGCCCGACACTGAGCGGATATGCTTAATTCGAACCGGACCGGCCCGCTCTTGGACCTATCATCTCCTGCCGGTATCTGTCCTGCCAGCCTTGTCGACATCATGCTTGTGATCGAGGGCCTCGCCCCTGATCTTATCCTCACACGCGTGGCAAATCGTCGTATCAGAAGGCCTGCCACAGACGGAGCATACGTGCTTTTTTTCTTTATTATCCTTCTCTTCCATACGACCTCCTTGTTAATCCGGTCTGAACCTCGATTTTCATGAGATTTACGCATAACATATTATAAGGCAGATTACAAGGTTGTAGTCTTTCAAAAGAGGCAGGCAAGACCAGATGCAGTTAAAAAGATCGGATAGGCGGAAGCATCAGAGGCAGCGGCTCATATCCTTGAATGAAAAACCTGCAAGGCGGGGCTTATCAAGACCTTTATGCTGGATAAGCACCTTGAAGGTATCCCCCATGCCGCCAGGCATTATCAGCCTTCCTACCGCCCTGTTGAACTCGATATCAGCCAGACCTGCTCCGCCTGTATCAGCAGGCTCTCTCAGCTCTTCGAGTATTCCGATGCCGAGCAAAAAATTCTTCTGCGTAGTGAAACCGGTAAGTCCGAGGCCGAGGCGTTCCCCTTCCCTCATAAAAGAGGTGAAATCGACATGCGTCGTAATATCCTGAGCTCCGATATTGATGTACGGGTTATCATTGAGCGTATGGCGGCAGTGGCACATAAGCGTCCCTGCCTTACGCTCGGAAGCATATAGCTCCCTAGAAGGTAGACCGTAGTCGATAGTCATGACAAACCCCTCAGAAAGAAGGGCACCAGCGTCTGAAAGCCATTTCAGTGCATTGAGGTTGACCTCGGCCAGCGCGCCCTCACCCGGCAAGAGTCCTGCCTTGTCAAAATAACCTTTTATCTGAGGCGTCGAAGGTTCGCCCTCCACGTCTATAAAGACATCTCCGTCAAAGCCTGTGAAAACCTCTTTCAAAAGGCCATCAGATACCTTGACCCTGTGGACAGGGAGGCTGTCGATAAGCTCGTTGGAGAGTATAACGCCTCTGACAGGCCCTTGTATCTCCTTTATATCCTCGTGCCAGACCATCTTATCGGAGGTCTGCCCCCTGAGTGTCGGGTTTTTCTCTACACACCTGACGGTAATAGACGAGTATAGTTCTGGAGAGGTCTTTTTAAGCGTCTCCAGGATGCCTTGCGAGAGCCACCCTCGGCCTGCCCCGGCCTCGATAAGGACAAAGTCGGAGGGTGAATCCATAAGAGACCATATCTCCGAGACCTGACGTGCTATCACAGCGGAAAAAACAGGGCTGACATCAAGGCTTGTTATATAATCACCACCGGCGCCCCATGCAAGGTATGTTGACGTGTAGTACCCGCCGTCAGGCCAGTAAAGGGCAACATCCATAAACTCGGCAAAGGTAACAGGGCCTTTTTCGGATATGCGTCTTATCAGCTCTTTTTCAGGGCCGTTAAAAACCCGGACGGGGATGCTCCCCGCCCGGGTTCCGTTAGTGCCTTCCATCAACCCTCTACCTCTGCAAAGGCCTCTCTCGGCGCGTAGCACAAGGGGCATGCGTCAGGCGGTTCAGGGCCGACGTGTATGTAGCCGCACTCGATGCATCTCCATTTTTTCTTCATCTCATAAACCCCTGAAGTATTATCCTTAGCGTCAGATCACTTGCGTATGCCGAGAGTCGTCTCCCAGGTATCGGCGTGTCCTTCTTCCTCAGAGAGTATCTCTTCGAGCATCAGCCTTGTGGTCGTATCCCCAAGCTCAGCGCAAAGCTTTATATGCTCCCTGTATCTTTCGATAGCCCCGTTTTCACCTTCGAGGTCCTCACCGATCATCTTCTTAAGGTCGCCGCCCCTTTTTACCTCTAAAGGCTTTTGCACAGGTACGCCGCCGAGATAGACGATCCTTTCACCGAGGCGCTCCGCGTGCTTCATCTCATCCATAGCAATCGACTTGAAGATGCCGATGACAGCCGGGCTTTCTATACCCTCGGCCTCGTAGTGATGGCCCATGTACTGCAGGATAGCCGCCAGCTCGAACGCCCTGTCGATATTGAGCACATCCACTATCTTCTTCCTCGTCTGTTCGCTTAATGACATAGACACCTCCGCGTTTTTTATTGCGACAAAATACTCAGCCTGCGTCAAGAACCGATTGCCGATAAGACCGGATAGCATGGCCGTCTGTAAAAACGGCAGTCTGCATTCTAACCGCTTTACATTACCCGTTCAACAGAAATGAATCTTTTCTCAGTATTTTCACTGATCATAACCGGTCATGCCAACATAAGGACAGCCCGCCTGCAGACGTAGCTTGAGTAGAAGCCATCGTGCCTCCATCAAGGTCTGACGCCTTTATACCCGCCGTCATTACGGACGCCGTTTATATTCCCATCCAAGGCCGCCCTGAGGCATACACCCCCCGAGAACGTGATTATTATATACCATAATTTTGAAACTGTCATGGTGACAGCGTTGACACCGGCGAGAAACCTGCTCCAATCATTGTATATAATTATATCCGGCATAATCATGAACGGTGACCTCTTGATATCCGACAGCGTAAAACAACCTGCGGATACGCGTTAACAACCGGCCCTTACAGGAAAGGTCTCCAGGGATCAGAGGCAGGTTTAAAGACTCTCAGGTATGGAGGCTTATAATGGCACGAACGCTTGCGCAAAAGATCCTTGAAGAGCATATCGTTTTAGGCAGATGGAAGGCAGGCGCCGAGATAGCCATACGGATCGACCAGACGCTGACGCAGGACGCTACCGGCACGATGGCCTATCTTGAGTTCGAGAAGCTCGGCCTCTCAACCGTCAGGACCGAGCTATCGGCAAGTTATGTCGACCACAACATCATCCAGACAGACTTCAAGAACGCCGACGACCATCTGTTCTTGAAGACCTCGGCTCAAAGATACGGCATCTGGTTCTCACCTCCCGGCAACGGGGTATCTCACCCTGTACACATGGAGCGGTTCGGCGTACCCGGCAAGACTCTCCTCGGGTCCGATTCGCACACCTCGACCGCAGGGGCGCTCGGTATGATAGCCATTGGCGCCGGAGGCCTCGACGTCGCCCTTGCAATGGCAGGAGAGCCGTTCTTCCTGAGAGTACCGTTGATACTCGGCGTAAGACTCACCGGACGGCTTAACCCTTGGGTATCGGCAAAGGACGTCATACTGGAGATGCTCAGGCGCCACAGCGTAAAGGGCGGCGTAGGAAAAATAATCGAGTATCACGGGCCGGGACTTAAATACTTAAGCGCTACGGACCGCGCGACTATAGCGAACATGGGCGCGGAACTAGGGGCGACAACATCCATATTCCCATCAGATAAAAAGACGCTCGAATTTCTAAAGAGACACGGCAGGGCCGAGGCATGGAGGGAGCAGGCCGCAGACAAAGGGGCCGAATACGATGAGACCGACGAGATAGACCTTGCCGGACTCGAACCGCTGATAGCCTGCCCCAGCTCTCCGGATAACGTAAAAAAGGTCTCTGAGATCGAAGGGACGCCGATCTCTCAAGCTATCATAGGCTCATCAGTCAACTTCTCTTACAAGGATATAATGACGGTCGCTCTCAGCCTCAGGGGGCACACAGCGCACCCCGGGGTAAGCCTCGAGATAAACCCTGGGTCGCGCACAGTGCTTGAGAACGCCGAGATAGCAGGCGGCACGTTGCTGCTTAACCACGCAGGAGCGCGGATACACCAGTCAGGGTGCCTCGGATGCATCGGCATGGGGCAGGCCCCTGCGACAGGCACAGCCTCCGTAAGGACGTTCCCAAGGAACTTTCCGGGAAGAAGCGGGACTGAGAACGACATGGTCTATCTATCGAGCCCTGAGACAGCAGTAGCCTCGGCAATATTCGGTGAGATCACAGACCCGAGGAGGCTCGGTCCCTGCCCGCTGGTGAAAGAACCGGAAAGGTACGTATTCAATGAATCTATAATACTAAAGCCGATGGCAGAGACAGAGCGCGCGGCAATCGAGATAGTGCGCGGCCCGAACATAGCGCCCTTCCCTGACTTCACGCCTCTGCCTGAGGATTACGAGGGTACCGTCCTGTTAAAGGTCGGAGACAACGTCTCCACAGACTCGATACTGCCTGCAGGCAACGAGGTACTGCCGCTTCGGAGCAACATCCCGCTTATAAGCGAATTCACATTCGAGCGGATAGACAAAGACTTTGCTAAAAGATGCAGGGAGCGAAACGGCGGGGTGATAATCGGGGGAGAGAACTACGGACAGGGCTCGTCAAGGGAGCACGCGGCGATAGCACCGCGCTACCTTGGCGTTCAGATGAAGATATGCAAAAGTTTTGGCAGAATACACAGGACAAACCTCATTAACTTCGGGATCATGCCGCTGACATTCAAAGACCCGTCAGACTACGGGCAGGTACAGATGGGAGATTCGATCTCGATAACAGGACTGGGCGCATCTATCAGGGATGGGGCAACCGAGTTTACAGCGCGTGTCAAAAAAACCTCCGCATCAGGATTTATGGCGATAACGCTTGTAGCAGACCTCAGCGAAAGAGAGCGTGCATGCGTGCTGGCAGGGGGACTGTTGAACCTGATAAAAAACAACAGGCATGATTGATGAAAAGCGCGCATAAAAAAACCGGGCCTTTTGCAAAGGCCCGGCCAAAAGACTTGTACGGCGGTTAACACCCGCCGATCGATCTTTCTTTTGCGCACTGCCGTGCGCTTTCTGTGTTCATTTTTTAACTGCAGTACAAGACAGCGCCCATTTGCAAAAAACATCTATCTGATTTTAGCTTTGCACTTCAGTGCTCGTTTTGGGTATGGCTCCCTTCGCTGTCGGGCCGTTTCGCAGTAGATACAAGAGCCTGCCAAGCGGCCCTCCTTTATGCTCATTCCACCATACCCGGTTTGTTTGACGGCAAAGACAAAGCAACTTCGTCAGAAGGATTTCGTTTCAAGGCAAAAGCTGAATGCAAAGACTGGAGTCTTGACTATCCCCCTACCCTTATTTACAAGGAGAAGAGAGATACGAACCCGTCCCTGCCAGACTGATCAAGGCAAGACAGGGTATTCGAAACGCGGCATATCCCCTGTAAGGGTTTCGAGAAACTCAGCTATGTCAGAGGCGTCTCCATCAGTAGACTCGCTTTTGAGCATCTCCCTGCTCATTATCTTGACAGCGTCTTTGAGCGCCCAGACAGAGCCGTTGTTGAAGTACGGGTATGTGAGCGCGATGTTACGCAGGGTCTGCACCCTGAAGAGGTACTTGTCCTCTTCCTTCTTTGTCACTTCAAACCTGCCAAGGTCGGTCGACCCGGGGACCTGTATCCTGAAAAATCCGCTGTTTGTGAAGTTCGGCCCGCTGTGGCAGGCGTTGCACCCTTTTTTCTGGAACAGCTCCCAACCCTTCTTCGCCCTCTCGCTGATGGCCCCTTTATCGCCCATCAGGAACCTATCAAACGGCGCGTTCGGGGTGATCAGCGTCCGCTCGAATGCGGATATCGCCTTGGCGATATTGACCGGGGTCACAGGGTCTTTTTCAGTAAAGGCCTCTTTGAACATCATCGAATATTTTGGTATCGCCTTAAGACGGGCCACAACGTTATCGAGGGTCTCGTTCATCTCGACAGATGCCTGTATCGGGCCAAGGGCCTGGTCTTCAAGTGTCTTCGCCCTGCCATCCCAGAACTGGACGGAGAGGAAGGCGGCGTTAAGAGCGGTCGGTGTGTTTCTCGGCCCTACCTGATGCTTGTGTCCAAGAGCCCTCGACACCCTGTCGGTAAAGGCAAACGAAGGGTTATGACAGCTCGCGCAGCTTACTACGCCGCTCGAAGAGAGTCTCGGGTCGAAAAAAAGCATCTTCCCAAGCTCTATCTTTACAGGGGTCATTGAATTGTCTCCCGGGATCTCAGGGAGCGACGGCAACGGTTCGTTCGCGTTGGCGCTCATCGCTGTGAGCAGGATCAAAAAGACGGCAGAGAGCATGATACGGGTCATAGACGTCCTCCTTGGGGTTTTGCTTCGATAAAGGGTTCAACAAACCGCTTCAATATCTTTTCTTCGAATACTCTCCTTATCATTATGCCTCAAAAAGGCCAGGGCTTTAAGCAACGAGCCTTGTAAGGCGGGTCATACCCGCCGATCGATCTGACATCCGACAAGTTACGGCTTACGCCTAACACGCCCATGCTGTCCTTATTATTATGCCTCAAAAAGACCCGGATATTGCGTAGCGGGCAAAAAGTAAATCAGCTGAATGCTTTTACTGCTAACCCCTCCCAGCCTCCACTTATAATAAGGGGAGAGGAAAACCGAATGCACTCCTTTGCCTTGAATCAAAACCCGGCTGGCGAAGTTGCTTTGTCCTTGTCTTTAAACAAACCCGGGTATGGTGGAATGAGCCTACAGGAGAGACGGCGAGCAGGCATCGGTATTTACTGCGAGTCGTTTCGACAGCGAAGGGAGCCATACCCAAAAACCGCACAGAAGTGCAAAGCTGAAATCAGAGCGATATTTTTTATACGGGCCGTTCGAGCCTTACACAAAAGACGCTCGCAAGTGCGCAAAAGAAAATCATTTGGCGGGTGTGACCCGCCCTACCAGGCTAACCCCTCCCGGCCTCCCCTCGGATAATAGGAGGAGATAAAACAAAAAAGGCGCACGGCAACGCGCAAAAACCTATCACCAATTATACATCATATAAAAAAATGTGAGGCGACCGCAAGATACGGTATGCGCGTGCCAACTGAGGATAAACAGGTAAGAACCGCAATCATACGAGTATACCCTTAAGCGCCGCAAAATCATCTATGATCATCTCGCACCCTGCGTCTTCGAGCTCTTTGGCGCCCCTGAACCCGTAAGAAACGCCTATGGAGTGCGCGCCTGCAGCTACAGCCGCCTCGCAGTCAACCGGACTGTCGCCAACAAGGACCGACCTCTCCGGCCTCGCTGACAAGTCTCTTATCACCTTCTCGACAGGCTCCGGGTGCGGCTTCTTGTTTGCGACTGAATCGCCTCCGAGGACGATCTTGAAGTACCCTGAAAGACCGAGCCTTTCAAGTATGCCGACTGAAAGTGAATAAGGCTTGTTCGTCACAACGGCCATGGGCTTGCCGAGCCTGGCGAAGTGGTCGAGCGTTTCTACGACGCCAGGATATATCCGGGTCTTTACGACAAGATGCCCTTCGTAAAAACCGAGAAAAAGCCCCCTTGCAACGTCTATCTCCTGTGCGGATTTAGCAGGCAGGAGCTTTTCAAGCAGTGGCCTTACTCCCCAGCCGATATGACCGACTATCACATCTACCGGCATCTCAGCCTCACCTATGGCATGAAGGGTCTTGTTAGCGCACCAGGCTATGTCTTCGCTCGAATCGATGAGCGTGCCGTCAAGGTCGAATATTATAAGCTCTGCATCAATCTGTTTTTGTCCTGCCATTTATTACCCCTTTATATTTATGGATGTCTGTCGTTAAGCGCAATGCCGCCTATCTGCAAGACGGCTATAGTATCGATTGTCAGGAAGAGGCTGTCGAAGATCAGGTTCACAGCACCCTTCAGCCCTGATAGCGCCAGCAGATATATCATGACATAGACCACTGCGCCGCCCGCGACAAGGCCGAAGATATAACCAAGCCTGTGTCTGCGAAACAGAAGAATTGACGCTAAGAGGTATAACGGTATGAAAAACATATCCGGGTATATAAAGGAGTTATATGCCTCTTCCGGGAAGGCCTCCGGCCTGTGCCAGACCCCGGCAATAACTGCGGATACTGCATAGGCCTGGAAAAGCCCCCATACAGCAAACCAGATTATAGCGATCCACGGCCTTTTGATATCCTCGCGCATATTCTCCCCTGCAGTTACGTCAGATAATCCCGATATCTCTTTATAAAATCGGCGTTTTCAATATCCGTGCGTAATTGCTTATGACATCTCAGCATCATACAGAAAGGCATTTAACCTTACCATCTCAGAGGCGCGGAGTTAAGCGTTTTTTTCGAACAAGATCGCAGGCAAAGCTGCGACTTTTGAGCCTGTAAAACCGCCTGTACGTCCGATAGCGGCCAATTGACATAGGAGAGAAAAACGCGGATAATTTAGTATAGTGATTGATGCAGGAGAACGCGGCTGGATCAGAGTCTTATCCTCATATCAGACAAATGCGTCCGGCCCTTGAACAAGGAGGCGGCGATCATGTCAGGGCTAAAATGGCTTAACAGCTTCGAGGCGGCCAGAAACATGGCGATCTCGACAAAAAAACTTGTCTTGATATTCTTTCATTCACCATCGTGCAACGGGTGCAAAAAAACACTCGAGAAGACGTTCACGGACCAAGACGTAGCGGATCTTCTGGAGGGCGACTTCGCCTGCGTAAAATACACCGTCACGCAGGACGAGAACATGACCGCCTGCTACAATGTCGAGTGGACACCGACCTTCGTTATAACTGATTCAGAAGGCAGGGAGCTTGAACGCTGGGTCGGGTATCTGCCTCCTGACGAATTCATTACGCAGGTTCACCTGTCTGAAGGGCTTGCCGAGATGCACGCAAAGAGGTTCAAGGCCGCAGAAGCGGCATTCGAGTGGATAATAGACCACAAACCTGATTCAGAGGCCGCGCCTGAGGCCCGCTATTACATGGGAGTCGCGCTCTACAAGGATACAGGTGACGCTAGACACCTTGAGCGTACATGGGAGACCATGAACAAGAGGTACCCGGGCAATAACTGGACCAAAAAAGCAGCAGCCTGGTCGTAAGGCATGGCTTACTGCCCCTCAATACGCGCCTCGCGCGCGTATTGAAGTGCGCGGTTTTTTTACGCGCCGCCAATGAGGATAGCGGCCAGTGTCCTTTACTTTGCAAGGCGTCTCTGATAAAATCCGCAACTTCTGAGTCTTATATTTTATTCGACTGCGGATGATTCTTTTTGAAGACTGACTATGCCTGTCGGCGATAGCATAACAGCCTAAAGGCATTAGCGCAGTACACGAAGAGTATCCGTGTACTGTTGGTATCAGGAGACTTAAGCGAGAGGCAGGCCAACCTTTCAACCGGAACACCGGGGTATCATGCTAAAAAGACAACCGGTCGTGGCAGGCAGGTTTTATCCGGGCGATGCAAAGACGCTTGCAGACGAGGTCAATAGGCTCGCCTCCGGAGGCCCCAAAGAGAAGGCCGCGGCGATCATAGCGCCTCATGCCGGGTACATGTACTCAGGGGCTGTGGCAGGCCATATTTATTCGTCTGTCGAGATACCCGGTACTGTCATCGTTATCGGGCCTAACCACACGGGCCTCGGCAAAAGAGTGGCGCTCATGACGAGTGGCGCTTGGGTAACGCCGCTTGGGACCGTCGAAGTAGATAGCGTGTTCGCAGACGCGCTGCTTAAGTCATCAAGGCTGATCATAGCTGACAGGGAGGCGCACGAGTCAGAGCACTCGATAGAAGTACAGCTTCCGTTCATCCGGTCGATAAACAAGGACGCCTTGATAGTGCCTCTGACTGTGATGAACGCGAACGCTAAGGAATGCCTTGAGCTCGGCAAGGCAATAGCCGATACTATAAAAGAACTTGGCAAGGACGTTCTTATAGTAGCGTCCTCTGATATGAACCACTACGAGAGCGACGCAGTGACAAGGCGAAAAGACAAAGAGGCCATAGCCGAGGTATTAAAACTCGACGCCGACGGGCTCCTTACAGTCACCTCGAAAAAAGATATCACCATGTGCGGTGTTATACCTGCGGCGATAGCCATAAACGCGGCGAAACTCCTCGGGGCGACATCCGCGAGGGTCGTTGACTACGCGACCTCAGGCGACGTCAGCAAGGACTACGCCCAGGTAGTGGGCTACGCAGGCATTTTGATAAAATAAAATATCTGTCAGGCCTTAGAGGGCCTGCGGAAAGACCAGGAGGCGCTCCATTGACCGTACGCACGCGTTTCGCACCGAGTCCGACAGGCTATCTCCACATCGGAGGGGCCAGGACAGCACTTTTCAACCTGCTCTTCGCCCGCCATCACGGCGGAAAATTCATACTGAGGGTCGAAGACACTGACGTTGCCCGCTCTACCGAAGAGTCGATACAGGCGATCCTTGACGGCATGAGCTGGTTAGGCCTCAACTGGGACGAAGGCCCGTTCTTCCAGAGCAGGCGTTTCGACGAGTACAGGAAGTACGCGGGAGAACTGCTTGAAAAAGGCCTATGCTACCGTTGCTGGTGCACCCCTGAAGAGTTAGAGGCAAGACGCGAGGCGGCGATGAAGGAAGGCCGCACACCTAAGTACGACGGCAGGTGCAGGGATAGAAAGGACAGCCCGGATAAACCTTTTGCCGTCAGGTTCAAGGTGAGCGGCGGGGTGACGTCTTTCAACGACGTAATAAAAGGGACGATAAGCTTTGACAACTCGATCCTTGAAGACCTGATAATACTCAGAAGCGACGGGACCCCGACATACAACTTCTGCGTAGTGGTAGACGACGCCACCATGGACATAACGCATGTAATCCGGGGCGACGACCACATAAACAACACGCCGAAGCAGATACTCCTTTACGAGGCCCTCGGCCACAGCCTCCCCATTTTCGCGCATCTGCCCATGATCCTCGGCTCTGACAAGGCAAGGCTCAGCAAGCGCCACGGCGCGACATCCGTCATGGCATACAGGGACATGGGATTTTTGCCGCACGCGCTCATAAACTACCTCGCAAGGCTCGGCTGGTCACACGGGGACCAGGAGATATTCTCGATGGAAGAGATGATAGAGAAGTTCTCCCTTGAAAGCGTCGGCAAATCGTCCGGGGTATTCAACCCGGAAAAACTCCTCTGGCTCAACCAGCACTATATAAAAGAGACGCCTGCCGAAACGCTCGTCCCTATACTTGAGCCGCTCGTAGATGAGCTAGGGGTAAAGAGCGCCGCAACAGATCCGAGGATAGTGAAGATCGTAGAGACCCTCAAGGAACGCTCCAAGACGCTCAAGGAGATGGCCGAAGGGGCGCTCGTCTACTTCAGGGAAAAGATCGAGTACGACCCGAAGGCCGCGCAAAAATTCCTGACCCCTGACATGGCGGAGCTATTCACCATCCTCATTGAAAGGCTCGGAGGCCTTCAGGATTTTTCACATTCAGGATTGGAAACGGCTTTCAACTCGATATTAGAGGAAAAAACCATCAAGCTCGGCAAGCTCGCCCAGCCCGTCAGGGTCGCCCTTACAGGCGGGACTGTAAGCCCCGGCATATTCGAGATGATTGAAGCTATGGGCAGGGATACCACTCTGAAGAGGCTCGCCGACGCACTCGGGTTTATCACGGCGCAGGTCCCTGCTGCCTGACACAGGGTAGTTTGTCTGAAATATCTGGCCTGAGTCTCCATGGACAGCCCTTTTCCTGCCAGAGACAGAAGACCCGACAGGACCGCCCTTGCATATCGATTACCGGCCCTGCCCGAACGCCACCCCGCTAATTTACTTGACTTATCCGCATAATATTGGCTTAATAACTAATCGCGGCCGAGCAGACGGGAGAGTTGCGCCGTCGGCCCTTGACAGAGCCGGTAAGAGACAGCTTTTCGCCATTATGCGGCTTAGGCGAACCGAAATCCAAAGGTCCTCGGGAATAGTCAAACAGAGCCTATCAAACGGCCTGACTCATGCGTGTAAAACCTCAGCGGAAACGCCAAAGGGCAGAAATTAATGTTCAAAAAAGTATTGATAGCAAACAGAGGCGAGATAGCTACAAGGGTCATAAGAGCCTGTAAAGAGCTCGACATACCGACTGTGGCCATCTATTCGGAAGAAGACGCCACCTCCCTTTACGTAAAAAAGGCCGACGAGTCATACATGGTAGGTCCCGGGCCGATCCAAGGGTACTTAAACATTCACCGCCTTGTCGACCTTGCGACAAAGGTCGGCGTTGACGCCATACACCCGGGCTACGGGTTCCTCTCAGAGAACCCGAAGTTCCCGCAGCTGTGCGAGAAAAAAGGCATCACCTTCATAGGGCCGACAAGCAAGACGATCGCCAGCATGGGCGATAAGGTCATGGCCAGACGCATGATGAAAAAGGCCGGAGTGCCGATACTGCCCGGGACCGAGGACTCCATAAAAGACGTAGACGAAGCCGTAGCCTTCGCCGAGGAGATAGGCTACCCGATAATGGTAAAGGCTTCGGGCGGCGGCGGCGGCAGGGGGCTTCGCGTAGCTCAGAACAAACAGGAGCTCATAGCCGCCATCACCACGGCCAAGAAAGAGTCTGCCGCGGCCTTCGGCGTCTCAGAGGTATTCCTTGAGAAGTTCCTCGAAAAACCGCACCATATAGAGTTCCAGATACTCGCCGACAAGTTCGGCAACATAGTACATCTCGGGGAAAGGGACTGCTCCATTCAGAGAAGGCACCAGAAGCTCGTCGAGATAACCCCGTCGCTGATACTCGATGAGGACCTAAGAAAAAGGATGGGAGATGCCGCTGTCAAGGCCGCCAAGGCCGCTGATTACACAAACGCCGGCACCATCGAATTTCTCGTAGATGAGAAGATGAACTACTACTTCCTTGAGATGAACACGAGGATACAGGTCGAGCACCCGATAACCGAAGAGACGACCGGCATAGACCTCGTAAAAAAACAGATAGAGATAGCCGCAGGAAAGCCGCTCGGGTTCACGCAAAAGGACGTAAAGTCAACCGGCTTCGCCATGGAGTGCCGCATCTGCGCCGAAGACCCGAAGAACAACTTCTTCCCGTCGTTCGGAAAGGTCACCGCGTATTACTCTCCGGGCGGGATAGGCGTCAGGATAGATGGCGCGATATACAAGGACTTCATCATACCGAGCTGTTACGACTCGCTCGTGGTGAAACTCATCGCAAAGGGCTCGACATGGGACGAAACGGTGAGAAGGATGCACAGATGCCTAGACGAGTTCGTAATCAGGGGGGTAAAGACGACGATACCCTTCTTGAAAAATATAATGAACGACCCGGACTTCAGGAAAGGCAACTTCGATACCGGATACATCGACAGAAAGCCTGAGCTGATGGACTATGACGAATACGGCGAGCCCACGGACCTCGTGGCCGCCATAGCCGCTGCGATAGCGGCGCATCACGGGCTTTAATTTCTACGGAGGCGATGCATAATGCCGAACAAGGGTACAAAGACAGCGAACAACAAGCCGAAGGCGACCGAGCCGGTGAATAAGCGCCGGGCGATGATAACAGACACCATACTCAGGGACTCGCACCAGTCCCTGCTCGCGACGCGCATGAGGACAGAAGACATGCTCGGGGCAACCGCCCTTCTCGACAGGGTCGGCTACTGGTCTCTTGAGGTATGGGGCGGCGCTACGTTCGACTCATGCCTGAGGTTCCTCAAAGAAGACCCGTGGGAAAGGCTCCGCACCCTTAGAAAGGCCCTTCCGAACACAAGGCTCCAGATGCTTCTTCGCGGACAGAACCTTGTCGGCTACAGGCACTACTCAGACGACGTCGTCAGGAAGTTCGTCGAGAAATCCGCTAAAAACGGGATCGACGTATTCAGGATATTCGACGCGTTAAACGACATCAGGAACATCGAGGTCGCTATAAAGGCCGTAAAAGAAGCGAAGGCCACAGTCGAGGCGACCATCTGCTACACTACAAGCCCTGTACACACACACGAGGGTTTCGTCGATATGGCGCAAAAGCTCGTCAACCTCGGCGCTGATACGATATGCATAAAAGACATGGCAGGGCTTCTGACACCCGGGGCCTCCTTCGACCTGGTAACCAAGCTCAGGCAGAAGATAACGCTCCCGATACATCTACACTCGCACGACTCCTCAGGCCTTGCGGCCATGAGTTATCTGAAGGGCATAGAGGCAGGCGCTGACATAATCGACACGAGCATTTCAAGCCTCGCATCAGGCACCTCACAGCCGCCTACAGAATCTATGGTGGCCGCGCTCAGAGATACGCCTTATGATACGGGGCTCGACCTCTCTCTCTTATCCGAGATAGCCGACCACTTCAGGGAGATACGGAAGAAGTATAAGAAGTTCGAGAGCGAATATACCGTTATAAACACAAAGACGCTCGTCGTGCAGATACCGGGCGGGATGATATCCAACCTCGCCAACCAGTTGAAAGAGCAAAACGCCCTTGATAAGATGAACGAGGTCCTGGAAGAGATACCAAAGGTCAGGAAGGACATGGGGTATCCGCCGCTCGTGACTCCGACGAGCCAGGTAGTCGGCACCCAGGCTACACTCAACGTCCTGATGGGCGAGAGATACAAGGTCATAACGAGCGAGACGCGGAACTACTTCAAGGGCCTCTACGGCAGGCCTCCCGGCCCTGTAGATGAAGAGGCGCGCAAAAAGGCTATAGGCGACGAGAAACCTATAACCTGCAGGCCGGCTGATCTACTTGAGCCTGAGCTTGAAAAGCTCATCAGGGACCTTGACGGCAGGGCAAAGTCAGTAGAAGACATACTTTCATACGCCCTTTTCCCGATAGTCGCACTCGAGTTCTTCGAGCAGAGAGAGGCCGGAAAGCTCGCGCCTGAGCCGCTTGAAGAGATCATAAAAGAAGAAGAGAGGCCTGACACTCACACTATACCTCACCTTGCCCCGAGCGAGTTCATCGTCACCATGCACGGAGAGTCGTACAGGATAAAGGTCGCAGGGGCCGGGCACAAGGTCGAAGGCAAGAGGCCGTTTTTCATCTCAGTAGATAACCGCCTCGAAGAGGTGATGATCGAATCCCTCACAGAGGTGATACCGACTACCGCAGGCGAGATAGAACGTCCGTCGATAACACAGTCGAGAAGGCCGAAGGCACGCAAAGAGGGCGACGTGACTACTCCAATACCCGGCAAGGTGACGTCTATCAAAGTGGCTGTCGGTGATAAGGTAGCGGAAGGCGACACCGTCCTCACAGTCGAGGCGATGAAGATGGAAAACGAGGTCCACACGCCTATAAGCGGCACGATAAAGAATATACACGTCAAGATCGGGGACCCTGTAAACCCGGACGAGACGCTAATCGAAATAGAGAGAGAATAGCCGTTCCTGCCAGTTTTGACTGCCGGGCCGCTTCGGCGGCCCGGCTTTTTTCCTAACGTCTTTCCAAACGCACCTTTCCGAGCCAATTATGCCGATCATCAAAGTCTTGTCGGTAGTCCTGCCCGTCTTCTCGGTCATCGGGATCGGATATATCTTCGCGCGTTTCAAGAAGATCAGCCTTGAAGCCGTCATTGAAATTCTCCTTTATCTGACCATTCCGGCGCTCGTCATCTCATCACTTTCAAAAAGACAGCTCGTAGCCTCTGACCTCGCCCTCGTCTCGCTTGCCGCCTTTATCGTCGTCATCGGCACAGGCGCGATAACATGGGTATACCTAAACATCATCAAAAGGCAGGATCTGCGCGGCTTCTACCTGCCGACGATGTTCATGAACTCAGGGAACATGTCATTCCCTCTGGCGCTTCTCGCATTCGGGCCGGACGGCCTCGCTGTAGCAGTACTATACTACATAGCGATAAGCCTCCTCGTCTACACGCTTGGCATTTATATCGCCAAGGGCAGGGGCGGCTTTTCCGAGATGTTCAAACTGCCGCTCATCTACGCCTCTGCCGCCGGGATAATACTTAACCTCGGGGGCGTCACCCTCCCCTCGCCGCTTCTGACTACATTCGAGATGCTCGGAGCGGCTACCATCCCGATCATGCAGGTATCTTTAGGATACAGGCTCTATTCGGCTAAGCTCACATATCCGTGGATGAGTTTCATCGGCTCTCTTATACGGATCATCGGAGGGGCGGCGATAGCGTATCTCGTAGTCCATCTCCTCGGCATAGACGGGATGAACCGCAAGATCATCATACTCTCGTCAGGGATGCCTGCGGCTGTGATAAACTTCGTCGTAAGCCACAGGTACAACGTCAACAGCGACCTCGTAGCCTCGACTGTAGCCGCCTCGACGCTTCTCAGCATCATAACAACGCCGATACTCCTCATGATGATAATGGATTAGGGGCGGATAAAAGATCGGCACTTTGAGACATTTTTTTCTGAGGCTTCTCGGCAGATATGCGTACTATGCAGGCTATACGCTAATCATGCTTGACGCTATGTTAATAAACGACAGGGCATAGACCGCAAAGCGCTTCTCTTTTAATCTCATGGTTTAATCTCATGGACAGATAAGACTATGCAAGCTACTTTATCGCGCAAGATAACCGGGCCTATAAAATACAGCCTCAATGGGTTCTCTTTATCCGCATATATTGCAAAGATGCTGATGCCGCTTGCGCTCATCATCGCAATTTGTTTAACAGCCCCCGGCATATCAACTGGTACTGAGATCACAGGCTATAAAAACGTCTTCAAGCCGTATCACGCAAAGGACGGCTCTTTAAAAATTGCCATACGCGAGTTTATCGATGGTGATGACGCAAAAGTCCTGTCCATTGACCCTATGACATTTGAGACAACTGTCACCGATGCTAAAGTGACGTTAAAGGCCTCAGCCAGCCGTGCGTGGAAAAATACGCCCTTCGCCCTTAGCCTTGCCAGATACACCGCCCCTGACGGAAGGCTTCAAAACAGCGGGATACGAAAAGGTGAGTCCAGAGTGGATGGGGTCTTTCTTACAGTAGACCTCTGCCCTTCAAGAAAGCAGTTAGACAAGGCGCTCTTTGAGGCTACCGTTGAAAGATTCAAAAAAGAGAAAACTCCTGCGCCTGTTGCGATAGCTGTAAGCGGCCTTTGGATCAAGATGCACACTGACGACCTCCGCTGGCTCATGGACAAGAGTGCTTCAGGCGAACTCGATATAACATGGATAAACCACTCTGAGACGCATCCATTCCTCGGGGACGGACCGCTCGAAGAAGGCTTCCTCCTATCCGTCGGGGTTGACTTTGAGAAAGAGGTCCTTTCAAACGAGGTGGAGATGCTGAAAAACGGCATCAGACCGACGGTTTTTTTCCGGTTTCCAGGGCTTGTCTCGGATAACGGACTTCTGAAAAGACTGAGGGCGCTTTCCCTTATCCCGATAGGGACTGACGCGTGGCTCGCCAAGAAAGAAGCGCCCAAGAGAGGTTCAATCATACTCGTGCATGGGAACGGCAATGAGCCGGAAGGGGTAGCGGCGCTCATGGAGCTTTACAAGGGGCACGTCGCAGACGGAAAAAACAGACTGAGACTGTTGCCACTGAGGGAGGCGTTCGGGGGGCGGTGAGCGGTGAGCAGAGGCGTTTATAAAATGCGGGGGCAGGTTGCAAGCCTGAACCCGCTAAAAACACTGCACGGAAAGACCTTGATTTTTACACATTAATTTTGCCAATCTTGCTTATTCACGCTCCTGCTACGACATCAGGCTTTGCTTTTCTTTCTGCAAAAATCCATTGAATCCGCTTATAGATCATTTTTTGATGCCATTGTAGCTTACTGCTTTTTAACTTCTTCATTTCCTTTAGAGTTTTGTCTACCTCTCTAGCAATTTCTATATCCTCCGTGGCACTTGCAGCATATAACTGAGGTAATCGACACACCATGGAGATATCAGTTAATTTACTCCTCCGAAAGTTTGCCAATTCCATTGGTGCAAAGTCTCTTTCATTGCAAAGCCGATCAAGATATTGAGCGAGTCTTGACACGCCTACGTCTGGATGTCTAGTAAAGCTACGCAGATACTTCCTAGCTTCTTTTTTTGGCGCTCTTGAGAGGATAACTATCGCTGCTCTCCGTACCATTGGGTGATTGTGATTGATATAATGAAGAGATATTTTGGTAATATATTCTTCCTTATATGGAAAAGTCATTATTGTTTCAAGAGCCTTTTGAATTATTAACCAATCCATTTTTTTCTGTAAATTACTTCCAAGAGCAAATCTCCTAACCCTTGATGAAATCGTGTTGTGGTCTTCTGGATGAAGCTGAACCATAATCTCTAACACCGAAGCAATTTGATATGGAAACAATAGCTCACCCTTTTCGAGGGTAGCAAGCAGTCTTTCGGTGATTTGACCGTGATTATTATAGTTTTGCCGAGACAAATATATAAGACATCTCCTTAAAACGCGCAAATCAGGTAGTTCAGAAATGGCGGCAAATACAGAGTCATATAGCCCCTTTCGAGATCTGCCTACGATTCCGTAAGTTGCTAACAGCCTTCTAAATAAGCGATTTTCTTTCCCCTTCAGCCCTCTAACCGACTCTGTGGACCTCCCCCGATTTAGTGGACACACCAAAAGGTTAGTGTTATAGGAAT
>JBBTBW010000020.1:0-27214 GCA_038043525.1 Deltaproteobacteria bacterium | reverse complement strand
ATTCCTATAACACTAACCTTTTGGTGTGTCCACTAAATCGGGGGAGGTCCAGGGCGTTCGAGCTATACTCAAAGGCTAACGACAGTTCGCAAAAGAAAATCCGCTTTCGACTAACCCCTCCCGGCCTCCCCTTAAACTAATGGGAGGAGCGAAAAATCAAATCTTGCAGCTTACCAAGGAGGGGCTGGGGGTGGTCAGTTCTGTGCATCTCAAACGATCATTTGGCGGGTGTGACCCGCCCTACCGCCTGCCTTTGCCTTAAAACAATCGGGTCATGGCGTAGCGAGCCTGACTGAGAGCCTACGAACAGGTTCTTGTATCTGCTGCGAGTCGGCTCGAAAGCGAAGCGAGCCATACCCAAAACGCGCACGGGAGTGCACAGCTAAAATCAGACCGATGTTTTTTGCAAAGGGGCGTTTGAGCCATACCCAAAGGAGAACAACAGTGCGCAAAAGAAAATCATTCGGCGGGTGTGACCCGCCCTACCAGACTACAAGCACTCACTCAAATGGCGGGCCGAGCCCGCCCTGCAAATCTATTCACTACTCCCCTGCCTGCGTCGCAGGCTGACTTGACGCAGGCCCATTGACTGCTGAAGAATCTGAAGAAGCCCCGTTGGCAGGCTCGGCAGGTTGAACGGTCGGATTATCGACAGGTGCGCCTTCAGAAATCACGGGCACGCCCTCCCCCTCAACAGATAACCCGTCCGCGCCCATCTCCTCAAACTCCTCTACGACTACACCCCTTCTGACCATGATATTGTATATGACCTCTGAGCGGCTGTTAACGTACCTCTGATCCCCTGACGCGTTAAGCCGTCTCGGGTTCGGAAGGACAGCGGCAAGCCTCGCGGCCTCCATTGCAGTAAGCCCTGAGGCTGATTTGCCGAAGTGGTGGCGGGCGGCGGCCTCGATGCCGAATACTCCGTTACCCCATTCGGCGACGTTCAGGTATATCTCAAGTATCCTCTTTTTTGAAAGCTCGCTTTCCAGCCTCCATGTCAGCACAGCCTCGCGTAGCTTCCTTATCGGGTTCTTACTTGGAGAGAGGTAGAGGTTCTTGGCAAGCTGCTGGCTTATCGTCGAGCCTCCGGCTTTGAACTTGCGCGCCTTGATATTCTTCTCCATCGCCTTTTCCATAGCCTGATAATCAAAGCCCTCGTGTGACCAGAAATTGTCATCTTCGGCTATCAGGACGGCCTTTACCATGTACGGAGATATGGCTGAGTACGGCACCCATATCTGATACGGTTTGCGCTTGACGCCCTTGGACGCCCATTCAGCCTCCCTGTACTCCATCATCGCGGTCTTTTTCGGGTTCTCCTTCTTGAGCCTGCCTACGTCAGGCATGGTGACAATAAAAAGGAGGGCTAGCAGAAAGAGAACCGCAAGGGATATATAGAGATACTTCTTTCTTCTCATGATGGCAGTCTACCTCTAAGGACTCTGATTTATCAGGTCGCTTTACTCTGCTGATCAAAGCGAATGAACTTACGCCAAAGCAATTCAACAGATCATATTATTTACATATCGCAAAAACGGTTCTCAAGATGATCGGCCGCTCAACAACTCCAATAAAAAAGACCCGGCCGTTATAACGGGCCGGGCCGGACTTATTTATTGCAATCCATTACTACTTCAGATCGCAGACCTGCTCAGGCCTGCCGAAAAAATCCTCTATCATCACTGCGCAATCATCTATCAGAAGCCCGGTTTGGGCCGCCTCTTTCTCGTTGTATCTGCCGGAGCCGGTCCCTTCTTTCATATCCGCGCTTGAAGACAGTATGAAAGGGACAGGATCAGAAGAATGGGTCTTGAGCCTTATCGGGGTCGGGTGGTCGGGAAGCACAAGAAGCCTGTAATCTCCGAACCTGGCAAGCCCTTCTACGACCTTGCCGACTATCTCCCTGTCGAAGTCTTCTATTGCGGTGAGCTTGTCCTTCAGGTTGCCGTTATGGCCTGCCTCGTCAGGGGCCTCGACGTGGACGCACACGAAGTCTTTCTTCTCAAGGGCCGCGAGCGCGGCCTCTGCCTTGCCCTTGTAGTTTGTATCTATATAGCCTGTAGCACCGGGGACGTTTATGACCTCAAGGCCCGCGTAAATACCTATGCCCTTCATAAGGTCAACGGCCGAGATGATCGCACCATCGACCCCGAACCTCTGAGTATAAGTAGGCATGCTTGGTGCTACCCCCTGGCCCCAAAGCCAGATGGAGGTCGCTCTCTTCTTGCCTGCCTTGAATCTTCTCTCGTTCACAGGATGATTCTTCAAGACCTCCCACGAGCGCTTCATGAGGTCTATGAGCATCTCCGAGCCAGCGCCCTTCGGCAGGTGTCCGTCTATCGGCTTATCAGATATGTCATGCGGAGGCGTTGTTTTTACATCTTTATTGCCGCCTTTGAATACCATCAGATGCCTGTAGCTCGTTCCGGGATAGAACCTCACGCCTGAATCCTTGAATGCCTTGTCAAGATCAAGGACTATCTCGCGTGCATCTTCAGTAGAGATGTGGCCGGAGCTGTAATCATCCATTATATGAGAGGAGTCCTTCTCGACGAGCGTCACGAGGTTGCACCTGAACGCGACATCGGTCGGTTCGAGCTTCACGCCTATGGAAGCCGCCTCAAGCGGCGCCCTTCCCGTATAATACCGCCTCGGATCGTAGCCGAGAACAGAGAGGTTGGCTACATCGCTACCAGGTGAGAACCCCGGAGGAACCGTCGCAAAGAGCCCGGTCTTGCCGGTTCCTGCGAGCCTGTCGAGGTTCGGGGTATGCGCGTAATCGAGAGGGGTCTTGTTCCCAAGCTCCGCTATCTCGTAATCAGCCATCCCGTCGCCTATGAGTATCACATATTTCATGGTATCAGCCTCGTATCAGATTGTCCGTGCGCCTGTTGCGCATATCTTCCGGCCATGCCTATTGCTACGCGACCAAAAGCCTTTCTAAAAACCACCTTCTCTGATTATCATGCCATAACTCACAGCCTGTCAAGCAGGCGAGCTAAAAGCCCATCATCTCGATGATCTTCTTGAGGTTGGCCGGGACCTTCACAGGCTTGGCCGATGAGTCCATAGCCGTATCAGGGTCTTTGAGACCGTGGCCGGTAAGGGTGCAAACGACCGTATCCCCGTTGTTCAAAACGCCTTCCTTCTTCATTTTTATAGCGCCTGCCAGAGACGCGGCGCTCGCAGGCTCGCAGAATATCCCTTCTCTTGAGGCAAGGAGCTTATACGCCTCTATTATCTCTTCATCCGAGACCATGTCTATAACGCCGCCTGACTCGTCCCTGGCCTTTAAAGCGCTCGCCCAGCTCGCCGGGTTGCCTATCTTTATGGCGGTCGCTATCGTGTGCGGATCATCTATCGGATGGCCGAGGACTATCGGGGCCGAGCCCTCCGCCTGAAAGCCCATCATCTTCGGGAGGCTTGAAGTGATGTCATGATCGTAGTATTCATTATACCCCTTCCAATAGGCTGTGATGTTGCCTGCGTTGCCTACAGGCAGGAAGTGGTACGTAGGCGCGAACCCGAGATGCTCGCAGATCTCGAAGGCCGCAGTCTTTTGGCCCTCGATCCGAAACGGGTTGATGGAGTTGACGAGCTTGATCGGATAGTTCTTGGTTATCTCTTTAACCAGATTCAACGCCTCGTCGAAGTTGCCCTTTATCTGAAGTACCATCGCCCCGTGCATCATCGCCTGCGAGAGCTTGCCTAAGGCTATCGAGCCGTCCGGCACAAGCACATAAGCCTTCATGCCTGCCCTTGCGGCGTAAGCCGCGGCAGAGGCCGAGGTGTTGCCGGTAGAGGCGCATATAACAGCCTTCGTCCCCTCCTCCCTGGCCTTTGATACGGCCATGGTCATGCCTCTATCTTTGAAAGACCCTGTAGGATTCAGCCCCTCGTACTTGCAAAGAAGCCTTATCTCGCCGAATATATCCTTGAGGTTTGCGACCTCGATGAGCGGGGTATTGCCTTCCATCAGCGTCGTGATGGAGTCCTCGCTCACCTCAGGGAGAAACTCCCTGAACTCCCTTATGAGGCCTGTCCAGAGCCCTTTCCTAGTTAGCTGCACCGATGTTCTCCTCTATGCGTATGTAGACTATCTTGTCGTGAATTATCTCATCCATCTTCTGTATCTCGTCTATCGCGGCGCGCAGATCCCTTTCAAGCGCGTTGTGGGTGAGTATCACAAGCGGCACCGCCCCGCCGACCTTCCTGTCCTTCTGTATGACAGACGATATGCTTATATTGTATCTGCCTAAAACGCCCGATATCTTCGAGAGCGCCCCGGGCTTGTCTTCAGCCAGGAACCTTATGTAATATGGTATCTCCAGCGAGTTCATATCTTTTATCTTTACGTCCTTAACGGCCTCTTCGGTGTATGAGAGCGCGTCGAGCCTGTTGGCGCAGCCCTTACGGATGTTACGGGCTATGTCCATCAGATCCGCTACTACAGCGCTTGCCGTCGGCATCATCCCGGCGCCCATGCCGTAGAATAGCACAGGGCCTACGGCGTTTCCGTGCAGGTGGACGGCGTTAAACGCGCCGTCAATATTGGCCAGAGGGTGCGCGGCAGGGACCATCGTCGGATGGACCCGGGCTTCAATCTGCCCGTCTATAGATTTGGCGATCGCCAGAAGCTTTATCCTGTAGCCGAACTCTTTGGCGAACTTTATATCAAGCTGGCTGACGCTCGAGATGCCCTCCGTGTAGATGTCTTCGAGCCTGATGTACGTCCCGTACGCGAGGTTTATGAGAATAGCCAGCTTGTTGGCTGTATCTATCCCCTCTACGTCGTATGTAGGGTCAGCCTCCGCGTACCCCTTCTCCTGCGCCCTTCTTAAAACGTCCTCGAACCGGCCGCCCTCGTTAGTCATCTTCGAGAGTATGTAGTTGGCGGTCCCGTTTATGATGCCGTATATCGACTCGATTTTATTTGCGGCAAGCCCTTCGCGGAGCGACTTCAAAATCGGTATGCCGCCTCCGACAGATGCCTCAAAGTATATATCGACGCCTTTTGACGCGGCCTTAGCGAATATCTCCCTTCCGTGGACGGACAGGAGCGCCTTGTTTGCCGTGACAACGTGCTTGCCCGCGTCAAGGGCCGCCATTATAAAGGTCCTGGCTATCCCTGTGCCTCCAACAAGCTCTATGACTATATCTATCTCAGGGTCGTTTATTATCTCCATAGCGTTGGAGACAAGAACGCCCTCAGCGAGCCTTACACCTCTGTCGCGGGTAGTGTCCTTGTCAGCGACCTTTTTAAGGACAAGCTCGCACCCGAGCTTGTCCTTGATGACTGAGGCGTTCTCTTTCAAGACCCTTACGACGCCTGTGCCTACTGTGCCGAAACCTATAAGCCCGACGTTTATCGCGGAGCGGGAGAGAGGCGCCGTCTGAGATCTGTCTGTGTTATCCATCAGATGTTATCCATTACGCTGTTTTTTTAAAAGACTGCCTGTTTTGAAAAGACTACCTTTCAGGGCCTGTCTCGAAAGCCTTTTTTATGCACTTTGCGGCCTGCCTGATCCTGTGCTCGTTCTCGACGAGCGCAATCCTCACGAAATCATCGCCGTACTCGCCGAACCCTATGCCGGGAGATACCGCGACCTTCGCCTGATTGAGGAGAAACTTGGAAAAATCTATCGACTTCATCTCTTTGAACTGCTCCGGGATCTTGGCCCAAACGAACATCGTCGCCTTCGGCTTTTCTATCTCCCACCCGGACTTTCCGAAGGACTCGATAAGCGCGTTCCTACGTAGCTCGTAGGTGTGGCACATCTCTGAGACACAGTCCTGAGGGCCGTTGAGCGCTATGATGCCGGCGATCTGTATCGGCTGGAACATCCCGTAGTCAAGGTAGCTCTTTATCCTCGTAAGGGCGGCTATCAGCTTTTTGTTGCCGACAGCGAAGCCTACCCTCCAGCCCGGCATATTGTAGCTCTTTGAAAGCGTGAAAAACTCGACGCCAACGTCCTTTGCACCGGGTATCTCAAGGAAGCTCGGGGCCTTATACCCGTCAAAGCATATATCAGCGTAGGCGATGTCATGGACGACCATCAGGTCGTTTTCCTTGGCAAAATCCACGATCTTCCTGAAGAACTCCTTATCGACGACCTCGGTCGTCGGGTTATGCGGAAAATTAAGGACAAGGAGCTTGGCCTTCGGCCAGGTCTGCTTTGTTGCCTTCTGCAGCTCGTCGAAAAAATCCACGCCGGGCAGCAGAGGTATAGACCTTACGTCGCCTCCGGCTATGATTATCGAATAGGTGTGTATAGGGTATGTCGGACTCGGCACAAATACCACGTCGCCAGGGCCTATTACCGCGAGGGCGAGGTGCGCTATGCCCTCCTTGGAGCCTATGGTTGCGACTGCCTCGGTCTCAGGGTCTATGTCGACGTTATAGCGCCTCTTGTACCAGTCAGCGATAGCGAGCCTCAGCTTGTAGATGCCCTTGGAGGCAGAGTACCTGTGGTTACGCGGGTTGAGCGTGGCCTCGATCATCTTATCGACTATATGCTTAGGGGTAGCCTGATCAGGGTTGCCCATGCCGAAGTCGATTATATCCTCACCGCGCTTGCGAGCGGCGACTTTAAGCTCTGTGACTATATTGAATACATACGGGGGAAGCCTCTTTATCCTGTGAAATTCCTCGCCTGCCATCTAAACCCTTCCGTTCGCTGTGTTTTATGTGGTTGAAGCGCTGCAGTACGACCAGCCAATCATCTTATCGGCTCTTTTCAGCCGTCTTTAAACTACTGCCTTCCATAAGCCTCTCGGCGTTATAAGAAGACCTTACAAAAGGCCCTGAATAGACGTTCTTTAGGCCGATAGACAGGCCGTATATCTCATATTCCTTAAAGACCTCAGGGGTCACGTATTCTCTGACCTCAAGGTTCGTGCGTGTAGGCCTCAGGTACTGGCCTATGGTGACAGCGTCGCACCCTGCCTCATACAGATCTTTAAGTACGGCCTTTACCTCGTCTATGGTCTCGCCGAGGCCGACCATTATCCCGGACTTTGTCATCACGCCGCTTTTTTTCGCGGCCCGGAGCACATCAAGAGACCTCTGATAATCAGCCTGCGGCCTTACCACAGGATAGAGGGACGGAACTGTCTCAAGATTATGGTTGAATATATCAGGGCGGGCCTCAAGGACAACGGATAACGCCTCGGCGCTGCCTTCGAAGTCAGGGGTCAGCACCTCCACGGAAATGCCAGAAATGCTATCCTTTATCGCCTTGATTGTCAAGGCGAATTGGCCTGCGCCGCCGTCAGGAAGGTCATCCCTCGTTACCGAAGTCAAGACGACATGGCGAAGCCCAAGCTCCTTAGAGGTGATGGCGATGTTCTCAGGCTCATGCGGGTCTACCAGCAGAGGGTTCGCGCCCTTGTCTATCGAGCAGAAGGCGCACTGCCTCGTACAGACGTCACCAAGTATCATGAACGTCGCCGTAGGCTTTGAAAAGCACTCCCCGATATTCGGACACCTGGCAGACTCGCAGACCGTATGGAGGTTCCTTGACCTCAGGATGGTCTTCATCTCGTGGAGCGCGCTTGCGGGGCCCAGTCTCTTTTTAGCCCAGGGTGGGAGCCTTTTCATCTCTTTATCAGGGTCTTTCAGGTGTTTTCAATCCAAAACGGCAAGATTTTTTCAAGATACCACTTTCCGGCCCAAAAGACAACAAACTCTTATAAAATCCCTGACTTACGGATATATCGGAATATGGGGCCTCATCAGATGGCAAGGCCTTTGAGAAATGTTGAGCTCGCAGGGGCGCTGTGGTTGTCTCTTAATAGGGCAAGATCATCGAAGCTGTCGTAGTCGTGCCAGAGGCTTATCAGCTCGAAGGGCATACGGGCAGAGTTCGCCCTTTTCAACGTCTCATCCATGACCTTTGAAGTGGACCAGGGTATCGCTGCAAAAGGCCTCTCATCAAACCTGTTCATGCCGATGAGGTAATAACCGCCGTCTTCGGCCGGCCCCAGCACAAGAGAGACCCTGCCGAGCGCTTTGAAGGCGTCCTCGATATATCTCAGCGGGACGTCAGGGCTGTCAGACCCTATTACAACGACCTTTCCATAACCTTCTGAAAAAAGCCTCTTAAAGACGTTCGATATCCTCTCCCCGAGGGTATGGCCCGCTTGAGCGAAAGCCTCCACACCGGCAGGGATGACAGAGACAACCTCATCTGCGAGTGCAGGCGGCGCGTAAGGCGAAAAGAACCGTACACCTTCCAGACCTGCTACGCGGTCGAAGGTGTCTTTTACAAAACACCTGTAGAGCCCTGCCGCCTCATCAAATGTCAAAGGCGGCACAAGACGGGTCTTTACAAGGCCCGGCACAGGGGCCTTGACCATCACGGCAAGAGCGTGCATTTGACCCCCACGGCTTGATCAGACGGTTACTTGTTTTCAGCGGCCGCTTTTTTAAGTCTCTCCTGACGCTCACGTTCTTTTTTCTCGGAGCATGGCAGACAGGCGTACCTCTTCTCGTGTCTGACGGTCAGCCTGTCGTAGTCCTTGTCTATGGCGACCCTTATCACGAACTCCGTTTCCGCTCCGCAAAAATCACATTTTAACATAATCGTCTCCTTCTTTCCTATACCTCGACCTCGGATAGAGATCCGCTCCTACAAGCGCCGCCATCGCCTCATCAAGCGACCCTTCGCCTATCTCAATGACAAGGCCGCAATTGGCCTCAAAGGCCTTCGGTGCCGGAAGCAGCCTGAACCTGACAGAGGCCGCCTTCAATATCGACTCGGCCTTAAGGGCGTTATGGGCGGAACCGAAACCAAGTATAAATTCCATGTCTTATGACGTTAGCAGATTTTACGGATATCCGCAAGGACTCCAAATAAAAACGCCTGCCGTTTTAAGCGGCAGGCGTCAAAGGTTCACTCAAAGGCCGTAGGATCAGGAAAGCCTGTTCTTATAGAAAGGGAACCTCGCGCAAAGCTCCCTCACCTCGGACTTTATGGCCACAAGCGCCGCATCATCGGCGCGTTTGTCTATCGCCCTGTCAACAAGCCCGGCTACCTGCTTCATCTCGGCTTCCTTCATGCCCTTGGTCGTTACTGCCGGGACGCCGAGCCTTATGCCGCTTGTAACAAACGGACTCTTGGTCTCAAACGGGACGGTGTTCTTATTAGCTGTTATGCCTGCCTTTACAAGTGCCTCTTCCGCCTCCTTGCCTGTGATATCCTTCTTCGAAAGGTCTATCAGCATAAGGTGGTTGTCAGTGCCGCCTGAGACGAGGTCGTAGCCCCTGTTCATCAGCTCCTCGGCAAGGACGACGGCGTTTGCGAGTATCTGTCTCTGATAGTCCTTGAACTCGGGCTGGAGCGCTTCTTTAAACGCCACTGCCTTGGCGGCTATAACGTGCATGAGCGGGCCGCCCTGTATGCCAGGGAAGATCTCCTTATCTACTGCCTTGGCGAACTCCGAACGGCACATGATCATGCCGCCCCTCGGGCCTCTGAGCGTCTTGTGCGTCGTGGTCGTGACAAACTCGGCGTACGGCACCGGGGACGGATGGAGCCCAGTAACTACAAGCCCCGCTATATGGGCGACATCGACCATGACAAGAGCACCTGTCTCGTCCGCTATCTCGCGGAATGCCTTGAAATCGATAATCCTCGGGTACGCGCTAGCGCCTACTACTATCATCTTCGGCTTGTGCTTCCTGGCAAGGTCCCGCACCTGATCGTAATCTATCCTGTGATCATCGGGCCTTACGCCGTAGGAGACGATGTTATAAAGCTGACCTGAAAAATTCACAGGAGAGCCGTGCGTGAGATGTCCGCCGTGAGAGAGGTTCATGCCCAGGACCGTATCACCCGGCTTTATCACGGACATATATACCGCCATGTTGGCCTGCGACCCTGAATGGGGCTGAACGTTCACATGATCACAGCCGAAGAGCTTTTTGGCCCGCTCTATCGCGAGCCTTTCAGCCACGTCCACGAACTCGCATCCGCCGTAGTAGCGCTTGCCGGGGTAGCCCTCTGCGTATTTGTTGGTCATGACGCTCCCTTGAGCCTCCATGACCTCCTCGCTGACCATGTTCTCGGATGCGATCAGCTCGAGCTTGTACTCCTGCCTTTCGGTCTCGAGCCTTATTGCCTCGAATATTTCCGGGTCTGTAGTCTTCAGGCCTGACATATCTTACAAAGCCTCCGTATCAGTAATAATGCTTGGATTACTTGTTGTGGTTCCGCTTTTCTATCTCGGTTATCTTATCAAGCCTTGTCTGATGGCGTCCGCCCTCGAATCTGGCCTCTATCCATGTTTTCACTATCTCGCGGGCAAGCCCCTTGCCGACGATGCGCCCGCCTATGACAAGCACGTTCGCGTCGTTGTGCTCCTTTGACATGCGTGCGGTGAAGACGTCGGATACGAGGGCCGCCCTTACACCGGGATACTTATTGGCGATTATTGACATGCCTATGCCTGTGCCGCAGACAAGTATGCCTTTGGATAGAGCGCCGGATGATACTTTATCCGCGACAAGCGCGCCGTAATCGGGATAATCGACTGATTTGTCGCTATCAACACCCATATCCAGGACTTCAACGCCTATAGAGGCGAGGAATTCCTTTATATCTTCCTTAAGCTCCCTTCCGGCATGGTCGCTTGCTATAGCTATCTTTTCCATTATGGCCCTGTTTTAGTTTGATTCTGTTTGATCCTGAGGATGCGCTCCGGCAGGCGGTATATCAGGCCGCTTACAGCTTGCGCCTGCATGCTTGTGCGGCACTAAGCAATGATGATAATACAAAGCCTTGATGAGATGATACATATCTTGTCTGTCGGAAAAAGAGCCGGGTGAATGAGACGGACCGGCTTAAAGCAAGACCGCTACATCGGGCAGATAAAGAGCCTAATTGTCAAACCGCTTGAACACAAGGACGCCGTTCGTCCCGCCGAAGCCGAAAGAGTTTGAGATGGCGGCCTTTATCTTCACGTCCCTTGCTGCGTTCGGAACGTAATCGAGGTCGCACTCCGGGTCAGGGTTCTCATAGTTTATAGTAGGAGGTATAACGCCTTCCTTCAGGGCCATTACAGTAAAGACAGCCTCGATGCCTCCGGCGGCGCCCAGCAGGTGGCCGGTCATGCCCTTTGTCGAGCTTATGGCGAGCTTTCTGGCGTGGTCGCCAAAGACCTTCTTTATGGCCATAGTCTCGTACAGGTCGTTATAATGCGTAGATGTGCCGTGGGCGTTTATATAGCCGATATCCTCTTTAGCAAGCCCTGAGCTTTTAAGCGCGATCTCGATGCACTTTGCGGCGCCGACCCCGTCAGGCGAAGGCGTCGTCATGTGGTAGGCATCGGAATTCATGCCGTAACCGACTACCTCTGCGTATATCTTGGCCCCTCTCTTCCTTGCCGATTCAAGCTCTTCAAGGACTACTACTCCGGCCCCCTCGCCTACGACGAAACCGTCCCTCTCTCTGTCAAAGGGCCTGCTCGCCTTCTTGGGGTCGTCGTTACGCGTTGAAAGGGCTTTCATAGCGTTGAAACCTGCCACGCACAAAGGCGTGATCGTGGCCTCTGTGCCGCCGGCGACCATCACGTCGGCGGAACCATGCTGGATGAGCCTGTATGCGTCGCCTATGGAATGAGTGCCTGTAGCGCACGCTGTCACAGCGCACGAGTTAGGCCCCTTCGCCCCGATCTTGATAGAGACCTGCCCTGAGGCGAGGTTTATGATGACCATCGGGATAAAAAACGGCGTTATCCTGTCAGGCCCCTTCTCCCTCAAGACGTCATGCCAATGCTCGATGGCGGCAAGGCCGCCTATGCCGGCGCCTATATAGACCCCGACCATATCGGCGTTTTCTTCCGTGATCAGGTAGCCTGAGTCTTTAAACGCCATAACGCCCGCAGCAACCGCGAACTGGATGAAGATATCCATCTTCTTGAATTCTTTTTTCTCGATGGATTCGCCAGCGTCGAAGTCAGGAACCTCGCCTGCGATCCTGACCGGAAAGCCGGTAGGGTCAAAGCGTGTTATCTCCCTGATGCCGCAGCGGCCTTCCTTCGCGCCTGACCAGGACTTCTCGATGCCTGTCCCGAGCGGGCTTATTATGCCTATGCCTGTGACTACTACCCTTCTCATATCGTCTGTCCGTTTTATCTATACCCGGCACCGGCCAAAAACAAGCCTCAGCGCGCCGTTAACCGTCGCACTGAGGCCGGCGCCTGGATATTTCAGCCTCGTTTTCAATTAAACTGCAAAAGGCGGATGATCGAGCCGGATAACATCATCCACGGCCGCAAGCCCCCGGAGTGAGCCCGGGCGGCCTACGGGCGCGCAAGATCACTTGCCGGTCTTTTTCTGTATGTATTCCACCGCGTCATGGACGGTCTTTATCTTCTCGGCGTCCTCATCAGGGATCTCTATCGAGAACTCCTCTTCGAAGGCCATTACCATCTCGACGGTATCGAGGGAATCGGCGCCAAGGTCGTCGACGAATGATGCCTGGGTCGTCACCTCTTCTTCGGTTACATCAAGCTGATCGATGATTATCTTCCTTACTTTGGTCTCAACAGGCGACATTTTGCGCTACCTCCTGACATCTGTATATTTTTCTGCAATAAACCGTATATATAACACCTAAGCCAAGCTTTTGTCAATTTTAATCAGCCCTAAGCCATCACCATTCCGCCATTGATATTAAGGACATGGCCGGTTATGTAGCTCGAAGCGTTTGATGAGAGGAACAGCACCCCCATAGCAACGTCGTTTGCCCCGCCGAACCTGGAAAGAGGTATCTGAGAAAGCATCTTTTCCTTGACATCAGGGGCTAGCACCTCGGTCATTGCTGTTTCAATGAAACCCGGGGCCACTGCGTTACAGGTGATGTTTCGAGAGGCGAACTCCCTTGCCACGGACTTGGTGAAGCCTATGAGGCCGGCCTTGCTCGCGGCGTAGTTTGCCTGCCCGGCGTTGCCCATCACCCCTACTACCGAGGCGACGTTCACTATCCTGCCCCAGCGCGCCTTGGTCATGTACTTGAGCGACGCCTTCGTGCAGTTAAACGCGCCCTTGAGGTTGACGTTCATCACCGCGTCCCAGTCCTCTTCCTTCATCCTGAGCATCAGCCCGTCGCGGGTTATGCCTGCGTTATTCACAAGTATGTGGATGGCCTCCATCTCTTTAAATATCTTCTCGGCCATCTCTTCAGTCTCTTTCGCGCTGACGACATCGACCTTCATCGCCATCGACTTTCTGCCCATCGACTTGATCTCAGCGGCTGTCTCCTCGGCCTTCTCAAGGTTCACGTCAACGACAGCCACGTCCGCGCCGTACGAGGCGAGCTTCAAGGCTATCGCCTTGCCTATGCCCTGCCCTGCGCCTGTCACCAGCGCCACTTTTCCGGATAACTGCATTATAGACCCTCCTCGGATACGCTCTTTACAGGCCTGCGGCCTCAATCACCTTTTCAAGGTCTGAGGTCTCTGTAAGGTTATATGTGTTTATCTCCCTGTCTATCCTCTTTACAAGTCCTGTCAGGACCTTGCCGGGACCTATCTCCACAATATCGGTCACGCCTTCCATCTTCATGCGTCCTATGACCTCGACCCATCTCACAGGGCTTGTAAGCTGGGCTACAAGAAGCCCCTTTATCCTCGTCGCGTCGGTCGTAGGCGCCGCCTCGACGTTCGTAACTACCGGCACGGAGAAGTCCTTTACCTCGACGTCTTCAAGGGCCGCGGCAAGCCTTAGAGCCGCTCCCTCCATCAGAGGCGAGTGAGAAGGCGCGCTCACCTGAAGGGGGATGACCCTCTTGGCCCCCTTGTCTTTGGCATAACCAGCGGCGATATCCACAGCTGCGGCGTGGCCTGATATGACTATCTGCTCAGGCGAATTTATATTGGCAGGGACGACCCGGGCAACGTCTATCGAGGCTGACTCGCATATAAGCCTAACGGTTGCGATGTCAAGACCGAGAATGGCGCACATCTTTCCTACGCCCTGAGGAACTCCCTCCTGCATGAATACGCCCCTCTTGTTGACGAGACTTACTGCCTCTGCGAAGTCCATCGCGCCGGTTGCCACAAGGGCGCTGTATTCACCGAGGCTGTGGCCCGCGTAAAACGCAGGCACAACAGAAGTCCTCTCTCTCAAGACCCTCAGCATAGCGACTGACGCGGTCAAAAGCGCCGGCTGTGTGTTCTCGGTCTTATCGAGAAGCTCAGATGGCCCGTCGAACGAGATCGCCGCTATGTCGAAGCCAAGGGCGGAGTTCGCCTCTTCAAAGGTCTTTCTGGCGACTTCAAACTCGTTAAAAAAACCCCTTGCCATGCCTACAGACTGAGAGCCCTGGCCAGGGAATACAAAGGCTATCTTTTTCATGCGTAAAAGTTCCTGTCTCTATATTTTCCGGCTACCACTTGATGGCGGCTGACGCCCATGTAAGCCCGCCGCCGAATGCGACGAAGAGGAGCGTATCGTTGCTCTTTACCATCCCGGAGCGCACAGCCTCGTCAAGCGCAAGCGGAATGGAACCTGCCGAGGTATTGCCGTATCTCGCAAGGTTTGTAAATACCTTCTCGTCAGGAAAACCGAGCCTGTCTCTTATGGCGTTTATTATCCTGAGGTTCGCCTGGTGCGGGATGAGAAGCTTTATATCATCAGGTACCAGGCCGTTATGCTCCATGACCTCTTTGATGGCGCTCCCCATAGTCCTCACGGCGATCTTAAAAGTCTCGTTGCCGTTCATCTTGAGGCATGGCGCGTGCGGCACCTTATCTTCTTCTTTATCGAACGGGCTTTTTGAGTAGTGGTTGGGCGCGTACAAAAGCTCCCAGTGCCTGCCGTCTGAGTGGATGTGGCATGAAAGGACTCCGTGGCTCCCCTTCTCGGCGCTAAGGACGACTGCCCCTGCCCCGTCGCCGAAAAGTACGCAGGTGGAACGGTCTTTCCAATCGAGTATCCTTGAGAACCTGTCGACGCCTATGACAAGGGCCTTTTTACAGGCGCCTGACTTCATGTATTTATCGGCTATGTCCAATGCGTAGAGGAAGCCTGAACATGCGGCGGAGACGTCAAAGGCCGCGGCGCCCGGTTTTATTCCGAGGTGTGACTGCACGAAGCATGCGACAGACGGAAACGCCATCTCAGGGGTGACTGTGCCGACGACTACAAGGTCGATATCCTTTGCGGATATACCTGCGGCCTTGAGCGCGGCCTTGGCGGCCTTGGCGGCCATCTCCGAGGTCGTCTCGCCTGTGCTTATGCGCCTTTCCCTGATCCCGGTGCGAGACGATATCCATTCATCTGACGTCTCTACTACCGACGCCATATCGCGGTTCGTCACCAGATTTTCCGGCGCGTAGGAGCCTGTCCCTATGACCCTTGAGCGCACCATCAGGACTACTCCCCGGCGGCCGCCTCTTGCGAGCGGCCGAGCCTGTCGATATCGTATTTCTTTTCCATCTCTTCACTTAAAATGGCGTTCACGTTGCTTGTGGCGTACTCGTGAGCCCTGAATATCGCGTTCTTTATAGCCTTGGGGTTCGATCTGCCGTGGCTTATGAAGCATACCCCGTCGATACCCAGAAGCGGAGCGCCGCCGAATTCGGCGTAATCTATCTTCTTCTTGAGCTGTTTGAAGGCGCCCTTTGCGAGCAGATAACCAATCTTTGTCGGCACGCTTGCCATAAGCTCGTTTTTCAGCATCGCGGTGACAGCCTCGATAAGCCCTTCGCTCAGCTTCAACACGACGTTCCCGACGAATCCGTCAGCTACTACGACGTCTATGTCGCCGTGGAATATATCCCTGCCCTCGATGTACCCGACATAGTTCATCGAGGACTTCTTCAAAAGAGTGTTTGTCTCCCTCGTAAGCTCGTTGCCCTTGCCTTCCTCTTCGCCGTTTGAAAGAAGCCCTACCTTCGGACGGTCTTTCTTGAGTATGTATCTCGCGTAGATCTCGCCCATCGCAGCGAACTGCTGGAGGTGCACAGGCTTGCAGTCGACGTTTCCGCCTACGTCAAGAAGCACCGTAGGGTTTTTCATCGTCGGCACGCATACGGCTATCGCAGGGCGGTCAACACCCTTCATCTTTCTGAAAAAGAGCATGCCTGCGGCCATCGCCGCGCCTGAGTTGCCTGCGCTCACTACAGCACCGGCCTCGCCCGCGTTGACTATGTCAAAGCAGACCTTCAGAGACGAGTCCTTCTTGCGCCTTATGGCCTGCACAGGTGATTCATCCATGCCGACTACCTCAGAGGCGTGCCTTACGGTGATATTGGACTGGCGATAACCGTGCCTTTTAAGCTCGGCCTCTACCTTCGCCTTATCACCGACAAGCACAATGGAGATGCCGAATTCGGTAGCGGCCTTGATGCTTCCCTCGACGACCACGGCAGGGGCGAAATCACCGCCCATTGCATCTACGGCTATTCTCATAATGTATTGGTTGGTTGACAGAATAAATGAAGTACCGCCGCCAGTCCTGCCGAACTTCCGGCAAGGAACAAGCGACGGCCAATTTCAAAGGGGTGCACTGCTGTTAGACCGCCTCGTCCTTCTTGATGATGACCCTGCCCTTGTACGTGCCGCAGCTCTGGCATACGAAGTGAGGGCGCTTGGCCTCTCCGCACTGGGGGCATGTGGAGGTCGCCGGTAGTGAGAGCGCGTCGTGGCTTCTCCTCTGCATCCTTTTGCATCTGGAATGTCTCTTCTTGGGATTCGGCATCTTAAAAACCTCTCTTTTTTATTCGTGTATATTAACCTGAAAAAATCTTCAGCTCTGTGACCTTTGTCGTGCGGCGATATATCTCATATCTGTCATGCTGCTGGAAAACTGACCTGGAAACAAACCCTCCGGACCATGCCCGGGCGGCCTTTTTTGACGGCCTGCTTATTTTACCTTAAAATCCTTCAGCTTTGCAAATTTTGTTTCGCCGTGCCCTTCCCTGTGGCATCCGCACTCGCCTTCGTTAAGATCTGCGCCGCACTTGGAACACAGCCCCTTGCACTCAGGATCGCAGAGCGGCTGTATAGGGGCATCAAGGGCAACCTGCGCGAGTATTATCTCATCCGTGTCGAACTCTTCGCCCGGAAAACGGTTGACGTCCACATCAGACGGCTTTATCTCCTTGTCCCTGTCCTCATCCCTGCCGCGCTCATAATAGAGCGTTACGTTAGAGTCGACCGGAAGGTCGATCTCTTTAAGGCATCTTGAACAGGCGAACCTGAGTTTGGCGCTTAGATTGCCATTGATAAAGACGTTGCCGTCGTTCTTTACGAAGTCAAGGAGGCCGGTCACCGGGCTTAAGATGGTATAATCAAGCCCGCCTTCAGCGAGCGAGGCGATTCTGGCGCCGTCTTCAGCGAGGGTTACGGTCAGGCCGTTGTCTGTTATGTCGTCTATCTTTATCTTCATGGTCTTTCTCTTTAACAAAGATTAAAAAGTATACAGGAGGCGCGCCGTTGTTGTCAACAGATTTTACTTGACTTGATTTTCCTTGACTATTATATTGGTTCTGCATAAATTATCTGTCTGCCGCGCTCCGGTGGGGGATCGTCTAATGGCAGGACAACGGATTCTGAATCCGTTTATCTAGGTTCGAGTCCTAGTCCCCCAGCCAATTTACTCCAGAAAAATCAACGGGTTGACCTGAAGGGTCAACCCGTTGTTGCATTTCGGGGGCTATGAGTATATCTTAACCTATAAGCGATTAACTTAAAACAAGGCTTGGTGGGCGAAGCAGAACCCACAAAACTGTATGCATCGATAAGAGTAAACAAGAGTAAACGAAAAACACGCATTACCATAATATGGGTAAATTATGACTGAGAAGAAGACGCTACAAGAATACATAAATAATTTCAGGCGTAGGATTGCGCAGTTTTTAAAGCCAGGTATCGGGTTAGCGTGTAATGTGTATCCAGCCGAATCTGGAGGTGCTATCCTTGAGTTTACGATTGGATATGGAATTGAGAACGATGACATTTATAAGGATGTTAGCCCAACTATGGGGCGAGCGTTATCAGAGTTAAAACAAACTGCTTTCGGTGGAAATTTAGATAGTTATACCTTCGGTGGAACCAATGTAATACTCGAAAAAAATAGAATTATATTCATAAAGGAAGACTCATTATCCGAATGGAGTGACACTGCCGCTCAACAGGATATCAAGCGAGTTCTCCAAAAACCATGAGGCTGATTTATGAAGTTAAAGGCTAAAGATAAGGAAGCAGAAGGCAGTCCTGAAGAAATTCGAGATTTTTGTAAAAATCAGGGCTTGAATCTTGACGATTTCTTTGAGCAGCCGAAGCCATTGAAGCTAGTTTGGTTAATAATACCTGTTTTACTTGCTTTCGTCTCACTCATTTGGCTGACTATTTTCTCACCGAATAATCCTAACTTACAAAAGTTTGTTTTCTTGTTTGGTTGTAGTGCAGGAATATGGCTAGCTGTTAGTGTACAGATGCGTTTTAAGAACACCTGGGCAGCGGTGTTCCTCGGAATTGCAACTTTTTTAATATTATTGGTTGCATTTGGGAGTGTCACCCCTTTGCAAATATTTCAAGAACTTAAAGAGTTAAAGAAATAATCTGTAAAAAAACCTTGCAGCCCCGTAGGGTGGGCTCGGCCCACCACAAACACTCTCGCACAACTCCTGGCCCTCAGCGGCCCGCACCCGCCGATCGATCCTCTGACATCCGTTTGGTTACTGCTTTCACCTAACCCGCCCTACCGGACTGCGCCTCCGTGAACGGCTCGCAGCCAGAATATCCCGTCGTTCATGCCTTGGTGTCGTTCTTCAGCAGCCTTCTGTTTCCCATGAACACCTCGATCTCTTTAGCGTCTGAAGGCTTCATAAACAGGTATCCCTGCATGCTGTCGCATTCAAGCTTTTTAAGCAGCTCTGCCTGCCCGGCCGTCTCAACGCCTTTTGCAACGACCTCGCATCCGAAGCTGTGAGCCAGACGGATGATCGCGGTAACGATCGCGACGTCACCCGCATCAAGGGACATGCCGCTAACAAATGATTGGTCAATCTTGATGACGTCTATGGGCATTGATTTGAGATAGGTGAGAGATGAGAAGCCGGTGCCAAAATCAGTGATGGACAACCTGACCCCTGTCTCTTTCAATGCCTGAAGTATCTCGAAGGCATGCTCAGCGTCGGTCATGACTATCTCCTCGGTGAGCTCGATCTCCAGAGATTCCGGGGGCAGGCCTGTTTCTTTTAAAACGCCGGTCAGTTTCGACAAAAACTCCTTCTCCCTGAACTGGCGCATGGAGATGATGACGGCTACCCTGATATTTTCAATGCCCTTGAGCCTCCAGGCGTTTGCCTGAGCGCAGGCGGTCTTGAGCACCCATGTGGTGATCGGTATTATAAGGCCGGTCTCTTCGGCTATAGGGATGAACCTCTCCGGAAAAATGAGCCCTGTCTCAGTGTCCTGCCATCTGATGAGGCACTCAAGACAGGTGACATCGCCGGTAACTGCGCTGACCTGCGCTGGTAGTGAAGGACGAACTCGCTGTCTTCGAGCGCCTTGTGAAGTTTGCGCTCGAGACTGAGCCAGTCCTTTCTCTTCGAGTCGAGCACGGTATTATAGATCTTGCAGTTGTTCCTGCCCTCTTCCTTTGCCCAATACATCGCCTGGTCCGCCTTTTTAATAAGCTCTTCTACGTCCTCGCCGTCGATCGGGAACATGCTGGCCCCTATGCTTGTCGTGACGAATATCTCGCGGCCTTTTAATGAAAAAGGGGGTTCGAAACAGGCAAGGATCCTGTTGGCGACATTGACTATATTTTCATCTTTAGGCATCTCCGGGAGCAAGACTATGAATTCGTCGCCTCCAATCCGTGCCACAGTGCCTTGAGAGGCAGAGTCTATGTCACCCTCGCTGATAAAAGGACGTGAGACGGTGTCGACTGCGCGGATAGATCCCTTGAGCCTCTGGGCCACTTCTCTCAGAAGTTCATCGCCGGCCTCGTGCCCCAGCGTATCATTGATAAACTTGAAACGGTCGAGGTCCATGAAAAACAAGGCAACGTAAGCCCCGGTACGCCCTGCCTCGGCAATGGCGCGCACCATATTGTCCAAAAGCATACGCCTGTTGGGCAGGCCGGTCAGTGCGTCATAATAGGCCATCATCAAGATCGTCTTCTCATCTTCTTTGCGCCTTGTTATATCGTCAATGACTATCAGCGCCTGCTTGTCGCTCTCCGCCTCAGATGACTGTATCAGCGTTACATTGCCCAGCAGATATCTGACCCTCTCTCCATCCTTCATCTCAAAGGGGATACTCTCCCTCGCCTCTCCGGTCTCGAAGACCCCATGAACGGCCTCCTTGAAGCCCGCGCCGGGCAGGACATCTTCTACCGGTCTTCCGAGGACCTCGTCCCTGTTCTCATCCTTCAACAAGATGCGGTGGAATGAATGGTTGGTCGAGACCACCATGTGCTCCTTTGAGACGACTGCTATGCCTGATGACACGCTCTGGATGATGTCTTCGGAATGCTGTTTGAGCGCTATCTTTTCCATAAGGGCGGTGTTTATAAGTTCACGCTCAACCGCCTCCTGCTTGAGCCTGGCCTCGGTCCTGATGTTTCTGGAAACCACCCTGACAACCCAGTAGTACAGGAAAGGGGCGCTCAGCACCGACAGCACCAGAGAATCTGTCATGAACTCTGTTACCCCTTCTTCGATCTCCAGGACAGAGAGCAATACCATCACCAGAAACTCGGCCACGGCGATAATAAGCAGGATATTCAGAAAGAGCACATAGGGTTTGATCGCGCCGTCCCTTGCGGCTTCCGGCTCTCTCTCATGATAACCTTGCATGCTTTTCGCGATGTCTTTGGAGTATTGCTTCAGCGCGATCTTTTCCAGAAGGGCCTTATGGACGAGTTCCCTCTCAAGGGCCTCCTGCTTGAGTCGTGCCTCGGCCTGGATATTTCTGGAGACTACCCTGATCACCCAGTAGTAGAGGAAAGGCGCGCTCAGAAGCGATAGCATCAAAGAGTCTGCCAGAGACTGCATGAAGCCGTCTTCGATATCAAAGGCTGCCAGCAGGACCATCACCAGAAACTCGGCCACTCCGACGATGAGCAGGACCTTCAGGAACAGGACATACGGGTTGAGACTTCGGGAACCTGTTGTGACCGGCTTTTTTCCATTGAGCCCGTTCATAGAACCATCCTTGTCTGTATTTTAGAGAGTATTCCCTTAGTTATCTGCCTGAACATATCGGGCGTTACACTCCCGGACGTCGAAGTCCGGCAGGGCAGGATCGGCCCGCCGTTCATTCTGATTGAAACTTTTGCTTTAGCACACTTTTGCAAGCCTTTGCGTATGGCTCGCTACGCATGCAAGCCTACTATTATATAGTATATACCACCGCCTGCCCGTCGTCAGGCTCGCTACGCCATGACCCGGGTTTTGTTTAAAGGCAAAGACTGGATTCAAAAGAGGACAGTCTTGCAGCCCACCTCAAACGCTCTCGCACAACTCCAAGCCCTCAGCGGCCCGCAACCGCCGATTGCTCGTCTGACATCCGGCTGGTTGCCGCTTTCACCTACCACACTTCCGTAACCCGACAAGACCTTTAAAATGGTGGGCTGAGCCCGCACAACGTCGCTGCATTCGGCGCTCGGATACAAAACGCCGGAGCGATTCGAAGCGCAATACGAAGCAAGCCGCGCCACATAATTAGATACAGTTTGAATCTGGGAGCTGGACATAATATAATAAAAGTTTAGCCGTAATAGCCAGGCCCTCAGGTGAAGCACGCTCCGGTCGCGTAACCCGCAGGATCGCGGCACATCCAGCCCGGTAGAGACCGGAACAGGGAAAGAAAGCAGATGCTCTTCAAGAAAAACTATCCAGAGCTTGATCTTCTAAGGGCCATAGCCATCGTCCTTGTGATGCTTTTTCATTTCCAGCAGACAACCTTCAACCTTACCGGGTCCCCCTACTTCAGTAAGTTCCTGGACCGGGGGTATCATGGCGTAGATCTTTTCTTCGTACTGAGCGGTTTTCTGATCGGAGGACAGCTGATAGAAAGTCTCCGCGCCGGAAGGTTCAGCTTCAAGGAGTTTTATATAAAACGCTTCTTCAGGATAGCCCCGGCGTATTATATGGCCATAATGGTCTCCGTCCTCTATTATTCGGTCTGGACCAATATGTTCGTCTTGCGCGACGACCATTTTTTGAAAGAGTTTTTTATCCATATTTTCTACCTGCAGGACTACATACCGGTGTTAACACAGGCGGGGCTATACTGGTCTCTGGCGGTCGAGGAGCAGTTTTACATCTTGATCCCAGGGCTCATCTTTATCTTTCATGGCCGTAGAGAGGGGCGGCTGTTTGGTTTTCTGCTCTTATTTATACTCGCTGGCTTCTCTATGAAAGTTTTCATCTACGATCTACTCCTCGATCCCTCCAAGGAGTGGAGCCTCTACTTCTACAGGCCACTCCACATGAGATTCGACAGTCTTCTGCTCGGCGTTTTCTCTGCTCTTGCTTTCATCACTTATAGAGACAAGCTGAGGCAAAGCGCCATTGCATATAAGGTAGCGCTTTATTCCGTTACGGCCGTCTGCCTCGGGCTTACCCTCTTCTACGGAAGCTTTGGTCATGGCTACTTCAACAGCGTCTGGCAGTTTATTCTTTCAGGCATTGGCTTTTCCACTTTGGTTCTCGCGACGGCGACCTTCTCAAAACCTGAAATGCCGCTTCAGTGGCTCTTCAAGCCTGTTGCCAGATTCAGCTATGCCATGTATCTCTACCACATGATGATCAAGGTTATATTCATAAACTTTTTGGCGAGGTATTTCACGGTAGACAACACCCTTGCCATCAATTACCTTATAGTTTTTGCCGTCTACTTCGCCGTTGTATTTTTACTCTGCGGCGTGCACTACCTTTTAATAGAGAATCCCTTCCTCAACTTCCGTAAGAGACTATTATCAAGGATGCAATACTAAAAAAAAGCCTTATAGCCTCGTAGGGTGGACTGAGCCCACCACAAACGCTCTCGCGCAACACTTGGCCCCTCAGCGGCCCGCAACCGCCGTTTGCTCGTCTGACAGCCTGCTGATTACGGCTTTAGCCTAATCCGCCATTGTTACTTCAGGGCTTTTCAGACTACCCTTTTAGGCCGCTGTCTCTTTTGCGCACTGCCGTGGCTTTTGGGTATGGCTCGCTTCGCTTTCGAGCTGACTCGCAGCAGATACAAGAACCTGCTCGTCAGCTCTCAGTCAGGCTCGCTACGCCATGACCCGGGTTTGTTTAAAGGCAAAGACTGGATTCAAAAGAGGACAGCCTTGCAGCGCGTCGCACCCGCCGATCGATCCTCTGACATCCGGCTGGTTGCCGCTTTCACCTACCACACTTCCGTAACACGACAAGACCTTTAAAATGGTGGGCTGAGCCACCCTACGTCGCCGAAATAAAAAAAGCCGTAACATCTAAGTTTTACCTACAAAACTTAAATATTACGGCTATTTATCAACTGGTGATCCCACGGGGATTCGAACCCCGGTTTATGCCGTGAGAGGGCACCGTCCTAGGCCTCTAGACGATGGGACCGTTAAAAAACGTCTCGGTAAATTACCCCAAATATCTTTCATTGTCAATAGCTGAATCGCGTTTTAGCGCATTGACTGCGTTATTGACGCTCGGAAGATGCCTTTATAGCATCTATAAACAGACCGGTCGAGGTCTTCAGAAGCTCTGTCGCCTTTGGCGCGTCGCCTGCCTCGATATGCTTAGATGCATCTTCTCTTGCGGCCTTTGCGGCATTGAGGAGTTTTAACGCCACAGGATTTTTCTCCTTCACTGACTGGGACGCGAAAAAGACGTATGAGTCGTTTTTCTTAAGCTCGTAGTCGAGCATCTGTTTTTCATCGCTGAAGGCAGGCTTCGGGAAGGTTATGATGTCGCCCTGGGCCCGCTTGATCCCCTTTACGGTCTGGGTCGCCAGTTTGTACGCTTTATTCAGCCCTGAGATACTCTCGTCAAGCTGGCCTCCTGCGAGGCTGAGCTTCGCCGCCTTGAATGCCTCGCGGGCGTTGTCAAGCTCGCGCTCGGCCTCAGGGTTTTTATTTCCCTGCAGGAGCCTCTCGGCCGTACGGATAAATATCTCGACCTCGTCGATACCCTTCCTGATGATGACTTCTTTGCGTTCCTTGTCGTGCTTTTCCTTAAGCACCATCTCTTCCTGAATGACAATAGACCTTATCTCGGCGTCTTCGCTGTTTTTGGTCAGTATGATCGCATGAATGGCTGTCTGCGTCGATTCATTGATGTCTTCGAGGGCGAACTCGTACTCCTTAAGGTTATAGTGGGCGATGCCTTCGGTGTGGTACTTCTCCGCCATCTTGATGATAGTCTCCCACGCCTTGCCGCTTGACGCTTCGACTATCTGGCGGGCCGCCTTCAGGAAGACCTCGTTTGATCGTATCCTGTTCTCAGTCTCTTTCATGAGACTCTCGCCGTTTTTTTCAACGGCCCGGACACTTAAAGGGTCTGCGAATATCGCGCTAAAAAAGACCAGCATGACGGCCAAAACCTTCATAGCTCTGTACATTGAAATGCCTCCGTTCTTTTTTTGCTGAAGACCGTTATATCAAAAGGCGCGGCGAAGCGGATTTTTACCCTCGATCATCCCCTTGACCGGCTTTTGATCTCCTCCAAAAACGACGTAGCTCCATTCGGTAAAGTACCTGAGCCTTCGGCCTGCCTCGTTTGCACCCTGCGCGTCCCCGAGTATGTAGCATATCACCCGGCCGGGCGCTAAAGGGTTCTTTGTCGCTACAGCGATCGTTTGGATCTTGCGCTGGAAAGTCTTTCCGTCAACCGTGATATCTTCAGGTGTTATGACGACAGCCTCATTATCCCGGCCGCGACCTGTCTTTTCTATCAGTATGTTATCTTCGCCGACAATCAGCACAGACCTTGTATTAAGATCTTCATCCGTTACTTCCGAGGCCTTCTTAACCGCAAGGCCGTAGTCTTTTGAGAGGAGTTGAGCAATATCATCGTACGCCTCAGGGTCTTTGTCAGGTATAGCGATGATACCATTTTTATCCCCGAAGATGGAGGCAAAAGACGGCGGAAGCTCACGATCGGAAAGAAGCCTGAAGACCTGATACTCAGGGTCTATCTCGATTGATAGCGGCCTTCCCCTGACCTCTATATTTACCTCGGTACGCTCTGTATCGATCGAGACCTCGCGCCATATAGCGCCTTCCTCAGTCGTTACAAGCACAGGGAGGGTCAACGCGTACGCCGGGGCTTTCTGCCCAAGCATTATCGCCACGTTGTACCCTACCCCCGCCCTTGAGACAACGGCTTTTTCGATTGTGATGGAAGGCCCGCCGATCGAGTCGACCCACTCGTCAAAAAACCTCTTGAGACTCTTCCCAGAGGCCTTCTCAAAGACCGACCTTATATCCGCCCAAGAGGCTTTTTTAAAGGCGTAGTCTTTGTAGAGGGCCTTTAGCCCTTCGCTAAACGCCTTCTCGCCTATCTTCATCTTCAGCATGTTGAAGACCATCACGCCCTTGTTGTATCCTACAGCCCTTGATTCTATTGTAGTAGCATCGGTAAAATCCCTGAGGGCAAGCCTTGTACCTGAGGCGAAGTTCTTATACCCCCTCAATTTACTGAGCCTGAAGGTCATGGCGTCTTTGGCGCTTTTTTTCTGCTCGTACCGGTAATCCGCAGTGTACGTAGTAAGGGCCTCGACCCAGTTGCCTTTAGTCTCATCGATATATACCGAGTTGCCCCACCAGTTGTGCGCTATCTCGTGGCCGAGAGATGTATCAGGGATAAACGGCAGGCGCAAAACCGAGGACCCGAGAAGCGTAAACGACGGCATGCCGTAGCCTGTCGGAAGGAAGCTCTCCACAACCGCGAACTTCTCGAACGGATACGGCCCGAACTCCTCAGAGTAAAGATCGATATAGGCCTTTGTCTTGTCTATGTAGAGCTTCGAGAGGCGCTCGTCCTTTAAGAAGAAAAAAGTGTATATGTCTATCGACCCGTGTTTGACTTTTTCAACCATGAACCTTGCCGCGACAAGGTCAGCTCCGTCAACCGGACGAGTGGACCTCCATCTCTCCGTAATTGCCGCGCCGTCTCTTTTAGCGCTCATACGCTCGCCCTCGGAGACAGATGTGTAGCCTGCCGGGAGCCTCACCTTCAGATCGAACGAAGCCGGCCCGCTCTCTTCCTGCGGATACCAGAATGAGGAGGACGGCAGGAATACCCCTTCTTCCCCTATGACGCCGTCCCGGACGTGCGCTACCCCTCGCCTTATCTCCTGCCTCGCGCTCTCAATAGACGGGAAGATCGACCGGAACCTTATTCTTATCCCTTTCGCGGTATCTACGCCCTCCGGCAGTTCCGCTTTTATCCTTATCAGCCCTGATGGGGTGGCGTCGGTTGCAATGGTTGTAAAGTTTATCTCTGAACCTCCGATAAAAACACTAAGGACCTCGGAATTATTTCTTATGAGCAGGTCGATATCTTCTAAACGGTCCTTGTATGTAATTGTGTCAGTGCCTTCTATCGTGCCGGCCTTTATATCTACTGAGATATCGAGAGAATGGTTGAGTATCACGCCGTCTGTCTCCTGTCCTGTGGCCGGGCCGACGATGAAGGTCATAAAAAAAACTATCATGGCCGCGATAGCGCCTCTGGCAAGGTTTTTGGATCTTATCATGCGTACCCTCCGGTAAAATTCTTATGAGGCCGGGCGGCTGACGGTTAGTAAATGCGACGCGAATACTATTATACCAAAGAAGCGTTCTGTTTTTAAGGCCGGGTATAATATAACCTAAAACCTATAGAGGGAAGGAGGGTGAAAATGGCGCACAGGCTGAGTCTTAAAGGTTTTCGTGATTCATCTTCTGACCCGGATGACGGTTTGTTCAGGGACAGGGGCTACAGCGCAGATGCTGACGGACTTCCTCAGGGGGTCTTCTTCGTAGTCGACGGTTGCCATGTCCTGTATGTCAGCGGCAAAACGTATAAAGAGACACAGTAGGTCTCGACGTAAGTAATAAGCGGTGATCATGCCGGGGCTCAAGGGTCCCGGTTTTTTTTGGCTTTATGGCGCGCGCGTTATATCCAGCCGATCCCAAAAGCACGCCTGTTCGCATAAAGCAATACTGCTTGCTATGGACCTCCCCCGATTTAGTGGACACACCAAAAGGTTAGTGTTATAGGA
>JBBTBW010000019.1:58794-61645 GCA_038043525.1 Deltaproteobacteria bacterium | reverse complement strand
AAAGGCGGTAGCTTTGTCTTGGCTCCTCCCCTTACTCACAAGGGGAGGCCGGGAGGAGTTAAAACGGGTCACACCCGTCGAATGCTCGTCGTCTCTCGGTCAGGTTCCTTCCGCCATGACCTGTGTTTGTTTCAAAACAAAGTCTAAATTCAAAAAAGGCCCCTGCGAGCGACGCTCGCAGGGGCCTTGAAACAAAAAAATCTGTCTGCCGTCCTATTTAAAGAGCGCCTTGATACCGGAATTAAAGGGTTTTTTCACAACGCCTTTCTCGGTTATAATGCCTGTTATCAGCCTGTTGGGGGTAACATCGAAAGCCGGGTTCCTGACGTTGATGCCTGCCGGCGCGATCCTCTTTCCCTTTATATGCGTCACCTCAGTCTCAGACCTCTCCTCGATAGGAATAAATGTGCCGTCCTTGATCTTGGTATCTATGGTAGAAAGCGGCGCGGCAACATAAAACGGGATGGAGTGCTCCCTTGCAAGCACAGCCACAGAGTAGGTGCCGATCTTGTTGGCAACGTCGCCGTTGGCAGCTATCCTGTCAGCTCCGACGACAACCGCGTCTATGAGCCCCTGCTTCATAATATAGCCTGCCATGTTATCTGTGATCAGGGTACAGTCGATGCCGTCTTTGTGAAGCTCCCACGCAGTCAGTCTGGAGCCCTGAAGGAATGGCCTGGTCTCGTCCGCGAAGACCCTTACCTTCTTGCCTGCCTCGATGGCGCCCCTTATGACGCCAAGGGCCGTCCCATAACCAGCCGTCGCAAGCGCCCCGGCGTTGCAGTGCGTCAGCACAGTCGAGTTGTTCTTTATCAGTTTGCCGCCGTGCCTGCCTATGCGCCTGTTTATCTCTATGTCCTCATCATGAACGCGGACAGCCTCTTCTACAAGCCTCTTTTTGAGCGCCGGAACGTCAAGAGCCGGGTTCGCGGCGACTATTCCTTTCATCCGTTCGATCGCCCAGAAGAGGTTGACGGCTGTCGGCCTTGTGGAGGCGAGAAGGGAGCATATCGGCTCGAACTCCTTCATGAAGCCGGCCCTCTCCTTTGCCCGTATCTTGATGGCCCCGAGCGCTACGCCCATCGCTGCGGCAACCCCTATGGCAGGGGCGCCTCTCACTACCATGTCCTTTATACCCTTGGCAACGCCCTTGTAATCCCTATAGGTCTTGTAGACCTCTTTTTCCGGCAAAAGCGTCTGGTCTATCATGACTACGGCATTGTCTTTCCACTCTACTGTTGTGAACATTCGTGCTTCTCCATTCTGTTTTTTATAGTACGAACACTGCCCCGTTCATATAAGATCCGCAAGAGACGATCGGCCGCAGGATACGGCAGAGTCTCAGGCAGAAGGGACGTTCAGCCCTGCGCCATACGGACGCTCAGCCTTGCGTCATAAAGACAGAGCCGTCAAACGGCTGTACCTCCACCATCTCGCCCTTCTTGTAGCCTGCCGAGTCCTTCGGAACTACGACAAAGGAGTTGGCACGCACCATCGTGGAAATCATCCCTGACCCCTGGCCGTCAAGCGGAGTGACTGTAAAACCGCCTTCCTTCATCTGAAGCTCGGCCCTCAGGAAGTTCATCCTCCCGGGCTTTATCTTTATGTCAGCCGTAAGCAGCGCCGCGAGTCTCTTTCTGAGTATCCGCGTATGCCCCGCCATCTTCAGTATGGACGGCCTGACAAACTGCTCGAAGGCCACCATAGAGGATATCGGGTTGCCAGGCAGGCCGAACGCAGGCTTGCCGCCGATGACGCCGAAGGCAAGCGGCTTTCCGGGCTTCATAGCAACCTTCCAGAACTTCATAGAAGAGCCCATCTCGCTAAGCACGTCCTTGACGAAGTCGTAATCGCCGACAGAGACGCCGCCGGATGAGATTATGCAGTCGCACTTCATTGCCAGGAGAAGCTTCTCATGGAGGCTTTCCTTCGTATCTCTAGCTATGCCGAGGTTTACTGGCACCCCTCCTGCCTCAATGACAAGGGCTGAGAGAGCGGACCCGTTGCTGTTTGAGATCTTGCCGGGTGAAGGGACCGTGCCCACGTCGCAAAGCTCGTCGCCTGTAGAAAGCACAGCTACGCGCGGACGCCTGTAGACGCTCACGAATGGGGCGCCGATGGTCGCCAGCATCCCAGCCTCAGCCGGCCTTATGAGAGTGCCGGCTGAAATGACAGTATCGCCGGCGCGAAAATCCTCTCCGGCCTTTCTTATGTTCTCGCCTGCCCTTGCAGGGTCGCGCATGATCACGCCGCCCTCAGTCAGCTCAGTCTTCTCGACCATAACAACGGCGTCGGCGCCAGCAGGCACAGGCGCGCCTGTCATTATCCTTACAGCCTCTCCGCTGCCGACAGGGCCTGCAGGCACCTGGCCCGCAGGCAGATCATAGATGACCTTCAATCTCACAGGACTCTGGGCAGATGCCCCTGATATATCGGCGTGGCGAATAGCGTACCCGTCCATAGCTGAATTGTCCCACGGCGGGTTACCCCTCTCGGCCTTTACATCAGAGCCAAGGACCCTGCCGAGGCCGCCGAGTATGTCGATAGATTCAAGGCCGAGCGGCCTTATCTCGTCAAGTATGGTTGAAAGCGCTTCTTCGACTGTGATCATAGCAAGGCCTCTTAACGGATTTTTTTGGGCATCTCTAAAATATCGGACCTGCCGAGGAAGCCTGTCATGCAGGGGGCAGGAATGCGGATGCCGGCAGGCCAAAAACGCTGACCAGTCGGCAAGGGTCTCGCTAAAGCGCCGCAAAAGTCGAGACGGCCACTAAAAAAGATACCATTACAAAATTGGTATGTAAACCCTTTTCAGGAAGGCTGAAAGCAAAAAGAGGCGGCCCCGCAAAGC
>JBBTBW010000019.1:52194-58784 GCA_038043525.1 Deltaproteobacteria bacterium | reverse complement strand
CCCCCCCCCCGCCTCTTTAAAACAGATAAAGATCTCTGTCAGCTCTGGAATTCGAGATGCGCCAGGACCTCTGTAACATCCTTGCCGTTCCTGGCTGTCACGCTGCCAGAGCGCAGAGGCACCGCTATGATGATCCCGGCCTTCAAGCGCTTGGTCGTATTGATGTTGTTCAGATACATTATCGGCTCTTTTGAGGTGCCGTACTTGCTCGCGATCTTAGCGACCGTCTCACCCCTTTTCACCTTGTGCATAAGGAACGATATCTTCTTGGACGCCGGCACCCTGCTCATGTTTTCAGCGTATATGCCGGAGGCGCCTACCGGTATCTTTATAAGGTAGTTCGGATAGTTCGGAGGAGTGAACCTCCTCAAGAGCTCAGGGTTAAGCCTCTTAATCTCATCCACTGTCGTGCCGGCCGCGTCGGCAATGATGCGGAGGTCTGTAGGCTGAGATACCGCCACCTTCTCATATGCGAGGCCGTTGGTCATATCCTGCTCGTCAAACCCGTAACTCTTCGGGTCTTTGGAGATCAAGAGAGCGGCAAGGTACTTGGGGACGTACTCCTTTGTCTCTCTCCTGAAAGACTTCTTATAGCTTGCCAGCTCCCAGAAGTCGTCCGTGCCGTGCTTCCTGACCGCTTTAACGACTTTGCCTTCGCCGGCGTTGTAGCCTGCGGCGGCGAGATACCACGAACCGAACTGGCCGTATAATTTGCTGAAGTACTTGGAGGCGGCTACAGTGGCCTTTTCAGGGTCCATCCTCTCATCAATCCACCAATCGACGCGCAGACCGTACCTTACGCCTGTGCCCTTTATGAACTGCCACATACCGACGGCATTGGCATGCGATTTCGCTGTCGGGTTTAGACCGCTCTCTATGAGCGCTATGTATGAGATCTCTTCAGGAAGGCCCCTTTCGATGAGTATGGACTGGAGCATGGCCATGTAGTCCTTGCTCCTGCCCATCCATCTCTCGAAGTGCTTTCTGCCGCGCGTCTGAAAGTAGCTTATGAACGACTCTACGTTCTTGTTCATTACGACCGGCACGTCAGGGAACAACTGACCACCTGCGACCTCGACCCCGGCATTCATACAGTCGCCGTTGTCTATAGCGCTTAACGTAAAGAGGTTATTCGACTGCCCTGACTGCCTCGAAGTTGAAGGCATGCACGCCTGCGGTATGGTCGCTATCGTGACCTGCCCTGCGGTATCGGCACATGAGGCAACCGCACCGGTCGCCTTGTCATGAGCTGAGCAATCAGATGCCTCCTGCACGGGCGCGGCCATGACCATGTCATTAAGGCTCGCAACCTGAGTGCCTGCGGTATCAGCCGCCGAGCAGACGCCTGGTCCGAAAATGGCCAGGCTGAATATGATCGCTGCCAGACTCCTGTTCATCAATACCTCTTATTCAGGTCAATGCGACTTTGGGATGATTATTGCGCCTGAGAGCTCCAGCTGGCGGAACTTCTCCTTCACGTCCTCGGCTGTCTTCTTGGCTGTATGCTCTATGACCCTGCCGGCCTCGGTAAGAGACTTTGTGTACTCCAGGAAGTGCTGGTTCTTTTTCTCCCACTGCCTCGTCAGTTTATGGCCATAAGTCTTTATCGCCACGCTGAATATATCAAACTTCACGGCTCTTTTGACTATCGAGCCCACAGAATAAAACTCTTTCGTGGCCCTTATAGTCTCAGACTGGAGCTGGTAGTAGTTCATCAGCTTCGGCTGGTAGACGACATGGTGCGCGTCGTAGATAGACCAGTCTTTCGTGATTATGCGGCCTTCGCTCTCAAGGTCCCTGAAGCACTTGGTCCCCGGAAGCGGCGTGAGTATCAGAAACTGGACCGACTCTATATTGTTTTTCTTTGCGAACCTTACCGTCTCGGCTATCGTGTCCGTGGTGTCCTGGTCTGAGCCGAAGACGAACATGCCGTGGACGCGTATGCCCTTCTTGTGAAGTATCTTTATGCAGTTCTCGATGTCCTCTACAGACTGCTTCTTGTTGTACGCCTTGAGCGTCTCCGGGTTCACAGACTCAAGACCGATATAGACCGTGTGGCAGTTCGACCTCTTCATCAGGTCGAGAAGCTCCGGGTCTTTCGCTATCTCTACTCTCACCTGCGCCGTCCACTTGGGCGTCACCCTGGCGTCGATCATAGTCTGGAGAAGCTCTTTGGTCCTCTTCTTGTTGGCACAGAAGTTATCGTCGTAAAAAAAGACCCAGTTGCCGCCGTGATCCCTGTTGTGTATCAGCTCTTCCATGACGCGCTCTTTCGATCTGAAACGGTACTTCTGTCCGAACATCCCGGTGACTGAGCAGAAACTACAGTCATAAGGACAGCCTCTGGACGTCATGATCGGCGTTATGGAAAACCTTTTCAGACCCTTTTTCTCGACGCCGCTTATGATCTTGAAGTCAGGGCACGGGAGCTTATCGAGATCCTTGCAAAACGGAGAGGTCTTGTTGTGGTGGACCTTGCCGTCTATCCTGTAAGAGAGCCCCTGTATCTTATCGAAGCCTTTCTTCTCAAAGAGCGCCTTGACGAAGTCCACTATGATGTCGTCCGCCTCTCCTCTGACAACAAAGTCGACGTACTCAAGCGCCTCGTCAGGCAGGAAGGTGACATGAGGCCCGCCCATGAAGACCGGAACGCCGGCCAGTTTGACAAGCTTGGCTATCTCATAAGCGCGCTTCGATGTGGACGTTATGGTCGAGATGCCTACGGCATCAGCCGAGAGCACATCAAGGAGGTCGAGTTCATCGAGCGATTCGACATAGCTCTTGACCTCATAGCCGTGTTCCTTGAGTATTGTTCCGAGTAGTACCGTCCCAAGCCTCGGCAGTGGTACCCGCGTGAATATGTGAAAGTCAGGCGGGTTTGGTTCGATGAAGATTATCTTTTTCATTAGATGGCATCCCTTTTCTTACGAATTGCCGAACATCATAACCTTTGGCAACAGGTAAGTCAAGGAAAAGCCCTTACGCCGCAACTCCGCCCGGACTGCCGCTACGCGTAAAACCTGTTACGCTTCGGGCATTTACAGCTTCCGGCTATTCGTACATGCAACAGTTCATAGCGCCATTATATTCATAAGTGAAAGCATAGTATGTGAGCAAACGCACCTGACAGTTTATATAGCTCCAGGCAGACAGCGACCCGACAACCCGCACTCCCTCATATCGGACGGGAGAGCGCCTGCTTGAGGTATTTCCCTGTGAGGCTCCCCTTAATCGCCGCGACCCTCTCAGGCGTTCCCGACCCTACGATAGTCCCGCCCTTCTTGCCGCCGCCGGGGCCAAGGTCGATTATATGGTCGGCTGTCTTGGCGCACTCCATGTTATGCTCGATCATTATCACCGTATTGCCGGAATCAACCAGCCTTCCCAGCACCGAGAGGAGCCGCTTTATATCATCGATATGGAGCCCTGTCGTCGGCTCATCGAGTATGTAGAGCATATCTCCGCCTATCCCCTCGGCAAGCTCCCTGGCTATCTTGAGCCTCTGGGCCTCTCCGCCGGACAGGGTCGTAGCTGACTGGCCGAGCCTGAGATAACCGAGGCCGATATCTATGAGGGTAGCGAACCTTTTTTGGAGCTCATGCCCGGCTGGCAGCCAGTTAGCCGCCTCCTCGAAGGTCATCTCCAGACACTCATATATCGACTTTCCCTTGAAGCGCGCGTTGAGCACGTGGTTCTTATACCTCTTACCTCCGCACGCCGCGCATTTTATGTAGACGTCCGGCATAAAGTACATCTCCAGCATCTTCACCCCTTCGCCCTTGCACTCCTCACACCTGCCGCCCTTCAGGTTAAATGAGAAGTCGCCGGGGGCCAGGCCCATCGCTCTCGATGAGTTGAGAGAGGCATAGAGGCGGCGAATATAGTCAAAACCTCCGATGTACGTAAGCGGATTAGACCTTGGCGTCCTGCCTATCGGCGACTGGTCGACCATATTGACGCCTGATATATAACCAGTACCCTCGAACGAGCTGTACGGTCCCGGAGGGTCTGACTTGATGCCGAAGTGAGCGGCGAGTACTCGGTATAACGTATCTACGATGAGCGTGGATTTACCGGAACCCGAAACCCCTGTCACGCAGGTCATGGCCTTCAAAGGTATCTTCATGTCTACTGACCTGAGGTTGTTGCCGCTTGCGCCCAAGAGCGTCAGGAACCTGCCGCTCCCGTTCCTCCTCCACCTGGGGACCTGTATCGCCTCCTTGCCGTAGAGATAGTTGGCGGTCAGCGTTCCTGACGACCTGAACTCGTCCATAGTACCTGAAAAGACAAGGCGCCCTCCCCTTGAACCGGCCCCGGGGCCTAGCTCCAATATGTGGTCAGAGGCCTTTATCACCGACGGCTCGTGCTCGACAGTCACCACGGTATTTCCCATGGATGCGAGCCGGCGCAACTGATCTATCAGCATATCGATATCGACAGGATGCAGCCCGATAGACGGCTCATCCAGAATATACAAGACTCCGCACAGGGATGAGGCCAGCTGTGTCGCTATGGCGACCCTCTGCGCCTCGCCGCCGGAGAGCGTCTTTGTCAACCGGTCAAGCGTGATATATCCCAGCCCGGTGTTGTTGAGGAACTCAAGCTTGACGATTATCTGCCTCAGGACCTCTCCGGAGATCTTTTTCTCGAACTCCGTCAGATCGAGGCCCGAGAAAAACGAAAGGGCCTCATCCATTGAAAGCGCGGAGGCCTCGGCGATATTCAACCCTCCGAGGGTCACGGCAAGAGCTTCTTTCTTAAGGCGCGTGCCATCGCATGCAAGGCATCTCACCTGCCCCTTGTACCTGGAGCTGAAGACCTTTATATGGAGTTTATACTTCTTGCTCTCAAGGTATTTGTAGAAACCTTCGATCCCCTCGAAGTCGGACGTGCCCTTGTAAAGAAGCCGCCTCTCCTCGGCTGTCAGTGCGTTGAAAGGCTTGTCAAGGTCTATGCCGGCCTCAATGGCATGATCCGACATCTCTTCATACCACCATGTATAAGCAGGCTTGGTCCACGGCTCAATCGCGCCCTGCCTGAGTGAAATGGTCTTGTCAGGCACGACCTTGTCTTCGTCGTATCTAAGGAGGTTGCCGAAGCCCTTGCACTCGGCGCAAGCGCCGACCGGATGGTTGAATGAAAGAGAGAACGGCGTCGGCATCACGACCTTCGCGCCGCATCCATGACAGGAAAGCTCGGTTGAAAAAATCGTCCTTTGCCCGTCTATGTCAGCGACGGCGCTGCCTGCCCCCTCCCTGAATGAGATCTCAAGCGAATCTACGAGCCGCGCCCTCTCTCCTTCCTTGATGAAGAGCCTGTCGGCTATGACGAACAACGTCGTCGGCAGGGGTTCTGGCAGCGCCTCGTGCGTAATATCGATCACTGAATCCCCGGCCTTAACGCGTATATATCCCTTGGCGATCAGCTCTGAGGCTATAGCCGCAAGGTCTTTAGAAGAAACCCTCAGATCAAAACCGATCAGGGCCGGCCTGTTGCTGTGGCCCGCTATGAGCCTGTCTGCCGCTGAAGTGGGAGAGCTTGATGAGACCGCTGCCCCGCAGGCATTGCACCAAACCCGGCCGATCCTGGCAAAGATCAGTCTGAGGTAATCGCTTAACTCCGTAGCTGTCCCGACCGTAGACCTGCTGGTGCGGACCGGATTTTTCTGCTCGACCGCTATCGCCGGCCTGACGTTGCGAATGGAATCGAGATCAGGCCTGTCCATCCTCTCGATAAACATACGCGTGTATGTGGAAAGCGACTCTATGAAACGCCAGCGCCCCTCGGCAAAGAGCGTATCAAAGGCGAGTGACGACTTGCCTGAACCGCTCGGCCCGACGATAGAGGTGATCCTGTCATGAGGGATCCTGACATTGAGGTTCCTGAGGTTGTTCTGCCTAAGCCCCTCTATGACAAGCTCGCCGCTGTCCTTTGCAGGAGGCATGGTGAAAGGCGCCTTTTCATTTTTTTTCTTTGCCATAGATCCCGTTCTATATGCCTGTATTCCTGGTTCAACACCAAACGCAACTGTACATTATATCCGATGGAGAGACGTAATTCCATAACGGAAATCCAATGACGAAAGCGAGGGTGTTTGAATTTAGCCATTACCTTGAAACAAACACGGGGCATGGCGTAGCGAGCCTGACTGAGAGACGTTGAACAGGTTCTTGTATCTACTGCGAAACGGCTCGCTAGCGTTGCAGGCCATACCCAAAAGGAGCACAAAAGTGCAAAGCTAAAATCAGTGCGATGTTTTTTATAAAGGGGCGTTGTTTTGAATTCAGCTTTTGCCGCTAATAAACCCGGGTATGGTGGAATAAGCATAAAGGAGAGACGACGAGCAGGCATCGGTATCTACTGCGAGTCGGTTCGACAGCGAAGGGAGCCCTACCCAAAAAGGAGCACAGAAGTGCAAAGCTAAAATCAGACAGATATTTTTTACAAGGGCTGTTGCCTGGTCGTGCGGATCTGAAAGAGAGACGTTGAGCAGATAGTTGAATCTGAGTTGTTTTGTCTTTAAACAAACCCGGGTATGGTGGAATGAGCCTAAGGGCGAGACGACGAGCAGGCGGCGGTATTTACTGCGA
>JBBTBW010000019.1:0-52094 GCA_038043525.1 Deltaproteobacteria bacterium | reverse complement strand
GGAGCCATACCCAAAAGGAGCACTGAAGTGCAAAGCTAAAATCAGATAGATGTTTTTTTGTAAAGGGGCGTTGTTTTGGATTCAGCTTTTACCGCTAACAAAACCCGGGGCATGGTGGAATGAGCCTAAGGGCGAGACGACGAGCAGGCGGCGGTATTTACTGCGAGTCGGATTGACAGCGAAGGGAGCCATACCCAAAAGGAGCACTGAAGTGCAAAGCTAAAATCAGATAGATGTTTCTCACAAGGGCCGTTCGAGACATCCCAAAAGACGCACGGAAGTGCGCAAAAGAAAATCATGCGGCGGGTGTGGCTAGCTCTACCAGACTAACCCCTCCCAGCCTCCCCTTATCTCAAGAGGAGGAGAGACGACATAAAAAGATACTATTTAAAGAGATCCGCGAACGAACCGACCCATACATAATCCGTATCATCCACGGTTATCTCGGATATGTCCGAGCTCATGGCTGACTCAGGAAGGATGATGACATGCGGCGGCCCATGCAGTTTTTTAACCTGATTGGGTATGCCTCTACGCCACGAGTGGGCGCTTCCGGCCAGCACTACAAGCGTCTTTTCCTGATTGGCCTTGAGGTAATTTATTGATTTGAGCGCCATCGAGCTGTCCCAGACCATCTGCGCCTCGCAGAACTTCTTAAAGGTCGATTCCGACATCGTGTGTTCGGACATCGCCCTTCTGATGAACTTTTCATACTCTGCGTCCACCTCGCACTTCGCGCCCGGGACCTCCTGCAGCTGCTCTGCGGTAAGCGACTCGTATCCGTCTTTGAATACCTGACGTATCACCTTCTTGGGGATGTTGAGGCCGACAAGAGGTATCCTGTTGTCCCTTGCATACAGGAATATATTGCTGTACTTAGGCCACGGGACCTGCCAGTTGAGAAGATACTCTTTTATAAACTCGTCCTCGTCCATCCTGCCGGAGACCCACGCGTCGAGCTTGGACTGGTTCTCGGCCCTGAACATCTCGATGCCAACGGCCACCAAAGAACCTGACTCATGAAGGGCCTTTATGAGGGCGAGCTGTGTATCATGGTGCCACTGCTCGTCATGCGCCTCGCCTACAAAGACAAGACGGACCTTCTTCATATCCGAGACGAGCTCGGGCATCAGGATCTCGGCCTTGTCAGCCACCCTGATTATCCTCGAGGCACACCCTGAAGAAAGGAGCGAGAGAGAAATAAAAATTATCGCCAGCGATATCAGACGAAATGAGAATGTCGAGTTCTTATTGCTCACGGGATTTTCCGGTTGAGGCGGTATGAAGGTTTGAGAAAAGAGGCTAATCCCTCTGACCCATTGGAATATAAGGCTGCGCCCTTTTGCCTGTATACTTCTGCGTCGGGCGATATATGCGGTTCGTCCTTAGCTGCTCCATCCAGTGGCCAAGCCACCCGGCCACCCTGCCTATCGCGAATATAGGCGTGAAAAGCTCCGAAGGTATCCCTATGCCCTTGAATACGATCCCTGAATAGAAGTCAACGTTCGGATAGATGCCCTTGTTGCCGAGTTTCTCCTTGACCACCGCTTCAAGCTCTCTGGATATCTCGAGAGTTGCAGTGTCTACGCCGTCGCCGCCTGCCTCATGGAGCTTGTCCATGAACGTCTTGATGACGTCGCCTCTCGGGTCCCTTGTCTTATATACCCTGTGGCCGACGCCCATTATCTTTTCCTTGCGCTCGAGCTTTCTCTCGATGAACGGCCTTACGTTCTCCTTTGTCCCTATCTCCTCTATCATCCTTACAACCTCTTCGTTGGCCCCTCCATGCAAAGGGCCTGAGAGCGTGCCGATGGCGGATGAAACGATGGTGTAAGGGTCGGCGAGCGTTGAACCTACGACGCGCGCGCTGAAGGTGGAGGCGTTCATGGTATGGTCGCCGTGCAGAAGAAACATCACGTCGAGAATCCTCTCAACGAGTGGAGAAGGCTCCTTTTCAAATAGCATGTAGTAGAAGTTCGCTGGAAACGATATGTCGTTCCTCGGCTGAATCGGCGCATCCCCATGCTTTAGCCTGTGGCAGGCCGCGACTATCGTCGGGAGCTTTGCTATGAGCCTTACCGCTGACGAGTACCTGACCTCTTTGCTCAGAGTATCTCGGGCAGGGTAGTACATCCCCATCGCCGAGGTCACTGCCTGGAGATAGTGCATCGGGTGGCCGTTTTCAGGCAGATACTCCATCATGCGGAGGATCTTGAGCTTGAGCCTCGTGTGATGCGTGATGTCGTTTGTAAAGCCCGCGAGCTCCCCCTCGTTCGGCAGTCTGCCGAAGATCAGGAGATACGAGGTCTCGATGAATGTCGAGCTTTCAGCGAGATCTTCTATCGGTATGCCCCGATATTCGAGAATACCTGCCTCGCCGTCTATGAAGCTTATCGCCGACTCTGCCGCCGGTATCCCTTCAAGCCCTGGAACCACATCCATTACGAGTTTTTCTTCCATAGGGTACTCTACGTCCTTTTTAGGGAAAACTTTAGTCAGGTTTTAATCAGTCCGGGAAGGCATAAGACGATTTTGTTTAACCACAAAACAACTGCCCTGTAAATGCTTAGTTGCTGATTTGCTTTTGTCGCGCTGGGTGCGCTTTTGGGTATAGCTCGAACGCTCGCTTGAAAATATCTATCCGATTTTAGCTTTGCACTTCCGTGCACCTTTTGGGTATGGCTCCCTTCGCTGTCTGGCCTTCTCGCAGTAAATCCCGATGCCTGTTCGTCGTCTCTCCTTTAGGCTCATTCCACCATACCCGGGTTTGTTTCAAGGCAAAAGAAAGACAATTCTCAAACCACCCCACCCAGCCTCCCCTTGAGAGTAAGGGGAGGAAAAATACAAAGTCAGCTCTTCTTGCGGGTTCAAGTTTGTAACTTGAACCCCATGATCCGTATAAGGCACACACGAGAGCTATGGAGCAGGTTGCAAACCTGCTCCCGCAACATGTAAGCTTTGTCTTCGCTCCTCCCATTATTTTAAGGGGAGGCTGGGAGGGGTTAGCAGTAAGCGGTTTTTTTTTGCACTCACAAGTGCGCAAAAGCTTGCAGTGGCTCGATGCCTCGCGCCCCTGCCGTATTACATCAAACCTTCGCAAGGACGCCCTTATTCACCTCTACTGCCTTTGCCTTTCCAAAAAGCGCCTCGACCAGCGCGAAGGCGAATTCCATCGCCGTGCCAGGCCCCTGGCTCGTGATGATCATCCCGTCAACGACTACACGCTCATCCGAGATCTCTCTTGCCTTGAGTTGGTCTCTTACCGAGGGGTGACTTGTGACTGTGCGCCCCTCTGTGACGCCTATCATGGAGAGCACCGACGGGGCGGCGCATATCGCAGTGACGAACCTGCCGAGACCCATCAGCTCTTCAACGGCTTTTTTTACTGCCGCGTCTTTTTTGAGGTTCTCGGTCCCCTGGTATCCGCCTGGCAGCATTATCATATCGTAGTCCTTCGCATCGATCCTATCCATGACAGTATCCGGCAACACCCGTATGAGGTTCCTTCCTGTGATCGCGCCATCAATCGTACCTGCAAGGGTCACCTCTGCCCCGGCCCTTCGGAGTATATCCGCAGGGGTCAGGGCTTCTACCTCCTCAAAACCTGGCGCAAGCGGTATGAGCACTCTTTTCATCAGATCATCTCCTTGATCTTCTAAAGACACAGGCGCGAGGTCTTGTTCCTGCGAGCGCGTACCTTTCAGCCGTCAGTAGTCAATTATACTTTTTTTACTCAGCTTGTCAAAGCTCCATCGCCTCCGTTGATTTAGCGAAATCTGTCTTGCAGAGTCCCTGTTTTACGCTAAAATTGAGATGCAGGTCTGTAATGAGCGGCCATGTATGGAGGTTTTTTTAAATGAGCGAGAAAAAAGAAAACCGACTCAAAGGCGAGAAGTCCCCGTATCTTCTCCAGCACGCAGGCAATCCTGTCGACTGGTATCCCTGGTCTACAGAGGCTTTAGACAGGGCTGGAAAGGAAGGGAAGCCGCTTCTCATAAGCATAGGATACTCATCGTGTCACTGGTGCCATGTCATGGAGAGAGAGTCGTTTGAGGATGCCGCTACGGCAGAACTTATGAACGAGCGGTTTATAAGCATCAAGATAGACAGGGAGGAACGCCCTGATCTCGACAGCCTATACATGAAGGCCGTCCAGTCTATGACAAGCCAGGCAGGCTGGCCGCTTACCGTCTTTGCCACTCCTGAAGGAGTACCTTTTTACGGCGGCTCGTACTTCCCTCCGTCGGACACAGGGCAGATGCCTTCGTTTAAAAGCGTTCTTCTGGCAGTCTCCAAGGCCTTTACAGAGAACAAGGAACAGGTAAAGGAGATGACAGCAGGCATAGAGCGCTCGCTCAATGCCGCCCGGTTGGTTGCAGGCGTGGAGCCGACTACCGAGCTTGCTGATACCGCCTTCGAGACCGCGAGGTTCTTCTTCGACCCGATTAACGGCGGGTTCGGCGGCGGTGTGAAGTTTCCCCATGCCATGTTCCTCTCATTCCTGCTCAGGTTTTATAGAAGGACAAAACGCGCTGACGCCCTGACTATGGTCACCGGCACACTTGAGTCGATGGCAGGAGGAGGCATCTATGATCATCTCGGAGGAGGGTTCCATCGCTATTCAGTAGACCTTGCGTGGGAGGTCCCTCACTTTGAAAAGATGCTCTACGATAACGCGCTCCTTGCCCGGCTTTACGCCGAGGCATACGAAATCACAGGAGAGGCGCTTTTCAAGGACGTGGCTGAGGAGTGTTTTGCCTATATACTGGGAAGGCTCCGCTCGCCTGAAGGCGGCTTCTACTCTGCTGAGGATGCTGACGTAGACGGCATCGAGGGAGATTTTTATCTCTGGGACTACAAGGAGCTTGAAGCGGTGTTAGGCACAAGCGCAGGCAGGTTTGCGGCGTTCTACTCTATGACGCCGGAGGGCAATTACGAGGGGCTCAATGTCGTTCGTATAGCCCGTGCCGGGCAGTTGCCCGACGGCGGCGCCCCAACTGTCCCTGATGATATAAAGACGCTCAGGCAAAGGCTCTTCGAGGCGCGTGAGAAGAGGACACACCCTGATATCGATACGAAGATCATCGCAGGCTGGAACGGACTTGCCATCTCGGCGATGGCATCGGCGGCAAGAACGCTCGGCAGGAAGGACCTCGCTCAAGAGGCGGAAAAGACAGCCTCTTTTCTCCTAGGGTCGCTGAAAGACGATAGCGGAAGGCTGCTCCGGTATTATCTTGACGGCAGGTCTCATGTAAGGGCAAACCTCGAGGACTACGCGCTTGTGGCTGACGCGCTCTTTTGCCTCCATGAGGCGACAGGGGAGGCAAGGTGGCTTGCAGAGGCGTTTACGCTTGTTGAAGATATGGTAAGGCTCTTCCACGACCTTGATACAGGCCTGTTTTTCGATACAGGCATAGATCAGGATTCGCCTTTCCTGAGAGAGCGCGATATGCATGACAACGACGTGCCGTCAGGTTCCTCTGTAGCCGCCTCTGTCCTTGTCAAGGCGTCGGTCGCATCGGGTAAGGCGGCCTACATGGGACTTGCCGAAGGGATCCTGAGGAGCGTCGGAAGGTTGAACGAAGACCCTCTCTCTTATGGCAACTTCCTGTGCGTCATGGAATCAATGTTTCTTGCAGGCTACAAAGAGGGTAGGGATACAGGTGAGGTCGGGCATCCAAGGAAACGCATCGAATGATGCGGATGACCACTGGGGCGACTTACGCCCTGCTTCCATCTGATAGGCAACAGTATCTTTCAGCAGGCATCTGAAAAATGCCGCCTGCTTTGTCTCCATCAAGTCCGTTCATGCGGAGCATATAAAAATATGTTTCTCCTCGCATCCGTCCGCTTTTTTAGCAGCCTGAGCAAATATTGAGTTTTTCCGAAAACCTTTACAGCATCCGCACGTTCCTCGTCGGCAAGTAGAGTCCCACCCCTTCGAGCCTGAGCCTCTTTAATATCCTCTTTCTCGCCTCGTGTTCGGCATCGGCCTTTATTGAGAACTCTTCGGCGATGAGGATGACCGTGAACTCTATAGCTGATTCAGTGAGGCCTTGAGAGAGCCTTACTATAGGCTGGTTGCCCCTGACAAGGCCGCTCAAATCGTTTGACGCCTTAGCTGCCTCGTCTTTTATGATGGCCTCAGCCCAGTCTATGTCAGTATCCTGAGCGAGGGCGAATCTCATTATCAGCGCGACCCTTGTATCAGGAAGAGAGTAGTTCGTCAGGACCGATTGGGCAAGCTTGCTGTTCGGTATTATGATGATGTTGCCTGTCAGCTCCCTTACCCGTGTAGTCCTCCACCCAATGTCTGAAACGAAACCCTCGTTGCCTTCCGAGAGTCTCATGTAGTCGCCTACCCTGACCGGTTTTTCCACGAGTATGTGTATGCCGGCAAAGAGGTTTGAAAGCGTGTTTTGAAGGGCAAGCGCGACGGCGAGGCCTCCGACTCCGAGCGCCGTGAGGATGGGCGTGATCGAGACGCCGAGGCCGTTTAAGAGCACAAGGCCGCCGATAGCGAAGATGAAGGCCCTGATGACGGCACGCGAGAGCCCGCTGACAGGTCCGCCGGCCTTTGAACCTTCCATAGCCCCCTGCACGAGCCTCGATGTGATGTTAGCCGCGGCCATCGTTATCGAAAGGACGATCAGGACGTAAAGGGCCTTCAAGACATGACCGACGTATCTCTCGGGGAAGGCTGAGGTGTCGAGCGCAACGTACAGCGCGAGAGCGACTACCAGAAATAACGACGGGTGTTTGATCGCATCGAGTATGACGTCGTCTGCGGAAGTGTTGGTGCGGCCTGCCCACCTGTGGAGGTAACGGAAAAAGAGCCTGCGGACGATGAAGAGAATGACTGCGGCTATAATGAAGACTGCGGCGGATATGATGAGAGTCTTTAACGTGGTGGCGTCTGAGGCCAGATCGAACAACTGCATGTATGCCTATCCTTTTAAGCCTGGTTCGTGATTGGTCAATGTCCACGTCTGTGTAGCCCGGCCTTTCATTACTATCGCACGTTGCGGTGCATTGTCAATATGCCCGGATCCTTTCAAAAGACGCTGAGGAATTTTTGCGCGCTTCCGTGCGGTTTTTGGGTATGGCTCCCTTCGCTTTCGTACCCAGCGGTAGGGCGGGTCACACCCGCCAAATGATTTTCTTTTGTGCGCCATTATTCGCCGTTAAGGTTCATTTTTTAACGGCAGGATAAGACAACGCCTATTCAAAAAAATATCGGTCTTACTCTTGCTTTGCACTTCGGTGCGCCTTTAGGGTATGGCTCGCATCGCTTTCGAGCCGACTCGCAGTAAATTCCGATGCCTGCTCGTCGGCTCTCAGTCAGGCTCGCTACGCCATGACCCGTGTTTTTAGAGGCAAAGACAAAGCAACTTCGCCAGCCGGGTTTTGTTTCAAGGCAAAGACAGAATTAAAAGACGGGAGTTTTGTCTTCGCTCCTCCCCTTACTATAAGGGGAGGCAGGGAGGGGTTAGACGGCAGGGCGGGTCACACCCGCCGAATGATTTTATTTTGCGCACCGTTATTCGCCTTTAAGGTTCATTTTTTAACGGCAGGACAAGACAACGCCAATTTAAAAAATACTGGTCTGACTCTTGCTTTGCACTTCTGTGCTCCTTTTTGGGTATGGCTCCCAACGCTTTCGGCCGACTCACAGTAAATCCCGATACCTGCTCGTCGTCTCTCCTTTAGGCTCATTCCACCCTACCCGGGTTTTATTTTAAGGCAAAGGCCAAATTCAAAGACTGGAGCTTTGTCTTTGCACCTCCCCTTACTATAAGGGGAGGCTGGGAGGGGTTAGTCGTAAGGAGATCTTTCTTTTTCCGCACAACAGGTATTGCCCGGATCTCTTTCAGTTATATTGACATCCTTGCGCTATGAAACTAAAATATGAGGATGATCAGGAAGATGCTGGGCATAGCCGCTGTCGCGGCAATCTTTTTTCTGAGCGCTCTGCCGCTATACGCGTCGGCGCCCGACCCTGTTGCGGCATCAGCCGAGGACGATCTTGTCATAGTCATAGACCCTGGACACGGCGGTGATGATACAGGAGCGGTAGGCCCGACCGGGGTTCAGGAAAAGGATATTGTCTTAAGGCTTGCCCTTATGGCGGCCCAGGAGCTCAGTGGCTACCCCGGGTTCAAGGTGCTCCTTACAAGAGACTCTGACGTATTCATACCGCTTGCCGAGAGGCCTGAGTTCGCCAACAGGCACGGCGCTGACCTCTTCATAAGCATACACGCAAACGCCGCGCCTAAAAAGGACGCCAGAGGGGTTGAGACATACTTCCTGAGCTTCGAGGCGACGGATGACGACGCTAGAAAACTTGCCGAGTTCGAGAACAATTCCGCTGGCGCCGTTGGCGGCGCTGAAGCGCCTGACGACGTTCTGGGCGACATAATATCTGACATGGTAAGGACCGCATCGCACCATGAGAGCGCGAGGCTCGCTGAGGTCCTGCATGAGCGGATACTCGAGTTTACTGGCAGGCAGGACAGGGGCGTCAAGCAGGCCCCTTTCCGCGTACTCGTCGGCGCGACCATGCCGGCGGTCCTCCTGGAGGTCGGTTTCATCTCGAACGCCCAGGAGGAAAAGGGGCTCTCATCAGGCAGGGACCAGGGCCTGATAGCAGTATCCATAGCTGACGGCATCGCAGGCTTCAGACAAATCTTGACAAAAAGGAAGGCATACATTGGGTTCAATAGGACAGGCAGCAAGGATTGACGGCAGGGCCGCTGATCAGATGCGCGAGGTGCGCATAACAAGGGATTATCTTAAGTTCGCGGAAGGCTCCGTCCTCATGGAGACGGGCGATACCAAGGTCATCTGTGCGGCCACTGTAGAGGAGAGGGTCCCGCCATTTTTAGCAGGCACAGGCAAAGGCTGGATAACGGCGGAGTACGCGATGCTCCCTAGGTCAGTGAAGAAAAGGGTGCAGAGGGAATCGGCAACAGGCAAGGTGCAGGGCAGGACCCACGAGATCCAGCGCCTCATCGGCCGGAGCATACGGGCCGCGTTTGACTTAAGCGCAATCGGAGAAAGGACTATCTACATCGACTGCGACGTTATACAGGCGGATGGAGGCACCAGGACAGCTTCGATCACAGGGGCGTTCGTCGCCGTATATGATACTCTTCTCGGCCTGAAAAGAGACGGCCTCATCTCGAAGATACCGGTCATAGACCCAGTTGCCGCTGTAAGCGTCGGCATCGTCGGAGGCGAGGCGTACCTCGACCTTGCCTATGAAGAAGATTCAAGGGCAGATGTCGACATGAATGTGATAATGACCGGGCGAGGCTCATTCATAGAGGTGCAGGGGACGGCAGAGGCGGCCGCATATTCAAGGGCAGAGCTTGACATGATGCTCGACCTCGCTGGAAAGGGCATAGCGGAACTTATAGCGGCGCAAAAGGCCGCACTTAAAATATCCTGAGGCGATTTTATTGAAGCTGATAGTAGCAACGAAGAACAAAGGCAAGGTCTCGGAGATTGGTAAGATACTCGAAGGTCTCGGTGTCGAGCTCCTCTCGCTCGCCGATCTTTCAGATATCGTGATGCCTGAAGAGACAGGCGCGACCTTCGAGGCAAACGCCCTGATAAAGGCGAGAGCTATCGCCTCTGCCACCGGGGTCGCGGCGCTCGCTGATGATTCAGGGCTTGAGGTAGATGCGCTTGGAGGCAGACCCGGTATTTTTTCCGCGCGCTACGCCGGGCCGGATGCCACGGACGAGGAGAATTATTTAAAACTCCTTGGAGAGCTTGAAGGCGTGCCGGATGGAAAAAGGACTGCGCGTTTCCGTTGCTCAGTGGCCTTTGTCGCTTCCGACGGAGTAAGCAGAGTCTTTCAAGGGGCGCTTGAGGGGCAGATAGCCCAAGGGCCGAGCGGGACCGGAGGGTTCGGATACGATCCGGTATTTTATATCCCGTCAGAGGCAAGGACGTCAGCAGAGCTTTCACCTGAGGAGAAAAACAGGATAAGCCACAGGGCAAAGGCGCTTGAAGGTTTCAAGGCGTACATTATGGCGCAGGGCGGAAGATAAGGGGCTTGATTTCCTGTTGCGGGAGCAGGTTTCAACCTGCTCCATAGATTTCGTGTGTGCCTTATACGGATCATGGGGTTCAAGTTGCAAACTTGAACCCGCAAGAAGAGTGATTTTGGTGGGCTGAGCCCACCCTACGTTACTGGCGAAGTTGCTTTGTCCTTGCCTTTAAACAAACCCGGGGCATGGCGGAAGGAGCCTAAAGGATGGCCGACGAGCAGACATCAGTATTTACTGCGAGACGGCCGGACAGCGAAGGGAGCCATACCCAAAAACCGCACGGAAAGTGCAAAGCAAGAGTCAGAGTGATATTTTTTGTAAATGGGCGCTGTCTTGTCGGTAAAAAATGAACCCAAAAGCACACAGAAGTGCGCATAAGAAGAAACCATTCGGCGGGTGTGACCCGCCCTACCAGCCTAACCCCTCCCTGCCTCCCCTTGAGAATAAGGGGAGGAGCGACAAAACTCCTCTGTCTTTGAATCTGCCTTTGCCTTAAAACAACACGGGTCATGGCGCAGCCGGATCCGCTTCTTTTCAAACCGGATCTATATGGACAAAGGCCTTGTCAAGCGAAGGGATCCTCTCCATCGACCGCTCTACCGTCTTGCCTATGGCATGTGATTCGAGCGTTGAGAGGTCTTTGTCGACCTCGACATGGATCTCGACGTGTATGTAATTGCCGACATAATGCGCCCGCGCGGTGTTGATGGCCTTTACGCCGCTGACAGACAGGGCCGCCGCCTTTATATCTTCCAGAAGCTCAGGAGCCGGTGACTGGCCCATCAGGTACGCAATATTCTCCATCCCGATCTTGTAGCCGGTGTATATGATCCAGAGGCTTATGGCGTAGGCGGCGATGGGGTCCAGCAGGCCGTAGCCAAGCCACGCTCCGGCTATGCCTACGAGCGCTGCCAGAGAGACGAATACATCCATCAACGAGTCCGTGGCGGTCGCCTTAAGGGCAGGGCTGTTAAACATCTTGCCAACCCTTTTGAAGTGCCATGACATTGCGCCTTTGGCGACCATCGTGACGACAGGGACCGCCAGAGTGAATAGGTCTACCCTGACCGTGCCCCCGGCAATGACCTTTTCTGTAGCCTCTCTTATCACCTCGAACCCGAGTATTCCCGCGAGTATCGCTACGATCAGGCCGGCGATCGGCTCGGCCCTGCTGTGGCCGAACGGGTGGCCGTCGTCAGCCTGTTTGTGTGAGATCTTGACGCAGATGAACGTCGCAATGGAGGCCGCAATGTCGTTAAGGGAGTTTAGCGCGTCGGAGATGATGGCTATAGAGCCTGACATGAGGCCGGCGACAAGCTTCAGTATGAAGAGGGCTGTGTTCCCGATTATATTAAGGAGCGTAGCCCTGAATGCTATGGGGTTCATATCCTGTATCCCGGGCCTTTATTATCGTTATAGAACAAAAATACGGCACAGGCCTATCTCGCCTTAAGCTTCTCGTAGACCCTGTTGAGGTTCTGGCTTGCAACCACGTAAAAGCTCTGGCCCCAGGCAAGCGGTATGTTCCTGTTGGAACTGCCGGAGGTATAAAGCTCCGGCACCATCCCGTCCTCGGTCATGACCGCCTCGAGCCTTTCAAGATAGCTTACGGATTTTTCTATAAGCTCTGACGGAGCGGAGAATATGTTGCCCATACGTATAGCCCGGAGCGCGAGCTGCGAATATACGATGCTCAGCCACGCAAAGCCGAGCGGCCACTGCGCCTCGTTGCCAAGAGGGGATGACGGGTCAGCGTTGTAATAGAGGTCCCCTGTGTATCTGATGACCCCCATCTCCCTCACCAGTTTTTTCTCTATCGCATCGATGATCTGGCTGGCCTGTATGTCCGTTATGATGTTGTAAGGCCATATAAGGGAGAGCTGGCTCATGTCATACGGACGTGATGCCGACTCCCCCGGCAAAAGCGCGTCAAGCGCCCTCCTGCCTGTTTCGAGGAACTCCTGCGGTATAGGCAGATAGCTGTAGAGCGGAACCTGCATCCTGTACTTATGGTGGTAATACCCGTCGTCATGCCACATGGTGAGGCCAGCCAGTACCGACCCGATTGACGACGAATGGACCTCAGGGCCCTCTTCCCATACACCGAAGTCAGGGTCTGAGTGCCATCTGACGGTCGTGAGGTACAAGACGATGTCCCTCATGAGTATGAGCGTCTCGGCCTGATCAATAGATATTACGCTATGCCCTTTCTTGATGAGGTCGCCGGTCTTGTACAGGAAGAGGCCCAGGATGTCGAGCTGATGGTGGCCCCATTCGCGCGTTATCTCCTCGAGGGTCACGGGGTGGACCCTGGCGTGTACCACCTCGTCGGCACAGCTCCCTGTATAATGTCTCTTTCGCGCCCCGCTCGTTATCTTGTGCCTGTGTTTCTGGAAAATCCTGATGATGAGCCTGTAGCTCTCTATCATCTTGTCATACGCCCCGACGTACTCGTTGGCATAAGACGCGTACATTATGTCCCTCAGCCAGAAGACGCCGTAGTTATCGCCTTCTCTGTCGCCGCTGTCATGCGATGCGATATATCCGCCGTTTAACTGACGAAGCGCCTCCAGGTGCCCATACGCCACCATAAGCTTTTCCCTGGCAGGCAAAGACCTGAAAGGCGCATTGCTGCGCGTTGTGCCGGATCTCACATCAGCCTCGCCGAGCCCTCCGATGAGATGCGATTCATCCTCTCTTCCCATAAGGGAATCATACCCCAAAAAAGCGGACTCTTCAACAGCGCATGGCAGACGGAAGATACGGCAGGCAGGATGCTCCGAGGATAAGACTCAGGCTTAAAAAAAACCGGTATGCCTCCAAACTGACAGAGGCGAAAATCAGTTCAAATATTTTGGATTCCAAGAGGCTCTCGAAAAACCCCTTCTGCTTCGCCAGCATCAGATCCGATCGCAGGCGCGCGTATAAAAACACGCTCGCCGTTCGCTTCCGGTGCTTTTTGCGCAAGCCGCTAAAGGACCTTCCGTTGGGATACCTGCGAACCTGCGCGGATCATGAGAGAAGAACCGATCGTACCGATGCAGGCATGGATGCAGGCCTAGAGGTACTCGACAAAGACCTTCAACGACTTTGGAAGGACACCTACGGAGATCTCCCCGTTGTGTTCAAATACCTGCCCGTCGACGTGGCACAACGTAGACTCCCTGCCGCATATCACCGCCTTCTCAGTCTGCACGAACCCGTAATACTTCGACTCCTTGACAGACCTTGAGAACATCTTTTTAGCGAAACCGACAGCGCCGAAGACCCCTGCCTTCTCTACATAGCATATATCGATGAGACCGTCGTCAGGACTTGCCTGCGGCGCGATATAGGCGCCTCCGCCGAACTGGGCGGTATTTGCGGCTGTCAGGAGAAACGGCTCGATATTCAGGTCCCCTGCGCCTGTCCTTAACATGACCGGCGCGGTTTTATAGGAAAAAAACTCCTTCATCGCGAGCGGATAATACGGGGCAGTACCTCTTATCTTTTTGGATAGAGCCCTCTCGCCGTACTTCCTGCACAGATGCGCCTCAAACGCGAACCCTGCCGTCGAAAAAAAATACCTTCCACAGGCCGTTCCGACATCGACCTTTCTAACAAGGTGGTTCTTGATCAGCCCTATCGCGGCCTTCATATCTCCGGGTATGCCGAGCGCCGAGGCAAAAGAATTGCCTGCCCCGAGCGGTATGATGCCAAGCACTGCGTCAGCGCCTACAAGCGGCGTGGCAACGTCGTTTACAATAGCATCTCCGCCACAGGCAAATACCGCCTCATAACCCTTTTTGAGCGCCTCTCTTGAGAGACCCTCGGCGCTTGCCTTGCCTGAGGCGACCCGTATCTCGAATATCCCCTCTTCCGAGCCAAGCACCTCTCTAACAGCCTCGGTGACGCGCGCAGCAGCCTTCCTGTGCATGCCCGGCGACTGACCTACTATGAACCTGACCTTCAAATCATTACCCCCGCCTAATGGTTGCCGGATACTTCCGAGTACTGCGGTATATCATAACAGAAAACCCTGACTTGGCGCGGGCTAAAATACGCTTACGCTCCAGGGCCGCCCGCCTCTTGCGCCCATCCGCGTTTGATATATAATTACACTATACAGCCTGTAAGGCAGATCTGCACATGCCTTACAGGAGAAGCGGCCGAATGAGATCTGCCGGGAAGGCCTCTGTATATGCGGCATATATCCTGTTTATTTTTACCATGACATCAACCTTAGCACAAGGGGGTGAGCGTATGGGTTTTTCTCTAAAGAGCCATGACTTCAACGATGGAGAGGTCTTGAACAAAAGATACAGCTGCGAAGGCGACGACATGAGCCCTGACCTTGAATGGGACGGGTCCCCTCAAGGCACGCGGAGCTACGCCTTGATAGTCGAGGACCCTGACGCGCCTGGAGAGGTATTCACTCACTGGATCGTCTTCGATATGCCCGCCACTTTCAAACACCTCGACAGGGGCATGGGAAATGATCATGACCTTAAAGACGGGATAAAACAGGGTGCGACCGACTTCGGCCACACAGGCTACGGAGGGCCGTGCCCGCCAAGAGGGCATGGGCGACACAGGTACAACTTCATCATAAAGGCGCTTGACATCCCGACGCTCGGCCTGACTGACGGTGCGGAAAAATCTGACGTACTGAAGGCTATTAAGGGACACATCCTCGGCGAGAGCCGCATCACAGGTGTATTCGAGAGGCGATGACAGAGCGCATCCGCTCCTCTTTATGTACTTACTGAATTTCCGTTTCGCACTCCATGCGCTTCCGGGTATGGCTCAAGTCACTAGCAGGCGAATCAACCCGCCTGATGATCTTCTGACATCCGGAGAGTTACAGCTTTCACCTAACCAGCCATTGCTACTTCAGGGCTTTTCAAACCACCCATCCAGGTCGCTGTTTCTTTTGCACACTGCCTTGGCTTTTGGGTATGGCTCGCTTCGCTTTCGAGCCGACTCGCAGTAAATGCAGATACCTGCTCGTCAGCTCTCAGTCAGGCTCGCACAATATGAGCCGGGTTTTGTTTTAAAGCAAATGAACACGCTTCAAGATGGGATATGCCGTGACGGAGCGCCTTTAAAACAGCGCGACAAGCCTATCTCACTATGCCTGCCGGCGAGACGAGGTGCCTTGAAAGCCCCATCGCATGGGCATCCATCCCGAGTGCGAGGCCTGTGATCTGCGCGAGATGAAAGACAGGCATCGATATCTTTTTAGATGCGCGCTTCTCAGCGAGTCCCTGATAATTATCGAGATTGATGTGGCAAAACGGGCACGGCGTGACGAAGCAATCAGCCCCTCTAGCCTTTCCGTCAAGGAGTCTTTTCGCTGTCATTGCTACCGCCGTATCCTGCGTCACAAGGTCTGCCTGAAAGCCGCAGCACTTCGTCTTCCCGTTATAATCAACGGCCTCGGCGCCAAGCGCCTTTATGACAGCCTCAAGGGACCACGGCTTTTGCGGGTCATCGAATCCGAGCGCGTCGGAAGGCCTGAGCGAGTGGCAACCGTAGAACGGGGCGATCTTCAACCAATCGAGAGGCCTTACGACCTCTTTCCTGAGCCTCTCCAGCCCGTAGTCTTCCGCCAATACCCAAAGGAGTTGGCGTATCTTCACGTTGCCGGAATAACTGAGCCCTGCGGCCGAGAGTATCTTGTTGGTCCTGGCTAAAAGCTCTGGGTCTTTCTTTAGGTCCCTGTTCGCGGTGCTCATGACCATAAGACAAGTCGAGCAGATGGTCATTATGTCCATGCCCATAGACTCGGCCTCAGCGAATATGCGGGCATTGAGCGCTATGGAAAGCTCATAGTCGTAATCAGTCAGAAGGCCCGCCCCGCAGCAGTTTGCCTTAGGCATATCGAATAGCTCTATGCCGAGCCTCTTTGCAACGAGCCTTGTCGAAGTGTTCGCCTCTTTTGTCATCTCCTGCGAGGCGCACCCGGGATAGTACGCGTACCTTAACTCTTTCATATCACCCCTTCGGGACCTTATCGTGCGCCCTGTTCCTGCCGACCTCGTCGTATATCTTCCTTACCTCGTCGATCGAATCTATCTGCGCGAATATGAGCGGCTTGGGCATCTTGCCGTGGACCTCCATCTTCAGGCCCAGCGGTATCATGCCTATCGAGCGGAGGAACCCGAGTGTCTTAAAGGTCATGGCCGCCTCATCGAGCCTGCCGACCCTCTTGACAGAATCGACCATCGCCTCGACGTGCCTTGCCCCATGATTATCTGTAAGCCCCTCGTTGATGGCGGCTGATCTCAGCATCTCTATCGCCTTTAGCGGACTGACGCCTTTCGGGCAATACTGAGTGCAGTGGACGCACCTTACGCAGTCCCAGACGCCGTGTTCTCCGCTCAGCCTTCTCAGCCTGCCTGCAGAGTCCGACTCCCTCACGTCGCCTACGAACCTCCATGCCTTGGCAAGGGCGGCAGGCGCCAGAAAGGCCGGGTCCATCTCCAGCGCGTTGCACTCGGAGTTGCAGCAGCCGCACATGATGCACCTCTGCGCCCTGTCTATCGCCTCAACGTCCTTCGCGCTGACCTCGGCCTGTACGCCATCTCGCTGAGTCAGGTACGGCGTTATGCGCTCCATCTTATTCCAGAACGGGTCCATATCGACGATGAGATCTTTAAGAGGCGTGTGGTTGGCAAGCGGCTCTATCGTCATCTCGCCCATCTTCTTGAATTCCGGGAGGATCTGCAGGGAGCAGGCAAGGCGCGCGGTGCCGTTGACTGTCACGGCGCACGAGCCGCATATAGCAGAGCGGCAGGACTTTCTGAAACCGAGCGTAGGGTCCTGTTCGTCGGCTATCTTCAAAAGCGCCTGAAGTACGGTCATACCTTCCGTCACGTCGACGTCGTATGCCTGGTAGCATACCTGCCCCGGAGCATCCCCTTCCATAGGGTTAAAACGCCTTATCCTGAACTTTATCTTCATCAGTCTTTTATCCCGCGGCCGCCATCAGCCTGTATTCGTTGTGCGCTCAGTATTTTCTCTCTTCAGGCTTGAAGCGCGTCACGCTTACGTCCCTATAGCCGATGGACAGGCCTGCGCCGTCTCTGCTTATGAGCGTATGCTTCATCCAAAGATCATCGTTCCTTTTGGGGAAGTCAGTCCTGTAATGGGACCCCCTCGACTCCTGCCTGTTCAGAGCGCCAAGGGCTATCGACTCGGCTATAGTGAGCATCTGCCCGAGCTCGATGACCGCCAAAAGCTCTGTGTTGAAGTAATCGCTCCTGTCCTGCAGGGCGATACCCTCGTACCTTACCCTTAATGCCCTGATCTTCCCAAGGGCTTTTTCAAGCCGTACACTCTCCCTTGCTATGCCGCACTCAGCCTCCATAACAGAGGACATCTCCCTGCGTATCAGATGGTGCGGCTCCCCTGACTGCCTCGCAATGATCCGCGCCACTTCAAAAGCGGCATCTTTAAGGGCGCTATCCGGAAAAGGCCTGATATCGTTATCCAGGCAGAATCCGGTTGCCTTTGACCCGGCCCTTCTTCCAAAGACGATCGTCTCAAGCAGTGAATTGCCGCCGAGCCTGTTGGCCCCGTGCACGCTGACGCAGGCCGCTTCGCCTGCCGCGTACAGGCCCTTTATCAAAGTCGCGCCGTCGTAATCGGTCATTATGCCGCCCATCGAATAGTGCGCTCCGGGTTTTACCGGGACAGGCTCTTTCACAGGGTCAACGCCGGCAAAATCTATCGCGAGCGCCCTTATCTGAGAGAGCTTCTCTTCTATCTTTTTCTCTCCGAGATGGCGCAGATCGAGAAGCACGCATCCGTTAACGCCCCTGCCTTCCTCTATCTCGATCCTCTCAGCCCTGCTCACTACGTCGCGGCTCGCCAGCTCCTTAGCGTTCGGGGCGTACTTGTTCATGAACCTCTCGCCGAGCGAATTGATAAGATACCCGCCCTCGCCCCTCGCCCCTTCCGTCATGAGGATGCCGGTACGCGGCAGGACGGTCGGATGAAACTGCACGAACTCCATATCCATAAGCGCGGCCCCGGCATCTATCGCCAGCGCCATGCCGTCGCCTGTGGAAGATAGCGCATTTGTAGTAGTCGCGTAGACCCTTCCGTACCCGCCTGTAGCTATGATAGTAGCTTTAGAGCGGAGCCTGTGGAGCTTTCCGCTGGAAAACTCTATCGCTATCACGCCTCTGACCGAGCCATCCTCAACGACAAGCCTTATCACCTGCCATTCGGTATATATAACGACACCATGCTTCAGGAGCTGTTCATACATGACGTGGAGCAGGCCGTGGCCGGTCCTGTCGGCAAGATAACATGTCCTGGGGAACCCTGCGCCGCCAAACGGCCTCTGCGCGATAGCGCCGGCTGGGTCCCTGTTAAAGATAGCGCCCATCCGTTCAAGCTCCAGGATATCAGTTGGCGCCTCCCTGCACATTATCTCGATAGCGTCCTGGTCGCCTAGAAAATCGCTCCCCTTGACGGTATCGTACATGTGCGCCTCCCAGGAATCAGTCGTCCTGAGAGCGGCGTTTATGCCGCCCTGGGCCGCCACAGAGTGGCTTCTTACGGGATGGACCTTGGAAACGACCGCTACGTTCAGACCATTTCTGGCCGCCTCGATAGCGGCCCTCATGCCGGCGAGCCCGGCGCCTACGACTATAAGGTCATGAGTTACCAGAGGAGCCTCCTTTGACGGTCATCGACGGTACATACCGGTACGCAAAGCCGGACGTCCATGCGGCAGACAAAATACGGCCTGGACGCGTAGCTGTCGCGCTTAAGCGGCCTGATGCCGCAATCGGCAGATTTTGAGTTGATCTCTTGAGGAAACGTGAATGGGGAAAACCGAGCGTGCCTGATTCTTGACCGTCTGATCTGCAGGTGTCAGCGACCATTGATTTATCCGTCCGCTTGAAGGTGAACTGGATGCAGAGCGCAAATACGAAGGCCGGCTTGCGCCGGCCTTCGTATCGTCTATAAGATTACTTGAGCGTCCGTGCCCTTTCAAAACCTATCTGAAGGGCCCTCTTGTTCAGCTCGACGAACGCCGCCGGGACCCTTGAAAGGACCGCCTTCTCAACGGCCTCGTTCGGCACTATCTTCGTAAGCTCCGTTATCATGCCGAGAGAGATGATGTTGGCGACTATCGTCTTTCCAAGCTCTTCCCGCGCGGCCCCGATTATCGGGTAGCTGTAGATCTTGAACTTGCCCTGCGGCACGTTCTTCACTTCCTCGCTGTCGACAAGGAGTATGCCCGTATCCTTGATATCCGCGTGGTACTTGTTGCACGCCTCCTGCGTCATGGCGAGCATAAAATCGATAGCCGTGGCCTTAGGGTAGTCTATCGGCTGGCTGCTTATGATGACCTCGGCCTTGGAAGCCCCGCCCCTTGACTCAGGGCCGTACGACTGGGACTGCACCGCGTTCTTATCGCCGTATATGGCGGCGGCCTCGGCCATGATTATACCGGCCAGGATCATGCCTTGACCTCCGGAACCGCTGAAACGTATCTCGTATCTCTCGCTCATACTCCAATAGCCTCCGCACACCGCCCGGTCGAGCGGCAGACTTTTTTATTTTGCAGTCGCCTTTCCTATAACGAGGTTCTGGTACTGCTCGCAGTACTCGGGCCTTTCCACCTTGTGGAGGACTCCCCTCAATATCTTGCCCTGCACCTTCTCAGGCGGGAGCTTGTCGACCTGCTTGATATTCACGGTGCCGTCTTTCTCAAGCTCCTCCATCATCTGCGTGGCGCTCTTGAACTTGTTGGCCCTGCCGAAGTACGTCGGGCAGGCGTCTATGATATCGACTACCGACATGCCCTTGTGCTCTATCGCCTCGTGGATGATCTTCTCAAGCTCAAGGGTATGGTACGCCGTGCCCCTGGCCACGAAGGTGGCGCCGGAGGCCTTTGCCATCTCGCAGGTGTCGAACGGCGGTTCTATAGAACCGTAACGGCTCGTAGTGGCAATGGAGCCGAGCGGGGTCGTAGGCGAATACTGCCCGCCTGTCATGCCGTATGTGGCGTTCGTAAAGACAAGCACCGTCATGTCGATATTGCGCCTGCACGCGTGTATGAAGTGGTTGCCGCCGATGGCGAGCGCGTCGCCGTCGCCGGTCGTCACTATGACGTTCATCTCAGGCTTCATGAACTTGATCCCTGTCGCGAAGGCCAGCGCCCTGCCGTGGAGCGTATGAAGGGTGTTGAAATCCACGTACCCAGGCGTCCTTGAAGAACAGCCGATGCCGGAGACGACAGCAACGTTTTCCTTCTGCAGGCCTGCGTTGTGTATGGCTCGGAGCATAGCTTTAAGTACGATGCCGTGGCCGCAACCGGGACACCAGATGTGCGGAAGCTTGTTTGGCCTAAGGTACTTATTATAATCAAAAGGTACGCTGAGCTTCTGTTTTTTTTCAGCGGCCGGTGCCGACATAGATGTTACCTCCGTTGAGTATGGCTGTGATTAACAGCCTGAACAAACTTCTGGTTTTTCCGCAACCTGTCAGACGAACTTCCTTATGACTTCCATGATCTGGGCCGGGTTGATCGGCTCGCCGTCGACCCTGTGGATACCTTCTACTGCCGCGCCCTTTGAACAGCGCTCGACTTCGAGGACCATCTGCCCCAGATTCATCTCAGGCACTATTATCGCCTTCACCCTCTTGGAGAGCGCCTTTACGGCGTCGTCAGGGAACGGCCATATCGTAAGAGGCCTCAGGAGGCCCACCTTGATCCCTGCCTTTCTGAGCTCAAGTACGGCGTACCTTGCCGACCTTGCGGTCGAGCCGATCGTGAATATCGCGATTTCCGCATCTTCGAGGAAGAGCTCTTCGTTCTTCCAGATATCCTGCTTGTTGAGCTCTATCTTGTTCATTATCCGCTCGTTGTTGGCGCGGATGACCTTCGAGTCGTTAGTCGGGAAACCGTCCTGCTTGTGGTTAAGGCCTGTCACATGGAACCTGTATCCCGAGCCGAACGGCGCGAGCGGCGCTATAAGGCGCGTATCATCGTAAGGATGATAGTCCTCAGGCTTGCACGTCGGCTTCTCGCGGTCGATGACCTCAAGCTCGCCAGGGGCCGGCAGCACGACAGGCTCCCTCATGTGCCCGACTATCTCGTCATAGAGTACGACGACAGGCGTCCTGTACTTCTCGGAGAGGTTAAAGGCCCTTATAGTCTCGGTGAGTATCTCAGGGACTGACGCAGGGGTCAGGGATATCGCCGGATGGTCTCCGTGGGTACCCCACTTCGCCTGCATAATGTCGGACTGCGAAGGCCCTGTAGGGTAGCCTGTCGAAGGGCCGCCCCTCATGACGTTCACTATGACCAGCGGTATCTCGGCTATGCACCCGTAGCCGAGGCACTCCTGCTTCAAAGAAAATCCCGGACCAGACGTCGCGGTCAGAGATTTAAAACCTGCAAGGGAACCGCCGAACGCGGCCGCTATTCCGGCTATCTCGTCTTCCATCTGTATGAACTTGCCGCCGATCTTCGGGAGCCTTACCGACATGCCCTCGGCTATCTCGGTAGAAGGCGTTATCGGATATCCGGCGTAAAACTTGCAACCGGCGTATATAGCGCCTTCAACGCAAGCCTCGTTGCCTTGAAGCAGCTTTTTCTTTTTCTCAGCCATTTAAAAACCCCTCTTACTGATGGTTTTTTTCGATCACAAAAAGACCTCTGCGCCTCAGTCAAACACCTGTATCGCAAAGTCAGGACAGCGCAGATCGCAGAGCTGACACCTTGTGCACGCCTCAAGGTTCTTTACCGCGACACAGTTGCCCTTGAGCACAAGGACATCCGTAGGACAAAAGTCGATGCAGATGCTGCAGCCCTTGCACAGCCTTTCGTTGATGACTATTCTTGGCAGTTTCTTTGCCGCCGCCTCAGACATGTTCCCTCCATACGGACCAGGCTCAAACTACGCCTTGGCCCTGCCGCCTTTTTTAAAAGAAAAGTCCTTTTACCATAAGAGACAGCCCCAGTCAATTACACAGGCTGTTTACGGGGATTACTTCATCGCCTCTACCATGGCCTTGCCTATGTCAGCCGTAGACCTGGTCACCTTGATGCCTGCCGCCAGCATAGCCTCCATCTTCTCTTCGGCTGTCCCCTTGCCGCCTGAGATGATAGCACCTGCGTGGCCCATCCTCTTGCCCTTCGGCGCGGTAACGCCGGCAATGTAGCCTGCCACCGGCTTTGTCACGTTCTTTTTTATGAACTCTGCCGCGTCTTCCTCGGCCGAGCCGCCTATCTCGCCTATCATCACGATACCGTGGGTATCAGGGTCTTTCTGGAAGAGCTCGAGGACATCTATGAAGTTTGTCCCGTTGACAGGGTCGCCGCCTATACCTACGCAGGTAGACTGGCCAAGGCCGAGCCTGGTGAGCTGATCAACCGCCTCGTACGTGAGAGTCCCGCTCCTGGATACCACGCCGATATGCCCTTTCTTATGTATGTGGCCGGGCATGATGCCTATCTTGCACTCGTCAGGGGTGATGACCCCCGGGCAGTTAGGCCCTACGAGCCTTGAAGAGCTTCCGGCCATGAACCTTCTCACCTTGACCATATCAAGAACAGGTATCCCCTCCGTTATGCAGATGATCGTAGCGATGCCCGCGTCTGCCGCCTCCATTATCGCGTCTGCCGCGAAGGCCGCAGGAACGTAGATGACGGTAGCGTCCGCGCCAGTCTTTTTGACAGCCTCTTCAACCGTATCGAATACAGGTATCTCATCTACTTTAGTGCCGCCCTTACCCGGCGTTACTCCGCCGACCATCCGCGTGCCGTACGCGACCATCTGCCTTGAATGGAAGGTCCCCTGCTCGCCGGTAATGCCCTGGCAGATGACCTTTGTCGCCTTGTTTATCATTATGCTCATTGGAAGAATCCTCCGCGCCTTTTTCGTTTTTTTGGGTGAGACTAGGCCCTCTTCGAGGCCTCTACGACCTTCTGAGCCGCCTCGTCCATATTCTCGGCACTGATGATATCGAGGCCTGACTCGGCAAGGAGCTTCCTGCCCTGCTCGACGTTCGTGCCCTGGAGCCTCACCACAAGCGGGACCTTCACGCCTACATCCTTGGCAGCTGCAATGACGCCCTCGGCGATGATATCGCACCTCATGATGCCGCCGAATATGTTGACAAGCATCGCCTTTACGTTCGGGTCGGACATTATTATCTTGAAGGCCGCAGTGACCTGCTCCTTGTTCGCTCCGCCCCCTACATCAAGGAAGTTGGCGGGAAAACCGCCTGAGAGCTTGATCATGTCCATAGTTGCCATGGCAAGGCCTGCGCCGTTTACCATGCACCCGATCGTCCCGTCGAGGGAGACGTAATTCAGGTTGAAGCGCGAGGCCGCGACCTCTTTCGGGTCCTCCTCATCAAGGTCCCTCATCGCCTCTATGTCCTTGTGCCTGAACATCGCGTTATCATCAAACGATATCTTCGCGTCAAGGGCCATGACGTCTCCGCCCTTTGTCACTACAAGCGGGTTTATCTCCATCATCGACGCGTCAGAGGCTATAAAAGCGTTGTAAAGGCCTGTCATGAACTTCACTACCTTTCCGACGAGCGCCTTATCAAGGCCGAGCGCGAAGGCGATCTTGCGCGCCTGAAATGGGATGAGCCCCACGGCCGGATCTACGTACTCTTTTAAAATCTTCTCAGGGGTCTTTGCAGCGACCTCTTCTATCTCCATGCCGCCTTCAGTCGAAGCCATGAACACGACCTTCTGTGTCTCCCTGTCTACGACGAGCCCGAGATAGTATTCCTTGGCTATCTGGCACCCCTCCTCGACGAGCACCTTCTTCACCTCTTTGCCAAGAGGGCCTGTCTGGTGGGTGACAAGGACCTTGCCGAGGATCTCGGCCGCGAACGCCCGTGCCTCGTCCTTGCTCCTGGCGAGCTTTACGCCCCCAGCCTTGCCCCTGCCTCCGGCGTGTATCTGCGCCTTTACAACGCAGACCTGTTGGCCTTCCGCGAAAAACTCCTTTGCGATCTCCTCCGCCTCGGACGGTGTGAAGGCTATCTTGCCCTTAGGCACCGCCACCCCGTACTTGGAGAGTATCTGCTTTGCCTGGTACTCATGGATATTCATTTATGAGACCTCCGCTGCCGGTTTTTTTTGCATTGTACAAAGATCTTGCCTGTTCCAAGAGAAATCAAGAGCAGGCGTGGCTTTCGGCCACGCCTGCTCTTGATACTATCGATGCGATATAACAAAATAAAACACGATGCGCTCCGTCAAACAACCGATATCTCTTTTCCGTGATTCAAAAAACACAAGACCTGAGTCAAACGGCTAATCGATCTTCCTTGCCGCGACATGATCAGGCGCGTAATCAGGCAACAATATCGGGCTTACGCCTCCGCCTGCAACCCCTGCCCCGTCTATCTCTTTACTATAGGCCTCAACGTGAGCGAGGCTCAGCTTTTCGCTGAGATTGCGGCCCTTGGCGTATTCAGCGGCCCTTATCCCGGCCCTCCTGCCGAATACAAGCACGTCAAGGAGAGAGTTGCCCATCAAACGGTTCCTGCCGTGTACGCCGCCTGCGACCTCGCCTGCGCTGTAGAGCCCTTCTATAGAAGTCTCGGCCCACTCGTTTATCTTTATCCCGCCGTTCTGATAGTGGAGCGTCGGGTATATGAGCATCGGCACCTTGCTTATGTCTATGTCGTAGCGTTTGAACTGTATGTACTTTGCCGGAAGCTCCTTCCTTACGGTCCCCTCGCCGTGGAGCATGTCTATCATCGGCGAATCAAGCCAGACCCCGAGCCTGCCCGTCGGAGTAGTGATGCCCTTGCCCTGCTCAAGGCACTCCCTGATGATGCAGGCCGATTCGATGTCTCTCGGCTCAAGCGGGAAGCAGAACTGCTCGCCTTCGGTGTTCAAGAGCTGCGCTCCAAGGCCTCTTACCTTCTCGGTAATGAGGAGCCCTACGTTCTGTTCGGGGAATATCGTCCCTGTCGGGTGGTACTGTGTCGACTCAAGGTCCTGTATCTGCACCCCGGCCCTGTAGGCCATGACAACGCCGTCAGCAGTTGCGCCGTAGTGGTTTGTAGTAGGGAAGCCCTGTATGTGAAGCCTGCCGAAACCGCCTGTCGCGATAAGTACGGCCTTGGCTCTGACAACGTAGTATTCCTTCGTCTCGAGGTTGTATAGCACAGCGCCTGCGACCTTGCCCTTCTCGTCAAGAATGATCTCGACCGCAGGGGAGAACTCGAGCACCTTTATGTCGTTCGCGCGGTTTCTCGCCTCGTCGCGTACGACCCTCATTATCTCGGCGCCCGTCATGTCGCCTGACGAATGCATCCTCTTTCTGGAAGTGCCGCCGCCGTGCCTCACAAGCATCCTGCCGTCAGGCCTCTTGTCGAACATCATGCCGAGCTTTTCAAGCCAGTGGATGATAAGCGGCGCGTCGTTGGTGAGCGCTGCCACAAGCTCCGGCTGGTTGCTAAAGTGTCCGCCGCCTATTACGTCGAGGTAATGATAATAAGGCGAGTCGACCTCCTGGTCTGCCGCCTGTATGCCGCCCTCTGCCATGACGGTATTTGAATCACCGTGGCGGAGCTTCGTCGATATTATTACCTTAAGGCCCGCCTCCTGCGCGGTAAGCGCGGCGGCCGTGCCAGCGCCACCGGCGCCTATGACGAGAAGATCCGTTGCGTAGTCGGTCTTTGAAAGATCAAGCCTCTTTGTGTCAAGCCTGCTCTTTGATTCAAGTAGGGACGATATCTCCTCAGGGAGTACCGTACCCTTATTCGGGCCGACCTTTACAGCCCTTCTGCCGTCGTTCTTGTAGTCAGGGTGGTACTTTTTCAGCCACTCCTGTCTCTGCTCCATGGTAAGGGCCGGAAAGTGCGCTCCCTTCCTTGCCATCTCGACCCTGGCAGGCCTTGTCGCCTCGGCTTTCTTTATAAGATCCATTAGATACGGTGTGTATCCGCTCATCTTGCCTCCGATGTGTTGCTATTCCGATTAAATAAGGTAGTATTACAGCTTTGAAGCATCCTTCGGCGCCCACTTGCCAGACTCTGCCATGTCAGGCTCTCTCTCACGCTCGACGTAGAGCTTCTTTACGTCTTCCTGCTTCATCTGCGTAAGCTCCGAGAGCATCTTCGCGTACTTGCCGCTCTTTACGTCAGCAACGCGCCTTTCAAGGTGCTCGGCCTTAGGCAGTATATACCTGCCGTAGACCCTTCTTACGAACATAGCGGCAGTGAACTGGGATATCTGGGCAGGACACCTTGAGGCGCAAAGCCCGCACATGACGCAGTCGAAGCTCTTATGCGCCGCGCCCTTCAGATCGCCCCTCTTCATAAGTGCGATATAATCCATTACGTCTATGTCCATCGGGCAGGTCCTGGTGCAGGTGCCGCATCCGACGCACTTGAATACCTCTGGATAAAGCCTTCTAAGCTCCTCGTGGGTGTCGGACTCAAGCTTCTCAAGGTCGTACCCAGGCCTGTTCGACGGAAAGAACGGGAGCTGCATGATGACCATGTTCTCCTGAGCTACGGTCTGGCAGGCAAGCCCTGATCTCAGCCTGTAGTCTCCGAGATAACGGTAGAAGGTACCGCAGGCGCCGCATATCCCGCCCCTGCACCCGCAACCCCTCACATAAGAATATCCGGCGTACTCGACGGCCTTCATTATCGTGAGCGTCTCAGGGACCATGTACTCGCGCCCCATGATGTATATCGGTATCATCCTGGCGTCTTTCGGCGGTATGGTCTTGTCGCCGGTCGCGAGCGTTTTTATCTTTTTGTCTTCTGCCATGGTCATCTCTCCCGGGTTTTAAAGCTTTACTACCTGCGCTGGGGCCTTACTCGCCCCTTATCCCTTATTATATATTATCGCCGCTAAAAATCGTTGTACATCTTCTTGATCTCGGCCGCATTATAGACAGGCCCTTCCTTGCATACGTATACGTCGCCGACGTTGCACCTGCCGCATTTTCCGACGCCGCACTTCATCTTGTTTTCAAGGGTCGTATAGACCGCCTCATCAGAGAAGCCGAGCTTCCCGAGAGTAGCCAGCACAAACTTTATCATGATAGGCGGGCCGCATGTGACAGCTACGGCGTTTTGGGCCTTCGGGGCCGCCTGCTCAAGGACCGTGGGGACGAACCCGACCTGCCCCTTCCAATCAGGGGTCTGCCCGCCCGGGTCTACAGCCAGCACCAGCTTCACGTCGGTCCTCTCTGCCCAGTGCGTCAGCTCGTTCTTGTATACGAGGTCGGCAACCGTCCTGGCGCCGTATACTATCGTTATATCGCCGAACTCCTCTCGCCTGTCAAGGACGTTCCAGATGACCGACCTCACAGGAGGAAGCCCTATGCCGCCTGCTATGAAGACTATGTCCTTGCCCTTCCATTCATCAAGCGGGAAGGAGTTGCCGTACGGGCCTCTGAAGCCCATCGTGTCGCCTATAGAGAGGTCTGCAAGGCCGCCGGTGACCCTCCCTGATTTTCTGAAGGTGCATTGTATGTAGCCCTTCCTCGTAGGGGCCGAGGCTATGCAGAAGGTCGACTCGCCAAGCCCGAAGGCCGAATATAGGCCGAACTGCCCAGCTTTAAAGTCGAACGTATCGCGAATGGCAGGGTCTTTAAAGACCAGACGGAAACTGCGAACGTCAGGGGCCTCTTCGTATATGTCTTCGATCGTCACAAGGTGCGGCAGATAGATGTTATCCATGATTTTCCGTATGTTAAAAGACCTTTTTGTGATAGTCGGCGCCGTCTTTCATGAAAAACCCCGGTCGCATTGTCATTCTCGGTATTGCCATGTGCCAGGCGCTACTTCGACAGCTCTTCCATCGCCTCTGTTATATCCAGCCTCACCGGGCAGACCCTTACGCATCTGCCGCATCCTACGCACCCCTTTGAAGAGAACTTGTTCGGGTAGTAGGTGAACTTGCACATGAAACGGTTCCTCCAGCGCTTGAACTGAAAGTCCCTCGGGTTGTGTCCGCTCGCGTGGAGGGTGAAGCTCTCGTACTGGCATGAGTCCCAGTTCTTGCGCCTCTCGGCCTCAAACGCGGTGCCCTCATCCGTTATATCGAAACAGTGGCAGGTCGGGCATACATACGTGCACGCCCCGCATCCGATGCACTTCCTCGTAAGCTCTCCCCAGACAGGGTCCGCGTAGTTCTCCCTTTGGGCGAGCCTTGATTGTATCTTTCCAAGGTCGATGCCTTTTATTACCTCAGGCCTGACAAGAGGCTTTAATTTAGCGTCGCCTTCTTCAAAACAACCGGCGTGAAGCTCGACAAACGCCTTGCCTCTATCTGTAAGCGCCTCTACGGTATAGTCTCCCGTCTCAGTCTCCCTCAAGTATATGTCAGAGCCTGACTTTGACTCAGGCGATAGTTCGACCGTGGTGCAAAAGCACGCCTCGTCAGCCTTCGTGCATCCTACCGTCATCACTACGAGAGTGTCTTCTCTCTTAGTGTAGAACTCATCGACGAAGTCCCAGGTGAATACGGCCCTCAAGGCTGAAAGGCTCGTCGCCTCGCACGGACGCGCGCCGAATACGACGGTATCCCTCGCCTCGACCTCCCTTCCCCTCAGGTCGACTTTGTTGCCTGTAAAGGTAAAGTCAGCGACGACCTCGGTCTGCGGGAAGACGAACTCCTTGTATGAGTTCCTGGCAAGTATGTAGTCGAAGGAGACCTCGTCTGCGCTCTTGATCGCCTTGAACACGACCTGGCGCGCCACAAGCGCCGGGGCGACGAACGCTCCGCCCTTGGTGCCGACCGAATCTATCAGCCTTCCTATATCTGATCTTCTGAGTATCTTTTCTTTCATTCCTGGCCAGCCTTCTATTTTATGAAGTTTTCCTTGTCATCCGGGGAAAATACTATCATCGGCGGATGGGTCTTCTCGTCGTACCCCGAGCGGAAGTCGAACGCGTCCTTTACCACCCCTATCATCTTCTGGTTCAAGAGGTTAAGCGGGATGTTCACCGGGCACGCCCTTTCGCACTCACCGCAAAACGTGCATCTGCCGACAAGGTGCATGGCCCTCGTGAGGTTCCACGATAGATTGCCCCTCTGGTGCGCGGAAGTCTCTATCCACTGCGGCATGTTCTTTTCTGTTATGCACCTCTCGCAAAAACAGAGAGAGCAGACCTGTCTGCAGGCGTAGCACTTTATGCACCTTGAGAACTCGTTTATCCAGAAGTTCCAGCGCTCCGAAGGAGCCTGTCCGTCCAGCGCTTTTATCTTCTCGAATACCATCCCGACAGGCGCTTCAGGAGGAGTGAACGCCGACCTCCCGCCGATAACGAAGTCCGCCACGTGCGGATTTCTTACATCGCAGTTATGGCACTTCGTCGGCATGATCTCAGGGGTCAACTCGCCCTTCCATAACTCCTGCCTGTAGACCATCCCCTCGCAGACCATGCCGATGATGAATACGTCCTGCCGCTTTACCTGCGCCTCGGTTATGAGGACGACGATATTTTTTATGTCGCAGCCCTTCGCGACTATCGCGGGCCTGCCGAGCGCCTGGATGTCTTTGAACTTCCTGGTCAGGTAGACCGAGAGGTTGTTGACGCAAAGCGGGTTGAATATGAGTCTGTCCGTCTCATCAGGGTTTGTGATGAATATCGGGGTCGTCTTCGTCCGTGCCCGGTTCCATCCCCATCCGATGACCACCTTGACCTCTCCGGAGGTCAGAAGCTCTCTTGCTTTTTCTCTGAGCGTTTTTTCCATATCTTTATCTGTCATGCTGCCTTATCGGTTTTTAGTATGCCTCTATCCGGCATGGACCTTTATCTTCATGCATCTGAGAGCCAAGGGCCTGCTTGTAAGCACCAGACCTATTCGGCCGCCTGCGGGGGCGCGTCTTTAAGGCCCCTGTACTCCATGAACGGCCCGAGCTTTTTTATCTCGTCCGTGACGTTGTTTATGAGATCCACCCACTTAATCGCCTCAGAGGCAGAGACCCATGAAAAATGGAGCCTGCGCATATCTATGCCGGTAAACTCCATCAGGTGCTTGAATCCTATCCATCTGCGTCTGGCATGGTAGTTGCCCGTCGTGTAGTGGCAGTCCCCGGGGTGGCATCCCGATACCAGCACGCCGTCAGCCCCGTTCTCAAACGCCTTTATTATGAAGAGAGGGTCTATCCTGCCGGTACAGGGCAGTTTTATTATCCTGACGTTGGGCCTGTACTCCATCCTGCTCGTACCTGCAAGGTCAGCACCCGCGTAGGTGCACCAGTTGCATACAAACGCCATTATCTTCGGCTCGTATCCGCCTGTAGTCCCGCTCTGCTCTTCGTGTCCGCTCATTTGACTTCCTTACCCTGTTTTACTTTTCTCTGATAACCGTGCGTAGCAGACGGGTCAGAACGCGTTTATCGCCGCGAATACCTGCTCGTCTGTATATCCCTTAAGGTCTATCGACTTGGACCTGCATGCCGCGACGCATACGCCGCAACCCTGACAGACGCCGTCATTGACCTTTGCGACCCATCTGACTACCTCACCCTGCCTGTTCTTGATCGTATCTCTCTCTATCGCCGAATAAGGGCATGCTGTCACGCAGTCCCAGCAGGCGTTGCATGTCACTTTGTTGACTACCGACGTTATAGGCTCTCTTGCCATCTCGTCGGAAGAAAAGAGCGCGAGCACCTTGCTGGCAGCAGCACTCCCCTGCGCTACAGACTCGGGGATATCCATCGGCCCCATACACGTTCCGGCAAGGTATATTCCGGCCGTTACAGTCTCAACAGGCTTCAACTTCGGGTGGTACTCGTTGTAGAACTTGTATTTGTCGTAGCCTATGCCGAGCCTTTGGGCGAGCGTATCGGCCCCGTCCCTTGATACTATGGCAGTAGCAAGGACTACCATGTCAGCCTCTATCTCTACCTGCGTGCCGCTAAGGGTGTCAGCGCCCTGGACCATCACCTTGCCGTCCTTCTCATATACCCTTGAGACGCGGCCGCGCAGGTACATAGCGTTGTCCTTCTCTATAGCCTTTCTGGTAAACTCCTCGTAGCGCTTTCCGCCGGAGCGGATATCCATGTAAAATACGTACGACTGCCCGCCGTGGACCTTGTGGGAATAGAGCATCGTGTGCTTTGCCGTGTACATGCAGCATACCTTCGAGCAGTACGATACGCCCTTCTTCTCGTCCCTCGACCCGACACACTGTATAAAGACTATGCTCTTGGGGACCTTGCCGTCTGACGGCCTTCTTATCTCTCCGCCCGTAGGGCCTGACGAGGATGCGAGACGCTCGAACTGCATCCCGTTTATCACGTCCTTTATCCTGCCGTAACCGTACTCATCGAACCTCTCGTTCGGCATCAGCTGGTAGCCTGTGGCTACTACTATCGCCCCGAACTCTTCGGTGACTATCTTGTCTTCCATCTTGAAGTCTATGCACTTGGGGCCGCATACTATCGCGCACGCCCCGCACTTGTCCTTCTGTATCTTAGGGCAGTTGGGCGCGTCTATAACAGGAACGTTCGGCACTGACTGCGGGAACGGGGTGTAGATCACCTTCCTCTTGGTCAGTCCCAGCTCGAACTGACTATCAGTCTTAAACGGGCACTTCTCTATGCACTCGCCGCAGCCTGTGCATCTGTCTTCGTCGACGTACTTTGATTTACGCCTTATCTGTACGGTAAAGTTGCCTATATAGCCGTCTACCTTCTCAACCTCTGAGTACGTGTAGAGCTTGATGTTCTCGTGAAGCTCAGCCTCGACCATCTTGGGCGTCAGGATGCACTGCGAGCAGTCCATCGTAGGGAACGTCTCTGAAAGACGCGCCATGTTGCCGCCTATTGACGGCTCCTTCTCGACGAGTATGACCTCCCTGCCGCCTTCGGCTATGTCAAGGGCCGCCTGTATGCCTGCGATGCCCCCGCCTATCACGAGCGCCTTTTTCTTTACCGGTATCTTGATCCTTGTGAGAGGCGAGTTCTTCTTGAGCCTCTCTATGGTCATCCTCGTCAGATCGTTCGACTTGATCGTGCCGACCCGCTTTGTCTGGTCGTGGTGGACCCACGAGCACTGCTCGCGGATGTTTGTCACCTCGCACCTGTACGGGTTGATCCCTGCCGCCTCGGAGGCCTTCCTGAAGGTCTTCTCGTGCATGTGCGGCGAGCAGGCCGAGACTATGATGCCGTCGAGCCTCTGCTCCTTTATCGCCTGCTTGAGCATCTCCTGACCCGGAGAAGAGCACATGAACTTATAGTCGCACGTGTATACGACCCCGGGGACCTTTGCCATATCCTCGGCTACTTTTTTGGTATCTACGGTAGCCGCTATGTTATTTCCGCACTGGCAGACAAATACACCGATTCTTGGCATATACGACCTCTTTTACTCGCCTATTGAAGATCCCGGCCGATTGCGGCCTTCTACTCCGGCGCGCCCTTTGCCGGACGCGCTCGTGATCAGATTATCTCTTTATTCTTGAGAAGCGGCATTATATCTATAACACTCTTGTCAAAGCCCAACGACGCTACATCCTGCCCAAGGGCAAGCCCTAATATCTGCGTAAAATAGACTACAGGCACCGCGCCAAAGCCCGGCCTCTCTTGGGAGACCTTGGGCGCGCTCTTTTCAAGGTTGTACTGGCAAAGCGGACACGTCGTAACAATGAGCTCGGCACCAACGCCTGTAGCTGAGGCCATGACGTTGCCTGAAAGCTTCGTCACCACCGCCTCGTTGTTCATGGCAAGGTGAGCGCCGCAGCATTCTATCTTATCCGGGAACTCGACAGGTGTCGCGCCCAGAGCCTTTAAGAGGTCTTCGAATATAGTCGGCCTCTCGGCGTTGTCTATACCGATATCCTCGAAAGGCCTCAGCAGCATGCACCCATAGTAGGCCCCGACCTTTACACCCTTCAGAGGCCTTTTTACAGCCTCTTTCACCTTGGCGAACCCTACCTTGTCGCGAAGGACCTCAAGATAATGGAGGATGTTCAAACTCCCGTCGTAATCTTCTTCAATGAAGCCGTTTAGAACGGCCCTTTTTTCCCTGTTATCCTTAATCACCTTGTTAGTGCGCTTAAGTACGTTGTAGCATACGGAGCAGAGCGTCGTCAGCGTGTCGCCTTCCTTGCGAGCGCCTGAGAGGACCTTTGCAGGAGCGGCAAGTCCCATGACGTTATCAGTAGAGAGCGGGAAAGTCGCCCCGCAGCAGTTCCACTGGGAAAGTTCAGCCATCTCGAAGCCTAAAGCCTCGGCCGCGCCCCTTGCTGAGGTATCAAGCCCCTTGGCGACTGTGTTTAGCGTACATCCCGGATAATACGGTATCTTCATCATGGCATAGCCTTTTTAGCTGACGAATTTTCTGAAGCCGCAGACGATCGCCTGTTGCGGCGCTTTTTTAAGGAACGGTATCGGAACGTCCTTTATCTGCTGATGGTCCTCGCCCTTTCTGAGGGTCAACTGCCTCAGCCCCTCAAGCACAGCGGCTACGCTCACGGACTGCGGACACCTTGAGTAGCACTGGAGACACCCGACGCATACCCACATCGAGTTTGCCTCGGTGACCTCTTTGGTCATGCCGAGCTGAAGTAGCCTCATGACCTGGCTCGGAGGGACTTCCATCTCGTATGAGACAGGGCACCCTGCCGAACACTTGCCGCACTGATAACACCTCTTGAAGTCCTCGCCGCTTATGCGCTCTATTTGGTGAATAAGCGCGCTCTCGATATTATCCCTTGAAAGGGTTATCTTCATATTGAACCGGCCCTCCTGTATTTCTCGACGCCCTGCACGAAGAGGTCGCCGCCGTGGATGTCGTTTACGACTATCGCCGGGAAGTCCACAACCTCAAGCCTTCTGATCGCCTCAGGCCCGAGATCTTCATAGGCGATTATCTCCGCCTTCTTTATCGATCTGGCGATGAGGGCCGCGGCCCCGCCTACCGCCGCAAGATAAACGGCCTTGTTCTTCTTCATCGATTCAAGTACGTCCTTGTTGCGCGCGCCCTTGCCTATCATAGCCTTAAGGCCGAGATCAAGGAGCCTCGGCGCGTACGCGTCCATCCTGCCGCTCGTAGTCGGCCCGGCCGAACCTATTACCTGGCCCGGCCTCTCAGGGGTCGGCCCGACGTAGTATATCATCTGGCCTTTAAGCTCCAGGGGGAGCGGCTTTCCGGCATCAAGAAGTTCAATAAGCCTTTTATGCGCCGCGTCCCTTGCCGTGTATATGACCCCGGTGATCAAGACCTTGTCTCCGGCCCTTAAAAGCTCAACATCCTTATCCGCAAGAGGCGGTGTTATCCTTATCGGTTCAGCCATCCGTTTTTACCTGATCCTTTTTCAAGACCTTTATATCGAGAGTTCCTTGTGCCTGTCTGCATGACACTGGATGTTCACAGCTACCGGGAGCGAGGCTATGTGGCATGGGTGCGTCTCCACATGTACGGCAAGGGCGGTGACTACGCCTCCGAACCCCATCGGCCCGATGCCGAGGCCGTTAATCAGATCGAGCAAGGAGTCTTCGAGCGCGGCAACTTCAGCGTCAGGGTTTTTCAGGCCTACAGGCCTCAGAAGCGCCTTCTTCGAGAGTATCGCTGATACCTCGAAACTCCCGCCTATGCCTACGCCTACTACAATCGGAGGACACGGGTTGCCTCCTGCCTCTCTTATCGATTCAACGACAAAGCCCTTGATGCCTTCTATCCCCTCGGACGGCTTGAGCATCTTGAGTCTGCTCATGTTCTCAGAGCCCGCGCCCTTGGGGGCTATCTTTATCTTTACCTTGTCGCCCTCGACTATCTTCGTATGGATGATCGCCGGGGTGTTGTCTCCGGTATTCTTCCTTGTAAGAGGGTGGCAGACGGATTTTCTCAGGTAGCCGTCTTTGTAACCGCGGCGAACGCCCTCGTTTATCGCCTCTTCGAGCGAACCATCAAGGGCCACGTCTGTGCCTATCTCGACGAAAAAAACCGATATGCCGGTATCCTGGCACATCGGCACGCCTTCTTTACCGGCTATCTCGAAGTTTGTGATTATCTGGCCGAGTATCTCCTGCCCGAGCGGGGAGACCTCTCTTGCCTTTGCGGCCTTTATCGCGTCGACAACATCAGGCTCAAGGTCGCAGGCCGCGCTGATGCAAAGCGCCCTGACCTTATCTGTGATCTCTGAAACAGAAACGTTCCTCAAGATGCGTATCCTTTTAATTTTCTATCAGGCATGAAAGCCGCCTATCGTAAGCACTAAAAAAAACCGCGTTGCCAGCCACAGAAAAAACGCCTGCCATAAACCGCCGGAAAACCTGCGCCTGCTTACCGCAAAAAGCCGCTTTATTTGCCTATGCCCAGCTCGTCTATAAGAGTCTTCACGGCGTTAACCGAGTTCATGAACGCGGAGCGCTCGGACTCATCGAGATCGATCTCCAGAATCCTTTCAACGCCGTTGGCGCCTATGACGACAGGCACACCTATGAACAGGCCGTTGACCCCGTACTCGCCATTACAGTACGCGGCGCAGGGCATGACCCTTTTCTTGTCTTTTATGATAGCCTCAGCCATCTCAGCTACAGCCGCCGAAGGCGCTACATAGGCGCTTCCTGTCTTTAAGAGCGCCACTATCTCGCCGCCAGCCTTCTTTGTGCGCGCCATTATAGCGTCGAGCCTTTCATCAGAGATAAGACCGGCCACAGGTATGCCAGAGACGGTCGCGTACCTCTTCAAAGGCACCATCTCGTCAGCGTGCCCGCCTATGACCATCGCCTTTACGTCTTCCATAGAGACGCCAAGCTCCATCGCGATAAAAGCCCTCATCCTCGACCCGTCAAGCGCGCCGGAAAGACCCATTATCTTGTGCGGAGGCAGACCGCTGAACTTCCATGCGGCGTAAACCATTACATCGAGCGGATTCGTTACGATAAGAAGATGCGCGTTCGGAGAGTATTTTACGATGCCCTCGACAACCGCCTTAAGTATGCCTACGTTCGTATTGATAAGGTCGCTTCTCGACATGCCGGGCTTTCTCGGTATGCCGGCCGTTATGATGACTACGTCAGAATCAGCCGTGTCTTTGTAATCGTTCGTGCCTGTGACCATCGCGTCAAACGATTCGACAGGAGCGGCCTCCATAAGATCTAGCGCCTTGCCCTGCGGGACCCCTTCGACAATATCGAGGAGGACCACATCACCAAGTTCTTTCAGCGAGAGCCAGAGGGCTGTGTGCGCCCCCACATGGCCTGCGCCGACGACAGTAATCTTTTTCCGGGCCATCATACCTCCCTGATATGCTACCGATATTCTAATAAACACAAAAGCCCATCACGCAACGCTCAGCGATCAGCAATCCGAATGAACCGTTTACTCAGTATAAAAATACTAAAAAGAGACTTGCCTTGCAAGGAAAAGGGCATCACGATCAAACACCGCGCTGAAACAACAAGCAAAACCGACAGGTCCATGCCGCCGCGATCCGCCTGCCTGCACTTTATACACGCGCCTGACAGGCGGTTGCAACTGGGCCGCCTTCACTCTCTTTCACTGTATACAGTATACAAAAACACACACCCTGTCAAGGGAATTATAGGGAGGCGCAGGACCTTGGTCACAGCAAATAAAGAGGATAACCATGCGGTTTTTAAGGACTTAGCCGACTTTCCGAAGGTCTTGCAACCGCCTTCCCTCCACATTCACGGTCCAACCTCTGGTTCAACCTCTAAAGATGCCGGAAGTAATAACCCTATAACGCCCTAACGCCCCTAACGTCAACGATACCGCGTGGCCGGCCAACCTGATCTCTGTGCATCATACACACAAAAAAAGCCTGCCGGACCGACGCGCCCCGTCAGCCCGATCTGGTGTCAGAAAGGCGCTCTGTAAAATTCTCCGGCGATAGGCCTTGCAAAACAGAATACGATGTGCTAAATATAAAAGTTCCACTCGGGGCGTAGCGCAGTCTGGTAGCGCATCTGCTTTGGGAGCAGAGGGCCGGAGGTTCGAATCCTCTCGCCCCGACCATTTTTTTCCCATCATACAGTCGTCACGCATGCGCCTGTAGCTCAGTCGGATAGAGCAACTGCCTTCTAAGCAGAACCGACACCATTTAACCGCAACAAATCCGCATACTTACAAATCTGACGTAAGCACAGCGTAAGCCCTACTCCACCTTATAAACCCTCCATCTTGACCTGCTTGAGCTCTTGAGCGTATAGAACTGGCGCCTCTGAATGGTCGTTATCGGGACAGGCGAAGGAATCGCACCTGCATGATCAGGAAAGTAATCGGCCGGCAGAAAGCCCGCTGGAAACCCTCTTAACGGGAAGTAACCCGGGAATACAAACGAGGGCGCCACGACCAAAGGAACATCGGGAAGATAATCGGCTGGGAAAAAACACGATGGTATCCCACGGGCAGGAAAATAACCTGGGATCATCAAGGGGACTGGCCCTGTTAAAGAAGTCGCAGGGAAGTAGCCGGCTGGAAAGTACCCAGCCGGAACCCCTCGAACAGGGAAGTACCCTATAGCCATGTTTTCCCCTACGCCCCGTTGACTGTAACTGCGGATCTGTTGCCATTAGCGTCCACCGTTGCCGTGATGCGCGTCGTAACCCCGTCCACACCTGTGAATGTCACGGTCGTCGTGCCACCGCCAGATGCCTTGCCAGCAAGCGCAGAGGCCATAACGCGGACCAGTTGCCTCGCTGTCAGGCCTCCTTCGACTACCTCATCCCAGATGTTGGCTACGCTGTGTGTCGAGAAGCCCGCTGCGGTGAGCCAGGCCGCATCGCCCCGTGTCCGTATGGCCGAGTTGCCATAGGTGGCGTGCCCAACGATATCCAAGATAGCCTGAACCTCCGTATCAACATAGGCCGTCAGAGTTGCCAAGTTCGCCGCAGTAGCGGCGTTGTCCGTGCCGCGCATGTCCGTGTTGGTTGTGGTTGTCGTAACCAGCTTCACCCCTTCGACTTTGCTTGTCGCAGGGTCGTAGCCCGTGTCTGCAAAGTGTTTGAGGTCAGCGAGCGATTGCCCGTCCCCATTTATGTTAGTTACGTTCACGTCGGCCTGTAGGTCTATCTCCAGCATTACAGGTGCCATACCTGCCGCTCCTGACAGCATGACAATAAGATTCCCGCCGGAGAGAATCATCCAGTCGTTGTGTACCTGTATCTCGTACAAGCCCTTTGACGGGTCTGCGTTTGAAACCTCCTTAATCCTCATGTGTGCGTTACTCGTCGGCGCGGCGTAGGTGCCGAGCGTGGTTATATCTTCAAGCGTGATCGCCGCAGAGAGCGTACCCGCTGATGTGATATATCGGCAGGCCAGTCCTGCTGTATTGAACGCAAGGCCCGTCTTACCAGCACCCACGGTAGAGGCTGAGTCCTGGATGAAGACGTGAAAAATCTGTGAGGTTGTCCCTTTTTTGCGTGCCAGTTTAGCCACGTATTCCTCCTGTCATGCTTGGATGTGTCAAAAGGCCTCCACCTGCCGCTATTGGTATGTCGTCAAGCAGGAAGTTTATCCCCACGTTTTCTGTAGTATTATCTGTCCACACGGGTATCCCTATGTCAGGACAGGTGGTCTTTCGAAAGTTAGAACCTACTGAGTCAGGGTGAAGAAACTTCACGCTCCTAACATACCAACAGTTAGATGAGTTCGCAGAAGCGGCGGAGTCGCAGACTACCCGATAGGTGCCAGCAGGCAGCGTTATCAACGTCGGAAACTTTGAATGGCTTTGGTAGCCGGGGAAAGTGTCTTTATCAAGGATAATCTCTGTGCCAGGGACTTGCACGTTGGAGGTGTTAAGAATTTGAATACGTAGATCGCCAGCGGGTGTTCCTACCTTGCCGATCGCGTCTATCTGGATTCCGGCAAGAATAAGAGGAACCGAAGTCGTAATTATTGACCCTCCGGCATTAGTTGTGAAAATATTATTCGTGGCGTAGCTGTAGTACGGAAGCATACCGCACGGGTCTTCTGAGTTATCCTCCCAGACGATAGAAACGCATGGGATCATGTTCGCTACAAGGGCAAAGTTTGACCGCGTAGTACCGTCAACGGCTGTTAAGACAGCCATCGGCTGATAAGACCGATGTGTTACAGTTGCTCCGCTGGAAAGGGAATGCGTGGTTCCTGCGCCTGTTGTAATCAGGACAATCCCATACTCTGCCCCAGCCACCAGGCCGGTAGTCGGAAGGGTTGCAAAGGTGTAATTCTGAAGCCCAACCACAGGCGTGAAGTTAACGATCGTTGCGTTTGCATCGTATAATGTACCAGTAGGCTTACCTGTTGCGGCATCTATTGTTTCTATCCTAAGAGTTACAGTCCCAGCAGTTGTTATCGTCGTCCAATGGAGTCTGACCGTCTTCAGATCCTTCGTGCTCAGCGCAGTGAAGCGAGCGCACCACGCCTCGTTCACTGTCTCCATGAGATAGAGAGTCATCCCTCCATTGAGAGCTACCCATGAGGCCTCCCTCGGAGGCCCGATAATAGAACCATTTAGAGTACCTGCAATTGGCATATCTACACCTTAAAAGGCACGCCCTCAATGGCGGCCTTGATTGAGTTGATGTCGTTTATATCGACGTTTGATAATGCCGCACGAATGGCCACGTTGCGAATGAGGTGCTCTATATCCATGCCATGCTTCAGGTTGCCTTGTATCAGCTCCCTGAATCTACTCAACGTTACTGGATAGCCAAAACTGCCCACATGCAGGTAAATGGAGTCATTTACCTCATCCACTTCGCCGATCATAACGGTAACGTTTTTAGGTGCCATTTCTTCCTCCTTCACCGATCACTGGTTTTACTTCGTCAATCTGTCTATCATCCCTGTCTTACGGGCGGACCCGGCGCTCGACCCGAAGAAGAACGCTACTACTGTCGTTAGCACTGTTCCAAGAAGGATGCCCGAGGCCATGTCAGCCAGACGGACGTTCTCCGTTGGGATGGGCACGAAGGTAGCCAGCACGATGTACCCGAAGGTGAGGAAGGCCAGCGCCGAGGCGAAGTAGTACAGAAACCGCTTCGAGAACAGATCGTCCTGTCCGAGGGCGGCAACCTGCATCGCCCTGGCGCTGGCTCTATCCTCGACCTCCTGCTGGCCTATCTTCACCTCGTAGTCCATGAGGGCCTGTCTGACCTTGAGTTCTTGCTCAGGGTCTGCAAGGACCCCGGTCGTCCTGAGTACGTCTATGACGTTGCCAGCCAAACCCTTCTCCCCGAATAATCCTTTGACGAGTCCTTCTCCGAGCATGGCTTCTCCTTATGTGTTTATGGGGTGTTCATTCCCACTGGCCAGCCTGTAGAGCGCCACGCATCGCTTGACCCACCCCTTGAGGTACTTGAGGGACGTAGGTCTACGGTCTACGATGTCAACCATGTCCTCTATGCGCTCTATGATCAGGTCCCGCCAGTCAGGATACTGCCTGAGGTTCTGGAGCGCCGCCCCTACCCCTGAGTGGTAAGCGTTGTCCGCTACGACCAGACACAGAGGGTATGAGAGCTTGTCGCATCCAGCCGGGAGCCAGTAGTCCTGCCTGAAGACGAGCTTGGCATCCTCGACCGTGATGTCTTTGATGATAAGCATGGGATACGCACGGGCTGATACTCCGTACTTCGTCCCCCTGCACTCTCCCTTCCCGATGTCTCCACCGGTCCAGTTGCCGGGGTCTGACGGGTCGCACTGGTACCCGCCCTCTTCCCCTACTGTAAATTTAAAGGCCTCATCGAGACATGTCGTCAATTGAGCACCGCCCTTGCGAAAAGAGCTCCGACAAGAAGCATGAGCAGCGAGATAAACATCGTCGCCCAGACGGGCAGGCGAGAAACGAGCTTGTCTTCGAGCGCATCCAATTTCTGGAAAACCCGCTCCGCCAATTTGTCATGGCGTTCTTCGAGCTTTTCGACATGCGACCTTGTATCCTGATTGTACTGCCAACACTCTCCTGCAGTCTTATCCTCACTCATTACGCACATGCCTCCCTGCGGTATTTGCGCTGACACCATCTTCTGCACACATCAACTGTTTGCGATTATATTTATCGTTGTCGCTTCAGACCCAAACGCTGACGGCACTACCTTCCAATAATCCCCTTTTCTAACCGGGAACATTATCCCTGCGATGCCTGGGTTGTTGGAGCCGATGATGGTACTCGCCATCATCAGGGTCGTCGGCGGGTTTGCACCATCCGTATAGCCTCTCGCATCGACCGAGGCAGAGGCAAAGGGCCTACTAACCTGAGCGCAGACGATGATGTCAGTAACGGCCTGATATACCGTGTTGGCCACCTTCGTTGCATCCCATGTTTGCAGCTGTTTGCCCGGCTTAAAGACCCCTGCCCCCTTTGGCTCTACGACAAGGTCAATATTTGCATCCGTTCCCTGCGCCGAGAATTTCGGGCCTGCCCCAGTATCGGCGTTTTCAAAACGCGCATAGTTAACAGGCGTTGCGGACTTGGCAAACTCAAGGATCTTAGTGCCGGCACTATCTACGATCGTTTTGTTTGCAAGATTGTCACTGCTATTTGTGTCGACGATATTCAGCCAGCTTCCGCCGACGTACCACTGATGCCGACTTGTGGTTGTGTTGTGGATAATCATGCCTGCCGTGGGTGTCAGCGCGTCCCTCTGTGCCGTGGTGAGCTGAGGATGAAGCGACGGATTAAGAAGCACCCACGCATCCAGTGAGACGTCAAAGGCCAGCATCATCTTGTGGTTAGGGCCTGAGATATCTTTGACCCCCAACGGGATGCTGGTCCCCCCGAATATCCTTACGATGGTCTTCGCGCCCAGGCTGTTCAGGTTCAAGGTTGGTGTTGTGGAGGTATTCGCGCCGGTTGCCTCTATCAAGACACAAAGGTTATTCGTAAGCGCGGCAGGCGCGGGGCTTACGGTCGCGGTTATAACGTCCACAGTGCCTGCGGCTATCCCCTGTCGTACCGGTTCTGTGATCCTCAGGTTGCCGCTTTCAAGCGCGAGCCCGTCCCCGATGGTTATCACCGTGCTTGATATGTCCCCGACTGTCTTTGCCGTAGGAGCTCCGGTGGCATCGAACGCAAGGACCTTATTCACCCTGTTCTCTGGCGTAAACGACAGGCCCTTGTCATCCGTCTCTTCGACCGGAAGCTTTATCGCCCTTTTGGTGTCCCTGCGGAGCTGTTGAGTGAGCATCGTCAGTTTGTCCAGGTCGTCGTCTATGGTCTGCGCCCTAAAGTCTCCGTTCTCGGTGTAATCCGTTGTGCGATTATAAGGTATCTCCCCAGAGATGGTCACCACGGCAAGGCTGGCCGGAGGGGTCACAAAGACGACATTGCCTCCACCGTCATTCCCCGCCCCGGTAACGGTATAGTCAGTCGTCAGGGTCTTTAATGCGCCGTCGACCGTCAACTTCAAGTCGGTATTGGCGAAGATTTTAAACCCATACGCAAACGAAGTGGTAACTCCGTTCCCGGTGTAGCTGTTTACTGTCGTCTGGTCTGCAATAGGCACGTGAAACCTCCTTAATCAAAGTCTGTTGATACTTCAAAAGAGCCCTGCCCCGGCCTCCAGTCCCTGTAAGGGACCGGATCGAGCGCCTTTACCGCCTTGCCTATCCTTACTGGCATATTGAGGATACAGCCTGACCCGGCGTCCAGAAGGTCGTCCGGCTGATTCGCCTTTATCGGTTGCCAGTCCCTCATCTGCTCGAACAGGCCGCTTTCAAGTATCGACCTGTGCGCGTGCAGAAAGCGCCCTGAAAGAGGCGTTTCGTAGGCCGAAAGTATCCTGTCCGCCTTCCGTACCTTTTCAACCTCTTCTGTCACCCCGCACTGTATGCCGTGCTCCTTAAACTCCTTCCTGAGTATCGCTGGCAAAAAGCCGCCTATGCCGCTTGTCTTTATCGTGATCCCCGGGATCTGATATTCAACCACCCGTTCACGGATCCTCTGGCTCTGCGCATACACATCCCCTTTAAGCACATCGAGGATGTGCCAGAACAGGTGCCCGGCATTGTCCGTGAACATCACCGAAAAGGCGCTGTCGTCGCTGTCCTCTTTTCCCAGAGAGCAATCCCAGCAGGCCCGGGAGTTCACTATGACTCTGTTATCGATACTCATGGCCACTACCCCGTTAGCCTGCCTTATCTCCGGCTGTGCGTCGTAGACCACCATGTGTTCGGGGTTCAGCCGTATCTCATGGATAGGTCGCGCTTTGAGGAGGTATTGGCTGTCCCATTCGTTTTGGGTCTTGCACTCGTGGCGCCTGAAGGCTATCTCTTCCCTCGTAAAGCGCCTGGACCAGACGTTCCCGGCGTAGAGGTCTACAACCGCCCCCTCTACAGGCGGGGCTTTTAGAATCACGGAGCCCTCCGTGATTTTGTATTCATGGGCACCTAACACCTCGCGCCCGATCATCACATAGAAGTCATCTGGCTCGGCCTTGAAGTCAAAACCGAACTCCTTGCGACTCCCGTCCCCCTCATGCCTTGCATTCATCTTAAAAAGAGGGATCGTCAGTTCTTCATAGCCGTCTTTGATCCTCTCGTCATAAATCGAATCATGGGTGTGCGGGGTGCCTATGTAGAGTATCTTTCCGCCGGGGACGATGATGTGCGTCTCCTCGCCCAGCCTCTGTCTGAGCGTCGTCCTCGCATCAGGGGTCTTTATGTTCTTCGGCACCTCAGTATCGTCATTGCATATCTCGTCGGCCCTTGAGCCGGTGGCGTTCGACAAAATACCGTAGGCCGTCACACTCGCGTTCCTCGCATCCGGGTTCCCTGCAACGCTGAACTTTTCCACCCCGAGCTTGCCCTTTGTCATTCCCTTGCAGAGCGGGTGCTTCATAAGGACGTTCTTTGTATCCGAAGAAAGCTTTATGGCAGAGTCATCCTCCGAGCCCCTGTCAATAAACCTTGTAGACGGGTCTTCCCTGAGTCTCCATGCCTGATAAAGGGCGAAGATGGTGGACTTGGCCGCGCCTCTGAATACCCTCAGGACCGCCCTCCGCCCTCTGTTTTCGAGCCAGTAGCATATCTCGATGTGGAAGTCCGGCACGTCCCAGCCGTTCATCTCGGCCCACATGAGGAAGAACGCCGGAAAAGATATGTGCTTGCGCTTCGTCATCTGCCTCCGAAGGCCTCTCCGAGGTTAGGCGCGCCCTCAGGAAGCACATCCTCGGGGTTCCACCAGTGAGACTGGTTGTTCTCGCGTTCTACTCGTCTCTTCATGCGTCTCAGGTAGCCGGGGTTCGCCGCCTCCTGAAGCTGAAACAAAAGGAGGTGATCCACCGCCGCCCTCGCGTAAACGAGGTTGAGGAATGGGAGATAGTTCTTGGCAAACTGTATGGTATCGGCCCCTGCCTTCACATCCTCGCCTCTCGCCGCCTGATGGATATTGCCTATGGTGAGCTTGCCAACATCCTCAAAAAGACCCGCAACAGGCCCTCCGATAGTCGACGTCCATCCCCCGCCGTACCTGTTGACATCGTTAAGGAAGAAGTCTCCAAGGATGCCGAGCCCTCCGGATTGGGCCGCTGCGGCTCCCCAGAAGCCGGGGGTGAACATATCCACTGGGTTCCTCCCCTTGGACATCTCCTTGAGCTGATAAGATGCCCCTCCGAGGATTATCATCGAAAGAGCGAACTGCACCGCTATCCCGCCACCTCTTGAAGTAGAAAGACTCTCTCTGTTGAATATCCTTGGCAGGACCTTTGTAGTCATGGACACCGTGAAAGTCTTGAAAAGCGCTACGCTTCTCATGAACTCGCCCGAGAGGGTCCCCGGCTTCGTGCCTGCCTTTATAAGCGCCCTCTCCTTGAGCCCGGGGCTCACGATGGCGATGTCCGCCTCTTCGTTCATCATCTCGGCGAGCTTCAGGGCGGCTTCGTGTGCGTCCGTGCCTGATAGTTTCACTGAAGTGGGCGTTATGACCTTCTCGCCCGTGAGGTCAACGGCCTCGGTGCGGCGAATGACGTCCCAATCCTTCGCGCCTATATCGTAGCGCTCAAGCATGGCCTTGAAGTACGGGTCAAGGGCGTCAAACTCAATACCTTTGAAATCGTTGATGTGCGTCCCGATGAGCACCTGAAAAGCCTGCTTCATGCTGTTTGTCCACCACTCGCCGCCGGAGAGCTTTACTGTGGCGTTTGCAAGCCTGCTCGTCCAGGTCGTGCCCTTCGTGGTCTCTCCGAACCTCATGGCAACGTCGTTTATGATGGATTGCGACAAAATGCCCATGCGTCTTGCAAGGGCCTGATCTGCCTTGTTAGCCGGGTTCAATGACTTCAGGGCTATCCTCATGGCCTTTCCCATGCCAAGGCCATCCGTCCGGGCTATGGCGGCGTATGTAGCGATGTCGTTCAATTGCGACATGAGCATACCTCCGAGCTTGGCGGCAACAAGCCACTGCCTGACTCCGAGCATGAAGTTGGAAACAAGGCCGTTGACAGGTACGGCATTGCCGCCCTTGAGCTCCTCGAAGTAGTTCTTTGCCATCCAATCAGGGTTAATGATATGGCTTTTTAATTTTCCCTCGGTTGCATCCATGTTTTTTGCAAGGGCCAGCGCCGCATCAAACCCCGCGTTCGGGTTCGGGCCGAAGGTCTCGAGCATGGCGACGTCCTTGGCGTCTTTCACGACCGTCTTGCCCATAAGCTGGAAGATATCTCTTTCACCGTATTTGGTGGCCATCGCATACCAGCTTTCAGGGTCCTTGAAGTGCAACGCCCTGTGCGCGTCTCCGAGCCGCTTGCCAAGACTGCCCCTGCCCCCGGTAGCATGAATGGGCTTGTTCAGCCCCCCCGTGGTGATGGTCTCCCATGCGTAGCCGAGTACCTCTCTTATCTGTACGTCGTTCAGGAGTTCGCCGGTTGCCTCGTCCCAATACTTCGCCCGGTTCAAGAGCGGGAGCACTTCTTCCACCCATACGGCCTTGCCCGCTTTCTTTATCCCCTGCGCGTCCCATGCCTGCGGCATTATCCAGTCATCAAGCTTGCCTATAGCCGCGCCAAGGGTATTTTTGCGTTCGCGCACGGCCTCTCGCGTCCTTGCCCAGACATCGGCAAAGGCCCTTGCGTTCGCGTCCTTGGTGGAGCCGGGGCGCGCAATCTCGCGCACGACGTCCAGGGCGTTCTCATGCGTGATCTTGCCGCCAAAGAATCCGAGGTACTTGTTTATGGCCGGGTCCAGGTCGGCCATGTCCATGGTTATGAGCGCGTTCTTTTTAGCCTCTGTTTTGAACGTGACCTCATTGAGCGCCTTTATGTGGGTTGTCTGATCTGTAAACCTGACCTTCTCCGCAAGCTCAACGTTCTTTTGTATTTGTGTATACCTTCGACTCAGGGCCTCTTTCTTTTCTCTGACCATGTCGTCAAAGGCCATGCGCCCGTACTCCGTCAGGCGGCCTTCCGGAGAAAGGGTCTGTAGCTTCCGGCGGAGGTCTTCGCCGTGGAGTCCAGCGTTTTTTTCCGTCCGCGCCTCATCGAAAAGGAACCCCTGCGGGTCTGAAAGCTCCCTCTCGTGACGGAGCTCTTTTTCGCGTATACGACGGAACATCTCTCCTGCCTCGCGCTCAGTGAAGTCTACGCCGAGCTTCTTTGCCTTGCCGAGTATCTCGATTATGCACTTACTGCTCATAGATCATCCTCTCCTCAGACAGTCAACAGCCATGTCAAACAGGTCTTTGACGCTCTCGGCCTTTTGCACCTCTGCCCGGGCCTCATCAACCACCTCGCGGGCGGTCCTTATCACCGGCTCGCCGGTCTCGTCGGTTCCGGCATGATAAGTTATGTCCGGGTTGTCAGCCAGTATCCTCTCCCCCGTTGCCTCAATGGGGTCGTCAAGCATGTTTTTTTGTTTTTCAGTTGCCTTGATAAAGGGGTGAGCTTCTTCGCCGTAAAATTTCTGCCACAGACGGCCATACGTGTCAAAATCGACCGCTTCAGGATGAGAAGAAACAAGGTTGTTAAAGTCACGCAACGCATCTAATGATTTTGGGTTATCACGCACGGCCTGAGCAGCTGCTTTTAAGTTCGCCTCAAGGCCCTCTACGGAAGCATTCACGCTTGCTTTCGGCGCAAAAGGTGTATCGGCCTGAGCAGAGGCTTCGGAGGCCTTGGAAGACACACCGGCAGTCTTGACTTCCCCGTGAGAAGGGGGTATATTTTTATTAGACACATCTTGCGGTGAGGGAGTCGGCTCGCCGCCTTTGCTACCGGAGCCGTAGGTAGACCCTTCGGTATGAGATGTGTCTGCTCTTTTATATGCAGACACCAACCAATGCTTTGTCTCTCCGTTCCAATCCAGTCTCACAACTGCTTTATGGTCTAATGATTCAAGTATCGCCCTGTTTGCGCTTTTTGATTTAACCCCCATCTCATCAATGACTCCCTGCAACCTCCCTACCACCTCTGGATGCTTCTTCACTATCTTCGCAAGTCCGTAGCCGTCCTCGTAGCCCTTCTCGGGAGTTCCCTCTTTACCCCAGACCAGATCAATCGGTCCTATGCTGTTATGGTGAAGGGTCCCTACTGCTTCGCCCGTTTTAACTTCCAATAGGTGCTTGACTGCCTCCTGCGGCTTATCCTTGAACTGCGTAAAGACAGGGCCGAAGTCGCTAATCTCCGGTTCCTTGGGGCCTTCCATAGCCATGACCGCTTCATCTTCAGAGGCCTTTAGCGCGATATCGCCAGCCTCCCTCAACATCACTGCCTCAGGGCCCGGCACAACTGCGGCCTTGATATCCTCCGGCTTCACATCCTTCAGGACCTGCGAGACGTCAACGGGCCTGCCCTCCAAGATGTCATCCACGGCCTTGTTGGACGCCTCGTTATGGGTCATGACATTTTTTACGCCATTAAGCGGGTTGTTCCTCGCCGTCTTCTGCGCGATAACCGCCGTGTCTATGGCATCTTCCACCTGAACGGGCATGGCCTTGCGCTCTCTTCCATAATGGCTCAACCCGCCAAAGACTACGCCAAGCGCAAGGTCTATCGTCCGTGCTTCGAGATTATAAGGGTCGAAAGACTTCGCCTGCTGTGTATACCCCTTCGCCTTCAGGACTTCCCCCTGTGCGGCCGCCTGCACCCCTCCGAGGACAGGGTTCGAGGCTATAAGCCCGAGGGTCTGCGGTAGCGTCTTACCAGCGGCAGGAAGCGAGATCGCCGCCCCGGTTGCCACGCCGCTCATTATGCCGATGCCTGTCGCCGTGGCCGGGTCTACCCCTGACTCAAGGAGGTCTGCCGCGGTCGAGAAGGTTGAAGAGCCTATTAAGGCCGGGGCCGCACCAGGACCAAGCATGAGCGGAAAGCCGACTGAGCTTATCGCGCCAAGGAGCCTTCCTGTGCCTGAAACGGTCTGAGGGTCTGGCGTCCAGTAGTCCTTTCTCGGCTGGACTTCATCCTCATAGAACTTGAAGACCTTGTCAGACGCATGAGGCTCAAACAGGCCTCCCTCCATCAGCCCTACAATACCGCCGGCGGCCAGCACGCCTGCGCCCATGACATCGCCAGCCCCACGGACAAGCCCCATGCCTGCGGCCTTGTACCAGGGCGTATCCGCCGGCGGCGGCTCGACCGCGCCTCCCTGCCTCCGATATTGCTCATCAGCCCAGCTTTCATGCAGAAAAATCATCTTTCACCTTTAAGCCTGTCGGCTTCATCCTGCCATACCTGAGATGCCGTCTTCGGGTATACCCTCGGCATTTGGAGTAAATCTTGCGCGCTTACCGTAAATGGCCCCTTGCCGTCGGCTCTGGAAAGCACCTTACCGCCGATGACCACGCTGAACCTGTCCTTACCGGCGCGGATAAACTGCCCGTCCTCGCGGATCCTCTCCGCAGCCGTCGCGTTGTCCATCCTGTAAACACCGCCCAAACCCTTTATGCGCTCGGCATCAAGGCCCCGCACGCCGTTAAGGAACGAGTCCTCGTCCATCTCCTTGGGGATTGTCGTTTTGACGCCGTTATAAGCAACGACACTACCTACGGTCTGCCTGAAAGCGGCCTGAGCGGCACCCTCGTTGAATGTGCCGTCGTGTACACCCCTCTTTGTAGCCTCGACCGCGTAAACAGGCAAGAACGCGTCATACATGTCCCTGGCGTTTCGGTCTTCAGAGTTCAATCCCTTATCCCAAAAGGCTTCTTCCATATCCTTTTGCTTCGGCATAGATATCGACTTTGACTTGATGATGTCCAACCCTTCGGCCATCAGCCCGGCCGTTTGACGGTCGCCTTGCGCGAGATAACCCAATATAAGCCCGGTGTCTTTGTCGGTCTTGGACATCAGCCCAGCTATAAATTGCATAGCCCTTTCGCCGCGGCCCTTCTCGCTTCTCTCAAGGGCGCGCCTTATTTTATCCATCTCGGCAACCCCTCGCTTCGCATCCTGCTTAAACATGCCCTCAATGGCGGCTGCACCCTGGGCGGTAATAACGGGCGTATAATCCAGACCCTTTCTGCGTCTGATTTCTTCGCCGATCCGCATGTTCTCAGCGGTATCTTTGGCGTATTGAACCGGGTCAGTAGCGTCTGGCTCTTTTATTGTGATGCCCATCTCGGCGGCGCCAGCCACCAGAGGGTCTTTCTGGAAGGCGGCCTCGTTGTAGGTCCAGCTTCTGCTCTTTTCTCTCAAGGCTTGAAAGTTGGAATAAAACTCTGAGCCCTTAAGCAGGTTTGATATGGCAATCTCTTCCTGCACGCCTGGCAGGGAGTGCGAGTCTACGTAATCTCTGTATCTGTCCAGTGCGTCACGCCTGCGTGTCTCAAGCGCCCTTATCGCATCTTTTGCGTCAGCCTCTTTCTTGTTGTTGTTGAAGATCACCCTGTTCTGAGCGATTTCAAGCATCGCGGCCCTTTTCTCAGGTGCGAGGTCGGCAAACTCTTTGTAATTTCCACTGGCATCGGTTGCCTGAAGCCTCTTGAGCATCGCATCGGGGTACAGGTAATACCCCTTGTCATTGCGTGCGTCGAGGCTCCCTGAGGCCGCGAGTTCGTCTATCTGCGAAAGCGCCTCTATGGTCTTAGCTGTCTTCTGCGTCTCATCAAGATTCATGTTGCTGATAAGTGTTCTGACCTTGTCTTTCTTTACTGACGTTTCCAGCAGGGAGCTCTTCATCACGCCATCTACCGCGCCGATAAGGTCAGCGTTCGCAATGTCATTTGTCTCTTTGATGATCCGTTCTGTAAAGGCAGACTTCGTCTTATAGACACCCTCGTAAAATGAAGGCGCCAACGCCACCTGATGCTCGGGTGAGAACAGGGTCTTAAACTCTTCTTCTTTTGTCTTGATCAACTCGTTGAACATCTGCGTCTTGGTGTTCGGGTCAAAGGCCTTGCCGTCTTCGCCCTTTTTGCTCGATATATCCACTATGCCGAGGCCGACATCGCCCTGGAGTTTTTCAAGGTTCACAAGCGCCCGGCTATCATCCGCCTTTTTCTGTGCCTCCATCACCTTCTGGTCTTCGATGAGTTTCAGCTTTGCGAGCTTCTCCACCTCCATGAGCTTCATGGTCTCTTCGTGGCGGTACTGCTCAAGACCGTAGTCCATGAGGATATTACCCATCTGGTTCAGGCCCCCGGAGATCGCCCGGGCCGTACCGGACTTGTCTACAGGCGTCGAGACGGACGGACGGGGGCCGCTAACCTCCGGGATAGCCTCGGGGAGGCGCTGGCCGAAACCTAATTCTGCGGCTGAAGGGATTCTGATTGACATTTATGATATGGGCCTTACCACTTACCGCTGGAATATGCCCCCTCCCCGTAATAAGCATCTGAACGCTCTGTATTTGTTCTACCCATCTGGCGATAATTACTCTCGTTTGCCACCTGCGCCTTGTTTACATCGAGGAGATTCTGGGTTTTGTTGTAGTCCTTGTATCCGCTTGCCGCCGTATTGGCTACCGTAAAGAGGCTCTGGGCCGTCGCCGCGTTTAGGTTCTGCTTCCCCTGCTCACCTATGGCTGAGGCATCGGCGTTTATCTGCATGGCGTCTGACGTGCCCTGCATGAGCATCATATTGCTCTTTTTCTTCGCGTTCCCAAGAACGGTCCCGACGTCCTTCTGGACGAGCAGGTCGGTCTCATTCTGCAGGTCGAGGGCCGTTCCTTCGTTGATGTTCATCCCGGCCTTGGCGGCAAGGGCCCTCTGCGTCTTCTTGGTGCGGTCTCCTGCGAGCCTTATCTGCTCGGCCTCTGCCTGCGCCTGTTCCTCGATGGCCTTCGCGTTCTCAGCGGCCATCTGCTTCTGGTACTCGGCCTGCTGGCGCCTTTCCACCTCGGCATTATGGGCCGCGTCCTCGGCGGATTCTGCGGCCTGATATTGCATGTACGCGCTTGCTACGCTTACTACGGTAGAAACTATTGCTGCTACGGCCACTGCTGCTGGCATATCACACCTCTTCTACTATGTGTCGCATGATGTATCTTTCAACAACGAAACCTTTCCTTTCCCAGAGCGCCTTTGTTTTCTGCTCGCATGTCGTGTATACCGAGGTGACTCCATACCCATTTACAAGCTGCACGATCAACTGATACAGACGTGGAGCGGTATCGCTAAAGCGATGATCCGGATGTACGTAAATAAACTGGCTCATGCCTATTTTTTGCCCTACCGAAGGTTCCAGATAGATAAGACCATCAACAAACCCGACAAGGCGGCCTTCGTCCTCCGCTACCACAATATGATATGTTCCTGTCCGAAAGAGATCGCCGACAAGCTTGATCCAAGCCCCCTTGTCAGGTGTCGCTTCGGGCTTCAGTTCTGCACACATCGCCAGCCAGAGGTCTGCTACGGCTTCTACCTCATCGATCGTCGCCTCTCGTATCTCAACCATTTACCGTTACCTCCTTCGCATCAGCGTAGTAATCCTGAGCTTGTCGATCAAGGCCTCCTGTGTGTGCCTGTGCCTTGCTACTCGTACTCCACCTCTATCAGCACATCACCTGCACCAGTCTTGCCACCTGCCGTGTAGGCGTATATCACGTCACCCTTCCTGATATCCATCGAGGTGAGCGTCAGCTCGGTTGAGTCGCCTTGCCCCTTGCTTATCTCTGACGTGGCTGAGGTAAAGTAGCTGTTGGTACTTGCACCGTTCCTTCTTATCCCGATGCTTACGACTACGCCTGCATCAGCGCTCGTTGCCG
>JBBTBW010000018.1:0-42341 GCA_038043525.1 Deltaproteobacteria bacterium | reverse complement strand
CCTTAAAACAACCGGGTCATGGCGTAGCGAGCCTGACTGAGAGCCGACGAGCAGGTTCTTGTATCTGCTGCGAGTTGGCTCGAAAGCGAAGCGAGCCATACCCTAAAAGGCGCACAGAAAGTGCAAAGCAAGAGTCAGACCGATATTTTTTTGTCAAGGGGCGTTGCCTTGTCCTGCCGTTAAAAAAAGAACCCAAATGCGAACGACAGTTCGCAAAAGAAAATCAGCAGATGCGTCTTTAGATGGAAGTGGGCTTTTCTTTGTAGTAAAAAGAGGCTCACCTGTCAACGGAAATGGTGGGCTGAGCCCACCCTACGATTCTAACCCCACCCGGCCTCCCCTTGTGAGTAAGGGGCGGAGTCAGGCCAGGCCGTCACCTTGCCGCTATCGTCCTTATCGCCTTCAAAAAGCTCTCTATCTCGGGTTCCCTTGTGAAGTATCCCGGGCTCACCCTTACGCCGCCGTCAGGGTGGGTCCCAGCCTCCCTGTGTGCGTCAGGGGCGCAGTGGACGCCGGTCCTTACAAGGCATTCAAACTCTTCATCAAGTATGCGCCCTACTTCAGCAGGCCTCCTGCCCTCTATATTAAAGGCTACAAGTGCCGCCCTTGAAGAAGCCTCAAGCGTGCCGATTATTTTTACTTTCTCTATAGCCGAGAGGCCTCTGATGATCTCGCCTATCAGCCCTTCTTCGTAGGCCCTTATCTTGTCTACGCCTTCTGAAAGGAGGAACTCGACCCCTGTACCGAGCCCGCCGACACCGGGGGTGTTCATCGTCCCGTTTTCAAGCCTCTCAGGCATCTCCAGGAGGGTATCGAGTTCACCGGTACCTCCGTGGATAAGAGGCTCTAGTTCTATCCCCTTTACTGTGTAGATAAAGCCTGTGCCCTGCGGCCCGAAAAGAGCCTTGTGCCCTGTCGCGGCGAGTATATCTATATTCATGGCGATGACATCAATCGGCATAGCGCCGACAGTCTGCGCGCCGTCGACCATGAACCTGACTGACCTTGCCCTGCATGCCTTTCCTATCGCCTCTATGTCCTGAATAGTCCCGAATACGTTGGAGGCATGGGAGAGGCAAACGAGCCTTGTATTTTTCCGTATCGCACCCGAGATATCCTTTACGCTGACAAAGCCGAGCCTGTCCGGTCTCACCCTTGTGACCTCTATGCCTGCGGCTTCTATCGCTCCGACGGTCTTTGCAACAGAGTTATGCTCAAAAGAGGTCGTCACAATATGGTCGCCAGGCACGACCGACCCTTTGATGCCGATATTGACAGCCTCTGTGGCGTTTTTAGTGAACGAGACCCTTGATGAGTCTCCGGCGTTTATCAGACGGGTTACCGATTCACGAGCGCCGAAGATGACGCGCCCGGCTTCTAATGCCATCCTGTGGCTCGCCCTTCCCGGGTTGCCGCTTATCTCTCTTAATACCTCGTCTATCCTGTCGTAGACCTTCTCAGGCTTGGGAAATGACGTTGCCGCGTTATCAAGATATATCATCGCACTCTTCCATCGTTTTTTTGCGTCCGTTCACCGGATATAATACCACTTTCAGGCCAGTTCTTCACCATGATTATCAAAAACATATAGCTCAAAACAATTATTGCGCTTTCCCTTACCGGAAAAGCGCAACCGTAAAACAAAACAGGATACAATCGCCACTGGCCGCCTCTCCTAACTAAAGAGCGGAGTATTAATCAACCCACTTCTTAGCCAAGAGGCGGTGTAGTGTATTTCAATACCTCTGCTGCCTGACAAGGAAGCTTATCGGGTGATCCGGGACAGCCCTGCAGATACCGCCTTGTACGGCTGCTCCATAGACTAGAAAAAACCTCAGGCCTTTTATCTCCCTTCCGAAAGCGCCTTTTTCACGGCATCGGCAAACTCCGATACTACGTATGGCTTGGCCAGCGCGCCTGCGAACCCGAACTCTTTGAAGTTTGCAACCACAGGGTCATGCGAATAACCTGTCGTGACTATGGCCCTGACCCCGGGGTCGATATCTTTAAGCCTCGCAAGCGTCTCTTTCCCGTCCATACCTCCGGGCACGACAAGGTCGAGTATCACTATGTCAAACGGATTACCTGAAAGCCGCGCCTTCCTGAAAAGCTCTACCGCCTCTTTGCCGTTCGAGGCGATACCTGCCTCATACCCGAGCGCACCGAGCATCATTGCCGCAACATCCCTGACCATCTCATCATCATCCATCACAAGCACCTTTGCTCCGGCTTTCACAGCATGCGCGCCGTCCCTCGGCCTCGCTGTAACGGTATAAGCCGGGAGCCAGACATGGAAGTCCGTCCTCATGCCGGCTTCAGACTCGACGGTTATGCGGCCTCCGTGCTTTTTGATTATAGAGTAGGATACCGCAAGACCAAGCCCGCTAGCCTTGTTCCTCGTCGTGAAAAACGGGTCGAAGACCTTGTTTATGATATCAGAGCCGATGCCGGTTCCAGTGTCCCTGACTGAAAGCCTGACGTACCTGCCCTCCTTCAGGCCGAGATCATTGTCGACCTCCAGCAGGACATTCCCGGCGTCTACCACTATAACGCCCTTGTCTCCCATAGCCTGGCGCGCGTTTAGTACGATATTATTGATGACCTGGCTTATCTGCGCCTCATCGACCTCTGCCTGCCACAGGTCTGACGGCAGATCGAATTCGCACCTTGTCTCAGTCGACCTGACGACTATCGCACAGATGTTCCTTGCAAGCTCATCGAGCCTTAAGGGCTCCTTCACAGGCACGCCTCCCTTTGAAAGGGTCAGCATCTGCCTTGTGAGTCCCCTTGCCCTCATCGACGCCTTCTCGACCTCGGAAAGGAGCGCCGAGACCCTGTCTTCAGGCCTCAGATATGTGCGCGCTACAGTCACATTCCCGAGGATAGACAGAAGGAGGTTGTTAAAGTCGTGAGCGATGCCGGCGGCAACGACGCCCAATGAATCGAGCTTGTCAGCCTTCATCAGCTCTACCTCTGTCTTTTTCCGCTCGGTTATGTCCTGCACCATGCCCTTTAGCCTCACAGGGCGGCCGCAAGGATCAAGCTCTGTTTCGCCCCTCTCGTAGAGCACCCTTTCTCCTCCGCCCGGCTGGATTATCCTGTACTCTATCTCCATAGGCCTTGCCCCGGCCAGCGCGTCGGACACGGCTTTTTCAACCTTCTCCCTGTCCGACGGATGTATCAATCCTATAAAGGCCTCATAGCCTATAGGCGCACCCTGTTCGATACCGAAGAGACTATAGAGTTCATCAGACCAGATAGCCTTATCACTCGCTACGTCCCATTCCCAATGGCCCACGTTAGCCATGTGCTGCGCCTCTTTCATAAGGCGCTCGCTCTTTTCAAGCCTCATGATGCCGCCTCTCCTTTGAAGCTCAAGGGCGGCCATAGAGGCGAACATGGACAAAAGGCCGCCTGCCTCGTCTACAAAGGCTATAGGGCCGTCGCAGGCCCCGGCAAGGACGCCTATCACACTGCCGGCATGGTCGAATAACGGTGCGCCGATAAAACCGCCCATGCCCGCAAGCCTGTTGTCAGATGGAAACCTCTCCGAGGCTTTATCAGGGACTATTACGTGCCTGCCTGCTACCAGCCCCTCGCAGGCGGTCCCGGCAAAGTCGAACTCAAAGTCGTCTATTCTTTTTGCGCCGTCACAGGCCGTTACAGTCCGTATCCTGCCTGAGTGCGCTTCACCGACATAGACAAGAGAGAGACCGAGGGAGACGCACATGTGGCGGACTATCAGATCGAGGATATCGCACCCGCGGCCTTCCTCAGCCCCTTCCATCATCGAGCGAAATGCGTCGGTTACGGCCTTTCTTCCGGCGATATCCCTTTTCAGGGCCGAGTTCTCTCCTTCAAGCCTCTCAAGGTCCAGCCTGAGTTCTTCGACGGTCTTTGACAAGACCTCAGAGAGCCTGTCGCCCGCGCGCTCTGCTCGCGATCCGACCTTGTCTTTCATAATATCTTCCATATCGATCCCCGCACCCCATGAGACTGTGGCCATGTCGTAAAGTCAGCCCTGCATATTCATGCTCAAGAGAACTGCCTGTCAAGCGTCCTGTATTGGATCGCCTCGCTCAGGTGCCCTGTCGTTATCATCTCAACGCCTTCAAGGTCCGCTATCGTCCTTGCCACCTTAAGTATCCTCGTATACGCGCGCACTGAGAGTCCGAGACGCTCGACCGCCGTCTCAAGGAGACGGCCGCCTGCCTGGTCCACCCCGCAGTATTTTTTTACCATCCGCGCGGATAGGCCGCTGTTTGAGGCGACCCCTGTGCCTGAGTACCTCTCAGATTGAACGCGACGCGCCGCATCGACCCTCTTTTTCACATCCTCAGAGGTCTCCTGTTCCTTATCCCCTGCTATCTCCTTGAACCTTACGCTTGGCACATCAAGGTGTATATCTATCCTGTCAAGAAGCGGCCCTGAGAGCTTCGCCCTGTATTGATTTACCTGCATCGGGGTACACCGGCACTCCTTGACGAAGTCACCCAGAAATCCGCACGGACACGGGTTCATGGCGCCTACGAGCATAAACCCCGCCGGATACGCCACAGATACTGCGGCCCTTGCTATCACGACGCTCCTATCCTCCATCGGCTGCCGTAAAACCTCAAGGACGTTTTTTTTAAACTCAGGCAGCTCGTCGAGAAAGAGCACCCCGTTATGGGCGAGACTTACCTCGCCTGGCCTCGGGGACCTGCCGCCGCCTATGAGGCCGGCGTCGGATATAGTATGGTGCGGAGACCTGAACGGCCTCTGCGTGACAAGCGCACGGCCCGCGGCCAGCATCCCTGCGACGCTGTGGACCTTCGTAGTCTCTATCGCCTCCTGCGCCGTCATATCAGGCAGTATCGTCGGTATCCTCCTGGCTAGCATGGTCTTGCCGGAACCGGGTGGGCCTATCATAAGGAGGTTGTGGCCGCCTGCGGCCGCAACCTCAAGGGCTCTTTTAACGTGCGCCTGTCCCTTCACCTCTGACATATCGGCGGACGCGCCCTCGTACTTGAAGTAAGAGCCGAGATCGACGACCGTAGGTTCGATATCCCCGTCGCCGTTTACGAACTCCACCAGCCCTGAGAGTGTTTCAACGGCATAGACCTCGGCCCCTTCGACAAGGGCGGCCTCCTCGCCGTTCTCAACCGGAAGGATCAATTTCTTGCCGAGCGACCTTGCAAGCTCCGCTATGGATAGAGCTCCGCGCACAGGCCTCACCCTGCCGTCGAGCGACAGCTCGCCGACGATGAGATACCCTTCGAGGGACTCGGCCTTTATAAAACCCTCGGCCATCAATATACCGACGGCGACAGGCAGGTCGAATGTAGTGCCTTCTTTTTTTATATGGGCAGGAGCGAGGTTTACGGTTATTTTTTTCGCGGGAAACGTATAGCCTGAGTTCTTGACAGCCGACCTGACCCTGTCTTTGCTCTCCTTGACAGAGCTGTCAGGCAGGCCTACCGTCGAGAAGTACGGAAGCCCCTTGGCGATATCGACCTCGACCTCGACAAGGTATGCGTCAACACCGATGGTGGAGCCGGTAAATATCTTGGCAAGCATGGTCTTTTCCAGGGTGAACGGATACTCGCCGCTTTTGCCGCTAGTCTACAAACGGGTCAAGGCGAGTGATTAAAAAAGAGGACTACCTTACAATGAAGAACAACCGCATCTGCGGCAGTTTTCTTTCTCAAAGTATGCGTCAAAGATGAAAGAACGGATCAGCCCTTGTGATAAAAGCAGAGAGATTGAAATGAGGCCTTTGGCCTGATTGTAACAAAAGAGAAGGCCCCTTGCAACAGGGGCCTTCTCAGGATGGTTTTAGAGACCTCTCTTAAAGATTTTCCAGATATGCTCTCAGGCCTTTTCGCCATCTGCAAGGGTATCTGCAAAGTACGTCCCAACGTTATCAAGGGCACAGAAGCTTCCGCACATGGTGCAGGTGTCAGGGGCCTCAGGCGCCCTGCTCTTTCTTATCTCAGAGGCCTTTTCGCCGAAGAGGCCTAGCTCGGTCTGGGCATCCCAGTTGAGGTCCCTTCTCGCCTTTGCCATCTGCATATCCCTGTCTTTTCTCCCGAGCTTGACCATGTCTCCTGCGTGTGCGGCTATGCGCGCGGCTCTGACACCCTCGACGACGTCTTCCCTGTTCGGGAGCGCGAGGTGCTCGGCCGGGGTCACGTAGCATATAAGATCAGCCCCGAACCTTGCGGCCTGGGCCGCCCCTATCGCGGCTGAGATATGATCGTAGCCTGCGGCGACGTCGGTCGTGAGAGGACCTAGGACGTAGAACGGCGCGTCCGAGGACATCCTCTTTTGGAGCTTCACGTTTGCCTCTATGTCGTCAAGAGGCAGGTGTCCCGGCCCTTCGCACATAGTCTGGCACCCCATCTTCCTGCCTTGCTCCGCAAGCTCGCAGTTTATGAGAAGCTCCTGGACCTGCGCCCTGTCAAGGCTGTCGTGTACCGCGCCTGCCCTCAGACCGTTGCCGAGGGACAATACACAGTCATAGCGCTTGAATATCTCAACGACCTTATCAAACCTCTCGTAGAGCGGGTTCTCCCTGTTGTTGCTTATCATCCATCCGACCATGTAAGAGCCGCCCCTTGACACAAGCCCGCCGTACCTGTAGCCCTGCCTTCTCAGCCTCTCTATGGTAAGCCTGTTTATCCCGCAGTGGACAGCCATGAAAGAGATGCCGTCGGCGCACTGCCGCTCTATCACATCGAAGAGAAGCTCTTCAGTAAGCTTGTTCGGGTCGTGATACTTCTCTATCGCCTCCTTGAACGCCTGATAGAGCGGGACCGACCCTACACTCAGGCCTGAGGCCTTAAGCACGTCTTTCCTTATGGAGTCAAGGTCGCCCCCGACAGATAGCTCCATCAAGGTGTCAGCGCCTGCTCTTTCTGCGGCAAGGGCCTTTTCGACCTCTTCGGCCGCGTCTACTATGTCAGATGACGTGCCGATGGACGCGTTGACCTTTGTCCTCAAGCCCTTTCCAATACCGACAAGACGCGCCTTCCTGTTGATGTTGTTCGGTATAACGACCTGTCCCAAGGCTATCATATCCATGATGTACTCAGGGGTGACCCCCTCGGATGCGGCGACTGTTCTCATCTCCGGCGTTATGATACCTTTTACGGCGGCTTCGACCTGGGTCATCTTATTGATCTCCTTTTTGTCTGTCAGGCGTTGGCCACGCAGACGATCTCATCCGAAAACGACAATATAAAAACGCTTATCTACCGACAGATCCTTTCTTGCCTATAGCGCAGAGCCTTACGAAACCCCGGGCGAACTCAGGATTGCTTGCGAAATGCAGGTGCACATACGTAGCCAGCGTGTTCTTGTAAACGAACCCCTCTTTCCCGGCCGGCTTCGCGCCTTTGATGCTAAAGGGACGCTTAGCTCCGGAAGGGACGCCGCTAACCTCTGAATAGTGGAACTCATGGCCGCGGATAGTACCGCCCTTTTTGAGCATCAGACATCCGCGAGGCAGAGCGACCTCTCTGTAGCCGAGCGCCTTTCTCTTCTCCAGCATCTTTGTAGTCCAGGGGAATACCCCGGACATGGGAAATAACCTTCCGGAGATGTCTTCTATATTGCCTCCGAGGTACATGAGCCCGCCGCACTCGGCAAATACCGCAAGGCCGTTATCAGAGGCCGCCTTTACAGCATCTCTCATAGAGGCGTTCGCTTCAAGACGCCTCGCGTAGAGCTCAGGATAACCGCCTCCAAGATATATGCCGCCGATATCAGGCGGAAGCCTCTTGTCCTTAAGCGGGCTGAAAAAAACGATCTCTGCCCCGCACTCTTTGAGGATATCGAGGTTTTCTTCGTAGTAAAAGCAAAAGGCCTTATCGCGTGCTACAGCGATACGCACCCTTGATGGCGATGGACCGGGCGGCTCACAAGTCGCAACGAGACCACGGCTTGAATCCGACCTCCTGCCTGAAGAGCTCTCTGAAACGCTCCTCATATTCAAAGAGGCGCAAAGACCGTCGAGGTCAAGGTGCTCTTCAACAAGAAGAGCCGCGCGTTCTACAACTGCCTGCCACTTCCCCCTGCCTATATCATCGGAGGTGACAAGCCCAAGGTGCCTTGCAGGCATCTTGAGAGCGGCGTCTTTGGGTATGCACCCCAAGACCCTTACGGATGAATCGCCTGAGATAGAATCGATAAGGGCCGCTGCATGCCTCCGGCTTCCGACCTTGTTGAATACGACCCATCTGAGGTCTACGGCAGGGTCGTACGCCTCAAAGCCTTTTACTACCGCGCCTGCGCTCCTTGCAAGCCCTGACGAATCGACTACCAGAAGCACAGGGAGGTTCAATACCTTGGCAAGGTGCGCGCTAGAACCTTCTTCTGATACCCCGTCCCTGCCGTCGTAGAGGCCCATCACGCCTTCGACTACAGCTGTGCGCCTATTCATGGCGGCCTTCTCATCGAAGGTCTTTTTAACGCCCTGTGCGCCCATCATCCAGGTGTCCAGATTATACGATGGTATCCCGAGCAGGGCCCGGTGGTGTCCCGGGTCTATATAATCAGGGCCTGCCTTGAAGGGCTGCAAAGAAACGCCGCGACGCCGTAAGGCCTCCATTATGCCGAGCGCCAGAACAGTCTTTCCGGAATTGCTGTGTACCGCTCCGATGACAAACCCATGCGCCTTAGTATGCTTCGCCTTTTTCATGATCAGGTACGCCTGCCTTCTGCACGGTCTTCGCCTGTCAAAGCAATGAGACTCAATAGACCACTGTAGGCCTCAACTCCTGATTCGGCCCGCCGTTTACGAGCTTCACTACAGGAAGGCCGTCCTCGAAATAATCTATGACGTTTAGGCAGCCGTAGTCCTGTTCGATCCTGAAGAAGTTCTCTATCGGAAGCCCCATCGCCTCGGTGAGTATAACCCTGTTCACCCCGCCGTGCGCAAGGACGCAGACACACTCATTCCTGTGATCTTCAATTATGGCGTTCAATGCAGGGATGACCCTTGCCCTGAGATCGATGAGGTTCTCACCGCCCTTGACCCTGCCGGTCGCGAGGTCCTTGAAGCTGAAGTCAGCCTCCTCAGGGTACATCTCAGCCGCCTCCTGCCTGGTGAGCCCTTCCCACCTGCCCAGGTGTATCTCGCGTAGCGCTGTCCGCATTACAGGGCCGAGCCCGAGCATCCTGCCTATCATCCGTCCGCCCTTTACAGCCCTTTGCAGGTCGCTCGAATATACGGCCTTGATCGGGGCCGTGGCGAGGTAGGACGCGAGAGTGTTCATCTGCTCAACGCCGATAGCGGTTATATCGACGTCTGAGTGGCCGTTGTAGCGGTATTCATCATGCCCCACGACCTGCCCGTGCCTTATCAGGTAAAGCCTCGTAGCCCTCATCAAAAAACCCCTTTCAACAGGAAGACCGAAGTATTAGAAAAGAGGCCGCGTCGCATCGACCCGGCGGCTTCAACCGGACGACAGCCTCATGCGATTTGAGCGCCCCTAAAGCCTCGCAGATGACCGACCATTGATATTGGGTATTGCAATTGAAAGACACGTCCATCATGCCTTTCGTACAAAAGCCCCGCTCCACCCGATGAATAAAAAGCGCAGCTACGCGTACAGCTCGCTGTAGATCGCGAATATGTTCATCATGGCAAGGGCCATGATGACGAAGAGAAGTTCAGCGGCCTCTGCCTGGAACCCGAAGACGTCACCTGTGACGCCTCCGAGGCGTCTCTTGAAAAATCCTGTAAAGAGATATACGCAAACGCCTGTCAGACCCACAAGCACAAGGGAGAGAGCGCCTAATACGAAGGCACTTAAGATACAGGTAATAACCGTCGCCTTGATGAGCGTAGCCCTGGAATTGGAGGCAAACGATGCTCCCAGCCCGTCGCCCGTCCTGGCGTAAGGCGCCAGATAGGCCATCAGCACCGGGGCCCAGCGGCCGATGACAGGGAATATGAAAAATATACGGGCCCTGTATTCATCCGGCACCTCCTGTATGGCAAGGTACTTTATGAGAAGAAGGAATACGAGAAAGACCACCCCGACAGCGCCTACGGATGAGTCTCTCATGATGCGGAGCCTCTCTTGGGGCGTCCTGCCTCCTGCAAGACCGTCAACCGTATCGGCAAAGCCGTCAAGATGCAGCGCCCCGTTTGTAATGACAAGTACCAGAAGGGCGATCGCTACAGATACACTCTCTTGCAGGAGCCCTGTATCTGAGAGGAGCGAATAGACAGCCGCCAGGATAAGCCCCTGCAGGGCCCCTACAAGAGGGAAGTATGCCATCGAGTAGGCAAGAGACTCTCCGGTAACCTCAATATCCTTTTTTACCCTGAATACAGTCAGAAACTGCAGGGCTGTTAAAAAACGTTCCATTTAAGCCTTGGACCTCGTTCGTTGATGCGTCTTTCCCTTCCAAGTACAGACGCGATACCCGTAAATACGGTTGAAGGAACCTTGTCAAGAAAACCTTATCTGCTCCACTATCTCTCTATCGATTGACGGCCCTTGCCTCGCCGCCCCCGTACAACCAAAGCTAAAACCGGTAGCGGCAAAGTGCGCTGGCGCACAGGTTCTTCCTACCTCTGCTCGGAGACCCCGGCATCGCCGAACGTCGCCATCTCGTCGTATATCCTCACGCCTGCTTCAACAAGAGATATCCCGATGGCCGCGCCTGTCCCCTCGCCAAGCCTCAGGTCAAGATCGACGATGGGCCTTAGCCTCATCCTCTCAAGCATCAGCGTGTGGCCTCTTTCTACAGACTTGTGCGAGGCGAATATATAATCCCTGACAGCAGGCTTCAGCTCATAAGCTACGAGCGCTCCGGCGGTGGAGATGAAACCGTCTACGACAACAGGTATCCTCTTTGACGCGGCACCAAGTATGAGCCCGGCTATCCCGGCTATCTCGGCCCCTCCGACCTTGGCCAAAACCCCTATCGGGTCGGACGGGTCAGGGGAGTTCACCTTAAGGGCATCTTTTATTACGTCGATCTTATGCTTAAATGCCGCGTCGTCTATGCCTGTGCCCCGGCCTGTCACGCTCTCAGGGCTGATACCGGCGAATGCCGCTATAATGGCACTCGACGGAGTCGTATTCGCGATCCCCATCTCCCCTGTTCCGAATATCACGCCCGGCGAAGCGTACTCCTCGGCGAGAGCGATACCGGCTTCTACGCACCTTTGCGCCTCATCCCTTGTCATGGCAGGGCCTTTGCGCATATTCTTCGTGCCGCGCACGATCTTTCGATCGATCAGCCCGGCAACCCCGTTAAAGTCGTGATCCACACCCATGTCAACGACTACGACCTCGGCCCCTGTATGCCTTGCCATTACGTTTATCCCCGCGCCTCCGCGAAGGAAGTTCAAGACCATCTGCGCAGTGACCTCCCTCGGAAAAGCAGAGACGCCTTCGTCTGCGACCCCGTGGTCTCCCGCAAAGGTGAATATGATCTTTCGAGATATCCTGGGCCTCTCAGTCCCTGTTATAGCGACGATCTTTCGCGCGAACTCCTCTAGCCTTCCCAAGCTGTCCTTGGGCTTGGTAAGCATATCAAGGCGCGCCTGCGCCTTGTCCAACATGGCCGGATCGACCGGCGCTATCGATGAAAGTACCGCGCTGAGCCTTGACATATCCATGCTCCTTATCTCTCTTTTATTTCCGTATCAACCTGCACAAAACGACTGTAATCCATCTCTTCCGTTCGGTTACCTGAGCCTTACGGGCAGGCCTGAAGCGACAAGATACGCCTCGGCCGCTTTAGAGGCCATCAGACGATTTACCCCGCCGGCGACGTCTCTGAACCTTCTTGCAAGTCCGTTTTCGGGGACTATCCCCCAGCCGACCTCATTGGTCACCGTTATGACAGGGACCTTGGAGCGGGCGCACTTCTCGCCGAGTAAAGACGCCTCTGTCAGTATATCAGCGTCTGCCATCCCTCTTGCCATAAGGTTGGAGACCCATAGAGTCAGACAGTCTATCAGTATCACACCTGCATTGTGGTCGCCCGGAAGCCGCCCTGAGAGATCGACCGGCTCTTCAATCGTAACCCAGGAGCTGTCACGCTCAGCCCTGTGCCTGTCGATCCTTGAGCGCATCTCATCGTCTGACGGGTCAGACGGCGCTGTTGCAAGATAGATCCTTCTGTCTGAGATAGCCTCTGCCTTTTCGATCGCAAAAGAGGTCTTGCCGCTCCTGGCTCCTCCGGTCACGAATATGTACCGGTTAGCCGCTCCATCAGAACTCAATGCCCCTCCTTGCGCCAACGCCTGCGTCAAAAGGGTGTTTTATCTTGAGCATCTCCGTCACATAATCAGCTGCGGCCACAAGCTCCACCGGGGCCGACCTGCCGGTCATGACGACTTCCAGCCCGACAGGCCTTTCAGCGAGAAATGAAAGGAGGTCGTCTACAGGTATCCATCCGCCGTTTACGGCAGACATCACCTCGTCCAGGACCAGCATATCATAGGCGCCGGTAGCCGCTTTTTTCTTCGCTCCGGCGTATGTGCCGATGAGAGACTCTTTGATGAAGGCCAGGTCTGTTGCCCCTTTTGTGAATATCGGATGCCTGCAGTTAGACCTCTCAAGGTCTATCCCCTCGATAGTCGCGAAGATATCCTTCTCGCCTGACAAGGCCGAGTCCTCCTTGAAGAACTGGACAAAAAGCACCTTCATCCCCTGGCCCGCAGCCCTGATAGCAAGCCCGACTGAGGCTGTGGTCTTGCCCTTCCCCTCTCCGGTATAGATATGGACGAGCCCTTTTTTTATAGACATAAGCAGATGCCCCCGCGCAAGAACGTCGCGTAACTTATCATCTTGGATATAGCATCAGTACCGCAAGTCGTCCGGGAGCCTCATAGTCATACAGGTAAAATGAAAGCCCCGGCCGCAATAAAAAAACCCGTCCCATATTCAAGGGACGGGTTCAGGATGCGTACGCGCTCCAAGCCCTGTAAGACTGACCTGCGACAGACGCCAAAAGCGCCGCGCAAAGCCCTTCCCGGCCCTCTCCCTCGGAGGGCCTGCACTTAATATAACGGCCGGACAGGTCTCCTGGCTCGCGGGTCATCCTACCGTCTCATCCTTCCCGGCTTTATGCCAGTGGTGACAAGTTGAGACTTCGTCGCCGCTCACAGTTGCGGGGCAGCTCCCGTTTGTATGGGATTCCCTCTTTCGGCCCTCTTTGGGCATCCGGCTGTCTTTATTATATCTCCGGCAACAGACCACCGGGTACTTCAACATCAAATATATAGCTTGATCCTGTCCGCCTGCTATGGCCGTTCGATCGAGAATATGCGTTCAGACCTGATAATGAGAGGCCGATGAACCCTCTGCCGATACGCAAAAAACACACGACCGCTTATCAACGCACAGTTTAAGGCTACTGTTTTTTACCATGTCCGTCAAGCGGTTTTTTCAGGAGTCAAGCAGCTCGCGCACGGTCTTGATCGCCCTCCAGATGTTATCCTCGCCATGGGGCTCTATCGTGTACACAGGGTTCTTCGCGTATCTTTTAAGGAGCATCAGGAAGAGCCTGAAGTTTATGAGACCGTCGCCTATCGGCAGGTGCTCGTCGTGGCCGCCGCTGTTGTCATGCATATGGACTTCAGCGATATAAGGGCCCAGCTCGCGCAGCCACCCCTCGGTATCGCGGTTGGCGAATACGTTCAGATGGCCCGTGTCTATGCAGACGCCGAGGTTGGGTGATCCTATCTTCTCGACAAGGGCTTTGAGTGTATTCGGGGTCTTCTCGAAGATATGCTCGGCCGCTATCACAGTGCCGATCCTCTGGGCCTCTTTGACGAACGGAGGCCACGTCTTCATCGATTGCTCCAACCAGAGAGCGGAGTTGCCGCCGAACCTCCTCTCATCATACCCGGCGTGCAAGACTATCGTCGAAGGCTCCAGATAAGAAGCGGCTTCTAGCGCCATGCTGTACTTCTCGATAGTCAGCCTCCGAACTGACTCGTCAAGGCTTCCGGGGTTCAAGTCGAGGTACGGGCCGTGCATCGTGATATTCAGCCCTTTGCCTCGAAACGCCTCTTTAATTTCGATGAGCGTTTGCGGCACGAAAAAATCAAGGTACTCGCCGTCAAGATATATCTCAGGATTTACGCCTGCGCCGAGCAGGTCATCGAACCTCTCGGTAAGCGTCTGAAAAGGGATATGCACCTGAACCCTCTTGCCCTCTTTAACAGCGTCCATAGACCTACCCCCGTATCCTATTGTTGACCACCATTAAAACCGAAAAAAGAAGCGGTTTCAAGACTTTTATCGGTTCGCGTCCTATCGGCCTCCATGCCTCTTTATTCTGCTATACTTGCTTTTAAACCGGTACCAGAGAGATACAGCGCCCATTAAAAACAGCACAGAAGCGGTCTGCAGACAGATAATCCATCATAACCCTCAAACAGAAGGAGATGGTCCATGAAAAGATCTGCTACATTTGCCCTGAGCCTAGCAATCGCGCTCTCAATCGGGACATACGCCTGGGGCGGAGCAAAAAAAGGGGTCCAGGGGATGGGTACGGACGATCTGATAAAGACGGCGCAAGGCGGGGCGCCGGCGCATATATCCATGAACGCGGCGATCATGGTCCCTGACGGCACCGGAGGGTTCAAGACCCTGAAAGAAGGGACGAACGGATTTACCTGCATCCCTGACATAAGCGGACAAGAGATGCCTGACCCGTTTTGCGGAGACGGACAAGCCACTGAGTGGATAATGTCAGCGGTAAAGAAAGATCCGCGGCCGGCAAACTCGACCCCGGGCATAGGATACATGGCTAAGGGCGGGTTCCACTGGGAAAAAGACGGCGCGGTCGTCATGCCTGACACTATGGGGGCGAAAAGGGTAAAGGAGCCTCCCCACTGGATGATATTATGGCCGGGCAACGCCGGGATATCCGCCTTCCAGACGATGCCCGGGAAGTTTGGCGCGTACGTTATGTATGAAGGGACCCCGTTTGCCCATATCATGATATATCAGGACCCGAGCAAGATGATGCCAGCAGGTCCTTCGCTGATGAAATGATTTTCAGGGAGCCTGTATGCGGTACTGCCGACGGGTCTGCATACAGGCTTTTCATGCCGCTGCTAACGGATGCTAAAAGGGCGAATACTTTAAAATATCTTGACTTTTTACCCTCCTCAAAGTATACAATATACTTACATGGAACAAAAAAACCGCAACGCCGCCGCGACCGGAAAAGGCGGCATTCATCCCTGTCATCTTAAAGCAAGTCATAAAATATGGAAAAGATAAGAATCCTTGATTACCCGGTTGAAAGGCCCCTTACGCTCAGGGAGCAGATAGTCGACTTCATAAAAGACGCCGTTGTCACCGGCCGGTTAAAGCCCGGCGAACGGGTCCCGGAGCAGGAGATAGCCGAGAGCTTCGGCATAAGCAGGACGCCGATAAGAGAGGCCTTCCGCCAATTGGAGAGCGAGGGCTTCATCACGGTAACGCCCAGAAAAGGCGCTGTTGTAAGCCCTATAACCGACAAGGACGTCAGCGAGTTCTACGCGATAAAGAGCCTGCTTGAAGGGTTTGCCGCAAAGACCGCCTGCCTGACTCTGACGCCCAAAGAATTAAAGAGGCTTGAGACACTCAACTCCCAGATGGAAAAGTACGCTGAGCGCAACGACGTAAAGGGCTTTTTCAGGCTCGATAATCAGTTCCATGACACCTTCCTGAAGGCGTGCGGGAACGAGAAGCTCTGCACCCTTATACACCAGCTCGTCCAGCAGTTCGAGCGGTTCAGGATAACAGCCCTTGCCCTGCCTGGCAGGATGCGCGATTCAGTCCGTCAGCACAACGAGATAATAGAGGCGTTCAAGAGCGGCAACACCGCACTCGTCGAAACTCTTGTAAAAGCCAACGCGGAGCGAGGAAGGGACGTGCTAGTCGAGGAGATCCTCAAGGAAAAGACAAAACATGGCCCTAATTAATTCCCCAGAGGCCGCCAACCGGCTTGCCAGGACCATCATCTCGGATATCTCGCTCTACAACCGCGACAAGATCCGGGAGGGCATAAAGAACGACAGCATATTCACCCTTCTCGAAAAAGAGCTGCAAGAGGGGATCGACCTGTACAGAAGCAGGGTAGACCCTGAACTCGACAGGAAGAACAACTTCTTCAACAGGGCGGTAGTCGACATCCTCATAAAAAGAAGCGGCGCAGGCATAGACTCTGACATCTGGTAGGCCGCGTCCCCACTGATATGCCACTCCTTCAAACCGGCGCTTGTTGCTGAAAAAATCAAAAACATTCAGGCATCTCAAAAAATCCCGTATGCAAGGCGTCAAGAGATAAGGAATTCGGCGGAGTTTTTGCCGCGCATCATAGAGACGCTTTGACGCTGAGACAACGAATGCTTTTTGAGCTGTCTGACAGAGAGAGCCCATTATTGATGGAAGAAAAAAAGACTATACACGCTGATATCGAAGACAAGGGACAGAGGCTCGACGTCTTTCTCTCACTGAGGCTTTCCGGGCTCACCCGCTCCAGAATAAAGGGCATGATCGAAGAGGGCAGGGCTTCGGTAAACGGCGCAGTCGCAAAGGCCGGGTATAAGCTCAAGACCGCTGACATTGTTACAGTGAGCGTACCGGAGACAAAGGAGGCGGCCTTCGCGCCCGAGGCCGTCCCGCTCGAGATACTCTTTGAAGACGACGACGTGATAGTCGTCAACAAGCCTGCCGACATGCCGACCCACCCCGGGGCCGGGCGTACATCAGGGACGCTGGTCAACGCGCTTCTAAATCACACAAGGGAGCTTTCAACCCTCGGCGGCAACGACAGGCCTGGCATAGTCCACAGGCTGGACAAGGACACTACAGGCATCCTTGTCGTTGCCAAAAACGATAGGAGCCACCTCTTCCTTTCATCCCAGTTCAAGGCGCACACAACAGGCAGAAGGTACATAGCCCTTGTCTGGGGTGCTGTAGCCGACAACGAAGGGACGATAGACATCGCCATAGGCAGGGACGCGGTCCACAGGAAAAAGATCTCTCCCCGCACAAAAAAATCCCGCACAGCGCTGACCCACTACAAGGTGCTCAAGCGCTTCAATCAACTGAGCCTTGTCGAGCTTAAGCCGCGCACAGGCAGGACTCATCAGCTGAGGGTACACCTTGCCTCCATAAACCACCCTGTAGTAGGCGATCAGGTCTACGGCAGGAAGAAGATCCCCTCGACCCTTCCAGGGCCTGCGGGCGACTGCTTGAAGAGGATCAAGAGACAGCTCCTCCATGCCGCTACCCTCGCCTTCGTCCACCCGAGTACAGGACTCATTATGGAGTTCGAGTCGCCTTTGCCGCCGGATATGCAAGAAGCGGTGGAGGTGATGGAACGATGCGGATAATCGAAGGTATCAGTTACCTCTCATCCCCGTCTATCGAGAGCGCCGGCGTTGTGCACGCCTTCCTTTCCAGGAGAGGAGGGGTAAGTTCGCCTCCTTTCGACACCCTCAACTTCGACCCGAGGGATACCGACACTTCTCAGAACATCAGGGAGAATATAAGGAGAATATCCAGAGCATTTAACATTAAAGGAGAACGGCTCGTTACAGTCAACCAGGTCCACGGCGGCTCGGTCCATCTTGTGACGGAAAAAAACCTCGGCATAACCCCGCCTGATGCGGATGCTATCATCACAAACCTTAAATCCATACCCATAGGCATAATGACCGCCGATTGCCTTCCCATCTTAATCTACGACCCTGTAAACCATGCCATAGGAGCAGCGCACGGCGGATGGAAGGGTACAGCCCTCGGAGTCGCTATGCGCACGCTCGAAGCGATGGAGGCATCATTCGGCACACGGGCCAAAGACGTATCAGTAGCATTAGGGCCGCACATCGGCCCTTGCTGCTACCATGTCAAAGAAAACGTCATAGACGAGTTTGAAAAAGCGTTCGGCGATACCTCTGCGTATGTAAAAAAAACCGAGGGCGGGTTCACACTCGACCTCAGCGGAGCGACCTTTGCTCAGCTGACAGAAGCAGGCGTCGCGCCCGGGAATATAACCGCGCTTTGTCCTTGCACCGCGTGCAACAACAACGATTTTTTCTCATACAGGAAAGACGGTGGCCGGACAGGCAGGCAGTTGAGCTTCATTACGCTCTAATCAGCCTTAGCAGGGAATTCAATAATGATAGTAGGGCTTACAGGGGCCATAGCCTCCGGGAAATCTCTCGTTTCAGCTGAGCTTAAAAGGCTCGGCGCCTTCATTATAGACGCCGACCTGATAGCGAGGCGCATAGTCGAGCCGGGCATGCCTGCATATAACGAGATAGTGGCCGAGTTCGGTCAGGAGATAGTCTGCCCGGACGGTTCTCTTGACAGGAAGGCGCTTGGCAGGATCGCATTTTCCAACAAAGAGAGTCTCGCCTTACTTAACAGGATCACTCACCCGCGCATAGTGGAAGAGATAGAAAACGATCTGGCCGGGACCAGACAGGCCCACCCTGAAGCGATAATAGTAGTAGACGCCGCGCTCATTATCGAGCTGGGACTCCACAGGAAGATGGACAGGATAGTAGTCGTATACTCCGACGAGGAAAGATGCGTCGAGAGGATGAAAGACCGGGACAGACTTTCCGAGACAGAGGCAAGGGAGCGCCTGGAGGCGCAGATGCCGCTAAAGGAAAAGCTCGCGTATGCCGATTATATAATAGGCAACAGCGGGGAGATAGAAGAGACCATGAAGAGGGTAAAAGAGGTCTTCGACGCGCTCGCCTCAGAGCGGAAAAAAGGCGCTTGACAGCTTTTGGCAATCATGCTAATCTCTATTTACCTTTCAATAGGCTCGTATGTTTACACGCCTCTGCCACAATCCGGACAGGTTTAAGCCCAGAGGAAACCCCCGAAGGAATTCACAGAGAGACATCTCAAAAAGAGTTTTCATATAAGACAGGAACAGACCGCCTCTATCCGTACAGGCCAAGACCTGAAGGAAAAACCCTTATACCCGGCTCTGCCCGCATAATAACATTACAAACAATAAACGACTCTACACGGCGTCCGAAGACAAAGCTTCTCTCGGGCGTAAGGACCAGGAGCCAAGCCCCTTCTTTACGGGACTTGGCCTCAGACCGCCAGAACAGTTCCGGCCATTAATGACCATACGCCTAAGAAATCGCGGCATCACTGAGACTATCCGGCCATCCTTGCGGACCATGCCGGGAAAGACGTCTTGAAGGGCCCCCGTCATAAACAACAGGGATCCTTCTCGGCAATGATTATCTTTTTTATTGCCCGCCTTGGCCCGCCTGTAAAACGGCTGGATCACGGCGGCACCCGTTCAACATAACCATTAACCCCAGCCGGAACAAAAACCCCCACACAGGAGCGTTGCATGAACCTCAAGGAACTGAAAGAAAAAAAGATAGGCGATCTTACCTCGCTTGCCAAAAAGTATAATATAGAGAGCGCGTCATCCATGCGCAAACAGGACCTCATATTCGCCCTTCTCCAGTCGCAGTCCGAGCAAAACGGGATGATCTACGGAGAAGGGGTGCTTGAGACTCTCCCTGACGGCTTCGGGTTCCTGCGCGCGCCGGATTACAACTACCTTCCCGGCCCTGACGACATATACGTATCCCCTTCGCAGATCAGAAGGTTCAACCTGAGAACAGGCGACATAGTCTCAGGCCAGATCAGGCCGCCAAAGGAAGGCGAGAGGTACTTCGCGCTCCTTAAAGTCGAGAGGGTCAACTACGAAGACCCTGAAGTTGCAAGAGAGAAGATACTCTTCGACAACCTCACGCCCCTCTACCCGCAGGAAAGGTTCACGCTCGAGAGCGCGCCGACAGGCGACACGTCAATGAGGATCATGGACCTTTTCACGCCGATAGGAAAAGGACAGAGAGGCCTCATCGTATCGCCTCCAAGGGCAGGCAAGACCATACTCCTTCAGAAGATAGCCAACGCCATCACCACGAACCACCCTGAGGTAGTCCTCCTCGTCCTTCTCATAGACGAGCGCCCTGAAGAGGTAACCGACATGCAGAGGTCGGTAAACGGCGAGGTCATCAGCTCCACGTTCGACGAGCCTGCGCAGAGACACGTACAGGTATCCGAGATGGTCATTGAAAAGGCCAAGAGGCTTGTAGAGCACCAGAAGGACGTCGTCATACTCCTTGATTCGATAACAAGGCTTGCAAGGGCCTATAACGCGGTCGTTCCTCCGAGCGGAAAGGTATTATCCGGCGGCGTCGACTCAAACGCCCTTCACAAGCCCAAGAGGTTCTTCGGGGCCGCAAGGAACATCGAGGAAGGCGGCAGTCTCACCATCATCGCCACAGCCCTTATCGACACCGGAAGCAGGATGGACGAGGTCATATTCGAAGAGTTCAAGGGCACGGGCAACATGGAGATAGTCCTCGACAGGAAGCTCGGCGAGAGAAGGATCTTCCCGGCGATAGACCTCAACAAGTCAGGGACAAGAAAGGAAGAGCTCCTGCTCTCCAAGGAAGCGCTCAACAGGATCTGGATACTGAGAAAGGTACTCCAGCCGCTAAACCCAGTCGAATCGATGGAGTTCCTCCTCGATAAGGTGCAGCATACGACCTCGAACAAGGCGTTCCTCGACTCGATGAGCAAGTAGTTCACAAGGCCCATCCGGCGGAAAAAACGGTCCGCCTGCATGAAAGGCCTCTTTTCATCAGGCCCTAAGGCGGTCTTTTTTTCTTGCGAAGGGGTTGCTAAGCTGTTATCATTAACTATTAAAGTCTGCCTCGGCAAAGGGTACGAGCAAACCCTGCGCGTGAGGCAGGCCATTTTCACGGACAGAACATACTGGAGGAAAGAAGAGATGAAGGAAGGAATACACCCGGAATACAACACCATGAAGATCACCTGCGCGTGCGGCAACGTGATAGAGACCAAGTCGACAAAGAAGTCGATATCCGTCGAGATATGCTCCGGCTGCCACCCGTTCTTTACAGGCGAGCAGAGGTTCATGGACACAGCAGGCAAGATCGAAAAGTTCAACACAAAGTACGGCCGCAAGCCCAAGGGGGCCTAAGGTCCGGGGGGCAAACAGGCGAGTGAAGGCAACCCTTCTCAACTCAACACCTGAACCTGAAAAGACCGTTGCGCTGGCCGCAAGGCTCTGCTATTCGGACAGCACCATAGATGAGCTCGGGGAGAAGGTCGCCGCTACGTCGACCGAGAAGTTTCTCGACAAGATCCTGAAGATGGGGCATACCTCGGTGCTTGAGCATGCCTCGTTCACCTTCGGAATAGAAGGCATATCCAGGGCCACATCCCACCAGCTCGTCCGCCACAGGCTTGCGTCCTATTCGCAGCAGAGCCAGAGGTACGTCACCTTCGACAGCCCGGAGTACGTGACCCCGGCATCTATCGCCTCGGACACGCTCAAAAAAAAGCGGTTCGATGAGGCGGTCAAGGCTGTCTACGGCCTGTACAAGGAGCTTGTCGGCGCCGGCATCCCGGCCGAGGACGCCAGATACATCCTGCCTAACGCGGCCTGCACGAAGATAATTGTGACTATGAACGCCAGGGAGCTCATCCACTTTTTCAGCCTCAGGTGCTGCGAGCGCGCACAGTGGGAGATCCGCGAACTTGCCACTTCAATGCTGATACTTGCAAAAAAGGCCGCACCGTTCATATTCAAGTCCGCCGGACCTGCCTGCGTGACAGGTCCCTGCTCGGAAGGCGATATGACATGCGGAAAGCCGAAAGAAACGAGGGAAAGGTTTAAAAGCTTATAACACCGCCGTTTCCGTCTGTTTCCTGAATATTATTCCTTCTTTGGAACCATACCCCTATGCTTAAAAAACGCCTCGAAGACGTCGAAGCCAGATACGAAGAGCTCTCAAACCTGCTAGGTCAGCCTGAGGTAGCCGGAAACACGGAGATATACCAGAGGTACGCGCGCGAACACTCCGCCCTTTCGACTATCGTAGAGACATATCGTGACCTGATGAAGGCCGAGCAGGAGATCGACGAGGCAAAGCTGATCATCGAAGGCAAGGACGAAGAGCTGCGCGAACTTGCCAAGGAAGAGCTGCCCTCCCTTCAAAATAGCGTGGAAGAATTTACTGCCAGAATAAGAGTCCTTCTCCTTCCCAAAGACCCGAACGATGACAAGAACCTCATGCTTGAGATACGGGCCGGCGCCGGAGGTGACGAATCCGCGCTTTTCGCGGCCGAGCTCTTCAGGATGTACTCGAGGTACGCCGAGAGAAACGGCTGGAAGGTCGACGTGATGAGCTCCAGCGCGTCAGGCGATAACGGCCTCAAAGAGGTCATCGCCATGATAGAGGGCAAGGGCGCATACTCGCGCTTCAAGTATGAAAGCGGCGTCCACCGCGTCCAGAGGGTCCCTGAGACTGAGGCCTCAGGCAGGCGCCACACGTCAACAGTTACGGTCGCGGTCATGCCGGAGGCAGAAGAGGTAGAGGTTGACGTCCGCATGGATGATATAAGGGTCGATACCTTCCGCTCAGGCGGACACGGCGGCCAGAATGTCAACAAGGTCGAAACAGCAGTTCGCATGACGCACATCCCGACTGGCACGGTGGTAGCCTGCCAGGAGGAGAAGAGCCAGCACAAGAACAGGGAAAAGGCCTTCAAGGTGCTTATCTCCAGGATACTCGACGCCAAGGTGCAGGAGCAGAAAAAGCAGATATCCGCGGACAGAAGGTCGCAGGTCGGCACAGGAGACAGGAGCGAGAAGATAAGGACGTATAATTTTCCGCAAAACAGGGTGACGGACCACAGGATAGGCCTCACGCTCCACAGGCTCAGCGAGATAATGGAAGGCGACCTCATCGAGCTTACAGACTCGTTAAACGCGTATTACCAGACAGAGGCGCTAAAAAACTTTGAAAGCCCTGCCGCGTAAGCGGCACAGGCGACTCTGCTCATAAAGAGATCTGACCAGCAAGGCCGCACGAATAAAAGACCGGCCGCAAGGCCGCCGGAAATACAGGGTCGCAACAGGGGCGAATGGACAAGATAATCATCGAAGGCGGTGCACGCCTTGTAGGAGAGGTCACAGTAAGCGGGGCGAAGAACGCGGTATTGCCTCTTATGGCTGCTGCCCTTCTCTCCGACGGCTGGACGACTATAACGAACGTACCCAGGCTCAAGGACATCGAGACCTTCAAGGCGCTCCTTGAACACCTCGGCGCGGAGACAGACCACGACACAGCCTCCGGAACGCTCAGGATAAGAACGAGGGACGTAAAAGAGCCTGTCGCGCCTTACGAGATGGTCAAGACCATGCGTGCGTCCGTACTCGTCCTCGGCCCGCTCCTTACCAGATTCAAGGAGGCGCGCGTATCGCTCCCCGGCGGGTGCGCCATAGGCGCGCGTCCGATAGACCTGCACATAAAAGGCCTCCAGAAGATGGGCGCCGAGGTCACGATAGACCACGGCTACGTCCTTGTAAAGGCCGATCGCCTGCGCGGCGCGAAGATCTACATGGATACCGTCACGGTAACAGGGACGGAGAACCTTATGCTCGCGGCCGTATTGGCTGAAGGCACCACCATACTCGAGAACTCGGCGCTGGAACCCGAGGTCGTCTGTCTCGCCCAGACCCTTAACAGGATGGGCGCCAGGATAACAGGGGCCGGTACAGACACTATCAGGATAACCGGGGTAGACAGGCTGGAACCTACTTCGGTGCGCGTAATACCTGACAGGATAGAGGCAGGCACCTTTATGGTCGCCGCTGCCATGACAGCAGGCAACGTCCTGATAAAAGACTGCCCTTCGGACTACCTTGATTCGCTCACGACCAAGCTGAAAGAGTCAGGGGCCGCGATCGAGGAAGAAGCGACCGGCATGAGGGTCGTCGGCAATGGAACGATAAGGGGCGTTGACGTAAAGACGCTTCCCTACCCCGGCTTTGCTACGGATATGCAGGCGCAGATAATGGCTATGATGACGATATCATCCGGCCTCAGCGTGATAACGGAGACTGTATTCGAGAACAGGTTCATGCACGTCGGAGAGTTGAAGCGCATGGGGGCTGACATAACGATAGACGGTAGGTGCGCCGTAGTCAAGGGCGTAAAGAGGCTCTCCGGAGCGCCTCTGATGGCGACAGACCTGCGAGCCAGCGCCTCGCTGATCCTTGCCGGGCTTGTGGCAGAGGGCGTGACCGAGGTATCGAGGATATACCATCTCGACCGCGGATATGAGAAGATAGAAGACAAACTCGTAGGCCTCGGGGCCAGAATAAAGAGGGTGAAGGCGTGAACGAGAAAAATACAACCAGGAAAAACTGGGACGACACACTCACTATTGCGCTCCCAAAGGGCCGCATACTCAAAGAGGCCGCGACACTCTTCAGGGCCGCAGGGGTCGACTTCAGCGAGATACTGAGCGACGACAGGAAGCTCATATTCGAGAATATCGCCGAAGGGCTGAGGTTCATGGTAATACGGAGCCAGGACGTCCCGACGTATGTGGAACACGGGGCCGCTGACATGGGCATCGCAGGCAAGGACGTGCTTATCGAACAGGGCAAGGACCTCTACGAACCGCTCGACCTGAACATAGGCGTCTGCAGGATGATGGTGGCAGAGCCCGTGGAACTGAGCGCCAAAGACAACCCGAAGCACTGGACGCACATAAGGGTCGCCACAAAATACCCCAACATCACGATGAAGCACTTTCTTGACAAGGGCATACAAGTCGAGATAATCAAGCTGTACGGCTCGATAGAGCTGGCCCCTCTGCTCGGCCTCTCAGAGAGGATAGTCGACCTCGTCCAGACAGGCGAGACGCTCAAGAAAAACGGGCTGGTCGAGGTGGAACACGTCATCAACATCACATCGAAACTCGTCTGCAACAGGGCGAGCCTCAAGACAAAACCCGGCAGGGTGAAAGACCTCGTGGAGAGGCTTTCAAAGGCCGTAGCCGCGCAGAAGAAGTAAGCAGGCAACCGGACGGCCTGCCGACGGCAGGGCAGATCTCTCAACAGTCAAGACCGTTATCTGCGCCATAGTAATCAAAGCGCGGGCAGAGCAGTATCTATTTAAAAACAGGGATATCATGCGTATCATAGAGACGACTGACAGATTGTTTTCCGCCTCGCTCTCAGAGATAACAGGCCGGGGAGATTGCGATACCTCGACAGTTGAACCCATCGTCCGTGACATAATCGATTCAGTCAGAAAGGACGGAGACCGCGCCCTTGCCTATTACACCAAAAAATTCGACAACGTCGACATAACAGGCCGCATAGAGGTCAAAAAGTCCGAGATCGATAGCGCCATGAAGATGGTCTCGAAAAAAGACCTCTCTCTCATAGAGTTCGCGGCCACACGCATAGAGGACTTTCACAATAAGCAGGTAAGGAACTCGTGGTTTTCCACCTCAACGGACGGTACGATCTTAGGTACCAGAATAACGCCGCTTGAAAGGGCGGGCATCTACGTTCCGGGAGGCAAGGCGTCTTATCCGTCTACCGTCCTGATGAACGCGATACCGGCGCGTGTCGCCGGAGTAGACGAGGTTGTAATGGTCACCCCTCCGGGGAAAGACGGTATAGACGCTCATGTCCTTGCGAGCGCGAGGATATCCGGGGTTGACAGGATATTCAGGGCAGGAGGCGCGCAATCTATCGCCGCCCTCGCTTACGGCACAGCCTCAGTGCCTAAGGTCGACAAGATAACAGGCCCGGGCAACATCTACGTGGCAACGGCAAAGCGGCTCGTCTACGGCACGGTAGACATAGACATGATAGCAGGGCCGAGCGAGATACTCATCATAAACGACGGCACAGGCGACCCTGAGTGGATCGCCGCAGACCTGCTATCTCAAGCCGAGCACGACGAGCTTGCCTCAAGCATACTCATAACCACATCAAAAAAGACGGCCCTTGCGGTGCAAAAGGCCGTTGCCGTACTTCTAAAAAAACTCAAGAGGCGCGCCATAGCCGAGGCATCCATAGAGCGCTACGGTCTGATAATAATCGCAAAGGACCTGGATGAGGCCGCATCCATCTCCAATCGTATCGCCCCTGAGCATCTTGAACTATTCGTAGAAAGACCGTTCGAGCTGATGGGGCGCATCAGGAACGCAGGCGCCATATTCCTCGGCAGGCACACGCCTGAGGCTGCCGGAGACTACCTCGCCGGCCCGAACCATACGCTGCCTACAGGCGGAACGGCAAGGTTTTCTTCTCCGCTCGGCGTAGACGACTTTATAAAAAAGACGAGCGTAATTTCGTTCTCGCCTGACGGGATAAAAGAACTCGGAGGGCGCATCAAGAGCTTTTCGGACCTCGAAGGGCTGGAAGCCCACGGGATAAGCGCAGGGCTCCGTCTTAAAAAGGACTGAGCCAAGACAGGCCCGTCAGGTAACACAGGCTTTTATACCCCCATCAATCGGAGCAAGGGTTATGGCAAGAAAAGCGAAGATAACGAGAAAGACGAAAGAGACGGATATCACGGTCGAGCTTAACCTCGACGGCTCAGGCAAGGGCGATATAAAGACGCCGATACCGTTTTTCGACCACATGCTCACCAACCTCAGCCGCCACGGCCTCTTCGATCTGAAGATACGGGCGAAGGGCGACGTTGACGTAGACCTCCACCACACGATAGAAGACGTCGGCATAGCGCTCGGCGAAGCGCTCAGAGGGGCGCTTAAAGACAACAAGGGTATCAGGCGGTGCGGGTCAGCCGAGGTGCCGATGATGGACGCGATGGCCTCTGTCGTACTTGACATCAGCAACCGCCCGTACTTCAGGTTCAACATCACGAAGGACTCGTTCGCCGTTTCAAGAAGGGTGATCTCCGCCATGATAGACGGCAGGATGATGGACACCTTCGACATGGAGCTTCTAAAGGAGTTCATGAAGGCCTTTTCAAACAGCGCCGGGGTCGACCTCCACGTGACGCTCCACTACGGAGACGAGATACACCACTCGATAGAATCCATATTCAAGGCCCTGGGGCGCGCCATGAGCGCGGCCGTAGCTAGGGACCCGAGGATAAAAGGGGTCCTGTCGACCAAGGGCAAGCTATAACCGGATGCCGATGATAGCCATCATAGACTATGACATGGGAAACGTCAGGAGCGTTCAAAAGGCCTTCGAAAATGTCGGCGCAAAAACCTGCGTCACACGCGACCCGGCCGTAATAGCTGGCGCGAGCCACGTAGTACTGCCCGGCGTTGGCGCGTTCAAAGACTGCATGAGCAACCTTACCGAGTACGGGCTTATAGACCCTATACACAAGGCGATCTCGTCAGGAAAGCCTTTTCTCGGCATCTGCCTCGGGCTTCAGCTCCTCTTCGATGAGGGCATGGAGTTCGGCCTTCACAAAGGGCTCGGCATCATAAAAGGCCGCGTCGTACGCTTTCCATCAATGAAAGACAGCGAGGGCGCGGAGCTTAAGGTCCCGCACATGGGCTGGAACTCTGTCGATAAAAAGAAAGGCTCCGTCCTTTTAGAGGGCGTTGCAGACGGCTCGTACGTCTACTTCGTCCACTCGTACTACGCGCTCCCTGCTGACGAATCGGTAATACTCACGACAACAGGCTACGGAATCGATTTTACGTCCAGCATCGAGCAGGACAACGTCATGGCCTGCCAGTTCCACCCAGAAAAGAGCCAGAAGACGGGATTAAAGATACTTAAGAACTTCAGCTCTATCAGATAAGGCAAACGCCTCGCATGGTTGCCGTTCGCGAGGCTAAATAACGGGTCAAGACGAAGGGACATAATGATAATACTGCCTGCCATAGACATAAAAGACGGACGGTGCGTACGCCTCACGCAAGGGAGGATGGACGCCGAGACCGTATACTCAAACGACCCGACAGAGGTCGCAAGGAAGTGGGAAGCACTCGGAGCAGGCATAATACACCTTGTAGACCTTAACGGCGCGATCGAAGGCAGCGCCATGAACTTCGATGTAATAAAGCGCATCAAGGACTCTGTCTCCATACCGGTCCAAATCGGCGGAGGAATACGGGACGAGCGGACTGCCGCCATCTACCTCGAAGAGGTCGGCGTTAAAAGGGTCATTATAGGTACGGCCGCGTACGAAGACCCTGAGTTCTTAAAGACCCTTACAAGAAGATACCCGGGCAGGATAGCGGTAGGCATAGACGCCAAGGACGGACGGGTCGCCATAAAGGGATGGGTCACAGTCACGGATGAGAAGGCTGTGACTCTCGCTCAGAGGCTCGAAGGCATAGGTGTCGCCTCTATCATATACACCGATATTTCAAGAGATGGGATGTTATCCGGCCCCAACGTAGAGGCTACAAGAGAGATGGCCGCCTCAGTCGACATACCGGTCATAGCCTCAGGCGGAATATCATCCATCAAGGACATAGAATCGTACAAAGGCGTGCCGCTGGAAGGTATCATCATCGGAAAGGCCCTCTACGCAGGGTCGATCGATCTGAAAGACGCGGTAGCGGCGGCCGGGGCGCTATAGCTCGGCAACAGGCGCGAAGAATAGGGGCGCTAGCCATGCCGGAAGAAGATATTGGGAGACGTCCATGCTCACCAAACGCATAATACCGTGCCTTGACGTGAAAGACGGCAGGGTCGTCAAAGGGGTCAGCTTCGTTGAACTGCGCGACGCCGGAGACCCGGTGGACGCTGCGCGCGCGTACGAGGACCAGGGCGCAGACGAGCTTGTATTCCTCGATATAACTGCCTCTCACGAAAAAAGAAAGACGATACTCGACATAGTCGAGAAGACCGCCTCCTGCGTATTCATGCCTCTGACCGTCGGAGGCGGGATAAAGACGCTTGACGACATAAAAGACCTGCTCAGGGCCGGTACAGACAAGGTCTCCATAAACACAACGGCGGTAGAGGACCCTGACTTCGTCAAGAGGGCGTCCGAGAGGTTTGGGAGCCAGTGCATAGTCGTAGCAATAGACGCGAAGCAGAAGGCAGGCGGAGCAGGACCCGCGTGGGAGGTCTACACCCACGGAGGAAGAAAACCTCGGGGGATTGACGTCATCGACTGGGCGAAAAGGGTCGAGGCCTTAGGCGCCGGGGAGATACTTCTCACGTCGATGGACATGGACGGCAGGAAGGACGGCTACGACCTCGGGCTTACAAGAAAGGTCGCCGATGCCGTCAACATCCCTGTCATAGCCTCAGGCGGGGCAGGCACTCTTGAGCACTTGTACGAGGCCTTTACCGAGGGACGCGCTGACGCGGCCCTTGCCGCGTCCATCTTCCACTTCGGAACGTTCACGATACCCCAGACCAAGAGGTACTTAAGCGGGCGCGGCATCCCTATGCGCATGCCTGACGATCGTCCATGAAAAAGCCGAAATCAGCCTTCCTCAAGTTCATAATCATCTATAAAGCGCTCATAGGGGTCGTTCAGCTCGTAATAACCATCGGAATATTCAACGTCCTTGACCATACTGTGGAAGCGACCGTCAGGAACCTCGCGGCGAGCTTCTACCTCGATACCGAGAACGCCGTCGTCATCTCCATCATAAAAAAGGTCGGAAGCCTCGGAAATCCGGCCTTCATAAGCATAACTAGCGCGGTTTTCGCACTTAGCATCATCAACCTCGCGGAGGCCTGGGGCCTGCATCTCAGAAAGAGATGGGCCGAGTGGCTGACTGTAATAGCTACCGGCATATTCATCCCTCTCGAGGTCTATGAGGTCTTCATAAAGGTCACGCCCACACGGGTCATAATACTCGTACTTAACAGCGCTATAGTCTACTATCTCGCCAAACATAAGGAGCTTTTTACCAAAAAAGCGGCTCAGGAACGCCACGGCCTGTAACGGCCGCGCGGATCTATGGGTTATTTGTCCCTGCCGGTCTCAAAATCAAATGGCTTGATTTATTCAACCGGAAATAGTATAAAGATCTCTTCATCAGAGACAGGCCGTTTGAAAAGGCGGCCTTGATCCCGGCGGCTGTAGTAGCCGCAACGGAGCGGCCCCGAAGGCCGCAACGCTCCCTTGTCCCGTAAAAACGGGAACAGACCCGCTTCAAGCGGGGGACCATAAGGAGGACAGATGTCCAACAGGTATGAGACAGTCTGCATCGTGAAGCCCGATGTAGGGGATGAGGCTATAAAAAGCATCATCCAGAAGGCTACTGCCACGCTCGAAGCAGGCGGCGGCACGCTTGGAAGGCTCGATGAATGGGGAAGAAGGAGGCTCGCCTACCCTATCCAGAAGAAGAACGACGGCTACTACTTCGTTCTCGAGTACAACACCACGCCTGATGTAAGCAAGGAGATGTGCCGTCAGATAAAGCTCAACGAGAACGTACTGCGCCAGCAGACCGTAAGGCTCTGCGAAAAAGCGCCTGAGCAGGTTGCCGAACAGGCAGCTGCCGAAACCGCACCAGCAGCCGAAGGAGGTCAGTCATGAGCTTTGAAAGACGCGAAAGGCCGTCATCGGACCACAGGTCGCCGGACGGCAAGAAGCCATACATGAAGAAAAAGGTCTGCCGCTTCTGCAAGACCCCGGCCATAACCATAGACTACAAGGACGCCAAGGCCCTCAGGCCATACCTGACCGAAAAGGGAAGGATAGTGCCGAGAAGGATCTCGGGGACCTGCGCAAAGCACCAGAGGATGGTAGCCATAGCTATCAAAAGAGCCAGAACGCTGGCCATCATCCCCTTCACTGCGACAAGCATATAAAGGAGCATAACGATGAATCTCATACTTAAGAAAGACGTCGAGAACCTCGGCAGGTTCGGCGACCATGTAAAGGTAGCCGATGGCTACGGCCGCAACTACCTTCTGCCGCAGGGCCTGGCGGTACTGGCGACCCCCGGCAACCTCAGGCAGCTAGAAGCTGAAAGGGAGTCTTACCTCAAGAAGGCGCAGGCGAGAAGGGACCAGGCCGACAAGTTGAAGGCTGAGCTCGAAGCCGTATCCCTCACCTTCACCAGAAAATCAGGCGACGACGAGAAGCTCTTCGGGTCGGTCACGACGCACGACATCGAGACGGAACTCAAGGCAAAAGGTTTCTCCGTTGAGAAAAGAGATATACATCTCGCCGATCACATCAAGACGCTCGGCTCGTTCCAGTGCACCGTAAAACTCCACATGGACGTGATCGCAAGCATCAACCTCTCGGTAGTAAAGGAATAAACCCACGAACGGTTCAGCGGGGCCCAGGCCCCGCTGAACTTTTTTACCCTACCGCCATGATTATAAGACCCACAAGAGAACTGACACTCAAGACGCCCCCGCACAGCATCGACGCGGAGCAGGCCGTCCTCGGCGGCATACTCCTTGAAAAAGACGCTATCAACAAGGTTCTGGAAGTCCTATCCTCTGACGGAAGCGACTTCTATCACGGGACCCATGCGAAGCTCTTTATCGGCATGGTCAAGCTCTTCGAAAGAAGCTCCCCTATCGACGCAGTAACTATCGCCAACCTCTTTAAAGACTCTTCAGAGCTATCCACGCTAGGCGGGGTTGCGTACATCGCCGAGCTTCTGGAAAACACCCCGACCGCCGCCAATATCTCTTACTACGCCAGGATCGTCAAAGAAAAGGCCCTGGTAAGAAAGGTCATCGAGGCGGCTACCGAGATCGCCACGCGCGGCCTCGAGGGCGTTGAATCCGCCGATGAGTTCATCGACGAAGCGGAGCAGAAGATATTCCGGGTCTCTTCCGACAGGGCGAAGAAGTCTTTTTTCGCTCTCAAAGACCTTATCAAGGGCGCGTTCGAGTCTATCGAACGCCTCTATGAGAAAAAAACGCAGATAACCGGCCTCGCAACAGGATTTAAAGGCCTTGACCAGCTCACCTCAGGGCTCCAGCCCTCTGACCTTATCATCATCGCCGGCCGCCCCGGCATGGGAAAGACCTCATTCGCCCTTAACATCGCGGAGAACGCGGCCATAGACCTGAAGGTACCGGTCGCCGTATTCTCGCTCGAGATGAGCAAAGAACAGCTCGTCCAGAGGATGCTCGCGTCAAAAGCGCACGTAGGCCTCCAGCAGCTCAGAAGCGGGTTTTTGAAAGACGACGACTGGGGCAGGCTCACTACCGCCGTAGGGACCCTTTACGAAGCCCCGGTATATATAGATGACACGCCGGCGCAATCCGTACTTGAGCTTAGGGCAAAGGCCAGAAGATGGAAGGACGAGTTCGGGATACAGCTCCTCATCATCGACTACCTCCAGCTCATGCGCGGCAAAAAGACTGATAACAGGGAGCAGGAGATATCCGACATATCGAGGTCTTTAAAGGCCTTGGCCAAGGAGCTTCACATACCTGTCATAGCGCTATCCCAGCTCTCGCGTATGACTGAGAGGCGAGACGGCAACAAGCCTCAGCTCTCAGACCTTAGAGAATCAGGCGCAATCGAGCAGGACGCCGACGTAGTCATGTTCGTCTACAGGGAGTCTTTATACAAGCCCTGCGATTGCCCGAGAGAGCTTTGCACCTGCGGACAGAGAAGGACTGCGGAGCTGATCGTAGCCAAACAGCGTAACGGCCCGACAGACACAGTCAAGCTCACGTTCTTAAACGAGTTCACCAGGTTCGAGAACCAGGCCCCCTCTGACTACGACGTAAAGAGCGAATGGGTCGAGTAAACTGACTGCCGCGCCGCCTTATCATCTTGTCTTTAACCCCTGTTTTCCGATAAAATCCTTGTATCGTCATTGAACCGGCGGGCTAAGCGAGCCATACCCGAAAGCGCACTCCGGTACGCAAAAGAAGGACCGCTTACAGCTAACCCCTCCCAGCCTTCCCTTATAGTAATGGGAGGAGTAAAGACAAAGTGCCCTGCCTTTGAATGCGCCCTTAAATTTTGTCTTTGCCTTGAAACAAAACCCGGGTCATGGCGGAAGGAGCATGAAGGAGGGCTGTTAAGCAGGTTCTCGTATTTACTGCGAAACAGCCCGACAGCGAAAGGAACCATACCCAAAAGGGGCGCAGAAGCGCAAAGCTGAAATCAGACAGATGTTTTTTGTATGGGCAGTTCGAGCCATACCCAAAAGCGAACGACAGTTCGCAAAAGAAAACTGGCAGATGAGATTTTATAAAGTAGTGGCCTTGCGTAGTAGAAGGCCTCATGCAAATGGTGTGCGCAGCACACCCTACGCTATACCAGCTGTCTTTGAATTTATCCTTTGCCTTGAAACAAAACCCGGGTTATGGCGGGAAGAGCATGAAGGAGGGCTGACGAGCAGGCTCTTGTATCTACTGTGAGACGGCCCGACAGCGAAAGGAGCCATACCCAAAAGGAGCACGGAAGTGCAAAGCTAAAATCAGAGAGATGTTTTTCACGATTAACGGGTACAAGTTGCGCTCATGCAAATGGTGTGCGCAGCACACCCTACGAGGTTCTTGCTTTTGCCTTGGAACAAAATCCGGGTCATGGCGTAGCGAGCCTGACTGAGAGGTGTTAAGCAGGTCCTTGTATCTTCTGCGAAACAACTCGAAAGCGAAGCGAGCCATACCCAAAAGCCACGGCAGTGCAAAAAGGAACAGCGGCCTACCAGCATGTGGTAGGCTCAGTGTTTGTGGTGGGCCGAGCATACCCTACGCTACTTCCAACAGGCCGGATGATCTGCACCTATAAAACGAATACAGGCATCTGATGCAAAAATACGATCAAGAAAAAAAAGAGTCCGATCGACCGGATAATACCTTCGTTGAGCTAGCTATAGAGCTTCCGCTGGAGAGGACCTTCACATACTCTGTGCCTGAAGCGCTTCAGGCTCAGGTCTGCCTTGGCAAACGCGCGGTCGCGCCATTCGGCAAAAGGACAGTTACAGGCTATATCCTGAACGTATCCGGGCAGGCGCCTGCGGACGTAAAAGAGACAAAACCTATCATCGACATACTCGACGATAGACCCATCTTCGACGCCAAGAGGCTTGAATTCTACAGATGGCTTGCCGCCTATTATTTTGCGCCTATAGGCAGCGTCTTTGCCTTAATAAACCCTCCGGGCATGAACATAAAATCCGAGCGCACCATCACGCTTACGGAAAAAGGCAGAATTGCCCTGCAAGGCTCAGCCGACCTTGATCAAGAGATACTAAAGTGCGCAGACAAGGGGTTAAACCTCCCGTCTATCATCAAGAGGTACAAAGACAGGCCTGTCAGTAGCGCCATCACAAGGCTCGTTGCCGAAGGCCTTCTCGCCCATGAATCAAAACTCAAGGGCGGCATCTTTGAAAAGACGGTCCAATTCGCAGCGCCGATCAAGGCCGCTTCTGGCGGACTCGAATCCCTAAAGAAGACCCCGTTACAGGCAAGGATTTTGACCCGCCTTCTTGATGCGGGCGAAATGTCCATGCCTGAGCTTGGCCGCGAGTTTTCAGGCTCTGCCGACGCTGTAAAAAAACTGGCCGCAAAGGGTCTCGTCTCGATTATTGAGAGGCGCGTATTCAGAGACCCGCTCGCAGAGATAACACCGAGGGAGGCTGATCACGAGTCAAACGACGAACAACAGGCCGCCTTGGACGAGATAAAAAAAGCACTCGTGAGCGGCGTCTATTCGCCGTTCCTTCTCTACGGTGTCACAGGTTCAGGCAAGACGCTAGTATATCTCAAGGCGATTGAAGAAGCTGTAAGGCTCGGCAAAAAGGCGCTCTTTCTCGTACCGGAGATATCTCTGACGCCGTGGCCTGTAGCGTACCTCGCCTCAAGGTTCCCTCAAAAGGTCGCTGTCGCTCACAGCGGCCTCACACCTGGGCAAAGGACGGATGAATGGGAGAGGATAGCCGGAGGCGAGGCCGACGTCGTGGTAGGCGCGCGCTCAGCGCTCTTTGCCCCGATAAAAGACCTTGGCCTCATAATAGTCGATGAGGAGCACGAGACCTCGTATAAGCAGGAGGAAGGGGTGCGCTACAACGCGCGCGACTGCAGCCTCATGCTCGGCAGATACCTCGGCATTACAGTCGTGCTCGGCTCGGCGACTCCATCGGTTGAGACATTTTATAACGCGAATACAGGTAAGATCGCACCTCTGCGCCTGAATAACAGAGTCTCAGGAGGGACCCTGCCTCTGATAGAACTCGCTGACATGCGCGTTGAAAAAGGGGCTGTCATATCGGAAAAACTGAAGGGCCTTCTAACCCAGACCTTCGAGGGAGGCAGGCAGTCGCTTCTGTTTCTCAACAGGCGCGGGTTTGCGCCATCCATCGTATGCAAGGACTGCGGCAAGACATTTGAATGCCTCAACTGCTCTGTTACTCTTACTATGCACAAATCAAAAAAATCCTTGAAGTGCCACTACTGCGACATGACGATGGCCCTTCCGAACGAGTGCCCGACATGCAAGGGGAAAAACCTCGTCCACCCCGGGGCAGGCACAGAGAAGGTCGAAGAAGAGGTGCGCGCCCTCCTGCCTCAAGCGCGCATAGGGCGGATGGACAGGGATACTACGCAGAAAAAAGGCTCGGCCAAAAAGATAATAGACGCGATGGAGGACAAGACGGTAGACGTTCTTATCGGAACTCAGATGGTCTCAAAGGGCCATCACTTCCCGGGCATCACCCTCGTAGGCGTAATATCAGGAGACACCTCTCTGGCGCTACCGGACTTCAGAAGCTCGGAGAGGACCTTTCAGCTGATAACGCAGGCCGCTGGAAGGGCCGGGCGCGGAGACGAGGCAGGTGAAGTAATAGTGCAGACGCTCAACTCCGAACACTACTCATTCAAAAACGCGCTGAGACATGACTACGGGAGTTTTTATTCTGAAGAGATCGAACTGAGACGTGAGCTTGACTATCCGCCCTTCTCAAGGCTCTGTTGCCTGAAGTTCGAAGGGCTTAAAGACGAGAAGGTCGCCTCAGCCGCCGAGACACTCAAAAGGACTGCGACAGGCATTATCGGAAAAAAAACAGGCATAGTGGTCCTCGGCCCGGCCCCTGCGCTCATCGCGCGTGTAAAGAACCGCTACAGATGGCAGATGCTCATCAAAGGGTCTGATGTTAAAACACTGCTGCCGTTTTTAAGGGCCCTTAGAAATTCGTTTTATAAAGCGCCGCCCGCAGGTGTGGCCCTCACCTTCGACATGGACCCTCAGACGATAGTCTGAGGGTCTTGCGTATTTTAACCACCCCTCCCAGCCTCCCCTTGTAAGTAAGGGGAGGAGCGATGACAAAATCCCCCTCCTTACCAAGGAGGGGCTGGGAGTGGTCAGTTCTGCAATTGCTTTGTCTTTGCCTTTAAACAAACCCGGGTATGGTGGAATGAGCCTAAGGGAGGGCCGCTTAGCAGGCTCTTGAATCTGCTGCGAAACGGCTCGACAGCGAAGGGAGCCATACCCAAAAAGACGCACCGAAGTGCAAAGCGGGAATCAGACAGATTTTTTTTTCAAGGGCCGTTCGAACCATACCCAAAAGGCGCACGACAGTGCGCAAAAGAAAACCGTTTTATACTAACCCCTCCCAGCCTCCCCTTATGAGTAAGGGGAGGAGCGAAGCAAAATCTCCCTTTCTTTGAATTCAGTCTTTGCCTTTAAACAAACCCGGGTATGGTGGAATGAGCATAAAGGAGGGCCGACGAGCAGGCTGTTGCATCTTCTGCGAAACGGTTTGAGAGCGAAGGGAGCCATACCCAAAAAGGCGCACCGAAGTGCATAGCTAAAATCAGACCGATATTTTTTACAAGGGCCATTCGAGCCATACCCAAAAGACGCACCGAAGTGCAAAGCTAAAATCAGACAGATCTTTTTTACGGGACGATCGAGCTATACCAAAAAAAGCGCACGGCAGTGCGGCAAGAGAAAAATCAGCAAATGCAGTTCTGATTAATTTACAGTCGAGCACACCGATGTCGGGATTCTTTACAGACATACATGTTTTTGATATTGCACTTAATGCATTGTTTTTGTTTGGTTTTTTCTGAAAATCGAGATATGCGGCCGAATGGGCAAAATAAAAACCTCAAAAAAAACCTTACACTTTTTAAATAGTCAATTACTGCCACTAAAAAAACCCTACAGAATCAGCATATTGCAGTTGAACAGATGCGGCACGAATACTGCATTAACCATTAGCAAATAATGTTGGAGGCTTACGAATGAAAAGGCACTTTTCACTGCTGGCAACGACAGCTTTACTCGGCTTTATCGCCGCCCCTGCTGACGCAACACTTATCAACCGTGGCGCAGGGCTTATCTATGATACGGATCTGAATGTCACATGGCTTCAGGATGCGAACTATGCAAAGACTTCTGGATATGATGCTGACGGCCTAATGAACTGGCATCAGTCCATGACATGGGTAGCGAACCTTACCCACTACGACTCCGTACGAGATGTTACGTATGATGACTGGCGACTACCAACGAATAACCTCCATCTTTTTGGTTTAAATCGCACCGATAGCGAGATGGGGCATCTTTATTACACTGAATTAAATAATGTAGGCCCTGATCAGCCAGGCTGGGGTCTTTCAAATACAGGGCCCTTTATTAATTTACAATCATACGTATACTGGTCAAGCACTTTGTATACACCAAATACCATCACCTATTGGGGCGGCACTACCTATTATCCAAATACGTTCTACGCATGGTCTTTCGCTTTTAACAATGGAGACCAATATGCGGATCATGCATCATATTCGTTGCCAGCATTCGCTTGGGCCGTTCGTGATGGCGATGTGTATACTCCTGCCCCGCCTCCAGCTCCTGTGCCAACCCCTACTCCTGAGCCATCAACACTCCTTCTCTTAGGAGGCGGCCTTGCCGGGCTTGCAGTTACAAGGATGAAGAAGTTCAAAAAGCAAGGGTAGCAGAGGATCTAAACTTCTAAAACAAGCCATGGGTAATGCTCGTAAGCGTGGCGAGCATTACCCATAAGCGCACGGCAGTGAGGTAAGAGAAAAACGGCTTATTACTAACCCCTCCCAACCTCCCCTTATGAGTAAGGGGAGGAGCGAAGACAAAACTCCAGCCTTTGAATTTAGCCCTTGCCTTGATGCAAAACCCTTCTGGCGAGGTTGCCTTGTCTTTGCCTTTAAACAAACCCGGGTATGGTGGAATGAGCCTAAAGGAGAGACGGCGAGCAGGTATCGGAATTTACTGCGAGTCGGCCGACAGCGAAGGGAGCCATACCCAAAAAGGCGCACCGAAGTGCATAGCTAAAATCAGACCGATATTTTTACAAGGGCCGTTAGAGCCATACCCAAAAAAGCGCACCGAAGTGCAAAGCTAAAATCAGACAGATCTTTTTACAAGGACCGTTCGAGCCATATCAAAAGGCGCACAACGTTGCGCAAGATAAAATCAGCAAATGCCTTACAAAACCACCCCTCCCAGCCTCCCCTTGTGAGAAAGGGGAGGAGCGAAGACACAATTCCCCTCCTTGCATTGTTGGAGTGGCAGTAATGAAACGAAGACTTAACTGATTTTTTTCGCACCCTCGCATCCATCCCAGCCATTGACAAAAACCCTGTTTAGGCGTAGATTTAAGAGAGAAGGCAGGCAGCAGCATCATGAGGTGTCGTACATCAGAGACAGCCTGCCTGCCTTCTATTTTCCCACATATACGCGCCTTTTAAGCGGAAGAAAGACGGGGAAGGGCGAAATGCCCTGCGATAAAAGCGCTTCCTGTCCTTTTTCCGCTTTTTTTTGAATTTATCGCACCATCTACACTTATCCGGTTGAACTTAACTCCTCTGTCTTTTTTCAGCTTTATCTATTCCAATTGAGGTCACGCTTGGCACTTTAATAGATGTTCTTAAATACTCGGCTTTTTCCGCTCTGTCTTTTCCATACCGATTTTGACCTTTACCCAGCTTTTTTCCGTTTAAATCCGCCCTTATTCTGGGTTATAATAAAAAGTGGAGAAGATGCCCTCCTCTAAACAGGCATCCATTAACTTTATGGCGGATGACAGATGTTTTTAAACATACTCAAATACCCGGACCCATTTCTTAAGACAAAGGCCGACCCTGTTGCCTCTGTAGATGCCTCGATAAAAAAGCTTATCGAGGACATGATCGAGACGATGTACAAGGCCAAGGGCATAGGGCTTGCCGCTACCCAGATCGGGGTTGGCAAGAGGATTGTAATACTCGACGTCCCAGCCAGAAACGAAGACGGCACAAGGGCGGCGCGCACCCCCGGCAAACACCTCACAGTCCTCGTCAACCCTGTGCTTAGCGATCCCGCAGGTTCGATGACATACGAAGAGGGATGTCTGAGCATCCCCGGGATACATGCCGATGTAAAAAGGGCCTCTGACATTACCGTCAGCGCGCTCGACAGGGACGGCAACAGGATAACCTTCAGGGCCACAGACCTCATGGCAGTTGCCATACAACATGAGGTAGACCACCTCGACGGCATACTCTTTATAGACAGGGTATCGCGTTTAAAGCGCGAGATGATCAAGAGGCGCATAAAGAAGCTTCGGGATGCCGAAGAATGGGATCTCTAAAGTGCCGCATTCATCTGACCAGATGACCCCTTTGATGCGGATCGTATTCATGGGGACCCCGTCTTTCGCGGTCCCTTCGCTCCACGCCATTATCAAGGCCGGCTACGCAGTTACAGGCGTAGTGACCCAGCCTGACAAGCCGAGCGGGCGCGGCATGGCAACAAGGCCCTCGCCTGTCAAAGAGGCGGCGCTCGGGTACGGCATAGAGGTTTTTGAGCCAAAATCTGTGCGCACACCTGAGTTCACAGCGGCATTAAAATCCCTCTCTCCTGATATCATCGTCGTCATCGCATACGGCAAGATCCTCCCGAAGGATATCCTTGGCATACCGCCGAAGGGTTGCATCAACGTCCACTCATCGCTTCTTCCCGGGTACAGAGGCGCGGCCCCGATAAACTGGGCTATAATAAACGGCGAGAAGACTACGGGTGTCTGCACCATGCTCCTTGATGAGGGCATGGATACCGGAGACGTCCTTTTGAAGGCCCAGACCCCTATACTCGATGACGAAACAGCCGAAGGCCTCGCCCAGAGGCTCTCAATCGCCGGGGCTGATCTGATAATAAAGACCCTTGAGCTTGCCTCAAAGGGCGCTCTTACGCCTGTTAAGCAGGACAACTCAAAGGCGAGTAGCGCGCCGATCCTCAAAAAAGAGGACGGCAGGATAGACTGGAACAAAGACGCCGTATCCGTTTACAACCTCATAAGGGGCGTCTACCCGTGGCCTGGCGCGTATACGCATAGCGGAGCGAAGGTCATAAAGATACATGGCGGCAGGGTCGCAGCCGAGAGCCACGGTGACAAACCCGGGAGAGTTGCGGATATATCCAGAGACGGGATAACCGTCGCGTGCGGCAGAGGTTCTTTCATAATAACGGAACTACAGCCTGAGAACAAAAAACGGATGAGCGCTTTTGATTTTATTCAGGGCTACAGGCTCAAGAAGGGTGACTCGTTTGAATAAGAACGAAGCCAAGTGGGATGGCAGTCCTGAATCTATCGGCTACAAGCCGGGTAAAGGCGCGTACCTGGCCCTGATCTTCATTGCCGTTCTTGTCGCAGGCTTCGGCGGCTTCTTCCTCTGGTACATACCGACAGTCGGACTTGAAAATATCCACCCTGCGCTCCCTGTCCTATTGGGTCTTGCGCTCATCGTCGCTGGCATCATCATAATCGGCGGCTCCCTTGTCATAATAAGCGCGGCTATAAGCGGCAGGGTCCCTTTCTACTCTAAATGGCTTAGGTGGCTTCTACTCAGGTTCTACCTGCCTATTATGATCGGGGCCGGGTCGCTGTTAAAGATACCTAAGATAAAGATAGAACAGACCTTCATATCGCTTAACAACCAGATGGTCTTGCTCATGGGTAGGCGCTTCCGCCCTGAAAAGATCCTGCTTCTAATGCCGCACTGCATTCAGTTCGACAACTGCAAGATAAAGGTGACGCGTAACGTCAAAAACTGCGTCGGTTGCGGAAAGTGCGAGATAGGCGAGCTTCAGGCCCTGATGAACGAATACGGGGTAGACCTCTTCATATCGACCGGCGGCACAGTCGCCAGAAGAAAGGTCTACGAAGACAGGCCTGACGCTGTCATTGCCGTTGCCTGCGAAAGAGACCTGACAAGCGGCCTTCAGGACGCCTACCCCCTGCCCGTGTTCGCAATAGTCAACAAGAGGCCGAGGGGTTATTGCATGGAAACAGGTGTAGCGGTTCAGGACGTACGGGATGCCATAAAAAGCCTGATGGGCGCTCCTCCAATAAGGGCCTAAGATATTGTAATAACAGGCTTTTTCAAGAGACGCCGGATGCCGCAAAGGATAACCGCCCCAGTCCGTATCCACTTGACACATGCCCTGAGTTTACCTATATTATAATATAGATGCGGCGCTCTGCCGGCCAACAGTCAGAAGATAAAAACGCTTTAAAACTTACGAAGCACAACGGAGGCAGTCAGCATGAATTATATAAAGACAGTCGCCCTTCTCGGGGTCCTTACAGCCCTCTTCATATTCATCGGCGACATGATAGGCGGCAGACAGGGCGCGATAGTCGGCCTCGGTTTAGCAGGCGTGATGAACTTCGTCTCCTACTGGTTCAGCGACAAGATCGTCCTTGCCATGTACAAGGCCAAAGAGGTGACCGAAGCTGAGGTGCCGCAGCTCTTCACGACTGTCAGGAGCCTTGCCACAAGGGCCAACATGCCGATGCCAAGGGTTTATATCATGGAGATGGACACCCCTAACGCGTTTGCCACAGGCAGGAACCCGAGCCATGGAGTAGTCGCGGTAACGACAGGGATAATGAAGCTTCTCACAAGGGACGAGCTCGAAGGCGTGCTCGCGCATGAGCTTGCGCATATCAAAAACAGGGACATACTCATCTCGACGATCGCCGCGACGTTTGCGGGAGCTATAAGCTATCTCGCGCAGATGGCGATGTTCGCCTCGATGTTCAGCGGCTCAAGGGACAACGAGAGGGACTCTAACCCGCTCGTCCTCATAGTCATGATGATAGTAGCGCCGCTTGCGGCGATAGTCATACAGATGGCGATATCAAGGTCAAGGGAGTACGGGGCGGACGCCAGTGGCGCCCAGATATCAGGCAACCCGATGAACCTTGCGAACGCGCTCAGGAAGCTCGAATACTACAACAAGAAGATGCCTATCACTCCGACAGGGCCGCACGAGGCTACCTCGCACCTCTTCATAGTCAATCCGCTTAGCGGCGGCGGGCTCGTGAAGCTCTTCAGCACGCACCCTCCGATAGAGGAGAGGATAAAGAAGCTTGAAACGCTTGCCGGATACCGCTACCAGAACGACTGAACGGCTTGCACTACCAAGCCTTTTTGATGTGCGGTTTCAGGATGTTTAAAAGACAAAATATACTTAGATGTTTCGGGCAGATTGTGAGAAGGCCTGAGCCGAACGGCTCAGGCCTTTGTTTTTTTGCGGGATGATAAATCTTCTCTCAGTAAGCCGCATATAACATGCATAG
>JBBTBW010000017.1:0-47087 GCA_038043525.1 Deltaproteobacteria bacterium | reverse complement strand
AAGCGAGCCATACCCAAAAGACGCGCAGAAGCGCAAAGCTGAAATCAGAGAGATAGTTTTTTACATGGGCAATTGTCTTATCATACTGTCAGCAGGCGAGCCCTGATAATGCGGCTAAAACCCAAATGCGCCCCCGCTTGCGACTAACCCCTCCCAGCCTCCCCTTTGTTCAAGGGGAGGAGCGAATACTAAGCTCCAGCCTTTGAGTTGAGTTATTGTTTTAAACAACCCGGATCACAACCCTCTCACCTTGAATTTTTTCACGAAGGCGCACGGCCGGTAGCCCTCCTTGGAGGCCCTGAGGCCGGGGTCCCCGAGATCCTGCTCCCTGTTTATGAACTCATACTTCTGAGGAAGGAGCCCTGCGAAGCTCTTGTTGACGAACTGCAAGAGCCCTTTATAACCTCCGATGCCCTTCTCGAAGTGTATAACGAAGGTCGCAGGGTTCAACTCTTCTCCGAGGATATAGGCCTCAGGGATATCCTCCACATAGTATATCCCCCCGCAAAGAGAGAGCCTCTCGCAGTTTAGAAGGGCCTCTTTCGCCTCAAGATAGTCCTTGCCGGCGCCGTTCTCTTCGGACCACTTCTCTAAGACCGCAACGGCGTCAGGGATATATTCCGCGCGTAGCGGCCTCCCCTCGTACTTGTATGATGCGGCAAAGTAGTTGACGAGGTTCTTCTTTGCGTGGTACCTGCGGCCTGAAAACTCGGATAGCTCCCTTCTTTTATAGATATAGTCGAAGTTAGCCCTGTCTTCTTCTACCAGAAAGCCCTTTGAGGCGAGCGTGAGCGCGTCTTTCTCGGAAACACACCTCGCGAAGTCAAAGTCTTTAAGTAGACCGGAGAAGACCCCTGGCTCAGGCAGTCCGGATGGGCACATGAAAAAAGACCTGCCGCCCTCCCTGCCGCTTATGATGATAGAAGAATCAGGCAGACGCGAGACCCTGTAACCATGCGCCTGCCTGAAGAGGTAGATATTCGCGAATGTAAACTCAGAGATCTCAGGCGCCAGAGCTGAGAGCGCAGGGTGCAGAAACGGGCGCAACCCCATAGTCACTTCTATTGATTCAGGATAGTGGGGCAATTGCTGCTCCATAAACGGAACCCCCCTTTTGAAGAGACCTGGATCATTATACCAGTCTGAGATGGCTAGCGCCGCTCTAATTCCGCCTTAATGAGCGCAGTGTATAATAGGATCAAGGATGAGATAAAAACAAACCTCTAGACAAAGGAGCTGGACAATGGAACTTAAAGTATACGACGTAGCGTCCTTTGCGGCCTCAGCCTTCTTTATAGCCGGGTTTTTCCTGCTCGGCGCCTGACCTGCCTGACCTGAAAGAAGGGATATAAAAACAACGGCCCCTGCGCTTAGAGCGCAGGGGCCGTTTCTATCTTTACCGCAAGAGACCTCAATCGTTGACCCATAGCACCGGGCATGGGGAAAATTGCAGCAGCTTGTTTGCGAGGTGACTTGAGAAGAGGCCGCCCATGATCCATGCCTTGCTCCTTGGAAGGACTATCATCGAGACCTCCTGTTCAGTCGCGATGCTTATGATCTCGTAGGCATTATTCCCGCCCCTTATCTCCTGCTTGATGGAGATGGGGCCTTCCACCCGGATAAGATCCTCTTTCCTGTCAAGAAGGGCCGTTGCCTCTCGCTTCCAATCATCATAGACCGCCTGCCAGCCAGCCGAATCAGTCGCTACCATCTCGGACTCTGCGACCTTCTCTATGACGTAGAGGAGTACAAGCCTGAGGCCTGTAAGCCTTGAGTACATCACGGCCTCTTTCTCAGACCCGCATAAACCTTCGATATCTTCTACCAGACAAAGTATGGACCCGTACATCGTTAAAGATTATCTCAATTACTGCCCTATATCAAGCCTCTTCCTTTCCCTCATCATGCTGATGGGCATGGGCCTTTCCGCCCTTGCCGACCCAGCTTGACGTCCACTTATGCTGGAACAGGAGGAGTACGCCTAAGGCCACGACCGAGGTTATCCCGTAGATCATGAATCCGCCCGAGTAGTTCCCTGTCGTATTCATTGAAAAGCCCATCACCATCGGTATGAAGGCGCCACCAAGGGCCCCGAACTCGCCGACGACCCCTGCGGTAATGGCCTTGGCATGCGGATACCTGAGCGGCAGGAGCTGGAATACCGAGCCGTTGCCTACGCCCATGCCTATAGACATCAGGACTATGAAGAAAAAGAGCATGCCCAGCGACGGACTCGTGCTTGCGCCGATAGCGCCTACGAGGATAAGGATGTATATAGCGTGAAGCACCCTTATGCCGCCGAAGCGGTCAGCGCAGTAGCCGCCTATGACCCTTACGGCACTGGCAGTGAACCCGATGAGTATCATGAATTGCCCTGCCGAGACCTTGCTTACGCCGTACGCGTCAGCCATGAAGGTCGGGATGAAGCTTGAGAACCCGACGTAGCCGCCGAACGTGACCCAGTAAAGAACGTTGAATATCCAGATATCCCTGTCGGCAAGGACCTTCAAGTACTGGCCCATCGACTTTTTTTCCATCTTATCCGGCGGTTCCTTGGCGATAAACCACATGAGCACGAATATCACTACTATCGGTATGGCGAAGAAGCCGTAGACCGCGTTCCAGCCGTAGGCCGCCGCGAGAGGCGGGGCCAGAAGGCCGGCGAATATGGTGCCGCTGTTGCCTGCTCCGGCTATGCCCATCGCGAGGCCCTGGTGCTGAGGCGGAAACCACCCGGCGCCAAGCGGCAGGGCGACGGCGAAGCTCGCTCCGGCTACCCCAAGGAAGGCGCCCATTATAAGGACCTCATTATAAGAACTGACAAAGGTAAAACCATAGACCATCGCTAGTATGGTGATGGCGAGACCGATAAGCGCGGCGGCCTTTCTGCCTATCATCTCGGCGACAAGGCCGAGCGGGATCCTCAAAAACGCACCTGCAAAGACCGGTATAGAGAGCATCAGCCCCTTTTGCGCGGCGGACAAGCCGAACTCCTGGCTGATGAACGGCGCCATAGCCGCGTTGACCATCCAGACCATGAAGCTCATGTCAAAATACAAGAGCGCCATGATAAGTGTCGGCGGATGGCCGGACTTCCAGAAACCTTTTAAAGCCATGATCCTTCTCCTTACGATGAATTTATTAATGCCTCGGCCCTTTTGCCGCGCCTGCCCGAAACTTGCAGAGGCGACGGGCCAAGCGCCTCACAAGACCGGAATATCCGGATTATCCTGAGCAGTCTTTAGACCTCGATACCATAAGACGCGACCACAGCGTGAATCTACCCATAAAACGGATGGAGACCCGCCAGAGGTATCTGAGGCGACAATCTAAGCGACAAAGAGTTTCCTGCCTTTATTGCAATAGCTATGCCACAAAAGCAGACATAAAATCCTATTGATTTATTTGACTTTTTTACATTGCGCCCGCTCAACAGAGGCCTTCTGGCGAGGCATTTTGCCCCGCAAGAGGCATTTTGTCCGGCTGATGGCCAAATAAATACTCGCAGACCAGTCCGTAAAAGTGTAAAATAACACCCGTTAAACCGTGATAACAAACAGACGGAAAAAGGCGAGACCGGCCATCCGCCCGCCTATCACCCAAAGAGATCTTTTACGCGTGAATACCAGTGGGGCAAAGAATGACCATGCGTCTGCTTCGCCTCAAGATCAGACCAATCCCGTACGTTGCGGCTGACAAGCCATGAGAATAAAGACAAAGATACTCTCCATCATAATCGCCACACTTGTCCTTGTCGTCTTCGTCTCTGCCCATTACTCCCAGAGGATGGCGGAAAAGGACCACGAAGCGGCCTTACGAGAAGACGCGGAAAAGATCGTCCGGCAGGTCAGCTCCTATATCCCTGCCAACGGAAGACTTGCCGACAGGGCCGGCCTTGAGGATGAGTTCAAGGAGCTTTTCTTCCTGAGCCACCATCTTGTCAGGATAGACACGTTCATGATCAAAACAGACGGCGCACTGGCCCCCTTCTTTTCAAGAGAACGATACCCTATAGAGCGAACCTCGATCGCAAAGAGCGAGATCGAGCTTGCCAGGGATGGACGGATGTCGCTCGGCTTCGAGGAGAGACCGGAGGGCAACTACGTAAACGTCGTAGCGCCTCTGCGTTCCAACGGCCGCGTATTCGGCATCGCGGAGTTCAAGGTCTCACACGAGGAGTTCTACAACCTTCTTGCCAACAGGCGGCAGACGACGCTTTACGTGACCATCATGGTCGTGCTTGTCATCGCCGGGGCGCTCATCTTCTCTATGGACCGCATGGTCAATAGGCCGATACAACTGCTCCTTACCGCGATCTCGGCCGTTAAGGGCGGCGACCTGGCGGTAAGGGTCGAGCCTGCGGCAAAAGACGAGATCGGCACACTGACAGAACACTTCAACTCGATGATAGAGACGATAAGCAGGAACACCGTTGAAAAAGAGGCGCTCCTGGCCCGGATAAACAGCCATAACGACGAGCTTCAACAGAAGGTCGGCCTCGCGACAGAAGAGATATTAAAAAGGAACGCGGCCTTAAGCGTGGCCAATCAGTCGATATACAACATCCAGAAGAAACTCGGCCACTCAAGAAGACTTGCCGCAGTCGGCCAACTCGCGGCAACCGTGGCCCACGAGCTCGGCACGCCGCTCCACTCCATCTCCGGCCACCTCCAGCTCCTTATGGAGGAAGAAGGCCTCTCAAGGGAGATGAACAGACGCCTGGCCATTATGCAGTCACAACTCGAAAGGATGACCGGCAGCATACAAGAGATGCTCAACACAACGAGACGGCATGAAGCTGGCCTCGACATCATCGACCTTAACCGGATGATCGACGACCTCACGCTCCTGGTCCTGCCGGAGACACTCTCCAGACAGATAGTGATGGATAAGGACTTCGCACAAAACCTGCCTGTCGTTCTTGGCAACAGCGGCAGGCTGCAAGAGGTATTCTTGAACCTCATAGATAACGCCTTAGACGCCTCTTACGACGGAGGGAAGATCTCCATATCGACAGGGACTGCGGACCCGATGGCTGAAGGCCTTTCTTATGAAGGGCCGAACAACGGCGGATGGATCAAAGTGGCTGTCACAGACAACGGCCGCGGCATACCCGAAGGGCAGATAGGCGACATATTCGCTCCCTTCTACACCACCAAGGCGCACGGCCGGGGTACCGGTCTCGGCCTGTCGATCGCCAATGAGATAATCCAGGGCCACCACGGGCGCATAAAGGCGGCAAGCAGGCCTGAACAGGGGAGCACCTTCACGGTCTTTCTTCCTTCAACAGATAAAAAGGGGTAACGGACAATGGGTTCAAGGCCGTCGATACTTGTAGTTGATGATGACATGGTTGCGGCAGAGCTCCTCTCGGAGGTGCTCACAAGGGAAGGATACCGCGTGGAGATCGCGACCCACGGCAAAGATGCGATACTAAAGACAGCGGGCGCGCCCTTCGACGCGGTTATCACGGACCTGAAGATGCCTGAGGTGACCGGGCTTGAAGTCCTGAAATCGTTCAGAAGAGCGAGTCCGCAGACGACGATATTCGTCATAACCGCTTTCGGGTCTTTCGAGACTGCTATCGAGGCGATACAGAACGGTGCTTATGACTACATAATAAAACCGTTCAAGATAGAAGAGATAAAATCCAAGGTCAAGTGGTGCCTTGAGCAGAAACGCCTGCTTTCAGAGGACTCATCTCCCGGGATACTGCCGGACCTGCCATTCAAAACGATCATCGGCACAAGCCCGAAGATGCTCGAGATCTACAAGATGGTAGCCAGGGCCTCCGGGAGCACGGTTCCGGTCCTCATCCAAGGCGAGAGCGGGACAGGCAAGGAGCTCATCGCAAAGGCGGTCCATGACTGCAGCCCGCGCGCCGACGGGCCTTATGTCGTCATCAACTGCGCCGCATTCCCGGAGACACTCCTTGAAAACGAGCTCTTCGGCCATGTCAAGGGGGCCTTCACCAACGCCTTAAACGAGAAGAAAGGGCTTTTTGAAGAGGCAAACGGCGGGACCTGCTTCTTAGACGAGATCGGGGATATGCCCTTCCAGCTCCAGGCAAAGCTCCTGCGCGTCCTGCAGAAAAAAGAGATACGCCGCCTCGGAGACACGCATAACATCTCGATAGACGTGCGCTTCATCGCCGCCACCAACAAGGACCTCGCCTCCCTTGTCAAGGCCAAGCAGTTCAGAGAAGACCTCTTCTACCGCCTCCATGTCGTCTCGATAAACCTCCCGCCTCTGAGGGCGCACAAAGAAGACCTTCCTCAGCTGGTCAACCACTTTTTTCAGATGGCGCTTAAAAAAACCGGCAAGGAGGTCCAGGGCATCTCAAGCGAGGCATTGGCCGCGCTTACTGGGTACGACTGGCCCGGCAACATCAGACAGCTTGAAAACGTCATCGACAGGGCGATAACGCTTACCAACAACAAGATACTCCTGCCTTCCGACATCCCGGCAGAGCTCTTTGCCACGCGATCGAGCCATGAAGCCTCAAGCGGGCGAACCATGCCTACGCTTGAAGAGGTCAAACTGAAATACATCGAAGAGGTCCTCGTACATACAGACGGGAACCAGATCATGGCAGCCGACATACTGGGGATAGACAGGAAGACGCTTTACAGGGTCCTGAAAAAATCAGGGATAGGGACGAAGGAATGAGGATCTGCGGATGCCTTGACAGTCTCGCATGGAGGGGTGTGCCCGCCATCTTTTCTGCCCGAAGCTTTTGCACTTTTTGTTTTACAGCAAAGGATAGCTTTTGATTTTCCCTCCCCTTACCATAAGGGGAGGCTGGGAGGGGTTAGCTGGCAAGCGGTTTTCTTTTGCGCACTGACATGGCTTTGGGGTATGGCTCGCTTCGCTTTCGCGCCGTTTCGCAGCAGATACAAGAACCTGCTCAACGCCTCTCAGTCAGGCTCGCTACGCCATGACCCTTTTTGTTTTACGACAAAGAATAATGTCGATTTTTCCTCCCCTTATCTAAGGGGAGGCTGGGAGGGGGCATTGCAAAAGTTTTCACTATGGCGGGAGCAGGTTTGCAACCTGCTCCATAAATATCAAAATATGCCTTGACGAATCATCGGGTTCAAGTTGCAAACTTGAACCCGCAATTAGCAGCCATCAGGCCATGCTCAAAGCCTCTGTATTATCCTTGCGTACAGCTCAGGGAGCTTTCTCGCGAGCATATCGACTCCGGGCACTACAGCGTAGTTGCCGCGGCCGAAGAGCCCCGGCAGGTAGTCGCCTGCCCCTGCATCGACCGTAATGCAAAACGGGGTTATCCCCGCGCTCTGGGCCTCTTTTATCGCCATCCTGGTATCCTCTACGCCGTATCTGCCCTCATAGATGTCGATATCGTTGGGCTTGCCGTCCGAGATGATAAAAAGAAGCCTCGTCCCGGCCTGCTCCCTGGCGAGGATAGAGATTGCGTGGCGTATCGCAGGGCCCATCCTTGTGTACGAGTATGGGATGAGGCCGCCTATCCTCTCTTTCACCGTATCCCCGTACCCTTCGGCAAAGCCCTTTATGCGGAAGAAACGGCACCCCTTCCTGGACTTGCCTGAAAACCCGTAGATCGCGTACCTGTCGCGGAGTTTCTTTAACGCCTCGCAAAGGACGACGAGAGACTCCTTTTCATGGTCGATTATCTTCGTATCCCCTATCCAGCCGTCGGTCGACATGCTTAGATCGACAAGGAATAAAGCTGACAGGTCTCTCTCTGTCCTTACGTACTCGGCATATAATCTGTCATCAGGGGTCTGCCCTGCCTCAAGGTCGGCTATCGCGTCTACAGCGGCGTTTATATCTATAGAGGCCCCGTCGGTTCTTCTGCCTACCAGCCTGACTGACGGAGAGAGGAGCTCGAGGTTTCTGGTGACTTCTTTTATGACCCCGCGCCTGTCGCTCATCACCTTCGCGCAAAAGCCCGCGTCAGCGCCGTCAGGGATCGTCTCCGTCAGGCGCGAGTGATCCGACCTGTATGCGCGCTTCTTGTAATCCCACTCAGGGTAATAGAAAGTCTCAACCCCGGGCTCTTCTTCAATATCATCAGGGCCTGAGTAGCTGTCTGCCTTCTCAAGCTCGGCGTCGAAGGTATTGACAGTCGTCTTCTCGATCTCGGCCATTGAGAGCTCCTCGCACTCATCAGCCTTCCGGCCTGCGTCGTTATCAGGGTCGTCGTCAAACGGCCTCTTCACGTTTACGAACTCTGCCCAAGAGATTATCTTGTCGTAGATATTGAGCGTAAGGCCATTCTCGTTCTCCTTCTCGTCGACCTTCTCTGTCTTAGCCGCGTACCTGCCGCCCTTATTCGGCTTCTTTTCAGCAGACTCGTTCGTGACCCGCGTAGATGCCGTTTTTTTCGAGACTGTGCCGTATTGAGTTGTGCCTTCGCCTTTTATCCTGCCTGCTATGAGCTTGCCCCAGGGGAAGAAAGGGATGACGGCCCTGTACTTCCTCAGTTTAACGCCTTCGGCCGTCCACTTTTCTTTAAGCTTGACCGCAAGGCTGAGGCTCTCCCGGGCGCCGGCTGATCCGAATGAAGAGACCGCCTGAAGAGAAAAAGTCCCCTCTACAGACTCCCTTAAAAGCCCTTCCACCTTCTCTTCAGCCGCATTCAAGTACCTTGCGCTCGGCCTCTTCTCAAGGAGCGATCCGGCGATCTGCGCCCAGTTGCGCACGGCTCCCGGGTACTCCCGTCTTATCTCGCCATAAAGCCGCGTATTCTCGATAATCCAGAAGATGTCTGCTGTCAGGCGGTCGGCCTCGAGCATCGCGCTGCTTCCATAGGCGGTATCGAGAGAGCCGCATCTTGCCTGAAAGGAAAGGAAAAAGAGGAGCATCCTTGCGAGGTCTTCCCTTGAAGCCTCATCAGGCATCTCAACGACCGAGACAGGGAAAAATAACTTTTCTCCGTCAGACCATCCGAAGCCGTGCTCAGGAAGGAGCGCCGGATGGGCCATCTTGTAAAGGACCGGCCAGTACGGCCTGGGAGGCGTATCGCCCCTTATGTCAGCCACCTCAAGGATGCGCCCTGCCACCATCGAGGCGAGCGCAGAGAACCTCCTGACGTTGCCCTCTACGATAAAAGGCGCGCCCTCGCCCTTCCAGGCGTCCATGCGTTTCCTGTGGACGAACTGGATGGCCTTGTCGACCCCTTTCGCTATCAGATGCTCCATCTCCGGCCTTCTCTCTTTTCAGAACTGCTTAAAAATCTCATGGATACTGACATAGGCCTTGGCGACAGCAGAAAACTCTTACACCTCTATAGCCCGCCCCTTAAAAAAACAGGACGCAAAGAGACCCCTTCGGCAACCGCCGCTTAAAACGACGCGTCGAGTATGTCCATCATCGCCTTGTGAAGCTCCGCGTCATCAGTGATAGGCCTTACGATCGCCGCCTCGCAAGCCTCTTTCACGCCAAGCCCGTGTTTCATGATCGTGGCGGCGTGTACAAGGAGCCGCGTCCCCGGAGGGGATTCAAGCCCTGAATCAACGAGCTTTCTCATCCTGCGCCCGGCCCGCACGAGGTTTGCCGCAGTAGCGTTGTCAAGGCCGCTCTCTTTAGCGACTATATCCGCCTCGATATCTTCAGGCGGGTAATCGAACTCAAGGGAAATGAATCTCTGCCTCGTCGATGGCTTGAGGTCTTTAAGGATATGCTGATACCCCGGGTTATAGGAGATGACCAGCATGAAGTCATCAGGGGCATGCAGCTCCTCTCCGGTCTTCTCGACAGTGAGGATGCGCCTGTCATCGGAGAGTGGATGGAGTATTACGGTCGTGTCCTTCCTCGCCTCTACCACCTCGTCGAGATAACAGATGCCTCCACCGCGCACGGCGTTTGTGAGAGGCCCGTCGATCCAGACAGTCTCGCGCCCTTTGATCAGATACCGGCCGACGAGGTCCGAACTTGTCAGGTCGTCGTGGCAGGCTACAGTGTGGACAGGCAGGCCGAGCTTCCAGGCCATGTGCGCCACGAAACGAGTCTTGCCGCACCCGGTCGGGCCTTTCAGGAGGACCGCCATCCGCGACCTGTACGCCGCCTCGAAGATCTCGATCTCGCGGCCTACCGGCCTGTAGTAAGGCTCTTTAAAAACAACGCCGGCTTTCGCCGGCGTCTCTTGATGATTGATGTTGTTCATGCGCTGTCTCCGATGTTATGCGCCGAAGTGCCTTTGCTTCGACCTGTTCCCCGTAAAAAAGTCATAGAGGTAGGCTATAAGCCCTATGGCGAACGTCACTCCGAAAAAGAGCCTGATCACGTAAAATATCTTCATGTAGCTCTGCGTATCCATGTACGACATGGCCAGAACCCTCTGGAGATATACCTGAACAATGCCTGCTCCGGTAAGGGCAAGGGCTATGAAGATCATCGATACTGCCATCGTCCAGAAGGAGAATATTTCCATCTTCTGGCGGGTTATCCCTGGAGTCGACTTCCTGAGGTTCGGCACCGCGTAGCTGATCATTGCAAGCACTATCACGGCATACGCTCCGAAGAACGCGAGATGTCCGTGGCTTGCCGTTATCTGCGTGCCATGCGTATAGAAGTTGATCTGGGGAAGTGTGTGCATGAAGCCCCAGATGCCGGCTCCGATAAAGCTCAGCACAGCCGCCCCGACAGTCCAGAGAACCGCCGCGCGATTAGGATGCTGGCGCGACCGCTTGCCTATCATCTTGAAGCTGAAGGCCACCATCGCCGCGAAAGGCAGTATCTCGATAGCGGAGAACCATGCGCCCCATGTCTGCCAGAAGGCAGGGGTCCCTATCCAGTAGTAATGGTGCCCTGTCCCGATGACTCCGGTAAGGAAGGTCAGGCCGACTATCACATAGAGCCACTTCTCTGCGACCTCGCGATCGATGCCTGTAAGCTTGATGAGCAGGAACGAAAGGAACGCGGCCATGATAAGCTCCCAGACGCCCTCGACCCAAAGGTGCACTACCCACCACCAGTAATACTTGTCAACGGTCATGTTCGCCGGCTTGTAGAAGGCGAAGAGATAAAATACAGCCAGACCTAAAAACCCTGTCAGAAGGACGACTGTGATGCTGGTGGTACGCCTCCCCTTAATCATGGTCATTATCATGTTGAATATGAACATGAGGACGACAACGACTATCGCCGCCTTGATAATGGTCGGCTGTTCGAGGAACTCTCTGCCGTCGTGCCACCTGAAGAGGTAGCCGACTATCGCCGTAGCGCCGCCGACAAGGAAGAGCCAGAACTGAAGCATGGCAAGCTTTGTACTGTATATCTCGCCTTCGACTTCTTCAGGCAAGAGGTAGTACGCGGAACCCATGAACCCGAAGATGAGCCATACTACGAGCAGGTTTATGTGGATCATCCTGCCGATATTAAACGGTATCGCCGGAAAGAGCAGGTCCGGCCAGATGTACTGGGCGCCTATGATGAGGCCGAAGAGTATCTGTGCGGCGAACAGCGCCATCGCCGCAACAAAGTACGGGTAACTGACCCGTTGCGATTCGAACTGGTATTTCATTCACTTATCTCCTGATTGAGTATCTTCATGCGAGTTTCGTTTCTGCCGCTGCTGCACTACCTGAGAGCCTCAACCCTCTATGTTCGGAGGCCAGTTGTTTGTATCGACCTCGTTCATCCACTTGAAAAACTCGACAAGCGAATCGATATCTTCTTTAGAGAGGTCGAACTGCGGCATCTTTCTCGTGGTGCCCCAACCCTGGACGGCCGCTGTCTCAAGGACCGTGCGGACAAACGGCTCGCCGCGCCTTTCGATCACGTTGCCCAGCTCAGGCGCGTAGTAAGCGCCCTCTCCAAGCAGGGTATGACAATCTATGCATGCGTGTCTCTCCCAGACCTTCTTGCCGTGTTCCACCTGAGCCGTTATATTCTCAGAATGGGTCCTGGCGGCGAAGGACATGTGCGACAGATAGGTGAGGTATAAAAATACCGCCGACACCACTACCGTCGCGACGATGAACATGTTTCTTGCTGACATCTTGGTCATTAGTCGACTCTCCTTTTTTCTATAGCGCGAGTCCTGAAACGATGCGCGGCGCTGAAGATGAGATGAGCAGACAGCCTGGCGAAAGAAGTACGGACGATCAATGACAACGTCCATCTCGTCAGAAGGGCTTGCCACAGACCACTCACAGGCGCGTCCGCCCGAGTTGTCTCTAACGCCCGACACTAACGACAGCCCATCGCTACCGCACCCTAAACACCGCGAGGCACCATAAACCCGGCCTTCCTACTCTAAGCAATCCTAGCACAACTTATGTAAGATTCTACCAATCCTGCAAAAAATCAAAATGATTATTGTCATACTTCAAGGAAAATGCCATTACAGCCTGCAAAATGAATGGTTGCGACTGCGGCCACAGGCAAAAAAAACCCGCGTACGACTGCAAAAACACGCAGGCACGGCGCTGATCGCAGCCTGACTGGGTGAAAGAGCAGTGCCACAGATCCAACCATAAGCGCGGCCTCCGATAAAAACCGCTCCTGTTTCCGTAGTGACTGACGTCAGCCTGATACGTCGTTTGAATAAGGCCTATGTAACATTGGTCACCGAGTTTTTTCAGAGAGGGGGGTAGATTGAAGGTGTACGGACCGCTGATCGACATCTACAAACGGAGGTAGCGCCATGAAGAGACTTAAAAGGCTGGCTGTCATATCATCACTTCTTTTTTTCACGGCCGCAGGCGTTGCCCAGGCCGAGATGACGACCATATACGGCCCTGTATATTTTTCCAAGGCCAACAAAAAGGAACACGGCCACGGCCACGACAAGGGCTTCAAGGTCACTTTCACAGCCCCGGTGCCTGGTAACGGCGTCATAGTCGTCAAGAACGGCGCGGAATCAGGAAAGAAATACCGTGTCTCCAAGGCTGAGATAGAGCTTAACGGGCAGGAGGTCGCCGGACCGAGGGACTTCAACAAAAATGCCGATGTGCTCAATTATAACGTAGAGCTACTTGATGTCAACGAGATGAAGATCGAAGTGGAATCCTGCAAGACCTGCAAGATCGAGGTCTCCGTTCTCGGTGAAAAGCCAGTCGTCAGGGAGATCCCGGTGCCGGTCGTAGCGCCAGCGCCTCTTGCGGCGCCTTCCAGAGACTTCGTCCCTGTCCAGTTGCCGCCGCTGCCTTAAGAGGCAACAAAACTGGTATCGACTGAGACACAATATAGTCCCGGACTCCAAGACAAAGGCCTTCGCGCTCATTTGAGCGCGAAGGCCTTTGTCTTGGTCCATCTTTACAGAACGCATCATGATAGAAGCAAACTACAGGGACAGAGCCGCAAGTACGCCTTCAAATACACGGCAAACGTCTAGCTTGGCGAGATCCTTCATTATCAGTCAGCGGACCGAGGACAGATCACACATCACTCTCCACCTATAATGCAGACCAAAAAACCCTGAGCGGCAAGAAGCCTCTTCAGGGATCGCGGCCTGTCAAGTAGCGCCGGCAGTACGGTCACCATATTGAAAGAGATGGAGTTTCGTTATAATAATAGAGGCAAGGACCTGTTCAATCTACTGGCTCAAAACCTCCGCAATTTAGTGCCAGTACTCTTTTAATCACAAATATAAAAGAGTACCCGCCTGTCTCCTTCTGGCTGACCGGCTATCCCTAGCGCCAAATCTACGCCCAAACAGAACGCCAGCACCGCATACGGCCAGATGCCCGCGCTCCTAAAGCTCTACATAGCGGCTTACCACATAAAGGATTCTTCTTCGCGCTCGATCTTTACTTATGCTGCGGCAAAGTCAAGCCGCCAGATACACTTACGAAGAATACTGATATCTCTTTAAAAAAACCCTCTGCGTGATCTTATCGCCTCTCATTTTCATTCTGATAGTCGACATGCGACCGGGTCCATTCTGACCTGCCGATTTCCGGATAGACGAGTTTGCTTCAATTCACCCGCCAAGTCTTTCGCTCTGATAACAGACTTAACCCGGCTCATACCGGAGACATATCAGGGCAGGCTCAATGCCAGCTCCGATCAGCCGGAAATACAGACGCCCCCCGGCCCAAAGCCGCGGGGCGTCGAAAACTCTATTTCGACTGTGGTTAAGCGATCCTGCCTGCTATGAAGCCGAGAAACTTGTTTACGGAGCTCTGCCTGGAAAGAAACGACAGGACAGGCCTGCGCCTTACCCCGAGCCTCCTCATCTCCAGGAGTATTGCGTAATGAGAATTATCGATCTTGAGCCCTTTCCTGAACGCCTTGATAGCGACCGACTTCTGGTTGTTCAGGAGGAATATCCTTCCGAGGTTTAGATAGATCTCAGGGTTGTAGAACTCCTTCTCAGCGGCGATAAGGCAAAGGGATATTGCCTTATCGAAGTTGCCCTCTACCATCGCCAGGCTAAGCGCGTAATATGCCATAGCCGTAGGGTGCTGCGTAAAGCAGAGGTCCTCGTCAAAAACCCTCAGGGCCTCGTCATACCTGCCGTCACGCGCGAATCTGATACCCTTTTCGACAAGCCCGGTTGTCTCCATGACCTAACCTCCAAGATTCAATTCACCTGCATTGCAATAAAATATATGCCTGCGCAATAGTAGCGGCGCATGCTCTCTTATCGTCGATTCTTTCCTGTTCCTGAATACTATTATACCCGGGCAGGCATTTTTTTAATGTGACCACCGTCACGGCCGCTCCCGCAGGCAGAATCTAACGGAATATACAGGCATCTGACATGAATCAGGAGGCTCTGGCGCAATAAGAATATGGTTTGAAAAAAGAACGGGGTAATGGATAATATCGAAGGGAACGTCTATCCTGAGATCATCATCAGAGATCTCTCGGGTGATGATCCTCAAAGAAGCACCGCGAGGCGCCTGCCCTGCGGGAGCGATAGCCTCGCTTTGAGTCTTGGGGAATAGACACGGCGCGACGCATAGGTATAATAAACCTTACCGAAGGCCGCGCGTTACAACAAGCAACCAAAGGATCACTGCAGCCTGATAGACGCGTCTACTGTTTTTGCATCTGCACCGTACTTCAAGAGAAGCTCCCCCTTCATGCCTACGCAGAAGGTGACAAGGACATCAGCCTCCACAGGTCCGTCAAACGGCAGTGCGACTATCTTTACGCTTTTAAGCGGCACGTCCATCTCCTGGCCGACCATCTCCTGTTTTATGAACTCTATGCCGGACTCGGAGACCCATCTCCTTGCTATCTGGCTTTCAGGGACCTCGAAGATCTCGATGTACATCTCTGTCTGCGGGGATATCTTCTTCGCCGGTCCCACCCTGAAGGTCTTCTCGAACGGCAGGGTCTCGCCTTTTTCAAGGACTATCGTATATGAAAACGGAGACTCGCCGCTCTGTGTCGAGTACTTCACAGCATACGCCATGCCGAGATGCCTGTCCGTAATGTCCCTTGTGCCGTACATGGCCGCGCCAAGGCCTACCGCTGCAAGCGGGCTGTGGTCATATATAAGGTTCTTCTTTCTGAGGGCCGGGAATACATCCCCGATCTTTTCCTTGAAAGACGGTATCTGCGACGAGCCGCCTGTTAAAAGCACCACCTCGATAGACTCTTTCTTAAGGCCTACCTTCTCAGCTCTTCGTAAAACGTAAGACATCGTCCTGTCGACCAGCCTGTAAAACTCATGGCTGTCAAGAACCTCCTCGAACGCCTGCCTCGTGACCCTGCAGACCTCAAGCCCGTCCCAAACGAATGCCGCGTCCCTGCTCTTCGAAAGCTCTATCTTTATCTCTTCGGCGGCCACGAGAAGCTTATACGGGATCTCCCCGGCGACGCTTACCCCGACCTTTCCGGCAAGGTACTGGGCGAGCCATACGTCTATGTCGTGGCCACCGAGCATCTGCGCCCGCTCCGGCTTGGCGATGACGTTGACCTCGTTTATATTCAGCCTCACTATCATCGTATTGAGCGTGCTTCCGCCGAAGTCTATGATCATCATCACCCTGTCGACGGCGTCTACGACCTCGTAGCCTACGGCCGCCGCCAGAGGCTCCTCTATCAACTCGGCCCTGGAGCCCTTTACAACGCCGTCTGCTATCCGCTTCATAGCGGAGCTATAATCCTGGTACCCTACAGGGACGGTTATATAGAGGATATCCGTCGTGTTCTTTGAAAAAAGCCAGCCTGACGCGAAGGTCTCCTTTTTCAGGTGGATGTACAAAGAACGGAAAAACCGCTCCATATACACTGCGCCCAACGGGTTGCCGTCAAGGAGCATCTGTTTCAGGTCCGTGACAGGGTTCTCGTCAACGACCTCTGTACCTATCGCGTTGGAATCCCTGCTTATCACAGTCGGCACGATCGAGATATTCTCGAACTGCCTTGATATCCCGGCAAGCTCCACGAACTCGACAGGGGCCTTTCCCTTCTTCCTCGCTACGACCGTGTTCGTGGCCCCGAGGTCTATTGAGACGCACTCGCTCTCAGGCCTCTGCCTCTTGTTGACATAAGCCGTGCCGTCTTCGGCAAAGTGTGTTTCGGTGACAAAGACAGGGCGGGTTAGCTCCCTGCCATGGAAGCTCTTGCCGAGCGCCTCGAGGTGCTCGACGACCTTTTTCGCCGCGTCTCGAAGCTCGCGGGGCTGTATCCAGACGTGGGTGTACGGCTCAAGCGTCTGTATGAAGCGTATGTCGTTCAACTCCGGGCATAGCTTTTCCAGAACGTCAGCAATGAGGTTCGCGTACTTCTCGCGCACGAACCGCTTCTGCTTCGAATCGGTCATCCCGGTCTCTTCAGCTGAAAGTATGTAATCTACTACGTCGTATACCTCGACGTCCTCCATCCACTTCCTGACGGTAAAGAACGCCAGCGCCTGATCGAGCGCCTCCTGCAAAAGCGGATAGAACTCCGGGTCCCTCGGTATCTCGGCGAGCATCTCTATAATGGCGAACTGCCTGGCGAACGAGTCCTTCGTATCTACGGCGGCCTTGTAAGCGTCGGCAAAGGCGCGCATATACAGGTCGTGGGCGCATCCGGAGTCCCTTAGCTCATGCGCGATAAAGACAAGCGAGTACCGTTTATAGAACGGCTCCTGATGGAACTGCACCGATGCGATGGCAAGCGCCATCGCATCTCTATAGACGTCGAGAAACGGGCCGTCCTTAGGCATCGTCCTTGCGATCCCAAGGAGCGTATAACGTCTGTAGAAGGCGAGGTCAGAAGGCTTTGGAAGCTCCTTTGCCACCCTTTCGTGGTCAGGCGGCTTCATCCGCGGCTTGTCAGACAGGCCCAGGACAAGCCTCCATGAACGCAGGCGTCCTTCAAGGAACTCAGGCGTTGAAGGAAGGTCTGTAGCGATCCTGAGTAACTCGGTAGTTCGCCTGTGCGCCTCGTTCCTAACCTCGTCCATAGAGTCGGCCGCGTCTATCGCCTCTTCCATGACCTTCTTGTACAGGTCTTTAAAGAGCCCGGTAAACGGTATCTCTCTGGAGAGGTCGAGTATGGCCATCTGCCTCTCGAATTCGTCGTCTATCCTTTTAAGGAGATAGTAGGCGAGATTGAATAGCTCGAAAGACTCGGCAGACTTCGGCAGGTTCCTGACAGCCGTTATGACAATGCCCCTGATTGTTGAGTCTAAAGCGTCCGGCGTATCTCTGATCTGATAAAAAGTTTTTTTTATGATTTCAAGTTCGTTCATTTTTTTAAATGATCAGTTCCCTCGGTGTCGTGCGGCTGAAACCTGTCTCGGTAACGATGCCGCCCGGCGATATTGTTATCTCCGACCTGCCCGGCATCAGAAGGTCGCCTGCCTTATAGCGTCCGGTAAGAAGATGCACCCGCTGATTCGTAGATCCCCTGGCCAGGAGCGTCGGCTCTCTCAAGCCCTCGATAAAAGGCCCGTCTATGAGCACGTCGATATATTCCAATGGTCTTGCCATATCAGGGTCCGCACGGAGCTCTTCTCTAAGATAGCCCGTGTATACCAGAGTCGAAAGCCCTCTGGTGCGAGCCAGAAAGAGGAGGCGTCCAAGCCCGGCGCTTTGCATAAACGGCTCTCCGCCGCTTACGGTAAGCCCCTCGACCTGACCCGCCTGACCCGCCGAACCCATAAGATACGCCTCAATAAGATCCTCAGCGGAGTACAGCGTCCTTGCTTCCTTCGAGTGGGTATCAGGGTTGAAACACCCCGGGCACCCCCTATCGCACCCCTGAAAAAACACTACGAGCCGCGTGCCAGGTCCGTTGACCATGGAGCGCTTCAGCACCCCATGTATATTAAGCAGATTTCCCATTGTCAGAACTACCTGCGCCTTTCATCAACGCAGGCCTCTATGAAAAAACAAACGCATTTCAGTCTTGGCGTAAGTCACATTAAAAACACCGCCGACACGCTAGCATGACAAAAAACCATCGCAAAAAAACAGACAGGGCTGCCGGCAGTAAGGCCCTACTCCCCTGTCTCGATCTTGACCCTTACGGTCGTATCCATCTCGTCTTTTTCGTAAAAAGATTCTATACTGCCGAGGGGCTTCGTAAGATGCTCCGCGACCTCCTTGCAGTCTTTAAAGACCGTTGAGTCTATCTCCACCCTGCCGTCAGGTGTGATCTTTATCCTTATCTGCCTGTCCATAGGTAACTCTCCGTTAGGGTTCGCCCCGGGAACTATCCCTTGAGCAGGATATGTATCTCGCCGCCGATCTCGGTCTCCTGCGCTATCTCGAAGTCGAGCGGGATATTCTCTTTTATAGCCTCATACGCGTAGAACTGCTTCAGCCTGTTGGAAAATGAGTTGACGACCCTGTTATCCCCGCCTATCTCATAAGCTCCCTCTTTCTGCTTTGAGATGCCGAGGATGTCACCGTCCCTGTCGACCTCTATCTTTTCCTTCTTCTCGTTGTGGACGTAGCTCTTTATCTCGCCCCTCTTTTTCATCTCGTCAAGGGCGCAGATCAGGAATTTTTTACTGCCAAGCTCGGTCTTTATGACGGTATAAAATGACATCTCTGAGCCTCCTTGCCCTCGGGCCGTCAGACTATAGGGTTTTCTGTAAAAAACCTGTTCAAGGCGTCCCCGTTCATTAACACTTCTTTCAGGAGCCTGTCAACAAGCTTAAGTAGCACCGCTTTGTTCCTCGATATGATGCCCGAGGCGGTTTCCTTCGCGCCGTCGAGTATCCTCTGTATATCGTCTAGAACCTCGGCTCCCGAGGTGAGCGCGTAGTCTTGCAGGACGACGAGGCTCCTGTTCCTCATAAGGTTGCCGAAGCCGTATTCAACGACCATCTTCCTTGCTATCTCGGTCGCGGCTATCAGGTCGAACGATGCGCCGAGCGTCTTGGCGTCGCTCCCGGAGATCTCGTCTTCGGCCACCATGCCGCCGAGTATCACGCCTATCTCGTTTTCTATGTCCTTCTTCGTAAAGGTCGTCCTTACCGCATCGTCGACCGGTATGTAGGCCGAATGGTTCTTGTAATTGTCGATGCTGATGAAGGCCGGGGCCTTGCCGAAGTGATGCCTCATCATTATGACGTGGCCTGCCTCGTGCACCGCGATGTTCCTCTTCTCGGACTCGGAGAGCTGCTCAGCCCTCTGCTGAAAGAGCGACTTCGAGGCAGGGCGCGCCCTCTGGTGGCTCCACCTTCTCAGCTCTTCTATCTCCTCTTTTTTAAGTACCGAGAGAGGCGTGATGTGCCTTATCGCTGACAGGAGCGCTTCCTGCGTCACGTCGAGTGCCAAGAGCACGTCGATCTTCTCTTCCAGCTCCTTCTGCGAGAGACCCTCGCCCTCATGGAGTCTGTTGAACGTCGAGACAACGGCATCCTTGACGGCCTGCTCTATCTCTGCCCCTGTGAACCCCTGGCTGTTCTGGGCAAGCTCCCTCATGTTGAGCCTTGAGAGGTTCTGGACCTTGCGCTCAAGGTGTATCCTGAATATCTCCTCCCTCTCTTCCTGGCTCGGCAGGTCGACGAAGAAGACCTCGTCGTACCGACCCTTCCTCCACAGCTCAGGCGGGAGCTTCATCGGGTCGTTGGCAGTAGAGATGACGAATACCGGCTGCTCCTTTTCCTGGAGCCACGTTATGAACGTCCCGAATACGCGGAGCTGGGTGCCTGAATCGCCCTGGTACCCGCCTATGCCGCCGAACGCCTTGTCTATCTCATCTATCCAGAGTATGCACGGGGCAACGGCCTCCGCCAGCTGGATGCACCTTCTGATGTTTTTTTCCGACTCGCCGACAGTCGAGCCGAAAAGCTTTCCTACGTCCATCCTGAGGAGCGGCAGGTTCCATATCCCGGCCAGCGCCTTGCAGCAGAGCGACTTTCCTGATCCTGGGACGCCTATGAGAAGAAGCCCCTTGGGTATGTCCAGCCCGAGTGTTTCGATCTTGTCCTTGCTCAGGCGGAAGACATGCTCCCTTTCGATGAACCACTTCTTTATCTCGCTCAGGCCGCCGATATTCTCTATCGTCTCCTTGTGCGGGTAATAATCGAGTATCTTCTGCTTCTTTATTATCTGCTGTTTCTCGTCCTGAATATACGAGATGCAGTCCTCGTTGAGCGTACCGTTATTGAGGCTTATAGCCTTCCTGATGACGCGCTTGATGTTATCCATGGATAAGCCCTGCAGAGACTTATACAGGATAGAGCGCGTAGAGGTGTGCCATGTATCCGGCATCATGTGGCCGTAGGTCTTGGATACCAGCTCGGCTATCTCGTCGTAGTCCGGAAGCGAGAGCTCGAGGACGACTATGTCTTCTTCAAGCTCAGGAGGTATCTCGCTGAGCGTCGGAGAAAGTATGCAGACGACGTTCAAGGAATGGCGCTCCTCGACTATGGCCGGAAGGTCTCTGAAACGGCGGAGGAACTCGTGGGAGGTGAAGTACCCGGCTATGTCCTTTAAAAGAAAGAGGTTGTTGACCTCATCGCCCTTGGTTATCTTCTCCTCTATCGTGGAGAGTATCTTCTCCTTGCCCATTATCTCGCGTTTCTTCTTCTCTCCTCCGTAAAGCCCCCTTGAGACAGACCACGACCAGTAGTTGAACTTCATCTGCTCGCACAGGGTCTCTATAAGGCGTTCGACCCTTCTCTCTTCAAAGGACACAAGCCACAAGACAGGGTATCTCGCCTCTATATGGATCTTAAGCTCGTTCTCAAAGTCTCTGGTTCTCATAGACACCTTTCGTTTTGCGGTTAGCGCCCTGGATGGAGATTATGTCAGCCTTTTCAAGCATAAACTGATCTCATGATACTGCCTTGGATCCTGGAAAGACCCGTAGCATGGCAGAGCCTCGCCGCTTTGGAGGTAATCAGGGCGAGCTATAAAACAGGCGGTCGCCCTGGCGTGAAGGATCCCATGTAATCTGCGGGAGGATCTGCCCATAAAGAAGTTTATAAAATTTTAGCACAAACCGCACCTTCTTCGACAGAAAAAACTATCGTTTATGCGTTTAAGACGAACCGGCCTTGTTTTTCAGCCAATAGACGCTTGGGATGCCGTACTGCATGGCAAAAAATCCCAACACTGCTTAAGAGTTACCTTTGCGCCTGCCAAGTACCAGACCTCCATCTATCCTCACCCTTGCCCCTCTCAACCTCAAGATCCATGACCACGCCTGCCTCAAACCCAACAAATCCCTTACTGCCCCGGACTTCCATCGGGAACCAAAAGCCGTTGACTATCCATGCGCATATAACTTATTATAACAATCGCATCCTATAACTATTGTATCTTATTTTTCAATGAAAGGGCTCTAATGGAATTTCTTGCGGCATTCATCGATTTTTTCCTCCACCTGGACAGGCATCTGAGCGTCATCATACAGGATTACGGGGTATGGACATACGCGATCTTGTTCCTCATAATATTCTGCGAGACAGGCCTTGTAGTAACGCCGATACTTCCGGGAGACTCGCTTCTGTTCGCTGTCGGGAGCTTTGCGGCTATAGGCGCGCTCGACGTCAGCATAGTGCTTCTGACGCTGACTATCGCCGCTATACTCGGGGACACCGTCAACTACGCCGTAGGGCACTTCATGGGGCCAAAGGTCTTTCTCAAGAAAGACAGCAGGATATTCAGGAAGGAGTATCTGGACAAGACCCATAGGTTCTACGAGAGGTACGGCGGAAAGACGATCATATTCGCGCGTTTCGTCCCGATAGTGCGCACCTTCGCCCCGTTCGTGGCAGGCGTCGGGGCCATGTCATATTCGAGGTTCATAGCGTTCAACATAGTCGGGGCGGTTGCATGGATAGCCGCGTTCATACTCGCAGGCTACTTCTTCGGCGCGATACCGATGGTGAAAAAGAACTTCACCATAGTCATATTCGCCATCATATTCCTATCGATGCTCCCGGGCGTGATCGAGTACCTCAGACACAGAAGGCATGCGGCCTGAGGGCTGACGGCTTATACCCCTCCGCTCTTTTCCCACTTGGAGACGAGCGCGTAATCCCCGAATTGACGCTCTTTTTCCCTGAACGCCTTTGAGTGCCAGACGCGCCTTGTGCTTTTACGCTCAGAGCCCAGTTGCGCGTGGAGCATCTCATGATAGACTACGAACCTGACGTAATACGCAGGTACTGACAGGTTATCGAGAAGCGGGTTTATGCTGATACCGCCTGTCATGCGGTTATAACTGCCGAGCGTGCGCCTCCTTACGCTACGCCGCCTCCTCTTTGCGCCCCATGATATCGGAGCCGCGACCGAGTTGGCGAAGTACTCTGCGTTTACAGAGTCGAATATCTCCCTCAGATCGTAGTGCCTGCCTGTAGCCGCCTCTCTCGCAGGCGAAACGCCAGCGCGTATCTCATGCTCCATCCCGCATACGAATGCGTTTAAGAGCGGGGTCCTGCCCCTCTTTCCCTTGACAAGCCCGGCCACCTCTTCAATCACGTCAGGAGGGGCAAGCAGGAATACCCTGTGCAGGCGCATCGTAACGCCTGTGGCGGCCCTTCGGACCGAGACCATCTGCCTTGAGTTCGTTGTAAGCGTCATGTCAACGGGAAAACCCGATCTCTCCTCGAAAAACGACCTGAGGCAGTCTTTGTCCCTCTCAAGCAAGAGCATCTGTTCCATGTAGGTCATTTTAGGATTGAAACCGGATGGGGTCAAGGGATAATCCGGCAGATGCGCTTTTATAAATATCCTGACCTTGTCTTTCAAACCCGAGTCATGGCGTAGCGAGCCTGACTGAGAGACGACGAGCAGGTATCAGTATCTACTGCGAGTCGGCTCGAAAGCGATGCGAGCCATACCCAAAAGGCGCACGGAAAGTGCAAAGCTAAATCCAGACAGATATTTTTTAGAAGGGCTGTTCGAGCCATATTCCTTGCAGGTTCAAGTTTGGAACTTGAACCCCATAATTCGTATAAGGTACATACGAATTCTACGGAGCAGGTTGCAAACCTGCTCCCGCAACAGTAAGCTCCAGCCTTTGAATTCAGCTTTTGCAGTTGCCTTTAAAAAAGCCAGGGTCATGGCGGGATGAGCATAAAGGAGGGCCGTCGAGCAGGTATCGGTATCTAATGCGAGAAAGCCCGACAGCGAAGGGAGCCATACCCAAAACGAGCACTGAAGTGCAAAGCTAAATCCAGACAGATATTTTTTCTAAGGGGCGTTGACTTGTCATGCAGATCATGCGGCGGGTGTGACCCGCCCTACCGTGAGGCACGACAGCGAAAGGAGCCATACCCAAAAGGCGCACTGAAGTGCATAGCTGAAATCAGAGAGATGTTTTTTCTAAGGGCCATTGCCTGGTCGTGCAGATCACGCGGCGGGTGCGACCCGCCCTACCGCGAGGCCCGCTAGCGAAAGGAGCCATACCCAAAGGCGCACCCGGTGCGCAAAAGAAAGGCCGCTTACGACTAACCCCTCCCAGCCTCCCCTTGTAAGCAAGGGGAGGAGCGAAGACAAAGCGCCCGCCTTTGAATGTGCCCTTAAATTTTGTCTTTGCCTTGAAACAAACCAGGGTCATGGCGGGATGAGCATAAAGGAGGGCCGTCGAGCAGGTATCGGTATCTAATGCGAGAAAGCCCGACAGCGAAGGGAGCCATACCCAAAACGAGCACTGAAGTGCAAAGCTAAATCCAGACAGATATTTTTTCTAAGGGGCGTTGACTTGTCATGCAGATCATGCGGCGGGTGTGACCCGCCCTACCGTGAGGCACGACAGCGAAAGGAGCCATACCCAAAAGGCGCACGGAAAGTGCAAAGCGAAAATCAGACAGATAGTTTTTATACGGGCCGTTGTCTTGTCATGCAGTTAAAAAACAGACCAAAACGCAAAAGCAAAATCGCTACGACTAACCCCTCCCGGCCTCCCCTTGAAAAAAGGGGAGGAGCGAAGACAAAGCTCTCCCTCCTCATATATCCACTATCACTGTCGCCCTCCATCCCTCATCTTCCCGCACAAGCGAAAAACGGCTGAGGGTCACTGCCTTTACATCAGCCAGGAGCCTGTGTTTCGAAGGGTCGATCTGCTCGCCTGTTGCCTTGCCGGTAAGCTCAAAGCCGCCGCCCTGTTCGGCTATCTCGACCTTTTCAACACGTAAAAGAAGCCTTTTTGCGTCTTTGATATAGACAAGTTCGTTCAAAAAATCAAATAACACCATCTCAAGCTCGGCATTAAATAGCCTCAGTTCGACAGCCTCCTTTCCCTCGATCAGAGAGATATCGTCGACCATCACGCCGGCAAGCGCGTCCGCGCATGAGATAAATACGGAGTCAAGGGTATCTCCCCACGCCTCGAATGCCGCATCTGCTATAGCTATGTCAGGAAGGTATTTAAACGGCATATCTCACCCTTTTATATTGCCTATCGGGACGAGGCGCACTACACGCCTACTGAGGCCTGAAAGCTCGGTCGCCTCCACCACTTCGTCAATGTCCTTGTACGCGGCCCCTGCCTCTTCGGCGAGTCCGCCCCAGGCGTCTGTCCTGACGTAGATGCCCCTGTGCTCCATCTCTGCCTGCAACTTACGGCCGCTGTAGAGGCGCTTGGCCTGATGCCTGCTCATCGTCCTACCCGACCCGTGCGCCGTAGTATAGAAGGCATCAGCACCGGTCGATAGCCCTGCAAGAAGATACGAGCCTGTCTCCATCGACCCTCCGATTATCACAGGCTGGCCTGTCTCTTTATAGACTGCGGGTATCCCCTCCATTCCAGGGCCGAAGGCCCGTGTAGCGCCCTTCCTATGGACAAGGAGCCGTCTTCTTACGCCGTCGACCGTATGCTCCTCAAGCTTGGCGGTATTGTGCGTAACATCATAGACCATGCGCATGCCGAGGTCTTCAGGCGACCTTTTAAAGACCTGAGAGAAGGCCTCCCTTATCCTATGGAGTATCACCTGCCTGTTGGCAAACGCCATATTCACCGCGCACTTCATCGCCTTAAAGTAGTCCTGCCCCTCATGGGAGTTAAACGGCGCGCAGGCAAGCTCCCTGTCGATTACCCTGATATGGTACTTCCTCTCCATTGCCTTCAAAAATATCTGCAAGTAGTCTGTCGCTACCTGATGCCCGAAACCGCGGCTTCCGCAATGGAACATGACAGCCACTTGATTCGGGAGCGTAAAGCCGAACGAACGCGCGAGACCCTCGTCGTGGATGTTCTCAGGCCGCGCCACCTGTATCTCGCAGTAGTGGTTGCCTGATCCGAGCGTGCCTATCTGATCAAAACCTCGCTCTACAGCCTTCCTGCTCACCTTCGAGGAGTCTGCGCCCTCGAAGCACCCGGCTTCTTCCGTAAGCTGAAGGTCTTCTTTCCATGCGTAGCCCTTTTTAAGGCACCAGCGGGAGCCGGTCTCAAGGACCTCGTTGAACTCTTCGTGAGATAGCCTCAAGACGCCTGCCGACCCGACGCCTGAGGGGATCTTGTAAAACAGCGCGTCCACGAGCTCTTTGAGCTTAGGCGCGACGTCGTCATAGGTGAGGCTTGTAAGGCAAAGCCTCATGCCGCAGTTTATATCAAACCCAATACCACCCGGGGAGATAACACCATTTTCAGGGTCAAATGCCGCGACCCCTCCTATCGGGAAGCCGTACCCCCAGTGGCCGTCAGGCATGCACTGGGCGTATTTTACTATCCCCGGCAGGCACGCCACATTCGTGATCTGATCAAATACCCCTGCGTCCATTTCATCTATCATCTTCTCTGTGGCATAGATGCGGGCAGGCACCAGCATCCCGGGCTTGTAAGACGCAGGAAGCTCCCAGACGGTAGGAGCGACTCGTTTTATACCTGAAGGACGGGGCATTTAAAACTCCGTTTGCGAAGACGCGACGATCATACTGATACCTATCCAACTCTATCACAAAAAAGGGAGTCTCTTGAGAAGGCCGGGGTCACGAGGTAAAAATATAGCAGAAGAAAGTCCATAATGGGCTACAGGAGCGGAGAGATCATCAATATGCGAGATCATCCGGAACATACGGTCTGACCGGTCTTTGCTATCTGACTTGTCCAAAAAAAAAGGCAAAACAGCACCAGAGGTGTTGTCTTGCCTTAGCACATCTCAAAAGCAGGCCTCTCTTTTATATCGCTTCGAGCGAATCGACATGTTCTACTCTGGCTAGGTTCCTGAGCTTTACAAGGACCTTTGACTCTATCTGCCTCACCCTCTCGCGGGTAACGCCAAAGGTCTTGCCTACGGCGTCGAGCGTCTGAGGGTCTCCGCCGTCGAAACCGAAACGGAGCCTTATGACAGACTGCTCGTTTTTCTCAAGCGTTGCTATCCAACCTGCCACAGACGCCTTTCTTCTCGCGTCTTCGATCGATTCCATAGGCGTAAGGCCGCTCTTATCCTCGAACTTGTCGAGAAGCGATAGGTCCGAGGTATCAGGCAGAGCGGCATCAAGGGAATAGTTCTTCCTTCCCACCATATCGAGGTGCTTCACATACCTGCCGGATAGCCCGGTATTTTCAGAAAGCTCCGTTACAGACGGCTCCCTGCGAAGCGTACGGGTCAGTTCTTTTGTCGCCCGTGCGATTCGGGCCATATCAGTTGAGACGTGTATCGGGAGCCTAACCGTATTTGCCTGATTGGCTATTGAGCGCTCGACAGCCTGCTTGATCCAATAGGTGGCATACGTCGAGAACTTGCACCCCTTTGAGGCCTTAAAGCGCTCCACGGCCTTTATAAGCCCGATATTGCCTTCCTCAATGAGATCCTGAAGAGGAAGGCCGCGGTTGATGTAGCGCCTTGCGATATTGACTACAAGCCGGAGGTTCGATTCTATCATGAGGCTTCGCGCCCGCTCGTCCCCCTTTGTGACCATCAATGCCGTCTCTTTTTCAGCGGCAGAACTTAAAAGCGCGCACCGCCTTATAGATTTAAAGTAGATGGACAAGGCGTCTGTCGGTGCGCTTTCACGCACCTGCGTCTCTGATGTGTCGTAACTGCCGCCGTCTTCCTTAAGCTTGAGGCCTATACGCCTGCGGGCCACCTGCGTCCCCAGAGTATGCGCCAATTCGTCGCGCCCTGCCGATCGAGTCCTTTTTTCCGCCAGCATATCAATCCTCCTGAAGTTCAGACGTCCGGATTATTGCAAATAGACAAAAGCTTACGATACGTGCCCTAATGTTGCCTAAAGACCCATCCATAACGATGGTTCAGCTCGCAAGACGCTCGTTAAGGGTCGGAGCCTCTCTGACCGGCCTGATAGAGCCGATTATCGATAGAACTGGCAGAGGCGTCGGAAAACACAGCCCTGAGAGGTTCATTCCTCCGCCTGCGCCCCTGGACCAGACAACGGTCGCACCCCTTAAAAGGTCATTGCCGTTTATCCTTGCGTAGACGCCGAGGTCAGAACCTGGCTCAAGTGCGTCCCCCTCGTAGCTGACCTTCAGCCCATTTCTCGATATATCCACTGCGGTAGCACTCAGGCCGCCGTGGTTCCTGACATCCTTTAAAAAAAGCTCGCATACCGAGTTCAGAGGAAGCCTGTCAGCTCCCCTCTTCTCATCTCCCTTACCTTTGACCGTTGTTCCAGCGGCGCGTGACATGGCATCATCGACGTGCGCCAGAAGTTCCGTTATCTTAAATGGCTTATGGAGGCACTTCCTGTCGCTCTCTTTTATCAGATCGCTTGTATCTATCGAGAATATCCCTGCGGTCATGAAAAGGAAGGACTCCTTCATCAGCGGCTTGTCTTCCACCGCCTTCCTGTAAAAGTCCATACCGTCCAGACGCGGCATATTGATATCCGTTATAACAAGATCATAATCGGCCGCTTTGAGGCTTTCCAGCCCATCAAGTCCGTCATAGGCCATATCAACGGCGTAGCCAGCCGCGCTCAGGACCTCTGAACAGAAAAACCTCATGCTTTTGTCGTCATCAACTACGAGTATCCGCTTTGAGAGGCCCTCGCCCATACATTCCCCCTATCTATCGATGATCATCGCCATAATTTTGACGAAGATTGGCACCTATAAATAACTTGCAACATTTGTGCCAATTCTTCGACACAAGCAAAAATAGTGGGTTACACGAGTTGCGCGTCATTTTTTGACTGTCTGTGATAATTTTTTGACCGGTTAATTTGACGGTCAAGCGGTAAGAATATTATCGATTGTTGTTTTGAGGAGATACTAGAGACTCAGGAATATGAGACACGGTTAAAGATCAGCGGAGGCGCATTTCATTTAATAAGATCCGGAGAAGGTCATGCGGGGAGGATCTTCAGCAGGAATATCGAGTGATACCCGGATGAGGTCAGGCAGTTAAGTCCGTATGTCGGCGAAGTTACAGGGATAAGGGGAAGACCGCTACGAAGGGCAGATCAAGATCCATGCTATCTATAGAGAGAGATTACGGCCGGCAATCAGCCATCCTCACCTTGAATCTTGATCTTTTCGCGTAAGGTGAGGCGCGATATGCCGAGTATTTCAGCGGCGCGGGTCTTGTTGCCGCCCACCTTGTCAAGGATGAACCGGACGTAACTGCGCTCCATCTCATCGAGGGTCATAACAGATGAGAACAGGTCTTGCGGCGCTACGGCCTGCGCATCGGACCTTAGCTCAGACGGCAGATGGGCCGGCAATATCTCATCTGCAGGGGCGATAAGCACCGCCCGTTCAATAGCGTTTCTAAGCTCGCGTATGTTGCCGGGCCAGGGGTAGCGCATGAGAGACTCCCTGCCGTCATCTGAAAGCCTTTTAAGCCCGCACCCCAATGACCTGCAGTTCTCATTGATGAAGCCCTCGGCGAGCGGGATTATATCCTCGTGCCTCTGCCTCAGGGAAGGCAGGCTTATTACCATGACCTTCAGCCTGTAATAGAGGTCCTCCCTGAACCTGCGCTCCTTTACCATCAGCTCAAGGTCTTTATTGGTCGCGGCAACGACCCTGACGTCGACGGTGATATCCCTCGTGCCGCCCACCCTTCGAAACGACCTGTTCTCTAGTATCTGCAGGAACTTGGGCTGGAGCCTCGCGTCCATGTCGCCTATCTCGTCGAGGAATATGGTTCCGCCGTCAGCTACCTCGAAAAGCCCCTTCTTCATCTGCCTTGCGTCAGTGAAGGCCCCCTTCTCGTAGCCGAACATCTCGGCCTCAAGTAGCGAATCCGGGATAGCGCTGCAGTTGAGCTTTATGAAGGGCCCTTCCTTCCGGCTCGACGAATAATGTATGGAATTGGCGATAAGCTCCTTTCCTGTGCCTGTCTCTCCGATGATCAGGACCGATGTCCTCGACGTCCTGGCGACCATCTGGGCAAGGCCAAGCGCCTCCTTGAAGCACTGGCTCGTACCGACCATCTCCTGAAAGGCCGAGCCCTCTACCGAAGGCCCCTTGACAGGCGCATACGGTTCAGGAACTCCGACCGTATGCGGCCGGAGCCCCTTGTGTCTCTCTATAGCGAACCTGATGGAGCGCGCAAGTATGCCGGAGTCGACCTCGCCTTTCACAAGATAATCCTGCGCACCGTCCTTAACGGCCCTTATGCCCATAGCCTCATCAGAAAGACCCGTCAGAACTACTACAGGGGCGCTGGGTGCCTTTTGATGGACAGACGTGAAGGTCTCCAGGCCGTGGCTGTCAGGGAGGCTTAAGTCGATTAGTATCACGTCGTACGCCGCCCCTTCAAGGAGACGCTCGGCCTGCGAGAGCCTCTCCGCGCGAATGACCTCGTAAGAGAGCGGGAATATCCCGTCTGCGGCCGCATCCCTGAGCATCTCCACGACAAGGCGCGCGTCAGCCGCGTTATCCTCTACCAGGAGTATCGATACACTTTGGGCGGCAATTGACATCAAGACCTCACATCACCGGCAGTTTTACGACAGTAAGCCAGAAATCCTCGACAGCCTCTACGACCTTCATGAACTGATCGAGATTGACAGGCTTGGTGATGTAAGCGTTCACATGGAGGTCGTACGCCTTCAGCACGTCTTTTTCATCCTCGGACGTAGTCAGGACTACGACCGGTATGCGCTTTAGTAGCGGGTCGGACTTTATCTCGGCAAGGACCTCTCTGCCATCCTTCTTAGGGAGGTTGAGGTCAAGGAGTATCAGGTCCGGCCTCGGCGCGTCGGAATAAGCCCCCTTGCGGCGCAGGAACAAGAGCGCCTCCTCGCCGTCCCCGACGACACTCATGTTGTTCAAGACCTTTGCGTCCTTGAAGGCCTCTCTTGTAAGCCTTACGTCGGCAGGGTTGTCCTCGACCATCAGAATCTCCACCAGAGTATCTTTTCGTATCATGCCTTGTCGCTCCTTATAGCAGGTATCGTGAAATAGAATGTACAGCCTTTTTCAAGGGCGGATTCGACCCATATAGCACCGCCATGCCTTTCAACTATCTTCTTGCATATCGCAAGCCCTATGCCTGTGCCAGAGTACTCGTGCTTGCCATGAAGCCGCTGGAATATGACGAAAATCCTGTCATGGTATTTCGGGTCCATGCCTATGCCGTTATCCTTTACGGAAAAGACCCAGTCGTCGCCCTTGCGCGCCGCTCCGACGTGTACGACCGGAGGGGCTGGGCCCTTGTACTTTATGGCGTTGCCTATCAGGTTCTGGAAGAGCTGGACGATCTGCGACCCGTCGGCAAGGACCTTCGGAAGACCGGACATTGTGACCACGGCGCCGCTCTCCTCGATAGCGGTCCTCAGGTTGACCATCGCGCTTTTCATCGCTGCGGCGCAATCGGTCAAACCAAACTCTCTGGCCGCAGAGCCTACCCTCGAATACGCCAGCAGATCGCTGATGAGCCCCTGCATGCGGTTTGCCCCATCTACGGCAAAACCTATAAACTCATCAGCGCTCTCGTCAAGCCTTCCTTTGTATCGCCTTGCGATGAGCTGGACATAGCCGGATATCACCCTCAGAGGCTCCTGAAGGTCGTGCGAGGCAACGTACGCGAACTGCTCAAGCTCCGCGTTGGACCTGGCAAGCTCCCTAGCGTGCATCTCGGCCTCATCCTCCGCGCGCTTCCTTTCCGCTATCTCTTTTTCAAGGTCGATGTTCAACCATGCAAGGTCCCTGGCGTGGCGCTCAGCCTCGTCTTCCGCCTTCTTCCTTTCAGCGACCTGCGCTTCGAGCCTGAGGTTCGCGGCCTCTGTCACCCGCGCCCTTTCGTATGCCTTCTGCCCGAGATATACAGAGAGAGCAACGAACGCTGACAAAAGTATGCCGGCATAAAAAACTACCCAGGGAAGGGCCGAGCGCATCTCCCCGATTGAGTCCTCTGAAGGCCAGACGCTGACGGTCCAATCGACGCCGTAGATACCGACGTCGCCATCCAGAGCCCATACGCTCTTTTCAACAGCTCCATCGGAAAGACGGGTATAGACAGTCTCATGGTCGTTGTATATCGAGACGGAATAACCGCTGCCTACCTCATGAAGGAGTATCGAATCAAAGAGGGCCTGAGAATCAAAGACTCCCAGGACAAAACCGTCGCGCGCGCCGCCTTTTGATATCGGGACGTAGGCCATGAAGACCCTGGAGCCTCCTTCAAGCGTCAGAACGGGAGAGATGCCCGGCCTATCTGCCGGTGCCTGCGATAAAAACTTTTTTATCCCCGTGACAAGCGCACGCTCAGACGCCGCGCCGCCCCGATCCCTCAGAGAAAGCCACCTGACGGAGACCTTATCGTCGACCATCGCCATTGCGTAGTAGCCGTCGAAGTGGTCGATATATAAATGCGCGTCAGACTCCCAATCAGCCCTTGTCAGATGGCCGTTCGCCTTCCAGCGTCTGGCCATGCGTTCAATCGCCTGGACCCTCAGGCCCATCTTGTCACGTATGTCGAAAGCGGCCTGGGATGCCGTTGTGGATACCGCGCGCCTGATATTGCCGCGTTCCTGTTCCCTGGCCATCATCCAGAGCATCATGGATAGCATCAAAACGGCAACGAGCGCGACCACGACAGGGAGCCTTCTACCGACCCCTTCGGACCTGTCTCTTGCGCCTATCCAGCAAAACGAAGTAACGGCAGAGCCTATGAAGATGAACCCTACGCCTGTAGGCAGGGCCATTGCGACGAGGCCGCCCCAGACGCTTACCGAACTTATGCCACTCACGAACCCGATAACAGCGGTCGCCCCGATAGAGGCGACTATCGAGCCTGCGAGCCCGGTAGCTACTACCAGCGGGTTGGAGAGGACCGGGCGGCTCATGATAAAGAGACTGCCGCCTGTAAGTACAAACGTAGTGGCGGTTGAAAACGCCATGCGCCCTGGATTGGCTGATGAGATCACATCTTTTACGAAAAGCTCGTCTATGCCGAGGTCGACCCCGTAGATATATTCGATCGCCGCCGACGCGCCGATGACCGCTACCGCTACAGCGCAAAAAGAGCCGTAGACGCGCCTTTCAAGCCATATCAGGAAAAGACCGGCCCCTGAGACAACAAACCCGAGGGCGGCGTTATATCTCATAGGCTCGAAAGAGGCGAAGCCCCTGACAAGCGCGCTGCTGCCGATATGCCAGCCGATGATAACGGACAGGCCTATGGCAACAGACGCCGTAGCGCCCAGCGGAAGCATCAGGCCTGAATCAAACCTTTCAGGCGGCCTTACATCCATAGTCAGATCCTTTGTCCTTGCCGGAGATAGTCTGGATGAAAGACGATACAGCCGCCCAGGCCGACCGGACCAACAACAGATGTAGCGCCCATAGGAGCAAATATTCAAGACCCTGGCAAAAGACCCTGCCTGCAATATTTAGCAGATAAAACGACGCAAATCGATCCGGATAAACGAGATAGAGAAAACCGTTTCATTATACTTGTATAAATAAACCTGTGTCAAATCTTTACGCTATCGAGTGAAATATCGTTAGATGTAGGATGGACTCGGCCGTCGAGACAAAATAAAGCGCTCTCGGACGGCAGGTCGTTTTTACGTTCAGATCCGCTTCACCTGATAAGACAAGAGATCTCATAAGAGGGCTTTAGAAGAATACATCATCTCAGGCAAAACACCCTCTACAATAAACGGCCGGAGAACTGAGGGGCAGATACCAATGCACATTCAGAACGGAAAAAGACCTGCAACCGATAAATGGGGCTTAATATGTCCATATATAGACAAAAGAGAAGATACTGATAAGAACCTAGATCGGAAAAAGATATGCCATAACGAAACAAGCAGATGCCAGAGGCCGCAAGGCGACACTATCCTGCCAAACCTGCATTCCGTTAAATATCAGCCATTTAAGGGCCTATTATGGCCGCCATATCAAGGCCGGGCTTGCAATGCTAGACCGCTGGAGGCAACTTTGTCGATTTTTCTTACACACCTGATGACTGACCGACAGGATTAAACACCTATTTCATCCAACTGCTGTCGGTTTTTGTTACACAAAGGCGGCACGAAAGAACCCGCAATGTTTTTTCACTTGACAAATCAGGCACTTTATATGTTTGGCATCAACCTTGCGTATTAAATCAAGCAGAGCGTATTTCTTAAGGAACCTTCAAAAACACTTTAAGGAGGGTATATGTTTAAGAAAAAAGTTTTGGCAGCGGCACTCGGCATCGTGCTTGCCTGCGGCACCATGGCCACAGCGGCCCCGATCACGGACACGATCGAGTCTCCTGCGCCGTATTTTGCACCTAACGCGTTAAGCACTTACGACGCGCCGTATTACCGTTGGTTCAACGAAGACTGGGGCTGGTCGCATAACGCAATAGCCGCCCCCTTTGCAACCGCTACACTCAACATAAGCGCCTGGGACGTCGATGCGCCAAGCGAGGTAGACCTGATATACGCCTATGACAACGGCACCCCGGTGCTCCTCGGATCCCTCGCAGGCCTTGACAATGCCTGGGGGTACTCGACCTTTATACTCGGCGCGAACTTCTTCGATGACATCGCAACCGGCCTCCAGATATGGATGGACATAGACTCCACCCATCAGTCGCAGTACTGGGCCGTATCTCTTTCAAAATCCGTCCTTTCGCTTGATGGCGGGACGCTGCCTCCTCCAAACCCGCACCCGACACCAGAGCCGTCTACATTCCTTCTTGTAGGCGCTGGCCTTGCCGGTGCGGCGGCGTTCAGGAAAAGGTTCAAAAGATAATCAGCGTTCAGCGATTGCTAAACGCATCGACTAAAGAAAGAGGGCGGCCTGAAGGCCGCCCTCTTTCTTTTACACGCCCAATACCAGAATATTAAGGAAGCGCCTTTAAATCTATCATGGGGTGACGCCTTGCAAAACATTCAGCCGCCTGTCAGGCGGCCTGAATGCAACATAAGGCCGAACGCTAAGAGGCGCATGAGGCCGGTCCGCTTTTGAATTCAGCCGCTGCCTTTAACAAAACCCGGGCATGGCGGGATGAGCATTAAGGATGGCCTACGAACAGGTATCTGTATCTACTGGACGGAGGCCAGACAGCGAAAGGAGCCATACCCAAAAGGCGCGCAGAAGCGCAAAGCTAAAATCAGAGATATATTTTTTACAAATGCCGTTCGAGCCATACCCAAAAGCCACGACAGTGCGCAAAAGAAAAACCGGCCTGGAAGGGTAGTTTGAAAAGCCCTGATGTAATAATGGCGGATTGCAGGATGTCAGACGATCATGCGGCGGGTGTGACCCGCCCTACCGCGAGGCTCGCGAGCGTTGCAGGCCATACCCAAAAGACGCACGGAAGTGCAAAGCGAAAATCAGACAGATATTTTTTATACGGGCCGCTCAAGCCATATTCCTTGCAGGTTCAAGTTTGGAACTTGAACCCCATAATTAGTATAAGGTTCATGCGAAATATATGGAGCAGGTTGCAAACCTGCTCCCGCAACAGAGATCAGCTTAAGGTATGGCTCGATGAAAAGGGTGGGGATACGCCCCCTGTTGGTCAGGGGGCGGCGGGTAAAGGCGTTGTCTGACGGAGATATCTCCTGCAGACGTTCTATGCGCTTGGACAGCAGGGGTCGAATAAGATTGGTTTCTCTTTCGAGGGATGGATTCTTCCAAGATCATCAGCGTTTTCAGACACCGCTATCACTATCTCATTCATATCCTCCATCAGACATCTCCTGCCTGAACCATGAAGAGGCCGGATAAAGAGGCAACCTGCCTGCAAGAGCCGTTTCCATTGTGCTGATAACCGGCATAGCCTCCTTGCACTCCCGATGAAGGAGTACAACATCCGGGCATATACTATATATCGGGAGGCATGCGGAAGTCTCAATAGGCTGATAGACCGATTTTGCGGTGTCCTGAGGCTTATTTTAAACGTAGTCCTGCGGATGATTGACGCTTTAAGAATGGGCAAGGATGGTTCATGCGTAAGCGTGTGCGAGGTAATGGACGGGACACGTTGATATGCCCTCTTTGAGGAAGCTCTGGAGGATACTCTGGTAGATCAGGAGATAGTGATTGCGAGCGTGGAGAGATATCCTATACAGCGGACCAGAAAGCCGCAAGACCCGTCGTCGCAAAAGGGTCCCTCAAAACGACATACGATAGGTTTGATCAGAGGTTCTTTAAGGGGGGGGGGGAGAGGCAATACTCGATGTCTGATAAAACGATGGGGCAGATAATCGCGCCGCTTGCTGGAGCAGATTCTTCTATCAACTGCGAAACGAGCGACAGCAAAAGGAGCTATACCTGAGAGGCGCACGGAGGTGCGCAAAAGAAAGACCGCTTACTACTGACCCCTCCCAGCCTCCCCTTGAAAAAAGGGGAGGAGCGCAGAGAAGACGCCCCTCAGCACTACCCGTCTATTTTGTCTCGACAAGACCTTTCTTAATAGCGATCTTTACAAGGCTGGCGGTCTCTCCTACCTTCAGCTTCTTCATTATGTTCACCCTGTGGCTCTTGACCGTCGAGACTGATATGAAGAGCCTCTCCGCTATCTCCCTGCCGGAGACTCCGTCGGCTATGAGGCGGAGCACGTCTTTCTCCCTCTGGCTCAATGCGTCGAAAGGGTCCACTGAATGGTCCCTCTTTATCACATCGACAAAATCGCTCAAAAGGTCTTCGGCAACGGACGGAGACGCGTACTTCATCCCCAACGATACCTTCGATACCGCCTGGAGCAGCTCCGCCGGAGGTGAATCCTTCAAAACATAGGCCAGCGCGCCGGCCCTGAAGGCGTCTATCGCATGGGTTAAGTCCGAGTGCATCGAAAGGATTATGACCTTTGTATCGGGGAGCTTCTCAAGGAGCCTCTTTGTGACGGTTATGCCGTCCAGCTCGGGCATAGTGATATCCATAAGCACGATATCAGGCTTTAGTTCCAGCACGCCTGAGAGCGTCTCCGTGCCGGTAGCGCCCTCGCCTACGACGACGTATTCCGCAACGGCATTGAGGACCGTCTTAATACCATTTCTAAGTACCGGATGGTCGTCTGCTATGAATATACTTGTTTTTTTCATCACGCCTGGATGCTGTCTCATGGTGCCGCGCTCATTTTTCCGGTCTGCCATGCCGCTATGCCCATAAGCGCGCGGCTGAGCTCTAAATATAATCTCAGTCGCCGAAAAACGCAACTGTTCATTTTATATTATAGCCTGTCCGTCCATGCAAACAGATCACCGGTAGAAGGCAAGCCCCATCTCTATGAGGATGAGTATGAATATGCCGACCTCGACTGCGTACCCTCTTTTTATCGATATCTCGTCATGGAGCATCTTATAGGTGTTCATCACGACCTGGAGCTTGCCGTTTATCGAGACCTCCCAGTCGCGGCTCCTCAAGAGCATCATGAACGTCCTGTAGATGCGGGCGTAATAGACGTCTTCCGTCACCTTGAGCGAATTATTGACCCTGCCTGTCACCTCGGTCACGTCCAGCACCGTCTGGCTCATCTTCCTGGCAAGCCTCTCGTACTTCTTGAGGCTCAGCACGGAGACGCGCCTTCTGGATAGCTCCGCGTAGATCCACGCAAGCTCCCTGTCCATGACAGCGTCATAGAAGCGCAACTCGAAGATCTGGGCATTCGCGAACTCGAGTATGTCAGGGAGATCGAAGGACCCTGACGGCTCGATTATCAGCGCGTTATCGGTATGCACTATCACAAGGTCGTCGGGATAATAGCTGAAGGAGTGCAGCAGCGTCTCTCTGCTCATAAAAGGGCTTAGCGGGCGCGACTCATAGAGGAGGAGCCGTGCCGGGTCGTAGCTCTCAAGAAACTCCTTGGCCGTGGCCCCGCCTGAGAGCCTCTCGATATAAAAGACCATGTAGTCTTCTACAAAGCCCTCTTTTATCTCAGGGCCTTTTACTGCCGGGCCTAGGCTCTCTACAAGCTGAACAAGGTACTGCTTAGCCGTCTCCTCAACGGAGCTGTCAGCGTCTAGAGCGGCAGCGGCAACCTCAATATCCTCGAAAGACGTATGTACAGGTATCGCGAGATCGAACGAGATGGAGATGACGCCGAAGTCGTAGGCCCTGGCAATGACACTGATGCTCGCCTCTCCGTTAAAAAACACCCTTGAAAAAGGAGCAAGCTCAAAGGATATAGGCGGGTTTGCGAACTCAAGCGCCTTCATGTAGTGGTTTTTTGAGAACTTGAGCCTCTTCGAGCCCTCCCGCTGAAACCTGTCGATCATAGACAGGTCTATCTCCTGAGCTACGTCAAAGAGCCTGTATATGAGTATCCTGCCTTTTTCAACAGAGACCATCTCTATCCTCTCATGCCGCGCGCCCGGCGGCTGAAAACCGCAATGTTACGGCGCGCGGCTCGCCACGTCCGCCTTCATGTCCGGAATAAGGCCGCATCTGAAAAACAAAAACCCCCTCTTGCCGGTCCCGGCAAAAGGGGGCTGTTAACAGCTAGCCTACTTAGGCTCGACCGGAAGGCCGGCCGAGACCCACGCGTTGAAGCCTCCCTTTAGGGCCAAGACATCTCTGAAACCCTTCTCTTTCATAAGGAGCGCAGCACGTGCGCTCGTGGCCTCGTCAGGTCAGGTACAGTATAATACCAGCGCACTGTCTGACGGAAACTCAGTGGCTGACTTGAATAGCTCATTCGGAGCGACCCGGACAGCCCCCCTGATCTTTACGGCGCTTCTTTCATACGAACCCGGAGAACGCACGTCTATAACAAAGATCCGTTCGCCTCTTGCAACCCTCGCATTCAGCTCCTCAGGCGTTATCCTGAGCACGTCGCCGCCTGTCGCCGAAAACGCTACAGACGCCAGAAGAAAAACAAATATGACCGCCAGACCGAAGTATCTTGCCATATCATCACCTCCAGAGCGCTTATGAGACTTTCAGAGACCCTTCTGCCAAAGACTTTTTTCCAAACGCCAGACTTCCGGCCAGAGCCGCAAAGACTGAAAAGATACGAGAGCGACGCCTACGCTATCAACGTCGAGATAGCAGACTTGAGCTGATCGATAGAAAACGGCTTTCTAAGAGAGATATTGCCTGTGGACTTGAGAAACTCCTGAGTCTCCTTATTAACGCTGTCACCTGATATAAATATGATCCTGCCTGCGGCCTCCGGCTTCAATCTCAGCGCCTCCCTGTAGAAGCCCTTGCCGTCGAGTCCCGGCATCTTTATATCGCTGATGATGATATCGTAATCGTTTTTCTCGAAGGCTGCAAGGGCCGTTTCCCCGCACGATGCCCTGTCAACGCACAGACCGAGCGAGGCCAAAGCATCGTGGATCAGCTCCAGGACTATCAGCTCGTCATCGAGGACCAGCGCCCTTTTCCCTGCAACGGACGAGATGTGCGCCGGAGGCCCTTTAAATACCGCCTCCTTAAGCTTGTCCTCTAATGCCTTGCCTGCGACAGGCAGCTCGACCACGAAAACGGTCCCCTTTCCAAGCCTGCTGGAGGCGTAGATATTGCCGCCGTGTTCGTTAATGATGCCGTAAGTGATCGACAGGCCAAGGCCGGTGCCTTTACCAACGCCTTTTGTAGTAAAAAACGGATCGAATATCCTGTTGGCAACCGCTTCAGGTATACCCTTGCCCGAGTCCTCCACCTTCACCACGATCTTATTCCATACGTGGCGTGTTGATATCTTTATCTTTCCCCTGTCGCCCGTCTCTTTTATAGCGTCGCTCGCGTTGTTTATCAGGTTCAGTAGGACCTGATGCATCTGGTTGTCATCAAGCATAGTGGGCGGCACGGAGGCTTCGAGGTCCAGCTCGAGATCCACGTTGTCGATGTTCAGCTGGTACATCCGCATCTCAACGCAGTCGTTTATGATCTTGTTTATCTCCTGATATGTCTTTTCAGGCCTCTTCCATCTCGCGAACGTCAGGAGGTTGTCTATGATCTTCTTGCACCTGTGGGAGGCCTCGTTTATCTTCTTGAGCTTGGAGTTCATCTCAGGCCTCAGACCGTCGTCCATCAAAAGCTCGGAGAAGCACATGATCCCGGTAAGAGGGTTATTAAGCTCATGGGCTACACCCGAGACAAGCTCGCCGAGAGACGAGAGCTTGTCTTTTTGCGCCAGCTTCTGGGACATGAGCCTCTGCTCCGTTATGTCGCGTATGTAGACGACGGCCTTCCTGCCGCCGTCTACAGGGTCGATGAGCGGGTAGACCTGCCATGTCAGCACCTTTCCGTCGTTCGTTATCATCTCGGTCACGACCGAGTTCATCGCGCCAAGCGCGGCGCCTACAGGTGATGAATCGGCATCTACGTCGAGCTTGAAAAGCTCATAAATGGACCGGCCCGCCGCCTGTCCCTCATCAAGCCCGAACTCGGAGAGAAAGAACCTGTTCGCCTCAGTCACGCGGCTATCCGGACCGACAAGCAGCACATAATCCCTGATGCTGTCGTATATGAGCCTCAGTTTGTCCTTGGCCCTCTTAAGCTCGCGTTCCTCGCTCGTTATCCTGACATTGGCGCGTTTAAGCTCGTCGTTTTTCCTGTCGAGGTCCTCGTTGAGGAGTTTCAGCTCTTCGTTTATCGCATGGAGCTCCTCGGTCTGGCTCTGCGTCTCCTCGTAGGCGAGTTCGAGCTCCTCGTTGGTCCTCTTGATCTCGGTATTGACCTCGGCAAGCTCCATGTTCTTAAGCCCTATCTCCTGAAGGTGGCCCTCCCTCTCTTCAGAGCGCCTGCCGACGTCGCTTATCATGGAGTTAAAGGCCCTGGCTAGCGCCATTATCTCATCACCCGTCTCTCCGTCTTCGACCTTCATGCGGACCGTTGTGTCGCCGCCGCCGAACGCGTCGAGATTGTCTTTCAGCTCACGCACAGGCCTTGTTATCATAAACGTCGAGATGATGGCGGCTAATACGGAACCGCCGATGCCCAGGAGAGCTATGACCAGTATGACCGTCTGGTTCTCCCTCTGTATCGCCCATAGGCTCGCCTTCTGTATGCCTGCGTCAACGGACCCTATGATCTCTCCCCTGTGGTTTCGTATCGCTTCGAAGGCCGAGATGTACGCTATGCCTGACTCGGACCATTCGCCTGTCACGACCGTGCCGATGCTTATAGACTCCGCTATTGAGGGCGACAGCACGGATAATCTGCGGGAGAGCCCCAGCTGGTCGGCAAGGTTCGTAGAGATACGGGTCCCGCGCGCCGAGATCGAAGTATAAAACCCTGGTATCTTCTCCGCCAGCGCATCCGGGACATGCCTGTCGTTATTGAGCACGTCCATAGTCACGACCGAACCCCTCACTGCGCCCTGCCTGTCGGCAACAGGGGTGACCACGACCACGGCCATCACATCTTCAGTCGCCCATTTTTCAGGGCTGAGGCCGAGGACCTTCTCCCTGAATATCGCACCCTCCCTCTCGATGCTCTCTGCCGGGATGATCTCGGTAGCAACCCCGGGCTCGGAAGAGGCTATGACCGCGCCAAGGAAGCCGTTTATATCAAGGGTGTCTCCTGTGACGGAGCTGTTGAGGCGCGTTATCACCTTGCCGTCTTCATCCGTGACAGCCCATATATCGACATAAGGCCGGGCCTGCTTCCACCCCGCCAGAGTATTTTTGAGATAACGTCCGTCCCTGGAAGCGACTGCGGCCTTGACATGCTCGGATGAGGAGGCTTGGACCATGCCGTATCTCATCTGCTCGCCTCTTATGCCGTATTCGACCCACGCGGACTTAAGCCCCAACCCTACCCTGGCCCTTGCCTCCTGGGAGAGCCGTCCGTCCATAACCCTGTAGGAGACATACGCCAGAAGGGCCATTGGGATGGTTATGACGATGACGAAGACCACGGTGAGCTTGAGCCCCATCGGCTTTTTCTTGAAGTAATTAATCACCCTCACACCTCTTTCCCTGCTTCCTGAAGATATTGTGCCCGTCTCCGAGCTCTATGTAGTTAGATGAATATGAGGCAGGCAGGACCTCTGCCTTTCCAAGCACCAGAATGCCTCCTGGCTCCAGAGAATAATCGAGCTTCTCGAATGCGCGCTCCTGAAGCGGCTTGCCGAAGTATATAAACATATTCCTGCATAATAACAGGTTGACGTGGGCTATCGTTGGGTCTTTTACTATGTCAAGGGCCCCGAACCTGACCAGGTTGCGGATATTGTATTTGACCTTATAACCGCCCTCGGTCTCGATGAAATACCTCTGCCTGACATCGGGCTTCATGCCAGCCGTCGCATCCCCGGAAAAGACGGCCTTTCTTGCCTGCTCAAGTGCCTCTTTATCTATATCAGTGGCAAGCACCTTTGAAAGGGACAACCCCTCTGAGGAAAGGACGTCCGTCAGGATCATTGCCAGAGAGTACGCCTCCTGCCCGTGGGCGCAACCGCAGGACCAAGCCTTTATCCCTTCGTCATGCGGGAAAAAAGACGCGAGGTATCCTCCAAGCGCGTCAAAGACCTCTGGCTCCCTGAAAAACTCGCTTACCTTTATCGTCAGGCTTGAAAAAAGTCTGGCATATTCGGCAGGGTCAGAGTCAAGCACGCGGGCGTATTCCTCGCAAGACGAGACATCCACTGCGGAAAACCGCTTGGCTATCCTTCTCGATACGCTCGAACGCTTGTACCCGCGAAAGTCCCTGCCCTTATCCAGAAATATCTTTTCAAGGAGCGCCTCGATATCGCCGGATACAGCAACGACACCGCCTCTTTTGGGAACTCGCCGGATCATAGGACGCCTGACATCTGTTTTTGTATCAACTACTTGTAACACAAATCCCGAAAAAAAGCATCCCAAATATAGCGTTTATGCACAGAGCGCGCCTGTATGCTATGATTTATATGTATGGAGATATCCGGGATAATAAAATCGGTCGCTATCGGTATAAGCGGTCCCAGGGCAAAAGACCATTCGACCGTCCTTGAAGAGATGACGCGCGCCCTCATCGAAAGCGCAGGAAAGGACTTTGCCGACAGGGCTGTCTGCGATCTGAAGACCCATGAATCGATGGAAGGGTCTCTTGCAGGTACCGGTTCCGCGATATTCCACTGCATCACCGAGGGCGTACAAGAGCCTGTCATGGCGCTGGCCGTCTCGAAAAAAGAGATACGGGGCGTCTCAGGCAAAGGGCCGGCAAGGATATTCTTCCTCCTCGTCTCGCCCATGAAAGAGAGCGGGACGCACCTGCAGCTGTTATCCCGGCTCGAAGGGCTGATACACGACTCAGCGCTAAGGCTCGCTCTGCTTGCGGCAAAAGATACTAAAGAGGCCATAAAGGCGGTAAAGATGGCTGAGGCCTCTACGCGCTCGCTCTACATACCGCTATCTAAAGAAGAGCTATTCGAGGAGCTTCGCACAGGGGGAAAAGGCCTCAGCGCTCAAGAGGCAAAGAACAGGCTCTCACTCGCCGGGCCCAACACACTTAAAAAGACCGTCAAGGGGACGCTCCTTAAGGATTTTTCCCACAACCTGTTCCTGAACCTCTTCGCTGTCCTTCTCTGGGCAGGCGGGCTGATGGCGTTCATAGCAGGGATGCCTGAGCTGGGTTGGGCCATATTCCTCGTTATAATCCTCAACGCGATATTCAGCTTCTGGCAGGAGTACAAAGCGGAGAAGGCCGTAGAGGCGCTTAAAAAGCTCCTGCCGCAAAAGGTCAGAGCTGTCCGGGACAACACGGACGTCGAGATAGACGCCGCAGGGCTCGTCCCCGGAGACATCGTCAGGCTCTCGGAGGGTAACAGCATCCCGGCCGACGGCAGGCTCATCAAAGCCGACGAGATGAGGGTAGATAACAGCGCCCTTACCGGTGAGAGCAGACCTGTATACAAGATCTCAGAGCCGCTTGCCAGCGCCACGGGCTTTCTCTGGACAGAGATGCCTAACATGGTATTCGCTGGCACAGGGGTCGTCTCAGGCAGAGGTACGATGGTCGTAACCTCTACGGGGATGGACACCGAGATAGGCCGGGTCGCCTACTTCACGCAGACGATAAAGGCGGAAAAAAGCCCTCTCCAGATAGAGCTTGTCAGGATAACCAAGACCGTCACGATGATAGCAGTTGGACTCGGCGTCCTCTTCTTCTTTCTGGGCTACGCGATAGCAGGCCTTACGTTCGCCGAAAGCTTCATCTTCGCCATAGGCATCATAGTCGCCAACGTCCCGGAGGGACTTATGCCTACAGTCTCACTCTCGCTCGCAATGGGTGTGCAGCGGATGGCAAAGAAAAACGCGATCGTCAAAAAACTCTCTGCGGTAGAAACGCTCGGGTGCGCGACAGTAATATGCACGGACAAGACCGGGACGCTCACCTCGAACAAGATGACGGTGACGGGAATATGCATAGGCGCAGAGACTTTTGACGTTACAGGCGACGGCTACGGTCCGACCGGTTTTTTTTCGTCCAAGGGCGCTGTCCTGGCCCCTGAAAGGCTCGAAGAGACAGGTGCAAAGATGCTCCTTTCAGCCATGGCGCTTTGCAACAACTCAACCCTCCATCCGCCTGACTCCCCTCATGGAGAATGGACGATAACAGGCGACCCGACAGAGGCCGCCCTGTTGACTGCGGCGGCAAAGGCCGGGATAGACCTTGAGGGCCTTAAAAAAGAATATCCGAGGACGCACCACCTCCCGTTCGAGCGCATAAGAAAGAGGATGACGACGATTCACGAGATATCCGCAGGCGGCGCGAAGAAAAAGGTCGCCTTCATAAAAGGCTCGCCCAAAGAGGTGATCGAGCTATCTGCCTTTGTCTATGACGGAGAAACAAAGCGCCCGATGACCGCGTCTGAAAAATCAGAGGCGATGAGGCAGAACGACGAGATGGCTTCAATGGGCCTCCGAGTCCTTGCCGCAGGGAGCACTGAGGTCGGTGAAAAGGCCTCTTACACGGCGGACGAGGTCGAACACGACCTCGTATTTTTAGGCCTTGTCGCCATGCTCGACGCGCCGAGGCCGGAGGTGAAGGCCGCCATAGAAGAGTGCAGGAACGCGGGGATACGGGTCATCATGGTCACAGGCGACTACGGGCTTACAGCCAGGGCCATAGCCTCGCAGGTAGGCCTCGCAGTAAATCCGCTTCTGATAACCGGAGAAGACCTCTCTGCCATGCCGCACGCGGCGCTGAGAGAGGCTCTCAAAAATGAAGAGGTCATCTTTGCGAGGGTCGCGCCTAACGACAAGCTCCGCGTAGTGACCGCTCTTCAGGATAACGGAGAGGTTGTGGCCATGACAGGCGACGGTGTCAACGACGCACCTGCTCTTAAAAAAGCCGATATCGGCGTTGCCATGGGCCTTCGCGGAAGCGACGTCGCAAAAGAAGCCGCTGAGATAATACTCGCGGACGATAACTTCGCATCGATCGTGAACGCGATAAGGGAAGGCAGGGCGGTCTACGCTAACATAAGGAAGTTCGTCACCTATATATTCGCCTCGAACATCCCGGAGATCGTCCCTTTTATCGCCTTCGTCTTATTGAAAATCCCTCTTCCGCTGACAGTCATGCAGATACTCGCAGTAGACCTGGGTACCGACATCATGCCGGCGCTGGCGTTAGGCGTGGAGCCTCCTGAAAAAGGGATCATGCTCCAGAGGCCGCGGCCTAAAGGGCAGAAGCTGCTTGATCTTAAGACGCTTTCAAAGGCGTACCTCTTCCTCGGCCCTATCGAGGCAACACTCTGCCTGCTGGCTTTTTTTGGCGCGTACTGGTTTAGAGGCTGGGTCCCAGGGACAGGGCTGGCCGATACAGGGGCCATATACGCCGCGGCTACGACCATGAGCTTTGCGGCAATAGTAGCCTCGCAGATAGGCAACGTCTTCGCCTGCAGGACGAAGACGGCTTCGGTCTGGAGCGTCGGGATCTTCTCCAACAGGTTCGTCCTTATCAGCATAGCCGTGGAAGTAGCGCTGACGCTTACGCTCATCTATACGCCTTTTCTCGCAAAGGTCTTCGGCTTCGGGCCTCTCGGGATGAAAGACCTGCTCCTGCTCTCGGCCTTCCCCGTGATAGTGCTCGCTATGGCTGAAGGACGAAAGTATCTGATACGCCGTTTTTCCCCGTTAGATACGCCACGCCCGGCAAACAACTAATCTGAAATCCCTTGAAGAAATACCCTCTGCTAAGATATTATATTATATGGAATAGAGATCCGCGCGCCGCTTAAACGACACGCGTGACAAGGGGAAGCCATGCAGGGACAACAGAAAAACGACAAGGGTTCAGTAACCATAGTATTATTCAGCGGCGAGATGGACAAGGCGATAGCCGCGTTCGTCATAGCTACGGCCGCGGCCTCCATGGGCATGAAGGTAAACATATTTTTCACCTTCTGGGGGCTTAACGTCATAAAGAAAAAGGGCGGCCTGATAAAAGGCAGAAACTGGATGCAGCGGATGCTCAACATGATGAACTACGGACACGCCAGAAAGCTCGCCATCTCAAAGCTCAACATGGCCGGCATGGGTCCAGCCATGTTAAAAGTCATGATGGCGCAAAAACGGGTCCCATCGCTCCACGAGTTCATAAAGATGGCGGCTGCCTTAGGCGTAGAGTTCTATCCGTGCGAGATGAGCATGTCCGTGATGGGCCTTGCAAAAGAAGACTTCATCGACGAGTGCAAAGACGTGATAGGCGCCGTATCATACCTCGCGATAGCAAAGAACACAGGCATAAACCTTTTCATATAATTACCGTCAGCAATAGAGGATAGAAAAGATGGGAACGTATAGTGTGACAAAGACTCTGGACGCAAGGGGCTTATCGTGCCCGATGCCTTCGGTAAAAACAGCCCTTACGCTTGAGAAGATGGAGACAGGTGATGTGCTGGAGGTGCTGACCGACGACCCTGTATCAAAGAAAGACCTTCCGGTCTGGGCTGAGAACACCGGCAATACGCTCCTCGGGCTTGAACAGGAAGATACGACGATAAAGATATACCTGAAGAAGGGGTAAGGGGCGGAGTTTGTTTTTAGCCTCCCCGTTACGTTGCTTTTTCACCTCCCCATATTACAAGGGGAGGCCGGGAGGGGTTAGGCGGTAGGGCGGGTCACACCCGCCAATTCGACATCAGCGGCGTAGGGTGGGCTCAGCCCACCAGAATCACTTTCGATGTTTTTTGTACACTAGGGTGCGCCTCCGGGTATGGGACGAATAGCCCTTGTAAAAAATATCGATCTGATTTTAGCTTTGCACTTCCGTGCGCCTTTTGGGTATGGCTCGCTTCGCTTTCGAGCCGTTTCGCAGTAGATACAAAAACCTGCTCAACGGCTCTCAGTCAGGCTCGCTACGCCATGACCCGGGTTTTGTTTCGAGGCAACGGCTGGAGCATGATTTATGCTCCTCCCCTTACTCACAAGGGGAGGCTGGGAGGGGTTAGATAGTAGGGTGGGCTCAGCCCACCATAATCATTCTTGCTATTTTTCTTTTGCGCACCA
>JBBTBW010000016.1:0-98012 GCA_038043525.1 Deltaproteobacteria bacterium | reverse complement strand
GTCTCGAAGTGCGCGCCTTCCAGCGTGATGGATTTATTGTGCGAGTCTCCGCTTGCATAGATATCCCCAATGAGCATCCCTATCTTGTTCTGCTCTATCGTCGGATGAATGAACCTGATGTCTTGGCCTGTAACGACCGCACCTGTCTTTGAATACTGCAATATCAGCCCGTTAAAGAGCCCGTTGTTGGCTTCCTGTGTAGCGCCCTTTCGTATATCCAGGGCGATATTAAATCCGTTCATATAGACGTTACGCATCTGCCAGCGGTTGAGGCCCCATGCCTTTATACCGTGGACGGTCTGATACTTTGCATGACTGGAAAGTACCCTGAAAGAAAGGTCGTCGATATAGACCCGAGAGAGACTGTCTGACTTGAAAAGATAATCACCGTCAGCCATCGATGTGGTAGGCGATATGATAGATATGCCGTTGCCTGAAGCCGCCCCCATAAACCGCATATCGCTGTAAATGGTAATGCCGGTACTTAGCAGGCAATTGCCGGGCGGAAAGAAGACAACTGTGTTGGGAGATAGACCCACGGCATAGTCAACCGCCGCCTGAATAGCGGCCGCGTCGTCGGCGACACCATCGCAAAGAGCCCCAAAAGCCCTTACGTCGACGTAAGGATCTTTTACCTGAGTCACTTTATTATGCGTCCCGTCATTGTTATGCTCGACGAGGGCGAGGCTGTTGAGCGTATCGGCAAGCATCGGGTGATTCGCCCCGACCATCTTCACATTGTACTGGATGCGCTTGTCAGCTCCGAAGGCTGAGACGATGAAAAAAATTAGAGGCAATATCGAAGTCAGAAAAACATACCTTTTAAAAGACATTGGAAACCTCCTTTTATTAAACATAAACCATGATATGTTACTGCCTCTCGTCGTTGCCTGCGGCCAGCGGCCCTCCTATCTTGTTTATCCCGTAAAGCGTGGCTACGAGGCCGGCGAATTGCAAAGGGACATCGGGGATCGACCCGCCGCCCCATACGATCTTCGTGGCCCAGGCGAGATACCCCATGACAAGGCAGAAGTTCATGAGCCGTGTCGAAGAAAGCATTCCCTTGTCATCCTGAAAAAACCCGAACGTTTTCATCTATTCCTTTCTCCCTTTAAGATTAAGGGTTATGCTCCGATAGAGTCCGCCGTTTGTAAGCGGATTTGAAAACTTTGTATCAGGCCTGACCAGAAAAACGTCATCAGGATTGTTGGTGTTTTCCCAAGCCACGAAAAAATTCTTCAGCCCTGAAGTCTCCCACCAGGTCTTTACCTTGTTATAAAGGACTGTATCGGCGTCTTCAAACCTTAGCGCGAGCGCCCTCTCGACGTACTGCGTATGCACCCCGGTCACATATCCGCCGTAGCTCATATTGACTGAAGCGCTTACCTCCTGGGCATAAGGATCAAATGACGCTGAGGCGTAGTCAAGCTCCGTATTCATGCCCCATAGGCATATAGAGATGTACGGCGGCACGCTGCAGCCTGTGATCTTGAGCCTCCAGTACCTGGCCTCAGGCGTCTGCGTGAACTCCATGAGGAAGACCGCATCCGAAGGAAGAGTGAGCCCGGTAAATGCGTCGATGAAGGCAGACCCATCAAGAGAGTACTGCAATACTACCGCCGCGCCTGCGCTTCCCAGGTTATGACCGTATACAACCAGATAATCAGCCGCCTTGTGCGTATTCACCCCGCCAAGATCGACAGTTATGTATGACGGATCTATCGCCTCGGAGGCCGCCCACATATTGACCTCCATCATATTGGAGATGTTCTCGACCTGCGCGTCGGCTCGCTGTGTTGTGGCGCCCAGCACTGCGCCGGAAACCGCAGGGATCGAATCATAAAAGAATTTGATCTTGTTCCACGCCATCTCTGCCTGCCTCGCCTGTTCTAATTGGCATTCTTATCGCCTGCCTCGCCGGCAGGCGTCTTCCACTTTACAAGCGCGCCGCGCTTGAAGTAATAGACCTCCTCGTCAAGCACCCATTTCTCCATCTCGCCTTTTTCCGTATCAGAGTGCGTTATCTCAAGGTGTCTGCCCGCCCTTGCCAGGCTCAGCATCGCCTGATCCTTATCCATCCCTTTAAACAGCCTTCTGTCCATCAGGAGCTTCTTAATCTCCGGACTCCAGGGTGAATCTTCGATGAGCCTTATTCTCTCCTGCTCGAACCTCTCAGCCTCTGCTTTTAGAGCCTTCTTCTCGGCCCTAAGCCTGTTTGCGTATCCAGTCGGGTCAAACCCTGATTTCTCGGCTCGCTCCTGTGAGGCCAACGAATATGAAAGGGTCGGATAAAAATACCCTGCATTAATATAACCCTGACGACCGGATTCAAACCTCACAAGATAAAACGCGCTGGCAACCGCCCCTTTGAACCTTCCCGCTATCAGCAGATCCGAAAAACAGTCTTTTACGGCAGTGTCATCTGCGCAGGCGCTCCCCTCGATGACAAACGCCTCAGGCTCTTCAAGGGAAAAAGCCTCTGACACTGATGAAGGCCATGCGTTTATTATCACCTCTTCAGGGTCTATCACCGCGTAACTCTGGCCTATCCTTATATCCCTAAAAACCCGTGTACACGAAGCGCCAGCTGCCAGGAGCACGATCAGCACCAAGACCAACCTTTTCATCTGAAACCTCCCGAAGTCATCTGAAGGACACATAGAGGAATCTACCACAAAATTCAAGAGCCGGTTGGACCCACCCGGTCCTGCCATTCCCGTCACCCCATATTCCTGACCGTCAGAGATATATTCCTGTCGCCGGCGTCTTTTAACGCAGGGATGATATTATCCTCGACCAGCCGCTTCCAGTTCTGTTCAGCCAATGGGTTATAGATATTGATCGTGATGGTCTTGTTTCCGGCGCCATCTCCATCTTCACTTTTTTGCGGCACAGGATAGGCGGAGAAAGACCCTCCGGAATAAGACGGATTAGCTCGTCCGCTATGCCCGACAGTTCCGGTCGCATCCCCCGGCTTCGTATTCCTTATCGTCTCGACCCTTGCCATGCCAGCAATTACAGCCGCGGCCGCCGCCGCTGCACCAAGCGCAGGTCCGACTATCGGGATCGGAGCAAGGGCGGCATAAGCGCCCACAGCCGCCCTGTATGTCTGTATCACGGTCTCAGCGATAGCAAACGCCTTCATCGCCTCGAACATGGCCCTGTGCTTTGAGCCTGTTGCCGCATAAAGGTTCTGCATCGCATTTGACATCGCGCCTGACGCGGTCTCAGCCTGGCTCACCCTGAGCTCCCACTTCCTCCTGTCAAGCCCTACTTCGAAGTCAGCCTGCCTCATCTCTATGGCGCTGTGCGCCGCGCTCGATTTCTCCCGTTCCTCTTCCAGGACCCTGCTGTATTCCCTGAATGCCGTAAGACGGGCCGCGTAGTAGCCCTCCGAGCCTGCACTTCTCGTGGTATCTGCCGACTGCTCTTTATCCGGAGCATCTGCGCCTTGCACGCCTGCAGTGCCTCTCGAAGCTGACCTTACCGTCTCGATGCCGGTCTTGGGGGTGCGCTGAAAGGCTGCGTCTGCGCCGTCTCTCAGCGCGTCGAGCCTCTCTCTTACCCTGATGACGGCTGACTCGGCTGGTTCAAACCCGCGCCTGATCAGTTCAGAGGCGCTCCCGGCCTTCAGCACAGCCCTGTCCATTACCCCGGAAAAATCGTCTCTGGCGCTTAGCACCACTTTTATATTCCTATCACGCATCGGATTCATCCCTTCGCCCCACTGCTGTCTCCAGTTTGAATATCTCGTACGCCTGCGCAAGCCACGCAGGCTGGTCAGCCCATGCTCCGCCGAACAAAAGATGGCCTGAGTCTTCCATCAGATAAACAACCCTCAGGACCTCGATAGTCTCATCCGTAAGATAGCTTAACGGACATTCATAAAGCCTCATCGCCCCAAGGGTGAAGACCTTGCCTGCGCCCTTCCTGACGAGCTCTTCCCTGGTCTCGCAGGAGTATTCTTCTACCGCCCTTGCTGTCTCTGACAGCCCTGACATATTAAGGCAGTTACGTGCATCTCGCTCCCTATCGGTACATATCGCGCAATCGAACGGGCTTCCGCTTTTCGAGCTTAGAAGACTGAAGCGGAAACCCGCTATCAGTTTTTTCTCTGTCCCTCGGAGAGCCTGGAGTGCGATTCCATCGCCTTAATCGTCTCGAGGATCAGATCCGTATCAGCAGTCTCATAAAACTCAGCCGGGTCTTTCACCTCCCTGCCTCCTACAAAATACCCTGAGACCGCTTCTACGTTTTCAACGAACTGCCGCCTTTGCACGTCCTGTGTGATCTCTGCCGCCCTTGCCTGGTCTGCCACTGTCCTTGTCCTTGCGGCTATAAGCCGTGAGTATTCCTGGACCCTCGAATAAGGCACGAACTTCAGCTTTATCACACAGGGATCACAGCTTTCCCGATTTGAGGAATACTCAGGCACGTAATCCACGACAATATCCCTGTCAAAACTGATGATAGCCATATAATGCCCTCCGGTATTTATTTATGACCGCCTCAGACAGACGCGGCGGTATTCTTTAGAATCACGCCCGCCATGTATCCCAGGTCCGGATCATAGAGGCCTTCATACTTGAGCGTGATCATCGGGTCCTGCTCCAACTTATAATCCGGCTCCCCGCCGGACCAGCTCATCTTCGGCAGATCCATGTACAACGCGTGAGTTGAGCCTGTCCCTGCCTGAGTGCCGGTGTCCCAGTGGAGTACGAAATTCGTACTCCCTGCGGAACTGACCCACCTGTTAAATTCCGAGGCCGTTGAGAAGCCGCTAGACGGGTCTTCCCAATCTATAGTCAGCTCCATCGTTACCTTGAACTGCCCCATCCTCGTCTTATCCGGATAATCCGCGCCTGAGATCCTCAAGGCGTCATCCATGCCGTTTTCCATCGTGACCATGACCTTGTCAGGCTTTATCTGCACCGCCGCGGGGAAGCTGAAGTCCGTGAACTCCGGCGCTGACCCGCTCCTGACTATAGGCCCGGTGTAGAGCCTCATGTTTGTATAATCGCACCTCAGGTTCTCAGCCGCGAAGACAGGAGAGCCAAGCTCGGCAGTAACCGGATCTCTTTTCTGCCCGATCAGGTCTGCAGTGACCCTAAGGTTTGAACCGGCCTCCTGCTGGAACTTGAGGCCCTTGACCCTGCCGCCTACAAACGGCCAGTTCTTCTGGGCCGACCCTTCGTTGATATTCAGGTTCAAAGTCAAGGCGCGTGAACCGAGATTTACATCATCAAAAGGGTCTGCCACAGGATAGAAGGTATGGCTGAACTGCCCGGTAGCGCCGTTTTGCACCGATACCGCCTTGCCGAAAAAATGCTTGAAGATAGTCCCTGAGATGCCCTTGGCAGAACCTGTCTCCGTAAAAAACGGGATATCAAGAGACGCCCCCCAGCGCTGCGACATGCGCACCACCGCGCTGTCGCCCTTCACACACTCCTGCCCCCTGAACTCGGCCCTCTTCCTCTCATCAAACTCGAGCTTGGGTATTCCGGGATTGAGAAGCGGCACGAACCCTACCGTCTGCGCCTCTTTTATTCCTCTTTGCGTCTCTTCGCCTATTGCGGCGTAGATCCTGTTGTTAGACATTGGAGCCCTCCGTCGTCTTCAGCTGTTTTTTCTCTTTTCAGTTCTCTCTATACCTGACCAGCACATCGCATGATAGATTCGACAGATCGCCACTGCTTTGAGCCTCAAAGGCGTCTATAGCGACCCTGCTGACGAGCCTCGATGCTTCCAGGCTCTTTACGTTTAACGCGTCAACTGTCAATACATCTCTTATCCTGTGGCACCACTTCTGCTCCTCCTGTATAAGCGCGTCAGGCGATCTTTCACTTAGGATCACCTTGAGCGAATACCGCGCCTCTACATACGTCGGCCTCTGCCCATACGTGGCGTCAAAGACCTCGCCTCTGTAGAACAACTGCCCTGCCGGCAGGAGGCTCGCCGGAATATCCGCCCCGTCGTCGTGAGCTTTTTTCAAGAAGAAGAGCCCTTGTCTGCCAAGTAGCTCAAGCATGTTCTCTGTTATCGCGCTGATAGTAAGTGCACCGCTCATCTTCTACCCGTCCATATCTGATTTATCGCGCCTGTCTTTTCAATGCCTTCTATCACCCCGTCGCCCGAATAATCATACTTGAAGTTTATAGAGGCCAGCGCGTCTTCGGCTTTTTTCTCGTATTCCTTCCAGAACTGCCACCAGAGGGATTCGCTTCCGGTGACAAGGCCTTTGCATACCTCCGCTACTGAAAAAAAGATATGCACCTCTCTAAGATCATGCGGATCAAGGACAAGGTGCGACCTCTTTCCCATCCGCCTCAGCCTCTCTTCTATCTTTTCAAACGAGCGCTGGATCTCCCTGTAGAACGATCTTGTAAGCATATAGTAATCCCCAAGAGCTACAGGAGTGGAGAACGTATCGGTTGTGACCGTCCCTGTCTCTGACGTAAAACCCGTGACCTGCCTTGTCTCGCCGCTCGCGCAATTGCATGCTGATCCTCCGGTGAAATAATCATCTTCGAACCTTTTCAGGTCCTGATCTACGATTGTCGATGACGAGCCGCCTTTCGCCGCGCCCTTTACCTTCCAGCCGGCCTCTCTTATCTGAGGAAGCTCTGCTGCAAGGTCCTCATCTGTTATGACCTTATTCAGCCTCGAATTGACCACGTCATAGAAGAGTGTGGCAAAATACGTCCTTGTGCCGTTCACGTATTCGATGACAGCCCTGTAATCAACGGCCGCCTGCGCGTTATCCTGCTGGCCAAGAGGATATGATAAAAGACCATCCGCGCCGATCGTCATGACGGCGTTTACCAGGAAACTTTCAGAGGCCTCTGGCAGATACGCCGTTAAAAAAGCCTCTGATGGCACGACCTTTCTGTTATTCTCATAGATGTATGTCTGAAAGATATCACTCGTATCTCTTATGAATTGTTGCCTCATCTATCTCTCCGATTGAGATGCTTCTGTCTCTAGTTTTTTTCCGATGGTCTTTATTTCTGCGCGTTCTCAGGAGTTACGATAGTGTTTGCGGCTTCCCCGGTGCGCGCCACGACAGATCCACCATAAACGCCGTCTTTCACAGCTCGGCCCGTGTTTTTCATCAGCCCTTCGCCTGTGCAGCAGTCAGGCTTACCGTCTCGAATCGATATCCAGGCCGTATTCCCTGTACTCGCCGAAAATCTCTGGAACCCGCTGTCAGCGCCCATTACCCTCGTTGTTAGCCCGGTTGTTAAGGTAACAGACAGTGGCCCTCTGTCATCCACTGCGCATACGGCACTTGCGCGCTTGGCGACCAGCTTCGATATCTGCCCCCACCCTCCGACCGACTCCTCAACCCAACCCCAGAAGGCAAGACTCTTACTGTTGCTTCCATATCCCCATTTGAATACCCCTATCATAATGTCAACTCCCTGGTGCGTGTCCTTGCATCCCATCTCCAGGTCTTCAGGACAGTGGCCCCGTCATCGTCATACAGCTTCCACGTCCCGACAGGGTCTTCAACCAGTTTATTGGTAATCCACTTTTCCACAAAGTCCAGTTTCGCCTGCTTTGCCAGCACAGTAGATGTCTCGATCTGTGCGAGCGTCGGGTGCGTCATGACCTCAGCATGCACTGCCGCTATCCCGGCGTTATCCGGCGCAGTGTATGACGCTCCCGCGAGCCTGCTTGAAACCGCAACGTCGAGTTTCTCACCGGTCTTTACTTCAAAGACCTTTCCACCCTTGACGTAGAACTCGATCGCCCCGTTTGACTTGGGCGTCCCTGCATAGCCTGTCATTATCTGATACCAACCATCGCTCCAGCCTGAAGGCTCGAAGTATCCCTTGTAATACCCAGGCAGATTCGTTGCATCTACCTCAAAAAGGGTCATCGCTGCCATCTGCCACGCACTTGCCTTAAACGTCCCTGTGTTCCAGTCAAGGAGATACCCGTCAGACGCCCTCCTCGCCTTAACGAATGTTGACGGCGCGCCTGTTGTGACAGAGTTCCCTGTCCCGTCGAACACCCCGTAAAGGCATTCTTCCACAGTCGCCGGTATGGATACGATCCCGTTTGCAACAAGATAGTTCGCGAATATCCCTCCTGCTACGACATGGCCTTTTGTATTCGGGTGTACTCCGTCCGCATTATAAAGCGCCTTCCCGCCGTTCCAGTCAGCCGTTGATACAGTCCTCATGTCAAGGGCAGGCTTTAAAGAATATTGAGTTACAAGCTCATCGACCACCGTATTAAGTCCGTCGAGCGCAGTCGCGTACGTCGCATAGTGCCAGTCCTTAACGAGTATCGTCTCTATCCCACGCGCCCCCAGATATTCTATGACTCTAGCCACCTCGGCCTTCCATTGGGCTGGCGTCACCCCTGCGATCACGTCATTTATCATCACCTGAAAAGTCGCATACGTTATGTCATTGGGCAGGACCTCCCAGCCCCTTGCGAATATCTGGCCGATGAAGTTTCCGCCGTTCGGGTCCCAATCAGATGCCTTCGATCCTCCGCACCCCTCGTTCCAGACCTGTATCGAATGAATAGGAAGGTTCTCAGTCACCCTCACTGCCCATCCAGGACTCCCGTCAGCTGATATCCCGTAAGGGTGCATCACCCCGCCGCGTGTCCCCCATCGAGGATTGACCTGAAAATACTCAGGCCCGCCCCACCATCCACCTTCAGGCGCGTGAGGCGCGTCAGGGCTGTCAGGCCTTGTCACCTCGTCATCAATCCTTCCTGCCGTGATCGAATGTCCTATAGCGAGTATTTTTACCATGTCACCCCCTATACCTTTATGTATTCTTGCTTGACGCGTCAGCGGTATAGGTTCCAGATGTGTTGCCGGTATAGCTGAGCGTGGAGGCAAAAATGCCGTAGCTCAGGTTTATGGCGGTTAACCCCCATCCCCCGTTGTTGTTCGCCTGATTCCCTGAGCCTATGCTGTATATCTCTGAATGTCCATCGAGCCTTATCCCGTCGCTGCCTGCGCCTGAGACCTCGCTGTTCGACCGCAGGTTCATGTACCCGAAGTACCTTACCCAGATGTTATACGTCGCGCTCCCTGTAATGATCGAAGCGCCTATATCAAAGCGCGAGAACGAGCTTACGTCTATACCGAAAGAACGCGCGCCTCTGATGACGATCCCGTTCAATGTCGCTGTCCCGTACCCGTTGACGAACGACCCAGCCGCGATCACAATGGGCGTGCCACTGCCTTGGAACTTCGAGTTCTCCATCGTATTATTCTGCTTCGGGCTTGATGCGCATTGGAACCTGATATGCCTGGTCAGAGACCCTGCCGTTATCTCCTGACAGATGAGCCGCTTGCATTCCCCGAGGGCGGTGTAGCTCTCGATCTGGATCGAGCTATCTGAGGCCGCGTCTGTCCTTGTCCTCGAAAAGAAACAATCGTTGATATTGACTGACGAAAAATCATGGGCATACAGCCCGTAATAGGCATTATTGGCGGTTGTGCATGGCCAGTCAGCGACCCACAGCTTCTTCAGGAATACCCCCTGCTGGCCTATGAGCTCTATGGCGTTTTGAGGGTTTGAAGCCGCTATCCCTGAAAGGTCTATCTTCGTCGCCCACCCTCGTATCTCGTATGTAGTCGTCGCATCAGGCACCGTATCCCAGAACCCTGCGATCTTTATCACCACGTCGGTATGCGAGTCTATGACCCTGCTCTGCCCCGCGCCTGTACCGCCTGTAATGACAAGGAGCATGTTCTGGTAGGTGTTTGGGTACCATCCGTATGAGGTATCTACGAGTGTCGCCTGGATCGCCCCTGCGCCTGTTCCACCCATCGAATAGTTGACAGATCCACCGGTCGATGTGCCTGAAAATAGCACCACCATCGACCCTTCGGCGGTTATATTGAAGTTGCCTGAGTAGGCCTTTCCCTGGATGACAAACTTGCTGGTGTACGTCTCTCCCGATGCCTTGATAGCAGTGTTGCAGTTGACAGTGCCAGGAATAGCGTCAATCGCCTTCTGTATCGTTGCGAAGGCGTTTGAGATAACATACGCCTCTCCGCTTGCCATCAGGTTAGTATCGAGCGTGAGTTGTGTTGCCGAATCCATCGCTGTCACCTTCGCCCACAGGTCCCTTGTCACATTGCAGACCGGCTTTCCAACAACGTCAGTTGAAAAATTGGCTGCCGAGTCAACGAGCTTGCCGCTTAAAGTCGCAGTAGCTGTGCCGCTCGCAAGGGATAGCCCGTCAGCGATAGCGTCGTTACCTCCGAGCGTGGCTGAGGCTACATACATCGTATAGCCTGTCGTTATGGTCGAGTTGATGTTAGTAATATTTTGCGGATCGTTCCCTACTGCGACGGTCGAAGTCTCGATCCTGTTCGCTGTTCCTGAATAGACGTAGAGCTTCGAGCCTCCTGATGTCACACACGCCGTCCAGGTGATGTCAGCCCCATACCTGGCGTAGACCCTGCCCGTAAATGTGATGTTCTTCCAGGACATCCTCTGTCTGCAATCGACAACACCTGATACCGTCGTAGTCCCTGTAGTCGAGCCCTGCCATGTCAGGGTGCAGTTATCCCCGGCGTTTTTTCCGATAAAATATATGTTATTAGAGAAAGCACCCGGGCTGACCCTCAGTGTTAAGGAAGCCCTGAAACCCTCTGGAAGCCTTGAGAACCCTTCGGGGATGTTGTCTATCGCATCGCATACGACATAAGTCTTCCCGGTCCCTGTAAAGATATTCGCGTCTAAGGAGAGCTGTGTTGTCGAATCTACTGCCGTCACCTTCGCCCAGGTGTCATTTGTAGCGTTATATACCGTCCGCCCGGCAAGCTCGGTCGTAAATGCCGCCCCGGAGTTTATGAGCTTGTTCGTTCCAGTCGAAGTGTTCGTGCCTGTGGCAAGCTGTAGGCCTGTAGCGCCTTGCGTAGCAACAGATCTGCCGCCAAGAGTGTTCGTGGCAACATACACTGTAATGGCATTTGAGGGAGGCGCAGTCCTTAACTCAATGTTCCCGTTCGATCCGCCGACGTAGACCTGGCCTGTATCTGTCGTGACCGCAGGCTCGCCTGAATCGAGTTGCACCAGGCCCGCGAACTGCCCACGTCTGATCTGTATCTTATTGGCCACTTAAAATCCCCCTCCATCGACGTCTGCAGTAGCGATATACATGTCGAAAAACGTCCCACCATCCACAGAACCGGTCTGATTCAACATCGCAATACCTGACCCAAGGTCAGAGAGTCCGCCGCCTGCTACAAAAACCTTCACAGCATTTGCCACACTCACGGCTCCGCCGATCTCCTCAAATGTAACTCCGCCAGACGCGGCTTGAATCGATTTGCATAACATTGCAAGTATCCTCTTTTTCAGCGCTTCGCCCCTGGCTCCGCTCACACCAGGGACATCTTTGCAGATAAGACTGACAATTCTTTAAACAGACCGGCTTACTTCAGCCGCGTTTTTTCTTTTTATCCGCGCTCTCAGCCGCGTCTCTGATCGTTTTTTCAATCAACCGTTGCTCTCTGGCATCAGGAAGCCTCCCTGTCTGCCTCAGCCTGTCCTTATAAACCCTCTCCATCACTCGCTCTACTGCTTGTCTCTCATTCATCTCGTCCCTTTTTGTAATAGCTAGTCTTTTGAGATTTTCTTTTTAGGAGCCATCTTCCGTCTTATGCCGCTAGCTTGCGCGCCGCCTTTATCCGGCCTCTCTTTCCCGACTTCTTGAGCGGTTATCGATTCTTGTTCCAAAAACGGCCCTTCCGGAAAGATTATCCCCTCGCTCTTCAGCCCGCGGTGCCCTCTTAGCGCGGCCTCCATCCTTCGAAGAAGAATTTCGTCAAGAGGCTTAACAGCAACCCATCTGTCTTTCCAGCACCTTAGCGCCGCCTCCTTCACGGTCGAGACCTTGACCGTTTGCATAGTCCTGGTGCCGCTGCTGTCTTCCATGTACTGCCTGTTCCACATCCAGAAGTCATCAAGATGCGCTCCCTGCCACGCTATCCCGGCTGAAGAGTTGCATGCTATCGGCACATACCCTTTATCAAGAAACGTCTTGGCTGATATCGGCATAGGCTCCCGCTCTTGTAGATGAAAGCGGAAGGGGCTAACTGGCCCCCTCCGCCTATTGGGACTACTCGTGTTTCGTTATTATCTTGACGCCGCCGGTCGCTCCGGTATTGACGCAGCCGTGGCCGTAGATCGCTGTCACTACTATCTCGGTAGCCCTTAAGGATGCATCCCTCTGGAGTTCGGTCTTGGCTCCAGTCTTTAAGACGTATGCCAGGCCTGAGCCGTTGCCCATAGGCATCATGACACCCTGCCTGTCGACGTTGGCGTTTACCGAAGCACAGTTCGACGACTGGATAATATCCACGCCGTATAAAGAACCGAGCGAGCCTATCTCTGCAGCAGGAGCTGAAGGACCGCCCCATACTGCGCCGGTCGTTGACGCGATAGCCGTCCTTAAGTTGCTCACCTGGTACGGGTGCAGTACGCAGACAAACGGCCCTTTAGCGCTGCCTAGTTCGAGCGTATATATGGCGGAGAGGAAGTTAGCCTCAGTCATGTTCACGCCCGAGGTGCCTACCGTATTCGTAAAGCTCGAAACCGCCGTCAGAAGATCCGTATCGATCTTATTGGCAAGCGCCTTGCCGAGTTCCAGCGCGAACGGCTCCAGCCCTCCGAGCCCTGCGCCGTTCAAAAGCATATCCGTTACGGTGATCATTATCCCGGCCTCATCAGCCGTTATGAGCGCGGACGTGGTATTTACCGCCGAGTTGCTCATATCAGTGGCCTCTGTAAGATCAGCGGCTGTGAGAAGCGGCCACTTCGGGAACTCCACTGAAAGGCTCGAATCCGAGCTTATGTCTGCCACCCTCACAAGAGGCGGCATTACAGCCTCTCCGTAAGCCGCGTCGATGATAAGCCTTGATACTATCTCCGCCGCTACAAGCTCTCCGGCGGAACCTGCTAAACTGCTTACTTCATTTGCCATGAACATTCTCCTTTTTTACATAGCCCTGTATCTTTTTCTGCTCAGCCGTTTGCCTGTGACGCGGAAGTGTGTTTTCTCCTGCGCGCCTCAAGGAACGGGTTCTTGACGTTTTTGAAGCTGTAACTCTGACCTGCCGCTCCCTGCACGTTAACGCCGTCCTTAAGCAGCCTGTCGAGGTCGTCTCGCGACATGGTCCTCCACGCGTTCGGGTCCGTAAGATTATGCCTGTTCGCGCCTGCGGCAAACCTTGTCCCGTGAGAACCCGCGCCTGACGTACCGCTTGCCCTCAGATGGTGCGGCCTTGCGTTGAGCCAGTCGTTCACGTACTCATCAACGCTCATCGGTACCCCTGCCCCATTTATCCTTACCGAGCCGCCTTCCCCTACCACGCTGAGGCCTCCGTCATCATCCATCCTCACGCGCTCCTTTAAAAGATCGGCTACCTCCTCAGGATCGACTACGTTGTGCCTTGCGGCCGCCCTCAAGATAAGCGCTGTCTTTTTGTCCTGCTTTAACCTATCCACCTCGGTCCTTAGTCTCTCGACCTCATCCGATGAACCTCGCGTCTTTAAAGCCTTTGAGTATGCCTTTCTGTACGCTTCGTCTATCAGCTCCTGGACCTTAGTCTGCTGCTCAGGCAGGAACGTCACCCTCGAAGCATCCGTGTTGTAACCGTTTATAAGGCCGTCGCCCGACTCATCTACCCTGCGCTCATCTATCTGATGCATTTAAGCCTCCTATTGATGCCCCCATGATCTCCCGCCGCCGCGCGCGGGGTTTCGCGCGGCGATCTGCGTCAAACGACACTTCTTAATGTCCTGCCACCGCCTCATGCCTCGCAAATCTCCGTCAGCCTCCTGGGCCAGAGTTCCTCTCCGGCGTTCCCACTCATACAGACACAGCCCGACCTGCGCCGTCATGCCCCTTTTTCGATCTCGGAAATTATCCTGTCCCGTATCTCTCCGTCAGCCTTCGGCAAGACTGAACCTACTATCTTTTTTTGCAGCTCTTTCCTGAACGTCTCCGAGTTTATCATCGCGGACTGGGCGCTGATCGCGTTTTGCAGGTCTCTATCAAGGTCCTTCACTGAAAAATCATCCGGATAATCGACCCGTCCGTCGAACTCCCGGCCCTCCCATCTCGCCCATAGACTCAGTATCTTCTGCTCGGCCTGTTCAAGGTTGTCCGCCTTCTCGCTCAGAGTCGAATATAACTGCTGATACTCCATCTCCAGAGCGACGCCAGATCTCGCCTGTCCCACTGATTCAGCCGCCTTCACCCCGCCGAGCTTGGCTATCCTGTAGATCTCCTCGATATCCTGCCTGACCCATTCCCTGATCTCAGTCAAAGAGGAGTGCGGGGCCTCCAACCAGTACGGCCTGGCATTCGGCTCCGACGGGTCGAACTGAAGTATGTTATGCGGCCCGACCTCCTTCTCCTCTTTTTCAGCCCTTGAATACGGCATCGCAAGCATTGGGAACGCGGTATTCTCGATTATTTCCTTTGCGTCACTGCACAGATAATAGATATTCTTGTTGATGTCCGCTATGTCCTGAATATCCGATACGCCTATCATCTTGACGCCCGACTGCTTGTTGTAAAGCGGCACGATAGGGACCTCGCCAAGTCCATGTAACCCGGCGTCTACAAGGACAGGTTCGTTGTCAGCGCCTATAGCCCACAGCTCCCAGCCCTCTGTCGTCCAGATGCGGTACCTGTCCGCGGCCTCCCTCACCTTGACCATCTCAAGGACCGGCCTGCCGCCCGGGCTTCTCCCGTAGCACCAATCGAGGAGGTTCTCCGGAGTGATGAGAGTGACGTACGGACGGATGCTCTCGCAAATCGCCTCGGCCTTCGTACAGGCCATCACCGCCGGCTTATCCACTATGATAGCCACCCTGCCGTAGACTGACGCCAGTCTCTGAGCCTCCCTGAGAAAATGCCTGAGGGAGTTTCCTTCGAGGTCAGCGTCCTGCTGGAAGTCTGCGAAGAGCCGGTCTTTGGCCAGCGAACCGAGTTCCCGTGAGGCCTCCTTTCTGAACAGGTGCGAGACGTATATATCCACTACAGGTCCGCAATAATTGTAGTAGTAGCTGATCTCTCTTCTGCGCCTGTAATTTGCCGAGCTCTCGAATGGATGCCTTATGAGGTAATTCCCCTCCTTGTACATCCTTCCGCCGAAGTATGCGCTGACATAGAAACGCCACTCGTCTATCAGAGCGTCGTAATCATGGTGCGTTTTTTCAAGTTCCCTTTTCGTCATCCCTTCCCTCGTTCTACTTATAAAATTTCCTGGCCGGATCTAGCCTGTTGCGGGTCAGAGGAAATTCGTAGTCTATGAAATACCCGATAGCGTCAGAGGCATGCGTCCTTTCCCTTTTCGACTTATCTATGTCATGGCCGTCATCCTTCCACTCGACCGTCTCAAAATCCTTCCTCAGCTCTATGCACCTCGGATGATGGAAGAGCCTTCGTTCTCCACGCGTGTTTTCAAGCATCGCGTTCACCGCGTTCACCCTGTCCTTTACGAACGGGTTGGCCTTCTTAAGCCTCTGCGCGGTAAAGCCGAGATCTGCCAGGAGCGCGTAGTCGCTCTTGCCTGCGGTAGATCTCTGCATCCCTGCGGCATCTCCGTAGAGCGCTATCCCGCCGCGGTGACCGCCATACCTGGCAAGCACAGCTCTACCCATCTCCACCGTATTCGTGTTCCTTCTCGCAAACTCGTCTATAACCCGCACGTTCACTCCGTCGGTCTGGACTATCTCCCATACACACGGGTCTACGTTAAAATCACAGCAGACTATCAGCGGCAATAAAGGGTCTGCCGAGATGGCAGCGTCCGAGTGAAACTTGTGATCATACGAGTAATAGACCCTGCCGGTAGAGCCCTCGAAAGCGGCCTCGTACTCCTGTCTGAATGTCCTCGGGTCAAGCACCCTTCTCGCGGCCTCTACCTCCCGCTCGGGCAGGACGTCCGATGAAGGCCATGAATAGAGGCCCCAGTCAGGGTCTATGCCTGATGCCGCGTAATCCGCAAGGTCCTTGTAGTGGTTGAGCCCTTCAGGTACGCCGATGAACCAGCACCATCCGCCCCTGTCAGAAAGCGCTGGCCTTATGTTCTCTGTCCATGCTCCTGCCCTCATATTGGCGTACTCGTCAAGAACGCCCCCGTCCCACGCCACTCCCTCGATCCTCTGCGGCTTGTCGAGCCCGACCACCCAGATCTCACTGCCTGACCTGGTCTTCAGACACAGGTCGGTCTCGTAGATTTTTCTTATCCAGCTCCCCGGTGTAAGCGCCTTCAAGTCGTTCCAGAAGATCCTCTTTGCCTGGTCCCTGGTCGGAGCGCCTGCGAAGTATCTCGGGTCCTGCCACTCTTTCTTCTCGTTCAGCATGGCGACGATCCTTCTCTTCGCAAGTTCCGTCTTTCCGCTTCTCCTGCCTGCCGGCACCACGGCAAACCGCTTATTCTCGTTCCACAGCCTCATCTGTTCCGGATGGAACTGTAGCTTCCGCCATCTTTCTGGCAATCTCATCCGCGCTGTCCGCCTCCGCCCCGCATTCCAGCCCCCATGCCTGCCGCTCCCCTTTTATAACGCTGGTGAGTACCTCTCCGGCGATCTTTGCGACCTTCAGCTCTTCGAGGCCAAGCTTCGAATCCCTGCTTTTGAGACCTCTTACAAGCCTCTTCTTTACTCCCATCCATAAAGACCTGTGCTCGTCCAGAACATCCCTCGGTCTTGACCCGTTCTGGTCAGGCTCTTTTTTTCCCTCGCTCCAGCAGTCCTTTGGCTTTATCTTCCAGCCTTCCTTCTTGGCCCTTTTCCTGACCGTTGAATGCGAGAGGCCCAATCTTTCCGCAAGTACCTTGATGCCGCATTCAGTTGACTCAAACTCCTTTCTCGCCACTTTCCAGTCCGTAGCCACTTAAAAACCCCTCAGATGTCATAACCCCTTTCCCTGCGCTCTCACAGTTGATCGAGCCCGTCGTGGTCAATGCATTCACCAAGCGCATAAAGGCTCAGATATACCTTGTTGCATTCGGGACACCTCTCAGGTTCTCTGAGAAGGACCCCCCTTCTTCCCCTCCAAAAAGGACTCTTAAACCCCGCGACCTTTGAAACCCCTGACGGGCAGGATACGTTCTCCATGGTACGCCTCCTTTTTGCGCTTTATACCCTATGGTGTTTTTTTTCTACCCCTGCTCAGTCATCCCTTCGTGTTTATTGACAAAACCTTCCTTATTTATTCTTCTTTCAACTTGCCGCGCCGCTTGATACTGCGAGCGCTACGGATTAATCTGCATTAATAAAAAAAAGGGGCCTTCCCTTGCGGGAAGGCCCCTTTGGCCCGTTCACTAAACGCTTCGATCGACCGTCTTCAGAGATCCTGATCTCTGTTGATCCAATCATGCCCGTTTTCTTCGTTTGCAATAAGGCCATTGGAGATCAGCGTCTCTATCGCTCCGCCGTAACCGTATGTCCTCATCTCCTCCAGAACACAACCGATAGTCTGGTACTGCCTCATCGTCTTATACTCAGTCCAGTCCTCAACGGCAAAGGGATCACCATCCGGGATCACCTCCAACTGCCTCCTTCTCCTTCTGTGCCCTTGCAGACGCGATCTTTTCCTCTGCCCTGTAGAGTAACTCATACGCCCTCCCGAGTGAGATCCTGTGGCTCTTGGCAACTACCTTCATGTGCGTGTTCCAGTAATGGTACTCCGTAAAGACCGCCCTCTCCCTTGCGCTAAGGCCTTCGAGCGGCCAGAGTATCCCTCTGATCGCAGTCCCCGAGCCTCTGAGCCCGGAATAGAACGCCTCGGCATCGACTTTGATCTTTTCCAAGAATAACCCCGCTTGATGGTCAAAGGCATACACATGCGCCCGAAAGGCGCATCCTATCGATACTGATCCGGCTTATAGAGAATTTTCAATAAGAGATAGTCCAGAGGAACTGCAGGAGAGGCAAAAGGCTCTTTTAAGCATCCAGATATCCTCCTCAAAGGGGAAACCGCGCTTTGTACGAAGCCTGTTCACCGACATGACACTACGCATTTAATGAATTCATATATTATACAAACAAGACGGGTTCTTGTCAAGAACCCGATGAAAATCATCCGTTAAGACAATCCGGATATCGCGACAGATCCTCCTTCTGTTTATTTCAAAAACCTGCCATCCGCCTTGCCTAAAAATCAAAACGGCCGCCGGATATGCCCGGCGGCCGTTTATCTGAATCGCTCTTGTCTCACGCTTCGGCAGAGATATAAAGAAGGCCTCAGACGTTAAATTTGAAGTGCATTATATCCCCGTCCTTTACAACATACTCCTTGCCTTCAAGCCTTAAAAGGCCTTTTTCGCGGCATGCCGCCTCAGAGCCGTAGGTCACAAAGTCCTGATACGCGATGACCTCGGCCTTGATGAACCCTTTCTCGAAATCGGTGTGTATCACGCCTGCGGCCCTTGGGGCCTTTGCGCCGGCCTCGACAGTCCATGCCCTGACCTCTTTCTTGCCAACCGTAAAGTATGTTATCAGACCGAGCTGACGGTACGCGGCCTCCGCGAGCCTGTCCAGCCCTGACTCAGTTAATCCGAGACCGCCTAAAAACTCAGCGCGGTCCTCATCCGAAAGCTCGGCTATCTCAGACTCTATCTTTCCACATATCACGACATATCCGGCGCCTTCCTTTTCTGCTACCTCTTTCACCTTTTTGCAGGCCTCGCTCTCGCCTCCAAGATCATCCTCGGCAACGTTGGATACATATATCACCGGCTTGGCCGTAAGAAGCGTCAGGTCCCTTACGAGCGGCCCAGTCTCAGCGGTCAGGATCGAACGCGCAGGGCGGCCTGCCTCAAAAGCCTTCTTCAATTCCCCATAAACTCCGAGCGCCTCGGCTACGAATTTATCCCCTGACTTTATCATCTTCGCCGACTTTTCGATCCTCCTATCGAGCGTATCAAGATCAGCGAGTATCAGCTCAGTCTCTATGACCTCTATATCCCCGAGAGGGTCTACCTTGCCGGCCACATGCACTACGTTCGGGTCGTCAAAGCATCTTACAACGTGTATTATCGTATCTACGCTCCTGATGTTACCCAAAAACTTATTGCCAAGCCCTTCGCCCTTGCTCGCGCCCTTGACTATGCCTGCGATGTCAACGAACTCTACGGCCGTTGGCACCACCCTTTCAGGCTTAGCTAGCTCCTCAAGCTTGAATATCCTCTTGTCTCTCAGCGGCACCATCCCTATATTAGGGTCTATGGTGCAAAACGGATAATTCGATGCCTCAGCCCCGGCGGCCGTCATAGCATTGAATATCGTCGATTTGCCGACGTTCGGCAGTCCTATTATCCCGCAGTTAAATCCCATCGCTCTTTCCCTTGATCCCTTTCGATTTATTTTCACAAAAAAAGAGGCCGCGCCACAGACGCTGCCTGCGTGCATACAGATGATTGAAAGACCTTATACCAGAAGCGGCGCTATGATAAGTGCGACTATCGACATGAGCTTTATAAGTATGTTCATCGCAGGCCCGGAGGTATCCTTGAAAGGGTCTCCCACGGTATCGCCGACTACAGCGGCTTTGTGCGCCTCCGAGCCCTTTCCCCCAAGGTTGCCCTGTTCGATATATTTCTTGGCGTTATCCCATGCCCCGCCCGCATTCGCCATGAATATGGCGAGTAGCACCCCTGTTACGGTCGCCCCGGCAAGCATCCCTCCAAGGGCCAGAGGCCCGAGGACAAAGCCTACCAGAACTGGTGACGCGACTGCCAGAGTCCCGGGCAGTATCATCTCCGTCAAGGCCGCCCTGGTGCTGATGTCAACGCACTTGTCAACGTCAGGTTCCGCCCCGGGTCTTCCCTCAAGAAGGCCGGGTATCTCTTTAAATTGCCTCCTTATCTCATTGACCATCTTAAAGGCGGCCTTCCCGACGCTTGTCATTGTAAGCGCGCCTATGAAAAACGGTATTATGCCGCCGAGCAGAAGCCCTGTAACGACTATCGGGTCGGTAAGAGAGAGATCAAACACCACGCCGGTCTTTAAGCTTATGGCCTGGCCATAAGCGGCAAAAAGAGCTAGCGCTGTGAGCGCCGCCGACCCTATTGCAAAACCCTTTCCTATCGCGGCGGTCGTATTGCCGAGCGAATCAAGGGAGTCGGTTATATCCCTTACGTCTTTGCCGAGCCCGCTCATCTCGGAGATGCCGCCGGCATTATCCGCTATCGGGCCGTATGCGTCTACGCTCATTATTATCCCGGTAGTCGCAAGCATGCCTACGGCCGCTATGCCGATCCCGTAGATCCCTGCCACATAATCGGATATGAGTATCGCGGCGCAGATAGCGATAACAGGCAGTACCGTGCTTTCAAGCCCTACCGCGATGCCGGTGATTATGTTAGTTCCCGCGCCCGTAAGAGACGCGGTCGCGATCTTTCTTACCTGGCCCGCCGAGGTGAAATACTCCGTTATAAGACCTATGGCGCTTCCGCACAGACAACCGGCGACAACCGCCCAGTAACACCCGATACCGCACCCTGCGATTATCGTAGCCCAGTAGCCGAGCGCCAGGAACGCTCCCGTTGCTATGAAAGTCGAGAAGCGAAGCGCTGAGGCCGGGTCATATCTTCTCAAAAAACCCATTGAAAAAACGCCGGCAAGCGACGCGACAAGCCCCGCCATCACCAGTATTACAGGGTACGACATCAGCTGGGCGCGCGTGCCCAGCTCCTCCAGCGCTGCCCCTGATGCGACCGTTGCCCCGAGCGCGATCGAGGCAATGATCGCCCCTACATAGGACTCGAATATATCAGCACCGAGCCCGGCTACGTCTCCTACGTTATCTCCCACATTATCGGCTATCACACCCGGGTTTCTAGGGTCGTCCTCAGGGATGCCTGCCTCGACCTTGCCTACAAGGTCGGCCCCTACGTCAGCGCTCTTTGTGAATATGCCGCCGCCGACCCTTGCGAAAAGGGCTATGGAAGACGCGCCCATCGCGAACCCGCTTATGACCGACGCGGTCTCAGGCTCGCCGAATATGATAAAAAATACGCCGACCCCGACAAGCCCGAGGCTTGCAACGGAAAGGCCCATGATGGAACCGCCGAAAAACGCCACGCCGAGGGCCCTTGCCATACCAGGCTTGGAACTCCTGGCCGCTTCAGCCGTCCTGACGTTGGCCTTCGTAGCGCCCTGCATCCCGACGTATCCTGCCAGCATCGAGAGCATACCGCCGGATATATAGGCGATAGAGGTCTGCCAGTTTATAAATAAGGCAAGGAGCGTTGCAACTACAGCAACAAAAATAGCTATGATCAGGTACTGCCTTCGAAGATAGGTCATCGCCCCGTTATGGATGAGCCCGGCTATATGCCTCATCCTCTCGTTGCCGTCAGGAAGACCTGCGATGCGCCTGTAAATAAAAGCTACGACTGCGAGTCCGCCGATACCGAGAATGGGCGCAAATGATGTGATATCCATCGTCTCCCCTGTCTTTTCTCATCCGCGTTCGAAGGGCCCTGCCGAGCGGCAAAGGGTCTTCACGGCAGGATTCATCTATTTTTTCAATTCGCCTTTTCCAAGCCGCTAAAGAAGCGGGCCGCAAGCGAAAACTTATTTAAGTTTATCACAGATCCAGCGTTTTGTAATCTGACAGACCGGCTGGCAGCCGCCTCACACGGCGCAGTTGAACCTGTTCATAGCCGCGTCAAGTCCTTGCGCTACGATCGTCTCTATCGCCTGGAGGCCTCGTTCGAGCATCTCGTCGAGACTCGCAACTTCATCCTCTGAAAAAGGGCTCAAGACATAATCCGCCACATCCCCATAAACCGGCCTTCCGACCCCAAGCCTTACGCGTATGAACTCGCGCCCTCCAAGACGCTCTATGATCGACGCGACACCTCGATGGCCGCCGCTCCCTCCTCCACGTTTGACCCGTATCCTGCCGACAGGGAGATCGATATCATCGTATGCAATTATTATGGACTCTTCGTGCACCTTGAATCTTTCGGCAAAGGCCCTGACAGGCCCGCCTGAGAGGTTCATGAAGGTCTGAGGCTTCAGAAAAAGCGCATCGTGGCCTGACACGGCCCCCTTTGCCCAGAGGCTCTCACCTGCTGATGAAAACTTGAGATGAGAGGCCGAGGCTAGCCTGTCAGCAAGCATGAACCCGACGTTATGCCTGGTCCTTGCATACCTGCTACCCGGATTTCCAAGCCCTGCTATCAGAAACAACGATGCCATCCTTGTATTTTACGAATAAACACCATCAGGTCCCAAAAAGGAAGAACGCGCTTAAGGCGCGCTCAAAAAAAGCCAGAGGGACTCTGTTCCACGAACAGCGGCCCTCTGGCTTGAAGATACGGATAAAAGGCAGAAGAGAGACTTTGACGGCTTAGGGAGATCAGGCCTCCTTCTTGGCGCCATCCTTGTCCTTCTCTTCGAAGCTCTTGGCAAGCTCTGCCGCAACCTCTTCGGCGGTCTTTGGGGCCACCTCTGCGGTCGGAGAGACGATAGAGACTAGCGTCATCGTCGGGTCATCGAGCATCTCGACGCCTTCGGCAAGCTTTATATCGCTGACGTGATACGACTGCCCTACGCCAAGTGGCGTAATATCAAGCTCGAAAGAATCCGGTATCTGAGTCGGGAAGCACTCGACGCGAACCCTTCTGTGTTCGACCTGTACTATTCCGCCGAAGGCCAGTCCATCGGCCTTGCCGACGAGGTGGACCGGCACATCGACCGTGATCTTGTGGTCCATCTGCACTTCGTACATATCGACATGGATCAGCGAGCCTCTGAGCGGATGGAGGTGGACCTCCTTGAACATCACTGTGCGAGGCTTCGCCTCGCCATCAAGGCTGAGGTTGACCAGCACGTTTCCACCGGCCGCCGTATGAAGTATTTTGTCGAGTTCCTTGTTGTTAAGTGAGATCGACAGGGCGTCGCCCTTGATGCTCGCGCCGTAGATAACCGCCGGCACTCTACCCGCGCTTCTAAGCCTTCTGGCGGCGTTCTTGCCTGTCTCCGCCCTCTGGCTGGCTGTTAGATTAATCTGTTCCATCTTAGTCCTCCGGTTATTTCTTGCGTTTTATTGTTCGTTCATTTATGCGGTAGACTTCAACCGCTCTGTTATCGCTGCTCCATGACTGCCCTCGGCTTCGGTTGCCCGGTCTCATGTCCTGCCAAAACAAACGTTGCTGCAACTGCGCATGTGTCAAACGAAGAGAGAACTTACCGACTCTCCGTAATGTATCCTCTTTATCGCCTCGCCGAGAAGCGGACCGACAGAGAGCCTCTTGATCTTATCCGACGTTGCGCCGTCTCTTTTAGGTATTGTGTTAGTCACGACAAGCTCCTTGATAGGAGACTTTTCAAGCCTCTCTATCGCAGGGCCTGAAAGCACCGCGTGCGAACAGCAGGCATAGATCTGTTTCGCGCCCTGCTTCTTGAGCGCCTCTGCGGCCTGTGTTATAGTCCCTGCCGTATCTATCATGTCGTCGAGTATGATCGCTGTCTTGCCTTCGATGTCGCCGATTATGTTCATGACTTCGGAGACGTTAGGCGCCGGCCTTCTCTTGTCTATGATGGCAAGGTTCGCGCCGAGCCTCTTTGCGAAAGCCCTAGCCCTTTCGACGCCTCCGGCGTCAGGAGATACGATCACCATATCGTCGTGAAAGTTCTCTTTGATGTAGTTGAGAAGCACAGGTGTGGCGTAGAGATGGTCAACGGGAATATTGAAGAACCCCTGGATCTGTCCTGCGTGAAGATCGACGCATACGACCCTGGTAGCACCCGCGACAGTAATAAGGTCCGCCACGAGCTTGGCTGAGATCGGCGTCCTCGGAGCTACCTTCCTGTCCTGCCTCGCGTACCCGTAGTATGGGATCACTGCCGTTACTGAGACTGCCGAGGCCCTTTTGAAAGCATCGAGCATTATAAGAAGTTCCATCAGGTTATTGTTGCACGGCAGGCATGTCGACTGGACAACATAGACCTCGACACCCCTGACGGATTCCTGTATATCGACAAAGACCTCGCCGTCGCTGAAGCTCCTCACCTCTGATTTGCCGAGCGTTAAGCCTAGGTGTTCGCATATCTCAAGCGCAAGCGGCTTGTTTGAGTTGCCGGTAAATACCTTTATCTTCGTATCCATATCCTTCTCTTCTCAGGTTTTAGCGATAAGACCGATTTTTATGTAAAACTTACGGCATCCTGACGACAGCGCCACTTTGGTTGGGGCGGAAGGATTCGAACCTCCGGGTGCGGGGATCAAAACCCCGTGCCTTACCGCTTGGCGACGCCCCAGCAGAGATCCCGTGTAGGGGCTAAACTAAAGCAATTACCGAGACTTTACAGCGTATCCTCAAAGACCTTGGGCGAGATAGACGCTATAACTACCGCCGAATCTCTTACTGACAAGCTCGAAGGCCGCCTCTGCCCGCGCCTCCTCGGAAAAAACCCCGAATACGGTAGACCCGCTCCCTGACATCAAGGCGCCGAGCGCACCATACTCAACCAACGCTTCCTTTATCAAACCGATCTCAGGAAAACTCACTGCGGTAACGGCCTCAAGGTCGTTTTCAAGGATGCCGGCCATCGATTCTGCGGTTGAAAAACCCGCCTCAGAATACGTTAGCGTATTATCTTTCGCCTTTTTTGTCAAGTCCAAATTAGAGTATGCCCACTGGGTCGAAACGTGAATGGAGGGGTTTACCAATACGTAGTGGCATCGCGGGGTCTTGACCCTCTTGAGGATCTCCCCCCTGCCTGATGCGATGGCCGGGCCCTTAAGGATAAAAAACGGCACATCCGACCCTATTAAAGCGCCAAGTTCCATCAGTTCGGTTTCGGCCAGACCTTGGCCGGTCATGGAGTTGAGCCCCAGCAGAACGCCTGCCGCATCAGAGCTTCCGCCTCCGAGCCCCGCGCCAATCGGGATGTTTTTTGTGATGAATATCTCGACCTCTGCGGCGATCCCGGTTCTTTCAAGAAAGGCCTCAGCCGCCCTGCATGCGAGGTTTTCTCGGCCTTCAGGCACGCCGTAGCCCTTGCACCTGACAGCCTTCAAGGCCCCGGGAGTAAGTAAGATCTCGATCACGTCATAGAGGGATACCGGCTGCATGAGGGAATATATCTCATGGTAACCGTCCGGCCTTTTAGAGCGGACCTTCAGGAAGATGTTGACCTTGGCCGGAGATAAAAACGTCCGGCGTTTTAAGACGCCGGACTCTGTGCTTGCTGGTTCCATTTGATGAGCCTTGATAATCGATACGCTTAGAAGTGGCCTACCTTTTCAGGGGCTATCTTGCAGATCTCGTTGAGTTCAGCGACAAGAATATACTCATGATAGTCATTCATGGCCGCGACAAACTCTATCGCCTCGGTCTTCATCGCAGGGATGCAGAAGACCCTCTCGCCAAGGTGCTTTTTGAAGATAGCCTCGGCCTGCGGACAGACCTGGAGCAGATCCTGGACTATCATCTTGCCTGTTACTACGCCTGGTTCGTGATGATGCTTGTCGTTATGTCCCGCCATAATTCACCCGATATGGATTAGATTGTCGATTTAAAAAAGAGCTTGGCTATATTCATGACCCAGTCTGTGAGCGGGCCGGGGTATATGCCGAGCGCCAGTGTCGCAATATTAGCGATGTACAAAACGACCGTCGAGACACAGTCGACCTTGATCGGGTCCGTGTTCTTAGGGGGTCTCAGGTACATGCTCTTTACTACGAGCAGGAAGTAATACATCGAGACTATCGCCATGATCACGCCTATAACGGCCAGCGCCCAGAGCCCCTCTTTAACAGCCGCGGCGAAGATATAGAACTTTGCGATAAATCCGCCGAGCGGAGGAAAGCCCGCTAAGGAAAGGAGCCCTATAAAGAGAGATATCGCCAGGAGCGGAGACCTCCTGCTCAACCCAGCGTAAGACTCGATGAGATCCGACCCCTCGGAGTTATTGAATATGACTATAGCCAGAAAACTTCCGAGTATGCCTATGGAGTAGGCGACCATGTAGAACATGATCGCGCCTGTCCCAAGCTCCGAGGCGGCGGCAACAGCCATCAGGAGGTAGCCTGCTGATCCTATGCCGGCATAACCGATAAGTCTTTTGATGTCCTTTTGCGGCATCGCCGCGAGGTTTCCGAATATAAGAGAGGCGCCGGATATTAAAGATACCAGCATCACCCACTCGCCCTTCACACCTGCGAGCGCTGAGAGCATTATCCTTATGATCACCACAAAGCCTGCGGCCTTTGAAGCAGAGGCAAGGAAGGCCGCGACCGGCGTAGGAGAACCCTGATATACGTCAGGCGACCAGACGTGAAACGGGACCGATGAGACCTTGAATGTCAGACCGAGCACCGTTATAGCGAGGCCTATCATCAGGTATATCGAGGTATCGCCGCCCATCAGCGCGACCGCTATATCCGTAAACCCGGTCGAGCCTGTGGCCCCGTAGATGAAGCTTATGCCGTATACAAGAAACCCCGATGCGAGAGCGCCTGTCACCAGGTACTTAAGACCGGCCTCGACGGAGAGGCGGTTCCCGGTGTTGAAGGCCGCGAGAACGTAGAGACATACGGCGACAAGCTCCAGCGAGACGTAAAAGCTTATAAAATCCGCGCTCGAAGCCATGAACATCATGCCGGAGAGGCCGAACATTACAAGGGAATAAAACTCGCCCTTCCATCTCTCGATCTTATGCTCATAGACCATCGTTATATACAAGACAATGATGGTCACAAAGAGGAATAGCCATTTAAAGAATATGGCCAGCTGGTCCTGTATATACAGCCCGCCCAGCGCCCTGCCTACAGGCATGTTTATAAGACTTACTGCGGCGGCCACGGAGCCTATGATCCCGATCACGGCAGAGACCTTGCGCGACCCGCCGGTCATGAAAAACTCCATGACGAGTATTATGAAAGCGGTGCCAAGGACTATAAATTCGGGGACAGCCAGCAGAAGGTTCATTTCCATTTAAAAGCCTCTCATAAGCGAAGACTGTAATAACGCGCCGGACGGCGCGTTTAACCGAGCGTGGACGCGTTGACCTTGTCGACGAGCGGCACCACGCCGGTGTTGATTAGATCCACGAGGATAGACGGATAGAAGCCGACCACCATGAGGACGATAATGAGTATCACGAACGGAAGCCTCTCGACAAAGGTCGTAGCGTCCTTGAGATGGTCCCACTTGTCCTGCGGTTCCCTGAAAAAGACGTCGCGTATGGACCTGAGCATGTATGTAGCAGTCACGATTATACCGAACACCGCGACTATCGCGTGGATCGGGTACTCCTTGAACGCCCCGATGAAGACCATCAGCTCGGCGACGAAGTTAGCGAGACCCGGCAGTCCGCTTGAAGCGAATGCCATGATAGCGAAGGCAACGGCCACGAAAGGCAGCTTCTTTGCGAGACCTGAAAAATCATACATCATTCGAGTATGCGCCTGATCGTAGACGAACCCTATGAGAGAGAAGGCCAGGGCTGTCATTATGCCGTGAGCGAACATCAGAAGTACCGCTCCGTTGACGCCTATATAATTGACGGTCGCTAAGCCCAAAAGGACGTATCCCATGTGGCTGGACGACGAATAGCCGATCATGAACTTCATGTCCTTCCTGCCCATCGCGACCATGCCGCCGTAGAATATGTTGATCAGGGCGAAACCTGCCACCCACGGCATCCAGAACTGAGCGCCCTCGGGCACGAGCCACATCGCCCTGATTATGCCGTACGCGCCGAGTTTCATGAGCACTCCGGCATGAAGCATGCTGACAGCCGAAGGGGCGGCGGCGTGGCCTATCGGAGACCATGAGTGGAAAGGCGCCAGCGGAACAAGGACTCCGAACCCGATAAGCAGCGGCAAGAAGACCTTTATCTGATAACCGGAGTCGAATGAAAGCTGGGATATGGCCAGCATATCAAAGGTGTATACGCCTGTCTGAGCGCCGCTCGTGAAGTATATGGACAAGAGGCCGAGCAGTGCGAAGAGGGCGCCAAGGCTCAGGTAAAGCGTGAGCTTCATCGTGGCGTATTCCCTGTTGGCGCTGCCCCAGATGCCTATGAGCGGATACATCGGGATGACGGCAAGCTCATAGAAGAGGAAGAAAAAGAGCATGTCCAGCGAGGCGAAGACGCCGAAGACGCCGGCAACGAGCAGCAGGAGGAATATGTAATGCTCCTTGATCCTGTGCTTTATCCCGACCCACGAGACGAAGACGCCGGTAAATATGACAATGGAAGTGAGGACAAGCATCGCGACGCTGATGCCGTCGACGCCCAGGTGATACGAGATGCCGAGAGATTTGACCCACTCGATCTTCTCGATGAACTGATAACCGCCCAGCGCCTTGTCATAGGCGAATAACAGGTAGAAGGAGAGTATCAGCGATATGCTTGTAGAGACCACCGCTATCGTCCTTATAAGGGCGATCATCCTCTCCTGGACGAAGAGCAGTATCACTACCGCTATGAGCGGGGCGAGTATTATCGCCGATAATATCGGAAAGCCTTCCACGTTGACCTCTTTTTATAAGATTACGTACATCATCATTATCACGAGCACTCCGCCAACCATGGCAAGCGCGTAGTGCTGGAGCTGTCCGGATATCGTCAGCCTCAGCGCCTTGCCGGTCTGCCTGGTTAAGTAGGCCGAGCCGTTTATGATGAAGTTGATTATGATATAGACCTCTATGTAGTTCGAGATCCTGGCTATCTGGTTGTATATCCCTTTTACGAGCACGGTGTCATAGAAGTGATCGATGTAGAACCTGTTGACGAGAGCGGCGTAAAGGCCGGACCAGTTAGCGGCAAGCTGCTTGTTGTCTATGGCCTTCTTCGAGTATATGAGCCAGCCGACGAAGATACCTATAAAGACCGCTATCGTAGACGTTACGGCGACGAAGTAATTAAAGTGATGCTCGCCGTGCCCTTCCCCGAAGCTCGGCATGAAGTCCCCGAAGCTCGGCTCGACGCCAGGTATGCCGACAACGCCGGCGATGACCGCGAAAATAGATAAGATTATCAGCGGGATGGTCATCAGGGACGGAGATTCATGCGGATGCCCGTGATACCTCTTCTCGCCGAAGAACGTCACGATGAGCAGTTTGGTCATAAATACGGCTGTCAGGAACGCCGTAAAGACGCCCATGATAAAGAGCAGAGTATGGCCTGATGTAAAGGCTGAGGTGAGGACCTCGTCCTTTGACCAGAATCCGCTGAACGGGAATATGCCCATCATGGCCAGCGAGCCTAGGATAAAGGTCACTGCCGTGATCTTCAGCTTCGGGTAGAGCTTGCCCATCTCCCAGATGTCGTTCGTGTGGCAGGCGTGAATGACGCTGCCTGCGCCGAGGAAGAGGAGTGCTTTGAAAAACGCGTGCGTCATCAGGTAGAACATACCTGCATTTGTGCCGCCAACGCCTACTGCCATTACCATGTAGCCGAGCGAGCTAAGAGTCGAGTATGCGATTATTCTCTTTATATCTGTCTGACCGAAGGCGAGGAGCGCGGCCATAAGGGCTGTGATGCCGCCTGTGTACGCTATGACCTCCATCGCCCCTGCGGGTGCCGCAGCGAAGAGGAAGCCTGTGCGCGCAAGCATATACACGCCGGCTGCGACCATCGTAGCGGCATGTATAAGGGCTGAGACCGGAGTCGGGCCTTCCATCGCGTCAGGGAGCCAGACATGGAGCGGGAACTGCGCGGATTTTCCGACCGCGCCGCAAAATATCAGCAGAGATGCCAGTCCGAGAGTCCCGTTGGAGACCTCGCCTGCCGCTATATGCCTTGCGACCTCGGCGAAGTTGACGGTGCCGGTCGCGTAGAATATTACGATTATGCCGAGGACAAAACCGAAGTCGCCGACGCGGTTGACTATGAATGCCTTCTTGGCGGCGTCAGCGGCCGAAGGCTTCTGGTAGTAATACCCGATGAGAAGGTACGAAGCGAGGCCGACAAGCTCCCAGAAGATAAACGTCATTATAAAGTTGTTGGAGATGACGATGCCGATCATCGCGAAGATGAAGAGCGAGAGGCAGGCGAAGAACCTTGAGAAGCCCTCCTCGCCGTGCATGTAGCCCCTTGAATATATGTGGATAAGAGAACCGACGAAGGTCACTACTGTGAGCATCACGATACTGAGAGGGTCTATTAGCGTGCCGATCTCGACCATCAGGCCGGGGATATCGAGCCAAATGAAGGCCTGCTCTTCCGGGTGCATGTGCGGGTCGCCGAACATCTTGAGTATATACGGCGCTACGATCGCAAAACACGCGACAACGGCCCCGATGGAGATATACGAACTGAGGTCCTTGTTCTTCCTGGTCAGCAGCGTTATTATGACAGCCGACGCGAGCGGCAATATTAGAAGCGCCCAGATGTTCATCAATACCTCATCTCATCGAGTTCTTCGACATTGACCGTCTTCCTGCTCCTGTACACGCTGACGACTATCGCCAGACCTATGGCGACCTCAGCGGCCGCGACAGTGATGTTGAAGATCACGAAAACAGTGCCGTTCAAAGATTGGAGAAAGTAGGAAAACGCCGCAAGGCTTATGTTCACCGAGTTGAAGATCAGCTCAAGCGACATCAGCACTATGATGGTGTTCCTGCGAAGCAGGACTCCGGCTACACCTATGGAGAAGAGCAGAAGACTGAGTATAAGATAATGGGTTATGGTCATTTTTCCGTCTGCGGAGACTTTTTAATGTTTAACGGCTCACGCCTGTGGCCCCTGCAGCCTTGACTTGGGCCTTTCCTTCATCACGAGTACGACCGCGCCGATAAGTGCAATGAGAAGAAGGAGCGAGACTACCTCGAACGGGAATATGTACTCGGTAAAGAGAGTCTTGCCTATGACCTCTGTGTTCTTCGCAAGTGCCGCCTCGTCAAAAGGCCCGAGCGGAGCGGTGATGCCTCCCCTTGATATAAGCCAGCCTATGAGGGCGAGAAGCAGGACCACAATGCCGACGGCCGGTATCGTCTGGCTGTGCATGTGTTCACGGATCGTCTCTTTGCCCATGTCAAGGACCATGACTGCGAAGAGAAAGAGGACCATGACCGCGCCGACGTATATGAAGACCTGGACCACGGCTAGGAACGGCGACCTCAGCAGTATGAATATAGCCGCCACCTGCACAAGGCAGATGATCAGCGAGAAGGCTGAGTGGACCGGGTTCCTGAGCGTGACTACGCACAGGGCTGAGATGATGGCTACCGCGGCGAATATATAAAAGAATATCTGTTCCATCGATTAACTCCGTCCGGACGGCCGGACAATGCGTTATATGAGCCTTTTCTTAGAGTCCCTCAGATCCGCTACTACCTTGATGCCGGCGCTTGTCCTTTCGAACTTCGCCCTGACGATGAAGCCGCCTTCGATGGCCTCGGGTATCGGCTGCGGGACAAGAAGCTCTTCCCTGTTCCTTATCGTGCACCGGATATCAGTGCATGCGAGTTCATACTCCCTGCCGAGCCTCAAGGCCCTTGTCGGGCATGCGTCCTCGCAGTATCCGCAATATAAGCACCTGACGAGGTCTATCCTCCAGGTCTCGGCGACCCTGTCGGCGATGCCCCTGCCAGAATCGTCCTCCATCGGGATAACGGTGATGCATCCGGTAGGGCACGCCTTCGCGCAAAGCTCGCACGCGACGCACAGCTCGCGGCCGTTCGCGTCCCTGTTCAGGGTGTGAAGCCCCCTCCACCTGCGATAAGGCACCCACTTTTCCTGGTCAGGGTACTTTACCGATATCGCCCGCGACAAATTGTAGCCGAGCGTGATGGACAGGCCCTTCACGAAGTCCGCGAAGACCACCCTCTTGATCAGTTCTATCAGATTGAAACCGCTGTTCTTATCGCTCATGTCTGTTAAAGCCTTTTTTAGTAAGACTGTTATCCTATCCTCATGAAGCCTGTAACGAGCAGGTTCACCAGTGAAAGCGGTATCAGCACCTTCCAGCCGATAGTCATCAGCTGGTCATACCTGTATCTCGGAAGCGTGAACCGGAGCCACATGAAGAAGTATATAAAGATGATTACCTTGCCGAGCAGCCAGAAGATAGGCGGTATCGGAAGAGGTATGTCGAAGGGCGCGTTCCAGCCGCCGAAAAAGAGTATCACCGCGAGTATCGCAACAGTGACCATGGCAACGTACTCTGCGAGCGCGAAGAACGAAAAGCGCATCCCGCTGTACTCGGTATGGAAGCCGCAGGCGAGCGTGCCTTCGTCCTCGTTCAGGTCGAAAGGTATCCTGTTTACCTCGGCGAGCGATCCGATAAGGAAGATCACGAACCAGACGAGCCCGACCGGCAGGTAGAATATGTTCCAAGTGAAGATGCTGTTGCCCTGGCTCTTTACTATCTCGACAAGGCTCAGGGAGTTTGAAAGCATCACCACGCCTATGACTGCGAAGCTTATCGCCACCTCGTAGCTGATCATCTGCGCCGCGGAACGAAGCCCTCCGAGGAGAGAATACTTGCTGTTCGACGCCCAGCCGCCGAGTATCACGCCGTAGATGGACAGGCCTGATACCGCCAGCACATAGAGTATGCCGACGTTCATATCGGAGATATAGAGCGTCACCTCCTTGTTGATGAACGGGATCATCACCTTGTCGCCGAACGGCACGGCCACGAAGACCGCGAAGGCCGGGACCATCGCAAGGAGAGGCGCAATGGTGAAGAGGAACTTGTCAGCCTTGTACGGGATGATGTCTTCCTTGAAGAGAAGCTTTATCATGTCCGCGAAGGGCTGCAGAAGCCCGTGCGGGCCTACCCTCCAGGGACCGAGCCTCACCTGTATGTGGCCTGCGATCTTCCTTTCCATCCATGTCAGAGGCAAAGGAAGTCCGAACAGGATCATGGTGACTACCATGACCTTGACTATGATCAGAAGGACTTCTAATATGAGGGTTATATCTGGCATTATATTATGTGCGCGCGCCTTGTTTGTTAGAAGCGATTGACATGGGAGATATTATCTCCTTCTGCCCCACATGTAGTTGATCATCTCTATGTACCTGGAGTTCATGCCGCGCACGATGGAATGTATCGTGAATACTATGTTCTTAAGGAGCTTGTAGATTATCCTCGGGTTCGCGTCCACGATCGTCTCGAAGTCGCTCTTGTCTATCACATAAGTCTCAAGGTCCGAGATAGCGACCACAGTCGCCGAGCGCGGCCTGCCGTCAAGGAAGCTCATCTCTCCGAATATCTCGCCGTCCTTCATTATGGTCAGCGTGAAGAGCTCTCCGTCCGGGGCGGTCTTGCAGGCCTTGACCTCTCCCCTTTTTATCACATATATCGCTGCGCCGTCCTGCGACTCCTTGAAGATGGTATCGCCTACCTTGAAGTCCTGTTGCTTCGTGATCGAGGCAACCGTCGCGAGCTCGGTATCGGTCAGGTCGGAGAAAAAAGACAACTCTCTGAGCATCCTCGGATCTATCATCAGCATTTCCTCCGTTCCGGCCCCTTTGAGCGGCTGGGCTGGCGTTTTCTGCAATGTTGGCGTCTCGCGGCAAAAGGGTCTTCTACAGCGCCTTGGTTATGCTTACCCTCGGCAACCCCTCGCCCTTCTTAAAGAACCTGTTGACCGGCGCCTCGTTGTAGTTCTCTGCTATGAAGGCGACCCCTGGCTTTGAGCCCTTCTTCGTCTTCAGTGATACTACCGCCTCGTACCTGGCGCCCTTTACCCTTACCTTGTCCCCGGCCTTCAAACCGAGCGCCGTTGCGTCAGACTCGCTTATCTCGACCTCAGCGCCTTTTGAAAGGCTTGTCAGTATCTCCGACCTTCTAGATAACCTGCCGGAATGAAAGAGCTGGTTGCCTGTGGTAAGTATGAACGGAAAGGCCGGGTCGGCCGCAACGTGACGCCTGGGCCAAGAACCTATCTTCAGATCGCTATGTGTGCCTTTTACGAGGGCCGCCTTGTTGTCAAGCTCATTATCCGGATTCCTCTTATTCTTGAAGGTAAGGCTTACTTCCGAGTACATCCCGATCTCTTTTCTTATCTCATCAAGTACGAGCGCCGGGTTCTTGGGGCCGAAAGACCTCTCAAACGCCTCGCCTACCGCCCTTATTATGTCTATATCCTTCTTTGCCTTGCCCGGCGGAGGCAACAGCTTCTTTATGACCTGCGCCCTGCCCTCCTGATTCGTGAACATCCCGTCTTTCTCGCCTGTAGATACGCCGGGAAGAACGACATTGGCAAGCCTTGCGGTCTCGGTCATGAAGGTATCCTGCACGACCAGGAAACCGACCTTTGAAAGGGCCCTTTTTACAAAATCCTCATCCTCGGCGAGCGTCACCAGATCAGCGCCTGCGATATACAGGGCTTCTAATCCGCCGCTGTGCGCCGCATCGAGCATCGCCTCTGTGCCCATGCCCTTTGCCTTGACAGCCGAATAGCCTGGCCCGAAGTTCGGGTGCCCGCCCATCTCCCAAACGCCCCTCTGGTTGCACCTGTCAAGGACAGGTACTACCGTCAGCTTCTTTCCTGTGGCCTTGAGAAGTTCTCTTAAAAGGCCGAGTGGAGGCAGCCCCTCCGGGCTTCTGAGGAAATCTGTCCCTGCTATTATGCCGACCGAGGCCGAACCGGCGATCTTATTTGATATGAGTTTTACTGTCTCTGCATCCACGCCGGCCTCGGCAAGGACCGCCTCGAGCTTCGTATCCTTGAGCGCAGTCAGCGCCTCAGAGCCGACTATCTTATCCGCGTTGAGGTTTAATATGATCGCGTCCAGAAGCGCGCCTTCCGTAGCAGGCAGATGCCTTAAAACGACGCTAGCGGAGCTGTCGAGCTTCATAGCCCTGGGTGAAGTTATGATAAGGTTCATCCTGCGGCTGCCGGAGATGCGCCTTACGATATAATCAGTGACAGGGTTCTCATCTGAAAGATGGGCGCCTATGATGAGGACCGTATCTGCTTCCATGCAATCGAATATGGAGGCCCCACCTTCGTCCATCCCTGTAGCCTTTACGAAACCCTCGACCGCGTCAGCCTTAAACCTTACGCTCGAATCTATGTTAGGGCTCTTGAATATAGTCCTGATGAGCTTCTGGAAGAGGTACGCCTCTTCGTTGGTCGACCTTGGAGAGATGATGCCGCCCAGCTTCTCGCCGTCAACGGTAGCGAGGTTATCCTTTATAAAGGCTATCGCCTCTTCCCAAGATGCAGGTTCAAGCCCGCCGGTCCTCGACTTTTTTATCATGGGCGTCTTTACCCGCCCGTCGTCGTTCATTATGTCGTAGCCGAAACGGCCGCGCGCGCACAACGTTTCGCTGTTTATCCCGACTCCCATCTGCGCCCTGGCCCTTACGACTGTGCCGTCGCGATGTTCAATGACCATCCTGCACCCTGTCGCGCAGTAAGTGCATATCGTATCAACGCCCTTAAGGTCCCAGGGGCGCGTCTTGTATCTGTAAGGAAGCCTCATAAAGCATCCGACCGGGCAGACCTCGATGCAGTTGCCGTCGTGATCGCAGTCGAGGAAGGTCCTCATGAAGCTTGTGGCCTCCTGATGGTCTCCCCTGTTAAGCGCCGTAAGGACGTTCCTGCCGACGACTTCGCGGCAGACCCTCACGCACTTCATGCAGTTGACGCATCTGTTGGAGTTCTTTATGATGACGGGGCTTAAAGCGTAGTCCTTCTCATGGAATTTGAACTTGGCGTCAGCGTGGCGCCCCTTGCGCGGGCCGTACTTGTGGACCATGTCCTGAAGCTCGCACTCTCCGCCCTTGTCGCAGACCGGGCAATCCATAGCGTGGTTAGCGAGGAGGAACTCGAGCATCGAGGCCCTTGCCGACATGACCGTAGGCGTCTCAGTGTTAATGCTCATGCCGTGAAGGACCGGTGTGACGCAGGAGGGCTGGAGCTTCTTCTGCCCTTCGATCTCCACCAGACACATCCTGCACGAGCCTATGCCCATTAGGTCAGCCTGATAGCAGAACGTCGGGATCTCGAAGCCTGCCTTCCTTGCCGCGTCCAGTATCAGGGTATTGTCCTCGACCTGGAGCTCTATGCCGTTTATCTTTACCGTTGCCATCTCTGCTCTTCGCTGTTGCTGTTTATGAGACCATGCATCTCTTATAGTCTATGTGGAACTGGAACTCGTCCCTGAAGTTCTTCACGAAACCCCGAAGCGCCATCACCGCGCCGTCGCCGAGCGGGCAAAACGTCCTGCCGAATATGTTCGTGCACAGGCTCTCCAAAAGCTCAACGTCGCCGGGCTTTCCTTCGCCGTGCTCTATCCTGCCGAGCACCCTGGTGAGCCACGGTGTGCCGTCCCTGCACGGGGTGCACTTTCCGCATGATTCATGGCTGAAAAACCTGGTTACGATGTGTGCTGACTTGACCATGCAGGTCGTCTGGTCCATCACTATGACCGCGCCTGACCCAAGCATCGAGCCTTTTGCGGCCAGAGAATCGAAATCAAGAGGCGTATCAAGATCCTTCGGCGTAAGCAGAGGCGCGCTGACCCCTCCGGGTATTACAGCCTTCAAGGCCCTGCCCTCGTGGAGCATGCCGCCGCAATGGTTGAATATCAGGTCCCTGACCGTCGTACCCATCGGAAGCTCATAAAGGCCCGGCTTTTTCACGTGTCCGCTTACGCAGTATATCTTCGGCCCAGGGCTCTTCGGAGCGCCGATCTTCGAGAACCACTCAGCGCCTTTCTCGACTATCGACGGTATGCACGAGAGCGTCTCGACGTTGTTTATGACGGTAGGCTTGGCGTAGAGTCCGGCAAGCGCTGGAAACGGAGGCTTCTTCCTCGGCTGAGCCCTGTAGCCCTCGATAGATTCGAGAAGCGCGGTCTCTTCGCCGCATATATAGGCGCCGAAGCCCCTGTGTATGTACATATCAAGGTTGAAGCCCGAACCCATGATGTTTTTTCCGAGGTAACCCTTTGCGTAGGCCTCGTCTATGGCTACCTGTAGCCTGTTTGTGCCGAAGACGAACTCGCCCCTGATGTAGATGTACGCGTTCGATGCGCCGATGGCGTAGGATGTTATGATCATCCCCTCGATCAACAGATGCGGGTCGTGGTCTATGATACCCCTGTCCTTGAACGTCCCCGGCTCGCCCTCGTCGGCGTTGCAGCACAGGAACTTGGGTATTGTCGGGTCCTTGGGTATGAAGCTCCACTTGAGGCCTGTTGAAAAGCCCGCGCCGCCGCGGCCCCTGAGGCCTGAGTCCTTTATCAACTGGATAAGGGAGTCCGGCTTGAGCTTTACAGCCGCTTCGAGGCCCTTGTACCCGCCGCTCAAGATGTAATTCTCTATCTTGTGCGAATCAGGCTTGCCGTAATTTTTAAGGAGTACTTTTTCCATGCCCGGTAATTTATCCGCGCCCTTTAAAGGGCCTTCTATTTAAGTCTGCCCAGAAGCTCGTCTATCTTCTTCTCGTCGAGGTTCTCGTAATAATCGTCGTTTACCTGCATCATCGGCGCCGTTCCGCAAGAGCCGAGGCATTCGACTGTCGAAAGGGTGTACTTGGAATCCGGCGTCGTCTCGCCTGTCTTTATACGAAGGACGTTTTCCATGTGCTTAATGATGTGGTCCGCGCCCATAAGAGAGCATGATATGTTGGCGCATACCTGTATATGGTACTTGCCTACCGGCTTATTGACCCTGTACATCGTGTAGAAGGTCGCCGCTGCGTGGACCTCGTTCGCAGGCATCTCAAGAACCCTGGAGATCTCTTCCATGTCCGCTTTCGTTATATGCCCTGCCCCCTCGTTCTGAGCCACCCTTAACGCGTCCATGACCGCTGAACGCTTGTTCGGGTACTTCTTGAGGATCGCTTCGAGCTCTTTTCTGGCGTTTTCTGAAAACATGTTCTCTCTCTGCTTCTGTCTCGCTTATGTTTTAATGCGCTCTCTGCCTTACTTGTCGCACTCGCCGAAGACAGGGTCGAGGCTTGAAACTATCGCTATGACGTCGGCAAGGTAGTTGCCCCTGCACATGTGGTCTATCGTCTGAAGGTTCATGAATGTCGGCACTCGGAGCTTCACCCTGTGCGGCTTCTCGGACCCGTCGCTAACAATGTAGGTGCCGAGCTCGCCCTTCGGGGCCTCTATCGAGGAATATATCTCTCCGGCAGGGACCTTGAAGCCGTTTGAGACGTACTTGAAGTGATGGATGAGCGCCTCCATGTTCTTGTAGACGTCCGGCTTCGGCGGAGGCACTACCTGCGGCATATCGATGTTGAAAGGGCCTTCAGGCAGGTCTTTCAGCGCCTGGCCTATTATCCGTATCGACTGGCGGATCTCTTCAATTCTAACGAGATAACGGTCGAAGCAGTCGCCATTCGTGCCTGTCGGTATGTTGAAATCGAACCTGTCGTAAACAAGATACGGCTCGTCCTTTCTCACATCCCACTTAACGCCGCTTCCGCGAAGCGACGGGCCTGAAAGGCCGAGGTTTATCGCCTCTTCAGCGCTTATGACGCCGACGCCCTTGTTCCTCTTGAGCCAGATCCTGTTGCCGGTAAGTATCGTCTCGTATTCGTCTATCCTCTTGGGAAGTATCTCAAGGAGGTTCTTTGTCGCATCCTTGCACTGATCGGTGAAGTCGTACCTGACACCGCCCACCCGCAGGTAGCTGAGCGTCATCCTCGCACCGCAAAGCATCTCGAATATGTCGAGTATGATCTCTCTTTCCCTGATGGCGTAAAGGAGTATCGACATGGCGCCGAGATCCATGGCCCAAGCGCCGACGCTTAACAGATGGCCGGCTATCCTTGAAAGCTCGGCTGAGATGACCCTTATGTACTTGGCCCTCTCGGTGATCTCTATGCCCATCAGCTTCTCTACGGCCTGGACGTACGCGAGGTTATTCGACATCGCACACATATAGTCGAGCCTGTCCGTATAAGGGATAAACTGGTGGTACAGCAGGTTCTCTGCGATCTTCTCCGTGCCCCTGTGGAGATAACCGATGTCAGGGACGACCTTCAAGACCTTCTCGCCCTGCATATCGAGGATCATGTGGAGCACCCCGTGAGTCGAGGGGTGCTGAGGGCCCATGTGCAGGGTCATCACCTGCGTATCAATCAAGTTTTGTTCGTCGCGCTCTGCCATTATGTTTATGTCTTTTGCGATTATTCAGTCGTTATGCGCCGCTTTATGCCGCTGCCTCTCAGTTCTCTTCTTTGTCAACGCCGTAAGGGTTATATCTGTCCTTAAAGCCCCTTAGAGGATAATCCTTCCTGAGAGGGAAACCCTCCCAGTCTTCGGCCATGTATATGCGCTTGAGTTCCGGGTGGCCTTCAAAGACAATACCAAACATGTCGTACGCCTCTCTCTCAGGCCAGTCCGCGCCCTTCCAGACATTTGCAACCGAGGCAACTGCCTCGCCTTCGGCAAGCCTCACCTTGAGCCTTACCCTGTGCCTTCTGGATATGGAGTAGAGGTGGTATACGACCTCAAAACGAGGCTCTCTGGGCTGGTAATCTACACCGATGACGTCGACAAGATAGTTCATCTTAAGCTCAGAATCGTTCTTCAAAAAGGTGCACAGGGACAAGATAGCGCTTTTTTCGACCAGATGCGTGATCTCGCCGCGAAAGACGGTCGTCTCAAGGATCGCATCCCTGAACGCCTCTTTTACCTTCTTTATGAGTACAGATTCCTTTTCTACCATATCCCGCCTAATAGCCTAACTTTCTGTCTTCTATGATAAAGGGGCTCTCTTTTTTGATCTTCTCCATTAGCTGAAGGAACCCGAACAAGAGCGCGTCAGGCCTCGGAGGACAACCCGGGATATACACGTCGACCGGGATAACAAGGTCAGTGCCCTGCACGACCGAATACGTATTATACGGGCCGCCGGCAGAGGCGCACCCGCCCTGGGCTATGACCCAGCGGGGCTCAGGCATCTGGTCATAGAGCCTTTTAACGGCCGGAGCGATCTTTTTAGTCATTGTGCCGGCTACCACCATTACGTCCGACTGGCGGGGTGACGGCCTGAAGACGATGCCCATTCTGTCAAGGTCGTAACGCGAGCATCCGGCCGCTATCATCTCGATAGCGCAGCAGGCAAGCCCGAAGGTCATCGGCCAGAGCGAAGATGTCCTGCCCCAGTTCACCACGTCACCGACGACAGGGTTGCCCTTGACCGTCTTTACTATGGGGTTGTTCCGGAGCACGTCGGCGATGGAGTCGAGCGTGGTAAAGAACATTGAATCTTCTATCGGGTTTTTTCCAGAGTTCATCTGCCTACTCTAAGCCTGCTAAACAGGCGTTTTTATTAGATAACAACCTGCGCCGCGGCGCGTCAGACCCACTCAAGCGCGCCCTTGACCCAGGCGTAGACAAGCCCTATGGCGAGCACCGCTATAAAGAGCACCATCTCGATAAATATGAACATGGATATTGTCGTGTCTGTAAGGAGTACCGCCCAAGGGAAAAGAAAGAGCGTTTCAACGTCGAATATAACGAAGAGTATGGCGATGATAAAGAAGTGGATCCTGAAATGACCCTTGTTGGCCTCTCCGATAGGCTCCATGCCGCATTCCCACGGCGAGAGCTTGGCCTTGTAGGGATTCTTGTTTTGCATTATGAAACTCATAAAGAGAGCCATAACGCCCATGAAGGTCGCGGCGCCCACCATTATGAGTATCGGCAGATAAGACAGCAGCATCTCAAGTCCCTCGTAGTTTTTACGGTTTTGTGCAGCCGTCAGCCAACAAAGGTTCTAAATGTTACGATATGCTCGTCTTGGAATGTTGCCAAAATAAACCAACTCAAGACCTTTGTCAAGCGGAAAGTGGTATACTGTATACAGTAAGTCGCAAAAAAGAGACCGCCCGGAGCTAACACCCTGTAATACCTAACCTTTAACTTTCCAAAAAAGGCGGCTATAATGCAAAAAGGTCCTCTCTTCTGTCCTTAAAGAGGTTGTTCAGGGGGTTTATCGACTTGTTCCTGGCAAGCCTCGGATCGATATCAACGACCTTTGAAGCGGTCCTCTTGCCTCCAGCCCTCCAGAGGACCTCCCCGTCAGGGGCTACGACCTCGCTCTGCCCGATAAAATCGAGGCGGCTCCCCTTAATACGCTCCTCTGTGCCGACCCTGTTAGCGACTATCGAATAGACCCTGTTCTCGATAGACCTTGTTATCATCGCCTGAGGGCAGTACGGAAGCACCAGGTTCGATGGCTGGCAGAGGATATCAGCTCCTCTCAGAGCCAGAGTCCTTGCCACCTCCGGAAATATCCAGTCGAAGCAAACCATCAGCCCGATCTTCGCCTTGCCGATATCATACACATTAAGCTCTGTATCCCCGGGGGAGAATATCTTCTTCTCGTTCCAGAAGAGATGCCCCTTTCTATATAGCCCGCAGAGCCCATTCGGACCGACGAGCACAGCGGAGTTATAGACCTTCTTCCCGGCCCTCTCGTTTATCCCTGCGACTATATGCATCTTCTTCTTTTTTGCAAGACCTGCGAGCATGGTCGAGGCGTACCCTGTCCTGACATCTTCTCCGTAACTTAACGCCTCCTTCTTGTCCCTGAACTGATAGCCGGTAGAAAACAACTCCGGCAGGACTACAAGGTCGGCGTCGATGCGAGAGATCTTTTTTACTGCGTCATCGACATTCTTTTTTATAGCGCCGAAGACCGGCGACGTCTGGATGCAAGCGACCTTCATAAGCCTCCTTCGAACTGACCGGCCGGACTGACAAGGCTTCTCGATGGGCCTGATACGCGCGCACTATCACATCCCCATCCCTTGAAGTCAAAGACTGCGGACCGGCTACACAGTCTCTGATAAACACAGAGCCCAATAAAGACAACGCCTGAGCTTCAGTATTCTAATGCCGAGCCCCCAGCCGTGTCAAGAGGCAGAAACAGACGGGATACGAAGGAAAATAAAAAAAGGGAGAAGGCCTTACGACTAAGGTCATCTCCCCTTCTCTGAAGCAGATGGACAGCGGCTTATCAGCAGCAGCCCGGCTTCTTGGCCATCTTCTTCGCTGCCGTCTTTTTTGCAGGAGCCGCTTTCTTCTTGGCAGGTTTCTTTACTGTTGCCATCTCAGACACCTCCTTGGTTTTGGGCCATCAGGTACTGATGAGATCGATGCTTAGGCCCTTATATGATAAATCTATCAGCGAAGTATCACCGTGTCAACCTCTTGAGGCAAAAAAACCGTGAGACACCAAAGGCTTGCCTGAGGCGGCCGATTATGATAGCTTTACGAACCAGCATGCTTAAGCTCCAATGGCAGACGAACCAAAGGCCATATCCCACGGCCTTCAAACGCGCTATACGCACACAAACAAAAAGAACGGCATCCGTAAAACTTGAGATAAAGGGGCTATCATGTCGATAACAAAAGATGACGTCATGCGTGTCGCAGACCTTGCGAGGCTCGCACTCACACCGCAGGAATCAGATCTATACACAGACCAGCTGCAGAGGATATTGAAGCACGTTGAAAAGCTCTCCGAGCTGAATACCGATGGGATAGTCCCTACGACATATACCGTTCCTCCCACATCGGTCTTTAGAGATGACGTAGTAGCTGATTCTCTCGGACAGGATCTGTCCACCTCCAACGCGCCGCTTAGAGAGAAGGGCTGTTTCAAAGTGCCCAAGATCATCGAATAAACTCGGATAAAAACAAACGCAAGGAGAACCAACCTTGGACCTGACCTCGCTTACGATACACGAACTGACTGAAAAACTCTCCGCCGGAGAGATCACATCAAGCGAACTTACTGCGGCCTACCTCAAACGGATAGATGCCGTCGAAGGCTCGGTGAACGCCTACCTCACTGTAACGGCCGAGGCGGCGATGGAAGCCGCGGCAGAGGCAGACAAAAGATTCGCCTCAGGCGCAAAGCAGGGCCCGCTTGCAGGCATACCGATTTCCGTTAAAGACATCTTCTGCACGAAGGGGATACGCACGACCTGCGGCTCGAAGATACTCGGCAACTTCATCCCGCCGTACGACGCAACCGTCGTAAGAAGGCTCAAAGAAGCCGGGGCAGTGATCATCGGCAAGAACAACATGGACGAGTTCGCGATGGGTTCATCCACCGAAAACTCGGCCTTCAAAAAGACCTCAAACCCGTGGGCGCTCGACCGCGTCCCGGGAGGAAGCTCCGGGGGTTCTGCCGCCGCTGTAGCCGCGTCGCTTTCGGCGGCCTCGGTCGGCACTGACACAGGCGGCTCCATCAGACAGCCTGCCTCATGCTGCGGGGTTGTCGGTCTCAAGCCCACTTACGGCAGGGTCTCGCGCTTCGGCATGATCGCGTTCGCATCCTCTCTCGATCAGGCCGGGCCTTTCACCAAAGATGTCCGCGACGCGGCCATTATGCTTGGAGCGATCGCAGGGCACGACTCGTTAGATTCAACGTCCATCAATGCCGCGACACCTGATTACACGGCCTTTCTTACGAAAGACATCAAGGGCCTCAAGATCGGCATACCGAAGGAATACTTCATCGATGGGATTGATGCCGACGTCGCCTCCTCCATAGACTCGGCCCTTAAAACGCTCAAAGGCCTCGGTGCCGAACTTGTCCCCGTAAGCCTGCCGCACACCGAGTACGCGGTATCCGTCTACTATCTCGTTGCAACGGCAGAGGCGTCAAGCAACCTTGCGCGTTACGACGGAGTAAGGTTCGGTCTTCGGGCCGACGGCGCAAAGAACCTCCTTGAGATGTACAAGATGACGAGGGACACCGGCTTCGGCGCCGAGGTCAAAAGAAGGATAATGCTCGGGACGTATGCGCTCTCATCCGGCTACTACGACGCCTACTACAAAAAGGCCTCGCAGGTGAGGACGCTTATCAAGGGCGACTTCGACTCGGCCTTTGATCTATGCGACGTGATAGCCACGCCTACGGCCCCGACAGCCGCGTTCAGGCTCGGAGAGAAGCTCGAAGACCCGCTGACCATGTATCTCTCCGACATATTCACGATCTCGTGCAACCTCGCGGGCCTGCCCGGCATATCGGTCCCTTGCGGCTTTACCGGTGAAGGGCTTCCGGTGGGGCTACAGCTCCTGTCAAGGCAGATGGACGAGGGCGCGATACTAAAGGCCGCGCACGCGTACGAACAGGCAACCGAGTGGCACAAGAAGAGGCCGGCGATCTAAGTTTCAGGCAAAAACGAAGTTTCAGGCAAAGACTGAGTTTCAGACAAAAACTATTTCCAGACAATCCTCAGGTCAAGACAGGAGTTTACTATATCTGAGTCTTGGACTGAGGCTGAAAGAGGCCGGGCCGTTTCACGCCGTGGCATAAAAATCTCACACAAGGGACAGACAGATGAAATTCGAAGCGGTTATAGGGCTTGAGGTCCACGCCCAGCTTTTGACGGATTCAAAACTTTTCTGCTCATGTTCGACAAAGTTCGGCTCTGAGCCTAACACTCAGGTCTGCCCGATATGCCTCGGGATGCCCGGGGTCCTTCCGGTACTCAACAGGCGCTCTGTCGATTACGCTGTAAGGATGGCCATTGCCGTAGGCTGCAAGATCAACCTGAAGAGCGTCTTCGCGAGGAAGAACTACTTCTACCCGGATCTGCCCAAGGGCTACCAGATATCGCAATATAACGAACCGCTTGCCGAGTACGGCCACATCGATATAGAGCTTGACGGCACTAAAAAGAGGCTTGGCATAACGCGCATACACATGGAAGAGGACGCCGGAAAACTCCTCCACGGCGAAGGACCGCAGGACGCAGGCTACTCGTTCGTCGACCTTAACAGGACAGGCGTCCCTCTCATAGAGATAGTGAGCGAACCTGACATGAGGACCTCCGAAGAGGCACACGCGTACCTGAAGATGATAAGGGACATACTCGTCTACCTTGAGATATGCGACGGCAACATGGAAGAAGGAAGCTTCCGCTGCGACGCCAACGTCTCGGTCCGGCCTGTAGGACAGAAAGAACTTGGCACCAAGGCCGAGATCAAGAACGTCAACTCCTTCAAGTTCGTCAAGGACGCGATAGACTACGAGATCCATAGGCAGATCGACCTCATCGAGAACGGCGGAAAGGTCGTTCAGGAAACGCGCCTCTTCGATTCGGCAAAGGGCATAACGCTCTCCATGAGATCGAAAGAAGAAGCTCACGACTACCGCTACTTCCCTGAGCCCGATCTCCTGCCTCTGATCATTGACGAAGCCCTTGTTGAGGCCGCCCGCTCGGCCGTGCCTGAACTCCCTCAGGCAAAGAGGCAGAGGTTTGTCGAACAGTACTCGATACCGCCCTACGACGCAGGGGTACTCACAGCGGATAAGTATCTGGCCGACTACTACGAAAGGCTCGCAACCCTGACCGGAGAACCGAAGGTATCTTCCAACTGGATCATGGGAGAGCTTCTAAGGCTCCTCAAGGAAGACCAGGCGGATATAAGGGCCTGCGCCCTGGCCGCTGAGGCTATCTCAGAGCTTATCCTGATGGTAAAAAAAGGCGAGATAAACGGCAAGACCGCGAAAGAGGTCTTTGAAGAGATGTACCGCACAGGCAAAGGTGCGGCTGAGATAGTCAAGTCAAAGGGCATGTCTCAGATTTCAGACGAGTCGGCACTGGCGAAGATAATAGACGGGATAATCGAAGCCAACCCGGACAACGTCGCGAAGTTCAGGGAAGGCAAGGTCCAGCTCATCGGCTTTTTCGTAGGCGAGACGATGAAGGCCACGAAAGGACAGGCCAACCCTCAGGCGGTCAATAAGCTCCTCAAGGAAAAACTCGGATAGGCATCAACGCATAGGAACCGTCCGTATAAAAAACATCTGTCTGATTTCAGCTTTGCACTTCCGTGCGCCTTTTGGGTATGGCTCGCATCGCTTTCGAGCCGTTTCGCAGTAGATACAAGGACCTGCTCTACGGCTCTCAGTCAGGCTCGCTACGCCATGACCCGATTGTTTTAAAGCAAAGGCAAAATTCAAAGTCTTGATCTTTGCCTAACACCTCCCCTTACTTACAAGGGGAGACTGAGAGAGGTCAGCAACGTAGTCAGGTAGGGTGGGGTGGGCTCGGCCCACCATTTGCGTAAGTCCGGCAGAGCGGGTCACACCCGCCGGATGTTTTTTTGCCGCACTGGGTGCGCCTTTCGTGCATGGCTCGAACGTCCCGAATAAAAAAACATCTATCTGATTTCAGCTTTGCACTTGCCGTGCATCTTTTGGGTATGGCTCCCTTCGCTGTCTGGCCGACTCGCAGTTGATACCACCGCCTGTTCGTCGGCCATCCTTTAGGCTCGTTCCGCCATGCCCCGGTTGTTTTAAAGCAAAGGCAAACTAATTCTCAAACCACCCCCAGCCCCTCCTTGGTAAGGAGGGGAGTTTTGTCTTCTTGCGCCTTACTCACAAGGGGAGGCTGGCCTGAACTCTCATCAGCCTTGTTTTTTTGTGGGCCGGTTGCAAAAAGAGCGAGTCAGACGTAGAATATATTGATTGTCAGGTGATGTTCAGGCGATCTCTCAGGTCTTCAACGAACTACACTAACGCCAATGTAACCCCGGACAGCTCAGTCCCTGCGGCTTCGAGACAGCCTCGCAGTGAAGGGCCTGACCGCCTGCAAAAGCAGGCGCATACCATCTTTGAGCCACACCCCCATGAATTTGCAACTCCGGATATTTCCCCTTTCAGCTGACTTTCACGCTTTTTCAGACGATTTAGCACCGGCTCCAGCGAGAGCAAAAAACAAGGCGGTTGGGATGAGGATCGGCCGAAAATTGACTATTGCCTTTTCCACGGTTATCTTTGTGTCCGCCATTGCAGGGGTCGCCTCGATCTACATTGCGGAAAATGCCATGAAAAAGGATGCGGGTGAGAGCGCCCTTCAATTGGCGGACGATATCATAAGAGATGTCGATAGAGAGATATATGTCAGGGTCGAGGATATACAGGCCTACGCTAACGACCTGTTGCTGGCGAAGGATGTCGTCAGATCAAACAAGGCATTCGATAAGACACCCGGCATCATGGACTTCATCAAAAAAACAGACGAAGACTGGAAAAGCAAAAAACAGACACCATTCATAACAAGCGTATTGAATAATGAACTCTCAGAGGAACTCGTAAGGTACCTCGATTTCTATAAACAGAAATACGAGTACGCGCCTTTTAGCGAAGTATACGTGACGAACAGGTACGGCGTTGTCCTCGCTTCGACCGGCAGGACTAGCGATTATCTGCAGGCCGACGAACGGTGGTATCAAGAAGCCTTGAAAAAAAGGGATTTCTGGCTTGGCGACGTAGAATTCGACGAAAGCTCAGACGCAGTTTCAATCGATATCGTTGTAAACATATATGACAGAAAAGGCGCCTTTGCAGGTCTTCTCAAGGGTGTCTTGAATATAGAGGCCATGAAAAGCATCATCGATCTGGCCCAGACGCGTTCTAAATATAAGAGCATGGAGCCGCGTCTGCTCGACAAAAAAGGGCTTGTCATCTTCAGCGGACTGGACCCGACTCTGAAAAAACAGGGCAAGGACATAAGGCTCGAAGAGTTCGGCGAGGATGTCTCGCGACTGCAGGGGGCCTCTGACGTGCTCGGAGGGAAAAGCGGTTTCGTTTTCATCCCTGAAGAAGGCATGGAAATATTGAGGGCCTTCAGCCATTCGAAGGGATTCAGCGGCCTTGGGTGGACTGTCGTAATGGACTTCAACGCCGACGAGATACTGCGTCCTGTCAGGAGGGTCAGGAACGCATTGCTGGCGCTCTTTGCCGTCTCTCCGGCCTTCGTCGTCCTTATGGCCTTAATGGTGTCGCGTTCCATCTCAAGGCCTATTGAAAGACTCAGGAACGCTGCTTTAAAATTCGGTGCCGGAGAATTCGGCTCGCGAATCGAATTGGTGTCAAAAGACGAGATCGGCGAGCTTGGAGCGGCCTTTAACAAAATGGCCGTGGACCTGCAGAAGATAACCGTATCCAGGAATTACGTTGAAAAAATCTTTGAAAGCATGATGGACAGCCTCATAGTGACGACACCCGAAGGCGCTGTTTCCGCCGTCAACAAGGCCGCCCTTGATATGTTAGGCTACGTAGATGACGAACTTTTGGGCAGGCCCATATTAACGATATTTGAAGAACAAGAAAAAGACTTTGAAGAGCTTATGAAAAACGGTTTTATCCGCAACGCCGAGAAGACGTATCTGGCCAAAGACGGCAGAAAGATACCGGTGCTTTTCTCAGGATCGGTGATGAGAGGGGCCGGAGGCGCACTCTTCGGGGTAGTCTGCGCGGCCCATGATATCACCGAGCGCAAGCGGGTCGAGGAAGAGATAAAGGTCCTCGCAAAGTTCCCTTCGGAGAACCCGAACCCTGTCTTGCGCATCGCAACGGACGGAACGATACTGTACGGAAACGATGCGAGCGCCCCGTTGCTTGATGAATGGGGATGCGAGGCTGGACAATCAGTGCCGGAGGCCTTGAAGCAGACCGTCAATGAGGTCTACGACTCTCAGAAAACCAAACTACTCGAATTGAAGAATAAAGGCAGGATATTCTCGATGGTAGTGGCGCCGGTGGCCCAAAGCGAGTATGTCAATATTTACGGCACCGATGTCACTGAACAGAGGCAGGCGACCTTCGAGATAAAAAAACTTTCCGCGGCGATAGAACAGAGCAGTAGCATAGTCTTCATCACTGACAGCGACGGGGTCATCGAATACGTAAACCCGATTTTCGAGCAGGTCACGGGCTACGCCAAACAGGAGGCCCTTGGCCAGACGCCCCGCATCCTTTCTTCAGGGGAGACCCCTGATTCCATGTACGGGGAGATGTGGGGCACGATAAAGGGAGGATGGACGTGGCGCGGCATCCTGAAAAACAGGACGAAAGACGGAGGGCGCTACTGGTGCAATACGGTCATAAGCCCGGTCAAGGACCAGAACGGGAATATCATAAATTACCTCGCGGTCCAGGAAGACATCACTGAAAAGAAGGCCTCGGAAGCAAAGATCAAATACCTCGCCTATCACGACGAGATGACCGACCTTTTGAACAGGTCGCGTTTCATGGAACTAATGGGCGAGCGGCTTTTCAGCAATCTGGAAGACAAAGAACCTGGAGTCTTGCTGATGCTTGACATAGACCATTTCAAATTCATAAACGATTCGTACGGGTACGGGCACGGCCTCGGTGACGAGGTGCTGAGAAGCGTCTCCAGGCTGCTCAAGAAAACCCTTCAGGACGAAGAATCCATCCTGGGGCGGCTTGGCGGGGATGAGTTCGCAATCTATCTGGCTCCGACGGATGAAAAAAAAGGTATGGCGATAGCTGAGAGGATCAGAGAACAGATAGAGGGATACCGTTCGGGGAGTCTTCCTTTCCGTTTGTCCGCAAGCATAGGCGCAGTCCTGTATCCTGTCCACGGGGCAGCGGTGAGCGAACTCTTCACAAAGGTCGATGCGGCCATGTACCGGGCCAAGGAGCTTGGACGCAACAGAAGCCACCTCTACCGCGATGAAGACCATATACTGGAAGACATCCATTCAAGGCTCAAGTGGAAGGAGCGTATACTCAAGGCCCTCGATGAAGACCGCTTTGAGGTATGGATGCAGCCAATCATCGGGCTGAACGACAACAAGGTCCGCCACTATGAGGCGCTGGCGCGGATGCGCGACGAGGAAGGAAACATCCTTCTGCCCGGCGCCTTTATCGAAGTGGCCGAGAGGTTCGACATAATCGGAGCAGTCGATAAACAGATAATAAAAAAGACTCTGATACTCATGTCGGAGGCAGGCCGCAAGGGCAGATCTCTCACATTCAGCATAAACCTCTCGGGAAAGGACCTGATGGATGACGATCTGCTGCTGTTCATCAGGTCCGCCATATCGGAAACAGGTGCCGATCCCGACCATATAGTCTTTGAGATCACGGAGACGGCGGCGGTCTGCGACATCGAACGGGCCGCAAGATTCATCAAGGCGCTGAAGTCGCTCGGATGCCATTTCTCCCTCGACGATTTCGGCGTGGGATTCACGTCTTTCACCTATCTGAGGGAACTCGACGTGGACTATATAAAAATAGACGGTTCTTTCATACGCAACCTCAAAAAAAACGCGAACGACCAGCTTTTCGTCAAGGCCATAGCGGATGTGGCGAGAGGTATGAAGGTGAAGAGCATCGCTGAATTCGTAGAGAGCGAGGAGACGTTCCAGATCTTAAAGAAGCTTGGCGTCGACTATGCGCAGGGATATTATATAGGCAAACCTGAGCATTTGACCTTCTGATCAGTCTGGCAAGGCAGGTCACACCCGCCGAATGCAAAATTCAAAGGCCGGAGCTTAGACTTGGCTCCTCCCCTTACTTACAAGGGGAGGCTGGGAGGGGTTGATTTTGAAGGACGGAGATACACATTGGTAGGGTGGACTCAGCCCACCATTTGCGTTAACACCTCTCGCTACTGATGACACGGCCGCTACCCCATGCCTTGCGACTCCATTCGCAGAAACGTCATCAAGCCACGCGTCGTATTTATTCCCGGATCACAGCCCGAAGGCCTCGAACCCTTTTTTCTTCCACCTGAAATAATCGCCGAGTATCCTTTCGTGGTCAAAGGCAAGAGCCGACGGGAGGTTCTTTTGAGTAAAGACCCCTATCCCCTTCGCGTCGTCCCGTGCCTCAGGGACTCCGTGCGCCCTTGCCACGAATACCATCGAGACGGTATGAAATCTATGGTCTCTTTCAGGGTCGGAGTACGCGCGCATCTGGCACCTCAGAGATACCACGAGCGAGGTCTCTTCGAGCGCCTCTCTTGCTGCGGCCTCCTCTAACGTCTCTCCGTAATCGACGAAGCCTCCGGGTATTGCCCAGCCGTAAGGAGGGTTCTTCCGTTGGATGAGGACTATGCCCTCGTCACCAAGCTCTATTATTATATCGACCGTAAGGAGCGGGTTTTTGTATTCTCTTTCCATATACCTGCGCTCATTATCCGGGATTTGGATGCAACCTGGGGACGGGGATAAAAAAACAAAAGGCCGCGTTTGGAGAAAGACACGCAGCGGCCCGGCGGCATCAAAGGCTCAGACCCCGACACCCCTCAGAAAGGCGGCTGACTCCTCAGGCGGCTCCGTGTTTATGAACATGCCGCTCCCCAGCTCGAACCCCGCCGTCTTTGTAATCCTCGGGACTACGCTCAGATACCAGTGGCAGTACTCGTTTCGCCCGTCCTGAGGGCGGCTCGACCTTATGACGTAGTTATAAGCTGGGTCTTCGAGGCCGTTTTTGAACTTTGCAAAAAGCGTCTTCATGTGAACGGCGAGGTCCATTGCCTCGTCATCAGTGATCCCTGAGAACGTGGCGCAGTGCCTCTTGGGGAATATCCATGTGTGGAACGGGGAGAGCGCCGCGTACGGGATGAAGGTCAGGAAGTGCTCGGTATCTATCACGACCCTCACGCCCTCATCTCGCTCCTGGCCGAGCATGGAGCATACGAGGCACTGGCCCGTATCGTCGAAGTAATGCATTGCGTACTCGACCCGTTTTCTGAACTGCATCGGGACGACAGGGACGGCGACAAGCTGCGTGTGCGGATGCTCAATGGTCGTGCCTGATCCCTCGCCGTGGTTCTTGAATATAATGACGTGCTCGACCCTCGGGTCGGCATGCGCTTCGTTGAACCTGCCGCGGTAGATGCGTATCAGCTCTTCTATATGCTTCAAGTCGTATGAAGCGATATCCAGATCATGCGCCGGGGTCTCTATGATTATCTCGTGCCGTCCGACAGCTGAGACAGAGCGCTTCAACCCATCTACTGTCTGCTTCCTCTCGCCGCCAAACGAAAGGGCCGGATACCTGTTGGCAACGACCCTTATCTTCCAGCCCCCGTCCTCGGATAGCCTGAAGTACTCGTCAGCCGTCTTTCTCTCGTTTCCGAGGCAGAAAGGACAAGACGGCAGATGCGCCGGCGCCGACTTCTTTTCCCTGGTATCGATATAATCCGTCGGCCTCATGGCCCTTTCAGCGGATACTATGACCCATTCTCTGGTGAGGATGTTAAGCCTGATCTCTGACATAGGATGACGATTCTCGCCGTTAATATTAAAATGACCTGTCATGTCATATACTACGTTATGTCATACATGACTCTGGCCATCCGCAAATCAAAGTGCATCAGCCGCTACTTCCCCGGACCGACCTGATGATCCCCTACCCCTTCCCAAAAAAGCGTGGCAACGGCTCTCAGACCGAAGCCAGAAGCGCCTCTATCTGCATTACATGCGCGGCCTCCTCATCAACAAGCTCCCTGTAGATCGTCCGCGCCTCCTCTGTCTCGGCCTTTCTGGCCATCTCGGAAAAAAACTCGACGGAGTGTCTCTCTGTATCGAGCGCCAGCAGAAGCGCCTTTTTCGGAGAGTCGAGGACCTTCACCAGATCGTCGACATTGATCTTCTTTGTGAATATGTCGGCGCGCGTGGATCTCTCTACATACTCCTCGATCTCAAGCTCTTCCTCTGTTATGTCCTCGGCAGGAAAGCCCGCCTCAGGGAAAAACTTTTTTTCGATGACCCTCAGGTGCCTTTTTTCATCATCGGCGAGCTTTTTAAGGACCGCCTTGACCCCTTTGTTCTCGGTCTTTTTAGAGAGCAGTGTATAAAAGGCGTATCCGTTCACCTCTATGATGGCCGCTGTCTTCACAGCTTCTTTTTCTTCCAGATGTTCAAATACCATAAAACCTCCATTTTCGGGCGGTGCGAATTTTCTACTGCCCACAGACCCGATAAGCTAAATCTTATCAGAAGACCCGGAGTTAGGCAAGGCGCTCTGACAAAGTATTTTGTTGAACAATCCGGCTGTAAATGGTAAAAAATATAGCATTTTAGCTACCGCAAAACACAGCGCCCGCGTGGCTGCTCCCCTTGCCGCAGGCCCAAAAAGACAGGAGGTATCACCCTATGGGACTTCTTGACGGCAAAAAAGGCGTCATATTCGGCGTCGCCAATGAAAAGAGCATCGCCTGGGCCATTGCCCAGCTTCTGCACAGCGAAGGGATGGAGCTTGCCTTCACCTACGCCGGAGAGGTCCTTGAATCAAGGGTACGCCCTCTTGCCGAATCTATCGGCTCAAAGATCATCCTGCCATGCGACGTCACCAACGACTCCCAGATAGCCGGCGTCTTCGACAGGCTCAAGACCGAATGGAACGGGCTCGACGCAATGGTCCACTCTCTCGCCTTCGCCAAAAAAGAAGAGCTCAAGGGCGCGTTCTACGATACCTCAAGGGAAGGCTTCGCCCTGGCCCTGGACGTCTCAGCCTACTCGCTTGTCGCCCTTACGCGCTATGCCATACCACTCATGGAGGCAAACGGCGGCGGCAAGATCATCACCATGAGCTATTACGGGAGCGAAAAGGTCATCCAGAACTATAACGTCATGGGTGTGGCAAAGGCGGCGCTCGAGGCCTCTGCGCGCTACCTCGCGGCAGACCTCGGCCCCAAAAACATCAGGGTCAACACCATCTCGGCAGGGCCGATAAAAACGCTTGCCGCAATGGGCATCTCAGGGTTCAAATCGATATTGGACGCGGTAGAGACAAAGGCGCCGCTGAGAAGAAACGTGACTCAGGCTGACGTGGCAAGGACGGCGCTCTATCTCTTGAGCGACCTGTCAAGCGGCGTCACAGGCGAGATCATATACGTGGACGCCGGATACAACACCATCGGGAACTGAGTCTGCGCACGCAGGCGCGATCAAGACCATGCGGATAATAGCAGACCTTCACATACACAGCGGATACTCAAGGGCTACGAGCAAGGAGATGACCCTTCCTGCCATCGGCAGGTGGGCCGCGAAGAAAGGGATCTGCATCGTCGGGACAGGCGACTTCACACACCCTGCCCACTTTAGCTCGATATGCGAAAGCCTTGCGCCGTCAGGTAGCGGGCTCTTCGTCTTAAAGAAAGAACAGGAAAAAGCAAGACCGACAAGCTTCATGCTGACCGCCGAGGTCTGCAACATCTACACGCAGGGCGGCAAGACGCGCAAGGTCCACAGCCTTATCTTCGCGGATTCCATAGAGACGGCGCAGAGGATAAACACGGCCCTTGCATCAAGAGGCAACGTATCGTCTGACGGCCGCCCGATATTAGGTTTTCCTGTAAAAGACCTTTTGAAGATAGTACTTGACGCCTCCCCTGACGCGATGCTTATACCCGCGCACGCATGGACCCCCTGGTTTTCCATATTCGGGTCCAAGTCAGGGTTCGACTCCATCGAAGAATGCTTCGGGGATGACAGCCGCCACATACACGCCATTGAAACAGGCCTCTCATCAGACCCCGGGATGAACCGGAGGCTCTCCGCCCTTGACAATATATGCCTCATATCCAACTCAGACGCCCACTCGCCGTCGAAACTCGGCAGGGAGGCAAACGTCTTTGACTGCGACCTGAGCTACACTGCGATAACAGGCGCAATAAAGGCAAGAGACCCTGCGAGATTCCTCTACACGATAGAATTTTTTCCTGAGGAAGGGAAGTACCACCATGACGGACACAGGGCGTGCGGCATCATGTTCACCCCCGAAGAAACGGAAAAGGCCCGCGCCAACTGCCCTGTATGCGGCAGAGGCCTGACAGTAGGCGTCCTTAACCGCATAGCAGAACTCGCAGACAGGGACGAAGGGTCCACGCCTGCCGGTACAATACCTTCAAGGCACGTCATACCTCTTGCCGAGATAGTAGCAGAGGTCATCGGGACAGGGATAAACACAAAGAAGGTGCAAAACGAGTACGATCGCTTGACGACCGAGGCTGGCACCGAGTTCGAAATACTCCTTGATATGGGCTTTGACGAGATCGCCTCGGCAGGGGGAGCGCGCCTCGCCGAGGCGATCACAAGGGTAAGGCAGGGCAACGTTGCGATCTCCCCGGGGTTCGATGGCGAGTTCGGCCGCATCAGCATCTTCGGCGAAAAAGATCTGATCGTGCCTGCCGGCCCGGTACAAACCGGACTTTTCTGATAATGCGGCCGATGCTCAGATTCCGGCAGAGGCCGCATGAGTACATAAAACAACAATCACATAACTCGATACGGACTGCCGTATAAAGGAGAGGCATTGCGCGACCTGTACGAAGGCGTTCAAAAGTTCCAGCAGCTCCATAAGAAACAGGAGGCTTTTTTCGAGGAGCTCTCAGAGGGGCAATCCCCTGACGTGCTTTTCATAGCCTGCTCGGATTCGCGCGTCGACCCGAACCTCATAACGCAGTCGAAGCCCGGAGAGCTCTTCATATTAAAGAACATCGGCAACATAATCCCGTTTAACGACCCTGCGCTCCTGAAAAACAGCACGGCCGCGGCCATAGAGTTCGCAGTACACGCGCTCCAGATAACCGACATAGTCGTGTGCGGACACTCTGACTGCGGGGCGATGAAGGCGCTCTACTATGATGATAAGGACTTTGCCGATATGCCCGGGCTAAAGGGCTGGCTCGGGGCCGCCTCCGAGGTGAAGCATAACGTCATAAGCCATTGCACCAACCCTTCATTCCAGACATGCTACGAACAGATCGAGAAGAACCACATAGTTAACCAGATAGAGAACCTCAAGAGCTACCCGCTTGTCAAAAAGGGGTTCGAGAGCAAAAAGCTCGCGCTCCACGGCTGGTACTACGACATAGGCGCAGGGACGATATCAGCCTACAACGAGGCTACCGGAGCCTTCAATGAGATAACTTCCGGCGATGGTCCTGATGAAGGCCCGTCCGATCCGAAATGATATAACATAAACGAGGCTCTGATCCATGCCTGTTTCCGGATAAAAGATGGCCGTGCTGATATTCGGTTCAGCCTTATATCAGCCCTCTGTTTTTTTTAAAGAGATGAGCGAGGCCGAGGTTTTTCCGTCAAAATATATCATCCGGCATTATTATCTACTTCGGCCGCCGCTGCCGCGACAGAACGATGCCTTCAGCCGCTGCCCCTTAAAAGCCTTCCTTCCGGAATTCAGTTGGGATAAAATATCTTCTCTATGCTAAAAAAAATCCTCATCTGTCTTGATAACTCCGCACAGTCAAACTCAGGCGCGGATCTCGGCCTGGCAATCGCCCGCTTTGAAGGAGCTGCGGCAACGGGCTGTCACGTCTACGCGGCAAACCTCCATAACGACAGGTTCCGCCAGATGGAGGCAGGCCTGCCCCCCCAGTATCAGGACACAAGCCGCCTGAAAGACCAGAGAGAGGTGCACGACACACTGATATCCAAGGGCCTGCGCATAATCTCTGATTCGTATAACGACGTATTCCTCACATCTGCCCGCACCCTCGGCGTCGAGGCCGATGCGATCAGCAGAGAGGGCAAAAACTTCGAGGAACTGATCAAAGAGGCCGCTAGCGGCGGATACGACCTTCTTGTCATCGGCTCATCAGGGCTCGGCAAAACGAGAGATAGCGAGACCGGCAGCGTATGCGCGAGGGTGGCAAGGATGGCGCCTTGCGACACGCTCATCTCAAGGGTGGATACGGACCGTTCAGGCTCGATCATCGTCGCAATAGACGGCTCCACTCGCTCATTCGGAGGGCTACTAACAGCAATCGAACTCTCAAAAGCGTTCGGCGGGCAGATAGAGGCTATAAGCGCATACGACACCGATTACCATAGACACGCCTTCCGCTCTCTGGGAGGAGTATTATCCGACGAGGCAGGCAGGCTCTTCAGGTTTTCAGAGCAGGAGCGTCTCCATGAAGAGGTCATAGACAAGGGCCTCGGACGCATATATCAGGACCACCTTGATACAGCCTCCATGATAGCTAAGCAGAACTCCGTCACCATAAAAACGACCCTGCTTGAAGGCAAGCCATCGGACGTGGTGATAAGGCACGTCGAAGAGGCCCGCCCCTTTCTCTTCGTCCTCGGAAAGACCGGGGCGCATGAGAGCCCGTCACTTGATATCGGGTCTCTCACAGAAAGAAGCCTGCAGCGCACAAGCTGCAACCTGCTCATCTCGTCAAGGAGATATGATGGAGAGGCGGAAAGAGCCGCCTCAGGTACCGCCACAGGAGACGCGCCCGTATGGGAAAAAGATGCGACCTCCATACTCGACTCTATCCCCCTGTTCGCAAGGGGTGTCGTCAGGCTCATGGTCGAGGATGCCGCCAGGAAAGACGGCGTTAATACCATAAGCCCGGCGTTCATGCGCAAAATCAGAAAGAATATGGAAGGCTAAGGATGCCAGAGACACCAGAGATGACAACGCCTCCATTTCTCGTCTCATGGAACCTGACAAAGAGGTGCAACCTGAGGTGTGTCCACTGCTACTTAGGCGCGGTAGAGCTCGAAGGCGCCTCTGACATCGATACAAGATCAGCCCTCAGGATCGTAGATGAGATAGCCTCGATAAACCCCTCTGCCATGGTCATCATGACGGGAGGGGAACCGCTTTTAAGGCCGGACCTTCCTGAGATAGCCTCATACGCCTCATCAAAAGGCCTCTCGGTCGTAGTCGGGACAAACGGCACGCTCCTGACCCCTTCCGCAATCGAGAGCCTCATAAAGGCAAACGTCGCAGGCGTAGGCGTAAGCCTTGACAGCGCGGCCCCTGAAGTACACGACAGGTTCAGAGGGGTTCCAGGCGCATGGCTCTCGACTATAAAAGGAATAGACAACCTGAAGGAAAGCGGTCTTCCGTTCCAACTCCACCTGACAGTGACGAAAGAGAACAGAGGGTCGCTAAAGGACGTAATACGGCTCGCCGGTGAAAAGGGTGCTACTGGAGTAAACATATTCTTCCTTGTCTGCACAGGCAGAGGCCAGCAAATGACCGACCTCTCTCCTTCGGAATACGAAGGCGTCCTTGAAGAAATCGCAAAGGCAGACGATACGGCCGGAGGCGTTATGGTCAGGGCCAGATGCGCGCCGCACATCGTGAGAGTTGCCGGCAGGATCAATCCTGACGGCTCGCTGGCAAGAGGCGGCACGAGCGGATGCATCGCCGCTACGGGTTATATGAGGATAACGCCGGAAGGGCGTGTCACCCCGTGCCCGTACATACCTCCCTCACCGGAAGGACCTGCCATAGGAGAAAAATCCCTCAAAGATATCTGGGAGAAAGACCCCCTCTTTACAGCAATGAGGAAGCGCGACCTAGAAGGCAGGTGCGGCGGATGCGAATTCAAAGAGACGTGCGGAGGGTGCAGGGCCCGCGCCTTTGCTTCAGGCAACAGCCTCTCAGGCGAAGACCCGTGGTGCGTATACACTCCGTCAAAAAACGCCTCTGAGAAAATCACCGGCACATTTGTGAGATGGACGGCCGAGGCTCAGGAGCGCCTTGACAAAGCGCCTTCATTTTTAAGATCGATGATAAAAAAGGGCGTAGAGGCATACGCTAGGTCAAAGGGATTGAACGAGATAACGCCTGAGGTCATGGCGACACTGAGAAAACGGGCAGGCCGATAGATGAAGGGGAACGAGGGTTATAATGCCAACCGAGCTGGCCGCAGCCTCATCGGGTGCGCGCTTGTATTCACAGGCGGATTGAATTCCCTGCTCGCCATCAAGTCAGGCGAGCAGATAGGGCCTGTCAGTTATCTATTCATCATTGCAGGCACTGCCCTGCTTCTTTACGGGGTATGGTCGAGGACAAAGAGCTGAGTTGCACTTCTGCGCGTCTTTTGGGTATGGCTCGAACTGCCCTTACAAAAAACATCTGCCTGACTCCTGCTTTGCACTTCCGTGCGCCTTTTGGGTATGGCTCGCTTCGCTTTCGCTGTCCGGCCGTTTCGCAGCAGATACAAGTCTGGTAGGGCGGGTCACACCCGCCGAATGATTTTCTTTACAACGCCCCTTTGCGAAAAACATCGGTCTGACTCTTGCTTTGCGCTTCGGCGCTCCTTTTGGGTATGGCTCGCTTCGCTTTCGAGCCGTTTCGCAGTAGATACAAGAACCTGCTCAACGTCTCTCAGTCAGGCTCGCTACGCCATGACCCGGGTTTTGTTAAAAGCAGCGGCTAAATTCAAAGGCCGTTTTGGTTTTGCTCCTCCCCTTACTCACAAGGGGAGGCTGGGTGGGGTTAGTAACAAGCGGTTTTCTTCGCAAGAGCAAGCTTGCAACCTGCTCCTTGGATTTCGCATACGCCTTTCCTGATCATGCAGTTCAAGTCGCAGATTTTGATCCGACAGGGGGTTGCTTTACATTCCACATTATGCTAAAAGGATTGCACAGACACGGATGTCCACAGATGTCTGATGATTTAAGAAACCGAGGTGGTAAATGGCGCCTGAAATTAAAAGTGAGAAACTTTTCGTAAAAGATGTTTTCCTGAAATGGTACCGCATCCCGGAATACCAGCGTCCATATGTTTGGGAGGCTGATCAAGTTGTAGAATTGCTTGATGATGTGTATCGTGCGAGTCAATCTAACCCCAGGTCTCAGTACTTTCTTGGTTCTATGGTATTAAAAAAATCGGATAAGCAGGATGGGAATATCAGATACGAAGAGCATGACCTTCTTGACGGCCAACAACGGCTGACAACCCTCTTCCTGATAACTGCTGTGGTTCGTGATCTAACACCAGCAGACAATAAGGCGCGGATCAAGACCTGCCGGGAAACTATTTATCAGATGGCAAATCCCGACGACAATATTCCCGAGCGCAGTCGTATTGTCTTTGATATCCGCGATACAGTGAAGAATTTTGTTGATAAGTACGTCAAGGCAGATGGAGGTACACTCAAAGACGAAGAAATAAAGCATCTTTCTCAAGAAAACGATGAAGACATGTCCATCAGAAATATGGCCAATGCCATTCTGACCATTAGAGGCTTTTTCAAGAATGGCAAATCTCTGGAAACGTTCTTTCCGTTTTTACGCTCCAACGTTCTGATGATCTATGTTGCGACTGAAGAGCTTGAAGATGCCTTTCATCTGTTTACAGTTATGAACAACCGAGGCATCAAGCTACGCAATAGCGACATTCTTAAGGCAGAGAACCTCGCCAGAATTAAAGACAACAACACCAGAACCAAATATGCAAAAACATGGGAGAATATTGAGGGATATTTTACTGAAGAGTTCGACAACTTTCTCTCTCACCTCAGAACCGTGCTTGTCAAACAGAAAGCAGGCTACAATCTTCTTAAAGAATTTGAGGAAAATATCTACGCTCCAAAAGAATTTGACCGTAATACGAAAACCTATATCAATAAAACTCCGCTATTAAAAAAAGGGGAAGATACTTTCGAATTTGTCGAAAGTCATTATAAGCACTACCTTAGTCTTTTTGAAGATGACACTTACAATTTGACAAACAGCTTCGAACTTCACAACCAACTTACCCTGATGCGAATTGGTTTTGAGGCTGATTACTGGATTGCACCCCTTCTATGCTATTACGCAAAATATAAAACGGAAAACTTACTCAAGTTCTTGCACCTTTTAGACGTGAAGTTTTCTTCTGATTGGATAATTGGATTGGCACCAACAAAACGTATCGAAAATGCAAATGCCATCCTCAAAGAGATCGAAGGTGCAGCCGATCAAAATGCCCTGTTTGCTTCTCCCGTTTTCAAAGTGGAAACTCAGGATATTCTTCGATCGCTCACAGGGGCAATTTATGGCCGTGGTTATGCTAGATATATCATTTTAAAGATCGATCTTGCCTATCATGGGCACACAACTAAATTTTCACCACCTGAAACAATAAGCATTGAGCATATTCTTCCTCAGACACCGGATACAAGTAGTCAATGGGTTGCTGATTTTACAGGACCGGAGCGAGACAAATGGACTAACAGGCTCGGCAATCTCATTCTCCTGTCTCGGAGGAAGAATACCGCACAAGGCAATCAGGATTACCGGCAAAAAAGGGAAGGATACTTTCAGAAAAACGTAGAACTTTTTAGCAACTCCGTAAGAATTTTACAAACCTTCAATAATTGGACGTTGGATGATCTAAAAAGGAACCATAAAGAGACGCTTACTATGTTGTTGGCATCCTATGGTATTACCTTGCCAATTGCTGATCTTGAAAAAGCTATCGAGCAATGAAGAAGTCGTTCATGCCCGTCTTGTCATTTCCTCTAAGACCCGCAAAACCGTAAGCTTCCCTGTCTAGGAGGTCTGCCGCAAACACAGCATCTATAGACTTCTTCAAGGAGCAGGCTTACAACCTGCCCCTTGAATTTAGCATGCGCCTTTACGGATCATTGGGTTCAAGTTATAAACTTGAAACCGCAAAAGGCGCCTTACAGATGCTACCCCTCCCGCCTCTTCCTCGCACTGCGGACCCACAAAAGCTCTATCGCCAGCACTGCTACACCTGCGAGAGCAGGCCAGAGGTAAGGCGACCCGCCCTCATCCCTGCCAAGCCTTACCCACTGCCACTGCGTCAAGACGTGCTTCGAGCCCTTCTCATTGTTTGACCCGTCCCACGCTGACAATGCGACAGGGATGAAGGTATCGGGGCTGAACTGGATATCAACAGACGGGTCTTCCGTCAAAAGCGGCCTTGTAAAAATCGCTTTCCATTGGCCGTTTGAATACACACCAGAGGCAGTAAGCCCGACCATCGGCGCGTCACGCTCATCTATCTCCTTAACCCCTCTGGCGTTCAAAAGCCGCACCGCCCCGGCCCCTTCTGCGGACTGCCACATCCAGAGATTCACCGGGTGCATTCCGTCTCCCATCCCGAAATACGGCCTCAGGGTACCTGACGGCTTTACAGTGAACTGCATCGCCGCCCCGTCAACAAAGACCTCGCCTCCGGCGATCTCCATTGACTTTACATCTCCCGGCACGCCGCGCGTCGGATCGTCCCATTCGACAAGAAAGGCGATATCCATGTCATTATAAAGAGCCTTTACAGACATCGAGTTGATAGTCGGGGTGAAGTGCCTCTCTCCGGCTATTACCTGAGGAAGTGTATAAAAACTCGCGTACGCCGCCTTCTCCCATCTTTCGTCGTCAACGCTCGTCGGCACCGGGGTGTCTATCTTAACGGCGTTTATGACGGCTCCCTCGACAGGCCTCTTGTGCGGCGCGTTTAACGTTTTGACGTACGAGGCTACAGCCCACGCCTCTTCATCAGAGAGCCTCTTTTTGCTCTGAGGGTCGGCAAAACTCGGCATCTGTGTGCCCGGGATGCCTGCCATGATCCTCCTGTAGATATCCTTTACATCACTGCCTGCCCTGAACGTCCAATCCTTTGTAAGGTTCCTCGGCCACGTTCGCCCGCCCCAGTCGTCTTTGAGCCTCTTTGTGCCGTCTCCCCTGCCAAGCTCGCCGTGGCATTCAGAGCACCTGTCGAGAAAGAGCTTCCTGCCTTGCTCGAGAACATTCTTCGACGCTCCCTTCATGCCTGAAGGCGGCTCTATCACCTTGTTGACAGACGGGCCGAGGCTGGCGAAGGTCTTTATGTAGGCGCCGATATCCCTTATCTCCTGCCTTGTGATGGTATCCGACCAGCCTGGCATGGACGTATCCTTCAGACCGTCCCAGCCGCCTTCTGATCTACCTGCGATCATCCTCTCAAGATCTCCGTCCGACGGCGAGTACTCGTCATAAGGCGTCGTCTTCCACTTATACATACCAAGGGTAAAGTCCCTTGGCGCCGGGTTTAAGTACCCTGATGCAGGGCCGTCTCCGGCGCCTTCAAGGCCGTGGCACCACGAGCACCTCTTTACGTAGGCATCCCTTACAGCCGGAGATACAGCCTCGTCGGCATGGCTCAGATTCGAGCCGCCTGCAAAAAACAACCCGATAGCCGCAGATATCGATATCAAGATGAACTGACGCATTGAATAGCCCTTCACCTGTTCACCCATGATCTCGGCGTATTGCCGGTGTAGTCGTATATAAAGAGCATCGTCTTCCAGACATCTTCTTCGGTAAGCATCCCCTCCCAGGCGGGCATGGAAGAAACAGCAGGCCCTGCCTCCTTAGGGAGTCCCGGCCCGCCCTTGACTATCCTCCAGAATACATACGATTCCTGGAGCTGCGCTATCGTATCGCCACCTTGGAATGGCAGAGGCGCCGGGTTTAAAGCCCTTGCATAATGGCCTCTGCCGTCAAGCTTGTCCCCGTGGCAGAAAAAACAGTTCTTGAAATATATCTCCCCGCCCTCGGCGACAATCGACCGAAAGAGAAGCGGGTCCTCCTTCTCTAAAGGCCGGAACGGGTTTTCAAGAAGAGCGAGGTCAAAGGTCTTTTCGTAGGCGGTCATCAGAGCCGGAGGCGCCGGATGCACTGAGCGGAGCTCCACGGGCGGGTCTGTCGAAGGTCTCATGGAGAGATAGGTCAGATACGCTGCAAAGAGCGGCATGATAAAAAACAGAGCCGTGCGAATGCGCCTCATTGAAGGGGACTGGCCGCTCGCAATGGCTTTTATCGGCCCAAAGAGCCTCTGGGCCGAATCCTCAGTAGCGGTCATGACAAGGAGTATCGTCACGATAACAAAAAACATATACATCTGTATGATGGACGACGGGATCGGCTTTCCGAGGATGATGCCCGGGATCTTAAAGAGCAGATACGCCAGGGACGTCAATATAACGAGCCGTAATAATCTTCCTATCTTCATCTGGTCATCTCGATTTTATCAGGCCGGTTGTATCAGGCGCAGGAGCGTTTCCCTGCATGAGTGGTCCTTGGGCAGAACCTGCCGTAACCTCGACCCCTGCCCTCTTTTGAAGATACGCGATGACAGCCGTCACCTCTACTTCGGTAAGCTCTATCTGGCCTCCAAGCACGCCCGGCATCGGACTGACCGCATCATCTGTCCCTGCTACCCCGTAGCCCTTAACGACATAAGCAGACGGGTCTGCCATAGACTCGTAGATATACCCTACGGCGTCAGTGGCCTTGCCCTTGTAGCGGGGGTCCAAAAGCCTTTCGGCGGCTCTCACTGCGATAGAATCAAGTGCAGGAGCTCTATCTCCGACAGCGTCGTGGCAAAGTCCGCAAGAGCCCTTGCCGGAATAAATCTCCTCGCCGAAGGCCGCAAGCTCATCACCAGTCAAAACGCCTGTATCGGATGAGATATCTTCCGTCTGCCGATCAGGGACCGAAGATGGTATGTAGAGGTTCGAAAAGAGCGCGTAGGCAATGACGAGCCCTATGCCGAACAGAGCTATCCATATAAAATTATTCTTCATCACTTACGCCCTTGCCGCTGTCACTGGGCCCTTTCCGGCTCAGCCAGAATATGAAGACCACGATAGACATGAAGGCTACCGTGCCGATGGATACCACGTTTGCCGCGTAAGCTATAGTCGGGGTAAAGGCGTCTACGGACGCATCTTTCATGACCGAGTAGACGTGCCAGTTCTGTCTTATCGCCGAGCGTATGAAACCCATTAGCCCCATCAGCCACGTAAAAGATACGGCTATAAGGACCAATGCGTACTGGCTTCTACCCGGCATCCTGCCCCATTTAAAAGGCCCGACCTCCCTCGCCCCCTTAAAGACCAGCCTTTCGATAACAAGTATCCCGATGATGACCGCAAGGGTAGTCGCTACCTGAGGAACGGACGAGGCGACCTTGTAGACGGAGTTCGTATAATACCCGTAATAGACACCGAGGACGACTATGTTTATAAGCCCCGCGCAAAAGACGGCGGCCTGGATTGCGCTGCCGGTCTTTGCCCACCCTACGACAGCGACCCTGTTCGTCCTCCGGTAGAAGAGAAAACTCAGGAACGTCGCAAGGAGCATGACGTTGACAGCTATGTTCTTTGCAGGCATCAGCCCCAGCGGCGCGAGCCACGGATGGTACTGTGAGCCTAACCGGGCCGCCTCGGACGGAGTCATTACAAGCGAGTGAGGAGTGAACCATACGAGAAAAGATGCGAGCAGGGCTAAGGCTATATACTTTATATAAGGCGTATAACGGCGGCCTCCCTCGCTTCTTTCAAAGCCGCACCAGAGATAATAATTGGCCGCCAGAAAAAGCGCCCCGATTATGACAGCTTGTATTATGAAGAGCCACGCGAAGACCCCGCCCATCAGGTTTATCCCCATCTGCTGGCTGTAGGCGTATATCTCGGCTGTGAGCCAGTACCCTGCGAACGGGAGCGGCAGCAGAGCCCCTATGGCGATGAGGTTGGCGGTATAACCCATCCAGTCGTAGTGCGCTCTCGCCTCTTCGGTCCTTGCACTTAAGAACCTGTAAGCGGCGTAGGCCCCGACGATAGACCCGCCGTAGGCTATGTTGGCGATGAACCTGTGGAGGTTCATCGGCGACCAGAGGTGATTGTTAACGGCGTGCCATACGTTGCCGTCAAAGATCCCGGAAGGCCCCACCCCTGAAGGGGTCATCATGAACGTCACCCATGCGTTTGCAATAAGCATGAGAGAGGTCCCTGCCGTGTTCAATACCAACCCTACGCCGAGATGCGCCCATTTGAGCCTCCCTCTTCTCATAGAGCGCCAGCCGTAATAATAGACGTATAGCGCCCCTGTCTCGACGAAGAAAAGGACGGCATAGATGATCATCGTAGGGGCGAAGATGCGCGAGAGGTACTTCATGAGATCCGGATAAAAGACGACAAGGCCGAGTAGCAGTACTCCGCCTGTAATAGCCGTGACTGAATAGGCGGTCATGGAGACGCGTATGAACTCGTACGCCATATCGTCATACCTGTCGCTACCGGTATAGACGCCGATGACTTCTATGAGAAGGACGAATATCGGAACGGCAAGAACGAAGGCGGCAAACCAGAGGTGCATCTGCGCCGCAAGCCAGACGGCGACCCTGCCGTTAACTCCCCTTATCTTCGGATAATCCCCAGCCTTGAGCTGCGGCGCGCCCTGCCCTTCCTCGCCTTTCCCGACGGCCGCATTTACCCCAACTGCCCCGCTTACATAATCTGGCGCTGAACTGAGAGACGCAGAAAGAGGCGCTGGAGGAGAAGGGTCCTGCCCGGCTGACGCAAGGCCGGGTCGAACTGACTGCACCACTGCCTCAGCCCCTGAGCCGGATGTAACGGCCTTCTCAGAGGACAGGGCAACAGAAGGTACAAAAAGCACGCATATCATCAGAGCGCAGACAATCAGCCCGAAGGCCATGACCGACAGAGGGCGAAACGCTCTTATTATCTTCCTCATCATATATCCCGATATCAGCATAGAGATCTCAGCCCCTGAATATGAGGGTCAACCCCTGAAGGTCGAAAAAAAAGATATCCAACAGGATGAAAAAACCTGCTGACGCCAGAAGAGATATTATAAAGACAAGAGAATACCTGACCACAAACCCCCCGGTTATCGCCGCCACGGCGTAGGCAGTTCGAGTGCCGGCAACATTTTAATGTGCGTCTGCCTGCCGAAAGAGGTGGCAGATGATGTCCGCGGCCTCATTGACAAAAAAACCGTACTGGATTAATCTATCCGGATGCTGCGAAAACTTAAAAGACATATCACATCACCGGTGGACATCGTAATACTTCTCGGGGCGATTGTAAATATCGCCGTTATCTCTTTGATACTTGTCGCGAGCTTCTCAAGCTGAGACAGGTCACCGGCAGGGATGATACTGCCTCTCCGATCGGCATAAGATGAAGAAAAGACCTGAAAAAAAGGCGCTGGTACTCGGCATCGGCAACATACTCATGAGAGACGACGGGGTAGGTGTGCGCTCTGTCGAGGCCTTTGAACGTCTATACTCTACAGGCGGCGAGATCGAATGCCTTGACGGCGGCACCGCAGGGGCAAAGCTCGCCGATATACTCTGCGGGTTCACCCATGCCGTCATAGTCGACGCGATAAAAGACGGCAGCAGGGTAGGCTCCATCCGCCGTCTCAAATCAGATGATATACTCAAAGGCGATTCCACCCTCACGACGGCGCACGGTGTGGGGGTCAGGGAATTTCTAGCGCTTGCGGCCTTTGAAGGGAGAGCGCCTGAGACATCAGTCATAGGCGTCGTTCCTGAAAAGGTCTGCCCGGGCCTTACACTGACAGATACAATGGAAAGGCTGCTCCCTGAGGTCGCAGGGGCGATCGCCTCTGAGCTTACAGCAGCAGGCTTCTTCGTTAAAAAGAAGGGCTGAAGGGTCTGATATGCACGAGATGTCGATAACGGAAGATATCATCGATATAATCCGTGGAGAGATGAAAAAGAGCTATTTTAAGCGCCTCCTATCCGTAAAGCTCCGGATAGGAGAGCTTACGGCCATCGACCCGGAATCGCTCAGGTTCTGCTTTGACGCCTCTATCAAAAAGACCGAACTCGAAGGAGCTACACTCGAGATCGAAGGCGTGCCGCTCACAGGCAGGTGCTCCGGGTGCGCGACTACATGGAAGATAACTGATTTCGCGTTGATATGCCCGGCCTGTTCCGGCACGGACGTTGAAAAGATAGCCGGCACCGAGCTTGACATAGTCTCTATCGACGCGCTTTAGCCCCATCGGAGGCCGATGCACGAGATACTCATAGAAGAGAAGGTCCTTGCAAGGAATAACGAGCTCGCCTCGGCAAACAGGGCGGCTCTCAAGTCCCGCGGGATTTTTTCGATCAACATGGTCAGCTCTCCGGGGGCAGGAAAGACCTCCCTCATCGAGGCTCTCGCCCCTTTTCTCAAACCCAGGCTGAATACCTTAGTCATCGAGGGCGATCTTCAGACGGACCTCGACAGTCAGAGGGTCTTAAGAAGCGGCATCCCGGCGAAACAGATCACTACGGGCAAGGCCTGCCATTTGGACGCGCACGCGGTAGGCCACGCGCTCGACTGGGTCTTCGGCAACCCCGGGGTCAGGCTACTTATCATAGAAAACGTCGGCAACATGGTCTGCCCTGCGGAGTACGACCTCGGGGAAGATATGATGGCGACCATCCTTTCTACCGCCGAGGGCGATGACAAACCGCTTAAATACCCTGCCATCTTCTCAGCCTCGGATATCCTTGTTATAAACAAGACAGACCTTGCGCCGTTTACCGACTTCGACATCAAAAGGGCAAGGGCAAACGCCCTTAAGATAAACCCGGGTCTCGCCATATTCGAGACATCGTGCAGGACAGGGGCCGGGATAGAAGCCCTCTCCGACTACCTTGCCAAGCTCAGTTGCGCAGGCAGGCCCTGAATGGACGGGATACGGATACATATCACCGGGGTCGTCCAGGGCGTAGGCTTCAGGCCGTTCGTCTACAACCTCGCTGTCTCCCATTCGATAAGAGGCTTTTGCTTGAACGACTCCGAGGGCGTCGTAATAGAGGCGTACGGAGACAGACTCGACAGGTTCGTTGAAGAGCTGAAAAGCAACGCGCCGCCCCTTTCAAGGATAACGGGCCTGCGTACAGAGCCATGTTTTCTAACCGGAGATGTCACAGGATTCTCCATAAGGGAATCCGTCTCCTTTGCAGGGGCCTTCGGTCTTATCTCACCTGACTTTGCGGTATGTGCCGAGTGCCTTGCCGAGCTATTCGACCCTAACGACAGGAGACACCTCTACCCTTTCATAAACTGCACCAACTGCGGCCCACGCTATTCGATAATCAAAGATATGCCGTACGACAGGCCGAATACGACGATGGCTGGGTTCATGATGTGCCCTGCGTGCGACGCCGAATATCACGACCCTTCTGACAGACGCTTCCACGCTCAGCCTAACGCCTGCGAGATATGCGGCCCGAAGGCATGGCTCGTTGACGGTACAGGCAAGCCTGTCTCAAGGGTCAACAGTCCTGCAATCGACGAGGCGGTAAGGCTCTTGCAAGAAGGCAGGATCATAGCGATCAAGGGGATTGGAGGTTTTCACCTCTCGTGCGACGCTGAAAACGACGAGGCGGTCAAAAGACTTCGTACTTCAAAGAGAAGCTCTCTTACAAAGGCGTCTCAGTCGAACAAGCCATTCGCTGTGATGTCAGTTGACGTATCTGCCGTAGAAGGGTTTGCTGAGGTCTCAGCGGAGGAAAGAGACCTCCTCGAAGAACGGACACGGCCCATAGTCCTTCTAGGAAAAAAACAGACCGGGTCCCTTTCGGTCCATGTCGCGCCCGGCAATTCCGCATACGGGGTGATGCTCCCGTACACCCCTTTGCACCATATACTCCTGAGCGGCGCAAAATTCAATGCCCTTGTAATGACGAGCGGCAACAGGGCAGATGAGCCTATCGTCACATCCAACAAAGACGCGGTAGAAAAACTCTCCGGCATGGCAGATTTCTTCCTACTCCACGACAGGGACATATATATGCGCGTCGATGATTCGATCGCAAGGATAACCGGAAAGCGAGTCTCCCTTTCAAGGAGGGCCAGGGGCTTTGTCCCCGGAGCGATAGACCTCGGTGAAGATACTGCCGATATACTTGCGACAGGCCCTGAGCTTAAAAATACCTTCTGCCTTACAAAGGGACGCTTCGCCATCATGAGCACCCATATAGGAGACATGGAAAACGCCGGCGCCCTCGAATTTTATAAAGAGAGCCTTAGGAACCTCAGGTCCTCTTTCAAGTCAAACCCTTCTATCATAGCAAGGGACATGCACCCGGGATACGCCACCAGCGCGTTTGCCTCAGAGTACGCCGCATCCGAAGGGATACCTGTCGGCAGGATAGTCGAGGTCCAGCACCACCACGCGCACATCGCGGGCGTGATGGCTGAACACGGGATCAGAAAAAAGATCTTCGGGGTCGCGTTCGACGGCACAGGCTACGGCACAGACGGCACTGTCTGGGGCGGAGAGTTTTTCGTATGCGACAGGTCGGCCTTCAAAAGGGTCGCGCACCTCGGCACTACTGGACTCCCGGGCGCAGAGATGGCTGTAAAAGAGCCGTGGAGGATGGCCCTTTCTTATCTGCGGCAGGCTTATGGCGAAAGATCCATTGAGGTCATAAAAAAACACTTCCCAAGGTTCGCAACACCCGAAGGCGCAGTCATAATGAAGATGCTGGATGAGGACATCAACACGCCTCTGACATCGAGCGCCGGAAGGCTCTTTGATGCCGTCGCCTCGCTTGCCGGCATAAGAGACAGGATAACCTACGAGGCAGAGGCCGCCGTCAACCTTGAGGCCGCGGCAAGAGAGTACCCCATCGAACGGGCGGCCCCTTACCCTTTCGAGATAGAGAATAACGGTTTGCGCTCTACCGAGCGCATCACGGCTATAGACCTGGCTCAGATGATAAGATCCATAGTCGCGGACGTTTCTGACGGAAAAACTCCCTCTGAGATCGCCGCGAAGTTCCATCAGACCCTCGCCTCGATTATCACTAAGACCCTTATACCCATGGCCGAGGCTACAGGCATAAGCGACGTGGCATTAAGCGGAGGCGCCTTCCAGAACCGCCTCCTCCTTTCGCTCTCAATGGACTCTCTTGCCAGAGAGGGTTTCAAGGTATATATAAATGAGCAGGTCCCTTCGAACGACGGAGGGGTAGCTCTCGGCCAGGCGGCTGTCGCCTGGGAACTGATGAAAGGAGGTTAGCAGATGTGTCTCGGCATACCGGCAAAGATAATATCAGTAGACGGCCCATTCGCCAAGGTGGAGATAGGCGGCACTAAAAAAGACTGCAGCATCGAGCTTATGAGGGAGGCCTCTATCGGGGACTACGTAATAGTACATGCCGGTTTCGCCATAGAGAGGCTCGATACCGAAAAGGCTGAAGAGACCTTGCGTCTCATAGCCGAGGCGATGGGCAGATCATGAGATACTTAGACGAGTTCAGACAAAAAGAGCTTGCGCAGGGGCTTATACGAAAGATTGCCGAGATATCAACGAAGGACGTCTCCATAATGGAGATATGCGGCACCCACACACACGCCATCTCACGGTTCGGCATACGCCAGGCGCTTCCCGCCAACATAAGGCTCATCTCCGGGCCGGGGTGCCCTGTATGCGTCACGTCCGCCTCTGACATCAACCGGATAATAGATTTTGCAAGGGTCACCCCCGGTGTCATCATCGCTACATTCGGAGATATGATGAAGGTCCCGGGATCGAAGACGAGCCTCCAACAGGAGCGGGCCAACGGGTCCGACATACGCGTCGTCTATTCCGCCCTTGGCTCCCTCGATATCGCCAGACAGAACCCTGACAAAGAGGTCGTCATGTACGCCGTAGGCTTCGAGACGACCGCGCCTACAGTCGCCGCGACTATAATCGCCGCTAAAAAAGAGGGTCTCAAAAACTTCTCCGTCTTATCGCTCCATAAGCTCACACCGCCAGCGATGAGGGCCCTTCTCGTGGCTGGAGAACTCGACATAGACGGCTTTTTATGCCCAGGGCATGTCACCGCCATCATCGGCGCGAGGGCCTACGGCTTCATCTCCTCTGAATTCAATGCGCCGTGCGTGGTCGCAGGCTTCGAGCCGCTCGACGCTTTGCACGGGATATACATGCTCATAAGGCAGTTCGAAGAAGGAAGGAATGAGATCGAGATACAATACGAGAGGGTCGTCAGGTGGGAAGGCAACACAAAGGCACAGGAGGTCATAGCCGAGGTCTTTGTCCCTGCCGATGCGCTGTGGAGGGGGATAGGCAACATCCCAGGGAGCGGCCTTGCCATAAACGATAGCTACTCAGGGTTTGACGCTCAAAAGAGATTCTCGATCGCACCCGGGATAGACGAAGAACCTAAAGGCTGCGCCTGCGGCTCAGTGCTTAAAGGCCTCATCAGGCCTGAAGGATGCCCTCTTTTCGCCAAGGTCTGCACCCCTGAATTCCCGGTAGGCCCGTGCATGGTATCTTCTGAAGGCACCTGCGCGGCTTTTTACAAATACAGGGCGGTCTGACGGATCACAGCAGACGCTCGACGCGATAATCAAGCCAAAAAACAATAGAACATACCGGAGGCAGATACCTGCATGGAAGATAATAGAGGCAAAAAGATCATTCTGGCGCACGGCAGTGGTGGCTCTCTGACGCGCAGGCTTATAGAAGAAGTATTCGCAGGGGCGTTCGCAAACGAGCTTCTGGCGCCGTTAAACGACCAGGCAGTATTCGCCATGCCGAAGTCGCAGGTCGCCTTCACGACCGACTCCTACGTCATCAATCCGATATTCTTCCCGGGCGGCGACATCGGAAAGCTCTCTGTCTGCGGCACTGTAAACGACCTTGCCGTGGGCGGAGCCAAGCCCCTGTACATGAGCGCCGGGTTCATCATCGAAGAGGGGCTTGATATCGATGACCTAAAAAAAGTCGTCGAGTCTATGGCAAAAGAGGCGCGGGCCCAAGGCGTCTCCATCGTCACCGGAGATACGAAGGTAGTAGAAAGGGGCAAGGGCGACAAGCTCTTTATAAATACGGCAGGCATCGGCGTGGTGCAAGACGGCCTCTCTCTATCCCCGACGCTTATCAGGCCCGGAGACGCTGTGATAGTCTCTGGGACGATAGGCGATCATGGGATAGCGGTTATGACAAAACGGGCGGGGATAGAGATGGAAGTCCCGGTTGAGAGCGACTGCGCCTCGCTCTGGGCTCTTGTATCCGACATGTTAGGCGCCGGAGGGTGCATAAAAGCTATGAGGGACGCTACAAGGGGAGGAGTCGCTACCGTACTTAATGAGTTCGCCATCTCGTCAGGCACGACTATAGTCATTGACGAGAACCTGCTCCCTGTAAAAGACGCTGTGACAGGCGCGTGCGAGCTGCTCGGGTTCGACCCGTTATCCCTTGCCAACGAAGGCAAGCTCGTTGCGGTCGTATCAGGCGAATCGGCCGGACGAGTCCTTGCCGCGATGAAGAAAAACCCGCTCGGGGTAGACGCGGCCATAATCGGTGTCGTAGAGGGAGCGGCTAGCGGAGCAGACGGGGCCGGGGCGAAAGGCCGGCTCCTGATGGAGACACGGATCGGCAACAGGCGCATAATCGATATGCCTTCTGGCGAACAGCTCCCGAGGATATGCTGATCTGACCTTACATCTCCAGAAGCACCTTCAAAACGCCTTTTTGTGATGCGCGCTCTATCGCATGAACGCCGTCTTCAAGCTTAAAGACGCTGTCGATTAGAGCGCCCACTTTCACCTTGCCCTCTGCAAGCGCCTCGATAGCAGGGGCGAACGGGCCGCATCGCGACCCGACGAGACTGACCTCATCTATTACCACCCTGTTAAGGTCTACATCTCTGTTGCCTGCGACCGTTGTCTTCAATACTATCGTCCCTTTAGGGACAACGATATCAAGGGCGCTTGCCAGCCCTTCATTCGTACCTGCGGCGTCGATGACAACGTCAAACTCCCTGCCGAGGCCGTCATAGCCGACCTTCGTATCTATCGCCATGGCATCTAAGGTCGAAAGTTTTTCCGAGTGCCTTCCTATCACTGTCAGGTTGCACCTTGAAAGCGCCATCACCTGCGCGATGAGAAGCCCTAGCCTTCCATCGCCTATGACAGCGACTCTGGTATCCTTGTCAATACTCACTTGTTCCAATATCTCAAAGGCCGCAGCAATAGGTTCAACAAAGACAGCCTCCCTGTCAGAGACAGAGTCCGGGAGCGGATGGAGGTTGGATTCCGGCAGACTTACGTAATCGGCAAAGGCACCGTCCCTGCCGTATATCCCGATGACGGTCCTTTTCGGACAGTGCCTTTCAAGCCCTTTGCCGCAAAGGGCGCACCTCGCGCACGGTACGTTTATCTCGCCGACTACGCGCCTTCCTGAAAGAGCGCCTCCCTTGCTTACGACCCTGCCTGAGAACTCATGGCCGAGGATGCCTGTAAAACCCATATACCCTTTTGTTATCTCTATGTCAGTCGCGCAGACCCCTGCACAAGAGACCTTGACAAGCGCTTCGCCTTGCGCGCATACAGGCTCAGGGTGATCACCTGCAAACCTTAACCCCTCATCAAAGACTATCGCCCTCATCCAGGCCTTCTCCTTAAGATCCGGGTATTACGGAATGTCATGCCATAAGCCTGACAGAGATCTTACTTCGAACGGTATACTTCCTTATAGTAGAGGCAATACCTGGCCAGATGACACCTGTCGCAGGCCGGGTTCCTTGAGATGCAGGTCTTTCTTCCGTGGAGTATGAAAAGCATCGTGACCATAGACCACCTCGACCTGGGTATCAGACCGCACAGGTCCTTTTCCACCTCGTCAGGTTTATCCGAACCTGTAAGCCCGAGCCTCTTGGCAACACGCTTTACATGCGTATCTACGGCAAGCGCTTCCTTGCCGAATCCGTTGGCAAGGACTACGTTCGCGGTCTTCCTTCCTACACCCGGAAGTCCGGTGAGGTCTTCGATAGTTGCAGGCACAGACCCAGCGTACCTGTCCTCAATAATGCGGCAGGACGCCTTTATGTTCTTAGCCTTGTTTCTGAAGTAATTGACAGAGGATAGAGCCTTTTCAAGCTCGCCGATATCCGCCCCGGCATAGTCATGTACAGTCCTGTACCTATGAAAAAGCGATGCGGTCACCTTGTTTACGAGCTTGTCTGTAGCCTGGGCTGAAAGGATGGTAGCGATAAGGAGTTCAAGCGGGTTTTTGAAGTGCAGCTCGATTGCGGCGCCGGGAAACTCGTCTTCGAGAATGTCCAGTACCCTCTTTGCCTTCTCTTTTGTGTCCATGACTGCCTGAGGGATTAAAGCCCGCGATAAAAAGCAGGCGGAAAGGCTCGGTCAATGCGTCCTGTCTATCACGAAGTCAGCCACCGCCAGAAGCGCGGCCCTCTCGATATTAGGGTCGAATACATCGAGGGATTTTTTCGCGTCCGCTACGTAGCGGTGCGCCCTGTCTGTAGTGTACTCGATCCCCTTATACCTGTTGATGATGGATATGACCTCTTTGAGAGTCTCCGGGGTGATCTCATCAGACTCGATAGCGGTCCTTATATACTCCCGCTCTGCCCCGGTCGCCTTGGCAGCGGCGTGTATCAAAGGCATAGTCACCTTGCCTTCCCTCAGGTCGTTGCCCACAGCCTTGCCGAGGTCTTCGTCGGTCGATACGTAGTCAAGGCAATCGTCCATGAGCTGATACGCTATGCCGAGGCCCATGCCGTAGCCTGCAAGGGCCGTCTCTTTTTCCTTTGAAACTCCGCCGAGGATGCCTGCCACCTGCGCCGCGGCTGAGATAAGGACGGCGGTCTTGTTAGTCACTACGGCGAGATACTCGCTCTCCATCGTCTCGGCGTCGCTGTGCTTCAAGAGCTGGAGGACTTCGCCTTCAGCCATACGCGTGGTAGTCGCGGACAGTACATTTAGTATCCGCATGTCTCCGTTGGCGACAGCAAGAGAAAACGCCTTTGAGAGGAGGTAGTCGCCGACAAGTATGCTTGCCCCGTCGCCCCATACGGAGTTGGCTGACGCAGAACCCCTTCTGAGGTTGGCCCTGTCTACTACGTCGTCATGCAGGAGTGTCGCCGTATGTATGAACTCCACGACCCCGGCAAGCGGTATGTGGCTGTCGCCGGCGTAGCCGCAGAGCCTTGAGGCAAGGAGCAATACCATCGGCCTGAACCTCTTGCCGCCGCTCTTTAATATATATTCTCCGACCTTGCTGACAAGATAGACGTCGGAATTGAGGTCTTTCTTGAACCCCGCCTCCATTTTGGAGACATCGTCTTTTATAAGACCGAAGACTTCCTGTATATGCATGCTTACCCCGTTAGATGAACCGCCTGCCTTACAAGAAAGCACCGCAAAGAGGCCGCCGAAAGCCCTAGAGCTGACAACGTCCGTCAAAACCTGCAGTCTTTTGGGCTTGGATCTGTAATGTTACCCCATCTGAAAGGCACTGTCAAAGTTTTTCACTCAAGTCGTCGAGGCACGCATGCAAACCGAGCGCCCGGCTGAAAGCGGCCGGAAAAAAAGATAAAACCTAAAGCACACACAGCTTTTTTATAAGACAGCTCTCGCACTTGGCCCTGTCCTTGTTGGCAGGGCACTTATCCAGTATGCCGAGCCTGCAAAGCGCGAAGTCATACTTGACCGGGTCTGACGGGTCAAAGGCCGCGAGCGCCGTCGTTATCTCCTCTGCCATCTTCCAGTCAGGCGTCGCCCTTGAGGTAAGCCCGATGTTCCGGGATATCCTCGCGATATGCGTATCGAGCGGCATGACAAGCCTTGCAGGGTCGACCTCCTTCCAAATACCAAAGTCAAGTGCGTCGCCGCGTCTTACCATCCACCTGAGGTAAAGGTTCAGCCTCTTACAGGCGCTGTTATCTGACGGTGACGGGAAAAAAAACCTTACCCCAGCCTTTGGCGGCAGTATCACACTCTTGTAGACAGGGACTGAATCGAGGGCCAGTGCGTTGGAAGAAAAAGAGACTAGCGCCCCCTTCACGTTTTTGTCTCCGGATGAATAACCCTTGAGGAAGAAGCCCTTTATGGAGCCTGCCTTCTCTATCATCTGCCTCATGAAGTAGAAGAGGGCGCGGATGTCCCGGCCGTTATTGAACCTGTGGATGAACCCCTCGAAGGTCGAAGAGTCTCGGACCGGGTCAAAGCGCATAGTGAACCTGTACGGCGACGGGCCGACCGAGCCCATCACGGCCTCTATCGACTTTTTGATCGTTTCAACCCTGCCGTAGGCGAGACAGGAAGAGACAAGGCCAACTATCTCCCTGTCTTCAGGCGTCTTATATCTGTGGACGAACTCGAGCGGGTCTGTTGCGAGGAACTTAAGATCAAAGGTCTTGTACAGGATATCGAGCTGGCGCTTCAGGATCTTTTGATTGTCTTTGATATTCGGCATGTCAGCCTTCAAATAGAAACGGGGCCCGGCCTTTTGGCCGGACCCCGATTTCAGGGAAAATGGTCGGGGCGAGAGGATTCGAACCTCCGGCCCCCGCGTCCCGAACGCGGTGCTCTACCAGGCTGAGCCACGCCCCGAACTTCTAAAAAACAGAAAAATCAAGCATGCCAGCGGGTTTATGCAAAGACCGCCTATCCCTTGCAGGCGGTCTGCCTGGCACTGCCATTTAACGACCAATTCATCTATCGCCGTAACACTACCGGCCCGCAAAACAACCGCGGCTTTTAAAGATAACACTTTCGCGGAGCGAAATCCAGTCTTTCGCAGATGCAATAGAAAATATTGCAAAAAGTTTATATAACACAAACCAGGGACTCAGGCAAGTGGTTTGAGAATGACGTTGAATTTATCTCCTTTTTCTGGGTTTCATGGCAAACAGTAGTCTCTCAAAGCATTATATTACACATTACGAAACCTCTATGGTTGCATAAGCTCGTCACTCAAGACTGTAGTGCATCTTGCAGTAAACTCTCAGCAGAATGTATTTTTTGAAAATCTTGGATATAGGAATAGGTCTGTGCGAACTCCAGCAGACCACTGTCTAAGGTTAGAAATTCATCAATATAAGGCAGGTAAGATATGTGATAGCAATCAAACAAATTTCCATTACTATAAGCTCGTGTTGCCTGCCAACCCATAAGTGCGCCCATGCCGATAAAGACACCCTCTTTGTAAAGAAAATCGAAGTGCCGAAATGAATAATCAATCCTTTGCGTTATTTCTTTGACGCCTAAAACATACCACAGACTGGCAATAGGCTCAAAAAATGGGGTAAGGCCAGCGCATAATATTATTGCAATAAGCAAATAAACATGATCAATCACCTTCACAGTGCGTGGCGTTTCAACAGGCAAGGCCCTTCGCTTTGCCACCTGCCTTTTAATTTCGTCAAAAAATTTATCTTGGTGTACCTTCCTTAAATCACATCCACTTACATCAAGATCAGTGAGGCTTCCACCTCTTGCAAAATGTGCGTGCAACAAAGCCATTACCTGTTTAAGAACTGAGAACTGCTTCAGAGCATTGGCATCAAAAACAAAGGTTTTTAGTTTGTTGTCGAATATATCCTGCCAAGTATGAGAAAAGTTAGAGTTACAGAACTGCGTATCTAAACAGAAATTCTGAAGATTACTATTCACAGTCTTTTCCGCAATAAAGTCAATAATTAATGCCTCTACTTCAGCAAGCATACTACGGTCACAAATATTTTGTAAGAGAGAGATTATTGATTCCCTCCGCAACTCATCCTCAATGCATAAAATCTCTAAAACATTAACAGGAGAGAGGAGAAAACGAGTGCTTTTTTGGCTTAACTTTTCATAAAACCTGTGGCGCTGATCAAGTGTCGTCTTATCCACAAGCGAATTGTAAACGTTAGTATCTATATAAATTAGTTTCGACATATTTTAGTGAGAAAGATATCCAGATACATAGCAAACAACACTCCCACGATTACTTCCAATCTATGACATACTACTTCTTTGAATAAATTGATGGACAGACTTTAAGAAGCCATGTTAACACGCGACCGGCTATGGACATAAATGTCTTTAAGTCCTATTGACCGAGGGGCATTGGAAATGCTACCTCACCTGGTGCCTGCCGACTCTCCGGCCAGATACCCCGTTGACCAGCAGACCTGCAGGTTATACCCGCCTGTAGGCCCGTCAAGATCGAGTATCTCGCCTGCGAAGTAGAGGTTCTCTATCAACTTCGACCTCATAGTCTTCGGCTCTACCTCGCTTAGCTCAATACCGCCTGCGGTAACTACCGCCTTGTCAAAACCGACAAGACCAGCCACATGCAGGCTGAATCCCTTCATGAGGTGGACCAATCTCTTCCGTTCTTCTTTTGTGATGAAGTTGCCTTTTTTTGCAGGGTCTACCCCGGCAATCGTTACGATGACAGGGATGAGTTTTTGCGGCAAAAACTGATCAAGCAGGTTTTTGATCAGCTTATTCGGGCCTTCCTGAAAATACTTCAGCATCCTGTTGTCAAGCGCCGTAAAATCAAGGTCAGGCACAAGGTCTATCTTCAAGGCCACGTCGCCCGGGAGCTCTTTAGCGATCCCCTTGCTCATATTGAAGATAAAAGGTCCGCTAAGCCCCTTGGCGGTGAAAAGCACGTCGCCTGCGCCTGAGGTGGACTTCCTGCCGTCTTTCCATACTGAGACTGGCGCATCTCTCAGGGACAACCCTTCAAGCTCTTTTACGAACGCGTCTTTCACAAGGACCGGAGAAAGCGCAGGCACAGGGCGTACAACAGTATGGCCGAGGGTCTTGGCCCATCCGTAGCCGTCGCCTGTCGAGCCGGTTGCAGGATACGATTTTCCTCCGGTGCATATTATGAACCTCTCCGCCTCGATCTCTTCGCCGTCAGCCAGCACGACCTTCTCAATGCCGGCCTCACTTCTGACTATCTTTCCCACTTCAGCGCCGAGCCTGATATCGACGCTGGACCCATTCATGTATCCGATAAGCGCGTCGAGCACGTCTTGGGCCCTGTCGCTCTCGGTAATGACCCTGTTGCCTTTTTCTATCTTGGTCTTTACGCCGCGGCCCTCGAAAAATCCTATCACGTCCCTGACGCCGAACCTTGTAAAGACCGAAAGGAGGAACCTGCCGTTCTTTCCGAACATCAAGGCCATCTCTCTGGCCGACTCGGTATTGTTGGTTATGTTGCACCGCCCGTGGCCGGTTATAAGGAGCTTGATCCCGAGCCTGTCGTTCTTCTCAAGCAGGACGACGCTAGCCCCAAGCTCTCCGGCCCTTCCTGCGGCCATCATCCCGGCCGGCCCGCCGCCGATTATTGCTACGTCGTATCTCATGTTGATGTTATATCATAAATACTGTTTTTGGCAGAGCATGAAAGCGGAACAAAGTCCCTGTCTTACATTATAAGGAGCGCTGAAAAGCCGTTCATATCGCGCGTATCGGCATCCTTCGATGACAGCCTGGATCTACGGTCAAATTGCGATGCCAACACCTGACCACCGCCTCGATCCCAGGCGTCGACAATATTTATCTACCTATTAAATATTTTACGTGCTATAGTATCAAACTTGATTGCACCTCACCGGTCAGTGCCTGCTGTGTTCTGGTTGATCCACCCCGTCTTTCAACCTCACCCAGTCTAACCTTAACAATCGTGCCTGGACCGGCTCAAGACATTTGAGCAGGCTGATTCCAAAGAAGGATATTTTTATGTCATTTGAAGCTCTCGGCCTCCAAGCCGAACTGCTCGGCGCTATTTCGGCGCAGGGCTACACGACCCCGACCCCTGTTCAATCCAAGACCATCCCGTTCATACTCGCAGGCCGCGACGTACTTGCCGGAGCGCAGACAGGCACAGGCAAGACAGCCGCTTTCACGCTGCCGATACTGCAGCTCTTAAGCAGCCGCGAGCGCACAGGCAAACTGCCCCGCGCCCTTGTCCTGACACCAACGCGCGAACTCGCCGCTCAGGTCGAAGAGAGCGTGCGGACTTACGGCAAGGGCTTGCATCTCAAGTCAACGGTGATATTCGGCGGTGTCGGCATCAACCCGCAGATCGAACAGCTCCGCCGCGGGATCGATATCCTCGTGGCAACACCGGGACGGCTCCTTGACCACGCAGGCCAAAAGACGCTCAACCTCTCTCAGATAGAGATACTCGTCCTGGATGAAGCGGACAGGATGCTGGACATGGGTTTTATCCACGACATCCGCAGGATACTGAAACTGCTCCCGGTAAAGCGCCAGAACCTGCTCTTCTCCGCGACCTATAGCGACGACATAAAGCGCCTCGCTGACGGGCTTCTGCACAATCCGGAATTCGTCGAAGTAGCGCGCCGCAATACCGCGGCCGAGCTTGTGACCCAGGTTGTCCATCCTGTCGGGCATACACGCAAACGCGAACTTCTGTCTCACCTGATAAAGAAGGGAGACTGGAGACAGGTCCTCATTTTCACACGCACCAAACACGGGGCTAACCGCCTCGCGACTCAGCTTGCGACCGACGGCATAAACTCAGCCGCCATCCACGGCAACAAGAGCCAGACGGCCCGCACCCGCGCACTTGCGGACTTCAAGAACGGCTCGGTACGCGCCCTCGTTGCGACTGACATAGCCGCGCGCGGACTTGACATAGACAGCCTGCCGCACGTCGTGAACTACGACCTGCCGAACGTGCCAGAGGACTACGTCCACCGCATCGGCAGAACAGGCCGCGCCGGAGAGTCCGGTTGCGCGCTCTCGCTTGTTTCAGCCGAGGAGAGAGGCCTGTTAAACGATATCCATAAGGTGCTCGGCCACAAGATACCGGTAGAGATGATAGACGGCTTCGAGCAGGACGCGTCTGCGCCTCCAGCCTCCACTGAAAGACCGGGCGGCCCGGGTCATGCCACGCCGAGAAAGACGAGCGGCTTTTCACGCCAGCCGTCAAGGCGCAGGTAGAAAATACCTGAACGTAGCGGCCGAACCAGACTCAGGCTGAACGCAAAGCGCATCAACATAGGCTTCACTGCCTGAGTAGTCACTAAGTCTGATTAATCGATTGAGACAAACGAAAGCCCCGCCTGAAAAGGCGGGGCTTTCTTGATGGAGAGATATAACTCCCAAGGCTTTCTCTTTAAAAAGAGTGAGTGACTGTCTTTATGAGCTTATCCGAAATCACAGGTTTGCCGGTTTTCACTCCTCCCCCTTGTCTATAATAAGGGGAGGCCGGGTGGGGTTAGTCCTGCCTTGTCCTTCGGTCTATCTGTAGATCCGTGTCCCGGCTCTGCCTGAAAGGGCTTCTTCGGCAAGCTCCGGAGTCGTTATAAAAACCTCTTTGCCCCCGTCTTCAAGAAATTCTAGAGCCGCCTCGATCTTGGGCTTCATCGAGCCGGGCTCGAACTCGCCTTTATCAAGATACGACCTGGCCTCAGAAATACTCATCTGAGACAGCCCTGCCTGAGATGGAGTGCCGAACGCTTTATAGACCATCTCGATGCCGGTAAGATTGAGGAGGGTCTCTGCCTTGACCACGCTCGCTAGAAGCGCTGTCGCAAGATCCTTGTCGATCACCGCGTCAACGCCTGTAAGTAGCCCTTCGGCAGACTCGAAGACAGGCACGCCTCCGCCGCCTGCGGCGATGACGATAACACCCTGCTCCGAGAGCCTTTTGATCACACCGGCCTCGACTACCCTTAAAGGCTTCGGTGAGGCCACAACGCGCCTGAAACCCCTTCGAGCGTCTTCCTTCATCACCCAGCCTCTATCCCTGGAGAGGACTAGCGCCGCCTGTTCATCATAGAACGGTCCTATCGGTTTTTGCGGGTCTGCAAATGCCGTGTCTGACCGGGCGACGATCACCTGCGTAAGGACTGTAGCGATCTCTCTTTCCATATCAGAGGATCTCAGAGCGTTGTAAAGGGACTGTTGTATGATCAGACCGAGAGAGCACTCAGAATCGGCGTTGCAGATATACAGTGGCATCGGAGGGACTTGAGCAGAGGCGGCCTCGTTCTGGATAAGAAGGTTGCCTACTGCAGGGCCGTTCCCGTGGGTTATGATAACAGGGCGGCCGGAGCGGATGATGGAAGAGATCGACCGGCAGGCGATGGCGACGTTTGCGAACTGCTCGGAAATAGTCCCGGCCTGCCCCTTTCTTGCTATGGCGTTACCGCCTATGGAGACTATCATTTTTTGAGCGCCCTTCACAGGAGGATTCGTCCGCCCCATAGCCCGGCCTCCCTGTCCGCCCCGCGCCAGATCATACGCATCGACTAAAAATGGTCTTCTATGAACGCCTCGGCGCAGTAGGCGGCTATAGCTCCGTCACCTACGGCTGTCGCAACCTGCAAAAGTGGCGTATCACGGCAATCACCTGCGGCGTATATCCCGGGCAGGTTCGTCTCCATCTTCTGGTTCGTTTTTATGAAACCACCCTCATCTTTCTCAGCATCCACAAAGTCGGTAGTGGGGTTTATCCCTACGAAAATAAAGACGCCTTCCACATCTATTTCCTTTATCTCTGACGACTTCAGGTCCTCGACCACAGCCTTTTTTACGACCCCGCCCTCGGCCTTTATCTCTTTCAATACATGGCTTGTGAGCTTTATGATGTTCTCGGCAGCCATAAGCTTTTCCTGGAGTATCTTCTCAGCCCTGAACTTGTCTCTCCTGTGGACGATGTAGACCTTAGAGGCTATCTTCGAGAGATATACAGCCTCTTTCACGGCCGTATCCCCGCCGCCGACAACCATGACCGGCTGGCCCCTGAAAAAAGGCCCGTCGCATGTAGCGCAGTATGAGACGCCCTTGCCTGTAAGCTCCTTTTCGCCGGCGACCCCGAGCCTTCTCGGCTTAGCCCCTGTCGCCACTATGACTGCCTTCGCTCTTAGCTCGCCTTCGGTTATCTTCAAGACCTTGACGTTCCCCTCAAGGGTGATAGTCTCCACCTGGGCGAATTTTATCTCAAGCCCGAACCCCTTTGCGTGCTCCTCGAACTTCTCCATGAGGCCTGCCCCGCTTATCGAAGGAAACCCGGGGTAATTCTCTATCACATCGCTTACAGCTATCTGTCCGCCGACAAACTCCTTTTCAAGAAGAAGCGTCTTCAGCTTCGCCCTCTGTGCATATATCCCCGCAGTAAGGCCTGCGGGACCGCCGCCGATGATTATCAGGTCGTACATAAGTAAAACGTCCACCTCCGCCGTCTCATATTATGATCAAAGACAATCTAAACCAGAACAGGCCGTTATTTCAAGCCTTACTTGCTTATGCGGTCAATGACGGCAACGACCCTGTAGCATTTTTACCGGCCTCGCAGGCATCAAACCACTAACGGTACAATGGTTAACCCTATCGATATAAGCTCGACGCTCAGCCTTTTTTTCGCTTCGCCCCGCTTATGATCGACCTTACTATCCTCAGATTTTCGGGGTCGTCATCAGGCGTCTTCTTAGGTGTCTCAAGTATCAGAGGCATACCTGCTATCCTCTCATCCAGCAAAAAAGAGGTGATGCCGTCTATCCCTATCTCGCCCCTGCCTATATTCTCGTGGCGGTCAAGCTTTGAACCGAGCTTCCCCTTTGAATCATTCAGATGTATCAGCTTGAGCCTTTCTAACCCGACAGAAGCCTCGATTGAAGCGACAAACCCGTCTGTGCCTTTGGAACCTGATACCGCATAGCCTGCGGCAAAACCGTGGCAGGTGTCAGCGCAAAGACCGGCCTCAAGACCGAAGGAGGAGGCCGCGTCAAGCAGCTCGGCGATATCAGCAAGGTCCGCGCCGAAGCCGGTGCCTGCCCCTGAGGTATTCTCAAGGAGTATCTTTGTTGCCCTTCCGAGTCCCGCGTCTGCTACCGCCTTCAAAGAGGCCTTCACGCGTTCCATTGCAAATGGGATGCCCATATCCTTGGGGCTTCCCAGATGGGTGACCAGATAATCGGCTCCCAGCGCCTCGGAGGACCTTAGTTCGCTCTGAAAGAGGATAATGGACTTCTCGTAAATATCAGGGTCAGGGGCACAGAGGTTTATCAGGTACGTCGTATGCACCGCTACCGGCCAGAGGCCGGCCTCTTCGCGCGCCTTTCTAAAGAGGCTCACGGTTTGGGAGGATAGCGGCGCATCTGCCCAGGACCTGGGATTCCTGGCGAATATCTGCATGGCATCGCACCCGAGATCGACTGCGCCGTCCACCGCCTTCCATAATCCGCCCGCAACAGACGTATGCACGCCTAAAGGCCAGCGCCCGGAAGAAGTCACTTCTTTTCCTTTGCCTCGACCTTCCTTCTTGCGCTCGAGGCAAGGACGCTCGCGATGTTCTTGCTCTTTGAGATCTTTGCGAGGTCTTTCTCGTTCAAGGTATCAAGGAGCTTCATCGAGATGGTAAGCGGGGTCTTGGGATTTGCGATCATGCCGAGCCTTACGTTGTAGTTCTTGAGCCACTCCTTGTTCCTGCCGATGCTCCTAAGGAGCTCTTCGGACGCGCCCTTTGAATTGGCGACCCTTAAGACCTCGTCTTCAGTCACCCTCGGGTTTTTAAGGACCGCTGAGGATACAAGCCTGTTAGAGTCCTTGACCAGTATCTCCCTCGCTGATTTATTGCCTGTGAGCGCGAGCTTCAGCTTCTGCGCCATCTTCATCTCAAGGATCATCCTGTACATATTCTGCTCATCAGGCCGCACCAGAGACTTCTCATCCATCAGGTCTTTGGGGACAGGGAGAGGCGCGCTCACCGGCGCGCCCTGACCTGCCTGCGTACTTGAAGAAGCCATCGCGTTCAGCGACGCCTTCAGGGTCCTCTGGATGACAGGGTTTTTCACAAGGGCTTCGACGAGAGCCGGCATACGGCCGAGGAGATCGATATCTTCCGCGAGGACGTTTGCAACCTCTTCAGGGCCTGTCCCGGCAAGCCTCAGCAGGGTCTTTTCATCTATCCCGGTATTCAGGACGGCCATTATGAGGATCGCGTCGTTATCAGGGTGCATCTCTATAAGCCTCTTTATCACGGCAGGCTCAAGCCTCTGCTCCATCGCCATGACCTTTTGCGAGATCGAATAATCCTGAAGAGACTTGACCGCCGCCCTGCTCACGGCCTCATCAGCGTCGTAACCCAGGACGAAAAGTACAGTTACCGCGTCATCCGGCTCCATCAGGCCGGTAACCTCAGGATCAAGCGAGGCGGCCTTGAGCTTGAGATCTGTTGGGACGCCGTTGGCTAATAGCTTCAGAAGAGATCGTTTTACCTTCATGCTGTGTCTGCAGTCTCCTTGTACGATGCTACTGCGGCAAAATGTTAATAGATAGTCTGGACGCCGTCCCGCAACGGATCAGAGGCGCGAGATCCAGCGTATAGAATTTTTCCTGATGTCGACAGATCCGCTTCAACCGGATCGTTGCTAAAGAAACAACCCCGTGCCTTTTCATCATCTCACAGATAAATCAGGTGTGGTCCTTTTTCTCTTCAGCCTTTGACGCCCTGGCCTCTTCCATGATCCTGGACGCAAGATATGTCGGCACCTCGTCGTAATGCGAAAACTCCATAGTAAATATACCCCTGTCCTTGGTAAGCCCCTTTAGTTCGGTAGCGTAAGTGACCACCTCGGCCATAGGCACCATGGCCCTTATCGTCTGCGACCCTGCCATCGGCTCGGCCCCCAGGATCTTGCCACGCCTCGTGTTTATATCGCTGATCACATCGCCGAGGCAATCGTCAGGCACCCCTATCTCCATCTTCATGACCGGCTCTAACAGCACCGGATGGGCAAGCTCCATCCCCTTCTTGAAACCCATGGACGCGGCTATCTTAAACGCCATCTCGGAAGAATCCACGGAATGATATGACCCGTCAAAGAGCGTCACCTTTACGTCGGCTACCGGAAAACCGGCGAGCGCGCCTGCATGCAGGGCCTCTCTGACCCCTTTTTCGACCGCCGGGATGAACTGCCTCGGGACAGAGCCTCCTGTTACCCTGTCAACGAAGACGAACCCAGCACCTCTTTCAAGCGGTTCCAAGGCAAGCCATGCGTCGCCGTAGTGCCCCTTTCCGCCGGACTGTTTCTTGTATTTGCCCTGCACCTTCACATGGGTCCGTATCGTCTCCATGTAAGGGACCCTCGGCGCCTTGAGCTCTACGTCGCACCCGTACTTCCGCTTGAGCTTTTCAACGCTCACCTCAAGGTGCACCTGTCCCACGCCTGAGAGGAGAAACTCATTCGTATGCTCGTCACGCCTGAAGCCGAGCGAAGGGTCCTCCTCCATGAGCCTTGATATGGCTGAAGGCGCCTTGTCCTCGTCAGCCTTGGTCCTCGGGTGTATAGCGTAGGAGAGTGATGCCTCGATATGTTCAGGCGCGGGAAAGATTATCGGCGAGGCAGGGTCGCAAAGCGTATCTCCCGTAAGGGTACCCTTGAGCCTGGCCGCTGCGACGATGTCTCCGGCAGAGGCAGTTGCGACCTCCCGGAGCTTCCTGCCCTCTACGAGATAGAGGTGCGAGATCTTCTCCCTCTCGTCTCTAGACGAATTGAGTATTGTCGAGTCGCGGTGCACAGTGCCGGAATAGACTCTGAAGACGGATACCTTTCCCGTGAAGGGGTCAACGATGGTCTTGAAAACAAACGCGGAGAACGGCCCGTTGGCCTCAGGCTCCCTCTTGACCTCTATCCCGTTCCTCGGGTCGACCCCTGTCGCAACCCCCCTGATGATGCCCTTGTCAAGCGGCGACGGCAGGGTCCTTGCTACCGCGTCCATAAGCAGGTTGACGCCGATATTTTTAAGGGCCGAGCCGCAATAGACCGGAACGAACCTTCTGGTAAGCACTGCCTCTCTAAGGGCCCTTTCAAGCTCTTCTACGGCAATCAATTCGCCGCTCAGATATCTCTCGGTGAGCCCGTCGTCTGCCTCGACTATAGCCTCGATGGCGATCTCGCGCCCTTTAGCGGCCTGATCTGCGATAGCGGCAGGGATATCCGAGAGGACAAAGGCGCCTAAACCGTCCATCTTGTAGAGATACGCCTTCATAGAAAGAAGGTCTACAATGCCGGCGAACGACTCCCCCTCGCCTATAGGGATCTGCATCGGCACGCCTCTGACTTTGAGGACCTTTTCCATGTCGTCTACGGCCCGCAGAAAACTCGCGCGGTCTCTGTCCATCTTATTGACAAAGGCTATTCTAGAGACCTCGAACTCGTCCGTAAACCCCCATATCTTCTCGGTCTGCACCTTTACGCCGGAGATCGCGGATAAGAGGACTACGGCGCCTCCGCAGACCCTGAGCGATGAACGCGCCTCACCAAGAAAATCAGAGTACCCGGGCGTGTCTATGATGCTCACCTCATGGCCGGCCCAGCCATAGTGGTGGACGGCAGAGGCTGTCGTGATCTTTCTCTTTTGTTCCTCTGGTTCCGAATCAAGGTGGGTGGTCCCGTCGTCGACCCTGCCGGGCTTGTCGATGGACTGTGCGTTGAAAAGCATCATCTCAGCGAGGGTAGTCTTGCCGGCCCCTGCATGCGCGATGACACAGACGGCTCTTTTCCTGTCAACTGGCGTGTCCACGGCTACCTCCTTGCTGCTCCGTTATCGAAGGCGTTTTTCCGGAGATCGGCAACGCATACAGGATCGTTGCCTTGCCCATCCTGCCAAAGAAGAGCTACCGCCGCTTTTTTCCGGCGATCCCGGGGATCATCCTCCTCAAAAGTATGCCGAGGAATTTGTTGAGCGGATTCGTCCTGTCCAGGGCCGGTATCACGGGCTTATGCCTGAACCCCAGGTCCACGAGCATCTTGTTTATAACGGCATTGGCCGGATCGTGCTTGAGGCCCTTTAGCAGCACCTTAAAAGCGCCCTTCTTGTTGCCGGCGGCTATGTAGACCCTCGCAAGATTGACATAATGCTCGGGCTTGAAGAACTCTTTTTTTATCGCCCTGGTGCATAGCTCCAGACCGAGTCCTATCTCTCCGCCCCTTAGAGCCTTGCACATCCCGTAATATGACATGTACCTGGCGTTATCCTTCTCGAACTTGTATGCCTTGTCAAATGCCTTCAAGGCCCTGTCTATATTATCATCAGCAAGCAGTTTTATTCCATGCTCGAAGATCTCTTTTGCGTTTTCAGACATCTACCCCTTCCCTTCGTAGACGAACTTCAGGCCCTTCAGTGTCAGATGCTCGTCTGCCTCTTTTATAAACCTGCTCTCACCTACGACAAGAGGGGCAAGCCCGCCTGTAGCAACCACGCGCGGCATCGACTTGACCTCCTTGATTATCTTCTCTATGACCCCATCGACGAGGCCTATAAACCCGTAGTATATCCCTGACTGCATCGACTCGACGGTGCTTTTGCCGACGACCCTCGCGGGCCTTCTCACCTCTACCCTCGGCAGCTTCTCTGTCTTTTCCGCGAGCGCCTGAGCCGCCATAGTGATGCCAGGCGCTATGAGGCCTCCGGCATACTCGCCGCTAACGGATATGTAATCGAATGTCACCGCTGTCCCGAAATCGACGACTATGAGAGGCGGATTATGGAGTTTTAAAGCGGCGTATGCGTTGACCAGCCTGTCAGCGCCGACCTCGGAAGGATTATCCACGGCGACAGGCATGGAGACCATTATATCGACGCCGATAAAGAGCGGCTTGACCCCAAGGTACGCCTCCAGCGCCGAGGCAAGCGGCGCATCCGCCGAAGGCACGACAGAACATACTATCGCCCCTGTGACATCGACCCTGTTTATCCCTGAGGCGCCAAGAAGCCCGTACAGGGCAAGCACGTACTCGTCGGCGGTCCTGGAAGCGGAGGTCGAGAGCCTCCATTGCCTCACAAGCTCGTCGCCGCGGTAGACGCCTATGACGATATTGGTATTGCCTATGTCTATCGCAAGAAACATATCTATTCAGATGTCCATCTGGCGCGCAACATGCGCTCGTCAGGCAGAGACCTTTCCGACAGTCTCTACGTCCCCGGCAACTATCCTCTCAACAACGCCTGATCGGGTCTTTAACAGAAGGGCCCCGTCGCTACCTACCCCAACGCATACGCCTTCCGAGATCTTGCCGAAGGATGCGACCCTTACCTCAGCCCCGACAGAACTGAAGTACCCCCTCCACTCGTCGAGCACAGAGGCAAACCCTTTTTCAAAGTATATCCCATACCACTTGTCGATGCTTGTAAAAACGCGCCTTGCGACCTCGGCCCTGTCAAGCGGCATCCCGGTCTTTTCAGAAAGAGATATCGCCCGCCCGCCGACATCCTCCGAATACATCTGACTGCGGCTGTTCACGTTAAGCCCGATACCGGCCACGACGAAGTTTACCCTGTCAGTCTCAGAGCTCATCTCAAGGAGTATGCCTGCGGCCTTCCTGCCGTCTATAAGTATGTCATTGGGCCACTTGACCGCGGGCCTTGCTCCTGTCAGGGAGGCGACCGCCTCGGCCACCGCCACTGCTGCCACGAACGTAAGCTCATGAGCGCAAGCCGGTGCCACATCAGGCCTCAGTATGACGGAGGCGTAGAGGTTTACGCCTGCGGGAGACTCCCAACGCCTTCCGACCCTGCCCTTGCCGCCGGTCTGGGTCTCGGCGATGACTACGGCCCCCTCGGCCTCTCCGCCCCTTGCCAACTCGAAGGCCTTGATGCTGGTCGAACCGAGAGACTCGTAGAAGTATATCTTTCTGCCGACGAGCGCGGTCGATAGGGTTGAAGAGATCTCTACGCCGTTAAACGGCAGCCTCATCGTATCGAGCGCGTATCCCTTGGAGGGCACCGCCTTTATCGCGAAGCCCATCGCCCGCAAGGCCTTTATATGCTTCCATACGGCTGTCCTTGAGATGCCGAGGCCGTTGGATATAGCCTGGCCCGAAGAATACCCGGGAGAGCCGAGCTTCAAAAGCCTTAACAGCTCTGCTTCACAGACCTCTTTTTGCCGCATAGGGAGACCACTTCCATGCTTATGTCCACCGAAGGCGCGCTGTGGGTAAGCGCCCCGATGGAGATGAAGTCAACGCCTTTTCGCGCGACCTCTTTTATATTAGCGAGGCTTACGCCGCCTGAGACCTCGACGAGAGCGCTGTTATCTATTATCTTCAAGGCCTTGTCGATCATGGACGGACCCATGTTATCAAGCATGATTATGTCAGCCCCGCACCTTACCGCCTCACGCGTCTCCTTGAGGTTCGTGACCTCTACCTCGATGAGCATCCCGTCCTTGTACTTTCTGTTGACCCTGGATATCGCCTCGGTTATCGTCCCAGCCGCCTGTATGTGATTATCCTTTATCAGGACGCAGTCAAAAAGCCCGTACCTGTGGTTGTATCCCCCGCCGGCCTTGACCGCGTACTTCTCTATCGCCCTCATGCACGGCGTCGTCTTCCTCGTATCAAGGACCTTCACGTTCGTATCCGAGACCATCTTCACGAACTTAGCTGTGAGAGTCGCGATGCCGCAAAGCCTCTGGATGAAGTTCAAGGCGACCCTTTCGCCGATGAGTATCGAGTCGAGCCTGCCTTCCACCCTGGCGATGACCTTGCCTTTTTTAACGCGCTCCCCGTCCTTATACAAAGGAGTGAAGACTATCTTCTTATCGAGGAGGCTGAAGGTCCTCTCTGCGATGAAAAGGCCTGCGACCACGAACTCCTCTTTCGCGAGGAATACCGCCTCCCCGCGCTCTTTAGGGCTGACGATGGGCCCTGTGGTGACGTCGCCTGTGCCGACGTCTTCGGCAAGGGCCGCCTTTATGAGAAGCTCAGCGTAGGCCTTCATCTCCCGCATGGAATCCGTCTTCTTCCTTCTCACTTTTTTCACGCCTTCATGCTCCTTATGCGCTCTATCCCTTCCTCAAGCTTCGCCTTTTTCTCCTGAAGCCCGGCGAGCCTGGCCCTTTCCTTCTCTACTACATCCGCAGGGGCCTTGCCGACAAACGCTTCGCTGGAGAGCCTCTTTTCAACGCCTTCGAACTCGACTACGACCTTATCAAGCTCTTTGCGGAGCTTCTTTTCTTCCGCGTCATAATCAATGAGGCCTGCAAGAGGGATAAAGACCTCCACAGTCTTTTCATTGTCGCCTGATGCGATGCCTGAGGCCGCGTTTCCCGGCCTTTCACTTGATTCCCTGACCTCGAACTCCTTCACCTTCGCGAGGAGCCTTATGTACTCCTCGCTCTTTTCAAGGACTTCCCTCAGATGGCCGTCATTGGCGAAGCAGATGCAATCGGTCTTCGCGTCCTGAGCGAGGTTGAGTTCTACCCTTATGTTCCTTATCACCCTGATAACATCCATCACGGCCTCCATATCCGAGGCCTCGGCGTACTGCCTGCCTGCGGACGGAAACTCCGTCGCCATGATGCTCTTACCGGCTCCTGGCAGATAGCTGTATAGCTCTTCGGTTATGAACGGCATGAACGGATGGAGCATCTTCAGTATGTCGGTAAAGACCGTAAGGAGCACATGCACTGACGCGGCCTTTCTCTCGGGCCCGTGTTCGCCTCTAAGATCAAGCTTGATAAGCTCCACGTACCAGTCGCACAGCTCATGCCAGACGAACCTGTAGAGGGCACGGCCCGCCTCGTCGAACTTGTACTCGTCAAGCGCGCCCTTGACCTCGTTGATGCATACAGAGCGCCTTGTCATTATCCACTTATCAGCCATGTTAAGGGGGGCTTCAATCGAAAGATCAATATCTTCCTCGCCAAGGTTCATAAGGGTGAATCTTGCAAGGTTCCAGAGCTTGTTGCAGAAATTCCTGTACCCGGCGATGCGCTCCTCTGCGAGCTTTATATCGCGTCCCTGCGCGGCAAGCACCGCGAGCGTGAACCTGAACGCGTCGGTGCCGTACTTGTCTATCATGACAAGCGGGTCGATGACGTTGCCCTTTGATTTGCTCATCTTCTGGCCCTGCGCGTCCCTTATAAGCGCGTGGATGTAGACATCCGAGAAAGGCGCCTTACCAAGAAACTTCTTGCCCATCATTATCATCCTGGCGACCCAGAAGAATATGATGTCGAAGCTCGTAGAAAGGACCGTCGTCGGATAGAACGCCTCAAGCTCCTCGGTCTTATCCGGCCACCCGAGAGTTGAAAATGGCCATAGCGCGGATGAAAACCATGTATCAAGGACATCCGGGTCCTGCTCAATACTCACAGACGAGCACTTGGCGCACGACGCCGGATCGAGAGTATCTACGGTCACGTGGCCGCAATCAGCGCAGTGCCAGGCAGGTATCCTGTGGCCCCACCAGATCTGGCGGGATATGCACCAGTCGCGGATGTTATGCATCCAGTCGAAGTACGTGTTCTCCCATCCCTTGGGAACGAACCTCACCTCTCCAGATTCAACAGCCTCTATAGCGGCCTTTGCGAGCGGCTCGACTTTGACGAACCACTGTTTTGAGAGCCTCGGCTCGACAACGGTTGAGCACCTGTAGCACTCCCCGAGCATCAGCTTGTGCCTATCGATCTTACCGAGAAGTCCGGCTTCTTCAAGGTCAGCCACTATCTTCTTTCGAGCGGCGTACCTGTCGAGCCCTGCATAAGGCCCGGCGTTCTCATTCATACGGCCGTCTATGTCCATGACGTTTATCGCGGACAGGTCGTGCCGCTTTGCCACGTCGAAGTCGTTAAAATCATGCGCAGGCGTTATCTTGACAACACCCGTGCCGAACTCGACAGAGACCGAATCGTCCCCGACGATGGGTATCTCCCTTCCGGTGAAAGGCAGGACTACGGTCTTGCCGATAAGCGCCTTGTACCTCTCGTCGTCCGGGTTGACTGCTACGGCTGTATCGCCGAGCATCGTCTCAGGCCGCGTAGTAGCGACCGTCAGATGGGTCATACCTGAGACAGGCTCCTTCAGCGGATAATCCATGTACCAGAGAGACCCGTCCTTTTCGTCGAACTGCACCTCAAGATCGGATAGCGCGGTGTGGCATCTCGGGCACCAGTTGATGATGTAATCACCCCTGTAGATGAGCCCTTCAGCGTAGAGGCTGGTGAAGACCTCTCTGACCGCCTTTGAAAGGCCGTCGTCCATCGTAAAGCGCAGACGCGACCAGTCGCATGTCGCCCCGAGCCTCTTTAACTGGTTTATGATCGTGCCGCCCGAATCGGCCTTCCACTTCCAGACCCTCTCTATGAAGGCCTCCCTGCCCACCTTGTGGCGATCGAGTCCCTCGGCGGCGATCTGTCTCTCAACGACGTTCTGCGTGGCAATGCCTGCGTGGTCGATCCCCGGGAGCCACAAGACGTTATACCCGGTCATCCGCTTATACCTCGCGAGTATGTCCTGGAGCGTCGAATTGAGCGCGTGGCCTAAGTGTAGCGCCCCTGTTATATTCGGAGGGGGTATGACCATCGAGAACGCCGGCTTGCCTGAACTCAGATCAGGCGCGCCTACGTTGTTATCTATCCAGTACGCGCCCCAGCGCTCCTCGACCGCCGTTGGCTCGTATGCCTTATCAAGTGTCCTTTCGCTCATCTCTGTTACCATCCGTTTTATTATCGATCATTCTTCTTATCGCAATTCCAGGCCTGTCATAAAGACTCGGTCTGAACCGCTCTCATCCCTGCCTTGATCCTACTAAACCCTCTGCCACAGAAAGACTGCGCCGTCTGCAAGGCCGCTTCGTCCGCATATTGGTCGACTGACTGACGTATGATAGAGGCCCCACGGCAGGAGACGCAGCCTCAAAAAAACCGGCAACAGCCGGTGCCTTAAATAAAAAATCGGCCTGAACCTCAGCCGAATTAAAAGACCTGAACATCGACTCCAAGGCAACTGCCGTCCGTTTCGCATCTCTACCTTCCGGCCTTTAGCTGCTGTCAATAGCTTGGCCAAAGAGCCTTGCCCCGGAAATAAGAGCCGGCAACCATCATGGTTGCCGGCATCAGGTAACACTGCGAAAGAAAAGTCGGACGCTCGGCAACGGCCTTATACTGCGGACCGGACCGCCGCTACTTCATCTTGACCAACGCCTCCTTGAACCTTGCTATCTCGGCCTTTATGAGGTTTTCAGCCATCTCAGGTATGACTTCCCAGACCACCTTCTCGACTACCTCTCTGGCGGTCTTTCTTATTATATCCTCTACGGTCTCCCTTGGGGGAGTGAGCCTGTTGAGTGTCGCGCTTATCTCTTCCCTAACCCTCTGCTCCGCCCTCTGGGTGACGCCTTCGACTATTCTGGAAACCTGCGCATCGGCCTTCTGAGCCACGCCTTCGACTATCTGAGCGACCTGTCCATCGGCCTTCTGGAACGCTGACGAGAGACCTGCCCTGAGATCTTCTTCAGCCCTACCGGTAACCGAATCGATGGCGCGGTTCATCTGCGCCTCTGCCTTCTCAAGCGCGGCCGAGACCTGGGTTATCCTCTCTTCGACCCTGGCGGCAATTTTTTCGATCACCTCAGAGACCTTTGCCTCTGCCCCTCTTTCAACGGCATCGGAACTTAACTCAGTCCTTGCCGGCGGCTCGATACGCCACTGTGCGACAGGCACTACGACCTGAGGCTCTACAACCGGCTCAGGGATGGCCTCGACCTCCTGAGGCATCTCGATTATGTCCGGCTCGGCGAGCGCGCCCTTCTGATCGTCAGACGCTCTATCCGCGCTCTGCGCCCAAGGGACATCAGACCTGCCGGACTCAAATGAAGGGGACTTAATCTCGTCAAAATTGAACGGCGGCGGCTCAAAGGCATTATCCTTGAAGCCCTCGAATGCGGATGTATCAAAAGAAGGGACTGCTTCCTTTTTATCTTCTATCTTTATCTCTTCGGGTTTTTTCTCTTCTATCTTCTTTTCAGGCTCGAGAGCCCCAAAACCTGAGAACCCCCTGTCAAAGGACTCGATCCCGAAGTCAGGCGCAGGCACCTCTGAAGGCTTTGCCTCCTCTTCCTTGAACTCAAGGTCCATGAACCCATGGTCCGGTGAAAAGGTATCTTCTTTATGAGGCCGACCAGTCTCAAATACGCCGCCTTCGAGGAAGTCAAGGTCAGGCGCGCCGACATCCTTTATATCGACCTTTACCTCTGCCTCCTCGGTAAATCCGAGGAAGTCCCCTGCCTCCCATATATCTTCCACGCCCGGGGCAGGCTTTTTTTCCACTGCCGGACGCAACTGCTGAACTTGAGGCGCGCCAGCCCCTATCTCGCCCTTCTTGATAAGGTCTCTTACCTTGTCTATCAGCTCCTGCGATTCAAATGGCTTTACGATGCTGTCGTCCGCTCCAGCCTTGGCGGCCTCTTCCCTGTTCAAAGGCTCAAATGTCCCGGCCAGAAGAAGCACAGGGATGTTTTTAAGCGCAGCATCGTTCTTTATGGCCGTGCAGACTTCATAGCCGTTCTTGCCTGGCATAGCCACGTCAGCCAGCACGAGATCAGGCCTTAGCTCTCTCGCCTTCGAAACAGCTGAATCGCCGTCGCCGACGATGATCAGCTCATAGTCCTCGGAAGCAAGCGTGATCATAATGACCTTCTGGATCGTTATGCTGTCGTCTGCCAGAAGTATCTTCTTAGCCATCAAGGCCTCCTGTTTTTTGTCTGCGGCTTGCTCAATAAATACATCTAATCTACTGAAAAGTCAAGGCATATCTACCCTTCTTCCGATGAAAAGCCCCTGTAATGCCTGAGAAATCCGCTGATAACGGGTCCAACTGCCATGCAAGGCTACTCGGCGTTTAACCGCTGTCTGAACCTGATCTCATCGGTAGCCTCGATGACCCAGTACGTCTCCTTGTTCAATCTCCCTGCCATGAACGGCAGCGGCCCCCATTCGCTCGCGTAAAACCCTGCGCCAGGCCCTAGCGTCATTGTAGAGACAAGGCCCGGCACGCCCAGGACTACGGTCTCGACTATGCGGGTCTTACCTTCCGGCAGGAACCAGAGGTTGACGTTGTTATGCGGGAAGACGATTATGTCCCCCGGCATTATTACAGTCGTATCGAGGTCTATGGCCTTTGCGCCTCTTGCCTCCATGTAATACTGAAAGCCCCAGTGCCCCTCGAACCAGATAGTGCGCCCGCTCGCAGTGTATCTTGCAGTTATATCAGAAGCGGCCTTGCGCGCAGAATCCGCTAGGTCATAATCAGCCCAGGCAACCAGAAGAGAAAGTCCAAGGGCAGGAACAAGCGGTATGGCGACCATCCACGATTGTATCACGGCGGACCTTGCCTCTATCCTCCTCATAACAAGTATGCCCAAAGCCGGGGCTATCGGCAAAAGCGCCCTTGCGTTCACAGTCCAGTTGAAGTACGCGGCGAATACGAAAGTCCCGGCGATCCAGACGAAGAGGAGAAGCGAGCCTTTATCCCTGCATTTCATCAGATCGGCCAGAGCGAGGGCGAAGACACCGATCCCGGCGACTGCAAAGACACCCGCCTGTACGAGCATATCCCATCGGTACCCGTCGTCAGTAACAAGCGGCGCGCCTGAGAGGACTTCTATCTGCGTGAGGCCAAGGACAATAGCCGCAATCGCAAAAAAACCTGCCGCAATCCATCTCTTACCCAACAGGAGCGGCGCGTAAAAGACGGCCGTCAACATACACCCCCCTGTAAATAGGAGTGCGACGAAGGTCTTCTCGATGCCCCCTGTCCCCTCACCTGAGACCTTAGATGCATAGATGGTCGCGTCAAGCAGAAGACCCTTGCCGTAGATAACGCCAGTTCCGTACTGATATAGGGCAAGCAGAGCTATCGGGAAAATGATCCATAAGACCCACTTGAGGGAGCGCACCCTGGAGACGATAGCATAGAGAACGAGAAGGGGTATGAGGCTAATTGCAAAATACTTGGTAAGCGCGGCGAGTGCGATAAAAACCCCTGCCAGAAAAAATGATAAGTGCTCGTCGCGCTCAAGCCCCCTCATCCAAAACACAACTGCCCATACGAAAAAGGCGAGCATCATCACGTCGCTCATCACGGTATTTGACGAGACCATAAATACAGGCGTCAGTACGCCTGCAAGGGCGGCCAAAAAAGGCAACCGAGTCAGGCGCGAAGCAAGTAGGTATGTTCCGATCGCAGAGGCTACGGCAGGGACGATGAAAGCCAGATGAATGGCCCTTTCGGCGAAACCAGCGAAGAAGGCGACAAAGGCTATATAGTAGGCGGCAAGGGGCGGGTTCTTTATTATCTCGACGGCCGGGCTCTGGACATTCGCCCAGTTGCCTGAAAAGCCGTAGAAGTCAAACGGGGCGCTCAAAATCTGCCTGGCGGTCCACAAAAAAAGAGTGTCGTCGATATTAAAGGCCTTAGAGGTAAACGGCGCAAGAAGAATGATAACAGCAACGGCTATTATCAGGAGAGGATATGCAGTGCGTCCTGTCGAAGACTCTTTCAAAGGGTTCATCGCACAGACAGGATACAAAGTTGTCCTGCATATTTCAAGGGCTATCTTGGACTACTGGATAGCGGCCCGGCGAGCTGTCGAACTGCCCATCGATAGCCGCTACCCTGCCTAGACCTTCTTCAGAAAACAGGTCTTTAAGACGATCGTGGTCTTTCCCTCGCGGCACTCGACCTCGTCGTCTTTGGATGTAAGACGAATGGTCTTGAAGACCTTGCCTCTTTTGAGCGTGATGGTCGAGCCTTTTACCTTCAGGTCCTTGATGACTTGAACTGAGTCCCCCTCAGCGAGAGCCGTGCCGTTGCTGTCTTTTACGTCCATGTGCGCCTCCGATATGATTATTAAAGTTCAAGACGGCCGCCCTGGCTGATTCGGCCGAATCAGAAAACAGCATGGTCTCAGCGATCATTAGCCGCTGATTCAGGATACAATCAATCAACCCGCTACGCAACTGCAAAAAGCAGAAAATAAGAGGGTCTTTTCCTGAAAGAGTCTGCCTTACCGAAATTAAGAAGCCCCCTGTTCCGAAGAACAGGGGGCTTCAATTTAAATCCCGCGGCGTCCTACTCTCCCACATAGTCACCCATGCAGTACCATCGGCCCTGGAGAGCTTAACTTCCGTGTTCGGGATGGGAACGGGTGTGACCTC
>JBBTBW010000015.1:0-1435 GCA_038043525.1 Deltaproteobacteria bacterium | reverse complement strand
CAAGCGGAGACTCGCACAATAAATCCATCACGCTGGAAGGCGCGCACTTCGAGACGAACTCTATCGGAGCGTGGATAGGCAAGGGCAGAGGGGTTTCGCTTAGAGACACTTATGCTTATTACTCCAACATCCATATAGACAGCTCGGCTTACAGAACGGCAATAGACGGCTTTGACGGTTACGGCTCTGATGTAGTAGATAACGGCATCAGGACTTCAAGGAAGAATTACCATAGCGTGAGGGTAGCGGCTGAAACATCTCCGACGCTCAGAGAGTTCGGCGCATGGGACGGGGATTATCTGGGAGGCGACTCGCTCTGGAGAAGTTGCGTATCGCGTAACCCTGACTTTGCCAATGGCTCAACTACCGGCTGGACGGCTACGAATGCGACCTTGAGCATACCGGACGACACACACGAGGCCATCTACGGAAACGGTGCGATGAGGCTTATATCGACCGCAGGCGTGGGCTATGTCGATAGCAATATAACTCAAGTTGTCGCAGGTGAAGACTATATGACAAGGTTCGTCTACAACAATTTAAAGAACAATACGGTCTATGCCAAGCTCGGCATATACAAGGGGACGGACAGCTCGCTGATAGCTGAAAGCCCGCAGATGACGACTCTGATAGACCCTTTAACGCCGAACCTCTCGGCGGACTACAGGTTCGTAACGACAATACCTACGGGCGAGACGACAGTTAAGTACCGCATATCGACAAGCGATACGGACACCAATTACGGGACGATAGTTTCACGCGCCGACATGGTCAAATCGCTGATAGTCAATGGTTCATTCGGAGAGACCTATACAGCAGGCGTACCTCAGGGCTGGTCTATCGCAACGGGTGCTACAGGTGCGAAGGACACAACGACCTTCAGGGTCAACCAGTCATGGGAGCTTACCGCGACAGGCGCATCTGCCAGGATAAGACAGACGGCCGTGCCAGTTGAGGCCGGACAGATATATCTCATAGGCGGGTACATCCAGACAGACTCGGCGGCAGGGAGTTTTGAGGTGCGCTGGGGCGAGGCTCAGTACCAGCGGATACTCAGAGCCTTGCCTGCCAATGCCCTATGGTCTAACTCGCAGTCGGTTGGGGCGACGACCTTCATGCCATTTTCCGCGCTGTTCAAGGCGCATAAGACTACGGATAACATACTTTCCCTCTCAGCAAGTAACCTTGTTTCAGGCGAGAAGTTCAGAGTAGCGGACTTTTACATGATACCAGTGACAGGGGATACGACATATCTGCATAGCGACAGGAAGAGAGCGTTGTCTCAGGTCGCACTTACGCTGTCAGGGGCTGGGCAGGCGGGCGTGATAATGAAGGCTACTGCAAACCATACGATGAGAGCGGCAAGGCTCATCTATTCAGCGGCAACGAGCGCTGATGCAGGCGTAGTCGTAAGCATCGGGATAAGAAGGAACGG
>JBBTBW010000014.1:0-101566 GCA_038043525.1 Deltaproteobacteria bacterium | reverse complement strand
CCATACAGGACTTCAAGGTCAAGGCATTCTTAATCTCGATCGAGCCTTGCCACAGCCTCTGCCCCGGGCTCCGGCTTTGTCTTAATTAAGACCATGCCCGGCTACTTTAAGGACCTGGGCCCTGCCTGAAACAATGTTGACATCGCAAAGACAAAGACTATGATCACCTGCTTTTACGCAAGTGCATTTCCTGGCTTTCACAGTCAAATCCTGATTTTAGCATTAAGTGCTAAAATGCCGCCTGATTCTACCTTAAATCCATTTTTTTGTCAATATAGCCTGACCTCTCCCGCCCCTTTCCATACTAACGATCTGGCGTGCCCGCTAAATCGGGGGATAAGCACCGACAGGCAATAACCAGCTACCATTGAAATAAAAAAGGCTACGACGAAAGTCGTAGCCTTTTGGATTTTCTGGTGGGCCGCGTAGTCTGGTAGGGTGGGTTGGGCGTAAGCCATAACCCGCCGGATGTCAGATCAATTGGCGGGTGCGACCCGCCCTATAAGGCTACGGTGTTATAAGTTCCACGTCCTAGCACGCTTTCAATTCTATGGGAAATCCCTTTTCTGAATTCATCTAATTTGTCCTGCTCCCAAAGAATGCAGTTGAATTGCCTTATATCAAAATGCAACTCATCCTTACAATCATCTCTGCAGGTCCAAAAGACTTCTAAGCCCAAGCCCTTTGCAAAACCCGCCTCATAGTAAACGCCGCTTCTATGTCCAGTGAAGTCTGCTAAAACAAAACGGCTACGCCTAATCTCGGCAATTATCTCATCATCGATTTTGTTGTTGTGTTCCCGTAAATCAACCCTATGAGGCTTGTATCCAGCATCACAAATTGCTGGAGCAATCACATCATTATAGACTTTTTTCATATCGTCATCAAACCACATAGCGACGAAGCCTTGCTGACTATTAACATTGACTTGCTTAAGATGCTCCAGATGCTCCCACCCTTTTGGCATTATTTTGCATTTTGCGGGTGGTCCTTCTGCAAATTTAATTCTTTCAGAACCGCCGAGAAACTCCAATATTTCCCACAGTTCTTCTTTATTAAGGCACCATGATTGGCTGATCCAATAATCACGATACCTGATAAGCTCACCTGCATAAGAAGTATTCTTTTCAAGTATCATCAATACCTTGTCTGCACGCTCGTGAAAACTCGGGGTCTTCAGGTTACGAAGCATAGATATATTGTCAGATGATACCAGGCTCCCCTGATTTTCTCTGAGCCATCCTGAGATATTGGCACGTTCTCTATTAAATTCTGTTTCTATAAAACCTCGAGATACGAGCCCCGTTACTTTATACTTACCACAGCGAGAACAATCTACATTGTAAGTGTCTGCAAGAGCGTCGTCGCATACTTTACCAACCTCACCACAAATAATACATTCAGCCATATTTTGTTCCTTTCTATCGGTATTGGAGCAACATAGGCAAACAGCTTTTTGCCTGAGCAGGTTTATTGCCTGCTCCGAAACATTTAGTTCAGGATATTAACTTAAACCCACAAAGCATACTGTGAGTTATTAATTATTTCCAATTAGTATTTTTGTATATGCAATAGTGATTGCCTCAAGAAACTTTTCCCTATCGCGCCATAATCTCAGGGCATCCGAATATAACTCTCCATAAGAAAGAGTGCGTTCAGCTATTATCTGTTCTTCAAAACCCCAGCCACAGACAAGATAGTCAGCAATAAGTTCTTCATCTATATCTTTATCTTTGAATTCTCTCTCCTTTAAACCAGGATTAATTAAATGCAAATATGCATGTGCAACCTCATGCATTATTGTTGCTACTTTAATCGGCATTTCTAAATTTAAAAAAATTCTGGAATTTACTATTATTCTCTCTTCTGAACATTGATAGGCGGCTGGGCTTTTGATAATGCCTTTCGGAGAAGCCTTATTGAGATTCTCAAAGGAATCTAAAAGTTCAATCTTTAAGACAAGAAAACTCAGATCCTGTAGTTGATTTGTCGCTTTTTCTATGAAACGACAAATTTCTTCAAGTCTCAAATCATTCTCGTGTAGATTCATAATACTTTCTTTTTAATTCAGCTTAGTAGCGTACGCTCAGCCCACCATTAAAGATGTTTATTGATTAATGCAACATACAACATCCCTGTAAAATTCTCAACCAACACTTTCGAATGGGAAATTGTCTTTATCAACGCTGACTTATCAACACTTAAAGAGAACCGACAGACAAACACAGCCTTGAAATAAAAAAGGCTACGACTTTCGTCGTAGCCTTTTGGATTTTCTGGTGGGCCGCGTAGGGATCGAACCTACGACCCGCTGATTAAGAGTCAGCTGCTCTACCAACTGAGCTAGCGGCCCGTCCACCTTCAAACTGTTGCCGGTCTTTGCCCGGGCCTCTCAAAACGCTTACTGGTGCGCCTGAGAGGATTCGAACCTCCGACCCTCGGCTTCGGAGGCCGATGCTCTATCCACTGAGCTACAGGCGCAATACCGAATCAAATTAGGATACAAAAAAGAGACGGCCTTGTCAAGAAAAGATTCCAAATAAAAAACAGAAAAAATAGACCTGAGATCGAACCTTCCTTCAATCATGAATCATGCCTGCCCCAACGGCGATAAATATACTGTCAACAGTCCGACTGCAAGAGATCATCTGCCGATCAAAAGACCATCACCTTGCCCTCTTCGCTCACCCATCTCGCAAGGTCTATCGTCTTTCCTATTACCGCGCCTTCTATGAAGTCGTCCTGGGTAAGGCCCCTCGCGCTCGTGCATGTCAGGCATGAACGAATCTCAGCGCCCTTGGCTATCAGCTCCTTGAGCATATCACCTATGTTATAGTAGCCCTTTGGCGGGTTCTGCCCTTTCTTGGCGGCGGTCACGCTGTCAGCGTAGAGGAATATACGCACTCCAGTACCGATAGCAAGAAGGGCCTGAGACAGCCTCAGAGCGTTCCAGACCTTCTCGGTGCCGTAAGGCGCGTCCTGCAGGACTATAGTTACGACCTGCCCTGCCGAATCCTTTTCTCCCATGACACTACCTCCTTATTAGACATATTTTTAAAATGCCTTACCGGATTCTTCAATAATACATACAGGCACACAGGCTATAGTCTGTACCGATCGCGACGCAGACATACAGAGCGGACTTTACACCTGAGCGTCAAATTGTTAATATCCAGCATGGCTCAACGTTGCAGCCTCATCATCCAAAATCCAAACTGACTTTATGACGAGAAGGAACCGATGACGATAAAAAAAGAGACTAAAAAATACGGCGCAAAGGCTGTTGAGAAGGCCAGGCTCGTTGCCTGGGAAAACCAGAACCCTGAGAGGGATTATACCATAGACATATCTTATCCGGAGTTCACGTGCCTGTGCCCGCGCTCAGGGTACCCGGACTTCGCTACGATACGGGTCGTCTATACGCCTGACGCGAAGGTAGTAGAGCTGAAATCTCTCAAACTATACCTCAACTCCTACAGGGACAAGGCCATATCCCACGAAGGGGCGGCGAACCGGATATTCAACGACCTTGAAAAGCTCTTGAAACCCAGGACAATGGAGCTTACCGCAGACTTCAACGTGCGAGGCAACGTAAAGACCATCATCAGGGTGGCGCTCTGAGGACCTGATACGCAGTTCTACATATAGAGCCCGGCCGCTTAGCGCAACCTCAATAGAGACCTGCCGGTCGAGACTATCTATCTTATCTTATAAAGAACGGGCCGATATCAAAACAGACCCACACCCGCACGACGGTGAGATACCGCTACGCCGGTTTTACGCGAAGGTCACGCCAGAGCCTCTTTCATAGCCTCAATGAGAAGCCTGTTATCCACGGCCGACCTGACAGCCACCCTGAGATAAGACCTGCCAAGCCCCCTGAAAGCGGCAAGCTCCCTGATGAGTATCTTTTTCCTGAAGAGCGCATCCCGCAGAGCCGGAGCGTCGATCTGTGGCCGCTCTATCCTTGCCATGATGTAATTTGCGGCTGACGGATACGGCGTAATGCCTTTGATGGCTCTCATCCCCTCAAAAAGGGCGGGACGCTCTATAGAGAGCCACCTGAGGGTCTTTTCAGCGTAGCGGTTATCCCTGAGAGCGGCCGCACCGGCAAGGGACGCGAGCGTATTTACAGACCACGGAGGCTTCTCTTTAGCGAACGCCTTTATCAACCTCGGGTTCGAGACCATGAACCCAAGCCTGAGACCTGCCATGGAAAAAAACTTTGTCATCGACCTCAGTACAATAGTATTTTTAAGGCGTCCTGCCTCGGCCTTTATTGAGACACCCTCGCAAAAATCAGCGAAGGCCTCGTCTACAACGAGCGTTGTAGAGTGCCTGGCGCAAAGCCTCGCAACCTCAAGGACAGCCTGCTTCTCAAGGACAACACCGGTAGGGTTCGCAGGATTTGCAAGGATGAAGATGTCGTAGCCGCACTTCAACATGACATCGAGCCTGGACAGATCAAGGCTAAAGCCTGCCGAACGCCTCGCGGTTACCGAGTCGACCCTGCACCCTCCAAGAGAAAGGGCGGCCCTGTACTCGCTAAACGCTGGCTCTGCTATTAGGGCTTTTTTGGGTTTTAGAATGCGCGGCAGGAGAAATATGAACTCTGTCGAGCCGTTGCCGGCAAGGATATGCGGGACCTCGACGCCGTGTCCCTCTGATATCGCCGCGACAAGGGCCTTTGAATCAGGGTCAGGGTAAGGCCCTGTCAGACTAAGACCGCTTTTGACCGCATCCGCCGCTGAGCGCGCAATGCCCAGAGGGTTGATGCTTGCGCTGAAATCTATTATCTCGTCTAAGGCGAGGCCTGCCCGTGCAGATGCCTCCCATATATTTCCGCCGTGGACGTCTTTCATCTATGCCTTTCTAAAGACCGAATTATATGACTTCAGAGATAACCTAAAAGACGCCGCCGGAGATGCATGCGAAACCATCTCCAGCCGTACGTCCGGGCGTTCAAAATCGATCCTCTTGCAGATCAAAACTGATAAATGAGAATATCCGGCATGCAAAGCCCGTCACCAGAACAGACTTACCGCCAGGCGGCGCGTCTCAAGGCCGCCTGTCCCTTATTTATTATTTATGATGATCACGGGGTGGTGCAGGTCACACTTGCGAGGACTGTGCGGTATCAGCCGAGGACAGCCCTTGCGTCTACCGCCATAACGCCGGACTCATAGACTATAAGCGGGTTTATCTCAAACTCCTTTATGCCGTCTGTCAGTGCCACCAGCCTGGAGAGCTTCACTATGCAATCGGCGATGGCCCCAAGGTCTTTGATAGTATCCCCGCGGAATCCCGTTAGGAGCGGATAACCCCTCACCTCGCCCATCATCTCGAAGGCCTCTTCTTTATCGACCGGGCCGAGCCTGAAGCTCACGTCCTTCATAAGCTCGACTGCTACGCCGCCGGTTCCGAACATCACGACCGTGCCGAACTGGGCGTCCTTGACAGCGCCGATGACGACCTCTACGCCCCTTGGCATCATCTCTTCAACAAGAAAACCCTCTATCATTGCGACAGGATTCTCATCGGCAATGTTGAGTATCATGTTCGACCATCTGTCGACTATATCGCGCGAATCCCTGACGCCGAGGGCCACGCCGCCAATGTCGCTCTTGTGAACGATCTCAGGAGAGACTATCTTCAATGCCACGGGGTAGCCTATCTTCTCGGCAGCCTCTATCGCCCCAGTGACATCCTTGACAAGCACCGACCTGGGCACAGGCACGGACGAGAGGCGCAGTATCTCCTTGGCGTCAGGTTCTGCCAACGCCTTTTTACCGAGACTGAAGGCCTCTTTCACTATCCTGTCTATAGACTTCTTATCCATCTTTCTTCACGCGCCTTTTGACCATCTCTGCCGAGCGCGCCAGAATGGAAGCGGCCCTTGCGGCCCCTTCAGGCGTCGCAAATACCGTCTGGCCATGCCTCCTGAAGAGCCCGGCCCTGCCTCTTGCGTAATCGCCGCCGGGAGAACATATTATCAGCGGCTTCGACCCGAAGAGCATCGCTTTTTGCGCGAGCATCTCAGGCAGGTCGTCCGTAAGCCCCGGAGGGCCCCAAAGGACAGCCACTATGGCTATATCAAATGAGTCGCCTGAAAATGAGGCGTCCAGCGCGTCCGCGAACATATCGTCAGTCGCGCTGCCGGTCAGGTCCATAGGATTGCCTATCGAAAAGTACGGCGGGAATACAGAGGCGAGCCTCTCTCTGACATTATCCGGAACAGGGACAACCTTGAGCCCTGCGGATTCACACAGGTCAGCCAGGTTCACGCCGACCCCGCCGCCGTCGGTTATTATCACTACCCTGTTGCCCTTTGCCGAAGTCCCCCTGCCAAAGGCCTTGCACCCGCACATGAAATCCTCATAACCTTCAAGCTCTATAACTCCGGCCTTTCTAAAGGCGGCCTTGTACGCCTCGTACCTTCCGGCGAGAGCCCCTGTATGAGAGCGGGCGGCGCTTGCGCCTGAATCCCTCCTGCCTACCTTTACGGCAAGTACAGGCTTTTTCAGCGAGCACCTTGAGGCTGATTCCACAAAACGCCTGCCGTCGTCAACTGATTCTATATAAAGAGCGACAGCGCTGGTATGGACGTCTTCTCTGAGAAAATCAAGGCAGTCGGATTCATTCACGTCGCACATATTGCCGTAGCTTATGACCCTTGCAACGCCTATGCCCTCGGAGGCAAGCTCATCGAGCGCTGTGGCAGCGAAAGAACCGCTCTGGGAGATGATGGAAAGGCCGCCTCTTGCCGGCCTCCTGATCCTGCTTCCCGGGATAAAAAATGTATCTACCTTTGAGATAGTGTCGAATATGCCCATGCAGTTCGGGCCTATTATGCGCAGACCGCTTTTTCTGGCGAGCGCGGCAAGCTCCTTCTCAGTTGCTATGCCCTGAGCGCCGCTCTCGGCAAAACCGCCGCTTATGACGACAGCGGACTTGACCGTACCCCCAGCGTTTCTCAGCACAGGGATGACCTCCGAGGCAGGCACAGCCAGTATAGCGAGATCGATATCCGCGCCTATCGCCTCGATAGACTGATAGCACCTCTGTCCGCCCACAGTCGTATGCCTCGGGTTTACAGGATATACCATGCCGGGAAAACCGGACTCAAGAAGACTCTCCATAATAATGGCTGAGAGCTTGCCAGGCTTATCCGAGACCCCGACCACCGCTATCGACTTCGGGTTGAAAAGGTGCTCCAGGCCTTTAGGCATCAGAAGAAAAACCCCTATATATCTATGAGATAGCGCTACTTATAACACAACCACCCATTAAATCCAAACCAATCTTCAGGAAACAAGAAGACTCAATCGACCTTGAACGCGACCTTCAAGACGACCTGGAACTCCGTTATCTTCCCTTCGCTGACCTTTCCATGCTGTTCAGTGACCTCGAACCACGCGAGTCCGTGCAGAGACTTCGATGCCTTCTCTACGGCGTTTGCTATCGCATCCTCGAAGCTTTTGGCTGAGACACCGACAAGTTCCAGCTTCTTGTAGACCCTTTCCATACCTGCCTCCTCTGTGTTTCCGGTTTTGTATGAAGAAATAGCTGACTACAGAACTCTTGACAGGCCTATCGGACAAGAAGACCTGAGATCAAAAACCGTAAGCCGATAAACCGAACCGCCTCACCAATCAGACGAAAGGCATTGTCTGCATATACAAAAAGACACCGGCCGGATCCGCCGGATCAAGCGACACGCTACGCATTGAAGAATACAAGCCTCGTGACAAAGACTATCAATACCATCAAAAGGGCTGTAGCGGACATCACCCTTATGGAGGCCTTGACAGAAGAGGCGTCCGCACTTGCGCCTTCACTTCCGATATACGGCTTTGCGCAGTACTTTCCGCCGTAATATGACGGGCCGCCGAGCTTTACGCCAAGCGCCCCGGCCATAGCCGCCTCGCTTATCCCTGAGTTCGGGCTCGGATGGTTGCGCCCGTCTTTCACCATGACCCTCAACGACCCAAGACTATTATACCCTAAAAAAAACGCAGATAGAGCTATGAGGACCCCTGATATGCGCGCGGGGATAAAGTTAGCAATGTCGTCAAAACGAGCGGATGCCCATCCGAAGTTTAAATACCTCTCGTTCTTGTAGCCGACCATCGAATCGAGCGTGTTTACCGCCTTGTAAGCGATCATGAGCGCCGGGCCGCCGATGGCAAGGTAGAATAGGGGCGCCACTATGCCGTCGGATGAGTTCTCAGCGACAGTCTCTACAGCCCCCCTCATCACGCCGTCCGGTGTAAGGTCCGAGGTATCCCTTCCAACTATCCTTGAAAGACGGCTGCGCGCCTCAACAAGGCCCTTTTCCTCAAACGCCCTGACGACCAAAGAAGCCTCCTTCCGGAGCGACCCTGCGCAAAGCGAGGTCCAGACGATGTAGGAAGAGAGAGCGTAGAAGACCGGCATCGAATATATGTATGCGAAATAAAGGAGCGCCGCAGATACCGCCCAGACCCCTCCTGCCACCATAACAACGAGGACCACCCCAGCGGCCCTTTCACCTGACGGGGTCGACGCAGATCTGCGGAGCACCGCCTCAAGGAGCGCGATAGCTCGGCCTATCCACCTTACAGGGTGAGGGAGGCCTTCGGGGTCTCCGAAGATCATGTCCGCCAGATACGCGAATACAAGCACGACAGGCGCAAACGGGGTCAACTCTAAAAAATCAGGCATGGCATACAGGTGGACTTGGCAAAGGGTTTGTAAGACATTTTAAGGGGGATCTCCGAAGTCCGCAACACCGGATCCGAGACCGATTGACGCTATAAAGCTCCCGGAATAAATACCGCAGATAAAAACACAGAAAAACAACCGGCCCTTCCGAGACGCGTCCGCCATCAGTAGCTTCATGGCTTTACGATCTCAACCAGGTTGAAAAGACAGGCCGGAGATAACGCTACCTCCCGATTATCTTCAGAAGCGAATCGATGTCAACGGACGCCTTGACCATCGATGCGAGAGCGTCCATCGCCCTTTCACGCATATCGGCGAAGGGCCGCACTGTCCGCATGGAGGCGCCCGTACCAGAACTATTCCCGGCCCTCAAGCCTGAAAGGAACGTATCCCTGAAGACGTCGTTATCAAAGATCCCGTGTATGTACGTCCCCCAGACAAGGCCGTCTCCTGAGACAGCTCCGTCATCGACAGACGCCTTTCTTTCATCTCTCCTGTCGATCATGGAAAAAGACGCGTCGATGCCCGTTGTCTCGCCCATGTGTATCTCGTACCCTTCGATACGCATGGCGCCCTGAGAGACAATGGCCGATACGCTGTGCGTCTTTTTATCCCTCTCAAGGATGGTCGAACACCTGAGCATGGATAGCCCCTCGCTAACCCCTGCGCCTGATTCGACTGAGTACGGGTCTGAGACCTTCTCACCGAGCATCTGGAAGCCGCCGCAGATCCCTACGACCGCACCTCCGGCCTCTCTATGTTCCTTTATGCGCTTATCAAACCCCTTGGACTTCAGCCACAGGAGGTCCTCTATGGTGTTCTTTGTCCCCGGCAGTATCACCGCGTCAGCGCCTGCAAGGTCCTTGGCATTATCAACGAAACGAATGCGTACGGAGGGTTCATGCCTGAACGGGTCGAAGTCAGTGAAGTTGGATATCCTCGGAAGCTTTACAACAGCTATATCAAGGTCATGGGATACAGCGCCCTCCCTTGTGTAACCAACGCCCTGGAGCGCGACCCCGTCTTCGTCAGGCAGGTTGATGTCAGTCATGTACGGGACAACGCCGACGACCGGGACACCGGTCCTTTGCGTAAGAAAGTCCAGCCCGCCCTTAAGGAGCCTGACGTCTCCCCTGAACTTGTTTATGATGAACCCTTTGACACGGTCCCTCTCCGCAGGAGATAAAAGCTCCATAGTGCCGACAAGCGAGGCGAAGACGCCGCCCCTGTCTATGTCGCCGACTATGACGACAGGGCTGTCAGTAAGTTCAGCGACCCCCATGTTGGCGATGTCGTTTTCCCTCAGGTTCACCTCAGCCGGGCTTCCGGCGCCTTCTATCACAATGACGTCGTAGTCAGAAGCGAGTCTCTCGTAGCTCTCCATCACGAACCTTGCGGCCTCTTTCTTGAAGCCGTGGTACTCGACGGCTCCCATTGAGGCAAAGACCTTCCCGTGTATGATGACCTGAGAGACAGAGTCGCCTGTGGGTTTCAGGAGTATCGGGTTCATGTCGACCGAAGGCACAACACCCGCGGCCTGCGCCTGGACGAACTGGGCTCTACCTATCTCGCCGCCGTCAGGCGTTACAGCAGAGTTTAAGGCCATGTTCTGTGCCTTGAACGGGGCAACCTTCATCCCCTTGTCACGCATGATCCTCAGAAGGGCCGCGCACAGGATGCTTTTCCCGACATGAGATCCAGTGCCCTGCAACATCAGGGAGCGCGCCTTTTTTCCGGTTGATTTAGTGACCATAGGAGAATAGAATCCTTTTATGAACGACCCGTTATCTTAAAGGCCGTATCCGGCCACGGCGCGGCCTGCGTGTATGCCCAAAGCCTTTAAAGGTTATAATAAATCCCCTGTACAGGCAAGGGGTTTATACCCGTCAAACCCGCCTGAAGATATAGCGCTGACCAATTATGCCCGTCTACGGACAGATCATCATACATACTGAAGTCCCTATAGGCGGCAGGTGCACCCTTACAGGCATGTCGTATGAATCTCTCATGCTCTGGGGACCGCGTATCGGGCAGGCGTTTACGATTATAACAGCTTCAGGCTTCCGGCTGAGGGCAAGGGTAACAAGCCTTGGACCCGAGAGCGCCGAGCTTGTAGCCTTTGAAGATGCCGGGGTTATCTCAGCCGTTCACCCTGAGATAACCCTTTTGCAGGCGCTCCCTGAAAAAGAACGGATGGAACTTATAATACAAAAGACTGCGGAACTCGGGGTAGATCGAATAATACCGCTTAAGACAAAAAGGTCTACTACGCTCGAAGAGAGGGACTCTCTTCAAAAAAAGGCCGGAAGGTGGCAGATGAGAGCCTTAAAAGCCTCGATACAATCGAGAAGGGATTCGATACCGGAGGTAATGCCCTATACCACCCTCCGACACGCAACGGAAGCGAACAAAGATGCGGACATAAAGATAGCGCTCTGGGAAAGACCCGGACTCGGGCTGTTCAAGGGACTGGCAGAAGGGTTTACAAGCAGGATAATAAAGAGAGCCGCCATACTCGTCGGGCCTGAAGGCGGGTTCGACGAAGAAGAGATGGCCGAGGCCCAAGGCGCGGGATTTGTCCCTGTAAGCCTCGGACAGAACATACTAAGGACAGAAACAGCCGCCATCATCTCAGTCGGGCTACTGCGCCATTATCTCGGCGAATAGGAAGCGGCGCTCTGAGGCGAAAAACCTGCTTCGCCAGGATCAACGTGAAGGATCTGAGATAGTTGATGCTCACCAGCCCGCATCAGGTCCGGCGGCAACCGGAGATCGTCCTTGAAACGCAGTGTCGAAAGAGCGGCATGTTTTTTTCATTGCGACGGTGCGAGAACGGCTGAGAAAATATCCGAGGGATGCGCTTCTCAACCAAGGAGAGCGGATATCAGACCTTCCAGGGCCTCAGGCGTCAAGCCGTCTATCCTGACCCTCTTCTCCCTTGATTTATGTCCTGAGTCTATCTCTATCGAGCTTTTTTTGATCTTGAGGAGACCGGAGAGGAATTCCACGAGGGCCTTGTTCGCCTCGCCTTCGACAGGAGGAGCGGTGAGCCTGAGCTTTAAGCAGTTACCCTGCACGCCGTCTATAACGTTCTTTGACGACCTGGGCTGGAGCCTTACCCTGAGATAGAGCCCTTTTGGGGTCGCTTCTATGAACGGGTATTTATTTTGAGAGGAACTTGACCTTGTCAGCCTCTTCATCCGCCTTCTTTGATTCGGCCTCTTCAAGTACGAGTATGCCGGTGTGGTAGTCTATCACCGCCTTTAACTGCGTCTCGATCTCCATCCGCTGTTTCTTGAGCCTGTATATCTCTTCCTGGAGAGAGCTTGCCCTCGCGTGCGCCTGCCTTACTATCTCATCCGCCTGCATCCGCGCCTCAGCGACTATCAGCTCGGCCTCCTTGCGGGCGTTACCCTTGAGGTCTTCGACCATGGACTGCGCCGTTGTGATGGTGTTCTTAAGTATATCTTCGCGCGAGAGATGCTCGGTCAAGCGGGTAGCGGTCTCCGAGAGCCTGTCCTGGAGGGCTGTTATCTCTCGGGTAGCGTCTTCAATAGCGTCTGAGGCAAGCTCCTTGAGGTGATCGACCTCTCTGGCATCAAGCCCCATGAACGCCTTTTTTATCTGGTAGCTTCTTACCTCAAGGGCCGTTATCCTCATAGCGCTCCCCCTGCCTTCATCCTGACTGCGAGATCGATAAGGGTCTCTACTACGAAAAACTGCAGGAACTTTATGACAAGCATCGCGATTATCGGAGACAGATCGATGCCACCGAGATACGGGATCCACTTTCGTATCCTGTACAGGACCGGCTCAGTCGCCTGATAGAGGAACCTGACTATCGGGTTGTACGGGTCCGGGTTCACCCATGAGATTATGGCGCGCGCGATGATTATGTAGAAGTAGATGGAAAGGCCCATGTTGACTATCTGGGCTACTGCGCTTAAAAGGTTTGCGAAAACGAACATCTGCGGTCTCCTTGATGAAATCCATGACTGGCATCTGCCAGGGTCTCTACTGTGGCGGCCATTCGGCCTGATAATAAAAGAACGCCGGCAAGCTATTTGTCTGACGGTTTTGAGAGCTCTCCAGCCCTTTTCGTTGCGGCCTCGACCGCGCCTATGACAGCGGCCTTGAAACCTGCCTCTTCGAGCTTTTTAAGCCCCTCTATCGTCGTGCCTCCTGGAGAAGATACCATCCTTCTAAGCTCGGGAAGGGTCTTATCACTCTCCATCGCGAGGCGCGCGGCCCCGAGCGTCGTCTGTATCGCAAGCAACTTTGAGTCGGCCTCGGAAAGCCCGGCCTTTACGCCTGCCTCTGTGAGCGCCTCCATGAAAAGGAATACATACGCCGGCCCGCTTCCGCTAAGACCTGTCACAGGGTTTAAGAGGTCTTCGTCATCAATGACGGCCACCTTGCCTACGGATTCAAATACGGCAGAGGCGAGCTTCAGTTCGCTTCTGGTCGCTCCTGCCCCGGCGTACAGGCCTGTCATAGCCTCGCGCACTATCGCAGGGGTATTCGGCATAGCCCTTATCAGGGCGGGCAGACGCGCAAGCCCCGCGCCTCTCAGTACGTCCCCTATGGCAGAGGTAGTAACGCCTGCGGCCGCTGAGATGAGGAGCGTGCCTTTTCCTATCTCAGGAGCGATCTCCCTGAGAAGGGCCGGGACGTCATGCGGCTTGACCGTTATAAAAAGTATATCAGACGCGGCCGCCACCTCGAAGTTCCTGTTGCAGACCTTTATCTCATATTCCTCGGCAAGGTGGGCAAGCCTGGAAGCGACGGTGTCGCTGGCGGTTATCTGCGCAGGACTCACGCTCTTTGAGACCAAAAGGCCTTTTATCAGGGCCTCGGCCAGATTGCCGGCCCCGAGGAATCCGATCGTCTTTTTTGTAAGCATAGTTTGACCTGGCGGCAGAAGAGATAGATAAAAACCGGGGGTTCAGTCGGCTTTGGAGGTCTTTTTTTTGGGGGTCTCTCTGGCTCCGAATATCGCGGTGCCGACCCTTACCATTGTAGCGCCTTCTTCTATAGCGACCTCAAAGTCGCCTGACATGCCCATGGATAGCTCGCGCAGAGATATGCCCGGGATATGCTCCTTGTTGATCCTCTCGGCAAGCCTTCTGAGCGCGGCAAAATAGGGGCGCGAATCCTCGGCAGTCTCCCCCATCGGAGGGATCGACATAAGCCCCCTCAACCTGAGGTTCCCCAGCTTGGCCATAGCGCGGGCTAATTTTACCGCGCCTTCCGCGTCAACGCCCGCCTTTGTCTTTTCACGGGCTATATTGACCTCGATAAGCACATCGAGCGGCTCCTGGGCCCGCTTATTGAGCTCAGTTGCCAGCTCAAGCGAATCTACGGCATGCACCATATCAAACATCTCTACGACAAGCTTGGCCTTGTTCTTCTGGAGATGGCCTATGAAGTGCCATCTTACGCCCTTCTCTTTTATCTTTGGTATCTTCTCTTCGGCTTCCTGAACGTAGCTCTCGCCAAAGGCCCTTACCCCGCCTGAGATGGCCTCTTTGATCTTTTTAGCGTCCATCCACTTTGTAACAGCGATAAGCGTGACCTCGGACGGGTCGCGGCCGGCCTTTCTTGCCGCCCTACCTATCCGGTCCATGACGTGCATCAGATTTTCAGAGATTATTCCAGCCATCGATCAGACCCACATGAGTTTAGCCGGAAACGGCATAGACCACGATTCCGGACAAGATAGTGTAACTCATTGAAAATGCTGATAAAAACAGGCATAGCCACCGGCACTGGCTGAAAGGCAGGACCTGTCACTCTTTGTTGAGAATTTATAGCACATGTCTTTTGCCTATCCAAGCGAAATCTTTCGACTATTTAATTAATCCGCCAGATGTTACAAGCCCTCCGCCGTACTCTATCCAGCATATCTCCCATATCGCGGCTGAAAAAAGTATCACTGCGATGAAGATGTAGAGATGCCTGCCCTCCCTGAAGGCCTCAAGAAAGGCTTTCTTCCTTGAATCAGTCCCTTTCCGCTCCGGAATGATCAGTGAAAGACCGATATCAGTGCCGACTGCCGAGGAGAGGCAGTACGCGCCGAATTCGAGGATGAACGTACCGTAAAACATAGCGGCCATGCCAGGTGTCAGAGAAAAATCAGAGATAAGCACCCCTATTATAAAACCCCTCCACACAGCTATAAGGTACGGCAGAAAGAAGACGACCCCGCTGACCGTTGTCGAGAGAAAGGCCCCGACTACGAGGTTGAAGGCAAACGTATAGAGTATCTTTAGCGCAAGGCTGTCTGCCAGTACGCCTGTAAGCGGCTTGAGGTACGGGAGGTCCTGGATCATCTCAAGCTGTTTTGTCCGTAGCTCTATGACGACAGGATACCCGGCAAGCGCCATCCACTGGCCAAGCGCGAGGAATGCGAGGTGCGTGAGTACGAAGAATGTTATCAGGTTTTTTCGCTTTGCGGCGGCCAGGGTCGCCGCGTCAAAGGCATTTTTCATGCTCAAATCTATCCCGCCTACGCCCTATGGTGATCTTCCAGGCTATGAAGCTTTAAAATACGCCGATCGAATGATACAGCGCAATACAATGCTAATAAAAAAACAGATCAGGGACTGCTCTCCTGAGCGGCTACGGAAAAAAGAGAGTATGCCGGTATCGCATAAAACTCAAATCAGGCACGCTCGGCCAACTCCGGAGATGCGTCTGCCAGCATGCCTGTCTACGGCAAGACGATCAGTACTACACCTGCGACCATGACAAAAGCCCCGATGAGCCTCTGGCGGATATTCTCCTCGTTAAAGAGGAGCTTTCCGTAGATGACGCTGAATACCAGATTGGTCCTTTTTACGGAGATCATATACGCCACCTGCGTGAGGCTCATCGCCAGGAAGTGGGTCAGTATCATAACGGCGGTGCACAGCCCTATCGGGATGAACGTCGCAGGCTTTGAGAAGACAAGACTTAGCTTCCCTTTGGAAGCGACATAGACGGTCAGACATACCGTCAGGATGAACGGGTAGAAGAAGCCGAAAAATATCGGGCTCGAATGCTGCATAGCCACCTTGCCGAGCGTGGAGGTGACCGAGTAGATAAGCGCGACCGCTATCATAAGCATCGACCCGGGCTCTTTGATTATTGCCCTTATCGGGCCGAGAAACGACGCACCTGAGGCCCTGGCGTTCAAAAGGTACGCCCCGAGGACTATGAGCATGATACCGTAGATCCCCTGACTTGTAGGCCACTCCCCGAGAAAGACGAAAGCTATGAATATAATGAAGACAGGCGAGAGCGCCATAAACGGTATAGAGAGCGAGAGCGGGGAGAGCTTGATCGCCTTTACATAAAGTACGAGCGCCAGGAGCTCAAGAGGGACCATCGCGGCAAGCGTCACCCAGAATACCGAGTCAAGCGAAGGGACTGCAACGAAGAAAAAACTGATGGCGAGAAATGGGAGCGCGTAGCCTTCACGGACCCATATAATAACGAGTTCGTCCGACTCCGCAAGCGCCCTCTTGCTGAGCGCGTCTGCGGTAGAGAGCGAAAGCGCCGTTACAAGAGACAAAACGACCCAGTTCATTTATCAGCCTTTGAAAAAGAGAAGACGGCTTGAGTTGGCGGCAGGGGACTTCCCTCAAAACAGCAAGAGACCGCAAGGCAGGCTCATTATGGCAGGGCCTGCCAAACACGATTCTATTCCTTTTGCGAAGGAGCCTCAAGCGAAATTTGACGAAGGCCTGAATATGTGCAATATTTGAAGGACCCATCCATAGATCACGCGACTCCATCACGACAAGTCAATCATCTTTTACAATTTGCCTTGACCCGCTTTTCAAGCCGCAGGACTGCGGCTTCCCGGCGTTAAATACCTGCGCCTCAGGGAAGGGTGCGAAAAGGAGCATCGCTTGATACCTATCAGTCCGCCAAAAAACATACTCGTCGCCTTCCATGACAGGCAGTTCTGTCTGGCAACGGCCCAGCTAGTCAAAAGGCTCGAGTACAACTCGTTTATCGCCATGACCTCACATGATATGCTCCTCATGGTAAACGGCATCATGCCGACGCTCATACTCCTGGATGCGAGGATGTCATGCATCAACGAGCAGAATTGCATAGACAGGCTGAAGTCAGACACCAAATTTTCAATTATAAAGATCGTGCTTGTAGCGGACAGGATCGACGAGCCTTCCATCAGGGATATCGGGCGTTTGGCAGACGGGGTTCTGTACACGCCCTTAAAACCGACAGAGCTTTATGTAGAGATAAACAGGTGCATCGAGCCGCACCCGAGGCAGTGTCCGAGACTAAGGGTCGTATTTAGGGCTACCGTTGTATCAGGCGCCGTATCTGATGTATGTTTTGCGACGATGCTCTCTGAAAAAGGGGTCTATCTGAGGACCATAAACACCCTGCCCCCCGGCACCGGAGTAAAGCTCTCACTCGACCTGCCGTCGACAAGACCGCTCAACTTCGACGCTGAGGTCATCTACGAAGTAAAGCAGACCGATGGCCGATCAGCAGGGCCTTCAGGCCCGGGCATGGGGCTGAAGTTCGTCAACATCGGGGCAGATGTGCGCTCCGGGATCAGAAGGTTTATTGAATCACATCTTGCGGGAGAGTTTGACACAGACACATTTTTATAGGCGGCACGGCCGCCTCATTACCGAGACTTCAAGGGAGTGCGCAGATCCTTCATTGACGCCCATCCAAAGACGCCTCAACTACTTCAATAAACAGCCCAAGAGATCCCTGGCCCTGCCATTTTTCCGCTACGCGAGAGCCGCCAGCATGTTTTTAAACCGTATCGCTGTCGAGGTATCGCCGGTTATCTCAAGCTTCCTTGAGAAAAATACCGTGTCAGGATCTACCCTTCCTATGAGGACGTTTACAAGGACCTCTACTTTGCCGCTCATAGTCACGTCAGGCGGCCTTCGAGTATGAGGCACGACGTTTATCCCGCCGTCTTTTATATGGAGATAGAACTTCTTTCCGATGTCTTTCGCCTCGAATAAAAAGACCTTGTCATCTACATCAGCAAGTCTCAACCTGAACCCGGGGTTCGCGTCAACGACAGACCTGATGAATACGCCGACGCCTATCGCCTCCATCCAGAGAGGGGTAGCCTTCAAAGGTACCTTGATACCCTTGAAAAAGAGAGCCTCAAGCCTTTTCTTCATAACCTCGCGTTCCATAGTCCCCTATACCTTATGTCCGATATGGACGGCGGCTATGCCGTTTAAGAGGTTGTGGTATCTGACCTTGAAAAGCCCGGCCCCCTCCATTATCTTTTTAAGTTCTTCTTGCGGGGGGAACTTCCTGATCGACTCCGGCAGGTACTCATAAGCGGACCTGTCGCCGGTCACCATCTCACCGACATTCGGGATCACAGTGAAGGAGTAAAAATCATAGATCTTCCTGAAAAGCGCGCTCTGGGGGCGGGAAAACTCAAGGCAGATGACCTTGCCTCCGGGCTTTACGACCCTTGCCATCTCGGCAAACGCCACGCCGAGACGCGTAACGTTCCTTATGCCGAAGCCGACTGTGGCGCAGTGAAAGGTATTATCAGCGAAGGGTATCGACTCCGCGTTTCCCTGCGCGTAGCTGATGTTCTTCAGGTATCCCCTGTCAACGCACTTGTCCCTGCCTACCTTGAGCATCTCCCTGTTTATGTCAAAGACTACTACAGAACCATCCGCTCCGACCCTGTCAGCCATGAGAAGGGATATATCAGCAGTGCCACCGGCAACGTCTAATGCCTTTTGTCCCGGCCGTAGTCCTGTAAGGTCTGCAACAAACCTCTTCCAGAGCCTGTGTACGCCCATGCTCATCAAATCGTTCATCAGATCGTACCTTGAGGCGACGGAGTCAAAGACCTCGTTTACGCGCGACTGCTTCTCGTCTTCAGGCACAAGAATATTTCCAAAGTGCGTCAGCTTCTCTGTCATAAAAATGCCCTCTCCAATAAATCCGTTCCGCTTCGTCTATATCAAAAACCGTTTACGGGTGTGTCGGCCAGCCGCAGGCCTGTTGATGCGCGCGTCCCGGCCTGCCTTCACTCTTTTCCATGCGCCGAAAAAACGAGCTTCGATGCCAACAAAGCAGACGGACTTTTCAAGCCCCTGCCTCACTCGTCCCAGTCAAATGGCTTGTATAGCCCTTCTTCACGTCTACGTGTGGCGGTCTTGCTCTTGTAGCTTCCTTTTTTAACCCTCATCCCCTTGCGACTGAGTATCTCTTCGATGTATCCGACGTGAGGGCATGGCGGATAGTGTCCGTTATCAGTTACCATGCACGAGGCGAGGTGCACCACTATCTCGCCCTTTTTTATCCCCGCCTTTTTCTCCGCCCTTTTTACGAGGTTGGAAATCACCCTGCTTATCCTCCTGCCCGGGCACCCGCCGCAGTTGAAAGGCACGACCATCAGATTATCTTCAAGCGGATACCTGGCAAAACCGTCTATCCTTTCAGCAAACGAATTGACGCAACCGAAGCCGCTGCAACGCTCCTTGGCGAAGTCGCACTGTATGATGGCTATGAGGCGCGCCTTTTTTTCTTCCATAAAAAACCTACCTCTTCTTTGCTGCGAAAAAGACATATCCGAGTATAAACGACAAACCAAAACCTGCCACGCTCAAGAGAGGCAGGCCGAAGGCCTTTGCAACCCCGTCGCCTGAGAAGATGGCCGCCAGCGTCGAGGCCATGATGATCGACGCGATGACGATCCCTCCGCCGACCCTCTTTCCTGCAAGGTTTATCTCATCTGTGACCGGCTCTAACCTGTGGTGTACAAAACCTATCTTAAGTTGCTCAGCCAAGGCCTTCTTAAAAAAGCCGTCCATCCTGACGGGAAGGTCAAGGACCGCGTCAAAGAGGACCTCGGTGCGCTCGCGCCCTTTCTCTACGGCCTTTTTAGGGCTGAGCTTCTCCCGTATCACCCATCTGTAGACGAGAGGCCTTGCGACCTCCCACATGTTGATGTCAGGGTATAGCTGGCGTCCTACGCCTTCGATTATGACCATCGACTTCTGGAGGAGGAGCAGGTTAGGCTGCAAGACCATATTGAACCTTCTGGCCGTCTGTATAAGCTTCATCAGGAGCGCGGAGATGCTTATCTGTTCGAGCGTCCTGCCGAACATCGGCTCAGAGATATCACGAAGCGCCTCCTCGAACTCACTGAGGCTGACGTCCTCGCCGATAAGGCCCATCTCGCGGTGTACCGCCGCCATCCTGCGGTAATCCCCCCTGACGAGATGAAAGAGCATTGAGGCGAGATACTTTCTCAGATCCCTGTCGAGCCTTCCGACTATGCCGAAGTCGAGGTATATGATCGCGCCGTCGTCCCTGACGAAGATATTGCCGGGATGGAGATCCGCGTGGAAGATACCGTGCTCGAAGACCTGCTTGAAGAAGAGCTGTATCCCCTTTACCGCTACCGCCTTTATATCGATCGCTTTGGACTGCAGGACAGCGACCTCGTCAATGGGCGTGCCGCTTATCCGCTCCATCGTAAGGACGCCTTCTCTGGTATAGTCCCAATGGACCTTCGGTATCTGAACCAGAGGGTCGTTCTTGAATATCTCGCTGAAACGGCTGAGGTTCACCCCTTCTATGGTCAGGTCCTGCTCGCTGGTGATGATCCTTTCATACTCGGCTACGACGTTCATGGGCCTGTAGCGCCTGGCCGCAGGGACGTATCTTTCAAGGAGGCCTGCCACAGTAAACATGACAGACATGTCCGAGACTATGACGCGGTCTATTCCGGGACGCCTCACCTTGACGGCGACCTTCGTGCCGTCGGGAAGCTCGGCAAAGTGTACCTGAGCGATAGACGCGGATGCGACAGGGACAGGGTCGAACGACTTGAACCTTGCGGAAACAGGCGCCTTAAGCGATGCCTCTACAACTGCCCTGACCTCATCGAAAGGCACTGGCGGGACCATGTCCTGGAGTTTCTTAAACTCGTCGACCCATTCAGGGGGAAGGAGATCAGCCCTTGTGGAGGCTATCTGGCCGAGCTTCACGAACGTAGGGCCGAGCTCCTCGAGCACAAGCCTGATCCTTTCCGGGACGCTCCTGCCTTCCGCCTTTTTCTTCGATACGAAGAGACGCTCGATCGCCGGAAAAAACGGGATCAGACGCAACTGTCCGACAAGCCCCCCGAAACCGTACCTGATGAGAACTACAGCTATCTGGTTGAGACGCCTGAGATTATTTAATGTCTGATTGCCCATTAACCTTTATTGCCTTGTTGCGGCAGAGATCTTTTATCATTCTATCTGGCGAGCCTGGCCTCGAGCTCCTCAACCCTTTTTTCAAGAGAGTCGACCTTCTCCCTTGCTATGCGTGCCATCTCCCTGACAACCTCGATATCATCCTCTGTAGCGATATGAAGCTTATCAAAGACCTTGCCTGACGATGACTGCACCTCGCTCTCTATCTTGGACTTGACCGATCTGATGACGTTTAGGAACTCGCTTAGCGCCTTTACGCCCTCTTCCACCACCTTGTTCTCTACCATCTCTTTCGATGTAAGAGGTTCAGCTCCCGATCCTGCGGCCGAGGCCTTCGCCTCTTTTCCGGCCTGCTGAAGATCGCCAAGCACCTCCTTGGCCTTTTTCTCAAGCCCGATGCCGATCAGAATCGCCTTATCAAGGAGATCCGCCATAGTTGCCTCCTTTTACTGGTTAGAGGTTATAAAACCGGCGCGAGAGCGCTTTCACGCGGATAACGTCAATGCATAAGAGATCTTATAGACCTGAGATACGTACGAAACATACGGCCGGACAGAATGATCATCTACGGAGTCAGAGAGAAGAATATAATGCTTATACTCTACCGTGCGGAGCAAAGGCTCTGGAGCTAAACCGGCCTTCACAATACACACGAAGCATCTGTCTTCAGATCAAACGCCGCGTCTATCCGGCAGACTTCTATACAAAGCCCTTCGCCAGAAGGTCCTTTCCTGCTTTGCCTGCGAACCAGCCATTGCAGAACTCGCCGCCAAGCTCGGCAAGCCGCGCCATCCCTTCCTCAGGGCCGATCCTCCCTTCGATCCTCTCCCTGAAGAGCGCTACGACAGCATCGGTCCCTGTGACCTGAGGTGAGATGCGTATAGCCTTGACCCCCATCTCGGCAAGCTCTTCGACAGACTCGATCAGCGTATATACGGACGAAGACAGGACAGAGGTCCCGTTTACTGAAAAGACCGGCTCATCGTCCATCGTCTTAAGTTCCATCCCGTCAGGGTAGAGCGTGCAGTGGTGGCAACAATCGGTCTTGGAAAGGCCGTGGTGCCTTGATGTGTAGCACCTCCATGAGAACGCAAGGGGCGCCTTGCCGTGTACAAAGACCTCTGATGAGACGCCTGTCTCTTTTATGATATGCGCCATCGAGGCCCTGGAAAGCTCTACAGGAAAGGTCACGCGCCTTACGCCGACACCCTTCAAGAACTCGACGGACGGCCCGTTGTATGAGGTTATATGCGGGCCGGCAAAGACCTCTTTGACGGACGCGTCTACGATATTAAGTACCGAGATGTCGTTTGCCTCAATCGACGAGTGCATGGCGCAAAGGCTTCTGGTGAGATCAAGCTCCTGGTCGTTCGATACTATCGCAAGCGAGCTGAGCGTCACCTTCTTGCCTGAGGCCTCGAGCGTCTTTAAAGCCTTTTCGATCCCGTCAAGACCGGGGGAGAGTTTCTTGGCGCATACGACCTCGCCGAGATAGACCCTGTCGACGTCCATATCCCCTGCCCTCTCGTAGAAATCGAGAAGGTCCGCCTTTTTCCACTCGAATAGCAAAGGCCCGAGCGTAAGCTCCATAAAAGGGTCACCCTCATCTGATCGTTAATTCATTAAAGTATGCAACAGGGTCTCTGCAAAAACAAGCTCTTATTGGGGATGAGCGGCTTCAGTAATCAACTTGTATGAGAGTAAGGCCATGAGGAGGGGCGGTGATCCCGGCCGAGCGTCTGTCCTTGTCAGAGATTATTCCCGGAATATTGCCATGCCTCAGCCTGCCCCTTCCGACGTCAACGAGGGTCCCGACCATAATCCTTACCATGTGCCTTAAAAAAGCGTTGCCCTTTACCTCGAACTCTATCAGCTCGCCGTCCTTTGCGCTTATATCTATAGAGCGCACCTCGCGCATCGAATGGAGCGCGTCAGATTCTACCGAGCGCAAAGAGGTAAAATCCTTCTCTCCTATCATGTGCGCTGCCGCAAGCCTCATCAACTCGATATCGAGCGGCCTGGCGACATGCCACGCAAAGCGCCTGAGAAGCGCACTGGGGTAAGGACGGTTCAAGACCCTGTAGACGTAGGTCTTGCCGAGCGAACGCCTCCTCGGATCAAAGTCAATGGGTACGTCTATCGCCTCTTTTACGACTATGTCGTCAGGAAGGAACATATTAAGGCCGCTTCGGAAGTTCGCCGGAGGTATCACAGAGGCGGTATGGAAGCATGCCACCTGCCCGTACGCATGGACGCCCGCGTCAGTCCTGGACGCACCGTTCACAGTCGTATCCTCGTGTGTAAGCCTCTTTACGGCCTCTACAATAGAACCCTGGATGGACCGGCCGTTTTTCTGCGCCTGCCACCCGGCATAGTCTGTCCCTTCGTACTCTACAAGTAGCCTGATGTTACGCATTTTTCCGGATAGGATTGTTTTTTTGATAGTCTCGGCCGGCAAGAGAGATCACTACCTGGCAGTATTACAAAAAAATCGAGGATGCCTCAGAGCATCTGCTGAATCCGCGCACAGCGCGGCCTCGAAAGGACGTCTGCGACTGACAGTATCCAGGGCATACACCCAGGACGTACATCTTGTGATGCAAAACCGATACCTGCCCCTTCCGGCAAGGCGGCCGAAAACAGACGCCAAGAGAGGGAATTGGCAAGGCGCCGGACGGACGCATCCCTCATCCAAGCGGACCCTCAGATATAATCCCTTATCAGGACTTCCGCAATCTGTACGGCGTTTGTAGCCGCGCCCTTCCTGATGTTATCAGCGACTATCCACATATTGATCCCGTTTTTTATCGACTCGTCGCGACGGATCCTGCCTACGAAGACATCGTCCTGGTCTGCCGCGTCTATAGCCATCGGATAGATGCCGTTTTTCGGATCATCGACTACCGTCACCCCCGGGGACCTGGACAGAAGCTCCCTTACGTCAGCAGGGTCTATCGGCCTTTCCGTCTCTATGTTCACAGACTCGGAGTGGCCTATAAAGACAGGCACCCGCACTGTCGTGGCGGTTATGCCTATGGTATCGTCGCAGAAGATCTTTCTTGTCTCGTTGACCATCTTCATCTCTTCCTTCGTATAGCCGTTATCAAGGAAGGAGTCTATCTGCGGCAGGCAGTTGAAGGCTATCTGGTGCGGCAGGGCCTTGACGGCAGGCGACTGCATATTGAAAAGCGACCTCACCTGGCCCGAGAGCTCTTCCATCGCCTCTTTCCCGGCGCCTGATACTGCCTGATAGGTGGAGACGACTATCCTCTTTATCCTGTACCTGTCGTGTATCGGCTTCAAGGCGACGACCATCTGTATCGTCGAGCAGTTCGGGTTTGCTATTATCCCCTTCTTCTTGTAACCCGCTATCGCCTCAGGGTTGACCTCAGGGACCACCAGCGGCACATCAGGGTCCATCCTGAACTGGCTTGTATTATCGATGACTACACACCCGGCCTTTGCGGCCCTCGGCGCGTGTATAGCGGATACGCTTGCTCCGGGCGAGAAGAGGCCGATATCGATCCCCTCGAAGGTCTCGTCGTCAAGGAGCCTTACCGGTTCCTGACTACCCATGAACTCGAGCTTCGCGCCCTTGCTTCTCTCGGACGCCAGGAGGCGTATCTCGTTTACAGGGAACTTCCGCTCCTGCAAGATTTTCAAAAACTCAGTCCCCACCACGCCTGTGGCGCCGACTATAGCGACGTTGTAAGCCTTCTTCTTCACGGTCTGATACCTCTTTCCGGCATGATTTTATCCTAACAATAATAATTCAAAACACCTCCGCAAGTCAACCGCGCCGTTGCCTCAGGCCTTTCTCCCTGCATATAGTATGATGATAACCGCCATGACTATAACAGGCATGGCAATAAAAACCCGCGCCTCCGGCCTCTGTATATCCGCACCCGGTATTTCCTGACAGAGTCCGCCTCTCACGGTTTTTCAACGATCACATCTGCCTCGGCTATCTGCTCGTCGGTTGCCGCAATGGATGAGAGCCTGTCTGAGAAGGCCGCCATCTTTCTTTCGACCTCGTCGTATCTCGTCTTGGAGTTCGTCAGGTGTCTGCCGAGCGTTTCAAACTCTCCGGCGACTTTTTCAAAAGAGTTCTGAAGCCCCTCTATCCTTGCAATGATGTGGCGCGCCTTCTCGCCGACCTCCATCCCCTTGAGTCCTAATAGTATCGTCTGCAGATAGACGTAGAGGCTGTTAGGCGATACCGGCACAACCCTTTTCGAGAAGGCGTAGGCTGAAAGCGACCTGTCAGGGCCTGCCTCGTCGTCTTTAAGTATCATCTCGTAATAGACGTTCTCGGCAGGAACGTACATCAGCGCGAAGTTCAGCGTCCCGTCCTCAGGGCGTATGTATGAGCCTGCGATAGCGTCTATGTGCCGCCTGCAATCGACCGAGAACCTCTTCATCGCACCCTTTTTCTCGGCATCAGACCCTGCAGTCACGGTCTTTCTGAAGTTCTCAAGAGGGAACTTGGAATCAATAGGGACGATCCCGCCCTTGAGCCTTATAATCGCGTCGACCCTCGTGCCGCTGCTGAACTGATGCTGGAGGCCGTAGTGCTCGGCAGGAAGGCACTGCGAGAGGAGATCCGCCAGAAGGAACTCGCCGAGCCCTCCGCGGAGTTTGGGCGAACGGAGAAGCTCTTCAAGACCTGAGATGTCTTTACCGACCTCGAATATACGCTCCGTCGCCTTGGAAAGCTCGCCGAGCCTCTGTCTCACCTCTCCGACTGCCGCCGTTGCATTGTCCATGCGGTCGCTTATCTGTCCCGTTGTGGAGCCGAGCTGGGCGGTGACCCCGGAGAGCCTCTCGTTGACCTGCGAGGTGACAACATTAAGCTGAGAGACGACGGAGTCGAGGTTGGATCTCATGGCAGAGGCAAGCTCTAAGCGCATCGTCTCCATCTGTGATTGCAAAAAGGCCTCCCTGTCCCTGGCCCTCATGACCGTGAAAATCAGCCAGAGGACGCCAAGGACAAGGAGGCCCAAGAGAGTCAGTACTATCGCTTCCATCTTCAGCGCTTTGCGTCAGGGGTCTTTGCGCGCCTCTCCATGAATTCTCTCGCCTGATGGACGAAGGCCTCCATGCGCGTCATGGAGTTGGAGTCTTCAGCCCCTTCGTAGACCATGTTGAGGTACGGTATATTGGAGTTATCCTCACGGAGCCTTTTAAGAACCGCGTTGACTATTGTGCCCGGCATGCAGGTGAACGGCATGGCGTTGACTATGCCGTGCGCGCCCTTCTGTATCATGTCAAGAGTCTTTCCGACGCTCAAGACCGCCTCGCCCTCGAACGAATGGTGGATATACGGGGCGGCCTTCTTTATAAGTTCCTCGACCGTAGGCTCGTGGCCGCTCCTCAGATCGCCGTTCAATATGTCCTCGATGCGTTTTTCATCCTTGTGCTGGAAAAAATCGTTAAACGACGTGCGGAAGAAATCGCCCCACTGGCGCCTCTCCCACGTCTTCCTCTTTCCGCAGAAGTTGGTGTAGTATATCCACTCTGATATGCCCGGCATCCAGACCTCGGCGCCGAGGTCTTCGATCTTCTGCACCAGGTTCTCGTTGCTGAAGCGGTTGCTCCTGACGTATATCTCGCCTACGACGCCTATTATCGGCCTGGTCCCGACGTCAGACGTTACCTGTATCGCCTTGAACGCGGCCTTGGCCGCCTTAAGCTCAGCGTCAGGGAACCTCTTGACCTTGATCGCGGCGCATACGCTGGTCACAGACTCCCAGTATATCTTTTCGCTCTCGCCTCTGTTCTTCTCGTACGGACGCGTCTCCCTCAGAATCTTTTCAAGTATGTCTACAGCGACTATGCCCCACCACGCGAGCCTAGGGAAGTTGCCCCCTACAGCGCCAAGCTCCCTGTAGAAGTTGCCGTCCTGGTCCGGGGCGTAGATAGGCACGCCGTTAAAACCAAGCTCGTCCAAGACCAGCCTCTGGTAGCGGTTATACTGACCGAACCTGCACGGGCCGGCGCCTGAAGGCATGAAAAACGCCGTCCTTTCAGGGTCGAACTCCTTCTCCCTTACGATCTTCACCATGTCGCCTGTCGTGGTTATGCACGGGTAGCACTCGCGCCCTGACGTATAACGGCGGCCCCACTTGAGAGACTCGTTATCAGGCATCGGCATGACCTCGGCGTCTATGCCGCAGGCCTGGAACGCCGCAGCCATCGCGTGGACCCCATCCGTCATGTTCGGCAGGTATAGCTTCTTCTTGATGTTTGTCCTGTTGAGTACCTGGCTGTCCCTCTTTTGTATGCGGATCTTGCCCTTCACGTTCTTTATGGAATCGAGGAACGCCTCGCACCTTGTGATGGCCCCCGCGTCCGCGGAGTGCTCATCTATCTCAAGCTGCAGGAACGGCTTGCCAGAGGACATGTCCTTGTAAAAATGCGTTATGAGCGAATCCGGGCCGCACCCGAAGTTAGTGATATATACGGAAAAGAGCCTGTGGTCGTCACGAAGGAGCTTCGTGACTGCCAGTATCTTCTGCCCGCTCCTCCAGTACATATCCTCTGATAGCGCCTCGTCGACAACGGAATCGACCGGAAGCATATCGTACGGGATGGCTATCGTGCCGAGATCGCGGAGTTTTTGCGGAAGCTCCAGATTAATGCCGCTGTCAGTCGTGTTGTACGCCCTGCCTACTATGACAAGCGCAGTATCCTCGGGCTTTAAGCTGTCTACGACCTCCTTGCCTCTGGCAAGGAGCTTCCTGTTAAACTCGTCCCACGCCTCGAAGGCGACCTTCAAGGCCTTATCCACCATCGCCTTGTCCCTGCCGAGCATCTTCCCGAGCTGGTGAAACTCTTTTTTAATGCCTGCCTCTCTCTGATTGAAATGTAGCGCAGGGGAGATAAGCTCTACTCCGGCCGCCTTGAAATCAAAGGCCGACTTTGACATGTATGGCATCGACTGGACGTATGGGCACAGCTGCGTGAACTGGTGGCCCGGCTTTGCAGGCCTCATGTTGACGATCGAAGGGAGGAATATCTTCTTCACCCCTTTTTCTATCAGCTCGTTTATGTGGCCGTGGCCGACCTTTATCGGGAAACACGTCTCTGTTACGACCTTTTCAAGGCCGTGTTTGATGATCTCCTTGTTGGTAGGCGAGGAGAGCTGCACCCTGTAGTTGATGTTGTCGAAAAACGCCTTCCAGAACGGATACATATCATAGATGGTAAGCATCCGGGGTATGCCGATGACAGGGGCGTCCTTCCCGGCGAGCTTGCCGGTGTAGGTTGAAAAGAGCATCTTCTCCCTGTCTTTGAAGAGGTCAGGCAGGGTGTTGTTTTTGGATGAATCCCTCTTTATGTCGTACTTCTCGCATCTGCCACCGTAGTACAGGGGGGCCTCGCCCTCCATCACGACCTTTCTAACCTCGCAGATGTTGGAGCAATCCCTGCATTCAAAGGACGTAAGCTCGTACTTCTTCCTTGAAAGGTCAAACCCCTTGAACTTCGTCTTCTGGCCCGGGGCCATCTCCCTCGCGGCGAGTATAGCCGCGCCTATGGCGCCGGTGACGTCGTGGTTTTCAGGGACGGTGATCTTCTTTCCCGTGACCTTCTCGAAAGCGGCGACGACCCCGAGGTTCGCGGCTGTGCCGCCCTGGAAGAATATCTTGTTGCCTATGCGCCTGTCGCCTACGACCCTGTTCAAGTAGTTCTGGACTATCGAGTAAGAGAGGCCTGCGACAAGGCCGTCCTTCTCAACACCCCTTTGCTGGTAGTGGACCATGTCTGATTCGATAAATACCGTACACCTCTCGCCCATCGGAGGAGGCGCGGAACATCCGAGAGCGAGGTTGCTGAACTCGCCTTTTATGCTTATGCCGAGCCTCTCTGCCTGCTCTTCGAGGAAAGAACCAGTGCCGGCGGCGCAGACCTTGTTCATCTCAAAGTCGACGACAACTCCGTCCTTCAAGGCTATGTACTTGGAATCCTGTCCGCCTATCTCAAAGATGGTATCGACCTCAGGATCTATTGCGGCAGCGGCTATAGCCTGCGCCGTTATCTCGTTTCTGACTACGTCCGCGCCTACGAGATCGCCTGAGAGATACCTGCCTGAGCCTGTCGTACCTACGCCTATGACGTTTACGTATTCGGCGCACTCGTCTGCAACCTCTATAAGGCCCTTTCTTATCGCATCGAGAGGACGCCCTGCGGTAGCAAGGTACCTCTTGGTTATGAGTTTGAGGTCCTTGTCTATCAATATGACGTTTGTCGAGGTCGAGCCTACATCTATGCCCAGATAGACGTCTGTCTTCACATCCTTGCTGAGCTGATACCCGGCAGCGCTCCTTCTCTGAGACGGGTGGCCTTCCGGGCTTACCAGCTTTTCAAGAGAGCGGTCGTTCTTCCTGCCTGAGGCGATATACTCCTCGAGCCCTCCGACCCCCTTGAATAGCCCTGCCCCTTTTTTCATGTCAAGAGCGGTAAAGACAGCGCCGAGAGCGCCCATGGAGGTATAATGCGCCGGGATGATATAGTCTTTGTCCTCGACCTCGAGGACCTCTTTAAACGCCTTTCTGACGCCTAGGTTGGCGGCGACCCCGCCCTGGAAGGCAACCGGCGTCACGAAGTCCTTGCCCTTTCCGATCGTCGCTTTAAAATTCCTCGCGACCGCGTAGCACAGGCCCGCGACGATGTCGTAATCCGGCGTCGCTATCTGCTGAAGATGTATCATGTCGCTCTTGGCAAAGACCGAACAGCGGCCCGCGACCCTCGGCGGGTTCTTCGATTTGAGTGCGAGCTGGCCGAACTCTTCTATGGTGAGGCCGAGCCTGAACGCCTGCTGATCGAGGAAAGACCCAGTGCCTGCGGCGCAGACCGAGTTCATCTGAAAGTCAGCTATTCTCAGTTTACCTGTCGTGCCGTCAGGGGCCGCGAATATGAGCTTTGCGTCCTGCCCGCCCATCTCTATAATGGTGCGGACCTCAGGGTGGTAGAACTCCGTCGCCTTAGCCTGGGATATGACCTCGTTGGTGAACACAGCCCCGATAAGAGGCGCTATCAGCTTGCCTCCGGAGCCTGTCACAGCTACAAGCTTTATGTTGTCCATGCCGTAATGCTTTATAAGCTCGGCGAGCACAGACTGGGCTGTTTCGAGCGGCTCGCCCTTTGTCCTTGTATAGTGCTCTTCAAGTATATTTCTGTGATCATCGAGAACTACGGTATTCGCACTGACTGAACCTATGTCAATGCCTACATAAACATTTCTCAAGACTCCAACCTCCGCGATTTTGCCGTGCTGATATTATTATACGAATAGTAATGCCGTTATTAGATCGGTGCGGCCCTTATTAGAAGACTTTTTTTAAAAGGAATGGCGCGTCGAAATGTATCGTGCCGCACTGCAAAACATCGATTATTATCGACGATTTCCAGCGGGTTGTCAATAATGTCTTTGCCTTTGGCGGTATGCTTTAAAAGTAGAAAAACCGTAACTGCAAATGGCGCCTTCACAGCCGGACCGGACTTCCAGCATGCGCCCTACCGCCTATTGCAGTTGCTCTTGCCTTGAAACAAACCCGGGTCATGGCGGAAAGAGCCTAAAGGAGGGCCGCTGAGCAGGCATCTGAATCTAGCGCGAAACGGCCCGACAGCGAAGGGAGCCATACCCAAAAGGAGCACGGAAGTGCAAAGCTGAAATAAGACAGCTATTTTTTTCAAGGGCTATTCGTCCCGTACCCAAAGCGCACGCAGGTGCGCAAAAAAACGGCAGAGTGATTCTGGTGGGCTGAACCCACCCTTGTACGTTGCTCAATTTGCGTCAATTCGGACTTGACGAACAAAACAGTATCTTCATAAGCAAGGCGGCGCGGCCCTGAGAGCTATCAGTTCAAGAGCGAGTCGACAAAATCGAAGGGCTGGACGGATAGGGGCGTACGCCCGACAGAGCAAGCGATAATAAAAGAGACCGGAGAGGAGGTAGTTTCATAAAAAAAGGCCCTGACTTTCGTCAGGGCCTTTGGACTTCAAAGATAATAAGTGTAGCTTACTTGCCGGCAAGACCCTTGAGGTGGGCTACGATTGCCTTGAGATCGTCGTCAGAAAGAGCCTGCTTCGCCATTCCGATGGTGTACTTGCCCTTCTCGAACCTGGACTCCTTTGCAGGACGGCCGTTCTTGATGGTGGCTGCGATCACATCTTCCTTCTGGGTCTTTATCCAGTCGTTGGCCTTGAAAGCAGGGGCCATCGGTGAACCTGCGCCGTCGGCGCCGTGGCAGGCCTGGCACTTTGACTTGAAGATTGCCGCGCCGTCAGCCGCGATTGCGGTACCGGAGAATGCAAGACCAGCAGCTACGAGAGAGCTAAGAATCAGTTTACGCATGAGAGTCCTCCTTGGGATTATGAGAATTTGAATCTGAGATTACAATCAAACAGAAACCTTGTCAAGAATTTTAATAAACTTTATTTAATATCTTCTATGCGTAATTTTAATCTGCGCATGAACCCTCAAAAAACGTCTTTCAGCATCATATCGACTATCACCGAGGCAAATAGAAGCCCGAGGTAGACCATGGAGACCTTAAAGTTCTTCCAGGCGACCTCCCTTGACGGGTCTATTATCATCCTTACGTTCCAGAATATAAAATACAGACCGACAACAATAGCCGTTGCAAGATATATAGGCCCGCTGTAGCCCATGACATACGGCAATATCGAAGAGGCAACGAGCAAGACCGTGTTAATGAGCGTATAAACGGCAGTTCTATGATCCCCTATCACCACCGGAAGCATTGGAAGGCCCGCCTTCTCATACTCCTGCCTGTTGTATATCGCGAAAGACCAGAAGTGAGACGGGGTCCAGAAAAACATTACGACGGCAAGGAGAAACGGCGGCATGCAAAGCTCAGGAGAGGCCGAGGCCCCTCCGGCCATAACGGCAAAACTGCCGGCAAGCCCGCCAACGATGATGTTAAGCCGGCTCCGCCTTTTGAGCCACGCCGTGTAGACGATAGCGTAGACGAAGGCGCCGAGGCCGAGATGGAGCGCCACCATATAGTTTAGCGCGCCAAGAGAGATAGCGACAGACAAGGAGAAGAGCGACGCCGCAAGGGCAAGGACGCAACTGCCGCTTATGATCCCGCCGATGGCAAGCGGCCTCCTACTCGTCCTTTCCATCAAAGAGTCTATGTCGCTGTCAAAATAGTGATTAAAGATGCTTGCCGCCGCAGCCGCAAGCATCGTCGCTACCGCAAGGAAGAAAGCTGTGTAAACCCGGAAAGATCCGGTCTGCATCGAGATAAGCCCGACAAGGGCGCTGAAGGTTATCAGCGAAGAGATCCTCAGCTTGAAAAGCGGCAGATAGATCTTTATCGTCCCCATCATGGAACCTCCGGCAGATGGATGCAACCCGGCCCGCAACCTCTCCATTCACGCCCCCGTACCGGCATAGACCCTGTCCACACTATTATAACACAACAACCCCTTGAGAGGCAGGCCTGACTCTCAAAAATCTCAATGGACAACGCCATCCTATAAAAGCCCCGGAAACACAGTCCCGATAGAGGCAAAAGAGGCGCCCGGCATAACACGACTACGACGGTTGCACTGATAAACAGGAATAAGGCGGGATAACATGACGGAAGTCATTTATTAATCCTTGAATTGAGCCTATATTTAATACTATAATATAATGATTATCAATATATTACGGAGGTAGCAAAGATGATGAGGGAAGAGATCGAAGAGGCCCTTAACGGGATAAGGCCGGCGCTTCAGGCCGACGGCGGGGATGTTGAGCTTGTCGACATAGACGAGGCCGCTGGCATCGTAAGAGTACAGCTCCAAGGCGCGTGTTCAGGGTGCCCAAGCTCCCAGATAACGCTCGCAATGGGCATAGAAAGGGCCATAAAGGAGCGCGTCCCCGAGGTAAAGCAGGTCCTTTCAGTCTGACATCCGAAGGATGACAGGCACGTCCCCGGCTCAAAGACGGTAAGCGCCTTATTCATAGCGAGCGCTTGCTCGTACGCTACAGTATTGTCGAAACTCCACACAAAAAAACAAATGGAGATGAGAACCGATGCCCTTTACAATCACCGATGAATGCGTATCATGCGGCGCGTGCATACCACAATGTCCTGAAGGGGCTATTGCGGAAGGCACGCCCTTCACAATCGACCCCAAGCTTTGCACCGAGTGCGGGGCCTGCGCCGAGGTCTGCCCAGTTGATTCATGCGTGCCGGCATAATACGCCAGACCCAAGAGGCTTTCAGTAAAACAGCAAAGACCGGAGGACTTACCTGATGAGCAGCATTACCGTATGGTTCATAAGATGCGCGATGATATACTTCCTGCTGGCGATACTGCTCGGCATTATGATGTCGGTGACCGGCCCGATGCACCCGTGGATGCCGATACACACGCACTTCAACCTCCTCGGCTGGATGTCCATGATGATCTTCGGCGTAGGCTACCACATACTGCCGAGGTTCAGCGGCAAGCCGCTTTGGAGCGACAGGCTCGCGACTGCACAGCTCTGGATAGCCAACATCGGCCTGATAGGCATGGCCTTCGGATGGATCATAAGAAGCTCTGAGACGGGTTCTTCCGCGTTTTTGACCCTCTTCGCAGTCGTAGAGGCCGTGTCCATCGTCTTTTTCGTCCTCAATATGCTTCTCACTATAAAAGCCGCCCCGGCCCCGGCGAAACCGGCCTCGGCAAAGTAAGGCCGCGATAGCGGCCGATCGGACGATGGCAGAAGTGATAACAGACGACATGATCATAGGTGAGGTGCTACGCAGGCATCCTGAGTCAGAGGCAGTCTTTAAGAAGTACTTCGGCAAAGGTTGCTTCACCTGCCCGGGGTCAGACAACGAGGACATAGCCTTCGGCGCGATGATGCATAACTCGGACCTGGCGGCGATACTCGAGGCGTTAAACGCCGCCATAAAAAAACAGGGATAGTTGAGGAAGGTGCGCTGATGAAGGTAGATAAAGATATCGTCGTAAACGACTGCATCAGGATGTACCCCAAGACCATCGGGGTGTTCACCAGGTTCAAGATAGACTCGTGCTGCGGCGGAGCGGTCTCTATTGAAAAGGCCGCGCTTCGCGACGGCGCGCCGCTAGATGAACTTATTGAAGCGCTCTCAGAGGCCGCATCAAAGTAAGAGCCGCCAACACGCATCACCCGTTGCCTGAGCCTGCTCGGGCATTATATGGAGGTCTGCATTGTCACATAATATAACCGAAGAGATGGTTTTCGCCGCGCTCAGAGGGGTCATCGACCCTGACCAGGGCAAAGACCTCGTAACGCTCAGGATGATCAGGGACTTAAAGATAGACGGAGGAAGGGTCAGCTTCAAGATCGTATTTACCGGTACTGCCTGTTCACACAAAAAAGAGGCCGAGACCAACGCCATAAACGCAGTCGCCTCCATACCCGGGGTCTCCGAGGTATCGGTCGAGACTGAAGTAGAGGCGCCAAAGGCCAAGGCGATGCCGGCAAAAGCGCCGATACCCGGCGTGAAGCAGACCATTGCCGTAGCAAGCGGCAAGGGCGGGGTAGGCAAATCAACGGTCGCGGTGAACCTGGCGCTCGCTCTCGCCAAGTCAGGGGCCAAAGTCGGCCTCCTTGATACCGACATATACGGCCCGAGCCTTCCGCTGATGATGGGGATACACGAGCCGATACAGGCGACACCGGAAGAAAAGCTCATACCTCTTAACAAGTTCGGTATTCAGCTCATTTCAGTCGGCTTCATGCTCGACGAAGAGACCCCGCTCATCTGGAGGGGGCCGCTCGTCATGCAGCTCATAAAGCAGTTCCTCATCGGCGTCGAATGGAAAGATCTCGACTATCTTGTGATTGACCTGCCTCCTGGCACAGGCGACGTCCAGCTGACGCTAGTGCAGACGATACCGCTCACAGGGGCGGTTGTCGTAACAACGCCTCAGGACGTAGCGCTTATAGACGCCAGAAGGGCGATAAAGATGTTCAGCGAGGTAAAGGTCCCTGTCCTCGGCATCATAGAGAACATGAGCTACTTCGTATGCCCGCACTGCAACGAGAAGTCCGAGATATTCAGCCACGGCGGAGGGCAAAAGACAAGCGACAGATACCATGTCCCTCTCCTCGGCAAGATCCCACTCGACATGGCGATAAGAGAAGGCGGAGACGCTGGGATACCCATAGTCGAGGCAGACCCAAGCTCAGCGCACGCCCAGGCGTTCATGTCTATCTCAGAGGCTGTCGTTTCAATATTGATCGCAAACAGGGTAAGCATTCCGGATCTAGGATAAGACCTCCCGATTTCAGAAGAAAAAGATACGGCCCGCGCATCGCCTTTTTAAGGGCGGTACGCGGGCCTTTTATTTTGCGTCATTTTTGCCTACGCCGCAAGGACGAGCGACGGCGCCAACACAGCAGACGGGGCTTTTTCGGCAACCTGCTAAGAGATGTCAGCTATGAAACACATCTCATCTTGATAAACAATATTGTACCTGCCTGATGTCAAGAGCCATTCAAGCTTCTTCTTTTCTGCATCGTCGTTAAATCTCCATTTTACACCGACAAGATACTTAGCCCCTTTACCGGCCCTGTCGGATATAAAACCATCTTCGACGTCATTAGTCCCGGCTACCCACCCCTTTCTCCCTGTCAGATAGAGTATGGTCGGGTCGCCGTCGGCTACAGCGACGATAAGGGCGCCGGCCGGTGTCTTTTCTATAGTCTTTTGAGCCGCCTGATACGAAGGAGAGTTCTCAGGCCTCTCATCCCTCATGTACTTGGAATACCGGATACCCGCGAATACGATGAAGGCCGCAAGCCCCACTGTCAGCCAGACCTTCGACTTCGAGCCGAATATATCTGTACCGTAGTGGCGGCCGTAGACCTTGCCCATAAAGACAGCCGCAGGCAGTATCAGCGGGAGCTGGTAGTACTCGTGCGCGTTGTTGCCGCCTGCCGCTATGAGGATGTAGATGACGACAGAGGCGACCCAAAAGTCAAAGAGCCTTTCGCCGGAGGAGCGTCTCTTTATGAAAAGCCCTATAGCGAAGATGACAAAGCCTGTCCAGGCGAAGTGCTTCTCAAGAAGCCGCTGGATGATGATCCTGTTCCAGAACTTCCAGCTGACGAGCAGCTGCCCGTTCATGAACTTATCATAAAGGCCGATAGAGTTGCCCGTCTCCTCATAGATGGTATGGGCGTGCAGATACCATGCAAGAACCGAGGCGACGACTATAACGCTGTAGGCCCAAAGCCGCCACTGGCCGAGCAGTGCTCTGCCGTGCCTCTCCCACGCGAGATACAGGAGAGGAAGCCCGAGGTAAAGCGAAGTCGGCTTCAAGAGACAGGCAAGGGATATGAAAAAGGCGGACGCGAAGTAAGACCACGCCGAATCCCTGTCGACCCATTCCGAGAAAAACCAGATGCCGGCGGCCGAGGCCATGAGCATCAGCGCCTCAGGCATAACCGCCCTGCCGTAGAACGCGAAGAGAGGAAGGACGGATAGAAAAAACGCCGACCAGAGCGCTGTGCGCCCGTCGAGCTTCTTTCTTGCGATGAGATATATAAACCAGATAGAGGCTACAGAAAATAGAGCTGACAAGAGCCTGCCTGCCCAGTTCGAGACCCCGAAGACCCCGTATACAAGCGCAACCGAGTAAGAATAGATGGGGAAATCAGTCTCAGCGTAGCCGTCGGTATCACCCACCCAGTCTATCTGCGGATAGAGGAACCTGTATCCGTTGTCATGGAAGTTCTCAGCTATCATCGCTGTCTGCGATTGCCTCCACTGGTGCGTGCCTATGGTCGTTGAATCGACGTTATAGAGCCTGACCAGAAACGCCAGGGCGAGTATCAGCAAAAGCGCGTACCTTCTCATCAGTTATCTTTCTCCGTATCCATGCATATCTCAATATTTTAAAAGGTTTTGAAAAGGCTTTCCCAAATGGCTGGGAAACAGGAATGGATATCGCCTTGCGTAGCCTATTCAAACAGCGACCGCCCCGCTACCTTTCGAGCCGTATATAATATCACACCGGCCCTGATTTTCCTACGTAACCGTCAGAGCGTTATCTCTGCATCAGTTAAGACGAATGAACCCTTGCCGCCGTCCGTGATATAAAGCCCGAGACTGTAGACGCCACTGCCTAAGCCGCTTACAGGTATATAGCTTATAAACCCTGCCCAATCGAGGTCTCTATCCATGAAGTGGTCTCCGATATCAGGCCTCTTCCTCGGGATAGCATCAAAGACGTACTCTCTGGATCCTGAGCGAAGGACTATATACGTTTGACCTCTTGCCGAATCAGGCCGGATAACGTCCGGCGCAAAAGCCCACCCGTCGATAAAAACAGCAGAGGCCCCTGTAAAAGCACTGTCTATCTCAAATCGGATACTGCCATCCTCTGCGCCAGGCTTCATCTCGACCCTGTTTGCAGAGACGATGCCTTTATCCGGCGTTGCCGCATACGTCCGCAACTCTTCCGAGCGGGCGAGTATCGCGCCTGCCTTATCCTCGAACGGATATATGAGTCCTCTGCCATTTTCCTGCCACTGGAGGTATCCGTAGGTAAGTACCTCTTTCTGCATGGCAAGCTCTGCCCTGTTCGAGAGATAGGCATTGATATTAAATACCAGCGACCCGGCTATCGCGAGAGCAACGAATATCCGCTTCGCTGAACCTGCCTTCATTATCTCTACAGCTACGAGATAGTGGATGGCGAATATAAGAGACGCAACAACCTTGTAGCGGGATGCCAGAGACTGGTCAAGGCCGAAGCCCGAACGGGTAAGAGCAGTCACTGCGGCCGTTATGAAAAGGAATAAGAGGAACGTATAAACACCCCTGTTCTCGGCGCAGTAGCCCTTCAGAGTAAGATAGATGAAAAACCCGAACGAGAAGATGCCGAAGACCTCAGGCATGGGCAGAGGCGAGCCTAAGAACGAAAAAAAGAATCTGATAGGCAGGGACGGATCTGCGCTAATGACAGACAAGACGGACGGGTGACCGGCAGGCGTATGGTATCCGTAAAAATAGATGCTAAAGAGCGCGACGGTAACGAGACTCCATAGAGCGGCCTTATTAAACTGCCTGCCGATCGCGAGCATCACTATCCCGGCAAGCCCGACAAAAAGCCCGCCGCCCTGCGTAAACGCCGCCGCCGCGTAGCAAAGGATGGCGCCTGCAAAAGAGGCCGCTGACGACCGCGCCAGAAGGAGATACAAAGAAAGGAGGGCGAAGAAGAGGACGTAGAGGTTCGAAACAGAGGCCATCGCCCAGTTGACAGTCTCGTAATACTCAAAGTTGAATATGATCAGAGATGCAGGCAGGAGATATAATACTCTGCCCAGCCGTTGCCTGTAGATGAGGGCGAGAGTGACGAATAGACCTGCGAGAGAGAGGTTACCGAAGATGATAAGGCCTCTCAGATCTGCTTCGCCAAAGAGATAATACTGGATAAGAGCGACAAGCCTGCTGAATACGAGCCTGTGCTCGTTGTGTTGCTCGAAGAGAAGTCCTGCCTTGTCTATCAAGCCGCCTGCGGACAGGAATCTATTCAGGAAACCGAGGATCGTATCGAAGTCGTCGCCTATCGGTATGTTGAGGGCAACTAATGCAACGACCCAGAAGAAGAATACGGCAGGGGCGGCTATCGCGCCGATGAAGGCAGCATCTCTTTTAAGCAAACTGGCCCATCCTGTGCGTCTTTCCATAAACGTCTTATGCCAATGGAGAGCCGGAAAGCCTCTTTCTAAGCGTCCCTTTAATCGCAAAGAGGTACCAGTGGATGTACTTGGGGAGCCATTTTTTCAGCATGAACCTCGACTCCCCGGCTGTTCTGTCTGTCCATACGGAAGGGACCTCGCCTATCTTGAACCCCATGAGAAAGGCCTTTATCACTATCTCCATGCCTAGCTCGAAGCCGCCGTTGCTTTCTATCACTATCGCGCGAAGGACTTTTTTCGTATACATCTTGAAGCTGTTGGTCACGTCATGCGTAGGTATCGATACGAGGTAGCAAAGCGAGACCCCGGCCGTCCTTGAAAGCCTCTTCTTGAGCCAGGGGCCGCCAATTTGTCTGCCGCCCCTCATGTATCTCGAGCCGCAGACTATGTCATACCCCTCGTTTATCTTCGCGAACATCGGGTCTACTGCCGCAAGGTCGTCGGAGAGATCCGCCATGACGACGAGCACTACCCCTGAAGGCACGTGATCGAACCCGGTCTTTATGGCGTTTAAGACGCCCCTGTTGAACCTGTTCTTGACGAGGGTGATGTTCGTGCGGGACTTCATCAGCTCGCGGGCGACAGGAAGGGTGTCGTCCTCATCGAAGTCGTAGATGATGGAGATGTCGTTCGGCGTCTTGATCTTTTGGTCTATCGACTCGATCGTCCTGGCGATGTTAGCGCCCTCGTTGTAGACCGGTATGATGATATTCAGCCTGTCGTACATTTATAGGCCTGTCAGATGCCGCCAAGGGCAAGCTGGTTCTTTATCCAGGGTATGATCTCTTCAAGGGCGTCGCTTAAGCCAGTCTTTGCCTCGTAGCCGAGGATAGCCTTTGCTTTGCCGACTTCAGGGACCCTCTTCTGGACATCGTATGTAAAGGGCTTGTCAGAGACGTACCTGAAGGGCCTGTCCGTGTTTATCTTATTCCAGATGATCCCGGCAAGCTCTATGACCGTTGTTGATACAGGGGTCGAGAGGTTGAAGTCCTCGTTGACGGACGCTGTGCTTTCTATGCAGAGCCTTATGCCCTCGGCAAGGTCTCCGCCGTAAGTGTAATGCCTTATCTGCGAACCGTCGCCGAGTATGTGCAAAGGGTCCTGCCCCTTGAGTATCTTCTGGACGAGGTCAGGGACGACGTGGCTCATGGCGAGCTTGACGTTGCCTGAGAGTATCTCAGTATCGCAAAGGGCCCTCTTCTCACCTGTACCTACGCAGTTGAAGGGCCTTATTATGGTGTACGGGAGCTTGTACTGCTCATGAGCGCCCCTTGCGAAATACTCGCACGCGAGCTTTTGAAAACCGTAAGTGGACAGAGGCGGCGGGCACTTGAGCTGTTCGCCCTCAGGCGTCGGGAATATCTCCGCGCTCTCGAAGACCATCGACGACGACATGACGTTTATCTTCTTAAGCCGCCTGTTCTTGAACGCCCAGATGGCGGCGTCGAAGGTAGAGGCTGTTATGCGCTCGTTCTCAGCGAGCAGATCGTAGGCGAACTCGTGGAAGTACGATATCCCGCCTATCATCGCGGCCCCGGCTACGGCCTGGTCGCAATCCCCTATGATCTCCTTCATCAAAGCGGTGTCCTTGACGTCCCCTTCGACGAACGTATACGCCGGGTGGGTATCGTAACTCTTCTCGACCCTGCCGTACTTGGAATAATTGTCTATGCCTACGACCGAGTGGCCGTGGCCAAGCAGCTCCTCGATAAGATATCCCGCTATAAACCCAGCGGCACCGGTTACAAGTATCTTCATCAGAACGCCTCCCCTTTGCCGTAAAAGTCCCAGATATCGACGAGTAGCTTGCCCTTTATCTCAAGGCCCCTGTACTCCGAGTGCGGGGTCCCGAGGATGATTATATCCGAGCGCCTTATCAGCTCATCCGGCCCTACAAAGCCGTCTTCTTTTATGTATACGTCCGAGCACAGAACGTCTCTGGCCTCGACCTCAAGTATCTTCTTTATCTTGTATGAGAGAGATTCCCTCCTGTCGTCGTTGTTAGCCTTAAACGCCATTCCGAGAATGCCTACAGTCTTGTCTGAAAGGCCGTGCCTGTCCTTGAGCCTCTGTATGATGAAGTTCGGCATCCCCTCGTTTATCAGCATCGCGGCGTGGCCGAGGAAGAAGTTGTTGTTTGAAAAGGCCGCAAGCTGCATCGTATCCTTGAAAAGGCACGGCCCGGCGGTAAGCCCGGCCTTCGGGAAGTTCTGCGTCCTCGGGTATTTATGCGTTATAGCGTCGTATATCTTGTAAAAATCAAGGCCGTTTTGAGTCGCTACCTGATAGAACTGGTTCGATATCGAGAACTCGATATAACGCCAGACGTTTGTGAAGAGCTTTGCAAGCTCCGCTTCTACCGGGGAGAGCCTCACTATGTCAGGGGTGAGCGTCTCAAAAAGCCCCTTTACGTCCTCGAAAGATCCGTCGTCGAAAGAGGCTATTATCTGCGGAAGCTGCCTAAGCTCCTCGATCGCCTTGCCCTGCGCTATCCTTTCAGGGCAGAAAGAAAGACGCGTCTTTCTCCCCTTTGAGTCGAGGTACTCCCTGATCTTTACGGTCGTACCCGGGAATATGGTAGACCTCAGTATTATATGCTGATCATCCCTTATCTGGTCTATTATGCTGTCGAAGAAGGACTTGAATATGGTGAACTTGGGATTCAGGTGTTCATCTACCGGAGTACCTATGACAACGACTACAAAATAGCTGTCAGCGATAACAGACTTTTCAGATGAGATAAAAAGCGTCTTTCCGAGGCTCTCTTTAAGAAGCGGCTCGGCCCCTGCCTCGATAAACGGCATCTTTCCCTGTGACACTGTCTCTATAGCCTTGCGGTCTATATCGTAAAGTACGACCTTCTTGCCTGAAGATGCGAGGGATATCCCGAGCGGGAGCCCTACGTGGCCAAGCCCGCCGATTATACATACGTCATACTTGTGCATTTTGAACTATGCCCCTTGCCGTTTTATTGAAGGACGACCGGTAACTGCCGGACGCCTTGGGTCGTATATTTAGAGGCTTGCATTGAGGCCTGCCATCACTGTCTCAAACCCATCACGTCGTCCGCATGAGGCCCATCACATCTTCAGAGACCCTATCAGCTCCCTGACCGTAGTCGAATGCCTCTTCACGTAATCTTCTATGCCTGAGACGATCTTTGCAGCTGCATCAGGGTCTACGAAGTTAGCTGTGCCGACCTGAACGGCGCTAGCCCCTGCTATGATGAACTCAAGCGCGTCTTTCGCTGTCATTATGCCGCCCATCCCTATTATCGGGGTCTTGGCGACACTCGCGGCCTGCCATACCATCCTCACGGCAACAGGCCTTATGGCAGGCCCTGACAGCCCGCCTGTAGCGGTCGCAAGTACCGGCCTTCTTTTTTCAACGTCGACCACCATCCCTGTAAGTGTGTTGATGAGGGATATTGCGTCTGTCCCCGCGTCTTCAACGGCTCTTACCATCACTTTTATATCAGTGACGTTCGGCGAAAGCTTTGTTATGACAGGCAGGCCCGTGGACGACCTTACCTTGCTTATAACCTTGAACGCCTCTTTCGGGTCTGTGCCGAAGACTATCCCGCCCTTTTTCACGTTGGGGCAGGAGATGTTCACCTCTATGGCGTCTACGCCGCCTGCGTCCTCAAGCCTGCTGGCGACTTCTGCATAATCTTCTATAGTCTCGCCGAAGATATTGGCGATGACGCGGGTCTTATATTTTTTGAGGAGCGGAAGCTTCTCTTTAATGAAGGCGTCTACGCCGACGTTTTGAAGCCCTATCGCGTTTAGCATCCCACACGGCGTCTCTACTATCCTCGGGCCGGGGTTGCCCTCTCTCGGCCTGAGTGAAAGACCTTTGACTACGATGCCGCCAAGCAGGTTAAGGTCCGTATACGGGGCGAACTCTATGCCGTAGCCAAATGTCCCTGAAGCGGTTAGTACAGGGTTCTTGAACTTGATGCCTGCGACCTCGACAGATAGCGCGCCAGAGGCTTTCTTTATCCCGGCCTTGGCGGTGCCTGCCTTTTTCTTCACGACTATAGCCTTTCCCAATCTATATCCTCGCTATCAAAGACAGGGCCTTCGGAACAGACCATCCTGTAGTTCCTGTTGCTGGCCTCCTTGTGGCTTGAGGCCTTTACAGCGCACCCTAAACATACACCTATGCCGCAGGCCATCGACCTCTCCAGAGAGACCTGACAGCTTACGCCCGCGTGTGCTGCGATTGTTGCTATCTTTTTAAGCATGCCGACAGGGCCGCAGGCATAGATGATATCACCCGGACGTATCTCGTCTTGAAGCAGGTCGGTAACAAGCCCTTTTTTCCCGACACTCCCGTCATTTGTAGCTATTTTTATGTTTATACCGAGTCCCTTGAAGTCGTCTGCAACAGAGGCCTCTTTTGCAGATCTCGCGCCGAAGAGCAGAACTGATTTTTTAACCTTTTTCGCGAGCATGTACAAAGGCACTATCCCCATGCCGCCTGCTACAAGCACAGCCCTGTGCCCTTTTGCCGGAAGTGTAAATCCGTTGCCGAGCGGGCCTAAGAGATCGACCGACTCGCCCGGCATCTTCTTCGATAGTATCTCTGTCCCCTTCCCGACAACGGCATAGAGGAGCTCGACCGTGCCATGGCCGACCCTGTAGACGCCCAGCGGCCTTCTAAGGAGCGGATCAAGCCCGTCCGAGACCCTCACCATCACGAAGTGGCCGGGCCTTATCCCCGCGCCCTTCCACCTGAGGCCGAGCCTGAAGTAACCGGGGGCTACCCCTTCGTTATATAATATCTCGCGCGATCTAGCTTCCATCCCCTTATATTCCCGTTGCGGCACTGATATGATCAGATCTCATCATATATCGAGGGACATGACGATTGCGTCCTCGTCCCCATAATAATTTTTGCGCTCGAATATCGCCTTGAAGCCGAACCTTGAGTAGAGCCTGCGCGCAACATCGTTAGAGCGCCTCACCTCAAGGAAGACCTCGTACGCCTGGTTCCTCTTCATCACCTCGAGGGCGACAGCCATCAGTTCGGAGGCAAACCCCATCGACCTGAACTCAGGATTCGTGCAGATGTCGAGGATATGCGCCTCTCCGTGGACTATCCAGAATACTATATAGGCGGCGATGACCTGCCCTTGTCCCTGGGTGACCTTGAGCGTATAGCGGAAGCTCAGGGGATTTCTGAACTCGCTTTCAAACTGGCCCTTTGTCCACGGGTTCTTGAAGGAAAGCCCCTCGATCCTCAAGACCTCTTCAAGATCATCCGGTGTCATCGGCAGTATGAAGTGTCCGGGCGGGATGTTAATTTCGTCTGTCAAGCTCTACCGTATGCTGGCGGCCTTGGTACTGCCTCTATTCTTACGCTTCCAGCGAGGCCTGCCAGACAGCCATGCCGGTCTTCCGCGAAAGAGCTACTTCTCGTTGATGGCAAATACTATATGCCAGAAGTCCAGCTTCTTAAGCATGTACTTTCTCTTTATGTTGAGACCCGAGTGCCTCACGAACTCCGAGAGGCAGAGATCAGACCTCCAGCCTATCTTCTTACACACTGGATTTATCATCTTCTCGACCAGCTCGATGACCTTGTTCCTGCTCTTGAAGTGGTTGACGATCACGACCTGCCCGCCCCTCTTGCAGACCCTTCTAACCTCTTTCATCACCTGATACGGGTCCGGCACGACGCTCACGACATGAGAGATGAAGACCTTGTCGAACGAGTCGTCCCTGAAGCCGATGTTCATGGCGTCCATGTTGATTATCCGTATATGATTTAAACCGTTCTCCTCTACCTTGCGCTTCGCCTTCATGAGCATCTCCCTTGAAAGGTCTATGCCCACCACCTTGCAGTGCTTCGGGAATACGGAAAGCGAGAGCCCCGTGCCCACGCCTACGTCAAGTATCCTCTCCCCCGGCTTTATATCCATGTAGGTTATGGCATGGAGTATCCTGGGGTAGAAGATCCTCTTGAATAATATGTCGTATACGTTTGAATAGCCCGCGTAGATCTTTTTTATGCTATCGAGTTCCAAATTATCCAAGCCCCCGGCTGAATTAAAACCTCTTTACGTATATGAACTTGTCATCTCCAGGCTTGTAAAAGTCCTTGATCCTTGCGTCTTGGGTAAAGCCGTTTTTCAGATAGAACCTGCGGGCAGGCTCGTAGCTTACCAGCCCCGAGGTCTCTGCCACCAGCATCCTCGCGCCTTCTTTCCTCAATATCTCCTCGGCGCCGGCAAGGAGCCTCACGCCGACCCCTTCGCGCCTGTGACCGGCATTGACGACTATCCAGTACATGTCGTAGACGCCCTCGGCGAGAGGCGTCGGGCCGTAGCAGATATAGCCAGCCAACAGGCCTCTGCCATCAGAGGCGGTCAGAAAAAAATAATCTTTTTGAAAGGGGTCGTTCAGGTAGATATCGAGGAGCTCAACAGCGCATAACCTCTCCTCGCCGGTCAGATTGCCTGCCGCTTCTATCATATCGGAGATATAGGGCCTGTCCCCTCCCTGAACCTTCCTTATCAGCATCCCGTCAGCACTGCGCGGCTTCCTTATCGCGCTTATCCTCAAGGGCGCACCTCTCAGCGGCTGTTTTGACTATCTCGGAGATGAGCCTCGGATAGGCAAATCCCGAGGCCTTGCCTGCCCTGGCAAATCCGGCATCTGCCGATATGTCAGGGTTCGGGTTTACCTCCAGGACCTTTATGTTGCCGTCCTGGCCGACCCTTACGTCGACCCTCGCGTAGTCTCTGCACCCGATCGCGTTATAAGCCCTCACAGCGACCGATTGCAGCTCGGCCCTGAGCCCTTCGGGGATATCCGCAGGACACCGCGGAACGGTCTTGTTGTAAAACGGGCTCTGTTCCACCCACTTAGCCTCGTAACAGCATATCCGCGGCACGCCTTCGGGATAGTCGACGAACTCTATCTCGGAAGGGGGTAGCGCCCTTACTGAACTTCCGTTGCCCATGACAGCGATATTAAACTCCCTGCCGTCGACATACTCTTCGACTATCGCAGGCTGGCGGTACTTATCAAGTATGAACTCGACCCTCTTTTTAAGCTCCTTCAGGGTCTTTACGACCGCGCCCGAGTCTATGCCTATCGAGGCGTCTTCTCTCAAGGGTTTCACTATGAGCGGGAACTTCAGGTTTTTCCTGAGACTTGCGGGGATCTCGTTCATAACGGCGTACTGTGGCGTAGTGATCCCGCTCCCGGAGAGTATGTCCTTGGTAAGCCCCTTGTCAAGGGAGAGCCCCAACGCCAGAGGACCGCTCCCTGTAAACCTCACTCCGTATAGCTCGAGGAGCGCCGCTATGTGCATCTCAAGGGAGCTCTTTCCAAAAGCCCCCTCGCAAAGGTTAAAGACCATCGAACCGGCGGACGCCTTGAGCCCGGCCACGAACGAACCGAGGCTGTCGTCCTTGCCCGGCGCCAGAGGCAGGGCGGAGACTTTGTACCCCTCTTCTACGAGCGCCGCTTCCACGTCAGAGACAGTTCCCTTGACGCTGTTATCAAGGGCTATCTCCGTGCCGCCCAGCGTATAGCTGTCGCACCCGTCGTCATTGAATATTATTGTGACCTTCCCGGTCATATCCCGTACCTTGCCATGGCATTATTGAGGACGGCGTTTACCAGCTCGGTGAAGCTCATGCCGGCCGAGCGCGCCGCTTTGGGAAAGCACGAATTGCACTTCGGGTCGAAGAGTATGCCCGGCAAAGGGTTGAGTTCGATTATGTTAGGTACGCCGTAGCGGTCAAGCCTCACATCCGTCCTGCACCAGTCCTTTACGTCAAGGGCCTTGAACGCGTCGATAGCCACGGTCTCTATCGCGGTCTTGAGCCTGTCGTTCAAAGGGGCGGGGCAGGTGAATATGTCTAGCGGGTTCTCAGGCGTGTCAAGGACCCACTTCGCTTCATATGAATATATCGGGTTGATGCCATCAGGTAGCGCCGAGTAGTTTATCTCTACTATAGGCAGGGCCTTTATGGACTCGCCGTTTCCGAGAAGGGCCACTGTAAACTCCCTTCCGGTCAGGAACTCCTCGACAAGGGCAGGCTGTGAGTACTCCATGAGCACCCTTTGCACCCTCTCTTTAAGCTCAGCCGGGGTATTGACGATCGAATCGTTTTTTATGCCCTTGCTGGAGCCCTCGAAGAGCGGCTTGACGATCATGGGAAATTCGAGGAACCGTTCTATGTCGAGTTTTTCCGACCTTGCGACCACGAACCTCGCGGTCGGTATGGAATAATGGGCGAGTATCTCCTTGGCGCGGGCCTTATGGAGGCAGAGCGAAAGAGTGAGCGGCGATGAGCCTGTGTACGGGATCCTGAGCATCTCCATGATGGAAGGCAGCTGGGACTCTCTCGATTCGCCCCAAATGCCTTCCGCCATGTTAAAGACCATGTCTGGCCTAAGCGAGCGCAGCTTCTCATACGCGTCCTCGTCGGCCTCTATCAACGATACGTCCGGGTGGCGCTCGGCGATGGCGTCCCTCACGGCCTCTACCGTGTCGAGATCATCGCACTCGGCGTAGAAGTCCTGCGGCAGCCCGGCATCCGTAACAAGCTCTTTCTTGAGATTATATGTAAGCGCGACCTTCATATGAACGCTTCACTGCCCCGTTTGAGTTGGCGACGCCCTGTGTCTGCAGCCTGCTAAAATACCGGCACAGACCCTTTGTCAGGGAACCAGCACCGCGCAGGCGACAACAGTCGTAAACTTCCCGTCGCCCTTGACTATGGCGGACTGAGTGATGTTCGTGGTCTTTACTATCTTGTCGCTTATCCTGTAGATCTCCTTCTTCTCGTCCCATCCCAGGCTCTCATCAAGCTCTATGCCGAGAGTCGAGGCGAGCATAGCGGCCGCAAGGTCCTCAGCGTAGTCGCCGGCGGTCTTGTCGTTCTCGCCGTACTTGTGATGCTCGCTCAGGTATCCGTAAAGCTTCCTGTCAGTCGGTATCGCGCACCCGACGGAAGCGGCCATAAGCCTTCTCGGCTCGTTGGACGAAAGCTTGCTCATGACGCAGAATACAACCTGCCCCGGGTTGAGCTTCTTGAGCCCGACCGTCTTTGGCACGACCTTAGCGGCCGGGGGGAATATGCTGGAGACCTGCACGAGATTGAACTTCTCTATCCCGGCGTCGCGCAAAGCCAGCTCAAAGGAGGTCAGTTCCTCTTTATGAGTGCCTACGCCTTTTGTGAAGAAGACTCTTTTGGGAACGAACATTTTATTTACCCCCGGTTGTTTTTTTTGTTGTTGCGCCTTTCCTGACAGGCCTGCCGGCACCCTTGCCCGCCCGCCTGTTATACTCATTGATATATCCCATCATCTTGTAGACAAGCTTGGATGCGAGAAAATCCGAAGCGATATTGCCCGGGATCGGGCAAAGCTCCACAACGTCGAAGCCGACTACGGTCTTTTTGGATATCGCCGCCTTCAGGACCCCGAGGGCGTCATACCAGTTGAGCCCGCCAGGCTCCGGAGTGCCTGTCGCAGGCATTATAGAAGGGTCGAACACGTCAAGGTCGACGGTTATGCATATCTCGCTGGTAAGGTCCTTGACGATAGAGTCCCAGTTCTTTCTGCCGATGACTTCAGTCGCGTAATGCGTCCTTATCTTCGTAGACGCCTTTTTGCCGGCCTTTTTTTCAGCCTTCATAAAATCGGCCTCTTCTATCGAGAGACTCCGTATCCCGACCTGCACTATCGGGCAGATCTCGGATATCCTCCTGGCAACGCACGCGTGGTTAAACGGCGTGTCCTGATAATCATCCCTCATATCAGCGTGCGCGTCGAGCTGAAGGACCGACATATTCGGGTATTTTTCAAGGAGCGATTGCACCAGGCCGAGCGTCACGGAGTGCTCTCCGCCGAGCATGACAGGGATCTTGCCTTCGGCGATTATCTCGGCCGTGGCGATCCTCACCCTTTTTATCATCTCTTCCGGGCCGAGTGCCGTTGCCTCTATCGGAGGCCTTGTCTCTATGCCTGCGGTGTAAGGCTCGCACCCGAGTTCCTCATCATAGAGCTCCATGTGCGTCGAGGCCTCTATCATGGCCCTTGGGCCGTTACGCATGCCGCTTATATACGAGGCCGTAAGGTCGTACGGCACCGGCAGCACCGAGTACCGCGCGTCACCTTCGCCCACCATCTCTTTTGTAAGTCCGCCGAAGTTAAAAGTGCCTTCCACTTAGCCGATAGACTCCTTTGTCCAGTTTTTTTACTTATTGAAACCTGGGCACTCCCAGATCCTCTTGTTGATCTTGTTTGACCCGCCGATATCCATCTTCGGCGCTGTCCTCTTCTTGCCCTTCATCCTCTGGGCAAGGGCTGTGACTATTATCGGGAGCGCTATGGTGGCGTCCGAATTGACGGTAGCGTGGCTTGATTTTTTGGATATCTTGCCCCATGACTGCGCCTCTTCGAAGGTACAGCCGCTGAGGCCTCCCCAGTGCGGCGCGTCCGCTGTTATCTGTATCGCGTACTTGTGCCCCTCTACGTCCTTGCACTGAAGGGTCGCGGTCACTTCCGTCTGCTGAATGAAGTTCTTGGGTGTTCCGCCGCCGACGTATATGACGCCTGTTGCCTTTGCCCTGGCGGCTATCTCAGCCGTCTCCTTGACGTCTCCTATCATATCGAATATGAGATGATCAGGCCCGTCCTTGAGGGCAAGAGAGATACCTATGGATGAGTCAGCGACAGCCGGACAGTAGACCGGCACGCCTGCCTTGGCAGCGGCCGTAAGGATGCCTTCAGCCGAACCTTTCTTCGTAAGGTCCCTTCCGAGAAGGTGGAGAAACTCCCTTGTAGTGTACGGACGGGCTTCAAGCCCCTCGGCGAAGTTGTATATGTACTTGTCAGCTACGTTAAACTCCTCTTCGACTGCGAAGACGTCGTATATGCGATCTATGCCTACGTCCTTCAGGTCCACATCGCTTATCTGATGCGTCCCCTGCCAGTGATAGCACCCGAGTGTCTCATGCAGATCATGGAACAGGTTCGCCCCTGTAGAAACGAGGCAGTCTATGTATCTGTTCTTGAGGAGGAATACGACCAGCTCCCTCATGCCGGCAGGGACCATGGCCCCTGCGAGACCGAAGAAAATAGTCGTATTGGAGGTGAGCATGTCCTCCCAGACGTCTACCGCAGTAGAGAGGTTCCTGCCCTGGAACGCTGTATCCCCCATCCTTCGCACAAGATCGTCAACGCTTGTATTCGTCTTGATCTCGACCGGCTTCACCGGTTTTTTGAGAAACTTCTTCCTGCCCTTCCTGTCTATGCCTTCCATGTCAGTAGTATTCCGCCCTTTCTTTTATTTCTCTGTAGTTATCGAGGACCTTCTTTACGAAGTCCCCGGCCCCGCCGCCGTGGCCCCTTCTAAGCCTCTGAGAGACCTCGGTAGGGCCAACGTTATATGCCGCAAGAGAGCTTTCCATGTCATCGTTATAAAGCTCTCTTAGAGTTGAAAAATAATGAACCCCGATCTTGACGTTCACGTTAGGGTCGAGAAGCGTCTGTTCACCATCCCACCTGAGCTTCAGGTCCGAGGCAAGCACCCTGCCTGTCGACGGGAGTATCTGCATCAGCCCGAGGGCGCCGTTTACCGATCTCGAGAAGTTATAGTACGTCGACTCGGTCTCTATGAGCGCCAGTATAAAGAGCGGGTCTATGCGGTGCGCTATCGACTCGCCGTGTATCGCCTGGGCCACGCTGAACTCCTGGCGCACGCCGAGGCCGGTCCTTTCTTCCCTGAGGACGTCTTGTATGAGGGCAAACGACCCCCTCTCATCGTTGCCTGTCAACGCCCCGATAAAACCCCAATGGCCGGAGGTGAAGACCGCGGCCTCGAAGAAAAAAGCGAGCGCCAGGGTGGCGGCCGCCCTTCTGATCGTGATCCTGTTTTTAAAATAGCCCATCATACACCCTACCTAAATACGCAACTTTCAACTATATTTTCTTTTGCGCCCCATGTCAAGATTTTTACGCACCCGGCCTTACATCCTTTATCCTGAGTTTCAAGAACCTTGAGCCCTGCCACTCGTCCATATACGGGGAAAAAGCGATCGAGAACCCTGCCCCGTTCATCGGGTGCATACCGGCGAGGCCGAAGCCTATGGCCGAACGTGTCAGGCCGTCCTGCTTAACAGTGAACTTGAGGTGCTTCGCTCCGACTATCTCGGTTGAGCCTATATGCGCGCCGGTAAGGCATAAAAGAGGCTCCCTGTTCGAGACCCCGAACGGCGCAAGTCCCTCTATCTCGGAGATCAGCCTCGCGTCCACATCGGTCAGGGAGACCTCCGCGTCAAGGTCTATCTCATGCGCGAGGTCCTCATCCGTAAGCACGCCGTTTATATATCTGATAAACTCATCCTTGAATGCGGCCAGATTATCCTTCCTTACCGTAAGCCCTGCCGCCGCCTTGTGCCCGCCGAACCTCTCAAGAAGGCCTGAACACCGGATAAGCCCGGAGAGGATATCAAACGACCTTATGCCTCTGGCCGAGCCCTTCCCGACACCCCCGTCTATCGCTATCATCACGACAGGTCTTGCGAACCTCTCCACGAGCCTTGATGCGACTATGCCGATCACGCCCGGATGCCACTCCTCTGAAAAAAGGACTATACCCCTGTCAAGGCTGACGCCTTCGAGCATGGCAAGCGCCTTTTCAAGCGTCTGGGCCTCCAGCGTCTGCCTCGCTATATTCTCCGAATCGAGGTCCCTGGCAAGCCTTCTTGCCTCGCTCTCATCATCCGTGACCATCAGTTTCAAAGCGGCTGAGGCGTGCGCGAGCCTTCCGGCCGCGTTTATCCTCGGGGCGAGCTGAAAGGCGACAGAGCTGGAATCGACCTTTCCCTGCCTGATCCCGCAGACCTCCATGAGCGCTCTTAGTCCGGGCTTCACGGTCTTGTCAAGCTCCTTGAGACCGTAGCTCACAATGACCCTGTTCTCATCGACCAGAGGCACCATATCCGCCACAGTGCCGATTGCTACAAGATCGAGATGCCTCTTGAGGTTGGGGCCGTTGTCCTTCAGCATCCCGGCGTCCCTCATACGGGTCCTCATGCCCCTTGCGAAACAAAAGGCTACGCCGACCCCGGCAAGCCCTTTGAACGGATAGCCGCACCCTTCCTGCTTCGGGTTGAGAAGAGCGTACGCAGAGGGCCTGCCCGCCTTCATCTCATGATGATCGGTTACTATGAACTCCATTCCGATAGAGGCGGCAAAGGCAATCTGCTCGGAATCAGAACTCCCGCAATCGACCGTTACGACAAGGGTCACGCCTGAGGCGCCAAGTCCCTTTATCGCCTCGATGTTAAGCCCGTACCCTTCCTTGCGCCTGTCCGGTATATAGCAGACCGCATCAACCCCTATCTCCTTGAAAAAGGTATGGAGAAGCGCGGTAGCGGTAGTGCCATCGACATCATAGTCGCCCCAGATCGCTATCTTTTCACCAGCGCATATGGCCTTTAGGACCCTCTCGACGGCCCTGTCCATCTCCTTCATTGAAAAAGGGTCGTGCAGCAGACTAAGATCTGGCCTTAAAAACGAAGAGGCCTTGTCTCGCTCGACAAGGCCTCTATTAACAAGCAGCTGCGCCGTAACGGGCAAGATATCGAGCTCTTTACAGAGGATCTCCTGGAGGTCCCTATCCTGAGGTTTAAGCTTCCAGCGTTTCATCATTCCCTTGTACTATAGATGGAGGTTATAGCGCCACCCCGTAAGAAGATATGGAAGCATCAGAGGCCAAACATAAAAACCCTTATCGCGGTGCGCTTGTGCCGCGTCCTGGCGGCGCACAACGATTCGGGTTTCCGTCGGGATAATACTGTGAATATTCTACAGACAAAGCGCACCCGGGTCAAGCCCAAATGGCCCATGCCCAATTGGCCACGTTACGCCTGCATCGATGCCGAAGGGAAGCTGCCGAGCAGTCTTTCCACTGTCGCGCAATCGAGATGCTCCTGCAGAAGCGGTGTTATCGAAGGAGATTCGACCTCGCCGAGCACCTCTTTTTTTATCACGCTCAAAAACGGCCTGACGACGTCAGGGTCGAACTGCTTGCCGAAGTTGTCCCTGATCTCCTCCATCGCCTCCTTGAAGCTGAGCCTCGGCCTGTAAGGCCTGTCCGTCGTCATAGCGTCGAACGCGTCGACGAGCGCCATGATCCTCGCGCCGATGGGGATATCCGCCTTCTTCAGCCTGTCAGGGTATCCGGTGCCGTCGACCTTCTCGTGATGGTTCCTGGTCATCATCGGAACGCCCTTCCACGGGAACTTTATCTTTGAGAGTATCTCATAGCCCACGACAGGGTGCGAATTGAGCTCCCTGCACTCGTTGCTGGTCAGCGGGCTCGCCTTGTTTATTATCGACTTGTCTATGGCGATCTTGCCTATATCGTGCAAAAGGCCGGCGATCCTTATCCCTTCGATGTCGTCGCCCTCCCAGCCCATCTCCCTGGCAAGGACAGCGCTGTAGGCCGAGACCCTGTGCGAGTGGCCCCTGGTGTACGCGTCCTTTGCGTCTATGGAGGCGGCAAAGGCATGTATCGTATCGTAGTATATGCGCCTCAGGTTGTTGTAAAGCGCCTGGTTCTCGTTGTACTTGTTCATGAGCTTCATCAGGAGCGTGTGGCTGTGAAGGCTGAATGCTATGTGCTGGGCCATGACCGAGAGGAGCTGATGGTCGTAGACCGTAAACGCCTCGCCCGAATACTTCTCGTTTATGGCTATCATGCCGAGTATCTCGTCCTTCACTACAAGCCACGCTATAAGGCTCGCCCCTATCTTTTCAAGGCCCACGCGCGCCGGCCCGAGCAGATTTGCCGGATAATCACGGCTAGCGACACTTACCGGCTTGCCGTGCTTGACAAACTCCCTCAAGGCCAGATCGTCAACCGAGAAGCTAAGGCCCTTGGCGTCTCCGATGCCCTTGGATGCTATCGGATGGAATATCTTCCTGTCAGGGTCGAACTGGAATATCGCCCCTTTTGAGACGAAAAAAGAGCCCATCACCATGAAAAGGGCGGACTTCACAACCCTGGTAAAGTCTTTTGGTGATGTTATCTCTTCACCGAGTTCAGCAAGCGTATTGAGATTGAAGAGGAGCTTTTCGAGGCTCAGATCCATTTCAGATGTCTCCTGTTTGCAAGGCCGTTTTCATCATCAAGGCAGGCGTCGATCACATCAGGACGCGTTCAGACTGGGCCGCTACCGCCTGCTCGTCGTCTTCATACACGCTGATGTGCCTTGTAAGCCCCACTATGTTAAAGATATCGCGATTGACCGCGTTCAGGCTTGAAAACGCGACGACGCCCTTCTTGTCCCTTACCTTCTCTATGATACCTATCAAGATCGAGACGCCTATCGAGTTTATGAGGTCTGTATTCGCAAAATCTATGATGATCTTTTTAAAGCCCCTGGCTATGAAGGCGTCGCACATATCTTCGAGCTTCTCGCCTTCTATGTCGTTTATATAATTGTCGGGATAGAGGATGACGCTGTCGCCTGCCTCCCTGCAGTTCTTATGCCTCTTCATCCCTACGGTCTCCTTTGTTCAGAAGGTATTTTACGAGCACTATCCTAGCCCCTCCCCTGACGCGCTCGAGCCTCACCTCGTCCATCAGCCCCTTCATCAGCTCCATGCCCCAGCCGCGCTTACGCGGTAGGGCATCAGCGCCCTCCCGCGGCCTTGATGAGATATTCCCGTCAAAGTCCACGCCGCTGTTGCGCACGTCGACGACAAGCCTGTCAGCGTAGGAGACAAATCTGAGGAATACCCTTGTGGCCTTGCCGCCGCTGTGCTCAAATGCGTTTATGCAGGCCTCTACAAGAGAGGCCTTGATCTGCCCGATGGCCTTCTCGTCAAAGCCCATCTCAACGCCTATCTCCTCAACGGCCTTTGCGGCCACAAGCTCCGCCTTACTAGAAGCCGGAAGCACTACCTCAAATTCCTTGTTAGGCACGCCGGCCGGCCCCTTGGCCGCGACACCGGCCGGGTTGCGGTCTTCGAGCCCCTGCTTCAAGAGCCCGAACTGAACAGAGTCAGAGGTGTAGACCGACTCGGATTCAAGCCTCTTTAGGGCCTCCGCGGTGAAACCCTCCCTGCCGATCATCCACCTGGCCTGACGCGAGTTCCTGTAGTTCTGCTTCAAAAGCGCGGTCCGCCTGAGAAAGCTCTCAACGTCGCCGAGATTGACCGGTGTAAAACCGTCCTTTATCCCGGCGAACCAGACTATCTCATTGCCCGCGTCGTACCTCATGTTCTGGAACCCGTTGGCTATGAGTATGACCGGGCCTGTCTCGTTTTTCTCCATACTGGCAGAATCAAAACACCCCACGATCTGCGGGAGCGTCAACTCGTCTTCCTGATTTGAACCAACAGGCGAGAGAGCGCCGTTTTTAAACCGTGCGGAAAACGCCTGGTTCCTCAACAGGACCTTCAAGACCTTCTGTCCATTAAAAGACCTTGCAAGGTCGGCAACTTCTACCCTGAGCCTTCCGGCGCTGTTGACGCCTGACCTGGCGAAACCCTGCTTGAGCGACTCAAGGACCATGGAAGAGCGCACCTCTGCGGAACTCCTGCCTTTGACCCTCATCTCATGCATGTATCCGAGAAAATCCTTTATAACGACATCGCCGGTCCACCTGACAGACCCGAGATCCGACTCGATCAGGCCTAGGGAACCCAGCTCTTCCATGCCCCTTGAGACCTCTTCGCGGCTCAGCCTCAGCCTTTCTGCGAGCTCTTCCTCAGAGGTCGCCCCGTCCGGCCTGGCCGAGAGGCAGGCCTTTAATATGCGCAGATCATTGAGCCCTTTGAGCCTTATGGACGTCCTTAATATGAAGCCTATGTTGCCTTCAGTTATCTCTTCCGTGTATAGCTCTACAAAGTCCTTAAGACCGTTAAGCTCCTTCTGGGCCCTGCAGGCCGCCCAGATGAAGTTCTTCATATACATCGGATTTCCGCCGAGCCTGCGCGCCGCCATGGAAAGGACCTCTGTATCAAAAGCCAGGTTGTGGCTCCTGCCGAGGTCCGTCATCATTGAAACCGAGAGATCATCGTCAAGCCCGGAAAGCTCCAGAGCGTCTATGGAGCCGTTTAGGGAGCCGCCCTCAAGCGGCCTTCTGGACCCTGCTCCAACGACAAACGGGTTTGCGCCTGAGCCGAGCGCGTCAAGAAGCTCGACCAGGACCTGGCCTCCATCCTTCTGGATGTTGGCGGCAGAGACTTTGTCGAGGTCGTCTAGCACAAGACAAGCCAGAGAACCTGTCATCTCGGACAGGAGTCTTGGCGCGGCTATCGCGCCTCTGAGAGCCGCCACCGGGTCCGAGGCCCGCTTCGCCTCCCTGAAAAGCATCACAAGGTCGGCCGCGCCGTCGTCCCCGTCATCGATAAGCACCCTTTCGAGCTTGTCAAGCGAGACTTCCGAGGATGCCGCGGCAGTATCCCTTCTTTTAAAGGCGATATACTGCTTCAAGACCTCTTTCAGATAGTCCTCGGCAAAGCCCTCGGCAGAGCCGTAGCCCTTGAACTGATAATATACGGGCCAGACGGACGACTGCTCCCAGAAAAGGTTTCTGTGCACCCTTCTCAAGACCTCGGTCTTGCCTGTCCACCTGCCGCCTGTAAGCACAACGCCTCCGGCAGGCCTGGCCGCAGCGCCGAGCCTGTCGGTTATATATTCTATCTCATGGCCCCTGCCGAAAAACTCGGCATCCGGGCATACGCCGAAGATCGGCTTATTGCTCATGAACCACCACCCTGTTCTTGCCCATCTTCTTCGCCAAGTACATGGCCTTATCAGCCTTGTCTATCAGGTCGTCTATATTCGCGGCGTCGTTAGGGTACTCTGCCACGCCGAGACTTATGGTGATGCACTCGAAACCGTCGCCCACGCCGACGCGCGCCTCGCCTACGTTCCTTCTTATCCTCTCGGCGATGACAAACGCGCCCTTCTTGCCGGTATGCGGAAGGATCACGGCGAACTCCTCTCCGCCGTACCTTGCCACGACGTCCATCGACCTGACAGCGTCCCTTATGGTACGCGCCACGCACTTTAATATCTCATCGCCGGCCATGTGCCCGTACCTGTCGTTAGTCAGCTTGAAGTTGTCTATATCCATCATAAAGACCGTGAAGGACTCTCCGTGCCTCTTTACCCTCTCCATCTCCTCAAAGAGCCTCTCATGAAAGTACCGCCTGTTGAAAAGGCCTGTCAGCGGATCGGTCATCGAAAGCATCTTGAGCTCTTCGCTCATCGAATAATAGGCGCCCCTTTCAAGGGCTATGGAGGCGTAGTTCGCAAAGGACTGAAGGAGATGGAGGTCTTGTTCGGAAAAGACCTCGCCGGTTAACTTGTCAGAGACGTTTATGACGCCTATCACGCGGTTATCGAGCTTCAGCGGGATGGATATAAAGGATTTGGTCTTATATATAGGCCTGTTCTTCAGGGGCGGGACCTCGTTCTCGATGTCCCTGACCATCACCGGGATGCCCTTCAGGGCGATGGAGCCTGATATGCCCTCTCCGACCCTGACCCTGAGCGAGTCGATTATGTTCTTGTCAAGTCCCTTGGCCGCCTTTACGGAAAGGAAGTTGCTCTTGTTATCGAGTATCATCAAAGAGCCGCGCTCCGCATCGACAAGCTCCGAGGACTTTGCAAGGATCATCTCGTATAGCTCCTCCCTGTCAAGGAGGGGCGCCAAAGAGAGATATACCCCTTCAAGGGCGCGAAAGTTCCTGAGGCTTTCTCCGGCGATCGCCGACTGCACCTGCGAAGCGCCCGCCGATACTATAGCCTGCGAGGCAGCCTGCGTGGTCTCCGGGCTCAAGCACTTCAAGAACGGTAGTGCCATGTTGCTTATGATATTAGGGATCGTGAAGATCGACTTTGCCGGTATCGTCTTGATCTCTGATTTAAGCCTCTGTATCTCATCAGGGGCGAGGCCGAGAGCGGACGTGCCTTCAGAAAAGTCCTTCTCCTCGCTGCCGGAAAGATATACCTGCCCGCCTACTATGACAAACGACCTTTTGTCGCCCAAGAGCGCCGGGACGGCGAATATATACTGATTCGTATGGCACTTGTGGATGTAGATCTTGCCCTTCTCAACGACCTGCGCTATGACCTTGCTTATGGCCTGGTTGCACAGGTCTCTGCCTTCACTCCTGCCTTTGACAGTGTCGCATAGACATGCCTGTGCCCTGGACGCGACAAGGAGACCACCGTTTATATCATATAAGGATATCGGTATGTCGAGGAGCTTTGAAAGCTCGTCCTGGAATTCGCTCCAGAGAGCGAGTTCCGGAGACTCTGCCTGCGCTGTGACGGTTTTTATGAAACTATCCATGCGCCTTCACTCTGAGAGAGGTTAACAGGCCTTAAAAACAAAAAAATGCCCTCAATACCATATCCAAACGGTACTGCGGCATCCCTCGCCACTTCATTATTGGCCCGCCATGAGCCAAAGGTCATCAAATGCGCAATAATATTGAAGATGCCGAACCGGCACCCCTACGGCCACACCCTATTGTCCTGTCTGCCTTTAATATCACAAATGTCAAAATAATTCAACCGGTTTTTCAGGGTATCTCCGCATATTCCCTTAAAAAAACCCCGCTAACCTGCCGATATTCATGAGAGGCGGCCTGAGGCTGCCCCTGAAATGCCGGATGGGCCAAATGCCTTGACCGGCAGATGGCCCATCTGAAATCAATCTTTAGTGAACAATCTTTAAGTCAGGCAACGGCTCAGGCCTTTGCGACAGCTACAGAGGCCCTCCCTTTTTCCTTCCAGAAAAGGAGTACCGGGCTTGCTATGAATATCGAGGAGTACGTGCCGACGAGTATGCCTGCAAAAAGCGAGAGCGCGAAATCGTGTATGACCTCTCCGCCCAGAAGAAGAAGCGCGAGAGTTGCCAGAAGGGTCGTAAGCGACGTCACTATCGTCCTTCTGAGGACCTCGTTTACAGACCTGTTTATGAGAGGGACGAACTCCTCTTTAGTCTTCTTGTGCATATTCTCCCTGATCCTGTCGAAGACAACGACCGTGTCGGTAAGCGAATACCCGGCAACAGTAAGGAGCGCGGTGACGATCAGAAGGGACATCTCCTTATCAAGTATATACAGGAGGGCCATGACAGCCAGGACGTCATGGAACGTCGCGACTACCGCGGCGACTCCGAACCTGAAATCGAACCTCCATCCGACATATATGAGTATGCCCAAGAGGGAAAAGAGTATCGCCCAGAGCGCGTCCTGCTGTAGTTTCTTGCCTACGGTCGGGCCGACCTCTGTCGTTGAATCGACCACGAACGGGTTATCCGGCATCCCCTTGGCAAGCACGTCTCCCAGAGACCTTGAGACTGCGGACAGGTCGCCCTCTGTCCTTTTGAGCCTCACAAGGAGCTTGTCGTTGCCTGCCAGCTGCTGGAGGTTCGCGTCCTTAAAGCCGTTCTCCGCCAGGAGCGGCCTTACCGTCTCCATAGAGACGGGCTTTTCGAACCTGAACTGCACGGATACTCCGCCTGAAAAGTCGGTTCCGAGGTTCGCCTTTCCCATCGGTATCGCAAGGATGGCCCAAAGGCCCATGAGAATAATGACAGTCGATATGACGAATGTTATCCGCCGCTTGCCGAGAAAATCTATTTTAGTCTCACCCCAGATATCCACTGAAGCCTCCGCGAACCATTCGGTTCTCCATGTAATGAATTAGATGCTGAGCCTCTTGACCCTCAGCTTTTCGTTCTGTATGTCGAAGGCCACCTTCGTGCCGACAAGCGAGGTAAAGAGGTTTATCAATATGCCTACGCTCAGCGTTACCGCGAACCCCTTGATCGGCCCGCTGCCGAACTGGAAGAGCACTGCGGCTGTAATAAGCGTCGTCACGTGAGAGTCGATAACCGTCCACCACGCCCTGTCATAGCCTGCGTTCACCGCGCTTCTCGGCGTCCTGCCTCCGCGAAGCTCTTCCTTGATCCTCTCGAATATAAGGACGTTGGAATCGACACCCATGCCTATGGTGAGCACTATGCCCGCGATGCCCGGAAGGGTAAGCGTGGCGTTCAGCCATGCCATAGCCCCCAGGAGCATCACTATATTAAGGAATATCGCAAAGTCAGCTATGGCGCCTGAGACCCTGTAGTAGATGAGCATGAATACGAGCACAAGGGCGCCGCCGAGTATGCCTGCCTTGATGCCTGCCTCTATCGAGTCTTGCCCGAGCGTCGGTCCGACTGTCACGTTCTGCACCACTGTAACAGGGGCCGGGAGCGCGCCAGCCCTTAATATGATGGCAAGGTCGGTCGATTCTTCGTAGCTGAAGCCGCCTGTTATCTGCGCCTTGCCGCCTGAGATCGCCTCTTTTATCTGGGGGGCGGAATGGACGTTGCCGTCAAGGACGATAGCGAGCCTCTTGCCGACGTTAGCGCTCGTTATCCTCTCGAACTGTCTGGCGCCGTTGGCATCAAAGGTAAGCGAGACGTAAGGCTCGTTATACTGGCTGTCAAAGGCCACTCTCGCGTCAGAGAGCGAATCGCCCGACAGGAGAGATTCCTTCTTTATGAGGAACGGGGTTTTCTCGATTACGCCTGTTTCCTTATTCAGGCTCTGCTGGTAGATCACCTCAGCGTCCGGAGGCGCCCCTACGCTCAAGGCCTTAAAAGGGTCCATAGATTCATCGACTACCCTGAACTCGAGGACAGCGGTCTTTCCGATGAGCTGCATCGCCCTTTCAGGGTCCTTCATGCCGGGGAGCTGTATTACAAGCTCGTTCTCACCCTGCTTCTGTATGAGCGGCTCTGCGACCCCGAACTTGTCTATCCTGTTCCTTATCGTCTCCAGCGCCTGGGAGACCGCCCAATCCTTTATGCGCTTGACCTCGTCGCCGCTCAGCTTGTAGACAAGGGACGCATCTTCGACAGAAGGCCCTTCAAGCGTGCCGAACTCGTCGGATACGGCTTTTTTGATCGTCTCGACTGACGCAAGATCGAGATAGCGTATCGTAACTGTATCCAGGCCGCGCCTCTCGATGCCGGTATAAGGTATCTCTTTTTTCTTCAAGGCGTCTTCAACCGCTACGGCAAGCCTGTGCGTATGGTTCTCAATCGCCTTGTCCCTGTCGATGGACAGAACCAGATGCATGCCGCCCTGCAGGTCAAGGCCCAGTATGATCTTGGGAATGTTGTTGGCCCAGAAGGCCGGCAGGTACCTTGACGCCGGCGTCGACGGAAGGAACAAAAGGATGGCAATCACGGCGAACGCCGCCAGCATGACTATACGCCAGAGGATGGACCTCATTTATATTGCTCCGTTTAACGCGCTTTTTTTGGAAGGAGAACAGCGTATGGCCCGCGATGGGGCCATACGCGCTCACACACCGGAACCGACTCAGTCCTGCGACTTTCTGACAGCGATCGCTTCCCTTGAGATCTTCACCTTGACGCCGTCTGATATCTCTACCATGACGGTATCATCGTTTACAGAGACGATGCGGCCGTGCATGCCGCCGGTGGTCACTACGCTGTCGCCCTTCTGGAGCGCCGACATCATCGCCTTATGCTCCTTGGCCCTCTTCTGCTGAGGCCTTATCAGGAGAAAATAGAAGATGACGAAAAGAACTATAAGAGGGGCCATGCTCATCAGGCCTGAAAGGCCTGGCGCCCCGGCCGGGGCCGCACCTTCAGCAAACGCTACAGCAACTGGTAATAATAACACTTTGGCACTACCTCCTCTACATTATGTACTACGCACTGCTCTTAATGGCTACGCCTGCACCGCACGGCGCGCCTCGTGAAAACCCTTTTTGAAACGATCGAAGCTCCCCTCGCCTATCGCCTTGCGCGCCTCTTTCATGAGCGACAGATAGTAGTGGAGGTTATGCAGAGTATTGAGGCGCGCCGAGAGGATCTCTCCGGACATGTACAGGTGTCTCAGATACGCCCTTGAGAAGTTCGCGCATGTATAACACAAGCATGACTCATCCAAAGGGCGCTCATCCCGCTCATATCGAGCATTCTTTATAACCAATTTTCCCCTGCTTGTAAAGAGGGTTCCGTTCCTGGCGTTCCGGGTCGGCATAACGCAGTCGAACATATCGATGCCCGATTCGATGGCGAAGACCATGTCCTCGGGTGTCCCCACGCCCATCAGATAACGCGGCCTCTCCGAAGGCAGATGAACAGCGCTCGATGCTATCATCTCATGCATCAAGGGCTTTTCCTCGCCTACGCTCAAACCCCCGAGGGCGTAACCGTCAAAACCGATCTCGATGATCGCCTCGGCAGATTCCCTCCGAAGGTCCGGGAACATCCCTCCCTGTATGATGCCGAAAAGCGCCTGGTCAGGCCGTTTTTTAGCCTCCTTGCATCTGGCGGCCCACCTGTGCGTAAGATGCATCGAATCTATCGTGTACTGCCTGGAAGCAGGATACGGCGTACACTCATCGAAGTTCATTATTATGTCGGCCCCGAGCGCCTCTTGTATCTCTATCGCCGACTCAGGTGTAAGGACATGCCTTGACCCGTCCAGATGTGAAGAAAAACTTACGCCGTGCTCGTCGATCTTCCTGAGAGCGCCGAGGCTGAAGACCTGAAACCCGCCGCTGTCGGTAAGTATCGGCCTGTCCCACCCCATGAACTTATGGAGCCCGCCGAGATCCCTCACGAGCGTGTGGCCGGGCCTCAGGTAAAGGTGATACGTATTGGAAAGTATTATCCCTGCCCCTATGGCCTTCAGGTCTTCAGGGGTAAGTCCCTTTACAGTCCCCCTTGTGCCGACAGGCATGAACATCGGCGTATCAAATCCGCCGTGAGGCGTCTCGACGCGGCCGAGGCGCGCTCCAGTCGCATCTGTCTTTCGAAGCTCGAATGAGAAACCGGCAGCGCCGGTCCCTGTGGTGCCATTATTATCCGCCATCACCGATATCTTTCTCTTTATATTATATTGTAGATGAGGCTCTACCTGCCTATTGACCATTGCGACTATGAGACTATAGACGCATACCCCGGACAGATGATGACAGTGCGGTCAGCATATAAACATCGCGTCGCCGTAGCTGAAAAACCTGTATCCTTCCATGACAGCCTCTTTATACGCCCTCATCACAAGGTCATATCCGCCGAATGCGCTTGCAAGCATTATAAGCGTGGAGCCGGGCAGGTGAAAGTTCGTGAGAAGCGCATCTACCGCCTTGAAACGGAAGCCGGGATAGATAAAGAGATCCGTATCACCGTCAAGCACAGGTCTATCGAATCCGTCAAGCAGACACGATTCGAGCGCCCTTGTCGTAGTCGTACCTACTGCCACGACCCGCCTCCCATCTTTTTTGGCCTTTGCAATAGTCGCGAAGACCTCAGGGGTTATCGAGTACCGCTCCCGCATCATCTTATGCCCTTCTATCTCCTCTACTCGCACAGGCATGAAGGTACCAGGGCCGGTATGGAGAGTGATCTGACATATCAAGACGCCCTTGTTCCGAAGCCCTTCAAGTGTCGAGTCTGTAAAATGAAGCCCTGCGGTAGGCGCGGCAACAGCGCCTTCTACCCCGGCAAATACAGTCTGATACCGCTCGGCGTCCTCAGGCGCGGCCTTCCTTTTTATATAGGGCGGCAGGGGCATGGAGCCGATACGCTCAAGGTCGAACGGTTTTTTAAAGGTGCATATAACAAGCCCTTCAGGGTCTATACCGTCTATCTCTGCGGCAGTCCCGTTCTCAATTTCTATGACAAGCCCTTTCCTGAGCCCCTTCGTCGGCTTTGCCAGGCAGCTCCACCTCTCTACGTACGCGTCCTCAAAAAGCCTTCTCACCAGAAGAAGTTCGAGCCTGCCGCCTGTAGGCTTTTTAGCGGCAACCCTCGTAGGTATGACCTTAGTATTGTTTATTACGATGACGTCTCCCTGCCGAAAATACGCAGAGAGGTCTTTAAACGCCTTGTGGCTGAGAGTCCCTGACACGCGGTCTAAGACCATAAGGCGCGAGGCGTCGCGCTCGGCAAGCGGGTGCTGCGCTATAAGCCTTTCAGGCAGATCGAATTCAAAGTCAGCAAGTTTCATCGGTCATCTCAGGTATCTCCGGCAGCTCAGGTGTTTGGGGTATCCGGCCTTCCGGAATAGTCGTGCGGCAGGGGCGGCCGGCGGACAGGCTCCTTCAATACGCCTTCACAAGATCGGTGCCCGGGTAGTAGTGCTTGAGTATCTCTTTGTATGAAAATCCGTTCTCAGCCATGCCCTTGGCCCCCCACTGGGAGAGCCCGACGCCGTGGCCAGAGCCTCTGCCGCTAAAGACAAAGACCCCTGATTCTTTTTTCACCTCGAAGATCGTGCTCTTTAGCGTGCCGTAGCCTATGATCCTTCTCAGGTCTTCGCCGGCTATTACAGCCGATCTGCCTGATGCGTCCGTCACCTTCAAGTTCCTGGCTCTTCCGGAACCGGTAGTCTCCACAGTCTCTATCGACTCAGGCTCCTGTATCTTGTAGCCTGCCTGGACAAGCAGACTCCCAAGGGACGCGCAAGGGAGTTGAAAGTCCCATGTGAACCTCGGCGCTCCCTCGTCATACGGGCTTTTGACAGGGACGAGATACGGATAATCCCTGTTCCAGACGTTAATCGACGCCTCTGTCATCCCGCCGGCGTTCGAGTGGTATACCGTAAGGGCAGGGGTGCCGCCGTAAGATATTATCTCTCCGGCAGTCTCCTTTACCGCCTTCATCGAAGAGACGTCTTCAGATTGCGACCCGGTATAGACCTGGCCCATGACCGTCCCTTCAAAATGAAAGAGCGCCTTTGAGCGGGACCTCTTCTGGTGGAGCGCGTACGTACGGGCTACGACCGCCTGTGTCTTTATTACGTCGTCGGCCCATCTTGACGATATCTCGTTATTGATGATGCCGACAAGATACGCTTCGAGCGCCACCTCGTTGACTACCATAAGGCCGTCTCCTGCGTCTATCACCTCAAGCGAGCCTCTGAAAGGCTTGCCGTTCAAATATATGCGGTCATCCGAGGGCTTAAGCCGCAAGGGCATGGCCTTTTCGCGGCCGTTGACCCTCACCTTCCCATGCACAGCCCTCACTATCTCAAGAGAGCCTCTGTCAGAGCCTTTTATAGAGATCTCCTTAGCGCCCTTCAAGACACGCACCTTTATAAGGTCGCCGGCCTGCCCGGGCACGACCCTTACGCAGGAGCATAGGCAAAGGACCACGACAGCGACAAGCCACCACTGTTTTGAAGCTGATACACTGAAAAAACTTTTCACTCCGATCACAGAAAGACCACCATGGCTAGAATAAAGGCCCCTGCCGCTACGGCGGCGAGGCCCAGATACCTCAGTTTTTTTACCGGGATAGCCTCGACAGAAAGCGCCCACTGACGCGCCCTTGAAGGAAATACCAGATACGGGATCCCTTCAAGGAGAAGGAGCGCCCCTAAGACTATGAAGAGGAGCCTCATCTCAGAAAAAGACCTTTTACGCGGCGCTTGAGCCGCTCCGTAGAAAAACAGGAGAAGATACTCATAAAAACTCTACCTCTGAGATGGACGGAACAGACCGATGCATCTTTAAGGCCTCTCGAAAGACGATCACGATTGAAGAGTCAAACGGGTCACGGCGCGACTGCAAATAAAGCGGACGCGACTTCAGATCCCCCTGATAGAGTAGAGAAGAAGCAGGCCTGTCACTATAATGAAAAGGCCCATCACCCTCAACTGCCTCTCAGGAAGGAGAAGGAGCATGGCCGCCCATCTCTTCGCGGCGCGCGGAAAACCGAAGTACGGCAACCCTTCGATCACCATGACGGCGCCGATGACGCTCAGGATAAAGGCTACCGACCCGTGGTCCGTATTCATTCAACACCGGCGTATTCGCGGGTTATATGCCGTGCCTGGAACAGAAAGTCCACTATCTGCCCTTTCCCTTGCATTTGCAAAGCGTCCTTATGTAGTCCTTCAAAGCCGTGATCTCTCCCTTTGAGAGCGTCTTGCCGAACGGAGGCATCATCGTAGATTTGCTCGTCGCCGCCCCGCCGTCCGTGATGGCGCTCAAAACCTCGTCATCCGTAAGCTTATTCATCTCAAGGACGCTGGTATGGTCTCTCGGGCTTACCGGCTGGCTCTTCGTGGCGTTAGGGCCGTCACCCCTGCCTTCAAGGCCGTGGCACTGGGCGCAGTAGAACCTGTAGTTCTCCTGTGCTGTCGCGCCGTAGGCGACGCCTGAAAAGATGAAACCTGCCATGACCGCCAGAACAGACAGTCTTTTAAGCGCGACTCTCATATCAAATGCTCCTTTGCTCAATTGAGGCTCCCGACATAGGCGGCCAGATCTTTCATCTCGTCGTCCTTGATGTATCCTGTATAGTCAGGCATGTCCTTTACCGGTTTAAACGCCTTCGGATTTGAAAGGTAGGCGTAGATCCAGTCTGTCTGGAGCCTCTTGCCTGCGCCTGCGAAACTCGGCCCTGACAGCCCTCCTGCCGCGTTGCCCCTGACTATCACCTCATGACAGCCGTAGCACGACTGTTTTTTTATAAATACCACCCTGCCCCTCGGATTATCGGCTGGTTGAATGCCAAGCGCCTTTACATCAGGGGACTTGAGCGTCATGAGGAACTCGGTCATGTCAGAGGCCTGACCGGCCGAAAGCCTCGGATGATTGCCTGTGTTTTTCTTTGTAAGGGAATAATACTCAAGCGGCCTTATAGACCTCGGGTCTGAGAGCCACTTCACGAGAAAGTCCCTCTTGAACTTCGACCCTGCGTACCATAGCTCCGGCCCCTTCTTCGCGAGCTGGTCCTGGATCGTCTTTTCCCTGGCAGGCCCCTGTATCTGGTGGCATGAGACGCACTTTTCCGTCTCAAAAAGCCTCTTGCCTTCCTGAGCGCCTGCGTGCGCTGTATGATTATAACCGATGAGAGACGCGAAAAAGACCGCCGCCGCGCTCAAGACAATTGTCATCTTTCCTTTCATAGGCGCTCCTTTACGTATATATATGATCCGTGTTCATGGTAACTATGCGTACATTTTTTGTCAAGGGCTTTGGACTCGGAGAAACTGAGGGGAAGGGACCGGACAGACCCTGTGTCCATAACCAAAACAAATCCGACCTCTACGATCGAAATAGTCAGCGGATTTACCGGGATATCTTCAGGCAGGTTTGAATGGAACGGGTCTACGCAAAGGCGGCAGACAGGCACGCGCCGAGCTGAAAAGTGCATTGTTGCGGCAAAAGCCCTTCTGCCGGAACGGACTGCCCGCCACCTGTCAAGCGGTACGGCCCGGCACGACGGACGCTCCTATTCTATCTCGTATCTCTCCTGATGGAACCTGTCGACCTGCTTTACGATGATCTTCCTGCCCGACTTTTTTTCAACGTCCGACAATATCGCAGGGTTGGCCTTCAATACCTCGGCGATGGCCGCGCTCACGTTAAGCGTCGACTTCTTCCTGTGCGGCAGGTCTTCCCTGACAAGCTCTCTGTAGATCTCCATGATGATCGTATCGCGCGACTTTATAATGCCGTTGCCTTCGCAGTACGGGCACGGCTCGCAGAGCGACTGGGCAAGGTTCTCCCTGATCCTCTTTCTTGTCATCTCGACTATGCCCAGCTCGGATATCTTCAGGATATTCGTGCGCGCCTTGTCAATCTTGAGCGCCTCTTTAAGGGCGTTAAAGACCTTCTCCCTGTCGGCCGTGCGCGCCATGTCGATAAAGTCTATGACTATGATGCCGCCTATGTTCCTGAGCCTCAGTTGATATACGACCTCGTTTACCGCCTCGAGGTTGGTCTTGAGGATGGTATCATCCGAGCTTTTTTTGCCGACGTACTTGCCGGTATTGACGTCTATGGCGGTCAGGGCCTCCATCTGGTCTATCACGATATGCCCGCCTGAACGGAGCCATACCTTCTTCTCGAGCGCGTCGGAGAGCTCTATCTCGATACCGAAGGCGTCAAAGATATCTTCCTTGCCCTCGTAGTGCTCGACCTTGCCTCTGAGCGCCGGCATGAACTCGTCTATGAACGCTACGGCCCTTTCATACTCCTCTTTTGAGTCTATAACAAGCCTGTCTATATCCGATGAGAAGGTGTCCCTTATGGTGCGAAGCGTAAGGTCAAGCTCCTCAAAGAGCATCCCGGGCGTCTTTACAGTCTCTTTCTTCCTGTTGATCGACTCCCAGAGCTTTATGAGGTAGCGCATGTCAGCCTCTATCTCTTCGGCCGACATCCCCTCGCAGACAGTTCTTATGATGAAGCCGTACCCGTCGGGCTTGGCAGAGGCTACTATCTCCCTGAGCCTTCTTCTCTCCTTGTCGCTGGATATGCGCCTGGATATGGCGACCTTGTTATACGTAGGCATGAATACAAGGTACCTTCCGGGCAGAGATATATAAGAGGTGACGCGCGCGCCCTTCGTGCCTAACGGCTCCTTGGCGACTTGGACTACGACCTCCTGCCCCTCTTTTATCACATCCTGTATGCGTGAGGCCTCCTGCTGGCGCGGCTTGCGCCTGGACCTGCCTCTCGGCTTCTCGTCGGTCTTCTCCTCGGGCTTTTCATCCGCGTTATCGTCCGTCTTTTCGTCGGGCTTCTCGTCTGATCTTTCCTCAGACTCCTCGTCTTCTTCGAGCCCATCAAAGGACTCTCTTATGTCGGAGACGTGCAGGAACGAGGTCCTTTGCAGGCCCACCTCGACGAAGGCCGACTGCATGCCCGGAAGGACCCTTACGACCTTGCCCTTATAGATGTTGCCGGTTATGCCCCTGTCCTTGGCGCGCTCAGCATAAAACTCCGCAAGCCTTCCCTGCTCGAGACGGGCGATGCGGATCTCAAACGGGTTCGCGTTTATCAAAATCTCTGTGCCGGTTGTCTTCATAGGCCTTTTGGCGTCAGGTCCGTCAACCTCAAAAAAAGGTGCGGCTGCGCCATCCTTGGATGCGTCATTGAACGGCCTTCAGTTTAAGTATGGGGATAAGCGGCGCATCGTGGCTGGAAAGGCGCAGCAGGGCGGCTACTGCGTCATGAGGACGGATGCCCGGGCCAACGCCTTTTTTAAGGACGAGCCTGAGTGTCGACGGGTCGAGCAGGGTAAACTCGGCCAAAGGCCTCATGTCCACCTGAACGACCTTATCCTCTTTTTCGATGCGCACAGGGAAGCTCTCCTTACCGGCAAAGTCCCTTAAATACCCCTCAATACTCTCAATATCTATATCAATGCCCGTAGGGCCGTTCTTCAAAAACACAAGATACTCCTGCATCATAGCAGAGGGGAGCGGAACTTTCAAGGGCATCAGGACCGCCGTATGGAATTTGACACCCTCCGGCATCCGGCCGTTCAACCGCTCCATCACTTCTTGAGCGTCGAGCCTCCCTCCGGTCGAATCCAGCTCAAGCTCCATATACTCTTCCATCGACTCAATACCTACCGGAAGCGGCTGGCTGAAAGTGAGCTTGGGCTTGGGATGAAACCCCTGCGAGTACTTGATCGGCAGGTCCGCCCGCCTTATCGCCCTTGTAACAGTCCATACAAGCTCAAGGTGTCCGAGGAACCTCATGAGCCCTGTCTTTGAATATGTCAGCCTGACCCTGTACGGATCACCTGAGGGTTTCCTGGAAAGAAGAGGCGCAGGCACCGGCTCTCCTTCGACAGACCTGTTCTTTATGAGCGAGTGGTCGCAAACACCGCAACTCGAGCACCTGTCTACCTTACAATCTGGCGTGCGGTATAGCTCAAGCGAGTTTTTGTACTCAGCGTAGAGGAAGCCCTTGGTCACCCCGGGGTTCAAGTGGTCCCACGGGAAGACCTCCTCGAACGGCCTTCTCCTCGTCGTGTAGAACGCGGCATCGACCCCGGTCTCGGAGAAGACCTCCTCCCAGACCCGATAATCGAACTGGTCGCTCCAGCCATCGAACCTGCGCCCCTTTTCAAATGCCCTGACAAGGGCCTTTGAAAGCCTCCTGTCGCCCCTTGAAAATACACCTTCTATGACGCTCATCTTAGGGTCATGCCACTTGAAATCAAGGTTGAGCCTGCCGAGCTTTTCACGCAAAATGGACTGACGCCTTCTCCCCTCCTCAAGGGTTATCTGCGGCTCCCACTGGAAAGGCGTGTACGGCTTGGGTATAAACGACGCGGCGCTGACGTTTATCTGCGGATAGCGGCCAGAGGCAAGTTTACCTATCTTCTTCACGCAATCGGCGAGCCTGACTATCTCAAGGATGTCTTCGTCGGTCTCGGTTGGGAGGCCTATCATGAAGTAGAGCTTCATCAGCTTCCATCCGAGAGAGAAGACGTCTTTGGCGGTAGCGTGGAGGTCTTCTTCTTTTATACCCTTGTTTATCAGCCTTCTCAACCTCTCGCTCCCTGCCTCAGGGGCGAGAGTGAAGCCTGTCTTTCTGACCTTTACTATATCTCCGATAAGCCGCTGACTGAGCGTCCCGACCCTTAGAGACGGCAGAGATACAGCCACCATATCGTCGGCGAACCTTGACATCAGATGAGAAAGTAGGTCTTCGATAAGGGTATAATCGCCCGTGCTTAGAGAAAGGAGCGAGACTTCATCATAGCCTGTGGACTTTAAGGCCCCGTCTATTATAGCGACGATATTCTCAGGGGTCCTCTCCCTTACCGGCCTGTAGAGATTGCCTGCCTGACAGAACCTGCACCCGCGCGTGCATCCGCGCGAGATCTCGACAGAGACCCTGTCGTGGATAGTCTCAAGGAACGGGACTATAGGCCTTACCGGCAGGTCCAGCTTGTTTATATCAGGCACGACCCTTCTCGTGACCCTTGTATAGCCTTTGATAAGCGGCACTATCTCTTTAACAGTGCCGTCAAGGTTGTAGTTCACATCGAAAAAAGAAGGGACATAGACGCCCTCGATAGTCGAGAGCCGCACGAGTATCTCCCTTCTATCCTCGCCCTTGCCCCTGCCCTCGATGACGGCATCTGACATCTCAAGTACAGCCGCCTCTCCGTCACCTAATAAAAATGCGTCAAAGAACTCTGCTACAGGCTCAGGGTTATACGCCGCCGGCCCTCCGCCTATAACTATCGGGTCGTCCTTTGCCCTGTCTCTCGAATATAACGGGATACCGCCGAGGTCGAGCATGGCAAGGACGTTCGTGTAGGACAGCTCGTACTGGAGCGAGAAGCCGAGTATATGGAGTTTGTTAAGGGGTATCCCGGATTCAAGCGTGGATAGAGGCACCCTTTTTTTCCTGAGCAGGGCCTCCATATCTGACCACGGCGCAAAAACCCGCTCACAGGCTATATCAGCCCTGTTGTTCAAGACCTGATATAGTATCTGGAGGCCTAAGTGGCTCATACCGACCTCGTAGGCGTCCGGGAACGCGAAACCGAAGGTGAGCGAGACCTCTGAGAGCTCTTTTTTTATCGTGTTGACCTCGCCGCCTATATACCTGCTAGGTTTTTTTACAAGCCCTAAATAATCCCTGATGTCCATTTGTCTATCCTGATTGCCTAATGGCCTCATGGGACGATAATGCAGGCCGAAAGAGATATCCAAGATCCCTTTCAAGCCGCTTACCGCACCTGAGTTCTTTTATTGTATAAAGTAATATCTATATCAAGCTATGTAGGCGGCGCTCTCTACGTATCCTCAACATACCCCGCATCTGAAGCACGTCCCGACTTCGCAGGGAGGCGTCAGCCTGCCAGTGAGCCCCTTCTGGTATTCAGCCCAGAGATAACTCTTCTTTACGCCGTGGTCTATCAGGTCCCAGGCAAAGACGCTCTCTTTGCCGCGAAGCGCTGAAATGGAGCCGTCAATGAACGCGTCCATGCCTTTCGCGGCCTTTTTCCAACCGTTCTCAGAGGCGGCCAAAATAAGGCTTCCGGCCCTTCTATCAGCCCTTGCCAGATACGCCTGGACCCTGGCCTCTCTCGCTGACATCGATTTAAGCGTGATGCCTGCGGCCCCCGCAAGAGAACGCTTTAATATGCCGAGCCTTCTTTCTATGACAGAGGCGTCCTCGAAAGAGTGCCACTGGAAAGGGGTAAACGGTTTCGGCACGAACGGGTTTACGCTCAGCGCTACCTCTCCCTGGCCAAGAATAGACCTGATCTCTTTGGCAAGTGTGGCTATCGCCTCTACGTCTGTATCTTCTTCCATCGGAAGCCCTACTATGAAGTAGAGCTTTATCTTCCTGAACCCGGCATCTTTTATGAGCCTGATCGAATCGATGATCTCGGAGTCCGTCATGCCCTTGTTCACGACCTGGCGCATCTTTTCAGTTGCGGCCTCAGGCGCCAGCGTCATCGTCCTGTATCCGCCCTCTTTCAAGAGGCCTAAAAAATCCTTATCAAGCCTGTCAAGCCTTAAAGACGAGAGCGTCATAGACCCTCCTGCCTCTATTGCCATACGAACCGTTTCTTTTATATCAGGGTACTCTGACACAGCGGTACCGACGAGTCCTACCTTGCCTGTAGCAACAAGCCCCCTGCTGACAGCATCTTTTACAGACTCTGCCGACCTCCATCTCGGAGGCAGATATAGGAACCCGGCGGCGCAGAACCTGCAACCGCGCGGGCACCCGCGCTCAGCCTCGATAAGGAACGTCCCTTTGAACTCCGTCTCAGGCGTTACGATGAAACTCTCAGGCACAGCGTATCCGCCAAAGTCCATGCACTTGGAGGCCTTGACAACAGGCTTTCCGCCAAGGGACCTTATCTCTCCGATACCTGTGCCGTCATAGATAAACTCATAGAGAGACGGCACGTACGCCCATTCGATAGAGTCGATCTCTTTAAGCCACTCTTCCCTGGAGACAGGCCTTTCCTTCATATCAAGGCAGATATCAACGAAAGGCCTTACTGCCCCCTCGCCGTCGCCTATGAGAAAACAGTCTATAATATCGGCTACAGGCTCCGGGTTCAGGGATACGGCGACCCCTCCGGCTATGACAAGAGGGTCGGCCCGATGCCTCTCCACAGCCTTCGCGCCTACGCCGGCAAGGGCGAGTATCTTCGGTATATTTATGTAGTCATCCTCGAACGGGAGAGAGAAGGCTATGACGTCAAAATCACGGACAGGGGTCTGAGACTCGTACGAAAGAAGCGGCGTAGAGGTCCTTGCGTGCTCGTCCATCTCAGCGGTTGAAGGGAGAAACGCCCTCTCGGCAACGCAATAATCGATCTCGTTGAAGAGATGGTAGGCAGACTGAAAGCCGAGATTCGTCATCCCGAGGGAATAGGTGTTCGGGTATATCAGGCAGACGCTCAACCTGCCGCCCCTGTCTTTGCGGACGGTACCTCTCTCGCTTGCAAGTGTCGCAATGATCCTTTTTTTTATCAGCCAGGAAATGTGAACTGCCCTCCGCGTGCCTGCCCTCTGAAACAGAGCGATGCCTCGATGCAATTCGGTATTATCTCACAGAAAAAGACGGTTTACAAGAAAGGGCGCGCCAGGCGCTGTAATCGTCAGGGACGCGGTGATAAGGAAGAAATAGACGGAGGGATATCTCTCGCCGCAGGCGCATAGGCGCATCCGGGGCATCTTAAAGACAAGAGACCCGCCTTAAACGATTTGAAAGACGGGTCCTCGAAAAAATCAGACCGTAAAAGCATTGCCTGAAGGCCGGTAAAGAGACGAACCCGCCTTTGACGTAAAACCCCCGTACAGGTAGCGCAGTTGATGCGCTGCCTGTACGGGGGAGTCAAATCAGGGAGTTCAGTCGGCCTGCTTTCTTATGTATGCGGGCGTATCGTAGTAATCTTCATCTTCAACGTTGTAGCCGCCGTGATGACCGAGCCTTTTCACCTCACCGCGGCGAAGCTCAGCCCCCTTCTCAGGGCGCCTGTTAATGGAAGGTATGTTGAGATCTTCGACGATGACCGCCGGAGGCAGGTGTTCGTCCCTTACCCTGACGTTTGAGCGCGCGTCCGCAGCCTTTCCGAAGCCTGTTGCGATGACTGTCACCCTCACCTCGTCGCCCATGGATTCATCTATGACGGCGCCGAAGATGATGTTCGCATCCTCGTGGGCCTCTTCCTGAATGAGGCTCATAGCCTCGTCTACGTCGTGTATGGTGAGATCCGACGACCCTGTGATGTTTATAAGGACGCCCTTCGCGCCGTTTACGGAGATGTCTTCAAGAAGCGGCGAGGATATCGCCTTTCTCGCGGCCTCAGCCGCCCTGTTCTCGCCCCTCGCGACACCGCTGCCCATGAGCGCCTGGCCCATCTCAGCCATGATGGTGCGCACGTCGGCGAAGTCCACGTTGACAAGGCCGGGGATCGTTATAACGTCCGAGATGCCCTTTACAGCCTGATAGAGGACCTCGTCTCCCTTCTTGAACGCCTCTGTCAGGGCGGTAGACTTGCTGGAAACAGACAAGAGCCTCTGGTTCGGGATCGTTATGACCGTATCAACGACCTCCTTGAGCCTTTTGAGCCCTTCCTCGGCCTGCCTCATCTTCTTCGAGCCTTCGTACGAGAAAGGCTTTGTCACTACGGCTACAACGAGCGCGCCAACCTCTCTGGCCGCTTCAGCTACTATCGGGCCTGCCCCTGTGCCTGTGCCTCCGCCCATTCCGGCCGTTATGAATACCATGTCAGCGCCGCGAAGCGCCTCCATTATCTGTTCCTTGCTCTCTATCGCCGCGTTTTTCCCGACCTCGGGGTTAGCCCCGGCGCCGAGCCCTTTCGTAAGCGAGCCTCCGAGCTGTATCCTCACGCTGGCAAGCGATTTGGCGAGCGCCTGACTGTCGGTGTTGGCCACCAGGAAGTCCACTCCGTCAAGGCCGCTTTCGATCATCGTGTTGATGGCGTTTCCGCCGCACCCGCCGACACCCACGACCTTGAGCCTCGCACCGCTGTTAAAGCTGTCGTCCATTTCAAATGCCATCGTCCACCTCCACTGTTATTGAGCGTGTGAAATCTTTTTAACACCTAAGCCGTTCATCATCCAGCTAAATCGTACAATCCTCAGAAAAATTCCTTCATCCAGCCCTTCATCCTCGATGTGAGCTTGCTGAACATGGTATTGTCGCCACCTCTTTGGAACTCCGAAGCACTCAGATGCTTTCCGCCGTACTGCACGAGACCGACCCCGGTTGAGTACATCGGGCTCCTCACAACGTCGACAAGCCCTGATATGTTTATCGGAAGCCCCCTTCTCACAGGCAGGTTAAAGACCTGTTCGGCAAGCTCCGTGATGCCTTCCATGGCGGCCGTGCCGCCGGTGATCACAACCCCTGAGTTTACGAGGCTCTCGTAGCCGGACTTCTGGATCTCCCTCTTTACAAGGTCGAATATCTCCTCGACGCGCGCCTCGATTATCTCGCATAGCATATCCCTTGAGACTGTCTTGGACTTGCTCATGCCGACGTTTTGGACCTCGAAGGTATCATCCTTCGAGACCATCGCGGTCATGGCGCATCCATGCTCTTTCTTGAGCTTTTCCGCCTCGCCCATCGGCGTTCTGAGACCGACGGAGATGTCATTGGTTACCTGATTGCCGCCTAGAGAGATCACTGTCGTGTACTTTATCGAGCCTGCGTGATAGACGGCTATATCGGTAGTGCCGCCGCCTATGTCGACGAGCACCACGCCTATCTCCTTTTCATCCGGGTTAAGAACCGCCTCGCTGGAAGCTATCTGCTGGAGCACGATATCTGCGACGTCGAGGCCTGCCTTATTGGCGCACTTGACGATGTTCTGGGCAGACGTTACCGCCGCCGTGACGATATGGACTTTGACCTCGAGCCGTATCCCTATCATCCCGAGAGGTTCCTGTATACCCTCCTGATCGTCTACTATGTACTCCTGAGGGATGACGTGGATGACCTCCCTGTCCGGCGGTATGACTACCGCCTGCGCCGCCTCTATGACCCTGTCTATGTCCGCCTGGGTTATCTCCCTGTTCTTTATGGCTATGACGCCGTGGCTGTTAAAGGCCCTGATATGGCCCCCGGCGATGCCGCAGTAGACCCTGTTTATCTCGCACCCGGCCATCAGCTCGGCCTCTACAACAGCCTGCTTTATCGATTCGACCGTGCTTTCGATATTGACCACTACGCCCTTTCTTAGGCCCTTTGAAGGGTGAGATCCTATGCCGATTATCTCGACCCCGTCCTTTGTCTTTTCGCCGACTATCGTGCAGATCTTGGTCGTACCGATATCAAGCCCTACGATTATATTATCCTTTTTTGCCATGGACCTGCCCGCCTTCCTTTACGACATTTGTAGAAAACCTTACTATGACCTCTTTGCTGTCGTTCAGGTCCATCGCCTCAACGCCGTCAAGCGTGCCCCTGTGCCTCAAAACCCTCTCGAACGAATCGAGCTTCTCCTCAAACCCGTCGAGGCCGACTTCGAGCCTGACGCCGTCCTCAAGCGTATATACGCTGAGACCGAAAGACGGGTCGACGTTTATCTCCGAGACGTTTGCTATATTAAACCCGCTCCTGCCGGAAAGTATGCTGATCAGCCTGATGAGCCCTTTTTGTATCCCCTTCGCGTCGTCGCCTCCGATCAGCTCGGAGGTCAGGCCCGTCACAACCGGGAGATCAAGGTCGTCTCCAGGAAGAAGCCTTTTAAAGACCACCCCTGATGAATCCATTACGTACATCGCGTCGAGCTTTACAAGCGCTATCGGGATGCGCTCCTTTATCACTATATTGACGGTATCCGGCAGGCTCCTGCCCACCTCGGCCGACTCGACCCAGGGGTTGGCTTTGAGCGCTACCGCTACCTCATCGCTATCGAATATAAATATGTTCTGCCCCTTGCGGATGCCGCTCAACTCCTCTATCTCATAGGCGGTCACGCTACTTATGCCGGCAACTGTTATGGCCTTTACCGAGAGCGCCTCAGCTGTCGTTATCTCGGCATATCCCCAAAGCCCGGCAAGCGCCAATACAGGGACGGCGCCTGCAAGGGCAAGGAATCTCGCCGCCTTTTTAATGAACCTGCGCGCCCTTACCCTGAACGGGTCTACAAGACGCCTGTTCGTCTTTTTTTTGATGCCCTGGTTCGTCTTTATCATCTATTTTAGATGACCTCCGTCGTGCCGGCCAAAAGCCTATCGAAAAAACCCTGTAGATAACCCGACTACTCCCGCAACAACATTCGGCGGGTGTGACCCGCCCTACCGTCGAGCCCGCTAGCGTTGCGAACCATATCCAAAAAACCGTTAGCCTGCCTATACGCTAAGACTTATCCAGCCCGGCACCTTTGAGCATCCGTTCGACTACAGCGGGATAATCCATCCCTGCGCAGGCGGCAGAGCGAGGGAAGAGACTGAGTTCAGTCATCCCCGGGATGGTATTGACTTCGAGCACATACGCCACGTCTTTGCCGTCTACCATCACGTCGACCCTTGCGGCCCCAGCGCACCCAAGGGCCATATAAGCGGCCGAGGCCTCTCCCGTCACGCGCCTTTCAAGCGTCTTCTTGAGCTTTGCAGGAACGATGAAGTCAGTCTTCCCCTTTGTGTACTTGGCCGTAAAATCATAGAACCCTTCCTTCGGGCAGATCTCTATCAGAGGCAGGACCGAACCGTCGAGTATGGAGACGGTAAGCTCTCTGCCCTCTATATACTGCTCTACAAGGATATCCGCGCCGTGTGCGGAAGCCTCTCTCATAGCGCCGGCAAGCTCAGATCTCTTCCTTACTATATGCACTCCTATCGCAGAGCCCTGCGAGGCAGGTTTCACCACGACAGGCATCTTCACCCCTGCCGGGACTGCTGCCGGACCCTTGAGATGGTACGTCCTCGGAGTAGATACCCCGTGGTACTCGAAGACCTTCTTGGCGGTTATCTTATCCATTGCCATCGCCGAGGCCGCTACACCTGAGCCTGTATAAGGTATGCCCATCACCTCTAAAAGGCCCTGCACGCAACCGTCTTCCCCGTACCTGCCGTGGAGCGCTAAGAATGCCACCTCGATCTTCTTGCGGATAAGGACCGAGGCAAGGTCTCTGCCCGCGTCAATTCCAATGGCGTTGTAGCCTTTCGCGGCTAACGCCTTAAGTACGGCTGAACCTGTCTTTAAGGAGATCTCTCTTTCTTCCGAGAGGCCGCCCATGAGCACCCCTATCTTTTTATCCTTCAAAGTCCCTTCCATCCCCTCTCAGTCCTCTCCGACTACCTTTATCTCAGGTTCAAGCACGACACCCTTCTGGCTGTAGACCGTATCCCTTGCCAGCGCCATAAGGGCCAGCACGTCCTTTGCCTTCGCCCCGCCGAGGTTTACGATGTAGTTCGCGTGCATGGGCGAGAACTGCGCCTGGCCGATCTTCTCGCCCTTTAACCCGACCTCTTCTATCAGCCTTCCGGCATAAAGGCCTTCAGGGTTTTTAAAGACCGAACCCGCATTGGGATACTGCACCTTGGCGTTCGCCTTCCTCATTTCCGCAAACTCCCTCATCTTCTCCCTGACAGCGTCAGGCGTAGAGAGTGTGAAGCTCATGTTCACGACCGTTACAGCCGAGTACTTCGGCAGTTCGGCCTTCCTGTATGAAAACTCCAGTTTGTCCTTGGCCAGAAAACCCTTGACCCCTTTCCTGCCTATCACCTCGACGCCTTCTACGACGTCTTTCATCTCTCCACCATAAGCCCCCGCGTTCATGGCCAGCGCCCCTCCGACAGTACCCGGGATGTTAACCGCAAACTCAAGGCCTGAGAGCCCTTTGTCGCGGCACTGGCCTACAAGCTCGGCAAGCTTCATGCCGGAGCCTACCGACGCCTTTGCCTCATCCTGCCATACGACGTCCTTGAAGCCCTCGGTCATGTTGACTACTATGCCGCGCACTCCGGCGTCCCTGACGAGCAGGTTCGTGCCAGCTCCCAGTATGTAGTAGGCAAACCCCTTCGCCTCGGCAAAGGCAAGGAGGTCCTTCAAGTCCCCCTCGTCTTGCGGGAATGCCATAACGTCAGCCATCCCGCCGATCCTGAGCGAGGTATACTCGCTCATAGGCACATTGAAGAGCACCTTGCCCTTGAACCTCTGTATAAAGAAGAGCGAGTACTGGGCAGTCGCCTTGTCCTCAGCCTTTTTTCCCACCGTCACCTTCCGCTATCGCCGCCGGATAGATCCGACGGGTCTTTCACTGCTGTTATGATGCGATAAAAACAGAAGCGTTACTTTGCCTGATCACCCTGCTCCCTGACAAGCTCCAGAAACTTAACCCCTGCCTTCCAGATATCCCCGGCCCCGAGCGTTATGACTATGTCGCCGGCAAGTGTGACGCCCTTCAGGTACTCGGGTATATTGGCCGTCTCAGGGACATAGGCTACGTCCTTGTGGCCGTAGGCCTTGATGCCTTTATATAGCGCCTCTCCGGAGATCCCTTCTATCCGTTCTTCACCGGCCGCGTAGATATCGGCAAGGACGAGCTTTTCCGCGTCATTGAACGCGGATAAGAAGTCCTTGTAGAGGTCCTTGGTTCTTGAGTACCTGTGCGGCTGGAAGACTACAACGACCCTGTTTGACCAGCCCTTCTTGGCGGCCTTCAGGACTGCCTTTATCTCCTCGGGGTGGTGGCCGTAGTCGTCTACGACTGTTATGCCGCCGGCCTCTCCCCTTACGTGGAACCTTCTCTCAACGCCTGTGAAGCCCTCAAGCCCAGCCTTTATATGGCTAAAATCTATCTCCAGCTCTCTGGCGACAGTAGCCGCGGCAAGGGCGTTATATACGTTGTGCTCGCCCGGAAGGCCAAGCGCTATCTCTCCGAGCCTCTCCCTGCCATGCCAGACCTCGAAGGTCGTCTTCATCCCGTCGTGCCTGATGTTCCTCGCGTGCACATCAGCCTGCGCGGTAAGGCCGTAGGAGATGAACCTTCTTGTTATGCCAGGGACAAGGGACTGGATCACAGGGTGGTCGAGGCATATAACAGCGCAACCGTAGAACGGCACCTTGTTCATGAAGTTCAGGTACGCTGACTTGACGTCTTCCATGTCCTTGTAGGTGTCCATGTGTTCACGGTCGATATTCGTCACTATCGCGATCGTCGGAGAGAGTTTTAAAAAGCTCCTGTCGCTCTCATCCGCCTCGGCTACAAGGAAGTCTCCTCCTCCGAGCTTTGCGTTCGCCCCTATGCTGTTAAGCTTTCCGCCGGTGACTATGGTCGGGTCCATGTTTGCGTTGTTCAGTATCATCGATATCATCGAGGTGGTAGTCGTCTTGCCGTGCGTCCCGGCTATAGCTATCCCGTACTTGAGCCTCATCAGCTCGGCTAGCATCTCCGCCCTCGGTATTATCGGTATCTGCCTGGAGACCGCCTCGGTCACCTCGGGATTGTCTTTTTTAACGGCAGACGAGTAGACGACGCAGTGCGAGCCAACGACGTTTTCCTCCCTGTGGCCTATGAAGATGGTAGCTCCGAGGCTTCTGAGCCTTCTTGTCGTATCCGTCTCGGCGAGATCAGAGCCTGTCACCATGTAGCCCATATTGACGAGCACCTCGGCTATGCCGTTCATGCCGCTTCCGCCTATGCCTATGAAGTGGATCTGTTTTATCCTGCCCCTGTACATTCTACCGTCCTTTTATCGCGGCCTTTTCAGGCCTTTTTTATCATCTTCAGAAAATTCTCAGCTATCATCCCTGCCGCCGCCGGCCTGCCGAAGCACATCGCCTTTTCCTTCATCGCGGCGAGCTCTTTCGGCCCTTGGACAAGCGACCTTATCGCGTCAGCCAGAGTCGCCCCTGTAAGTTTGTCCTGCCTTATCACGACAGCCGCCCCGGCTTGTCCAAGGCTTCTGGCGTTTAGCGTCTGGTGGTCATCTGACGCGAACGGGTACGGAATGAGTATCGATGGTAGAGCGAGAGCCGTTATCTCGGCGATCGACGTCGCCCCTGCCCTGCATATCACCAGATCCGCTGTGGCGTAGGCCGTGCCCATATCTTCTATGAACGCTTGGACCTCGGCCTTGAGCCCCTTCCTTTTATAAGCTGAGACGACCTGCTCGTATCCGTCAACGCCTGTCTGATGGACGACCCTCAACCCGGGCCAGATACCGGTAAGATATTCCGTAGCATCCAGAAAGGCGGCGTTTATCGCCGTCGCCCCCTGGCTTCCGCCGAATACGAGGATAGTAAACCTCTCCGATCTATCCGTCCGTTCCCTTGCGCTATCCAGAACCTTGCGCCTCACAGGGTTTCCGGTGAGTATCGTCCTGCCGCCCGGGAAAAACCCCCTCGACTCCTCAAACGATATATAGACCCTGCCTACCATCTTTCCGAGAAGCCTGTTTGTAAGCCCGGGCAGCGCGTTCTGCTCGATTATCGCCGTCTTGATGCCGAGAAGCCTTGCCGCGAATACTACCGGAGCGCTCGAGTAGCTTCCGCTTCCTATGACGCCGTCCGGCCTCTCTCCCCTTATAAATCGTATAGCATCGATAACGGCCCCGGCCGCCTTCAGAACAGCTTTTATCCTTTTGATCCCTTTTCTTCTTTTTATCCCTTCGACGCTTAAAAGCTTTAGCCTGTAGCCGTATCCCGGAACGACCTTCTCTTCGAGTCCGCCCATGGCGCCGGCAAATACGACCTCGGTAGACGGGTCAAGCCTTTTGAACTCCTCAGCCAGCGCTAACGCCGGGAAGAGATGTCCTCCTGTGCCGCCGCCGGCGAATATAAGCTTCACTCATGCCCCTTTTAAATCAAGCCTGCCACGAACGCCTCAGGCCTCGTTTTCTCTTATGCAGATGTTAAGCAGCACTCCGGCCGCTATCATATTGATCACAATGGACGTCCCGCCGTAGCTTATAAACGGCAGAGGCAGCCCCTTCGGGGGCAAAAGCCCCATTACTACCGCCATGTTTATGGCCGCCTGCAAGACCACCATGAACGTAAGCCCGAGGGCCAGGTACTTGCCGTGCAGGTCCTTAGCCTTTAAAGCTATCTTGGCGCCGCAATAAAGAAAGAGGAGGTACGAGGCTATTACGAGGCCCACGCCGAGGAGTCCAAGCTCTTCTCCTATGACGGCAAGGATAAAGTCTGTATGCGCCTCAGGCAGGAAAAAGAGCTTCTGCCTCCCCTCGCCCAGTCCGACGCCGTATATCCCCCCCGAGCCGAACGACAGGAACGATTGGACCATCTGGAAACCCCTGCCCTCAGGGTCTTTCCACGGGTCCATGAAGATGAGGAGCCTGGTCATCATGTACCCGAACTTGTTTATAACGAGCCATATAAACGGTACGGCCATGAGTGCGAGCATCAACATGTATCTCATCCGCACGCCTGCGACAAAGAGCATGATTAAGACCAGCGCGGCAACCGTCATGGAGGTCCCGAAGTCGGTCTCGCCGAGGATCAGGAGTATCACCACGCCGGGGATGATTATGTTCGGCAGAAAACCTACCGAGAACGTCTTTATCTTCTCAGCCTTGGCCGAGAGCGAGTACGCAAGAAAGAATATCACCGCCAGCTTTGCAGGCTCCGACGGCTGGAACGAGAGCGACCCTAATCTGACCCACCTTCTCGCCCCTCCGGCGGTGAAACCGAGGCCCGGGATATAGATGCAGGCCAGAAAGATTATCGAGCATATCAGTATCGGGTACGCCAGCTTCCTCCACATCTCATAAGGCACTCTGGAGGCCACGATGAACATCACGAGCCCTGCGATCACATACGTGACATGCTTTTTCAGGAAAAAATACTCGTTGCCGTACCTCTTCATGGCAACGATATAGCTGGTCGAGTTGACCATCAAAAGCCCCACCCCCAGAAGGAGGAAGGTTGATATTATAAGGAGCCTGTCAAGGTCTCTAAGTTTCAGCAAAGCGCCTCCACAAACGCCCTGAACCGCTCTCCGCGCTCCTTGTAGCTTTTAAACATATCGAAGGACGAGCAGGCCGGGCAAAGAAGGACTGTATCTCCTGCCTCCGCTTTTCTGCTCGAAAGGGCCACAGCCTCTTCGAGGCTTTCAACCAGCACGGTCTCTGTCAAGGCTCCGAGCGCATCCTTCATCTTGAAGCGCGCCTCTCCGAGAAGTATCAGGCACTTAACCTTCTCCCTGACAAGGTCGGCAAGGACCGCGTAATCGCCGCCCTTGTCCCTTCCGCCTGCTATCAGCACCGCGCGTCCGGCAAGGCCTCGCAGCGCCATGACGAGTGAACCGATGTTAGTGCCCTTTGAATCGTCTATATACGCTACCCCGTTAAGGGTCCTTACAAGTTCCATCCTGTGATGGAGCCCTTTAAACTCTCTGAGCGTCGCCATGATGCTGTCTCTACCTACCCCTGAGATCCTGGCAGAGGCGATCACAGCCATAATGTTCTCGATGTTATGCAGCCCCTTCAAACCAAACTCAGATACCGGATAGGTCTCTTCGACCCCGGAGAGGCTATAGACGACATCTCCGCCCCTGAGAAAAAGCCCCTCTGCGAGCGCGCCTGCGACCGTGAACAACACAACCTTGCCTCTGCCTAGCCCCTCTGCCGAAAGTCTTTGCGCTATCACAGGGTCATTTATGTTGACTACGGCGTAGTCTCCGGCCGTCTGGTTCTCGAAGAGCCTGAACTTTGTCGCGGCGTAATGGCCGAAACCCTCATACCTGTCAAGATGGTCTTCGGTGATATTAAGAAGTATCCCTATATGAGGGTTAAAAGACCTCGTATTCTCAAGGTGAAAACTGCTTATCTCAAGGAGGCAGACGTCGATATCATCACCTGCCTCGACGCACTCTACAGCAGGGGTCCCGATATTGCCGCCGACGAAGACCTTGACCCCTGCGTCTTCCAAGACCTTTCCAAGGAGCGTGGTAGTCGTAGTCTTTCCGTTCGTACCTGCAACAGCTATGACAGGTGAACCTATATAGCGGTACGCGAGCTCAATATCGCTTATAACCTCTGCGCCGTTTGCCCTCAGCTCTTTCAGCAGCGGGATATCTGAAGGCACGCCGGGGCTTACTACAGCCATTGAAAATGCCTTTGTGTCTATCCCCTGATGTCCGCCTGTCTTAAGCTCAACCCCTATCGCATCAAGGGCTTGCGCGCCCGGGATGGAGGCCGCCGCCGTAGCGTCTGTCCCTGTTACGAGAGCGCCGCACCTGGATAAGAACCTGCAGACAGCCAGGCCCGTTCCGGCAAGACCTACGACAAGTATCTGTTTTCCGCTCAAGGCATCTATCGCCTTTTGCATGGAGCGGCAGGTCCTGGGGGCCGTATGTATCTTTCCGTCGGTCATCTTATCTTCAGCGTGCTTATGGCAAGGAGCGCCAGTATTATGGAGATGATCCAGAACCTCACTATTATCTTAGGCTCAGGCCAACCCTTAAGCTCAAAGTGATGGTGTATAGGCGCCATCGCAAAGACCCTCTTTCCTGTAAGCTTGAACGAGCCGACCTGGAATATGACGGAGAGCGCTTCGACTACGAATATCCCGCCGACAAGGAGGAGGAGAAATTCGTTCTTTGTTATCACCGCGAGGGTCCCGAGCGCGCCTCCGAGAGAAAGAGAACCTACGTCTCCCATGAAGACCTGCGCCGGGTACGTGTTAAACCATAGAAAACCGAGGGACGCCCCGACCATCGCCCCTGCGAAGACTGCTAGCTCCCCGACCCTCGGCACGTACTGTATATGAAGGTAGTTGGCTATCTTCACGTGGCCTACAAGGTACGAAAGGAGCAGATACGTCGCAGCCGCTATTATCATCGGGCCGATTGCCAGGCCGTCAAGCCCGTCAGTAAGGTTTACCGCGTTGGAAGTGCCTACTATGACGAAGACTGCGAATATTATGTAGTAGATACCAAGGTCGAACTGCCATTCCTTGAAGAAAGGTATCGAGACGACCGTATTAAAGCCGCTGTTGTAGAGAAAGAGCACGGCGCCGAGGGCGACGGCTATCTGCCATAAGAACTTCGTGCGCGCCCTCATCCCGCCCTTTTTTTTCTTTACCACCTTTGAATAGTCATCTATGAGGCCGATAAGCCCCATACCGGCTGTAACGAATACCATCACCCAGACATAAGGGTTGGAAAGGTTGCCCCACAAAAGTACCGTGACAAGGACTATCAGGAGTATTATCGCCCCGCCCATCGTAGGGGTGCCTGCCTTTGAAAAGTGCGAGGCCGGGCCGTCTTCCCTAACGACCTCTCCGAACTTAAGGACACGCAGCTTCTCGATCAGATACGGGCCGATAAGGAAGCTTAGAACAAGGGCCGTAACTGCGGCGTAGATAGTCCTGAAGGTGATGTACTGGAATACGTTGAATATTCCGAAATACTTCCCTAAAGGATATAGAAAATGGTATAGCATGGCCGCCCTTGTCTTATCTTATTTACCGCAATCAATTCAAACCATGCGCCTGCCGACAGAAGCAGTCGCTATATAACGGCGCGTTCCCAACCGCTGCCGCCGCTTGCCTTATCCCTGCCGGCATAAGTCTCACTGCTTAGCCTTGCTACGTGCCAAGGCCGAGCCTCTTTATCCCTTCGACGACCTCTTCGAGGGCTACTCCTCTTGAACCCTTTACAAGGACTGAGTCGCCTTCCCTCAAGATATCCCTGAGCGCCAGGAGCGCCCCCTTCTTGTCCGCAAAGGTGAATATCGACTCTGAATGAAGCCCTCCTGCGAGAGCGCCGTCAGCAATCTCTTTTGAAGTCCTGCCGACAGCCACCAGGATATCTATGCCCAGATCAGCCGCAAGCCGCCCGATGCGCAGATGCTCTTCGGCCGAACCGTCTCCAAGCTCGAGCATCTCACCGAGTATCGCTACCCTCCTGCCCGTTACCCTGGCAAGTGTCGCAAGGGAAGACGCCATCGATTCAGGGTTTGCGTTATACGTATCATCTATCACCGTGTACGGTGGGCACCGTACTACGCTCATCCTGCCCTTTACAGGAGTATAAGCCCCGAGCCCCTCTTCAATATCCGAAAACGATACGCCGAGGGAAAGCACAGCCGCTATCGCCGCGGCGCCGTTGATCACATTTGAAGCGCCTGGAACGCTGAACCTCACGTTGACGTCAGCACCCCTTACGTCATAGGTGGCGCTTACACCCTCGACCCCGTCAACAGACCATCTTACAACCCTCACATCAGCCTCTTTTTCAAGGCTGTAGGTTATGTCATCTTTCAGGGAGCCTGCGAGCCTCCTGACCCATTCATCATCAAGGTTGACAGCCCTTATCGCGCCCGGCTCCAGCCCGGCAAAGAGCGGCCCCTTTGCGATTGCCACCCCTTCGAGGTTTCCGAGTGTTCCCAGATGCCCCCTGCCTATATTCGTCAGGAGCGCAACTGTAGGGTCGCATATACCGATGAGCCTGGCCATCTCCCATGTCTCGCTTATCCCTAATTCAACGACAGCGGCGTTATGCGTCCGGTCAAGACCGAGCAGCGTAAGCGGCAGACCTATGAGGTTATTCCTGTTGCCCTCGGTCTTTAAGACCTTCCTTGACCTTGATAGTATCGAGGCCGCCATCTCCTTGGTAGTCGTCTTTCCCGCGCTCCCGCTTATCGCGACGACCGGTATGGTGAACCTTCCCCTGTACCATGAGGCAAAAGCGCCAAGGGCCGCTGTCGTATCATCTACCGCTATAACGCTGAAACCCGATGGCAGGCCGGAAGATGCAAAACCCTTCTCTACTACAGCCCCTGAGGCCCCTTTCGAGGCCACAGCCGCAACAAAGGCGTGTCCGTCAAAGTTAGGTCCCTTAAGGGCGAAGAAGATATCCCCGGCAGAGACACTGCGCGAATCAGTTGAAACTCCGCCGAAGACCGCTGTCAAAGGGCCGCCAACCACCTTGCCGCAGGTTGCCTCTGCTATGTTGCTGATGCCGCAAGGCTCCATCCGATCTCAACGGGCGGCAGTAGCGCCGCCCCTCTCCCTTATCGCCTCGTCCAGCACTGAAAAATCGCTGAACGGCGTCTTTACTCCCTTTACTATCTGATAGTCCTCGTGTCCCTTGCCTGCAACAAGCACCGTATCTCCCTTTTGGGCCAGCGTAACGGCCTTCCTTATAGCCTCTCGCCTGTCAGGTATGACGAGATAACCCTTGGCGAATATATCCTCATGCGCATATCTGACAACACCCTTTATCCCAGCTTCAATCTCGCCTGTTATCTCAAGCGGGTCTTCGTCCCTAGGGTTATCAGATGTGATGACCGTTATATCCGAGAGGCGTGTGGCGATCTCTCCCATCTTCGGTCTCTTTAACCTGTCGCGGTTGCCGCCGCATCCGAATACGGTGATTATCCTGCCGGAAGAGATCTCCCTCAATGCGGCAAGAGCCCTTTCGAGCGCGTCACCTGTATGAGCGTAATCGACATACGCCCTGAACGAGCCGGCCTCGATCTTCTCAAGCCTTCCCGGGATCCTTGAAAGAGAGGCTATCCCGCGCTCTATCGCGCCTCTTTCAATGCCAAGCGAGACAGCCGCGCCTACTGCGGCAAGGATGTTATAGAGGTTATACTCGCCCACGAGGTGGGCTGATACGCTTACAGTCCCTTCCGGGGTCCTTATGAGAGCCTCTGTAACGCCGTCCTTGAGTGTGAACTCCTCAGGGAATACGTCTCCTCTTTTTTTAATCCCGTACGCAATCGCTCCCGAAAAGACGGCCTTCAACCGCTCGCCCCAAGGGTCGTCTGTATTTATAATGGAATAGCCGCCTGATCCGGCTATCGATTCAAAGAGCATGGATTTGCATCTGAAGTACTCGTCCATCGTCTTGTGATAATCGAGATGATCATGCGTCAGGTTTGTGAATATGCCGGCCCTGAACGAACAATCGGCAACACGCCTCTGCTCAAGCGAATGGGATGATACCTCCATAACGCAGTGAGTAACCCCTCTTGCGGCCATGTCAGCGAGTATCCTGTGAAGGTCCGGCGCCTGCGGCGTCGTATGCGGCGCGCTAAAGACCTTTCCTCCGTAGCGATAGTTGACAGTGCCGATAACCCCCGGGTTGAAGCCGGCCTCCTTGATGATCGATTCGAGGAGGTACGTTGTAGTAGTCTTTCCGTTCGTGCCTGTTATGCCGACAAGGACAAGCCTCTTGGAAGGACTTCTGTAAAACCTGTCGGATACCTTCGAGAGCGCCGCCCTTATATCAGGGACTATAACTTGTGCCACCCCGGTATCAGGGATAGGAGCAAGGGCAAGTAAGCATGAGGCCCCTTTATCGACAGCGGCCTTTACAAAACCCCTTCCGTCGACATGCTCCCCTGGCATAGCGGCGAATAGATATCCCTTTTCAACGGCCCTTGAGTCATACGCGATACCGGTCACCTCGGCATCGATACTGCCGTTGCCGATAACTTCGCACCTAAGAGTCGCTGTCAGCTCTGATAACCTCATACACACCTTGGATCCGCGTTAGATCAGACCATCGGGCCTTGCCAATGCCAAAGCCCGCCGAACTTTATATTATCTCACACGAGGACTGGTCTTTTCAAACATCTCTTTTACTTGAACCAGACGACAACAGGCCCCTTTGCGGGTATGCTATCCCCGGGGGCCGGCTTCTGGAGAACTGCCCTGCCGCTTCCGATCACCTCAACATCAAAGGCCCTCTCTTTCGAGGTTTTCATGACAGTCCTCACACTTTTACCGACGAAGTCCGGGACAGACATCGGCCCGATCTCAGGCAAAGTAGCGGCCGTTTCTCCTGCTTCATCTGATAAAACCGTCTTGCCCTCATCATCAAGGGCAACCGCAGGCGCTTTTGCTTTTGCCTTTGCCTGTGCGACACCGGGGCGCGTTGCAACGGATGAGCCGCCTTTTTCCTGAAAGACGCCGAGATACGCAAGCGACTCCTCTGCTATCTCTTTAAATACCGGCGCTGATACCGTCCCGCCATGATAGTCTCCCCTCGGCGTATCGACTACGACCAGTATCGCGAGGCGCGGGTCCCTTGCAGGGACAAAACCGAAGAAAGAGGCCATAAACGCCCCCCTCTCGTAGCCGCCGTGCTTGAAATCCGGTTTCTGCGCAGTGCCAGTCTTTCCGGCGACCTCAAAATCCGCAAGGGCCGCCCTGGTCCCAGTCCCGCCTGGCTCAGTAACGCCTATCATCATCTCCGACATCTTCCTTGCCGTCTCTTCAGAGACGACCTTCCTGATTATCACAGGGCCTGTCTCTGATATGACCTTGCCTGACGAGTCTTTTACAGATCTGACGACATAGGGCTTCATAAGGAAGCCGCCGTTGGCCAGCGCTGAAAGAGCGCTAACGAGCTGTACGCTTGTCGCGGATATCCCCTGCCCGAACGAGACCGTATGGAGGGTGACTTTCGACCAGGTCGAATAGTGCCTGAACGAACCGGCCGCCTCGCCCGGCAGGTCTATGCCTGACTTGGCCCCGAACCCGAACGCCTTTAAGTACCTGTACATCTGCGACTTGCCGAGCCTTTCGCCTATCTTGGCCGAGCCTATGTTCGACGAAAGCTTGATTATCTGCGGTATGGTGAGCCATCCGTGGCTCTTGGTATCATGGAAGGTCCTGTCAGCGACCCTGTAGACCCCGTTCTCGCAAAAGATGCTGTCGCTGGTCTTTATTAAGTTTTCTTCCATCGCCGATGCGATCAGGAATAGCTTGAATATGGAGCCAGGCTCGAAGGTATCGGCTATGACCTTGTTCTTCCTGTGGCCGACGCCTGATCTATTCAGTTCATTCGGGTCGTATGTCGGCAGGGACGCCATCGCAAGGATCTCGCCGGTGGCAGGGTCCATGACTATCACTGACCCGCCGAGCGCCCCTGTCTCGTCTACTGCCTTCTTAAGGGACTTTTCCGTTATATACTGTATTGTCTTGTCTATCGTCAGCTCTACTTCCATGCCGCTGACCGGTATCGTCTTGTCCGGGTCCTCGAACAGAAGGAGCCTGCCCATAGCGTCCCTGTCGCCTACGAACTTTCTGGAAGAACCCCGGAGGATGCTGTCATAGTAAAGCTCCACGCCTTCGAGGCCGCTCGCGTCAAGCCCTGTGAAACCGACGAGGTTCGAGGCGAGATGCCTGTTTGGGTAGTACCGCTTCGACTCCTTTACGATGCCTATGCCCTCTACGGAACCAAGCTCTTTTCTTTGAGCGTCATCGAGGTCGACCTGCCTTTTAAGCCAGACAAAGCCGGCCTGGTCCTTAAGCTTTTTTTCTACGGACATCCACGGCAGGGCAAGGATCGGGGCTATCTTCCTGGCGGCCGCCCTGGCATCCTCAATCTTCCCCGGCTGGGCGAAGACAGAGTCTACCTCAACCGAGATGGCCAGCTCCTTAAGATTCCGGTCGTAGATATCTCCCCTCTTCGACTGGATATTGACCGTCTTGCTGTGCTGCCTTGTAGCCATCTTCTTCAGCCTCGCGCCGTCCATCACGTGGAGGTCGAAGGCCCTGAAGAGTATCACGGAAAAAAACAATATAAAGAACCCGAGCACTACGAATATCCTGAGCCTCAGGTAATCTTTTTTCTGTTTTGCCTTCCTCATCTTACGGTGTGCCTGATGGTAGCTATCTGCTCTCCTGTCGGGTACGAGAGCCCAAGTTCCTCAAGCGCGGCCTTCTCTATCCTCTCCGGCGACTTGAGCTTCATGAACTCCAGCCTCAGCCTCTTATTCTGCTCAATGAGCGCCGAGCGCTGCGTATTGGCCTTTGATATCTCATAGCCGCTGTTGACGACCGTCAGCCGGGTCCAGAGAAACGCGAACAGGATGCAGATCGCCACGAAAGACGCGAGTATGGAGATGAACATGAACCCCATGTCCTTGAGGTTTCTCCTGTACCTTACCTCCTGTCCTCTTAAAAATCTTACCGAAGACCCGCCGGAGAATACCTGCGAATGAGCGCTCGGCATCTTAGTGCCGACCGCCCTCGTACCCGCCCTCACAGCCTGACCGTTCATATCTTCTCCGCCGCCCTAAGTTTCGCGCTCCTGGCCCTCGGGTTCGCCCCGACCTCTTCTTCCGACGGCGTAAGCGCTTTTTTAGTAATGACCCTTACAACAGACTTTTTTCCGCAGACGCACATCGGTATGCGCGGCGGACATACACAGCTCGCGGCGAAGTCCCTGAACATGTTCTTTACTATCCTATCTTCGAGCGAATGGAAGGATATTACGACTATCCTGCCGCCGGGCTTGAGTGCGGCTACACCTTCCATCAGTCCGCGACGCAGACCGCCAAGCTCGTCGTTGACCTCTATCCGCAAGGCCTGAAAGACGCGCGTTGCCGGGTGAATATCCCTTGACTGGAGCTTTTTAGGGACCCCGGCGAGTATTATCGCCGCAAGTTCGCCTGTTGTCTCAATGGGCTTTATCGCGCGCGCCCGGCAGATGGCCCCTGCTATCATCCAGGAGTGCCTCTCCTCGCCGTACTCCCTGAATATCCTCTCAAGTTCCGGCCTCTCGCACCCGTTGACGATCTCATACGCGCTCAGCGCCTGGTCAACGTCCATGCGCATATCGAGGCGGCCGTCTAGCCTGAAGCTGAACCCGCGCTCAGGCGTATCGAACTGATACGACGATACGCCAAGGTCAAGCACTATGCCGTCGATAGAGCCTATGCCGAGGCCGTCAAGGACGCTCTTCATATTCCAGTATTCGTTTTTAACGAGGGTGAACCTGCCCTTATATGGGGCAAGCACAAGGGCCGCGGCCTTAAGAGCGTCTGAATCCCTGTCGATGCCGATGAGGAAGCCGTCCGGTCCTGTAGCCTTGAGTATCTCGGCGGCGTGGCCGCCTGCGCCAAGCGTCCCGTCGAGATATATGCCCCCTGCCCTGCAGTTAATGGACGCGATGACCTCAGAGGGCATCACAGAGGCGTGAGAGAACTCCACGCTACAACCCAAGACGTTCGAGGGTGTTGACTATATCTTCCTGCGAGGCCTGCGCCTCGGCCGCATCCCAGAGCGTCTTGGACCATATCTCTATATGCCTGAATGTGCCGACAAGGATGACGTCTTTTTCGAGCTTTCCGTAGTCGCGAAGCGTCTGCGGCAACAGTATCCTGCCAAGCTTGTCTATCGGGCAGTCCATCGCGCTTGAATAGAAAAACCGCAGGAACGCCTTGGTGTCTTTCTTGAACTCCGGGAGGCTTGCGACCTTCTCTTCTAATTTTTGCCACTCCGCAAGCGGATAGGCGACAAGACAACTGTCATAGGTGGTCACCACAAGGCGCGAGTCATACCTCTCGCCGAGCGTTTCCCTGAATCGGGAAGGTATGCTGAGCCTTCCCTTAGGGTCTATGGTATGTTCGAATCTGCCTCTGAACATTTCTCGTTAACTACGCCCCTTTATCCCACGGGAAGATGCATCTATACCACTTTATACCACTCTATCCCACGTATTGGGTAACTATAGTCCCGTAGTCCATCTTTGTCAAGAGAAAATCATCCTGTTTCTGTGTAAAAAAAGTGAGTAAAATCTGAGCAATAACGCAAGGCGGACAGATGCATGCACCCGGCCCTGAGTAACCCCGTAAAACCACATAAATAGCACTGTTTTTTGTCTTTTTTACCCGACAGATGTGCAGCCGACGACGGAAAGTGCAAGATCGATACGGGGAGACAGATCAGATAGTATCATCGATAGATAGATAAATATGGGTATGTGCTGTGGAATAGATTGAACGGGTGTATGCAGGTCCGCGCAGTCGCGCCAAGACGCTGACTCGAGCCCTCAACAAAAACAAAAGGGCACGATGATCGTGCCCTTGCAAAACGCATAAACCATACGTTCATATCGTCAGAGGCGTTGCTCCTTTGTCGGGCCGTCCTTTTTCTGCCTGATAGACCTGAGCCTCTCGAGTATCACCTCGGCCCTGTCTTTGTAGTCTGCCGCGGTCTTGTTCGCCGGGTCAAGCTCCAAAACGGCCTCCCACTCCATGATGGCCTTTTCCATCTCCTCTTCCTGGAAAAAACCGATGCCTTTTTTGAGATGGAAGTCTACGGCCCTGTCCCTCTCCTTCTTCGCCTTTGCAAGAAGTTCTTTGGCATCCATGTAGGTCGGTACGCGCTTAAAGACAGCGTTGAACTCCTCTATCGCCTTGCCGTACGCCTTTGAGTCCATGTAGAGCTTTCCCTTCATATAATGGAGGCTCGCCGCGTACTCAGAGTCTTCTTCTTTTTTCAGCCTTGCGGACTTTTCAGGCTCAGACTTATTCCCGTTTTTCATAATATAAAAGAGATCGTCGAGCCTGAGCGCCACAAGAGGGTTCGGGTTGAGCTCAAGCGACCTTTTGTACTCTTCCATCGCTTTTTTATATATCCCCGCCTTTTCGTACTCATCGCCTAGCTCCATGTGACGCCTGGCGACCTGTATCGTCACAGCGGCGATGTCCTTGATGAGCTTCCTAGCTGATCTATACTCAGTGGATTCGGCAGGGACCGATTCGGCCATGACCTTCGCCTCTGCAAGCTCGCCTCTTTCAAAGAGCATCACGGCCCTTTGGTACGCAGTGCCCGTTATGTATCCTCCGGAGAACTTGACGCACCCTGAAAGACCGAAGAGCAATATCAGAGTTATAAAAAACCTAAAATACAATCGAGTCCCTCTCAAGACCGTCTATCGCCTCGTCTACAGCCCTTTTCGCATCCTCTTCCCACTCGCCTTTAAGCCCGGTCAGACTGTAGATAGTCACGCTGTTATCAAGGCCCTTTATCTCCATGCCATCGAGCCTGTCTGCCTCCACATGTTCGGAGACACTGCCGTAGACAGCCGAGCTTACCACTATCCCCTCGCCTCTCGCGAGGCCTGTCAACCTGGAGGCCATATTGACGCAGTCGCCGACGGCTGTAAACTCCATGCGCGCCTTAGACCCCATGTTGCCGACGACCGCCGGGCCTGTATCAAGCCCGATACCTATCTGCAACGGGGCGCCGCCCTGGGCATGCCTGCGCCTGTTGACCTCTGCTACAGCCTCTTTTACCGCGAACGCGCACTTAACACCCTCTTCAAGATGGGCAGGTGAACTTATCGGCGAGCCGAATACGCACATCACCCCGTCGCCTATGAACTTATCTACAGTGCCTTCGAGCCTGAAGACGACTTCTGTTATCACAGTAAAATACCTGTTCAAAAGTTCTACAGTCTCTTCAGGCGCCATGCTCCTTGAAAGGGCTGTAAAGCCCCGTATATCTACAAAAAGAACGGTCACATCCCTTCTTTCACCGCCGAGGCGGATCTGTTCCGGGGCCTTCATTATCTCATCGGCGATATGGCTGCTCACGTACCTGTTGAGCGCGCCCTTCAAAAACTCCTTTTTTTTAAGCTCAGAGGCCATGTGATTGAACGAATCGACAAGGTCTCCTATCTCATCCCTGCCCATCTGCTCTATCCTGTAATCAAAATTGCCCCGGGCTATCTCGCTCGTGCCCTTAAAGAGCCTGAAGACCGGGCGAAGGAGGACGGAGGAGAGCGGGATAGAGATGAGAGATACACCTATGGCCGCGAGAAAAGCGACGAGCGTGACCTTCTTTACCGCCTGGAGGACCCTCTCCTGAATGAAGCTCTCTGAAAACGATATGACCGTATACCCGACGGTGGTGTCTTGGAATATTATAGGAGAGGCGAAGGTAATAACGTCGTTTTCCTCTCTGATGATCCACGGAGGCGATCCGACGGCCCCTTCAATACCCTTCTCGTTTTCATATCCAAGCCCGACTTCGGACAGCTCGTTGTGGGCCTCGATATTCATGCTGTCGTTAAGGATATGTGCGTCGTGTATGCCGGGGTACTTCATGATGTTCTGCACAAGCAGGTTCATCGCCAGCGCGTCTTTCTGCATGAGAGGGATTTTGCTGTCGCTGGCGAACTCATGGGTGATAGTGCCGGCCATCGCGCGCAAAAGCTCCTCAAGAGAGGCCCGCTGGTTGGCTATCATCATCAGGCCCATGGAAATGGTGGTCAGAAAAAAGAGAGCTGACAACAGGACCGCAAGCTTTATCTTTACTCCTATCTTCAAATATCCCTGGAACCGCTTGAGTTTTTTTTAAACCTTATAGACTGAAAGGCAAGGCTCTGTGACAAAAAGCCCTGGGCCTTCTGCCAAAAATATCCCGCATATTATACAACAACTCTTTAATAATTACGCACTTAAAAAAACCGGATGGCCAAAACGAGACTCTCAGGCAAACTCATTTTTCTTACGGAAGATATTTACGATGGCAGTCAGACGCGCCGCGGACCTGTTGCAGTATATAAAAAAGCCGACGCCTGCTCGAAGGCCAAGCGTCTTTTGATCAAAAGACTGAGACCCTCCGGAATACTAAAGACAGAACAGATAGCGCATCCAATCCGTCCTTTCAATGACAAAGAGTATGCCGTGCCTCGATTTTTGTCTCAGTGAGATGCCGGATCAGAGATACTGGCAAGAGGCATATTGATTGTCGGAGGATGGAGCATGCGGTCTGAAAAAATCTCGCCGGAGGGGCCATAAGCCGGATTCTGTTCCCCGGATTGCTCCGGGGCGGCGGCCATTCATCTGGGAACCGCGTTGCCGCGGCCCTCGAGCAGCCAACCCGCTGCGCCTTTCCTTGCGGAAAAAAGACGGGCCGTCCTTGAAGCGCAACCTATTTGGCCTTGCACCGGGAGGGGGTTGCCAAGCCCTGCCGGTCACCCGGCAGGCTGGTAGGCTCTTACCCTGCCATTTCACCCTTACCTCTGCCTTTCAGCGGAGGCGGTATCATTTCTGTGGCCCTGTCCCTGGGGTCGCCCCCGGTCGCCGTTAGCGACCTCCCTGCCCTGTGGTGTCCGGACTTTCCTCTGTCTCTGTAGCGACAGCGGCCGCCAGGCTCCCTCCGGCGAGTCATTGAAGACCCCCATCGGCTTAGCCGATAGGGGTCTTCATTATTGAGATTGAGATGATCATCCTATCATATCCGCTACCCTGCACCTGCGGCAGGTTGCCGGGATATGCGCGTCATGTATGTTCAAAAAGCGTCTTCGGCCGGTCGTCTATAGCCTCATTGGAAAGGGCATCTGCGGCCGCGTTCTTCTCTCTGTATATATGCCTTATGCTGAACTCCTTGAAACCCTTTGACAAGACCGAGGCCTTCTCGAATAAAGGCCTAAGGTCCTCGCTCTTGACCTTGTAGACGCCGTTTAACTGCTTTACCATCAGCTCTGAATCGGCAAAGACGTTCAGGCGTTCGACACCCATCGCGCGGGCCGCTTCCAGCCCCAATACAAGGGCGCTGTACTCGGCGACATTGTTGGTGGTCCTGCCAAGAAACTTCTTAAGCCTGCGCAATACCTTTGCCGAGGGATCTTTAATGAGCGCCCCTGCCCCGGCCGGGCCGGGATTGCCCCTTGACGCGCCGTCTACATAAAGCTCATGGCGGCCCGTCGACGTCCCGGCCTCTGCTTTTGCTTTGGCCGTTGACTTTACCTCGCCGGATACATGGGGCGGCCGCTCCTTCAAAAGGAACTTTATGACCGCCCTTGCATCAGCCTCTGTGATCCTTAAGTTTTCTATGGTCTGCTGTATATCAAGCGTCGTCGAGAGGTCTTCGAGAAATCTGACTGTCAACTCTTCTTTGCGGCCTGCGGAGTAGGTCAATTAAACAGCCTCCAGCTGGCCTTCTACGTAGAGTATGCGGTGGCAGTGCGGACATGTCTCAAGCTCTGCCATGCCCTTTTTAAGCTGTATGTATACCTGCGGCGGGATATGAGTGAAACAGCCCTGACAGATCTCGGAACGGACCGGCGCGATGCCGACCCCGCCTCTGCGCGATCTGATGTTCTCATAAGCCTTGAGTATGTCCGCCCTGACGCCGGAGGCGACAGCGTCCCTCTCCAGGATCTTATCCTCTATGGCCTTGTGCCACTCAGACCTCTTCTCGTCAAGCTCCAGCGTGAACCCTTTATGCTCGGCTTCCTTCTGTTCAACTGCCAGAAGGGCCGCGGCAAGCCGGCCTGACTTTTCAGCAAGCCTCTGATCGAGAGCGGCCTTTTCCTGCTCGCCCTGTCTTTTCACCTTGAGAGCGGAGGCTATCTCTTTGTTAACGGCGTGTAGCTCTTTGTCGTTCTTTACACTGCCGAGCCTCTTTTCATCTCTGGCGATCCTCTCAGAGGATTCGGCCAATCTTACTTCAAGCTCGCGCGCCTGCGCCTTTACGGCATCGACCTCGGCGGATATGCCATCAAGACCGGACCTGAGCCTTTCCGCCTCTGCGGCGGCTGATTCACTGCCTGCCAGACATGCCTTTTCGCCGTCACGGATGGCCTTGATCTCGGTATCTATCTTCTGGATCTTTTCAAGGAAGAGGATGTTGTTTTGCAAGGTAGCCTCCATAAAATGGTGGGCCCACCTGGACTCGAACCAGGGACCAACCGGTTATGAGCCGGTGGCTCTTCCAACTGAGCTATGGGCCCCTTGACAAAACATCAGACGCTGCAACAGAAAACGACTGAGCCGGACGACCGGCTTTTGAGGGCTTGATTTGAAGGCCTACAACCTGGATATAGTATGAAATCCGATGGGCACTTGTCAAGGCGAATCCATACCGGAGACAAAAAAACATCCCTATGAAACGATGTGTGGACGCTCATCCCGGCCCCTTTACATCTCTCCGAGGAGGCTTCGTATCCGCTTGACAGGCAAGGATAAACGCCCCTGCCAGGAGAGGATGGCTTCTTGCCGCCTGCCATAAAAAGATTGAATTAATCCCTGATTTTGATAGATTGGACGCTACACATAAAAAAAGGAAGATACCATGCCAAAAGACCTTTTGCTCGAGATAGGCACAGAAGAGATACCGGCCTCGTTCATACCCAAGGCCCTCGACCTCCTCTCAGCGATGCTTAAAAAAAACATCGAGGCAAAGAGGCTCTCGTTCAAGGGGATGCGCACCCTCGGCACGCCCAGGAGGCTCACCTTCATAATCGAAGGGCTCGATGAGAGGCAGGCAGACGCCCGGATTGAGGCGCGAGGACCGCAGACAAAGGCGGCATACGACGCTACCACCCACGCACCCACTGGGGCGCTCCTCGGGTTCCTCAAATCGCAGTCATGCGAGGAAAAAGACATCAAGATAGTAACGACCGACAAGGGCGAATACGTCTCTATCACGAAAGAGCTATCCGGCGAAAATACCGCATCCATACTTCCGTCGATACTCAGAGAGACGCTTTCACAGGAATTTTTTCCCAAGGCGATGCGCTGGGGCGCTTATGACCTGACATTCGCGCGTCCGATCCACTCGATACTCTCCATATTCGGGGACAAGGCCGTTCCATTTGAGCTCGGCCACATAAAGAGCTCTTCGGCTACGTTCGGCCACAGGTTCCTCTATTCAAACGGGCCGATCCCTGTCGACGGCGTCGGAGCGTACCTTGACAAGCTCCGCTCCGCCTTTGTCATAGCTGACATAGAAGAGAGAAAGGACCTGATACGGGAGGGCGTCAGGGCGAGCGCGAAAGAGGCCGGAGGCGAGATCATACCTGACGAAGGACTGCTCGATGAGGTAACATGCCTTGTAGAATACCCTGTCATACTCAGAGGGTCTTTCGATGAGATATTCCTCGATCTCCCTGCCGACGTCGTGGTAAACGCCATGAGAGAACATCAGAGATACTTCTCAGTCATAGGCCCTGACGGCAGGCTCCTGCCATGCTTCATAACTGTCGCCAACACACTCGCAAAGGATATGTCCGTAGTCAGGAAGGGCAACGAACGCGTACTTCGGGCGCGGCTCAATGACGCAAAGTTCTACTTCGAGAAGGACTCCAGAAAAAAGCTCTCCGACATGGCGGAGGCGCTCAAAGGGGTAGTCTTCCAGGCGAAACTCGGGACCTCATACGAAAAGGTAGAACGGTTCGCCTCCCTATCGACGATGATCGGCGCTATAACCGGGTTTTCGAAGGCGCTTGAAGGAAACGAGACCTCTGCCGACTTTCTCTCCGACTCGTTCAACCCTGCCTTGTACGACAAGGCGTCCGTAGACCCGGGCCTGTACGCGAAGTTCGTCCTTGCAAGGGGCGCGATGCTCGCAAAGGCAGACCTCACCTCAGGGGTCGTCGGAGAGTTCCCGAAGCTCCAGGGGATAATGGGGGCCACCTACGCGAAAAGGAGCGGAGAGGCAGAAGAGGTAAGCGTCGCCATATATGAGCACTATCTGCCGACAGCCTCAGCCGGACTCCTGCCGGTCTCTGTGCCCGGGGCGATCATAAGCATAGCAGATAAGATGGATACCATCTGCGGGTGCTTCAGCGTCGGCCTCGTACCTACCGGCACGCAGGATCCTTACGCGCTCAGAAGACAGGCGCTCGGCATTATAGCCATCATCATCGAAAAGGGGTTCGCGCTCCCGATAGACTCTCTCATAGACGCGGCGCTCGATCTCCTTGCGAAAAAGATGACAAGGGAGAGAGCGGAGATCAAGGCGTCGGTCCTTGAGTTTTTTAAAGACAGGCTTAAAAACCAGCTCCTCGGTCAAGGCATCTCATTCGACGCTATAGACGCGGTTCTCTCCGCCCCGTGGTTTGATATAGTCGATGCCGTAAAGCGCATAAACGCCCTGGAGGCTTTCAAGACCCACAGCGCCTGCGCGTCCCTCGCCTCTGCGTTTAAGCGGGTATCCAATATACTCAAGGGGATCGATACCGGCGCAGGTATCCCTGACACAGCGCTTTTCATCGAGGAGCAGGAGAAGGGACTTTTTGCCGCCATGACCGAGGCCGCCCCTATTATAAAGTCCGCCTGCCTGCAAGGCAACTACACCGCCGCCTTCGAGGCCCTTGCCTCGATACGGGAGACTATCGACGGCTTTTTCGATAAGGTAATGGTCATGGCGGAAGATGACTCCGTAAGGCAGAACAGACTAAAGCTCCTCGACTCAGTGCGCTCCCTTTACTTCAGGATGGCTGACCTTTCCAAACTCGTGATATAATATACATGCAAGCTGAAGATCTCTGTGCGAAGTTCAGCTTGTGCAGGTCAGGCTATGGGAGATCGGCTTCGCGGTTATTACACCGCGCTCCGCGACAAGCCTGATAATCACTCCTAACGGCGTTTTCACGCCCATGCGGGGTCTTAGTTCATCTGCGTTCAAACTGGAGCGTCCGATGCGCTACGGGGACAAGATAACGGTCTTTTCCGCTCTGGCAGGGATCCTTCTCTGGGGTATAGACGCGCTCATAGACCCGGGACAAGGCCTTGCCTCGTTCACACATCTGCTTATCTACGGAAGCTCGCCGCACGACCTCATTATGAGGGTCTTCATACTCGTCTCCTTCATCATGTTCGGCCTCGTCGCATCTGCGATCTTCGAGAGGCAGGTCAAGGCGCAAAAGGCCCTCTCCGACAAATCAGCGTATCTCGATAACATCTTAAGGTCCACAGCCGAGTTCGCAGTTATCACGACCGGAACAGATCTTATTATAAACTACTACAACCCGATGGCCGAAAGGCTCTTCGGGAAAAACGCCTCCGAGGTAACAGGCACGCACCTCGGCAAGCTCCGGGTCGACGGCTCAATGCCCTTCGAGAGGGTTGAAAAGGCCCTTGAAGAAGTCCGTCGCGGAGAGGAACATGTTTACATGATGACGATGGAGACGCCCGCAGGTATGCGCAACATAGAGGCGCGCATATTCAGCATTTTCGACTCTGGCGGCAGGCTCATCGGATATGCCAGCTTCAGCAGGGACATAACCGGCTCGATCCGCGACGCCGAGGAGAGGGACCACCTTATTGAGAGGCTCAAAGAGGCTCTAGGGTCCGTCAAAACCCTGAGCGGACTGCTTCCCATCTGCTCGTACTGCAAAAAGATCCGCGACGACAGGGGCCAGTGGAACCAGATCGAGACCTATATACGCAAGAGATCCGAGGCCGACTTTACGCATTCGATCTGCCCTGAATGCATCAGAAAAGAACTCGACGGACTCGACAAAGAGGCTACTAACTCCTGACCCATAAGGCCGCTTGTTATGCCTGCGCGGACTTATGTCAGCTACAAGCTGACCTGCCCGGCCTTTGATAGAGACAGTGTCCTTGACCGCCCGTTACGCCGCATCTCCCACGTATCGCTGCGCTCGGCGGATAAGTAGAGAGCAGTGTGCGGCAAAACAGCAGGCCGGATCGAGACTCCACTTAGAGATGGACAGCAGATCGCTCACATGATATGGTTGCATAGTTTCATAACTATGATTCTATCAAACCGGACACGGAGGCCTCTATGAAGAAGCGGCAATTGGCAGTGTTTGTCATGGCAGCGATCCTGGCATCAGGCGCCGGCCTTGCGCATGGAGAAGACGTATCGGTGGAGCTTAAAAAGACGGGAGCGGCAGAGAAGGCGGCGGAGATCACCAATCTCCGAAGCTCTCTTGCAAGGACCTTCATCAAGACCGGCACGGTTGTGACGGAAGAGACGTTCAAATCCGTCTGCGGAGCGGTCGGCAAAAGGGTCAAAGAGATAAGCGAGAAGGAAGGGGTCGCGATCAGGCACGCCTCGGTAAAGAACAGGAACCCGGCAAATGCCCCGACTGCAACCGAGCTTGAGCTCATCAACTGGTTCGAGGCTGAACCCTGGAGGAAGGAGCTCGGCGGCGAGACCCTCGTGGATGGCAAGAGGTCCTTCCGTTACACCTCTGCGATATACGTCGAGGAGGCGTGCCTTTCCTGCCACGGCGCAAAGGACAAAAGGCCTTTGTTTATCGCGGCAAAGTACCCGAATGACAAGGCGTACGACTTTAAGACCGGCGACTTAAGGGGCATCATATCGATACTCACCCCGCTCGACTGAACAAGGCCTCTGTTAGAAATCACAAAACACTGGTTTTGACCTTGCTGCTGCAAGATGCGTTCTCGCAAGTGGTGGGCCGAGCCCACCCTACGCATAGACGCACCCTCTGAAGTTTCAAATGGAGCAGGTTGCAAACCTGCTCCCGCCGTAGAGGTGGCGTCGGAATTGCCTTGCCTTTGCCTTGAAACAAAACCCGGGTATGGTGGAATGAGCATAAGGGAGAGACGACGAGCAGGCTATTGTATCTTCTGCGAATCGGCCCGACAGAGAAGGGAGCCATACCCAAAAAGGCGCACCGAAGTGCAAAGCTGAAATCAGA
>JBBTBW010000013.1:0-64377 GCA_038043525.1 Deltaproteobacteria bacterium | reverse complement strand
GTCTGACTCTGGCTTTGCACTTTCCGTGCGCCTTTAGGGTATGGCTCCTTTCGCTGTCTGGCCTCCTCGCAGTAGATACAATAACCTGCTCGTAGGCCAGACTTTAGGCTCCTTCCGCCATGACCCGTGTTTGTTTAGAGGCAAAGGCAAGATAATCCTCAAACCAACTCCCCCAGCCCCTCCTTGGTAAGGAGGGGAGTATTGTTGATGTCAGCAGTAAGTGATTTTCTTTGCGCACTGTGCGCCTTTTGGGTATGGCTCGATTCGCTTTCGAGCCTGACGGTAGGGCGGGTCACACCCGCCGCCTGCTCTCAGTCAGGCACGCTACGCCACGGCCCGTGTTTGATTAGCGACAGGAACAAAGCTACGGCAAGGATTTTAAAGATAGAAGAGTTAGAGGTCTAAACTAAAAGAGAGACAGCATCCTTTATGCGGATGGTCTAGGTCGAAGGCGTAAGGAGGAGGTTTAAGTACATCTGTGCCATCTTGTTTTCAGGGAAGCCGCGCAGGACCTTGAGCCATTCGGTCTTTGCCTTTTCCTGCTGTCCCATCACATAGTAAGTGAGCCCTAATTGTATGCGGGCTGTCGGATACTCGGCATTCAATTTTATCGCTTCATCAAGCTCCCTTATGGAGTTCGGATAGTCCTTCATATCCCTGTAGACCGCTCCGAGGTTGGTCTTGATATCGACGAATTCAGGCCTCAGCTTGAGAGCCTTCCTGTACTCCTCGGCCGCCTCAGAATAATAACCAAGGTCTTTGTAGATGGTCGCCAGAGCGTCATGCATGTTCGCGAGTTTCCCCATGACATACGGGTCGAGATACGGCTGCGCGGCAGCCCCACAAGTCTGCTTGGCGCTCATATATAAAGCGCCGGACTTATCAAACTGCCCAAGTTCGTTGTAGACCACGGAAAGGCTTAGAGCCGCCTCAGTGTAGCTGGGGTTTATCTCAATTGCCCTTTTGAAAGACCGTATCGCGTCTTCAAACCTTGAGTTGGTGTAATATATCAGCCCGAGCATATTATAGACATCGGCGAAGCTGTTCTTCTCGCCGGCGACCTTCTCGAGATACAGGAGGGCAACGTCGTATTTCTTCTCCTCGAAGGCCTTTTTGCCGAGGTCATAATAATGTTGCCAGCCTTTTTCCATCCTCTAACCGAGCCTCCGTGTTGCTGTTTGGAAAAAGAAATCCAGTCTCATGAAAAATCTATGCAGAGGCAGTACGCGCCCTACCCGCCTTTGATCCTGTCTTTGGCGTCACCGACAAAAGGGCTCGCTGGATAATCGCTGATGAGCGTCGTAAAAGTCTCTCTGGCAAGACCTGTCTCGCCGAGCTCGTAGTATGATTCGCCTATATAGAAGAGCGCCGAGTCGGTCAGGCCGACCTCCGGATAGTTCTTGAGCATATCTCTGAAACGGGCAAGCGCGCCCTTGTAGTTCTTGCCGTTGAAATAAAATCTCGCGATGTAGAACTCCCTGTCAGCAAGCCTTCTTTTAAGAAATCCTACGAGCTCCTTCGCCGTCTCATTATATGAAGAATCGGGGTAGCCTGCCAGAAGGTCCTCAAAGGCAAACAGGGCCTTCCTGGTCGAGGTCTGATCGCGGTCTATGGTGAGGACGTCCCTGAAGTGGCTCATACCCTTCTGGAAAAGCGCGTACGGCGCCCTCGGGTGAGTCGGGTGCATCGCGATAAAATCGGTGTAGTAGGCACTTGCGTCGTCAAACTTTTCTGTTACGAAGGATATGTCGCCGAGCATGAGCTGGGCTTCGAGCGCCAGCGGGCTGAGTGGATGATATTCGAGTATGCCCTTAAAATTCCTCTCGGCCTCGTCGTAACGGTAATCGACATAGGCCTCCATGCCGGCATCGTAAAGCTCCCCGGGATTGCCTGAGACCTGCAATTCGCTATTGACCGTTGTACACGCGGATAACGCGAATACAGAAAAAAAGATAAGCGTCGCAAACAAAAGCTTTTGTATGCCGATAACGCCTTGTATATTCCGCTTAAGTCTGTCAGCCATAAAACCCGCCTGTTTGTATCGGCAGACACCATGCCTGCCGCTAATAATATAAAATATCACAAAAAAACATGGCAAATCAAGGAGGTTTTAATACCTCTATGCAAGCCGCCCTGCCAGATACGGACCGATCTCATGGTCAGAGAGCACAACGTCGACCGCCCCTGCCTTGATGGCCACATCAGGCATCCCGAATACGACAGCGCTCTCCATTGATTCGGCAACGACAAAACCGCCAAGTTCCTTTATACGCAAAGCCCCTACCCGGCCGTCCCTACCCATGCCTGTCAGAACGACCCCTGTAAGTCCCCCTCCCCAAATATCCGCCGCTGAACAAAAGAGACGGTCTACGGATGGCGCGTAGATCTCAGCGGAGGTTGGCGCTGATAACATCAAAGCGACGTGCGCTCCGGAGACTGAAAACGACGGCTGAAGACCTCCAGGGACCACATAGACCCTGCCGGACCTGATCTTCTCGCCGTGTTGAGCGAGGCAGACCGGCAGGCTGGACTCTCTGCCAAGCCTCTGCGAAAAAGAACCTCCAATCCACTCCGGCATGTGCACAGCGACGAAAACAGGGCAGGAGGTCGACTTGGGCAAAGACTTTATAACCGATGAAACAGCCCTTGGACCTCCGGTTGAAGCACCTATGACGATCGCCCTGCCGGGTTTGGACGCCCTGACCGAGTCAGAGTAGATGGAACTGACCGACACCTGCGCACGGCGCCTGCGAGACAAAAAACGTATCTTGCCCTCGATCTCGTCCTTGAGCCCGTAATGCCCGGCCCCTGCCAAGCCTCCGGTCTTTCGCACGAAATCCGTTGCCCCGAGCCTGACAGCCTTTGAAGCACCCTCCCCCCATCCCTTGTGAGAGACCACTATCACAGGGACATCATGCGAACTAATAAGCAACCTTAAAAAAGCGTGCCCGTCAAGATTCGGCATCTCAAGGTCGAGCATTATCAGGTCAGGGGGGCGCCTTACGACCTGCCTGTAGCCGTCAACCCCATCGACCGCGGTAGTGACGCTGCCAACGCATTCAAGGGACCTCAGCACATCTGAAAGAGAGGCCCTGGTGTAAGCTGAATCGTCTATGACAAGGACGTCTATCGGCACCTGGCGCTCAGCTGGCATAAGGCCCCGGCGCCGTATGAAGCGGAGCGTCCAGAAACATTTTCTCATCCTGCCCTAGGATGAGATCAGCTTCCATGACCATAACCCTGCGGCTTCCTGCTTCAATAACAGCCACTATGCTACAGACCCACGGCGCTTCGGAATCGTTATACGGCATGAGCTTCACTTCCCTGCCGAGCGCGGCTATGTCATTGACCTCATCTACGACGAGCCCGACTATATGCTTATCGACCACCGTGATAATGATCCTTGTATGTTCCGTGACAAGCGTGTCCAAACCGAACCGCCTGCGCAGATCTACGACAGGCACAAGCATCTCCCTTAACCTAAGGAAGCCATTCATGAACGACGGCACCTCATTTGAAGCCTCAGGCAACCTGTACCTGATTATCTCCTTGACGTTTCCGAGCGCGATGCCGAAGTCTGTATCACCGAGCCTGAACATCGCCAACTGCATATCAGGATGAGCATATTTCGATCTGATCTTGTCCATCTGAGTAGTGAAGCCCCCTTGCGCCGTGTCATGGCTGAAGATAGTCGATTCAGGCGAAATCGATCAGCCTAACGACATCGAGAAGCAGTATCAACCCTCCGGGTGCATTGATAAGCCCCTTTACGAAACCATCATCAACCTGCTCTATGCTTGCTACAGCTACCTCTCGGACACCGCCCATCCTGTCCACAAGGAAACCGACCTTCAGATCGCCTACTGAGGTCACAAGCACCCGACCGAACCTGACGTTGCCGAATTGCCCTTCTGAAAGCCTCATCTTGGTGTCCATTACAGGGACCATCTCGCCCCTAACAGAGAGAATGCCCTTGATGAAGTCCGGTGTGCGCGGGACCTCCGTCAGCGTACGCGCCCTTAAGACCTCTACCGCGTCGAGCAACTCAAAGGCATACTCGCGCTCGCCCAGAAAAAAAGATACTATCTGGAGTTTCTTCTCTTCAGGGGCCTGACGCTCAAGGCTCTTGCTGTAATTATCGACTGTCGGCGCAACCGTCGACTGCCGTTTCGGCGCGTCAGAGAGGCCTGACGCACGGACAGGTCCCGATACAGATACACTCACTTTAGCTGCTGCGTCCATATTGATATAAGCCTATACCGTGGTCTTGAAACCGGCCCCTGATTTTTTTTCTCTGTAGACGTGATCGAGGATGCCTGTCACATCGAGGACCAGCACCGTCCCCTTCTCCCCCATATCCGTAGCCCCGGCTATGCCCGGGACCTTCAAAAGCCTTGACAGCGGCTTTATAACGACATCAAGTTCCTCTATGAGCCGGTCCACCATGATGCATACCCTGTGCTCGGCAAGCCCGGCGACTATGCCGTAGCCGGCGCAATCCGGCGCAGAGCGTTGTTTGCCTAAAAAACGAGAGAGACAGACAGACGGGATATTCCTGCCGTTTATAGTGAACTCAGGCTCTATGAGGACCTCCGAGACCCTCTCTATCTCGACTATCTCAATAACGGAATTAAGCGGCAACGCGTACCTGGTACCTGCCTCCTCGATTATGAGCGCCTGGAGTATGGCAAGAGTTATCGGGATGGTCAGGATGAACCTGGTTCCCCTGCCGCGCTCGGTATCAATATCTATAATGCCGCTGAGCCTTGATATATTCTCCCTGACAACGTCCATGCCTACGCCCCTGCCGGAGGTCTCGCTGACTGTCGTGCGAGTGGAAAACCCGGGCAGGAAGATCAGTTCGAGCGCCTCTTGAACGCCAAGGGCCTTTGCGTAATCTGCCGCGACCAGCCCCTTTTCAACGGCCTTTGACCTGATAAGCGCGTCGTCTATGCCCGCGCCGTCATCTGTGACCTCCACAACGACGTGATTGCCCTTCTGGTGGGCACTGAGCGTTACCGTGCCATGCCTCGGCTTGCCAAGGCCCTCGCGCACCCCTGGAGGCTCTATCGCATGGTCGGCGATGTTTCTGATAATGTGCATCAGCGGATCGGCAAGCTCCTCTACGATGAGCTTGTCCAGCTCGGTGTCATCGCCGAGGGTCGTCATCCTTATCTCTTTGCCTGACTCCCTGGAGATCCTGTTTACCAGAGTCTCGAACCTGCCGAAGAGCTGTCCTATCTGGACCATCCGCACGTCAAGGACGCTGTCCCTAAGATCGGAGAGCTTCCTTTCGAGGTGCTTTTCAGCCCTCGCAAGCTCAAGCCCGTAGACTGAATGGGCCGCCTCACTCCTCAATGCCGCGCTCAGAGCGGTTATATTAGACTTGACGATGCCGAGCTCGCTTATGACGTTTAGGATATTATCGAGCTTTCCGATGTTGACCCTTACAGTGTCGCTTGTCCTCCTCAGACTGTCCCTATGGTGCTGGACAGGCCGTACGCTATCCTTTACCACTTCCAGCGCAGGACCCTGTTCGACGCGCGACGACGGCTCGGCCAGGACCTTGATCTCTACATCGGCGGACCCGCCTATGAGTTCCAGCATCTGGCCCTTGCCGCCTTTAGTGCCGGTAAGTATATCGAAAAAAAGGAATTCGTTGTTTGTCTTGGAGGAAGGAAGGGTCGCAATGACCTCTGATCGGGTCTTCAAAAGCTCTGTAAGGGCCACGTAACCCTTGTCGAAGTTATTCATGAAGAATCTGGCGGTAACTATATATATGTTTTTGCCTTCCTTCAGGTTCTCTCTGAGCCTGTGCTCCTCATACTCTGTAAGGACGGAGATAATGCCCGCGTCTATCTGCTCTTTTGGCCTGTTATCCCTTGCGTGGGCCGCCTTTCCGAGCGCTGACTTATGGTCTTCTATCTCGCGGGAGAAGTCTCCATGCCCCTTTGAAGCGACGATCTTTTGGAGAAGGTAGAACGCGTTCATTATCGAATCAAGGACTGTATCCGTGAGGGTGATGCGGCCAAGACGCAAAAGGTCTAGGGTATCTTCAAGGCTATGACTGAGAGTAGCCATGTCCTTGACATCGAAGATCGCGGACATGCCCTTCAGGGTATGGGCGCTTCTGAATACGGCGTTCAAGACCCCGGGGTCTATTATGCCGGCCTTCACGCCCTTGCCGAGCTTCAGCAGACCCTTGCCCATCGAGCCGAGTATATCCTCGGCCTCGGCGAGAAATTCCCTGTACCGTTCTGATCCCGTATCTATGTCCGCCACCTGGCCATTAAAGTTTAAACGAAGTACCGACGGTAGATGCCTCTTGCCAGCCCTGCGAGAAGATTGCGTCTCTGCTACCTGCCGGATAACGACAAAAGACCGCCAAGATCAGATCTTTTAAAGAGGCGTATAAAAAAACAGATAGAGATATGTGCGTCGCTGGTTTTAAAAAAAGAGAATAAAGCCCGAATAAATCGCACAGAGTCCTTAATGCACGGTTGTGAATAAAGGGGATTAGGGATACAACCATGACGGAAGATACTTCGATTTTACCATAGCTTAGGCTGAAGTAAAGATTTTTCAAGGACTTCTAAAAATCCTCCCGGAAAGCCAACCCGCTATGCGAGAACCACAGGTATCCGGGAAAAAACAGCCGGAACAAAAAAAGGGGCGGAAGAAAACTTCCGCCCCCATATAACCGGAACATCTAAGACTATGTGCCCATCTCCCATGAAGCAAGATACTTCTTCTGCTCCGCGGTAAGCGTATCGATCTTCATCCCGAGAGCGGAGAGCTTGAGCCTTGCGATCTCCTTATCTATCTCGGCAGGCACTGTGTAGACCTCGGCGGAAAGGGTCTTGCCCTTCTTCACAAGGAAGTCTGCCGCAAGGGCCTGGTTAGCAAAGCTCATGTCCATAACGCTAGCAGGGTGTCCTTCGGCTGACGCGAGGTTTATAAGCCTCCCTTCACCGAGGACGCAGACTGACTTGCCGTTCTTCATCTGGTACTCTTCGACGAACTCACGAACGACCTTCTTTCCCTTGGATACGGATTTGAGCCCTTCAAGGTCAAGCTCGACGTTGAAGTGGCCTGAGTTGCAGACAAGCGAGCCGTCCTTCATCTTAAGGAAGTGCTCCTTCCTGATGACGTTCAAGTTGCCTGTGACAGTGCAGAATATGTCGCCGTGCTTTGCCGCCTCTGCCATCGGCATTACCCTGAAGCCGTCCATAACCGCTTCGAGCGCCTTAAGCGGGTCGATCTCGGTCACTACAACGTTCGAGCCCATGCCCTTGGCCCTCATGGCTACACCCTTGCCGCACCAGCCGTAGCCGCACACAACGAATACGGAGCCGGCAAGAAGCCTGTTGGTCGCTCTGAGTATGCCGTCAAGCGTCGACTGGCCTGTGCCGTAGCGGTTGTCGAAGAAGTGCTTGGTGAACGCGTCATTAACGGCGATGACCGGGAACTTGAGGATCTTGTTCGCCGCGAGGCTCTTGAGCCTTATGACGCCGGTTGTCGTTTCTTCCGTCGAACCAAGCACGTTCTTGAGGATGTCCTTTCTGTCCGTGTGCAAAAGAGAGACGAGGTCAGCGCCGTCGTCCATCGTTATGTTCGGCTTCTTGTCAAGCGTAAGGTTTAAGTGCTTGTAATAGGTCTTGTTGTCCTCGCCCTTGATGGCGAAGGTCGGGATGTTGTAGTCCTTCACAAGAGAAGCGGCTACGTCGTCCTGCGTGCTCAGAGGGTTCGAGGCGCAGAGCGTCACATCGGCGCCGCCGGCCTTAAGGGTTATCATGAGGTTCGCGGTCTCGGTTGTAACGTGCAGGCAGGCCGCGATCTTTACGCCCTTCAACGGTTTTTTCTTCTGGAAGTTCTCCTTGACGCGTCTCAAGACCGGCATGTCCAGCTCGGCCCATTCTATCCTCTTTTTGCCCATCGCATTAAGCGCGATGTCCTTCACATGATAATCCATCTTCCCTCCGCTTATAGTGGTGTAATAATCGTCGCAAAAATCATATACCGCCCCTCAACTGGAAGGGCGGTATATGGTAGGTCTTGTCCTTCGTATCTTATACGGTGATGCCCGCGCCCTTCCTTAGAGCCTCTGCCTTGTCCGTCAGCTCCCAGCTGAAACCGTCGCCTGTCCTGCCGAAGTGGCCGTACGCGGCGGTCTTTCTGTAGATGGGCCTCAGAAGGTTCAAGTCCTTGATAAGCTCGGCCGGCTTCATGCGGAAGTTCAGCTTGATGAGCTCTTCGATCTTTTCCTGCGATATCTTCTCTGTGCCGAAGGTGTCTACCATTACGGAGACCGGGTCGGCAACGCCTATCGAATACGCAAGCTGTACTTCGCACTCATCGGCAAGCCCCGCGGCTACGACATTCTTGGCTATGTACCTTGCGAGATACGAAGCGCTCCTGTCGACCTTGGACGGGTCCTTGCCTGAAAACGCTCCGCCGCCGTGGCTGCCATGGCCGCCGTACGTGTCGACTATTATCTTGCGCCCGGTAAGGCCGCAGTCGCCGTGCGGGCCGCCCACTACGAACTTGCCGGTCGGGTTTATATGGAACTTGGTCTTGGCGGTAAGAAGGTTCGCAGGGATCACCTTCTTGATGACCTCCTCCATGATGCCTTCCCTTATCGCCTTGTTATCGACGTTCGGGGCATGCTGGGTCGATATGACTATAGTGTCGACTACCGTAGGCCTGCCGTCTACATACTGGACGGTGACCTGGCTCTTGCCGTCAGGCCTCACCCACGGAAGCGTTCCGTTTTTTCTAACTTCTGCGAGCCTGCTCGTTATCTTGTGAGCGAGAGATATAGGCATCGGCATCAGTTCAGCCGTGTGGTTGCAGGCGTAGCCGAACATAAGACCCTGGTCGCCGGCGCCCTGCTCCTTCGCCTCTGAACTGTCAACACCCATCGCTATATCAGGGGACTGCCTGTCAAGGGTCACCATAACGGCGCAGGTCTTGTAATCAAAACCCATCTCGGCATCCGTGTATCCGATATCCTTGATGGTCTCCCTGACTATGTCGGGATAGTTGAGCTGAGCCTTTGTGGTTATCTCGCCTGCAATCAGCGCAAGCCCGGTCGTTACAAGCGTTTCGCATGCAACGCGGCTGTGCGGATCTTCCGTGAGGATAGCGTCCAATACCGCATCAGAAATCTGGTCAGCGACCTTATCGGGATGACCTTCTGTTACTGATTCCGAAGAAAAAAGAAACTCCCTTGCCATGCATCTCCCTCCTTTTGTCTCTGTTTAAGGTAAAGGTTGCTATTTTTACCGTTTACGAGCCTGTTGTCAATCTAATTCTTTCAGCCAAAACCCGCCGATCAGACAAAAAAACAGGTTGGATGCGCCTCTTGAATGTTTGATTGCCGGCAGCCAAAGGCCTCAATTCCAGAACTCCTCTTTGTAAAGCTCTGGGGTCTTGGTGCTTATGTAGTTTTCAACGTCTTTTGCGGTCGCAAGCCCTGAGATCGCCTTGCATGCTTTTTTCGCCTCGGCGTAGCTGACCGAGCGAATGATCCTCTTTACCCTGAGTATGGAAAAAGCGTTCATGGAGAGCTGGTCTACGCCTAAGCCAAGGAGCATCAGTGCGTACTCAGGCTCTCCGGCCATCTCGCCGCAGACACCGACGCTGACGCCGGCCTTATTGGCCGCATCCGCTACGATCTTTATTATGCGGAGAACTGCCGGGTGGAACGGCTCGTAAAGGTACGCCACATGCTCGTTGACGCGGTCTATCGCCAGAGAATACTGGAGGAGGTCGTTTGTCCCTATAGAGATAAAGCTTACCTCCTTGACGATAAGGTCGGCTATTATCGCGGCGCTCGGGACCTCTATCATCACGCCGACCTCCATATCCTTATCATAGGCCTTGCCCTCGACCTTGAGCTCGGCCTTAGCCTCTTCCAAGAGCGCCTTTGCCAGCCTTATCTCCTCGATCCCGGAAATCATCGGGAACATGACCTTTACCTTGCCGTTGGACCCGGCGCGCAGTATCGCCCTCAGCTGGACCTTGAATATCTCCGTATGTTTCAGGCAGAACCTTATCGCTCTCAGTCCGAGGGCCGGATTCGCCTCAGTATCCATCTCAACGCCTGAGAGGACCTTATCACCGCCGACATCGAGCGTCCTGATGATAACAGGGTTCGGGGCCATCCGCTTGACGACCTGCCTGTAGGCCTTCAGGTGCTCTTCCTCGGTCGGCAGGCCGGTCCTGTTGAGGTAGAGGAACTCGGTCCTGTAAAGGCCGATGCCCTCCGCGCCGTGCTCGATAAGGGAATCTATCTCCTCGGCGATCTCCATGTTGCCGGTGAGCCTGATGCGCCGCCCGTCTTTTGTCTCGCATGGAAGGTCCTTGTAGTGGAGCAGGGCCTTGCCGTAGTCGTCGTACCTCTCCTTGCGTTTCCTGTAGACCTCGATGACGGACTCGGATGGATTTATTATGACTGTGCCTGTAGTGCCGTCGACGACGATCGTATCGCCGTTCTCGGCTTTTCTCGTGACGTTTTCAAGGCCCACGACCGCAGGTATCTCAAGAGAGCGGGCCATTATGGCGGTGTGCGACGTCCTTCCGCCGGCGTCAGTTATGAAGCCGAGCACAGTGCCCTTGACCATCTGCGCGGTATCAGTCGGCGCGAGGTCATGCGCGACTATGATCGACGGGGACTTTATATCGGCGATCGATTCGTGCTTGCGCCCCATGAGGTTGCTCAAAACCCTGTTGACGATATGCTCTACGTCTATGATGCGCTCTCTTAAATATTCGTCGTCGATCTTGTTGAAGTACTCGACAAGCTCCTTCAAGACGGTCTTTAAGGCCCACTCGGCGTTGACTCTCTGCTCGCTGATGACCTTTACCGTATCGTTGATGAGCATGTTGTCTTTGAGGATCATCAGATGGGCGTCGATGATGCGTATATGCTCCTTGCCGCGCTGGTCCTCCTCCATCTTCTTCTTGATGCGCTGGAGCTGCTCCCTCGATTCCTTCAAGGCGTTCTTGAACCGCTCGATCTCGTTATCCGTGTCTTTGACATCGAGATAACAAAACTGCGCGGGCTCGACGATGCCTCTCTCCATCACATGGGCTGTTCCTATGACGATGCCGGAAGAGACGCCGATGCCCTTCATCAGGACGACTTGCTTTTTGACCTCAGTAGTCATTCCTCACCAAAGCCCTTGTTTATGAGCTCCCCAAGGGACTCCATCGCGCTCGGCGCGTCAGAACCGGATATCTTCAGCGTGATCACGGAATCCTTGGCCGCCGCGAGTATCAGTATGCCCATGATGGACTTGCCGTTAACCTCCTGCCCGTTCTTAGCGACATATATCTCTGATTCGTACCTGTTGGCAAGCTGCACAAACAGGGACGCTGCCCTGGCGTGCAGACCGAGCTTGTTCGGTATTGTAAAGTTCCTTTCGATTATCTCCTGGGTCATCTCCATTAAATCCCTCGTCATCGTCCGATTAGCATTAAAATCACAGGCGGTACTACCGCCGCATAGAAAAGCACCTTCAAGGTAGCGCCTCTTCTCAGAGCCAGGTATGACAATAGAAACAAGGCCGCGGCTCCTGCCAGTGAAGCCCAGTACCAGAGGGCGTCAAACTGCCCCAAATACCGCTGTACTAGGCCGCCGGACGCCGCCGCTGCAAAGAGCGCGCCCAGTGTCGCCGCACCTGCGAGCTTCAAACGCTCACTCCATCCGGGCAGCCCCAGCGACTTAATATGATCCACGACCCCTGTGCCGAGTTCGTAGCCTTTTTTAAGCCCGTGCCACCTCATCCACAGATGCACCGCGTTGTAGACGATAAGGAATACGACCGGGCCCCACATCCCCCATAAAACTGCCGAGAGCACGCCTATAGAAGAAGCGAAAGGTCTCAGCGAGCCCCAGAAAAATACGTCGCCTATCGCGCCGTACGGTGCCATCACCAGTTTTTTAAAGGCCGCAGCCGCCTCAGGCCCGCACTCATTGTTCCGGGCCTTCTCTTCCAGATTTATAGAGGCGCCAAGGACCGCCGAGGCCATGTACGGATGCGCGTTATAAAGAGAAAGATGCCTCTTCTGGGCCGCCATCAGCCCTGCGTCGTCGCCTGAATAGATCTGCCTCAGCGCGGGTGTGATCGCGCAGGCAAAACCGAGTGACTGCATCTTTTCAAAGCTCCAGGAAGACTGCACGAACAAAGACCCCGCGAAGACCTTGAAGAGAGTATACCTGCTCACCATAAAAAGACCCGTTCCGGACCTGCCGTTACTCTACCGTATGCGCGGCTATAATTATGATGCCGCTTGAAGGCTCTTTTAAAACGATCCTCAGCCACGCTGCCGCATTCAGACCCATCAGTGAGACTCAAAGCGGCAGGTAACGGTGGATCTCCATACTCAGGGTATCCGGTCCTGTCTGCCGGCCCGGCCTGCAAAAAGCCGGGTGTAATGCGCCAGCAGGGATTGTTCATAAAACGAGCATGACTACAGCGCCGAAAGCTGTGATCATAAATACCGATACTGACCGGCGCGTTCTAAGGGCGTTCAAAGCCGAAGCCGCGCCGATAGCCGCGCATACTGCGAAAGAGAGATACGCCGCCCAACCGGCATGCACAAGAAAAGCCGCGTAAGGAGCGGCAAGCATAAACGGCAAAATAGTAATAAAGATAGCGATAGCGTTGGCCAGGAAAAAAAACGCCATCCCTTTGAGGTTCTCTCTGATCGGGGCCGAGAAGTCTCCTGAGGCAACGCGCTCAACAGCCCTGTCATAGAGCAGACGGTTACGCCTTCGTACGAGCCCTTCAGCCATGTCATAGAGCCGGGCAAGAGGCAAAAGCGCAAGCAAGGCTACAGGCACTATGGCAAAAGACCCGGCTAGCCCGGGAGAAGTACCTGCAGCCGCAAGAGTGTGCGACGCGACTGCCGTAGCCCCGACCGTAAGCGCCGTATCGTTGACAGGCACGTATCTTCCGACAGGCAGGTCTCCTATGAAAAGCAACTCTATCAAGCCGCCGGCTACGAGCCCTGCCTCAGGCGCCCCGAGAAGAAGCCCTGTCAGAGGGCCTGCCACTATCGGCCTTGAGACCATCGACTGAAAGGCGGCCGTCCTGTCAACGCAAAGGAGTCCGCCGAGGAGCGAGGCCCAGAGCGCGCCGGCAAGGACGCCTCCGGTCATATCAGGCTTTTCCGGCCGGCGAGTATTCCCTGGGGAGGCTTGCCGGCACGTCCTGGATCACAACCTTTACTCCGAGCGAATGCAATCTGTCCATTACGCATACGTCATCATCATTGACTATGACTGACGGCGTCATCCTCCTGCCGTTCTCCTCATGGTGTATATTGCCGAGATTGATGGAGCCGAACCGCAGGCCGAGCTCATAGACCCTCATCGCATCGGCAAGGTCGCCGAGTATGAGTATCACCTTTTCTGCGGCGGCTCCCTCAAGATAACTGACGGCGTCTTTGAGGCTTTTCACCTGTACGCCAAGCCCTCTATGACCGCACGAACTTATTATGTCGCTAACGATAGAATCCGAGGCGGCCTCATCCGAGGCGACTATCAGCATATCCGCCTTCATGAAAGGCACCCACGCGCAGATGATCTGGCCGTGCAGAAGCCTGTCATCCACCCTCACCAAACTGACCATATCGACCGGTCTCCCTTGAGATCCTGTAGCGTCCGCTAAAACCTGATCTATTTTCTTTCCTTGAGCATGTCGCCTGCCAGCACTATCGACTTCTGTCCGTAATCCTTGAGCAGCAAAGTAAGCTCATGAAGAGGCTTTTCCGACCTGTGCCCGACGAACTTGATAAGTATCGGCAGGTTGATGCCGGTTAATATCTCCACCCTCCCCTCATCGAGCAGCGAGAGAGCTATGTTAGTAGGCGTGCCTCCGAACATATCGGTGAAGATTATAACACCCTTACCAGAATCAGCCCGCTCTACAGCGGCGCAAAGCGCGTCCCTGATGTCCTCTGTCGACTCGGAGTTCATTATTTCGACAGTCAGCACCTTCTCAAGAGGGCCGGTTATCGACTGCGCTACCTCGACTATGCCGGACGCCAGCGCCCCGTGGGTGATTATCACAGCTCCTATCATATCGCCATCCTGTCTGCGCGAAACTCGTTAAAAGCCCCGCTCAGATTTTTTGTATGTCGCGGTGTCTCTTCCTGGTGATGACCATATCAGATTCAAAGGCCCCGGCAAGCTCGTTTATAACGGCAACCGACCTGTGCCTGCCCCCTGTGCATCCGATAGCGACAGTAAGGTACGATTTGCCTTCCTTCCAATACAGAGGTATGAGGTATGAGAGAAAACCCCTGGCCTTCTCGATAAACTCTATAGTCTTGTCGTTTGAAAGCACGAAATCCCTCACCTTATCGTCAGTGCCGTCGAGCCATTTGAGCGGCTCCACAAAGTACGGATTGGGCAGGAACCTGACGTCAAGCACAAGGTCGGCATCAGCTGGTACGCCGAACCTAAACCCGAACGACATGAAGTTGACCGTCATCTTCTCACGGCTTACAGCGCCTGAAAAGTACTCCTTGATAAGGTCTCTCAGCTGATGGACGTTAAAACCGGTAGTGTCTATGACCTTATCGGCGTTGGCCTTGAGGTCTTTCAACAGCTCCCTCTCCCTCTGGATGCCGTCGAGCGGACTCTCGGCACAGGCAAGCGGATGCCTCCTTCTCGTCTCGCTGAAACGCCTTATGAGCGCGTCGTCGGAAGCCTCAAGGAATATTATCTCAACGGAGTAGCCTGCCCCTTTAAGATCATTAAAAGCAGGGAGAAAGCCTTTGAGAAACTCGCCCTCCCTGACGTCGACAACAGCGGCAACCTTGTTTATCTCCCTCGACTGGGACAAAAGCTCCATGAACTTCGGCAAAAGCGCGGAAGGCATATTATCCACGCAGAAAAAGCCGAGATCCTCAAGTGACTTGATTGCCGTGCTCTTGCCGGTCCCTGACGGGCCGCTTATGACGACGATGCGTATATCCTTCAATAGAACCCCAAGGCGGTCTGAGCCGCCGGCCCCTTCAAATCAGATCTGGTCCTTGCGTACGCCGCTCCTCATGACACCCGCGAGGTGCGCTGCCAGCACCTTTGCCGAATCATGTCCCATGATCTTCAGTATCTGATTTCTCGCGGCGACTTCGACTATAGTGGCGACACTCCTGCCGGGGCTTACCGGGATCTTGAGATACGGCAGATCAACGCCCAAGATCCTGTACGTGCTTGTCTCGAGCCCGAGCCGGTCGTAATCGGCCTCGGTCTCCCAGCGGACAAGCTCGACGACTATATCCATCTGCTTTCTTTCTCTTATCGCGGTTATACCGTAGATGTCTTTGATGTTAACGATGCCGAGGCCGCGTATCTCCATGTGGTACCTGATAAGGTCAGAGGCGGTGCCGATAAGGGTCGCCGGCGGCATCCTCTTGACTATCACAACGTCGTCGGATACTAGCCTGTAGCCCCTTGAGACGAGATCAAGGGCGCATTCGCTCTTGCCTATGCCGCTCTTGCCTATTACAAGCACCCCTACGCCAAGGACATCCACGAAGACGCCGTGGACGTTTGTAGACGGAGCGAGCCTCTCTTCAAGATACTTGGTGACGCCTTCGATCAGCACCGATGAGGTCAGCGCTGTTTTAAGGAGCGGGACGTCTTTGCCGGAGCAAAGAGCGATTAAAAAGTCAGGCGGCTCAAGGCCCCTTGTGACGATTATAGCCGGGATATCCGCCTTCTCAAGGACGCGAAGCGACCTCAAGAGCTTCTCCTTGGACAGACTGGTGAGATACCCTATCTCAGCCGCGCCGAATATCTGAAGCCTGTCAGGATGCAGTTCTTCAAGGAGGCCGGTAAGCAGCAGCCCCGGCTTCTGTATCCTTGAGGTAGATACCTCTTTGCCGAGGCCCTTTTCCCCTGCCATGATCACAAGGCCCAGAGATTCAAGAAGCGCGCCTTCGAGCAGCTCTCTTACAGGAATGCCCATATTGCCAGACTGTCCTTTTACCGTATTATAATTATAACGACCGGACGCGCGGTACGCGGAAAGTCACAGGGCGCTTGCCGCGGCGAGCCGCCTGGGATCTCAGGATAAAAGAAACATCTCTTTTATCCGCTCGCAAGGCCGCAAAAAAAACTGCGGGCCGTACGAACGATATACACGATCAGAAAGATCCGAGCTTCCTCTCCGCCTCGATTATGGTCCTGTAAACCTCGGCCGTGTCAGCGGCCCTTATAAGTTTCAGACGTATTTCAGGATACTTCAAGAGATGAGATATGCTTGCGAGAAGCTTCAAGTGCGCCGACGCCGAGTTCTCAGGCGCAACGATAAGAAAAAATATGTGTACCGGCAGTCTGTCCATGGACTCGTACTCAACGCCCTTTTTCGACCTGCCGAAAAAGACCTTTATAGCGCCGAGGCCTTTTATCCTGCCGTGAGGTATCGCCACGCCGTGGCCGATGCCGGTAGTGCCGAGCCTCTCCCTCTCAAGCAGCGCCTTGACGACTACCGAGACCTCGACCCCTTCGAGCTTCGACGCGAAACCCGTGACTATCTCAGAGAGGACCTCGGACTTGTCCTTTGACTGAAGGTTGACCGTGATACAGTCTTCATCAAGCACGTCGGCAAGCCTCATATACCACCCGCAGTGAACAAAAGATAATAAGAGACGGTCTTGACGCCGCGCCGGCGTCAAGACCGTAAATCAATACGAAAACGCTACCTTGAAGTGCCTGATACAGCTACTTGCCGCGGGTCTCTATGAGGCAGTAGTTGTCGTCCTCGGTCCTGTAGATGACGTTAACGCCGCTGGTGACCGAATCGGTGAATACGAGGAAGCTGTGGCCGGCTATGTCCATCTGCATGGCCGCCTCCTCGACGGACATAGGCTTCAGGAACTGATTGTCCTTCCTGACTATCCTCGGCTTTGCTGCAGCGCCTGCAGCGCCTGCCGGATACATCTTTGAGACAGGCTCGTTAGTGTGGGGCTTGTGGTCCTTCACCCTCTCCTTGTGCTTGCGAAGCTGGTTCTCGATCTTGTCGATGACAGTGTCGATGGCAGAGTACATATCCTGGGTATCGCCCTGCGCCTTTGTAGTGACGCCGTTGGCGGTTATGGTCACATCAGCGATGTGCCTGATCTTCTCCACAGACAGAACCCAGTGTATCTCGGCCGGTTCGAAAAGATACTTTACGAGCCTCTCTGTCTTTTCCTCGGCATAGCCCCTGATCGCATCAGACGACTCCATGTGCCTGAATGTTACGCTGACATGCATTTTCCTACCTCCGGTGTATGATATATTATTCCTTACAGACAAGGCCATGTTTAAGGCCGATTTGAGCTTTATCTGAAAACCTTTCTCTGAAAAACCAAGCCCTGCGACTTTGACCGTTGTCGGCTTTCAACCTCTTTATCAGCGCTCATGGGACCCTCGCCCCTGATCCGTCGGCGGCCTGAAGGCCGTTGAAGATCATGGCCTGTGATGCGATGCGGCTATTGTGCCGGACTAAAAATGGGCCTTCCTTCTGTTCGACGACTGAAACCCGAGCGCCTCCCTGTACTTCGTAGCGGTCCTCCTCGCAACGACTATGCCGGATTCCTTCAGCAGTTCGACTATCCGCTTGTCGCTCAACGGGTCTTTCGAGTCCTCTGATTTAATTATATCCCTAACCTTCTCTTTTATGTACTCGACTGTCGTATCAGACCCGTCCGAATTGGACATGCCGGTAGAGAAAAAGTATTTCAGTTCAAAGAGCCCCCGAGGAGTCTGGACGTACTTGTTCGAGGTGACCCTGCTTACAGTGGATTCATGCATGCCTATCTGCTCGGCCACATCCTTAAGCACGATCGGCTTTAAGAACCGCAGACCGTTGTCGAGGAATTCGCGCTGGAACTTTACGATGCACTCGACGACCTTGTAGATAGTGCGCTGCCTCTGATGTACGCTCTTGATAAGCCATACAGCGCTCTTGAGCTTCTCCTGTATGTACCCCTTGGCCTGATCGCCCGCGCCGTTTTTCAGAAGCTCCCTGTAGTAAGAGCTTATCTTGAGCTTGGGCAGGCCGTCTTCGTTAAGGAGTATCACATAATCATCGCCGACCTTCTGAATAAAAATATCCGGGACTATCGCCCTTGAATCGTCAGCTCCGAAGCCTGCGCCCGGAGTAGGGTTAAGGTACTTGTTTATACTGCGGGCGGCCTCAGCGACGTCTTCGACCTTTATGCCCAGGCCCTTTGCTATGGCCTTGAAGTTTCTCCTGGCGAGGTTGTCCAGGTGGTGGGCTATTATCTCCTCCACAACAGTATCTCTGACCGGAAGGGCCCTTGCCTGTATAAGCAGGCATTCTCTGAGGCTTCTCGCGCCCACGCCCGCCGGGTCGAACTGCTGGATGCGGCCCAGCACACCAGCGACAAGCCCGATTTCAGCCCCTGTATGGGCGGCTATCTCGCTTAAAGAGGCGGCCTCTGCCTCAACGTCGCTCATGCCTGTCGCGTCGATGATGCGGAGATAGCCGTCCTGCGCGATGTTGCCTACGATATACTCGCCTAATTCAGATTCCGATCCCTGAAGGCCAAGCATCTGGAGTTGCCAGACAAGGTGCTCATTTAGGCTACCGCCTGAAGAAGATATGTTGGACATGAAGTCATCTTCTTCTCTCTCGTTAAAGTCGATGCCGCCTGACCTGAAGTCCTGGCCCTCTTCGAGGTACGCCTGCCAGTCCATCTCAGGAGGCTGGTTGTCGACCGGCGGCTCCTGCCTCGCCTCTACATCTCCATCCGCCTCGACGCTGTCTTCTAATACCGGGTTGGTCTGGACCTCTTCGCGCACGACCTCAACCAGCTCGATCATAGACAACTGCAACAGCCTGATCGCCAACTGGAGTTGGGGCGTCATGACCAGGCTTTGCGTAAGTTTAAGGTCCAGCCTCTGTTCGTATGCCATCTGTGATGCGCCTCATGCCGTATGCAGCGTTGACACCGCGGCGTCCCGGTATATGCCTTTTAAAACACCGCCAGGATCGGCCTTTCAGATATCGGATGCGGCATCTATGCCTGTCATCTTTCCATACGCCGTTTTAGATGCCCGGACAAGACAGGCGATACTAAAGCCTGAACTTCTCTCCAAGATATATCTCTCTGACGCGTTTTGAATCGAGTATCTCGGTCGGGGTCCCTGTTTTCAGAAGCTTGCCGCTGCCTATTATATATGCCCTGTCGCATATACCAAGTGTCGCGCCGACGTTATGGTCGGTCACCAGTATGCCTATCCCTTTTTTCTTGAGGCCGAGTATTATATCCTGTATGTCGCCAACCGCTATCGGGTCTATGCCTGAGAAAGGCTCATCGAGGAGCAGGAACGAAGGGGAATTGACAAGCGCCCTTGCTATCTCGACCCTGCGCCTCTCTCCGCCTGAAAGGGCGTAGGCCATCGTCTTTGAAAGGTGCGCCACCCCTAATTCCTCTAAAAGGCCGGCGAGCCTGGATTCCAATTCGTCTTTAGGCAGGTCAAGGAACTCAAGGACCGACCTGACATTCTGCTCGACAGTAAGCTTTCTGAAGACCGAAGGCTCCTGCGCCAGATAGCTGATTCCCGTGCGCGCCCTCTCGTACATAGGGGCGTGCGTTATATCGGTATCGCCAAGCATCACATGCCCTTCGTCCGGGCTTATGAGGCCGACTATCATGTAAAAGGTCGTGGTCTTGCCGGCGCCATTTGGCCCAAGGAGGCCTACTACCTCACCCGGCTCTATGTTGAGACTTACGCCGTCGACGACCCTTCTCTTTCTGTAGGTCTTAGCGAGGCCCTTTACAGCGAGCTTCTTCACTTATCGGCTTCTCCTGCGCGGCGCCTTCCCGGCACTTCTTCTCGGGCATTATCACGGCCCTGACCCTGCCCCCGGAGTCGCTCTCCACCATGGCGTTGTCCTTATCCAGAAATACCGTGATGCGGTCGCCCTTTATAGTGTCGGTACACTGCTTTACCTGCGGCTTGCCGGTAAGCACCACCTTTCTGTCTATCCTGCTGTATACGGCCCTGTCTGACGTAGACGTCTTGTTGTCCTGGAATATCCTGACGTTGCCGCCTGCCTCTATCTCGCTTATATCCTTGTTCTCATCGTAATGAATATAGAGCTCGTCAGAACATATCGTGAAGTCTTCAACGGCAACGACATTGCCTTTGAATATGACAATGTTCTGCTCGGAGAGCGCCTCCATCGTATCTGAGGTGATAGTGACCTGTTTTTTTGCCGTTATCTTAGAGTCCTTCTGCGCCGCGCCGCTCTGATGTGCCGAGGCCGCGAGAAAGACAACAGCTGTCAACAGGCCGGCCGCTGCTTTTAGGCCCATCACGCGAAAGCCTCTCAGTCCTGTCATCGATTATTCCTAAAAACAGCCTTAACATTTTTAAAGAGTCTAAAACGTCCGCTTGCCATCTCGGCGTGAAACCCGGTGCCCTTAATGTCCAGACCGGCTGACCTTAGCTCTATGGTATCATCGGTTGTCATCTCTCTGGTCTTTAGCGAATATCTTACGCTTTGCGAAGAAAACCTGTAGCCGTCTTTCGACTCTACCAGAACCGAGCCTGTTGCCGAGATCTCCCCTGTCGCCTCACGGAACGTCGCTGCATCGGAAGTCATGACATAAGGGGCCCCTTTAGCGGGATAATGCGTGATCTTTACCGTCTTCAGATAGGTGAGGTCGTCGTCTTTAGAGCGCTTCGCGCTCGAGGCCTCCATCTCCCACTCAAGCTTTCCGTCATTAGTGCCTGAATAATGGATCCTGTCTATCTTTACCTCGATCTTCTTGTCCTCAACGATATTGACCTGTATGCTGTTTCTTGTCTGATAGTGGAGGATGACCATCAATACAAGCCCGGCAACAGATAAGACGATGAAGGTCCCGAGCGAGATCCTTACTTTACGGTTCATATCGGTCCGCCAGATCCGCCCACTCTAAGTAAATACATTTAAAATCATATAGTTAGCACTAGCAGACTTCCGACTCTGCCTCTATAGCAAGAATTATACCATCTGAAAAAAATGGAGTAAAGTTTTTTATCCCAGACAGCCCGTCCTGTTAAAAAACCCTCTGCAGGCTATTTCAGCCAACGTGTCATCTGAGGTATCCTGCCAAGACAGAGTCCCAATGGCCCTGTGCTTTCAGTACAAGCTCAGCTATCTCCCTTGCCGCGCCGCACCCGCCATTTTTCCCGGCGACATAGTCTACCCGCTCCCTCACCTCGCTTACCCCGTCGGCAACCGAGGCTGAGAACCCGACCCTTCTTATGACAGGCAGATCGATAATATCATCCCCGACATAGCCTATCCGGCTCGGATCAAGGCCTGTCGTCTTCAATATCTCCTCGAAGGCCTTCAACTTGTCCTTCATCCCCTGAAAGACGATCCCTATGCCGAGGTTCGCGGCCCTCACTGCAACCACGTTCGATTCGCGCGCGGTTATTATGCCGACGTCGATGCCGCACCTCATCAGGAGCTTTATCCCGTGTCCGTCCTTTACGTCAAAGGCCTTTGACTCGACCCCTGCGTTGTCATAGATTATCCTTCCGTCGGTAAGTACTCCGTCGACATCAAATATAAGGAGCTTGAGCGGTCTCAGCTTTTCAATAAGCGCGTCTGCGGATATGGTCAATGGGATATAGCCTCCACTTCGTTTTATTTACCTAGCGAACCGGCCCTCACCCTGAAACAGAGGTTCATCTGGGCCGAGCGGCTATCGAGATCGAATATGAATACAAGACATGATCCTTGATATATCTTCTCGAACCCGCCCTCGGAGAGCGAGACCGTATGCACCGGGAACCTCCAGAGCGTCGCCGGCCTCTCGGTCTCTATGGTCAGGTATACGCCGGTATGGGTATCCGAGATAGTAAGGGCCTCTACGCCTTCTTTAACGCCTGTACTTCCGAGCCCTATCTCCTCTGAGGTCATAGGTGGCACTGACTGATAGAATGTCGCAGGGCCGTCACAGCACGGGAGCATCAGATTGAACTCGACCGCGAACCTGAGCCCTTGCTCTACCTCGCCTTTTATCTGATACTCTGCCTTAAATGAATCATGTCCGTCGGGTTTAAAGACCTTTCTGACGTCGATTGCTGACCCGCCGGCCTTTGCAGACCTTGAAAGGATCACCCTTGTATCTTTTATCTCGCAATCATACCTGCCATCCGCGAGGTCGCCAATCTCAGCAAACTCATTAGCGTAAAAACTCTCGATAGTGGCGTCGGCGCCGAGTACGCGGTCTACAAACGAGGCCCTCCTGTGCGTATCGTACTTCAGGTATCTTTCCAGCCCCTCTTCCTTGACCTTTACGATATCATGTATGCTCACGGCGCCTTGCGGGTCCGCGCCCTTTTCCCTCGCTTCGAGCTTGTGGTGATACCCCTCGTGCCATCTCGTAAGCGTATTGGAGAAGTTGACAGCCTTGGGCTTATAGTCAAGCTCGACGAGAGAACCTCCGACAGACGGTTTTATGAAGAGGTTAAAATCCCTCGTCCTCATCACGGCCTCGCTGTGATCGTCCGCGTCGATATCAGAGACGGTAACGCCGCTTCTATCACCGGCGCCAGCCTCAAGGATATTTTCAGCCTCAATAATAGATTGATAGACCTTAGTGCGAAGGTGCGGCAGGTAGAGCCCGCCGAAGACGCCGTGCCAGTAGGCGTCGTTGCACTGGGCCTGATGGATAAGGCGTTCCGCAATATCAATATCAGGATCGCCCTGAGAAGCAGCCGTACGCTTGCCCTCAAGCGCCTTGCTTGCCATGAGCATCCTCTTGTGCATCCAGTTCGACTCCGGATACTTGGAGAAAAAATTCCTCCATACGCCGCCTTGTAAAAAGCGCCTGACCCTGTCCCCGTCCTTCCAGCCCTTGATGTCTACCGCGAGCCTCGCGTACTCGGCAGAAGCACAAGCAGGTAGCGACCACTCTCCCATCTCCATATATGAGGTCGTAGGCAGGTATATCCGGCCGACAGGCTCTTCCATGTCAAGGTACTCGCCTAAGGAAAGCGGTGTGAGCCAATCAAGGCTCGCCTCTATCATAGTCAAAAAAGATTCGAGCCAGCCGTCTTCAAATACCCACTTATGGGTGCCGGGCCAGCTCCCGAACTTCTCGCCGTCGTCTCCGTATATGGCGGCGTTGCCCTTCTTCAAAAACCCGACAAGCCCCTTGAGGTGGGCCTCAAGCTCGCCGGGAGGCTTAAACGGTATCAGGTATCTGAGCGCCTCGCTCCCTGGGAAGATCTTTATTACGTTTCCCTGGTCCTCGGTTATGTAGTAACCGCCGAGATCTTCTTTTGTGAGGCCTGATTTTATGAAGTGGTAGTCATCAAGGACAAGATATTCAAGACCAGCGGCCCTGATGGTAGTAGGCAACGTCGGCTCCCAGACCCTCTCGGCGAGCCATATACCCCTCGGCCTTGTCCTGAAGACCTTCTCTATCCTGTCAGAAAAAAGGGTTATCTGCCGCACCCTGTCACGCTCCGGGATTACGGAGAGTATTGGTTCATAATAACCGCCGCCCATGATCTCGACCTGGCCTGCGTCGACCATGGTCTTTAATATCTCTACATACTCAGGATGATTTTTTATCATCCAGTCGAGGAGGAACCCTGTGGTATGGAGCGATAATTTGACGCGGGGGTGTCTTGAGAGCGCTGAAAGAAAAGGAAGGTAAGACCTGCGGTAGTTCTCCTCGATCACTTCCTCGAAGTTTCCAACCGGCTGATGGTTGTGGATGCAAAAGACGAAGTAAGGCATCAGGCAAGGCCTCCGGCTGCGACGTTGGGTTTTTCCGCGCGAGAGTCGAATTCAGTTTACAGGAGTTCGACTACGTGCGCAACCTTTACGTCGACCCCGAACCTATGGAGGCCGTCACGCAGGTGAACCATGCACCCGGGGCATGCGGTAGCGACGATACTGGCGCCGCTGTTCTTGATATTTTCAGCCTTCTTGCGGGCTATCTCCATGGACAGTTCATAATTGGCGATGCTCAACCCGCCGCCGAGCCCGCAACAGGCGCATGGGTTTTTCATCTCCTTAAGTTGGGCGCCCCTGGCCCCTGCTATCAGCACCCTCGGCGCCTCTCTTACGCCCTGTCCCCTTCCGAGATGGCATGGGTCGTGGTATGTGACCCTGGCGTTGACAGTGTTCTTTCCGTCGCCCTTAAAGCCTAGCTCGTCAACAAGAAGCTCTGTTATGTCCCTGACCTTCTTTGAGAAGGCCTCGACTCTGGCAGCGAGCTTCGGGTCGTCTCCGAGGAGCTCCCTGAAGAGCTTTTTAAGCGCGTACCCGCAGGTCGCGCACGATGTCGTTATAAAAGCGGCGTCTGTCGATTCAAAGGCCTCGAGGTTTTTAAGCGCCATGGCCCTTGCCGAGTCCATATCCCCCATCGAGTAAGCAGGAATGCCGCAACAGACCTGAGCGGAAGGGACTACTACGTCAACCCCTACCCTTTTCAGGACGCCTATCGAGGCTACCCCCACCTCAGGCATAAGATAGTTTACGCCGCACCCGGCGTAAAACGCGACCTTTGCCGCACCCTGCGTTTTTTTTGCGCTATCATCAAGCGCCTTTACCTCAGGAAGATCGAGGAAAAAACGCTCGGCAAGAGGAGGCACAAGCCTGCCGCTCCCGACATTCGGCATAGTGAACCTCGAGAGAAGGCCTTGCCCTGCGGAAGAGTCTTTGAATATTATCGACTGGAGGCGGTTTGCCCACTTCATCGCAAGCGGCATGATCCTGCCTGAATCAAGGACGTGCTTCAATATGAACGAGGCTGTGAAAGGAAGGCCCTGCTTCGCCGCTATATCCTCGCGGGCGGCCGCATAGACCCGCGTCGTATCGACGCCGTTAGGACAGTTCGCTCTGCAGGCGCCGCAAAGCGTACACTCCTTGACGTGCTTTACATACGCCTCGGTAAGCGGAAGCTCTCCCTTCAGGTTTGCACCTATAAGGGTGATCTTGCCCCTTGCGCAGGCGGTCTCCCTGCCTACTGCCTTGAAGACCGGGCATACCGACCTGCAAGTGCCGCACCTTACGCATTTATTTATCTCGGCTTGAATCAAATCCTGCTGGCGCATCGCATCCTCACTGCGTATCTGAAGGCCCGGGCATATCTGCCCTTGCCATGCTTTTCTTATCCGTAAATATCTTCCCCGGGTTCAAGACTCCATTCGGGTCGATGGCCTTCTTGATAGCCGCCATCAGGTCTATTACCTCAGGTTTAAGCTCCAGCTCAAGAAACCTTGCCTTTGCTATGCCTACCCCGTGCTCGCCGGATATAGTGCCGTTCAAGGCAAGGCAAAGCTCAAAAACCTCTACGACGGCCTTGTCAGCTGAGGCGGCCTCTACAGTGTCTTTCTTATCATACATGATGTTCACATGTATGTTGCCGTCCCCGGCATGTCCGAAGCTCGCTATCAAAAGTCCGTGTTTCGATGAGATAGCCTGGAGTCCCTCGATAAGCTCAGGTATCGAGGCTCGAGGCACTACAATATCTTCGTTTATCTTATTCGGCTTTATCCTGTAAAGCGAAGCGGAAATCGCCCTTCTGGCCTTCCAGAGATCTTTTACCTCGTCTTTACCGGTAGCCGTCCTTACCGTTACAGCCCCGTTCGCGAGGCATACCTCATTCACTACAGCCGCCTCAGCATCTACTACGGCACGGGACCCGTCGACCTCAATGAGAAGCACAGCCTGGGCATCCATCGGGAGGCCCACCTGAGCAAACTCTTCCACGCACCTTATGCTGGTTGAATCCATCAGCTCAAGCGTGGATGGTATGACCCTTGCCCTCATTATGGCTGACACGGCGGCTGCTGCGTCTTTGAGTTTCGGGAATACTGCAAGCATCGTTATGGTAGATTCGGGTAGCGGCAAGAGCCTCAGAGTTGCCTTTGTGACTATGCCGAGCGTCCCTTCGGAGCCGACCATCAACCGTGTAAGGTCGTATCCTACTACACCCTTTGCTGTGCGAACGCCGGTTGTTATTATCTCGCCTGTCGGCAGGACAACTTCCAGGCCTAGGACATAATCGCGCGTAACGCCGTACTTAACAGCCCGTGGGCCTCCGGCGCACTCAGCGATGTTTCCGCCGATAGTACAGAACCTCAGGGACGACGGGTCAGGCGGATAGAAAAGCCCCTGCCTTTCGACCTCCTGCTGAAACTCCCATAGCACAACACCCGGCTCCACAACGGCAGTCATGTTGTCAGGGTCGATCTCAATTATCTTTTTCATCCGCTCGGTCGATATGACTACACCGCCGCGCACAGGCAGACTCCCGCCTGAAAAGCCGCTTCCTGCGCCCCTTGGCACTACCGGAAAGGACTCTGCGTTTGCCATCTTCATGATAAGGGAGATCTCACCGGCGCATGAAGGGAATACGACGGCATCAGGAAGGTGCGGAGAATTTGTGGCGTCATACGAATAGCAGATAAGGTCTTCTCTTGAAAAAGAGCAGTTCGCCTCGCCGACTATCCTTTTGAGCTCGTTTTTTACCGTATTATCAAGCATCTGTCGCCCTTGGTCGAAGTCATCTGTCAGGCCTGAAAAAGATTAAAAAAAACCGAAAGAGCATTAAGCCTGATCGCTCCTCTATGATTAAATGGTATCAAAAAAGGGGGGTAAAGTCCAATAAGGAAGGGAGCAAGGGCGGAGTGCTTGAAAACCTGACAGTAGGGCGGGTCACACCCGCCGAATGATTTTCTTTTGCGTACTGCCGTACGTTTTTAAGATAAGGCTCAAGCGGCTCGTATGAAAAAATATCTGTCTGATTTTAGCTTTGCACTTTCCGTGCGTCTTTTTGGGTATGGCTCCCTTCGCTGTCCGGCCGACTCGCAGTAAATCCAATAGCCTGCGCGTCGGCCATCCTTTAGGCTCATTCCACCATACCCGGGTTTGTTTAAAGGCAAAGCAACTTCGCCAGCCTGGTTTTATTTAAAGACAAAGACAAATTCAAGGGAGAGCGTTTTGTCTTACTCCTCCCCTTACTATAATGGGAGAAGTACAGACAAGACTCCACTACCTCGGCTAAAATAAATCAGCCTGAAGAAACCGGAAGTTTGAAATAAATAAGGGGGCTTTCAAAAGAAAGCCCCCAGAGCATATATCCTTCAATCAGACGGACCAAACCGCCTTAAATCAATCAGTACTTTATCAAAGAAAAGACCGGATGGGGTTCGAGCTTGGCCCTGCCGTCGAGTTCTTCAAGCTCGACGATAAAGGAACACTCGATGATGTTGCCGCCCATCTGCTTTACGAGTTCGACTACAGCCTGACACGTGCCGCCTGTCGCAAGCAGATCATCGGCTATTATGACGTTTTGACCCTTCTGTATCGCGTCCTGGTGTATCTCAAGCGTGTCCTTGCCGTATTCCAGCGTATAGCTCGCCTTGTGGGTCTTTGCAGGGAGCTTGCCCGGCTTTCTGACAAGCACGACTCCTGCACCGAGCTTGTACGCCAGCGCCGCCCCGACAATAAAACCTCGCGCCTCGATCCCTACTACCAGATCGATGTGCCTGCCTACGTACCTGTGCGCCATAAGATCTACCATCCTCTGGAAAAGCGCCGCATCCTTGCAAAGCGTCGTGATGTCCTTGAAGAGGATGCCTTTTTTAGGGAAGTCCGGGATGTCTCTTATGGCCTTTTTAAACTGTTCCATTCAATATCGCTCCTAGTGTTTTCTTAGACTGCGTCAAGAGACATGATGTTCTCTTTTTCCATCAGCTTCTTCAACTTGTCAAGGGCCTTGGCCTCGATCTGCCTCACCCTTTCACGCGTCACCCCGAATTCCCTGCCTATCTCTTCAAGGGTCTTGGGCGTGTCGTTTACAAGCCCGAACCTGTGCATCAGTATCGTCCTTTCATGCTCATCGAGCTTCCCGAGCCAGCTTGTGATCTTGTCATGGCGCCTGTAGACGTCAATGTAATCGCCAGGGGCTGGAAAACTGTGGTCCTCGAGCTTGTCTAGGAGCGTCTGCTCGTTGCCGTCAGGCAATATAGCCTCTAGTGAATAGCATTTTTTGCTGATTATGTCGAGTTTTTTAACATATCTGCCTGAAAACCCGGTCTTTTCAATCAGATCCATAAGGTCAGGCTCCCTGTGTTGGGACATGAAAAGCTCCCGTGTCACCCTGCTGATCTTCGATAGGTCGGCTGTTATGTGGATGGGCACCCTTACGACGTTAGACTGGTTCGCTATCGCCCTTTCTATAGACTGCTTTATCCAGTAGGTGGCGTAGGTCGAGAACTTGCACCCTTTTGTAGCCTTGAACCTCTCAACCGACTTGATAAGTCCGATGTTGCCTTCTTCAATAAGGTCCTGAAGCGGAAAGCCGCGATTGATATAGCGCTTGGCGATATTAACGACAAGGCGAAGGTTGGCCTCGATCATGTGCCGTCTGGCGGACATGTCGCCCTTTGCGATCTTCTTTGCGAGAGATTTTTCTTCCAGGGATGTAAGCAGGGGATAACGCTTGATGCAACTGAAGTAGAACTTTATCGAGTCTGTGGAATACGGCTCTCTGTAAACCTTATCTTCCGCACTGACGCTCTTTGAAAAGCCGGTATTCCAGGTGCCTTCGTTCGCCTTCATCATGATTGCCTCTTGGATTAGAGGTTAAGGAGCGACTTCCTGGAAGCGAGACACTGTTTGTTATAGCCATTTGACGCTCAGACGCCTTGGCTGACCGTCCGGCTTATGGCAGGAAAAAAAGAGGATTTCTTACCCCTTTGCCCTGCCTTACCTCGAAGTGGAGATGGCTTGTTGAGGCGTTGCCGGTAGAACCTACGCTTGCTATTATCTCGCCCTTTGCCACCTTATCGCCCATTTTCACCAGGTTCTTATCGTTATGCGCGTAAACAGTATAAAAATCATCTTTGTGCATCATTATGATGATGTTGCCGTACCCCCGCATGCTTGTATTTACGTACATCACCTTGCCTTCATCAGCGGCCCTTACAGGAGTGCCGTCCGGAGCCTTGATATCTATGCCGTCGTGCCTGTGCCCGTTCCTCATACCGAAGGCTGAGCTGACCTCCCCTTTGACAGGCCAGAGGAACCTGTCTTTTTCAATCACTACCCTGCCCTCATCTCGGTCCAAGGGCATCTTCTTGTCCGGATTACGCTCTACCGAGGCCCTCTCGACCTTAAACGGCACGACCTTGCGTCTCTTTGAGACCCCGGGTATGAATATCTTCCTGCCTTTTTCGATCTCAGTAGGGTCTTTTATGTCGTTTATCTCTGCTACGTCCTGAAGCGGGACGCCATACGTATTGCATATCCTCCAGAGAGTCTCGCCGCTGCCTACGGTATGATATACGCCGCTTGACGCGCATCCCGAGACGGCAAGCAGGTACACCAGCATGAAGGACCATGCCAGGATCGACTTCAATCGAAGAGATAAGCGTCCCACGGCCGTTTCATCTGACAGGGTCTTTCGTGAAGTCAAGACGGCCACCTGTCCCTGCCGGCTTCAAAAGAAAATAGCCTGTCAGCTTCGCCTCGGGATAGAATGGAGTCCATTTCCAGCCTAAGAACGCGATGAATTGAAGCGGCGGCCTTACGCACACTCGACGGCGCAATTACACAAGAACGCCCGTTAATCGAGGCGCGCAAAAAAAAGGACTCATGAGAGGTTGAATTACAACCAGCCTCCGCTCCACAGCCCGCGTCTTCTATGGAGAAACTCCGCATATTTTAAATTGATAGTCCGATTTTAATACAACAGTTTAATAAAGTAAAGAGAAAGTTATGGGCGGCCATTATCTGCTGTTCCTGAAGCCGAAGGCGTCTGTGGCAGGCAGGTCTCCGGCGGCTTCCCATCCGTGCCTGCCGATGAGCTTTACAAACTTGCAACCACCGATGACCTCTTTAACTACTGAGCCATCAAGCTTTGTTATACGCACAAGCTCCTGTTCATCCTCATCGCCTACAGGCATTACCAGCCTGCCCCCGACCTTGAGCTGATCGATGTAAGCCTGAGGGACCCTCTGAGAGCCTGCGGCCGCGAGTATGGCGTCAAACGGGGCCTCCTGAGGCCACCCCAGAGTCCCATCAGCCACCCTGACAATGATATTGGAGCAGTGCAGGCTGTCTAAGAGCTTCATCGCTCTGTCAGCAAGTCTGGAGATCCTCTCAACCGTATAGACTTTCTCGGCCATTACAGAAAGAACAGCCGCCTGATAGCCTGAACCTGTGCCAATCTCTAGCACCCTCTCCGAGCCGGTAAGACCGAGGGACTCTGTCATAAGGGCCACGATGTAAGGCTGGGAGATGGTCTGCCTCTCGCCTATCGGCAATGGGTGGTCATTATAGGCCTGCGACTCGATCGCCGCATCTACAAACAAATGCCTCGGGACGGCCTGCATTGCGAACAGGACCTCTCTTTGCGTGACCCCCCGGCTGATGATCTGCTCATCGAGCATCTTCTGCCTGGCCCGCTCGTATATGTCCTTTCTGCCCTTTGGTAAACGCAAATTCCACGGCCTCCGTTTAAAAAAGACTACTTCATCTTCCAGTGTTTAAGCTCTTCTATCGAGGCATAGTTCGTCATATCAAGGTGAACCGGGGTTATCGAGATATACCCCTTCGATACGGCATAAAAATCGGAATCAGTTCCGCCTTCCCACCTCTGCATGCCGCCGCCTATCCAGAAGTACTTTTTGCCCCGCGGATCGGTCTTCTCAACGACAACGTCGGTGAAAAAACGCTTGCCCTGTATCGTTATCCTGTGGCCCTTGATCGTCTTGACCTGAGGGACGTTGACGTTAAGGAGCGTGTCCTTGGGCAACCCTTTTTTAAGTATATGTCTTGCGAGCCTTGCGGCAAAACCTGCCGCGCTTTTAAAGTCGAAGTCCTCTCTCGCCGCAAGCGAGATCGCAACCGATGGGACCCCCAAGAGCGTACCTTCCATTGCGGCAGATACGGTGCCTGAATAAGTGACGTCCTCGCCGAGGTTCCCGCCCTTGTTTATACCGGAGAAGACGAGATCAGGTTTTGCGGGAAGTATCCCGTTCACCGCTAGCGTGACGCAATCCGTAGGCGTCCCGTCAACCGCAAACTGCCTGACGCCGACCTGCTCTACGCGTAGCGGCCTGTGCAGCGTGAGCGAATGGCTCGCGGCGCTCCTCTCCCTGTCAGGCGCGACGATGTAGACCAGCCCGACCCTTGAAAGGGCTGATGCGAGCCTCTGTATCCCCTCGGAGCGGATGCCGTCGTCGTTGGATACGAGTATGAGCTTTTTTTTCTCCGTCTTCACTATCCTTGCCGCCTTATAACACCCTGTTATATAATCAAATCCGAGGGAATAATTCAATCTATTTGCAACATAGCGGGGATACGCTGGTATAATACATGATCAAGCGGGCAAAGGGTATGGCAGTATCCGTGGTATAATCCCGGATGTTCGCAGAGCCTGTTTACGGAGATGGCTGAGATGAAAAAGAAAAGCACAGAGACGAAGATGAAAACCACGACAGCCCTAAGCGTTAAGCCTGTAGAAGGCCGGATAACGGATCATGACATCTATTTTTTCAAGGAAGGAAATCACTTCAGGCTATACAACAAGCTCGGCTCGCATCTGATAGAACAAAACGGGGTCAAGGGCGCCGCGTTCGCAGTATGGGCGCCGAACGCCGAAAAGGTCTCTGTGATCGGTGATTTTAACGACTGGGACCCGTCAACGCACCGGCTTGCCGCGCGCGGCGACTGGTCAGGGATATGGGAGGGGTTCATCCCTGAAATACAAGAAGGCTATGTCTACAAATACTCCATCCTCTCAAGATACAACGACCACAAGGCAGAGAAGGCTGACCCGTTCGCTTTCAGCGCGGAGGTCCCGCCAAAGACTGCATCCATCGTAACCGCTGCCTGCTATGAATGGACAGACCATGAATGGATGCGGTCTCGGAAAGAGCGCAACTCGCAAAAAGCGCCGATTTCCATTTACGAGGTCCACTTCGGCTCGTGGAGAAGAGTCCCGGAAGAAGGCGACAGGCCTCTCACCTACAGAGAGATGGCCCCGCTCCTTACAGAGCACGTCAGGGAGACCGGCTTCACGCATGTCGAGTTCCTCCCATTGATGGAGCACCCTTTCTACGGCTCATGGGGATACCAGACTACAGGATACTTCGCGCCGACCGCCAGGTACGGGTCCGCGAGCGACCTCATGTACCTCATAGATTATCTCCACAACAACGGCATAGGCGTCATCCTCGACTGGGTCCCTTCCCACTTCCCGGCCGACGGTCATGGCCTTTCATACTTCGACGGCACGCACCTTTTCGAGCACGCTGATGCAAGACAGGGGTTCCACCCTGACTGGGCTTCGAGCATATTCAACTACGGCAGGAACGAGGTGCGGTCTTTCCTCATAAGCTCAGCCATATACTGGCTCGACAGATTCCACATAGACGGCATCAGGGTCGACGCCGTCGCCTCCATGCTCTATCTCGACTATTCGAGGAAGCCCGGAGAATGGCTCCCGAACGAGTTCGGAGGCAGGGAGAACATAGAGGCGATAAACTTCATCAAAAAACTGAATGAGGCTATCTATCAGGAATTCCCGGACGTAGAGACCTTTGCCGAAGAGTCTACCGCGTGGCCGATGGTATCGAGGCCCACTTATGTCGGCGGCCTTGGCTTCGGCTCAAAGTGGAACATGGGGTGGATGCATGACACGCTTAAATACTTCTCAAAAGACCCGGTCTACCGCAAGTACTCACACAATCAGCTGACGTTCAGCATCTGGTACGCCTTTACAGAGAACTTCCTCCTGCCGCTATCCCATGACGAGGTAGTACATGGCAAGGGGTCGCTAATAGGCAAGATGCCCGGGGACGAATGGCAGAAGTTCGCCAACCTGCGGGTCATGTTCGGCTATATGTTCGGGCATCCGGGAAAGAAACTCCTGTTCATGGGTAACGAGTTCGGCCAGATAAAAGAATGGAACCACGACGAATCAATCGAATGGCACTGTCTTTTAAGCCACTTTCACAGCGGGCTGCAGAAATGGGTATCCGACCTCAACAGGTTATACAGGGCCGAGCGCTCCCTTTACGAGCTCGACTCTGATCCCGAGGGGTTCGAGTGGATAGACTTCCATGACGCTGAGAACTCTACGCTCTCTTTTGTAAGAAAGACGCGGGATTCGAAGGAGCTGATGCTCGTTGTCTGCAACCTGACGCCTATTTACAGGCCTTGTTACAGGATCGGGGTGCCAAGGGGCGGCTGGTGGCAGGAGATGCTCAACAGCGACGGATGCGAATACTCAGGGAGCGGCAAGGGAAACTCCGGCGGGCTGGAAGCAGAGGCGGTAGCCTCCCACAAGAGGGTTTTTTCCCTCAATCTGATACTGCCCCCGCTCTCAGTCATGTTTTTCAAGAGCGCGTGGTAGGGAAGAGGCAGGATAATTTCGGCTGGAGATTTTCTTTTGCTCACTGGGTCTCTCCTCCCCTTACTTTAAGGGGAGGCTGGGAGGGGTTAGGCGTAAGCGATTTTTCTTTTGCACTATCGTACGCTTTTTGGGTTCTTTTTTTAACGGCAGGACCAAGCAACGGCCCTTGTATAAAAAAACATCGCTCTGACTCTTGCTTTGCACTTTCCGTGCGCCTTTAGGGTATGGCTCCTTTCGCTGTCCTGCCGTCTCGCAGAAGATGCAATAGCCTGCTCGTCGGTCGTCCTTTAGGCTCCTTCCGCCATGACCCGGGTTTTTTTAAAGGCAAGGACAAAGCAACTTCGCCAGCCGAGTTTTGTGTCAAGGCAAAGACTGAATTCAAAGACTAGAGTTTTGTTTTCGCTCCTCCCCTTAGTATAAGGGGAGGCTGGGAGGGGTTAGTTTGATAGGGCGGGTCACACCCGCCGAATGATTTTCTTTGTGCGCACTGCCGTGCACCTTTGGGGTATGGCTCCTTTCGCTGTCCGGCCGTCTCGCAGTAAATACTGATGCCTGCTCGTCAGCTATCAATCAGGCTCGCTACGCCATGACCCGTGTTTTGTTTGAAGACAAAGACTTACTTCAGACACTGCAGATTTCTAAAGAACTACCTTACTGCGCCTCCCTTGTAAACCACCCTGTATATCGCCCCTGCGTAGTCATCTGAGACGTAAAGCGCGCCGTCAGGCCCGACAATCGGGGCTACAGGCCTTCCCCACGGCCGGGTCCCATAGAACCAGCCTGTGATAAAGTCGATCGTCCCTCCAACAGGCGCTCCCTCCTTGAAGGGTACCGCTACAAGTTTGTACCCTGTAGCCTTGCTCCTGTTCCATGAACCATGAAAGGCGATATAGAGCGCATCCTTAAACTCTGCCGGAAATCCAAGTCCATCGCCGAAACTGATGCCAAGCGGGGCAGAGTGCGCCTGCATCATGACAACAGGAGGCTCGGTCGAGGCGCACCTGGCGGCTGTTCCATAATCCTTGTCATGGACCTTATCTCCATAGCAATATGGCCAGCCGTAATCGCCGCCTTCTTTTATGAGGTTCAACTCCTCAGGAGGCAGATCGTCTCCAAGCCAGTCCCTGCCGTTATCAACGCCCCAAAGCTCGTCTGTATCAGGGTGCATGGCCAACCCGACGGTGTTCCTGAGGCCTCTCGCGTAAATCTCGATTGCCCTGCCCTTTCTAAGGCGCATGACCGATGCCCTCTTGGGTTCGTCTTCAACACATGCGTTGCAGCTCGACCCTGCGCTTATGTAGAGAGTGCCGTCAGCACTTGCAACGACACTTCGGCTCCAGTGGCTACCGCCTGAAGGTATCTCAGAGGAAAGGACTCTCATCGGACCGGCCACAACAGAGCTTGCCTCCTTCTTCAGGTTTATGGCAATAACCCTGCCGGTCTCAGCGACTATCAGTTCATCTCTTGAGAACGCAAGCCCATGAGGGCGTGTAAGCCCCCTTGCAAAGACAACTTGTCTGTCCGCGACCCCGTTACCATCTTCATCAGGCAGAACAACCACCTGCCCTTCTGATGGAAGGCTGACAAAAAGTCGCCCCTGCCTGTCGAATGCCATCAAACGTGGGCTATCGAGGCCAGCGGCAAAGACAGAGACAGCAAAACCCTCCGGTACATTTAAATATCTCTCGACATTGAAAACGCCTTTCTTGAACTTTTCAGGGACATCGAGGCGAACTTTCACCAACTGCCAGCCCTGCGCTGAAGCCGGGCCACAGTCGACAGGCAAAATAGAGAAAAACAATATAAGAGTTATAACAGTCCATTTAAGAGACGAGAGAGACTTACAAAGCATATACATTCAAACCTCCTTACGCAGAGACGCACGTCAGTGCGCAAAAGAAAATCATTTGGCGGGTGTGACCAGCCCTACCAGACTAACCCCTCCCGGCCTCTGCCTTTGAATCTGCCTTTGCCTCAAAACAAAACCAGGGTCATGGCGTAGCGAGCCTGACTGAGAGCCGACGAGCAGGTTCCTGTATCTTCTGCTAGTCGGCTCGAAAGCGATGCGAGCCATACCCTAAAGGCGCACAGAAAGTGCAAAGCTGGAGTCAGACCGATATTTGCAAAGGAGCATGGTCTTGACCTGCCATTAAAAAATGAATCCAAAGGCGCATGGTGGTGCGCAAAAGAAAATCATTCGGCGGGTGTGACCCGCCCGATCGTCTAACCCCTCCCGGCCTCCCCTTAAAGTAATGGGAGGAGATAAGACAAAAAAGCGCACGGCAGTAGGCAATAGAACAATCCCGGCTCTATTATAACAGGGAATGAGCCGGTATCTAAGTATGGACCATATTGCGCTAATCCCGCCCGGTGCTATACTAAACAGATAAGCTCAAAAAGAGAGAAGCCATGTTAATTAAAAAGAAACGTACATGGGAGATACCTGAGAAAGAGGCCACACCTGAGGACGCCTACATGAACAGGCGCGGCTTTCTCAAAAAAACCGGCGCATATATCGGTGCGGCCGGGATATTGATGGCAGGGCTTAATACAGAAGCCTCGGCTCTTCTCGGGAATGACGATCGGATAATAAAAGTGCCAGGGTCTCCTACATCCCACCTCTATCCGGCAAGAAAAAACAGCCTCTACAGGCTCGACAGGCCTATAACCAGCGAAGAAGTAGCCGGGAGATACAATAACTTCTATGAATTCTCATCGGATAAAAACGTATGGATGCACATCGAAAAGATGCGCCTGCGCCCATGGACCCTTGAGATCGCAGGCCTTGTTGAAAAGCCGAAGGTCTATGACATAGATGAACTCGTTAGAAAGGTGGCCCTTGAAGAGCGGCTCTACAGGCTGAGATGCGTCGAGGCATGGGCGATGGCTGTACCGTGGACAGGCTTTCCTATGAAGGAGCTTTTGAGGCTCGTGCGTCCTTTGTCTTCCGCCAGATACGTCATGATGAGAACGTTCTACGCGCCTGAATGGGCATCGCAGCAGAGGCTTAGGTTCTGGCTCCCCTGGCCATACGAAGAGGGGCTTACGATGGAAGAGGCGTCAAACGAACTTACCCTGCTGGCTACAGGGATATACGGCCACGAACTTCCGCGCCAGCACGGCGCACCGATCAGGCTGATAGTACCGTGGAAGTACGGGTTCAAATCAATAAAATCGATTGTAAGGATAGAGTTTGTCGAGCGTCGGCCAAAGACCTTCTGGAATACCCTTGTGCCGCAGGAATACGACTTTAGAGCAAACGTAGACCCGCAGGTGCCGCACCCGAGGTGGTCGCAGGCGACCGAGAGGATAATAGGCACCGAGACGCGTCTGCCTACCATGAAGTTTAACGGGTACGGCGAGTATGTAGCGGGTATCTACAGGCAGGGTTAGGCCACCTTGACGGCTGAGCCCAAGTGCCTTGCAAACCACCTTGCCGCATATCCTGACACCAGATCAAGAGCCCCAGGCTCTTCAAAGAGATGCGTCGCCCCGGGGATTATTACGAGGTCCTTTTCAGACCTCAGCAGGCCGTATGCCTTCTTGTTGAACTCTATTACGACCTCGTCTTTCCCACCGACTATTAAAAGCGTAGGGGCCGTCACCTCAGGGATAAAATCAAGCGCAAGGTCAGGCCTGCCGCCTCTGGATACTACCGCGTTTACCCGGTCCTTCATTGCGACAGAAGCTGTGATTGCCGCTGCCGCGCCGGTACTCGCCCCAAAGTACCCGATATTCATCCCTCTTGTCTCTTCGTCTCCACCGGCCCAATATGTAGCGGCCACCAGTCTCTCTGAAAGAAGGCTGATATTGAAGCGAGTTTCGTAATCAATATCTTCGTCCCTGGTCAGCAGATCGATAAGGAGCGTTGACAGGCCTGCATCTCTCAAAGTCCGGGCGACATGATTGTTCCTGGGGCTGTGGCGCGAGCTTCCGCTGCCGTGCGCAAAGACCACCAGCCCAACCGACCCTTCGACCATGCCGAGCGCGCCTTCAAGTACAACGCCACCTACGTCGATATGAATAAGCCTCTCAGTGCTGGTTATGAGCCTCATCAGTCCATCCCTCCCCAATGACAGCAAAAGCCATCAAGATACGGAATACCGGAAGAGCCCTGTCGCAGCGGCAAGAACAAAATTGAAAAACCTTAAAGACCTCCGCCTCGTCCCTGAAATCTCAGACACTAACCCTTGCAACTGCAATCAGCCGCCTTTTTTTTGCATCCCGAACATACGCCGTCTTCAATAGGCGCTCCGCACTTTTTACATGGAGTACACCCGCAGGATTGACACATAGAATCACCCCCTCTATTCCAATATATTCAGTCGATATATAAGTATTGACAGATAATCAGCGGTTGTCAATATACAGGCTAATATGCTGATTTTACGATGTAAAATACAAAGCGGCGGTTTGATTTTTGTCTCAGCTCCACCCCTTTTTTTAAAGGGAGGCCGGGAGTCTGGCAGAACGGGTCACACCCGCCGCCTGATCTGCAGAACCAAGCAACGGCCCTTGTAAAAAATATCTATCTGATTTTAGCTTTACACTTTCCGTGCTCGTTTTGAGTATGGCTCGCATCGCTTTCGAGCCTGACGGTAGGGCGGGTCACACCCGCCGCATGATTTTCTTTTGCGTACTGCCGTGCGTTTTTGGGTTCATTTTTTAACGGCAGGACAAGACAACGCCCTTTTGCAAGAAAATATCGGTCTGACTCTTGCTTTGCACTTTCCGTGCGCGTTTTGGGTATGGTTCCCTTCGCTGTCGGGCCGTTTAGCAGTAGATACAAGAGCCTGCCAAGCGGCCCTCCTTCATGCTCATTCCACCATGCCCGGGTTGTTTTAAGGCAAAGGCAGATTCAAAGGCAGAGATTTTTTTCGCTCCTCCATTTTTTCCAAGAGAAGGCTGGGAGGGGTTAGCAGTAAAAAGCTTGAAGCAAAAAAAATGGACGGAATAAAGACCCGTCCATTCTCGCTCATATCAATGAATCCGCTTCTTCTCTACTTCCTTGAAAGCCTTCCGGCGATCTCGGCGACATGCGCCCCCTGAAAGCGCGCCATCCCGAGCTCATCGACGCTCGGCTGGCGAGACCCGTCAGGCCCGGCTATGGTAGAGGCTCCGTACGGACTGCCGCCGTTTATCTCGCTCATCCCCATCTGCCTCTTCTCTGAATAAGGCATGCCGACGATGACCATGCCCTGATGAAGGAGCGTTATATGGAAACTCAATATGGTTGACTCCTGTCCGCCGTGCTGTGTGGCTGAAGACGCGAAGACGCTACCTACCTTTCCTATAAGCGCCCCCTTCATCCATAGCCCGCCAGTTGAATCCAAAAAGGTCCTCATCTGCGCGCTCATGTTCCCGAAGCGAGTCGGGGTCCCGAATATGACTGCGTCCGCCTCGCTAAGGTCGTTGAGCGTGGCGAGAGGCACGTGGGCAAACTGCTTTCTCGCCTCGACCGCGCCCATCTTGGCCAGGACCTCGTCAGGCAGCGTCTCTTTCACCTGCAGGACCTTGACCTCGGCGCCCTTGACCTCTCTGGCACCCTGGGCGACAGCTTCGGCCATCTTCCAGACGTGGCCGTAGAGACTGTGAAAAATCACATTAACCTTCATGCGTAAATCCTCCTTGTACAGATAGGGTTGATTAGCCGCGGACTAAAGTCAGAGCTTGTTAAGCCCGTTTAGCGCCGCCTCCTTGTACGCGTCAGAAAGCGTCGGGTAGTTGAATACCGCGTCTTTAAAATAATCGACAGGCCCGCCGTAATTAAGGACAGCCTGGCCGATATGGATAAGCTCAGAGGCCTTCTCTCCGACAATATGCACGCCCAGGAGCTTTCTGGTATTACGCTCGAATATAAGTTTTATCATGCCGTGGACGTCGCCGATTATCTGCCCCCTTGCAACCTCTTGAAAGTATGCGCAGCCAACCTCATAGGCGACGCCCATCCGGGTAAGGGACTCCTCGGTCTCTCCTACCATCGAGATCTCAGGTATCGTATAGACGCCGTATGGCAGATGACCGGATATCTCGCAGGTGCGCCCTTCTTTGGAGAAGGCATGGCATACGGCTCGCCTGCCCTGCTCCATTGAGGTCGAAGCCAGAGAAGGAAACCCTATAACGTCGCCGATCGCATATATCGAGCCGACCGAGGTTCTGTAACTGCCGTCGACCTTGATAAGGCCCCTTGAGTCTACCACGATGCCGAGGGCTTGAAGGTTCAATCCGTCGGTATTGCCGACCCTGCCCATCGTGTAAAGGAGCTTCTGCGTTACTATGATCTTTCCGCTTTCCAGCCTTGTCACGACTCTCTCCGGCCTCTCAACCGTAATGTCGACTACCGTCTCCTTGAGACGCAGCGTCACCCCTGAGTGCCTCATCCAGTACATCAGGTTAGTGACTATCTCCTCGTCCGCGAAAGCCAGCAGCCTCTCTTTCTTTTCTACGAGCGTTATCTTCACGCCAAGAGCGGCGAAGATGCATGCGTACTCGCACCCTATGACACCGCCGCCGATGACAGCCATACTCTCAGGGATGCGGTTGAGGCTAAGGATGGAATCGCTGTCGTAGATCTGTTCTGTGTCAAAAGGAAGCCCCTGAGGATGGGCAGGCCTCGAACCTGTCGCGATTATGATTATTTCAGCCGTAAGCTCATCCGAGGCGCCTGAAGCGCCTTTGACTGAAAGCGTTTGAGGACCTACAAACGATGCCGACCCGTAGATAATCTCGACGTTGTTCCTGCTAAACTGATCTACGACGACCTCCATCTGCTTTCTTATCACCTCTGAGTTCCGATACATCAGCTCTGAGAGCGTTACGTCCTTTCCGAGCGTGGCATGGAACCCGAATACCGCCCTCTGTCTGAACCCGGCAAGGAAGAGCGCTGTTTCGCGTAGCGTCTTCGAGGGCAAAGTCCCTGTATGGATCCCTGCGCCGCCGACATAAGGGCTTTTTTCAATAATAACAGTCTTCTTCCCGAGCTTGGCGGCCTGGATCGCCGCCTTCTGTCCGCCAGGCCCTGAGCCTATTACGATGACATCATATTTTTTCAATTGAATTACCTTTCAAGGTTGTGAGCATCTTCTCATCTCGAAAGCAGACGTCCATGAGTTCATCAGGCTTCGCATCATCTAACCGCCGTGCCTGAAAGCTGACAGGCAGGCATGAATGGTAATGGCCAACGGACGGCGTTCCCACGTTCAAGTATATCTGCCCGGCAGGGGTTTGCAATACGGCACCGGCAAAAAGAAGGCTTTTAGTCACTGGTCTTCTTTTTCTACCAGCTGATAGGCGACGTTGGTGATGTACGAATTGATCCTTTTTAGATTAGTAAGGACGTCGAGGTGTATCGCGCTCGTATCTATAGACTCTTTGAAGCCCTTGTGGAGCCTGTTGATATGGGCTTGTCTCAGCTCACGCTCCGACTCATTAAGCTTTGCCTTGTGGTTTATGAGCTTTCTGGCAAGCTCGGCGTCTCTGCCAGCGAAAGCGGCGATACCCATAAGATAGTTCTCCACGACCCTTGAATGAAGTTCCTTTATCTCGCGCATCCCTTCGGGTGAGAACGAAAGCCCGCCCTTTATCTTCTTTCTGGCAAGGTCCATAAGGTTCTTGTCTATTACGTCGCCGATGTTCTCGATATTATCTGAAAAGAGCATCGTCTCTATCTCTCTTTTGGCCTGCTCTTCGGAGAGGGTCTCTCTTGAAAGTTTTGTCAGATAGAGCTTTATCTCCCTGTCGAGAAGGTCCACGTCGTCGTCCCGCTCTTCTATCTTCTCAAGGAGCGTGAGATCGTTTTTCTCAAAGACCTCAAGAGAGTTTTTGAGCATCTCCTGGACTATGTCGGCTGAACGGAGCGACTCCCTGGAGGCCTGCACGAGTGCGAGCGTAGGCGAGCTTAAGACTATCGGGTCGAGATACCTGGGGCCGAACCTCCCTGAGCCGGCTTTTTCAGGCATGATCTTCATCACAAGCTTGGTAAACGGGCCTGTAAAAGGGAGAAAGAGGACCGCTATGGCGATATTGAAAAACGTATGCGCATTTGCGACCTGCCTTGCCAGATCCGTTGTAGAATGGCCTACAAGAGCGGCGAATACGCCGAGGAAAGGCAGCACAAGTATTACACCCGCGACCTTAAAGAGCACGTGGGCCAGCGCCACCCTCTTTGCGTCAACCGAGGCGCCCATTGAAGAGACTATGGCGCTTACGCAGGTGCCTATGTTAGCGCCCAGGACTACAGGCATGGCGGAGTCGAGTGTAAGAAGCCCTGAGTGAGCGGCTGTTATCGCAAGACCGAGGGTTGCGGCGCTGCTGTGAAAAAGGGCTGTCAAAAGAGCTGAGACGATGATGCCGGCGACAGGGTCGGATGAGAGGCTGACAAGGAATTCTCTCATGAAAGGATTGCTGGTGACAGGCTCGAATATCTCAATCAGCATCTTGAGGGCAAAAAAGACGAAGCCGAAGCCGAGCACGACCTGGCCGATATCCTTTACATCCCCCTTTTTACCGATGAGTATCAGTCCTACACCCGCGCCGATGAAGCCAAAGGCATAATCATAGATCTTGAACGCGAGTATCTGTACGGTAAGGGTGGTGCCGATATCTGCCCCGAGTATCACGCCCATAGTCTGGCCGAGGCCGAGCAGGCCTGAGCCGACGAACCCTACGAGCATCACCGTCGTAGCGCTCGAGCTTTGAAGGAGCGCGGTGATAGTCGCCCCTGCGGCAACCCCCTTGAACCTGTTGCCTGTAGCTGTGAGAAGAAACCCCCTGAGACGCGCGCCTGCGGCCCTCTGCAACCCCTCCCCGGCAAGGTTGATCCCAAAGAGCATCAGCATCAAGGAGCCGAAGAGGCTCAATATGGCGATAGTAGTCATCTGATCCCCGGGACTAATACGTCGTTTAACCGCCAGATCATCTTCACATCTCAATCATATCCCTTCAATCGCCCATCTTCAAGCCTATTCCCCTTGTTTTAACAAGTTCGTCACAGGTTTTACAGGCCTCGGCCCGCAGCGCAAGAGGTATTTTGCCTTGCTTTTTTCAGGACGGAAAGTATAATTACCTCGTCATCGGACAGGCTTCACGCATGGCTTTATCCTACTTCAAGTGATGACGCCTTATATATGAGAGAGAAGCGCGCGCCGGCCCAACGGCAACGCACGTCCTTGATGTCTGATCGCATACTCTAAAAAAACCGCATTATTTACCCATACAGGAGGGATTAATGACCACCATCACAGAGATCCACGCAAGAGAGATACTCGATTCGAGAGGCAACCCCACTATCGAGGTCGACTGCACGCTTGACGGAGGCTTCATAGGAAGGGCGGCCGTCCCTTCAGGCGCTTCGACAGGCAAGTTCGAGGCTGTAGAGCTCCGAGACGGCGACAAGAAAAGATTTGCCGGCAAAGGCGTTTTAAAGGCCGTAAAGAACGTCAACGAGAAGATAGACTGCGCCCTTGTCGGACTTGACGCTACAGATCAGGTGTTCATCGACAAAACGCTCATCGAGCTTGACTCCACTGAAAACAAGAAAAAACTCGGAGCGAACGCTATCCTCGGCGTATCCATGGCGGTTGCCAGGGCCGCGGCAGAGGCATCTATGCTGCCGCTCTACAGATATATCGGCGGGGCGAACGCAAGGGTCCTTCCGGTCCCTATGATGAACATAATCAATGGCGGCGCGCACGCTGATAACGGACTCGACATACAGGAGTTCATGGTCGTGCCTGCCGGGTTCGAGCGCTTCAGCGACGCCCTGAGAGCCGGCGTAGAGATATTCCACGCCTTAAAAGGCATCCTCAAGAAAAAAGGCCTTAACACGTCTGTAGGCGACGAGGGAGGGTTCGCGCCTCAGCTGAAATCCAACAGAGACGCGATTGAAGTCGTCATCGAGGCGATAGGGGCCGCCGGATACAAGGCAGGCAAAGACGTACTCATCGCCCTTGACTGCGCCTCAAGCGAGATATACAAGTCAGGCGCATATATGCTTGAGGAGAACAAGCTTTCATCCGACAAGATGGTCGATTACCTCGAAGGGCTCGTAAAAGACTATCCTATAATCTCCATCGAGGACGGTCTTGCCGAGGACGATTGGAAAGGCTGGGCCCTCCTTACGCAGAAGATCGGAACAAAGTGCCAGCTTGTCGGCGACGATCTCTTCGTCACGAACGTGACGCGCCTGAAACGCGGCATCGACGAGGGGATAGCCAACTCCATACTCGTCAAGGTCAACCAGATAGGGACTCTTACCGAGACGCTTGAATCCGTGCAGATGGCGCAGAGGGCCGGATACACGGCTGTGATATCCCACAGGAGCGGCGAGACGGAAGATACGACCATAGCTGACATAAGCGTCGCTACTAACGCCGGTCAGATAAAGACCGGTTCGGCGTCAAGAACCGACAGGATGGCCAAGTACAACCAACTCCTTCGCATCGAGGAAGAGCTCGGGTCCATGGCCATCTTCCCCGGCCACGGGGCCTTTAAGGTAAAGAAGTAGCAGGGACTGAGATCACTGTATATTCAATGTTGCGGCCATCCGGACGGATGGCCGCAACATGCATTTGCAAAGCGCCTGGATTTTGTGGTATAGTTAAATATTAATGAACAGACCAACAGTCCCTTTCAAGCGGCGCATATCAATCCGACAACCCTTATAAACGAGGTATATGTTATCAAGCAGTATTGTGTTTGAGGCGTTCCTGATCTTATTTCTGATCATTTTAAACGGTTTTTTTTCAAGCGCGGAATTGGCCATCATCTCTGCCAAGAGAAGCATCATTGAAAAGCTCTCCAAGGAGGGCAATCACTCCGCCGCGCTGGTAAGCAAGATGAAGGAAGACCCCGACAGATTTCTTGCGACAGTGCAGATCGGGGTAACCGTTGTAAGCACCCTCGCCTCGGTCCTCGGCGGCGTACTGGCTACTGACAATATCCAGCCTCTCTTCGACGGCATCACCATAGGCCCATTAAAGAACGCGGCAGAGATCCTCTCGGTCGGCGTGGTGGTCATCATCATCTCATACACCTCCCTTGTCATAGGCGAGCTTGTGCCGAAATCCCTTGCGATAAACTACGCGGAGCGCATAGCGTGTTTCGCCGCGCGTCCTCTTGATCTTATGGCTACTGCGACCAACGTCTTTGTCAAGTTCCTCACCTCGTCGAACTCCGCCGTCCTGACTATCCTGGGAATCAAGGATACCGGCAAGCGGGCATTCATATCCGAAGAAGAGATCAAGTTCTTTATCAGAGAGGGCAAGGCGACCGGAGTATTCGAAGAGACAGAGGCCCAGCTCCTGCACGGCATATTCGAGTTCGCTGATACTACCGTAAAAGAGGTCATGGTCCCCAAGCACAAGATCAGCGCGATAGATATAGACACGCCCGCTCCCGAGATAGTGAAGTTCATCGCGGAGACCGGTTTTTCCAGGTATCCGGTCTACAGCAGGAACATGGAAAAGGTCGTAGGCATACTGTACAACAAGGACGTCTTCCGCGAGCTGGAGCAGGACAAGCAGGTCGTGATAAACGAGATATTAAGATCGCCGTTCTTCGTACCCAACTCGATAATGATCAGCAGGCTTCTTCGCGAGCTGCAAAGAAGAAAGATACACATGGCAGTAGTCATTGACGAGCACGGCGATCTTGACGGACTTGTCACGATCGAAGACATCCTTGAAGAGATCGTCGGAGAGATCGAAGACGAATACGACGTAGGCAAGGGCGGCCTCATCGAGAAGCTCAGGGACGGAACGATGGTAATCGACGCCTCTGCGTCTTTAGGAGACCTCGAAGACCTTGGCATTGTTATAGATGAAGAGACCGAAGAATACCACACGCTCGCCGGGTTCATGCTCTCTGAACTGCAGAGGATACCGCGTGGAGGAGAGTTTGTCGTCTACAGGAACATGCGCTTTACCGTAGTCGACGTCGAGCTGAACAGAATCATCAAGGTCAAGGTCGAACTGCTCGATAAGACCAACGGTATAAAACCTGCGGGCAAGACGATATAAATACACCGCAGCATCTTTCAAATGTTCAGGTTGCAAACCTGATTGCTTTGTCTTTGCCTTTAAACAAACCCGGCTGGCGAAGTTGCTTTGGCCTTGCCATTGCCGTCAAACAATCCGGGTCATGGCGTAGCGAGCCTGACTGAGAGCCGATGAGCAGGTATCTGTATCTACTGTACGGAGGCCGGACAGCGAAAGGAGCCATACCCTAAAGGCGCACGGAAAGTGCAAAGCAAGAGTCAGACAGGTGTTTTTTGCAAGGGGGCGTTGTCTTGTTTTGCCGTTAAAAAATGAACCCAAAAGCGCACGGTAGTCCACAAGAGAAAAACCGCTTGCCACTAACACCACCCAGCCTCCCCTTATAGTAAGGGGAGGAGCGAAAAAACTCCTCTGCCTTTGAATCAAAACCCGGCTGGCGATGTTGTTTTGCCTTTGCCTTGAAACAACACGGATCATGGCGTAGCGAGCCTGACTGAGAGCCGTTGAGCAGGTTCTTGTATTTACTGCGAAACGGCTCGAAAGCGAAGCGAGCCATACCCTAAAGGCGCACGGAAAGTGCAAAGCCAGAGTCAGACCGATATTTTTTGCAAAGGGGCGTTGTCTTTGCAGCAATTAAAACTTGTGTCCGGAAGCGCACGGCATGGCGGCAAAAGAAAAACCGCTTAACTACTAACCCCTCCCAGCCTCCCCTTATAGTAAGGGGAGGAGATAAAAAAAGAGCACGACAGTGCGCAAAAGAAAAACCGCCTGACCACTTTTCTATCCCTTTTTCAATATCTCCATCAGCTTTTTTATCGGCCTCGCATTCAACACGTCTTTTCTCTCAAGCCATCCCCTTGCCGCCGTATGAATGCCGAAACGGATATTGCCGTAGTGGCTGACCGAGTGGGCATCGGTCGAGATGGCGACCAGGATACCTTTCTCCCTTGCCATCAGGCAGTGTATGTCGTTAAGATCAAGCCTGTCCGGATATGAGTTAAGCTCAAGGGCTGTCCCTGTCTTTTTTGCCGCCTCCATGACCGCCTCAATATCTACTTCGTAGCCATCCCTCTCATTGATCAGCCTTCCGGTCGGGTGAGCGAGGATATTTACCCTGCCTGTCTCAAGCGCTTTTACGATCCGCCCTGTCATTACATCCCGTTTCATCTGAAAGCCTGAGTGAACAGCCGCTACTATGCAGTCGAGCCTCTCTAAGACAGAGTCCGGGTGGTCAAGCGTCCCGTCCGCCCTGATATCGACCTCAGCGCCCTTTAAGACAGTAAAACCGACCCCGCGTCTTTTCAGTCTCTCGTTATATGCCTCTATGGCGCAGATCTGCGCCACTACCCTCTTCTCGTCAAGCCCGTGGGCGACCCCTACGGCCTTTGAGTGGTCTGTGACTGCGATATACTCGTAACCGAGTTTTATTGCGGCCTCAGCCATCTCAGAGAGCGAATCGCCGCCGTCGCTCTCGTTGGTATGGACATGGAGATCGCCTTTGATGTCAGAGGTCTCGACTACGCGCGGCAACCTCCCGGCAACAGCCGCCTCTATCTCCCCCCTGCCCTCACGAAGCTCCGGAATGATGAGTGGCAGCCCAAGCGCCCTGTAGAGGTCCTCCTCGCTTGCGCCTGCCACAAGCTTTTCATCTGAGTCGAAGACCCCGTACTCATTGACCTTGAGCCCCATCCTCCTGGCCCTCTCGCGAAGCTCCACGTTATGGGCCTTGGAACCTGTAAAATAGATAAACGCCGCGCCGAAGTTCTTCTCTTCCATCACCCTTATATCGACCTGAAGCCCTGTCTTAAGGATGACCGAGGACCTTGTCTCACCCTTGGCCAATACCTCTCTGACATCAGGATGAGCTACAAACGCCGAGGTCACCGGCAGATGGTCATCAGAAATAACAAGCAGATCGATATCCCCGACAGTCTCCTTCCATCTTCGAAGGCTCCCGACAGGCTCGACCCTTTCAACCCCGGGGACCCTCTTCAGATATGTGACAAAGGCGTCTGCGTACTGCATGGCGACCGAGAGCTTGAATTTGCCGGTCGATGTTCTGATAGTCTGTATCGATTTGAGTATCCTGGCCTCTGTGACAGGCCCCATGCCGTGGAGCGTCTTAAGTAGGCCTGCCATTGCGGCGGCCTCAAGGTCGTCTATCCCCTTTATTCCCAGTTCTTTAAAAAAAAGTCCCGCCTTTTTCGGCCCGACGCCTGATACCCTTAAAAGGTCAAGCACCCCGGCAGGAAGCTCCTTTTTAAGCTCTTCCAGGTAGCCGCACGACCCTGTTGTAATAGCCTCGATGACCTTTGCCCTGATGCTCTCTCCTATCCCGTGTATACCTGTGAGCGCTTTTTCGCCGCCAGACTCGAATAGGCCCCTGAGGCTTTCAGGGTGTCCTTCGATGCTAAGGGCCGCGTTCCTGTATGAACGTATCCGGAAATTATCTGCGCCCTTGATCTCAAGAAGGTCAGCTATCTCTGTAAAAAACCTCGCCAGATCGGAATTTTCCATAATCTCCCGTGATGTCTCGAAGTCAAATCTTAAATGCGATGGCAGCAGCGGACGAATTAGCTTTGATTCACCCGATATCTGATTATATAATATTTGGATTGACTTGGAGTAAGGTTTGCAATAAATTCTCAGTTCATACGACAACACAGATTACGGCGAGCGATGAATATTAAACAGATCAGAACAGGCCGGGCAAAGACCGACCCGATAGGCATCTTCGACTCAGGCATAGGCGGCCTGACTGTCATGAGGGAGATTACCGATCTTCTGCCAGGCGAAAACACGATATACCTCGGAGACACGGCACGCGTGCCATACGGCTCCAAATCAAAAGAGACGGTCGAGAGGTATTCCTTCGAGGTAGCCTCCTTTCTGCTGAAAAGCAACATAAAGATGCTGGTAGCGGCGTGCAACACAGCCTCAGCCTATGCCGTGGCAGACCTCAAAAAAAGACTCGATATCCCTGTCATAGGCGTGATCGAGCCAGGGTCAAGGGCCGCTGTGGCCGCTACAATAAATAACCGCATCGGCGTCATAGGGACGGAAGGGACCATCAGAAGCGGCGCCTACTCAAGCGCGATTAAACTTATAAACCCCGAGGTTGAGACGTTCGTCAAGGCCTGCCCGCTCTTTGTCCCGCTTGTAGAAGAAGGGTGGGCTGACGACCCGGTGACAAGGCTTGTGGCTGAGCGCTACCTAGCAGAAATGAGGGAGAGCGGCATAGACACCCTTGTACTCGGATGCACGCACTACCCGCTCCTGAAAAGCACAATATCTTCCGTAATGGGGCCAAGCGTGCGTCTGATCGATTCCGCGGCCTCAACAGCCGAAGAGGTAAGACGCGTACTTGGCCAGAGGAGCCTTCTGAGCGACGCCGAATCTCAAGACGCTTTACACAGGTTTTTTGTGACCGACTCGCCGGAAAGGTTTCTTGCCGTTGGCAGAAGGTTTTTCGGGACCGGGCTTGAAAAAGCCGAGCTTGCGATACTAAACGAGGATTAAAGGACATTGCCTTGAAAAAAACAGCGTCAAAAACGGCAAAAAACGGGCCTTCAAAGGTCATACAGATGCCTAAAAACAAGAAGGCCGGCAACAGGCCGAGGCCGTCAGGCAAGGCAAAGGCCGGCAAGCGCGGCAGCGGGTACATGACCGTCGTAATCGTCGCCCTCGTAACCGTGATCGTCGGCATCATACTGATTACATACCTGACGCCAGGCAGGCTCACAGCCCCGGATAAGACCGGCTTCAAAGATATAAATATCTATGTAAGCGACAAGGAAGGAATTGAACTGAAGGCCAGAAAGGTCTCTATCCGCGCAGGCACTCCGGCAGAAGAGGCCAGAGGCGCCATTACAGCGCTTCTGGAGAATAACGAGACACTGCCGTATGGGGCACGTCTCATAGGCCTGTCGGTAAAGGACTCTACAGCCTACGCGGATTTTTCCGCCGAACTGGCGGCAAACCATCAGGGCGGTTCGTCAGGCGAGATCCAGACCATCTACTCGATAGTCAACTCCATCGCGCTGAACATACCTGAGATAAAAAGAGTGCAGATCCTGATCGAAGGCAAGAGCGAAAAGACCCTTGCCGGCCACATAGACATCAGCCAACCCCTTTCACCTGAGACTATAACCCCGAAAAACTGATATACTTAAGGATCAAACAGGCCATTTATCCGCCACGGAATAATTCATGGCGTCAAGGGGGCTTTGCGCATGGCAGACTCCAAAAAAGGCTTCAGGCTTGAAAGGGACACCCTCGGGGAGATGCTTGTCCCTGCAAAAGCGCTCTACGGCATACAGACGTTGCGCGCCTCTGAGAACTTCCGGATAAGCGGTATCAGGCCAAAGGGGATATTCATCAAGACTACGGCCATGGTCAAAAAGGCCGCGGCAATCGCCAACACCGCACTCGGCCTGCTCGACAAACGAAGAGGCGATGCGATCATCAAGGCCGCCGAAGAGGTGATCGAAGGAAGGCACGACCATGAGTTCCTCGTAGACGTATATCAGGCCGGCGCCGGCACGTCGCATAACATGAACGCCAATGAGGTCATCGCCAACCGCGCGATAGAACTCATGAGAGGAAACAGGGGCGACTACTCGATCATCCACCCGAACGACCATGTCAACATGGGCCAATCCACAAACGACACGATGCCCACAGCCCTGAGGCTCGCCCTCATCCTGACTTCTGCCGATCTGCTTACAGCACTTGCGAGGCTTCGCAAGGCGCTTACCTCCAAGTCGAAGGAGTTTTCAAGGGTATTAAAATCCGGACGGACGCATCTTCAAGACGCCGTACCGATGACGCTCGGCGCCGAGTTCGGTTCATACGCATCTTCCATATCTGCGGCCATGGACGCGTTTGCGCCGCCGTTATCACGCCTGAAGGCTCTGGGTCTCGGAGGCACGGCTACAGGAACAGGCATAAACAGCCACCATCTTTTCAGGGTTCGTGCGATATCAGCTCTCAGGGAGATATCAGGGATCAGCGGACTAAAAAAAGCCGCAAACCCGTACAGTGCCATAAACAGCATGGCTGATTTCACTTCGTACTCCGGTGCCCTTCGCGAGACTGCCTGCGAACTGATACGCATCTCCAACGATCTGAGGCTCTTAGGCTCAGGGCCGAGGACAGGCCTCGCTGAGATAAGATTTCCTGCCATACAGCCAGGCTCGTCGATAATGCCGGGCAAGGTAAACCCGGTCATGGCAGAGATGCTCGCTATGGTCTGCTTTCAGGTAATAGGCAACGACACGGCTACTGCCCTGGCAGTACAAGCAGGCCAGCTTGAGCTGAACGTCATGCTCCCGGTAATAAATTATAATACGCTCCACTCAACCGAAATACTAAAATCAGCGATAGATGCGTTCGCATCCCGGTTTATCTCAGGGATAAAGGCCGATAGCGCCAGATGCGCCGAATACCTTGAAGGCTCCGTGGGGCTGGCTACGATACTTAACCCGGCAATAGGCTATGAAGCAGCCGCGTCAACAGCTAAAGAAGCGCTGGCCACAGGCAAAAGCATAAAGGCAGTAGCTCTGGGAAAAGGGCTTATCAGCGAAAAGGCCTGGGGTATTCTTGTAAGAAAGGCGGCAGACCTCAAAACCGGGGAATAATTGCGTAATCCCTGACAACAACCCCTGCCGAACAACCGTGTCCATGCGAACCGCAACCCTGCTGAGAATCTATTAAAGTTTTGCCGCCGATGTCCGAAATAATAAGACAGCATAATGGAGTATAAAATAAAACCATGAGTGAAGCCGGCGCAATATCCATGCGAATTGACAGGAAAGAAGAACTCCGTGAGCGTGTCGCGGAGCTTACAAAGGTATCGACTATCCCCTCTGTGCTTAAAAAGATCATAGAGGTCATCGAAGACAAGAGCTCGACCGTAGTAGACCTTGAGAGGGTGATTGAGCGCGACCAGGCTATAGCCTCTCGGCTGATAGCGGCTTCTAACGCCGCCTTCTACGGCTTCCCGCGGAAGATATGCTCGATATCCCAGGCGGTGCTTGTCCTCGGATTCGAGATGGTCAAAGGATTGGCCATCTCAACGGCGGTCTTCAACGGCCTTAGCAAACAGGGGTTTCCGTGGCTTAAAGAGATGTGGTGCCATTCATTCGAGACCGCCATAGCCACATCCCTGCTCGCAGGGCATACCGGCTCGATAAACAAGGAGACAGCCTTCATGGCCGGGCTCCTGCACGATATCGGCAGGCCGATACTCTACCAGATGTTCGGGAGCAGGTACGCTGATATATCGGTCAGGTCCAATATCGACCTGACCGATAACGAAGAAGAGGCCTTCGGCGCGACCCATGCTGATGTCGGCACCTGGTTCACTGACAGATGCATGTTCCCGGTAGAAACTGTCGATGCGATCAGGTTTCACCATTGCCCTGAGTCCCACCGCGGGACGCCAGGCAGTACGACAGACATGCTTGTCCCGATCGTGTATCTGGCGAACATCATATCTACCGAGAGAGACGGCGTCCTTATCTCCACGACACATGCCAGACAGATAAAAAAACTCAATTTGACGCCGACTGCGATCGATGAGGTCGAGATATATATCTCAAAATCGAGAGAAGACATCAAAAAGTTCTTTATCTAGGCCTTTAAGAGCTGGTCGTTCGTACGGCTGATCGCCGGTCCGGCTGAGCCTTGGATGCCGTTCTTCTTTTTAATGACGAGCCTCTTGCTTGAATAGTTTAAAGCAGTTGCCGCAACAGCTGATAGCTCAACGGATCTGCGCTACATAAATGTCCTGCCGCTCTGACCGATAAGTTCAAGCATGCCTGCGATCAGTACTTTTTTTCAACCGGCAGACCTGAATCCTTCCAGAGATCAAAGCCGCCAAGGAGCGCGCTAGCCCCGATAATGCCTTTCGCTATGAGGATATTCGCCGCACGGGCGCTTGAGTGTTCGTCTGTTCAAGTGCAGTAAATAACCACCTGTCTTTGCGCGTCGATGGTCGCTCCGAAACTCTCAATCTCTTCAAGCGCGACCCTTACCGCACCCGGCAATCTGGATTCGCTCCGGAGATAATCCGCATCGTTTCTAGCATCGATTAACAGGAGATCCTCACCTGCCTCCATCTTTTTCAGTACGTCTTCCTTAGTAATCCTTGGCGCTTTCATAAATGCCCTCCATGTTTTGATCCTCATCACTCATTATAGAATCCCTGATACGGATAAAGGAGGCTCGAACCATACTTTCAGCATAGCAGGTCGCAAAGACCAGTCAAGGCGCGCTAAAAAAAATGCGCTAAAAGACACTATCATAAACTGGCAGTTCAGCCGGTCGTGAACGTAAACAGCTTTATACCTGACATCCTTGAAAAAGACCGGTATATGTCATAAGATAAGATCCTGCGCAAAAACACTTCAGCCGGAGGGCCTTGATGCATTTAATCAAAAACCGCCTTACCTTGACTCTGTTATTGATCTCGCTATCCATCTTGTTTTTACGAGGCTCTGCATCGGCCGAGCCAAAGGCCGTGCTAAAGGCCACGCTTGAAAACGGTCTTACAGTCCTCATAGAAGAGCAAAGGAGCGCCCCGGCAGTCTCTATACAGATGTGGGTGCGTGTCGGCGGCGCCGATGAGACTGACAGGCTCTCCGGCATCTCTCATGTCTTCGAGCACATGCTTTTCAAGGGAACCGCCAGGAGAAAGGTAGGTGAGCTCGCCGGAGCCGTTGAATCTGTCGGCGGAGACATAAACGCGTACACGTCCTTTGACAATACAGTATACCATCTCACCGTGCCGAGCAGGTACTTCGCGACAGGGCTTGACGTCATAAGCGATGCGATACAGCACTCGGCCTTCGACCCTGATGAGCTTAAAAAAGAGCTGGAAGTAGTTCTCGAAGAGATACGGATGAACGAGGACAAGCCCGGAAGGAACCTCTACAAGATGCTCCTTTCAACCGCCTACAGCTCTCACCCGTACAAGAGGCCTGTCATCGGCTCTGTGGAGACGGTCAAAGGACTTACCAGAGACGAGATCATCAGCTTCTTCCGCAGATGGTATATCCCCGGCAACATGACGCTTGTCATAGCCGGTGATGTGGACGCCAAGACGATTTTGAGCGCAGTAAAAAAGAGTTTCAGCGATTTTAAAAACGCCACTGACCCTCATCGTAAGAGAAAGGCGGAGCCTGGTCAAAAAGGGATACGGACGCAGGTCGCATCAAAGGACCTCAAAGAAGCGCATATCGGGATGGCCTTCCATATACCGGCTATAAGCGGCAAGGATACGTTCGCGATAGACGTCATGTCGCTGATACTCGGCGCCGGAGAGTCTTCCAGGCTCTACAAGAAGCTCAAGGCTGACAGCTCGCTCGTACACTCGATCTCGACCTATCCGATGTCACTTAAGGACCCGGGCCTTTTCTTCATAACCGCTTCGCTCGAAGACGGAAAGATCGACCCGGCTATAGAAACGATCATGACAGAGATAAGAAGGCTCGCAACTTCAGGGCCTGAAGCGTCTGAGATAGCAAAGGCGAAGCTCAACTTAGAAAGCGAGTTCGTCTACTCAAGAGAGACCGTAGACGGTCTGGCCGGAAAATTGGGATACTACGCGTCGAATATCGGGGATATCGGATACGAGAAAAAGTATATCGAGGGCATACGCTCCGTGACAGCTGATGACGTCTCGGCTGTTGCCGGCAGGTACCTCTCATCGGCAAACATGACAATCGCCGCCCTGGTGCCTTTGTCGGCAAAAGAGGCAATGACGGCTCAAAGGCTGGCTGAAACGGTAAAAAATGCCGAGGCAAAGGCCTCATCTATAGCTAAGGCTGCCGGTGAACAGGCCGAGACGACAACAAAGGTCAGGCTTGAAAACGGCATCACATTAATAGTCAAAGAGGTCCATTCAAACCCGACCGTCGCCTTCTACGCGGCGTTCCCTGGCGGCGTACGGTTTGAAGACGCAGGCACCAGCGGCATCGGCAACTTAACGGCTGATATGCTTACGCGCGGCACCGTAAAATGGTCAAGGGAAGAGCTTGCCGCAGAGGTCGACGGGATGGCAGGCGGCATCAGCGGCTTTTCAGGCTGGAACTCCACAGGCGTTTCAGGAAAATTCCTCTCGTCTTATTTCGACAAGGGTCTAAGCGTCCTTGCTGATGTAATAACGAGCCCGACATTCCCTGCTGACGAACTTGAAAAATCAAGGGCTGACATATTGGCCTCCATAAGGCGACAGGAGGACAGCCCATCATCATTCGCGTTCAAGCTTCTCTATAAAGAGCTCTTTAAAAAGCACCCTTACGGCATGCCTGTATCAGGCACTGGCGATTCCATAAAAACCATTACCAGAGATGACATCATTAGCCACTACACGCACCACTTTACCCCGGAGAGGATGGTCCTGGTAATAGTCGGAGATGTAAAGACATCAGAGGCTGTCGAAAAGATAAAAAACCTCTTCAAAGGATTCAAGCCCGGAACGTCAGTGCTTAATACGCCTCCCTCGGAAGACAGGGCCGTAGAGATACGCACAACCGGCGCGGTTATGGACAAGGCCCAGACACACATCGGCATCGGTTTTTTAGGGACGTCCATCGGCTCGAAGGAGAGCTACCCTCTAAGGGTACTGGCTGAAGTGCTGTCAGGCCAGGGCGGGAGGCTTTTTCTAAACCTCCGGGACAAAAAGAGCCTCGCCTATTCGATCAGCGCGTTTTCAAAGGAAGGCGTAGACCCGGGGATGTTCGGCGCATATATAGGCACCGCGCCTGAAAAAAAAGAAGCTGCAATCCAGGGCATCCTCGCTGAGATAACTGATGTGCGCGATAATAAAGTGCGGCCCGATGAGATACTCAGGGCGAAACGCTCACTCATCGGCGGCTACGAACTGGGACTTCAGGAAGTCTCCAGCCAGGCCTCTGACATGGCAAACAACGAGCTATATGGTCTGGGATTTGACTTCTCAAAAAGGTTCGCAGACAAGATAGAGGCCGTTACTGAAAACGACATCCAAAACGCGGCAAGGGATTACCTGAGACTTGACGCCTATACGATCTCGATAGTCGGGCCAAACGGCGCTAAACCTGTCGAAGCGGTAAAATAAAAGAGGTGGAGCTTTGTCTTCGCTCCACCTCTTGGTCTGGTAGGGCGGGTCACACCCGCCGAATAATTTTCTTTTGCGCACTGTCGTGCGACTTTTTGAATGCATTTTTTAACGGCAGGACAAGACTGCGCCACTTTACAAAAAAATATCAGTCTGACTCTTGCTTTGCACTTTCCGTGCGCCTTTAGGGTATGGCTCCTTTCGCTGCCCGACAGTCTCGCAGAAGATACAAGAACCCGCTCGTCAGCCAGACTTTAGGCTCCTTCCGCCATGACCCGTGTTTTTTAAAAGCAAAGACAAAGCAACTTCGTCAGCCGGGTTTTGTATCAAGGCAAAGGCTGGAGCATTGTCTTCACCCTCCCCTTACTTTAAGGGGAGGGTGGGAGGGGTTAGTAGTAAGCGCACTTTCTTTTTGCGCATTGCCGTGCGCATTTCGGGAATGTCTCGAACTGACCGTATAAAAAATATCTATCTGATTTTAGCTTGCACTTTCCGTGCGCCTTTAGGGTATGGCTCGCTTCGCTTTCGAGCCGACTCGCAGTAAATTCCGATGCCTGCTCATCGTCTCTCAGTCAGGCTCGCTACGCCATGACCCGGATTGTTTAAAGGCAAGACCAAGACAACTTCGCCAGCCTGGTTTTGTATCAATGCAAAGGCTGGAGCATTGTCTTCACCCTCCCCTTACTTTAAGGGGAGGCTGGGAGGGGTTAGTAGTCTGGTAGGGCGGGCATACCCGCCACATGCTCGGCGGCTCCCCTTCAGGCTCGCTACGCCACGGCCCGTGTTTTATTTAGACAAGGAGATATAACAAGCAAAAAAAGCCCCCCGTCTCATAGAGCGAGGGGCTTCGCAATAAACGGCTTAAAAAAATCTACGGCATCCAGACATACATAAAACTCATTCCCAGCCTTTCTGTGAAGAGCCCTGCGTCTATATTAAGCAGGTTCACCTGTGCTGGGCCCTCTTGCAGAGCAGAGTAGATATTGTTCTTGTAGGCCCTCGGCTGTGAATACGTTATCACTGTCGCCTCTTTTATCCCTGCCAGCTGCTTTGCCGAGTCAATGGCGTCCTCCATGTAGCCTATCGAATCGATAAGCTTTGAATCAAGCGCCTGCTTCGCTGAAAAGACCCTGCCGTCAGCCAGCCTTTCAAGCTCATCTCGTTTCAGAGATTTTCTGCCGTCCAATATGACTTCAAGGAACCTTTCGTACATCCCGTCTATCACCGACTTGATCACCCTTCTCTCATCATCTGTCATGGTCTTAAGCGGTGAGCCGATGTCCTTCATGGCCCCTGTCTTTACGGTCTGATTTGCAATGCCTATCTTCTCCATCAGCCCTGCGGCGTTTACGCTGTACGCTATCACGCCGATGGAACCGGTCACTGTCGTCGGGTGCGCGATTATCTTATCCGCCGTAACAGCGAGATAATAGCCGCCTGATGCCGCGACATCCATAAGCTCGGCGACAACGGGGATGTTCTTCTTTTTCTTGAAGGCCTTAAGCTCGTGGCTGATTATGTCGCAGGTCGTAACCGAACCGCCCGGACTGTTTATCCTGAGGACTATGGCCTTTATGTGCTCGTCTTTTGCGGCAAGCAGAAGCTCCTCTTTGACGCGCGCCGTGATAGTTGCCTCAGCGCGTGAAAGCATCGAGCCCCTGGCCTCCTGCGCGGTAATGACGCCTTCGATATCGATAATGAGGACCTTATCAGCCCCGCTTCCCTCAATAGCCTTCTCGGCAAGTGGCTCCTGCCTCGGCAGGTTTATCATGACGCACCCGGTGGCAGAAAACAGTGTCAGCAGTATTAAGACCAAAAACTTTTTCATGCGCCTCCTTTTGTCCTTCGCTATAAGCGGTTCGTCGGATCAAGCCTCAGAGATATTTCCAGCCCCCTATCGCAGACCGGAGTCAACACCTCGATCTCTTATTTTTCCTCGATGGGAGCCTGATAGAAAAACCATCTTTTCAGACTGCCCGCAAAGAGCCGCGCTGAAAGAAAGTTTACCTCATGATGAGCCTGTGCGCAAGCAGGCAGGAGGTGCTGGAAGAGTTACGCGAACTGAAATATCATGGAGGCTGCCGCTTAAGATACAGGAGCGTACCAGCAGGCATGGCATTGATACTGACATGGATGGAGATCAAAATATTCTATTGCGGAAGTGAAGATACCAAGCCGGCATGAAGGCAGGCATAATTAATCGCGACTCGGTAAACACAGGCGAGACAGGAGTAAACGCCGGGATCGTCAGGTGATCTTACCCATCTTATTGAGGAAGTCGCCTACAGCCACCCTCATCATAGCGGAGAGCGTCCAGTTCTGGCCAAGCTTAATCTTATACTCGGCGGCCAGCTCCTTCATCTTCTCGACCTGCTCTTCCTCAAGCGTTATAGTGATTTTTTTGAAAGCCTCTTCATGATCGTGGCCTGCGGCGTGTTCGTGGCCGCACTCTCCGTGTCCGTCTCCCATCCGTTTCCCCCTTAGATCACTGACTTGTTGTTGCGACCTTTTAAAACCGCCTTCTTGCGCTCGTTAAGTATCGCCTTGTCGGATGTATCTTTTTCAGGAAGCGTCTTCGCCTTTTTTATGTACTTTATTTTCGAGTCCATGTGCCTGTTTATGATCTCAAGGACCTCTTTGGCGCTATCAGTCATGACAATAAAGTTCATATCGTCAGGGGATATGGTCTTGTACCTGAGCATCGAGTTTTTCATGAAGTCTACCAGAGGTGACCAGTATTCGGTCCCGAAAAGGATCAACGGGAACGGATATATCTTATGGGTCTGGATGAGTGTGAGCGCCTCGAAGAACTCGTCAAGCGTACCGAAGCCGCCGGGCATGCAGACGTACCCTATGGCGTACTTTACGAACATGACCTTTCTCGCGAAGAAGTACTTGAAGTGGAGCGACTTGCTCTGGTACTTGTTCGGCTTCTGCTCTTTGGGCAGTGTGATATTGAGCCCGACTGAGACGCCCTTGTTCTGGGCCGCGCCTTTGTTGGCGGCCTCCATGATGCCGCCTCCGCCGCCGGTTATAACGGCGTAGCCGTTCTTCGAGAGAAGGTCAGCGACCTCAACGCACTTCTTGTAATACTTGTTGTTCTGGTTGAGGCGCGCCGAGCCGAATATCGAGACTGCAGGCCCGATATCAGCGAGCTCGTCGAACCCCTCGATGAACTCGCTCATGATGCGGAAAAGACGCCATGTTTCCTTGCCCTTCAGATCTTCTACCATACCAGGCTCACTCCCATTCAATAGTGCTCGGCGGTTTAGAACTGATGTCGTAGACCACCCGGTTTACCCCACGCACCTCGTTGATGACCCTCGTGGATATCCTCTCCATCACAACGTACGGTAATCTGACCCAGTCGGCTGTCATGCCGTCGACGCTGTCAACGGCCCTCAAAGCAACGGTATTCTCGTAAGTCCTTTCATCTCCCATAACGCCTACGGTCTTTATCGGCAGGAGCACCGCGAACGACTGCCAGATCTTCGTATAAAGTCCTGCGGCCTTTATCTCTTCGAGGACTATCGCATCAGCCTCTCTTAATATATCGCATCTTTTCGCTGTTACTTCACCGATAATTCTGATCGCAAGGCCGGGGCCGGGGAAAGGCTGGCGGTCGATCACCTCATCCGGCATCCCCATCTCTCTGCCAAGCGCCCTCACCTCGTCCTTGAAAAGCTCCCTCAGAGGCTCGACGAGCTTCAGCTTCATCTTCTTCAAAAGCCCGCCGACGTTATGGTGGCTCTTTATCGTTGCCGAAGGGCCCTTGAAGGATACAGACTCGATCACGTCGGGATAAAGCGTCCCCTGAGCAAGGAACCGGACGTTCTTTATCTTCTTCGCCTCTTCCTCGAAGAGCCTTACGAACTCGCCGCCGATGATCTTTCTCTTCTTCTCAGGATCGATTACGCCCTTGAGCTTCGTAAGGAACCTCTTTGACGCATCGACCCTTCTGATATTCATGTGGAAGGACTTTTTCAAGGTCGCCTCGACCTTGTCGGCCTCGCCTTTGCGAAGGAGTCCGTTATCGACAAAAACGCATGTCAGTTTCGAGCCTATCGCCTTGTGGACAAGAAGGGCCGCAACAGCCGAATCGACACCTCCACTTATCCCGCAGACGACTCTGTCTTCCCCAACCTTTGCCCTTATCTCGCTGATAGATGTCTCTATGAACGACTTCATCGTCCATGTCGGCTTGCAGCCGCAGACGCGCATGACGAAGTTCCTGAGAAGCTTCGTTCCAGCTGGGGTATGGACGACCTCAGGGTGAAACTGAACGCCATAGATGCGCCTTACAGGGTCCTTCATCGCGCAAAGCGCAGAGTTATCGCTGTGGGCGGCCGTAGTAAAACCGGCAGGCAGGGCCTCGACCTTGTCTCCGTGGCTCATCCAGACCTTCATCGACCTGCCGAGGCCGTAAAAGAGGTCTTTCGCATCATCAATGCTCAGATCCGCTCCGCCATACTCCCTTTTTTTCGACCTCTCTACCCTGCCGCCAAGGAGCTTTGCAGTAAGCTGCATCCCGTAGCAGATGCCGAGCACCGGAACGCCGAGGCCGTAGAGCGCCTTGTCTATTACAGGGGCTTCCTTGTCATAGACGGACGAAGGCCCGCCTGAGAGGATTATGCCCTTCGCATTGAACTCCTTGACGAACGAGAGCCCCTTGTTGTACGGGTGTATCTCGCAGTAGACCTTCGCCTCCCTGATGCGCCTTGCTATAAGCTGTGTGTACTGTGAGCCGAAGTCCAGTATAAGTATCTTCTGAGCGTGTATGTCCATCTATTGTCGTCTTCCTTTATTGTTATCTTGTAAAAACTGAACCAAAAAGCCAGAAGGCCGTACGTCACTCAGGCCTGTAATTAGGCGCTTCCTTAGTGATCGTCACGTCATGGACGTGGCTTTCCCTGAGGCCTGACGAGGTGATCCTTACGAACCTTGCCTTCTCATGGAGCTCAGTCAGTGTCTTCGCGCCGCAATAACCCATGCCGGCCCTGAGGCCGCCGATCAACTGGTAAATAGTGGAACCTATCGGCCCCTTGTGCGGGACCCTGCCCTCTATGCCCTCGGGGACGAGCTTAAGGTCGCTCTCTACATCATCCTGGAAGTACCTGTCCTTGCTCCCTTTCTTCATCGCCTCTATCGAGCCCATGCCCCTGTAGAGCTTGAAGGTCCTGCCCTGATATAGTATCGTCTCGCCAGGGCTCTCATCAGTGCCTGCGAAGAGGCCGCCTATCATGACCGTATCTGCGCCTACTGCAAGCGCCTTCACTATGTCGCCTGAATACTTTATCCCTCCGTCGGCTATAACGGGTATGTTCCTCTTCCTGCCGACAGCGACACAGTCGCTGATAGCTGTTATCTGCGGGACCCCGATGCCAGTTACTATCCTCGTGGTGCATATCGACCCCGGCCCAACGCCAACCTTGATAGCGTCTACGCCCGCCTTCATAAGCGCCTCTGCGGCTTCAGCCGTGGCGATATTGCCGGCGATAAGCTGGCAGTCGAAGTTCTTCTTGGTAGCCTTTACAGCCTCTAACACGCCCTTGCTGTGGCCGTGCGCGGTATCTACTATGATACAATCGGCTCCGGCCTTCAGAAGAGCGTCTATGCGCTCTTCTCTGTCAAAAGAGACGCCTACAGCCGCGCCGACCATAAGCCTGCCGAGGTTATCCTTGCAAGAATCAGGATACTTAGCCCTCTTTTCGATGTCCGTTACGGTGATAAGCCCTTTCAGACGGTTTTTCTTGTCGACTACAGGGAGCTTTTCTATCCTGTGCTTATGCAGCATCTCCCTTGCAGTCTCGATCGACGTGCCGTACGGAGCCGTTATAACCTCTTTTGTCATAACGTCAGCGATCTTCTTTGTAGGGTCTGTTTCGAACCTCAGGTCACGGTTGGTGAGTATACCTACGAGGACTCCCTCGGCGTTGACTATCGGGAAGCCTGATATCTGCTCTTTTTTCATGATATCAAGGGCGTCCGAGACCTTCTGCTCAGGGCTGAGCGTCATCGGCTTAAGTATTATTACCGACTCGTACTTCTTGACCTTGTCAACCATAGCAGCCTGATCCTCTACGGAGAGGTTCTTGTGTATTATGCCTATGCCGCCGGCCTGCGCTATAGCTATCGCAAGCCTCCACTCTGTTACAGTATCCATGGCCGCGCTCATCAGAGGGATATTGAGCCTTATCTTGTTCGTGAGCCTCGTTGATGTGTCGACATCCCTCGGAAGCACCCTTGAAAAACCGGGTTCCAGAAGCACATCGTCAAACGTCAAACCTGTCCTTACCTTCGTGATATCCATGTATGTTAAGCCTCCCGCATTATTTTACGCCTGTTGTGCTTTGCGTCCGGCCCCTTCCGAGTATAATACCTTCGAGGAGCCCCGCGTCGCTCACTTTTATATCGTCAAAACCGAAAAACTCCATCACCAGAAGGGTAATCAGCGTCCCGGGGATTATAAGGTCTTCTCTCCCGCGCTCAAGGCTCAGAAACTCCTCTTTCTGCCTGAGCGTCATCCCGATCAGGCGTCCGTATATCCTTTCAACTGCGCCCCTGCCGAGCGAATAATTATTTATCCGTGCCTTGTCATAGGCGGCAAGATCCTGGTCTATCGAGGCAAGGGTAGTTATCGTGCCTGCCGTGCCTATAAGAAGCGCGCCCTTTGCGCCTGAGTAGTGAGCAGGGACGACCCCGTCCCTTACCATGCGGCCTTTGAGGTCGCGAAGCACAGTCATCACTTCAGTTTCAATCGAGGCAAGGTCGTCTTTTGAAGGCGGGTCGTTTAGAAGGAACTTCTCCGTAAGATGGACGACACCCATCTCCATCGACCAGGCGCCTTCGATGCCGTCAACTGTGCTGGATATGAACTCAGTTGAGCCGCCGCCGATATCCATCACAAACGACCTCTTGCCCGGGTCATCTATGACTGAGAGCACGCCGAGCAGTGATAGCCTTGCCTCCTCGTCGCCTGATATGACGGTAACCTCGATCCCTGTCCTTCTAAAGACCTCGTCTTTGAACCAATCTCTATTAACGGCGCGCCTTACAACGCTTGTCGCAAAAGCAAGTGTCGCGCTAACACCGCTCTCATCTATTATTGACTTGAACGCCTCTAGGGCCGCGAGCGTCCTTTCAGCAGATGCCGCGTCTATTCCTGAGGATTCTGTATAACCGCCGCCGAGGCGCGTAATCGTCCGCTTATAGACTATGGGGGAGAGCCGCTTGCCGTCAGATTCTGCGACCAGAAGCCTTAACGTGTTAGTGCCTATGTCGATCGAAGCGTATCTCACTTTTGAACCCGCTCGGTCGCTATTGAAAGTCTTACAGCCCCGGCTTGGCGCGAGGCATCAAGGACAGCTACCACCATCGAATGCCTTGCCGAACCGTCTGCCTTTACTATGACGGTCTTATCGGTGCTTTTATCAATAGCGACTTTGAGCCTCTCGGAAAGCGCGTCAAAAGCGATCGACTCTCCGTTAAGGCTTACGCTGCCGTCAGCAGATACTGCTACTACCTGGCCTGTAGACGTATCAGAGGCGGCGGCAACCGCCTTAGGAAGCTTGACTTTAAAAGCGTCGGTCATAAGAAGCGGGGTAGTGACCATGAATATGACGAGAAGCACCATCATCACGTCTGTAAGAGGCGTGATGTTTATCTCAGACATTATTCTGCCGTCGTGGTTACTGCTTAACTTCCAGCCCATCGGCCTTACCCCTTGCAAAGACGTCTATGAGCGGTGTCGCCTTTTCTTCTATAGTCAAAGAGTGCCTTGAAGCCGCCCTCACGAAATAGTTGTACGCTACGACCGCCGGGACAGCCACAAAAAGCCCTGCGGCTGTCGCCACAAGCGCCTCTGCTATGCCATCAGCTACTGCCGCCGGACTTGCCCCACTGGCAACAGATAAGTCGCTAAAAGCCCTTATTATGCCGAGTACCGTGCCGAAGAGGCCGATAAAAGGCGCTGTCGAACCTATTGTGCCGAGTACGCCCAAGAACCTCTCAAGGCTTGCCACCTCGACCCTTGCGGCAAGCTCCATTGCGCCTGAGATATCCTCTTTAGCGCCGCCCTTCTTTGAATACCCTGCCATAAAGACAGAGGCCAACGGAGAGACAGACCCGGCGCAAAGCCCGGCACCTTCACTTAAACGGCCGCCCTTTATACTTGAGGCGAGTTCATTTGAAAACTTCATTACCTCGCGCGCGAACCTGCGAAAGGCAAAGGCGCGCTCAAAGATTATGGCAAAGGAGGTGACGGAGAGGGCGGCAAGGAGAAGCACCGTAACGCCGCCCTTCTGGATAAGGCCGATCAAGGTAAGGTTTTCAAACATTCAGCGGGCCAGCCCTGTTTAGTCTTTCCCTGTAGTGGGACTATCTGTTTGAGGTGTAATCGCTCGCGTATTCTATATAATTCCTGGCGGATTTAAGTATGCGCTCCTTCTCATCCGGCCGCACCTGCCTTATGACCTTCCCGGGAAGCCCGACTACGAGACTGCCCGGAGGGACCTTCATCCCCTCGGTGACAAGGGCTCCGGCCCCGATGATGGAGTCCTCGCCGACCTCGGCGTTATCCAGTATGATCGAGCCCATGCCGATAAGGCATCTGTCGCCTATAGTACAACCGTGCAGGACAACGTTATGGCCTATAGTGACGTCATTTCCTATGACAAGCGGAAACGTGCCGTTTGAGACGTGAAGCGTGCAGTTGTCCTGTACATTTGTCCTGGACCCTATCATTATGTAATGGACGTCGCCCCTTATGACCGCGTTGAACCAGACGCTCGAATACTCGCCTATAGTCACGTCGCCTATGACCCTTGCGCTATCCTCTATAAAAACAGTATCGTCGGCCTTGGGTTT
>JBBTBW010000012.1:0-177647 GCA_038043525.1 Deltaproteobacteria bacterium | reverse complement strand
AACCCGGGTATGGTGGAATGAGCCTAAAGGAGAGCCGTTGAGCAGGCATCAGTATTTACTGCAAAACGGCCGACAGCGAAAGGAGCCATACCCAAAAGGAGCACCGAAGTGCAAAGCTGAAATCAGATAGATGTTTTTTATGCGAGCCGTTCGTTCCATACCCAAAAGGAGCACCGAAGTGCAAAACTGAAATCAGATAGATGTTTTTTATGCGAGCCGTTCGTTCCATACCCAAAAAGGCGCACGGAAAGTGCAAAGCTAAAACCAGACAGATATTTTTTCCGAACCGATGCGAGCCATACCCCAAAGCGCACGGAAGTGCAAAGCTGGAGTCAGACGGATATTTTTTGTAAAGGGGTGTTGTATTGTCCTGCCGTTTAAAATGAACCCAAAAAGCGCACGGCAGTGAGCAATGAAACCGCATACTGCTGACCTTACCCAGCTTCCCCTTGAACAAAAGGGAGGAGAAATACCCAAAAGCGCACGTCACTTTGCCCCGACTTAAGCCTCATCCGTCAGGCGTCGTCTCCTACGACCGCTACCGCGTCTATCTCGACTCCGACCCCTTTCGGCAGCGCGCTTACCTCGACAGTAGCGCGAGCCGGGTACGGCTCCTTGAAAAACTCTCCGTAAACAGCGTTCATCTCGGCAAACTGCATCAGGTCCGTCATATACACCGTTGTCTTTACGCAGTCTTTGAGGCTCGCGCCGCCTGCTTCCAGCACGGCCTGTATGTTTTTAAGGACCTGTCTCGTCTGCGCCGAGATATCGCCTTCTATGACCTGACCTGTAGCAGGTTCGATCGGTATCTGTCCTGAGATGAAAAAAAACCTTCCTATTCTTACGCCCTGCGAATACGGCCCGATAGCCTGAGGGGCACTTCCTGTGCGGAGCTCTTCCTTGACCATAAAACCTCCTTAGCGTTCCTGTTCCCTGAATTCAGGTCTCCCCTGCTCCATCTCTTTGGTAGTGCCCTTTAGCCTTTCGACCCTTAGCACCTTCTTTATCTTCTGTATCGACTGTATGATCTTTTTGAGATGTTCTAAATCACTCACCTCCACCTCGAAGGTGCATACAGCGGTCTTATTATCCTGCGTCGTCTTGATATTCGCGCTCGATATATTGGCATCAGCGGATTTAATAGAGTTTGTCATCTCCGCGAGGAGCCCCTTTTCGTTCCTGCATATAACCTTTAGCCTCGCAGGCCGTGTCGTCTTGACCTTGTTATCCCAGGCAACCGCTATCTTTCGCTCCTTATCTATGTGAAGAAGGTTCGAGCATCCAGCGGCATGTACGGCAACACCTTGTCCCTGCGTTATGTAGCCCTCTATCTCATCACCCGGAAGAGGATTACAGCAGCGGGCGAACTTGACCATGATGTCTTCTTCACCGCGGACGATGACAGCGCCCTTGCCTGACTTCGCCCCGCCCTTGAACCTGTCGAGCATCCTCCTGAAGGTCGAGACCTTCTTCGGCTCTAACTTCTCAGGCGGGAGGAACTTTCCAAGGACCTGGAGTACCGATATCTTCCCGTAGCCGATAGAGGCAAGAAGGCTATCGAGGCTGCCGACACCAAAGGCCTCTTTGCCGACCCTTTCGACCTCGCCGGATTTAACGAGCTTGCCGTATTCTACGCCGTGCTTTGCGAACTCTTTTTCAAGGACCTGTCTGCCGAGGTCGATCGACTTATCCCTCTCCTCGGTCTTGATCCATTGCCTTATGCGCGCCTTTGCCCTTGAGCTGACCACGAACTTGAGAGAGTCTTTTGACGGATGATGCGAGGCCGCGGTTATTATCTCGACCTTATCGCCGTTCCTGAGCTTGTATTTGAGCGGCACCATCTTGCCGTTCACCCGCGCCCCTGAGCACCTGTTGCCTACATCCGTATGGATAGCGTAGGCGAAGTCGACAGGAGTCGCGCCCACAGGGAAGCCCTTTATCTCGCCCTTTGGGGTGAAGACAAAGACCTCCTCTGGAAAGAGGTCGACCTTCAGAGACTCCATGAACTCCTCTGAATCCTTCAGATCGCTCTGCAGCTCAAGGAGCTGACGGAGCCACGCGAAGCTCTTGTCATCCTTGCCGTTGAATACCTTGCCTTCCTTATACTTCCAGTGCGCGGCTATCCCGTACTCGGCGACCCTGTGCATCTCCTCGGTCCTTATCTGGACCTCCATGGAAACGCCGTAAGGCCCGACGACTGTCGTATGGAGCGACTGGTACATGTTCGCCTTGGGAAGCGCGATATAATCCTTGAACCTGCCCGGTACCGGCTTCCAGAGAGAATGGACCATGCCGAGCACGCTGTAGCAATCCTTGATGGTCTTTACTATGACCCTGAACCCGATTATGTCGTATATGTTATCGAAGTCGGCGTCCTGCTCCTGCATCTTCTTGTAGATGCTGTAGAGCTGTTTTGTCCTGCCGTAGACCTGCCCCTCTATGCCATGCTCAGCGAGGTTCGCGTTGATCATCTCGATCACCTGCTCGCTGAAGCCTACCTTGACCTCTTTTTCCTTGTTCACCCTCTCATTTAAGAGCGCGTACTTGTCAGGGTCAATGTACATGAAGGCGAGGTCTTCAAGCTCGCCCTTCATCCACCCGATACCTACCCTGTTTGCCAGCGGCGCGTATATGTCGATAGTTTCGCTGGCGATCTTCTTCTGCTTTACTGGATCAAGCGCGTCAAGGGTCCTCATGTTATGGAGCCTGTCGGCGAGCTTGATGATGATGATGCGGATGTCTCGGCCCATCGCAAGTATCATCTTGCGGAAGTTCTCAGCCTCCCGGTCCTTCTTCTTATCGAAGGTCATACGGCTAAGTTTCGTAAGCCCGTCTACCAGCTCTGCGATCTGGCGACCGAAGACCTCTTCGATCTTCTCTATCGTTGTGTGGGTATCCTCAACGGTGTCGTGCAGAAGCCCGGTAGCGACGGAAGGCGCATCCATCTTAAGCTCGGCCAGTATGTAGGCGACCTCCAAAGGATGGCTCAGGTACGGCTCCCCTGACTGCCTGGTCTGCCCCTGATGGACGACGCCGGAGAAGACATAAGCCTTCTTGATTATTTCAAGGTCTGCGTCCGGATTGTAAGACGCGACCTTCTCAAGTATTTCCTCTAATCTGACCATACCCTTCAATCTATCGCAAACACCCCGCTTTTTCAACTGGTTTGCCACGCTGATGCCTCCAAACAAGCGGATTTTCCTTTAAAAAAGCCGCTATTGCCACGGTCTTTGCAAGCCTTGATTTACCGGTGCCTATCTGATATATTATAAGGCTATGCATCTCTTGAAAAAGCCCATCATAATCATCTCCATACTGATAGTCTTGCTGCTCGGCGGCTACACCTACATCATAGCCGGCCTGCCCTCTCTTGTGACCCTCGATGACTACCAGCCGAACCTCGTCACGACCGTGTACGCCAGAGACGGCAGGGTAATAGGCGAGTTCTGCCTTGAAAAAAGGGTCGTCGTGCCGTTCGAAAGGGTCCCTAAACACCTGATAAACGCCTTTTTGGCGGCAGAAGACTCGAAGTTCTACGAGCACAAGGGTATAAGCTACTCAGGGATACTGAGGGCTATGGGGAAAAACCTCCTGGCCGGGCGTTTTGTCCAGGGCGGCTCCACCATAACCCAGCAGCTTGCAAAGACCTTCTTCCTCACGCCTGAGAGAAAGCTCTCCAGAAAGGTCAAAGAGGCCATCATGGCCTACAGGATAGAAAAGCACCTTAAAAAAGACGAGATACTCCATCTCTACCTCAACCAGATATACTTCGGCAACGGCGCTTATGGCGTCCAGACCGCCTCAGAGTCTTACTTCGGGAAAAACGTACAGGATATTGATCTGGCTGAGGCGGCGTTCCTCGCAGGTCTGCCCAAGGCCCCTAACAAGTACTCCCCTTACACCAACTTCGAGGCGGCCAAACAACGGCAGGAATTCGTCTTGAGCAGGATGGTAGAAGAACAGCTTATCAGCCCTGAAGACGGCCAGAAGGCCATCAGAAAAAAACTCAATTTCAAGCCGAGGCGGGCTGAAAGCCTCTGGGTCGGGCCGTACTTCACCGAGCATGTGAGAAGGCATCTTGAAGAGGCCTTCGGAGAAGAACTCCTCTATAAAAAAGGGATGAAGGTATACACAACTCTCGATGTGGATATGCAAAAGGCCGCCAACATCGCCGTCAGAGAGGGACTTAGGGAACACGACAAAAGACGCGGCTACAGAGGCCCCAAAAGAGTACTGAAGACGGATGAAGAGGCAGAGGCGTTCACGACAGAGGCGGCCAGACGGTTTGTCTACGACCCGATTGAAGCCGGTGAGATATACGAAGCCCTTATCACGCACGTGAACACGCGTGACATGGCGCTCAGAGTCGATCTTGGAGGCCGCACAGGCTCGATCGCGACCGCTGACATGGAATGGGCCGGGCTCTACAACACTTCAGGTGAGGCGGACGGCGGCAGACAGGCAGAGCTTAAAACGCTCTTCCACAAGGGCGACGTGATCGAGGTTCAGGTCAAATCACTTCCTGCCGGCAAAAACTCCGTCATCCCCCTGAGGCTTGAACAGGAGCCTCAGGCCCAGGCTTCCTTGATGGCGATGGAGCCGGAGACAGGCATGGTGCGCGCGATGGTAGGCGGCGCTGATTTTTCAAAGACCCAGTTCAACAGGGCGACTCAGGCGAAGAGACAGCCAGGGTCTTCTTTCAAACCGATAGTCTACACGGCCGCCATAGACAGGGGATACACGCCGGCTACCATTGTGATAGATTCGCCTATAGTGTTTGATGAGGCGATCAAAGACGAGGCATGGAGGCCGCGCAACTACGACGAGCAGTTCTACGGCCCGACCACAGTAAGAGAGGCGCTTGCCAAGTCAAGGAACATCATCACGATCAAGATTTTAAAGGACATAGGCATCGACTACGCCCTCACATACGCAAACGCCCTCGGGATCACCTCTCCGCTTGCAAGGGACCTCTCTCTGGCGCTAGGGTCTTCCGCGGTTACTCTCTCTGAGATGACAACGGCCTTTGCCACCCTTGCCAATATGGGTTCAAGGCCGACTCAGATATACCTCACAAGGGTCACTGACAGCTCCGGCAAGGTCCTGGAAGAAAACCAGAGTTCATCGACCGCCGCAGTAACGCCTCAGACAGCGTATCTCATGACAAGCCTTATGCAGAGCGTCATTGAAGGCGGCACGGGCTCCCGCGCCAGAGCCCTTGGCAGACCGGCGGCAGGCAAGACAGGGACGACCAATAACCTGAACGACGCATGGTTCATGGGTTATGTGCCGGGGCTCGTGGCAGGCTCATGGGTAGGCTATGACAGTGAAAAACCGCTCGGTCATGGGGAGACAGGCTCGACAGCCGCTCTCCCCATCTGGTTGAGGTTTATGCAGGGCGCTACAGCAAGGATGGCTGTCAGGAGCTTTACTGTCCCAGAGGGCCTTGAGTTTACGAAGATCGACCCGGAGACAGGGCTTCTTGCTACGAGCGCTACGCAAGACGCTATATTCGAGGTATTTAAAGAAGGCACAGCCCCTAAAGAATATTCGTCAGGCGCCTCAAAGACGCATTCAAGCGATTTCCTGATGATAGACAGTGATTCAAAGGGTCAGAGACAAAAGAGGGTGGACCCTGAGACCCCCATAGATTAACCTAGCAGTTCACAGCCTTTAGATTGAAACTTCAACAGATGCGCCTTTAATGATATAATTATATAAGAAGCAGCGTTGCCTTACGGAAAAAACATTATGGAAAAACTGATAGACGGATATTCAAGAAAGATCAGCTACCTGAGGATGTCTGTTACAGACAGGTGTAACTTAAGGTGCGTCTACTGCATGCCAGCCGAAGGCATAGAACTGTGCGAATCAGCCAACATACTTAGATACGAAGAATTTCTACGCATTGCCCGCATAGCAGTCGCACACGGTGTTACAAGCATCCGCGTCACAGGCGGCGAACCGCTTGTGAGAAAAGGCATCGTTGAGTTTATCGGGACCCTCGCCTCCATACCCGGGCTTGAGGACTTGTCCATTACCACAAACGGAGTCCTCCTTAAGGACTACGCCGCAAGGCTTAAAGAAGCGGGCCTTAAAAGGGTCAACGTAAGCCTTGACTCACTTAAGAGCGACAGGTTTTTAAAGATCACACGCGGGGATAACCTTCAGCAGGTCTTAGACGGCCTTGACGAGGCGGTAAGGGTCGGGCTCGATCCGGTCAAGCTAAACATGGTAGTCATAAAAGGCTTTAACGAGGACGAGATCGTCGAATTCGCCGCCCTCTCGAAGGTCAAGCCTTATCATGTCCGCTACATCGAGTATATGCCTTTCGATACGCAGGAAGGGTGGCAGAAGGATAAATGCATCAGCGCAAAAGAGATGAAAGAGTTGGTAGAGGCCGCCCTCGGCCCGCTTGAGCCTGTCGACGTGCCATCCGGCGGCCGAGGCCCTGCAAAGAGGTTCAGGTTCAAAGACGCGCCGGGCGAGGTAGGATTCATCAGCCCTGTCTCAGAGCACTTTTGCAACTCGTGCAACAGGCTGAGGCTCACAGCCGACGGCAAGTTGCGCGCCTGTCTCTTTTCAGATGCTGAGATTGATCTCAGGACCGCCCTAAGAGAAGGGGCCGATGATTCGGTCATAGAATCGCTACTCTTTAAGGCATGCAAAGAAAAGCCTGAACGCCACCACATAAACGAGAACATCTTCAAAAGATGCAGTCGGACGATGAGCCTCATCGGCGGTTAAGCTAAAGTAGCTTAATCGTGTGTCCACTAAATCGGGGGAAGATCAGCGCTCTTTGACCTTTCAAAACCACCCTACCCAGCCTCCCCTTGAACAAAGGGGAGGAGCGAAAAAAATTCCTTTGCCTTTGAATCTGCCCTTGCCTTAAAACAACCGGGTCATGGCGGGATGAGCATGAAGGATGGCCGACGAGCAGGCATCTGTATTTACTGCAAGTCGGCCAGACAGCGAAAGGAGCCATACCCAAAAGGCGCACGGAAAGTGCAAAGCTGAAATCAGGCAGATGTTTTTCATAAGAGCCGTTTAAGCCATACCCAAAAAACGCAGGTTGTCCTGGTCAGCAGTAAGCGGTACTCATCAACCAGACCATACTTCTACCAGCCGAGTTTGAGCCTCTCGCCAAGCCTTTCAGGCAGCCCTGCCGCGGAAATCTTATCCGCTGTGGCCTGTATGTCGTACCCTACCCTGTGAAATGACACGAGCCTCTTTTTAGTATCGAAAACCGCAAAAGACGCCCTTGGATCGCGGTCTCTCGGTTGACCGATGGACCCCGGGTTTATAAGGTATGATGCGTCCTTTTCAAGCCTTACGTCATCTTCAGGTGATATCCTGTCAACCCTGTCACCCTTTTTGAAATAGACGGCAGGGATGTGCGTGTGGCCGAAAAAGCCTATCCTCTCCCCTCCGGCATCGGCCATCAGGCTGAAATTCTTCTCGGCGTCAACTGGGGACATTATATAGCGGTCTGTATCGCTCAGCCAGCCATGAAATGCAAGAAAACGTTTCTCAACCGAAATAACCGGAGGCAACGAGGCTAGAAAATCGACATTCTCAGCCGTTAATACCTTTCTTGTCCAACGGATAGCCATCGAGGCATTATAATTGAATTCAGTCGGTTCGGCGAGCCCTGCACCCCTTGAGTCGTGGTTGCCCATCAGGCATATAAACCCGCATTTTCTTACGAGGTCTATACACTCATTGGGATTAGCGTTATATCCGACGATATCGCCGAGACATACGACTGTGTCTATGCCAAGGATGTCTTTCTCGACGAGAAAGGCAGTGAGCGCCTCGAGGTTCGAGTGTATATCGGATATGACGGCATAGCGCATAGTTTGGGAGACGCGGGTTTATTGGGAGTGAGCAGACAAAGAACCATGAAGAACAGGACTCTAAATGACCGGCCCCTTCACAGTAAGGTGCATTTCATTACATAGCACGCCTCCAACGTCCATGGAGCGGTGCCGCGTCGGCGTTTGGAAACTCAATGGATGGTGCCTTTTACTTCCTCGCCTTCATGATTGATCTTTCCGGACTGGAACGGATCGCTTGAGAACTTATCGCGGCACGGTTTGCAGAGTATGAATATCTGCTCCTTTGTGACGTCTTCTTCAAGAAGCTTGGGGTCTACGCCTTCCATCGCGTCCAGGATGTCGTTTATACCCTCTTCTAGATCGCCTTCAAACTCCTCAAGGTAACCGTCAAAATCGGCAAAGCTCCTCACCTCTAATATATATTTCAAGGTCCCCTTTGAAAGCTCCCTGCCGCAACTGTGACACCTTAACTTTTGCATTACTTCCATCCTTTTAAAAACATCTCAATAGCTGTCTTGCAAGGGCTTAAATGCTAAAAAAGAGAACTATTACGCCTGCCAGGGTACTGCGCCAGCCGGTCATTATCCGTGCTTTATATACGCTAACGCCGTGTTTTCACAACGACAGTTCACACTAATCTTAATCCGAATAAGAACTCTTGTCAAACGAATTGGGCTCGCACAGAGCTTATAAGCCCTGAAAACGCCTGATTATGCCTCAAAGCGCTCAAAAGCTGCGTTTTATGCGCCAATATGCAACATACAGGCACTTGACGCCATCAAACCTTCTTCTTCTGAAAAACAGATCGCTCCTATTTTTTCCATCCGCCTTATACCCGAAAATGTTAATATTAAAAGATGGAACTCGGTCCGTTTACTGAAGAGATAAAAAAAAGGCGCGACCTGCAGGAACTCGTCCACCATGAGGGACTGCCTGGACAAGCCGCATCGTATGGAGAGACCTCGACTCCTCTTTCCGTCGAGGTCAGAAAAGCCCTTGATGCAATGTCGATCGAGAGGCTCTACTCACATCAGGCCCGCGGCATAGACCTCATAAGACAGGGGCTCAACACCGTCATCATGACGCCTACTGCAAGCGGCAAGTCGCTCATCTATAATATTCCGGTGGTCGAATCCATACTGGAAGACCCGGGCGCTCACGCGCTCTATCTCTTTCCGCTCAAAGGCCTTGAGCAGGACCAGTTGAAAGCGTTCAACGATCTTGCTGAAAATGTCCTTCATACCGATACGACAAAAGCACAGCGACCGAAGTCCAGGTCACAGCCTCTGCGCGCCTGCGAGATATACGACGGAGATACTACCGCTTACAGGCGAAAAAAAATAAGGGATACCCCTCCTCCGGTAGTCCTTACAAACCCTGACATGCTCCACCTTGCGATAAACGCCTTTCACCCGAAGTGGGAGGCTTTCTTCAAGGGTCTGAAGTACGTCATCATAGACGAGGTCCACACCTACAGAGGCGTCTTCGGCTCTCATGTAGCCCACGTACTGAGAAGGCTCAGGCGGATCGCAAACCACTATGGGGCTGAGCCTGTATTCATAGCCTGTTCAGCGACTATCGCAAATCCAACCGAGCTTGCCTCCATGCTCACAGGGCTGGACTTCGAGCTTGTAGATTCGAGCGGTGCGCCAAGGGGCAAAAGAGACGTCATGTTCATAAACCCCCTGCCTGAGGTCTCAGCCTACACCATCGCGACAAGACTTTTCATATCTGCGGTTAAAGCAGGACTTAAGACCATCGCCTTTACAAAGGCGCGAAAGATAACCGAGCTGATGCACGCCTGGGTGAAAGAAGGCGCAAAAGATATAGGCCCACTGATCAGCTCCTACAGGGCCGGGTTTCTCCCTGAAGAACGGCGTGAGATCGAAAAGCGGCTCTTTAGCGGCCAGATGCGAGGGGTAATAACTACGAGCGCCCTTGAACTCGGGGTAGACATAGGCGGGCTGGACGTCTGCATACTCGTAGGGTATCCGGGCACCATCTCGTCTACATGGCAAAGGAGCGGTCGGGCAGGCAGGAGCGGCAGGGATTCGCTTATCATTCTTGTAGCAATGCCTGACGCGCTTGATCAATACTTCATGAGAAACCCTTCAGACTTTTTCAGGAGGGGCGCTGAGGCGGCCGTCCTCGACCATGAAAACGAGGTGATACTTAAAAAGCACCTCCTGTGCGCCGCCGCTGAGGTCAACCTCAAGCCATCGGATGCTATTTATGATACAGCGCGGTATAGATCGGTCTTAAGCGAGCTTGAGCGCGAAGGCAGGCTTAGGCACTGGGTAAAAGGCGGCATCTGGTATCCGAGGGTCAAGTTTCCGCACCTTGACGTATCGATAAGAGAGGCCGGTACGCCATATACCATCGTCAAGGACGACGGCAAGGCGCTCGGTGAATCGAGCGGAGGAAGGGTCTTTTTAGAGCTCCATCCTGGGGCTGTCTATCTGCACAAAGGGATGCAGTACAGAGTTACGAAGCTCGACATGGCCGAGAAGAAGGTATGGTGCAGAGCCGCAGATGATATTAATTACTATACTAGGGCGATAACGGATGAGGCGACCGAGATCGTCTCTAACGAGGCGTCGATCGAGATCGCCGGCACCGAGATCCATTTCGGCAGGATCAAGGTCACTGAACGGATAATCGGGTACCGGAAAAAAGAGTTGCGAACAGAGAGGAACCTCGGAGAGTTCACGCTGGATCTCCCTCCTTCAATATTCACCACAACAGGGATCTGGATGAAAGTGGATGAAGGTCTCCTTGGTGATATCAAGGGAAAAGGCTTCAGCGCCGCCGGTTCACTCCACGCCCTGGAGCACTCGATGATAGCGGCCCTCCCGCTCTTCGCGATGTGCGACAGGATGGACCTCGGAGGGGTCAGCTATCAGTTCAACCCTGAGCTTGAAGGGCCTGCCATCTTCATCTACGACGGGCACGAAGGCGGCGTGGGGCTTGCAAAACGGGGCTTCGGCTGCATAAAGGAATGGTTGGACGCGACACTCAGGCTCATGGAGCAATGCGCCTGCGAAGTCGCTTGCCCGTCATGCACTCAAGACCCGAAGTGCGGAAATAACAACGAGCCGCTTGATAAGCGCGGGGCGATAATGATCATAGAAAAATGGCTGGGGTGAGACTCAGGTCGCAACTCACGCAAATGCCATAACAGATTTATATTGCCACCCGGTCAGGTTCAGCCCTTCAGACATGACCGCCTGATGATAACCGCCCCGTCAGATCTGATGATCAAGGCGGCACTGAGCGCGCGCTCACTTCTTTTCTTCAAACCTCAGAGAGGCCGAATTGATGCAAAACCTCTTGCCTGTAGGGGCCGGGCCGTCGTCGAACAGATGGCCCAGGTGAGAGCCGCACCTCGAACATAACACCTCTGTGCGGACCATTGGCAGGCTCTTATCCTCAGCCGTCTTTATCGAATCAGCGTCAGCAGCTTCATAAAAACTCGGCCATCCAGACCCTGAATCATACTTCGCTTTGGAGCTGAACAGCTCTTGAGCGCAGCATACGCACAGATATACGCCTTCGGTCTTCGTCCCAACGTATCTGCCTGAAAAAGGCCTCTCAGTCGCTTTCTTGCGCGTTACGCGAAACTCCTCGTCGGATAGGACCGCCTTCCAATATTCATCTGATTTTCTGTAGTCATCATTCATACGCGCCTCCGAAAGATCATGCAATATTTAACCCGCAAAAAACCGGATTGTCAATCTGCGTAAAAAAACCCGGACAAAGCCGGAGCAAGGCAACAGATCATTCGGGAAGTGTGGCGGCAAAGAGCTTTTTTATAGCCTGTATATGCTCCTGGGCCGTGCCTTTGGGGCATAGCTCTTTTTTCTTCAAAAAATCAGGGGCGATCTCGTCGATGAACCTCGACCTGATCTGGAGACTGGTCTCCTTCCCGGCGCTCCTGTTTTTGGCGGATAGAAGAAAGAGCAGTCTCTTCGCCCTTGTCATCCCGACGTAGCAGAGCCTTCTTTCCTCCTCAATGGTCCCCTCGTCGACAGACCGCTTATGAGGAAAGAGCCCCTCCTCCATCCCTACAAGAAAGACGAACGGAAACTCAAGCCCCTTGGCCGAGTGTATAGTCATGATCGTGACGCGGTTGTTCTTCTCATCGTAGTTATCAGCGTCCGACATCAAAGCGACAAGGTTCAGATAATCGGCAAGGCTCGCCTTTGGCCGCGAGGTCTCGAAGTTCTTTATCGCTGAGATGAGGCCTTCGAGATTTTTAAGTCTCTCCTCGGCGTCTTCGGTCTTCTTCGCCTCCCAGAATGCCATGTAGCCTGAGGCATAAAGCGCGCTCGATGCTATCTCATGAAGACCCATGCCTGACGAGCCGTGTCTCAGCCTCTCGAAAGACTCTATGAAATCGATCACCCCGCCTTTGGAGAAAGCCTTGTCAGCGGCGGCCTTTCTGAACGCCTCGTATAGCGTCAGCCCGTGGACGTTGGCTATCGAATGGACCTTCTCCAGCGCCGCCTTTCCGATACCTCGCGGCGGGACGTTGACGATCCTCAGGAAGTTAAGCGAGTCGTCAGGATTGGCAAGGGCCTTCAAGTACGCAAGAGCGTCCTTTATCTCGCGCCTGTCGAAGAATTTAAAACCGCCCAGTACCTTGTAAGGGATGCTCTCTTCGAAAAACAACTCTTCAAACGGCCTCGATTGCGTGTTCGTCCTGCATAGTATCGTGAAGTCCTTGAATTTTATCAGCGGGTCGATAGAGATAAGTTTCTTGATGGTAGTCGTTACGAACCGCGCCTCCTGATACTCGTTGAGGCACTCTTCATACGATACCTTCTCTCCGTCAGGGTTGCCGGTCCAGAGCGTCTTTTCAAGGCGCTTCTCGTTCTTGACTATGACCGAGTTGGCAGCTCCGAGGATGTTCCTCGTTGATCTGTAGTTCTGTTCAAGCTTAACGTATTTTGTGCCTGCGTAGTCTTCTCTGAATTTAAGAATATTTTCGATGGACGCCCCCCTCCAGCCGTAAATCGATTGATCAGGGTCTCCGACCGCGCAGAGGTTCTTATGAGTTGAGGCGAGGAGCTTGGTAAGCTCGTACTGAGATTTGTTCGTGTCCTGGAACTCGTCGACAAGAACGTACCTGAACCTGCCTGAATACCTCGCAAGGGCGTCAGGGTCTGTTGCCAGAAGCGTCATCGGCCTGCATATCAGGTCGCCGAAGTCCACTGCGCCCATTGTCTCGAGCTTCTTCTGATAAGCGCCGTAGATCCTCGCGACAATCGCTGAAAAAGCGTCGCCCTTGACCGAGAGGTACTTATACGGAGTGATGTTGTCGTTCTTGGCGAGGTTGATCTCCCAGACAACGGACTTCGACGGTATCTCCTTTTCTTCTATACCAAGCTCAGACATGACGAACTTTACGAGCAGGTGCTGATCGTCTTCATCATAGATGGTAAGCGCCCCCTTTCTGCCGGAGCGGACGTGCTCTTCCTGGAGCATCCTAAGCCCTACCGTATGGAATGTCCCTGCAATCACCTTCTCAGCGTCAGCGCCTACAAGTTTTTCAAGCCTCTCCTTTATCTCATGGGCGGCCTTGTTCGTGAACGTGACTGCGAGTATGTTCGCCGGGTCGACCTTCTTATTGATTATCAGATGGGCTATCCTCGAAGTCAGGACCCTTGTCTTGCCGCTCCCTGCGCCGGCTACGATAAGCACAGGGCCTTCGGTATGAGTGGCCGCGTCAAACTGCGTCTTACTGAGCGTCTTGAGAAATGACATCGAAGGTCCCCATGCCTGCTGCAAGGCGATTTATAACATCTTATCCGGGTAGCGGATATAAAAAAAGGCCCCGCAACCCTTTGCGGGGCCAAACACTGAAAGGCCGGATAACCTGCGCTATGCAGTATCTTTAGATCGACTGACAGAACTTAATATGACTTGAGTGGTACGCGCAGGCAGTCCCAAGCGGTCGGGACCCTCGATCTCAGCCTTTAAGCTCGTCCATTATCGCTGTGCCCATCTCGACGCAGCTCGTCTTTTTCATGCCATCCTGGAATATATCGGCTGTCCTTAAACCTTTGGCAAGGACAGCTTCAACGGCCTTCTCGATGAGGTTCGAGGCCTCTTCCATCTCAAATGAATACTTGAGCATCATAGCAACTGATAAGATAGTGGCTATCGGGTTAGAGATGCCCTTTCCGGCGATATCAGGGGCGCTGCCGTGTATAGGCTCGTACATCGCCCTGTTCTTCGTAGCGCCTATGCTCGCTGAAGGGAGCATTCCAATCGAGCCTGTGAGCATGGAGGCTTCGTCAGAGAGTATATCCCCGAAGGTGTTCTCGGTGATTATGACGTCGAACTGCCTCGGATTCCTTATAAGCTGCATGGCGCAGTTGTCAACGTACATGTGGGATAGCTCGACCTCGGGGTATTCCTTCCCGACCTTTATGACTACCCTCCTCCATAGCTCCGTCGTCTCAAGGACATTTGCCTTGTCAACGCTGCAGAGCTTTTTGCGCCTCTTCATAGCTACCTCGAAGCCTACGCGAGCGATCCTCTCTATCTCAGAGGTAGTGTAGACCATCGTGTTGACGCCCCTTTCAGACCCATCAGCAAGTGTCTCTACGCCCTTGGGCGTGCCGAAGTAGAGGCCGCCGGTAAGTTCGCGCACAACAAGAAGGTCGACGCCGTCGATGACCTCAGGCTTCAAGGTGGACGCGCCTATGAGGTCCTTGTAGATCATCGCGGGCCGGAGGTTTGCGAAAAGCCCGAGCTCTTTTCTGAGCGCGAGAAGCGCCCTTTCAGGCCTGATAGAATAATCGAGTGTCTCCCACTTCGGCCCTCCGACTGCGCCTAAAAGGACTGCGTCGCTCTCAAGCGCGAGCTTCAATACGCTATCAGTAAGCGGCACTCCGTTAGCATCGATAGAAACGCCTCCGACAAGGCCTTCGGTAAGGTCGAACTCCACAGAGAACCTTTTGCCCATCAGCCTAAGGACCTTTATCGCCTCTCCTACTATCTCAGGGCCTATGCCGTCTCCCGGCAGGACCGCTACTTTGAACCTTTTCACCGTAAAACCCTCACTTTGCAGTATATAGTTTTTGAAACCCGATATTCATAACAGATAGGCAGTACGCCCTTAAAAAAATACGGCATTGCAGCGGAGATAAGAAACCATAAACGCATGGATGGTATCCGCCTGCCTAGTCTAAGCCGATAGACCGGGAGAACCTGGATACGGCAGGCAACAGATTAACCTCAACCAATAGTCCCTTACTTCGCGACCTTTTTCTTGATCGACTCCATAAGACCGCCTGCGTTTATCAGCTCCTGCATGAAAGGCGGTATCGGGCGGGCCTTGAAGCTGAGCCCCTTTGTGACGTTTTTGATCTCGCCTGTGTCCATGTCGACTTCGAGTTTGTCGCCCTGCTCGGCGGTATCGACGACCTCGTCGCATTCGAGAATAGGAAGCCCCATGTTAAATGAGTTCCTGTAGAATATGCGCGCGAAAGACCTTGCTATGACGCATGAAACGCCTGATGCCTTTATCGCGATCGGCGCGTGCTCCCTTGAAGACCCGCATCCGAAGTTCTTCTCGGCTACGATCATGTCTCCGGCCGAGACTTTAGTTGCGAACGCGGGATCAGCGTCTTCCATGCAGTGTTTCGCAAGCTCCGCAGGATCCGATGTGTTCAGATACCTTGCCGGTATGATCCTGTCAGTGTCTATGTCAGCCCCGAACTTCCAGACCTTGCCCGTATACTTCATCAGCCACCTCTGAATTGTTTTTTTATATCATGCCGACGGTGCCAGGCCGCAAAGAGCCCTTGAAAAAAACCGCCATCAAATAGGCCGGCAGACAGAGACCAAAGACCATTCGCCGACTACCCCAGAGCCTACTTCGAGACCTCGTCAGGGTGCGCTATCTTCCCCTTGATAGCGGTAGCCGCGGCTACCGCAGGGTTGGCGAGGTAGACCTCGCTCTTTACATCCCCCATCCTTCCTACGAAGTTCCTGTTGGTCGTTGCCAGAGCCCTTTCTCCTGCCGCGAGTATGCCCATGTGGCCTCCGAGGCACGGTCCGCATGTAGGCGGGCTAATGACGGCGCCAGCTTTTAAGAATATGTCGAAGAACCCTTTCTTCATCGCCTCAGCGTAGATGAGAGGTGTAGCCGGTATGACGATGAGCCTGACGGTCTTTGCGACCTTCCTGCCCTTCAGTATCTTTGCCGCTACTGCGAGGTCTTCTATCCTGCCGTTGGTGCAAGATCCGATTATAACCTGATCGACTGAGACGTTCTTGACGTCAGAGACGTTCTTAGTATTCTCCGGAAGATGCGGGCAAGCCACCTGCGGCTCTATATTTGAACAATCGTACTCCCGCACCTCTTTATAGATCGCGTCAGCGTCGCTTGAGTAGAACTTATACGGCCTCTCCGCCCTTTTCTCTACATAAGCCTTTGTTATCGCGTCAGGGTTTATTATGCCGCTCTTCGCCCCGGCCTCTATCGCCATGTTGCACATGGACATGCGGCTGTCCATGCTCAGAGTCTCTATCGGCCTTCCGGTAAATTCCATCGCGTTATAAAGCGCGCCATCGACCCCGATATCTCCTATTATACGAAGGATCAGGTCCTTGCCGCTCACCCACTTCCTGAGCTTACCGGTGAAGTGGAACTTGATCGACTCAGGCACTTTAAACCATAGCTCTCCGGTAATCATGACAGCCGCGAGATCCGTAGAACCTACGCCTGTAGAGAACGCGCCGAGCGCTCCGTAGGTGCAGGTATGCGAGTCAGCGCCGATGACAAGGTCACCTGGTACCACTATGCCCTTCTCAGGCAGGAGCGCGTGCTCTACGCCCACTTCTCCGCCGTCGTAATAGTGCGTGAGCTTGTGCTCTTTGGCGAACTCTCTTAGTATCTTGCACTGCTCAGCGGACTTTATGTCTTTGTTAGGTGTGAAGTGGTCGGGTACGAGCACCACCTTGTTCCTGTTGAAGACTTTTTTCGCGCCCGCCTTCCTGAACTCGCTTATTGCGATAGGGGCGGTGATGTCGTTGCCAAGCGCGATATCCACCTTGGCGTTTATAAGGTCTCCCGGTGAGACCTCCTTAAGCCCGGCGTGCTTCGCAAGGATCTTTTCCGTGATGGTCATCGGCCTCATGTCTACAGTCCTCTTCTTTCTCTTTTTTTGTATGCGATCAATTGCGCCATCTCTCAAGTGTCGGGATGAAGTGTTCGGCGAGCTTCCTTACCTGTCCCTCAGGTATGTTCATCAGCTTCATTATGCCGATCACCTTCTCGGTCATGCCTTCGAGCGTAATATCCGGCTCGATGAACTCCCCTGCCTTGTAGCAGTAATGGCAGTACTTGGCGCTCTTCGCACCGTCTTTTTCAGTGCCGTAATCGGCAGGGGCCTCAAGCGGCATCCCGCACGACTGGCAAAACTCTCCCTCAGGCTTACAATCCACGTTCCCCTCCGTTAGACAAGGCTTCACGCCTCTCCTTTTTCTTGTATTCGAGCCTGTTCAAGGCGTTTATGTAGGCCTTCGCGGATGCGACTATAATATCGGTATGCGAGCCCTGTCCAAGCACAAGCTGGTCGTCTTCCTGGAGACGGACCGAGACCTCGCCCTGCGCGTCAGTGCCGCCGGTTATCGCGTTTACGGAGTATTTAAGAAGCCTGCTCCTGGTGCCGGTGAGCCTTGCTATCGCCTTGTAGACCGCGTCTACAGGGCCGTCGCCGCCCACACTCTCCTTGACTACCTTACCATCTACGGACATCTCGACCTCGGCAAGGGGAACTGTGTCAGTGCCGCTCTGCACGCTTAGCCTTATGAGCTTGTACCTGTCAGGTATCTCGATCCTCAAGACCTCGTCCTGGACAAGCGCTTCGATATCCTCGTCAAAGACCTCTTTTTTCTTATCGGCAAGGACCTTGAACCTTGCGAACGCCTTATCAAGCCTCTCGCCGTCAAGCTCGTATCCGAGCTCTGCGAGACGGGACTTGAACGCGTGCCTGCCGGAGTGCTTCCCAAGAACAAGAGTAGAGCGCGACAGGCCAATAGATTCAGGGGTCATGATCTCGTAGGTCGACTTTTCCTTGAGGAGGCCGTCCTGATGTATCCCTGATTCATGGGCGAATGCGTTGTCTCCGACTATCGCCTTGTTGGGCTGGATCATAATGCCGGTTATCCCGCTGACAAGGCGTGAGGCCGGGTAGAGATACTCGGTCACTATGGCAGTGTCAAGGCCAAGAGAGTCCCTGCGTGTCTTCAGTATCATCACTATCTCTTCCAGAGAGGCGTTACCCGCTCTCTCGCCGATGCCGTTGATCGTGCACTCGACCTGTCTTGCCCCGTTTATGACAGCGGCAAGCGAGTTGGCAACGGCAAGGCCCAAGTCGTTGTGGCAATGGACCGAGATGACAGCCTTCTCGATATTTTTTACGTTCTCCTTGATCCCTCTTATGAGTGCGCCGAACCCGTCAGGCAGCGCGTAGCCCACGGTATCAGGTATGTTTATCGTCGAGGCCCCGGCGGCGATTACAGCCTCGATCACCTCATAGAGGTACTCAGGCTCTGTCCTCGATGCGTCCATCGGAGAGAACTCGACGTCAGAAACATAGCCTCTGGCGCGCCCCACCATCTCTACTGCCCTCTTTTTCGCCTCAGCCTTCGTCAGCTTGAACTGGTGCTTGAGATGTATCTCGGAGGTCGAGATGAAGGTATGGATCCTCGGCTTATGCCCGCCTTTCAGGGCCTCCCAGGCGGCATCTATATCTTCGGGCCTGGCCCGGGCAAGACTGCATACTATCGGGCCTTCGATCTCATGGGAGATACGCCTTACGGACTCAAAGTCCCCCGGCGAGCTGAACGCGAACCCGGCCTCTATCACGTCTACGCCGAGCTTTGCGAGCTGTCTGGCAACAAGGAGCTTTTCCTCCACGTTCATGGAGGCCCCCGGCGACTGCTCGCCGTCGCGAAGCGTAGTATCGAAGATCCTGACCATCGGGTCTATAACTTTTTTATTCATGTCGATCTGTTCCTCACGCGTTAAAAAACGATCAAACCATAAGTGCGGACTACCGGCTGACCGGCTTAATTTTTCTCGTTGCCGACAGAGGCTCCATTACTCATAGCGAGCCTCTTTTTCCTGTCGAAGTAGGTCGTTACAGGTCCTGAAAAGACGTACCCGAGGATCAGGGCAAAGAGCATGACCGTCGGCTGCGCCGCTACGATTATAAACAAGACGATGATCCCGACAAGCAGCCTGAACGGCGACCTGATGCCTGGGTGCAGCTCCTTGAAGCTGTAATACTTGACGTTGCTGATCATCAGGTACGCGAGGAAGTAGACGAGCGCCAGCACTGTTATGTGCTTTACCATCTCCTCGCCCCTGCCGAGGTGAAAAAACATCAATACCGTCATAGCTACAAGCACTGCCGCCGCCGGTATCGGCAGGCCGTTAAAACGCTTCGACTCGATAGTCGTTATCTGCACGTTGAAGCGGGCGAGCCTGAGAGCGCCGCAGACCACGTAGAGAAAGGCCGCAAGCCACCCGTACCTGCCGAACGGCCTGAGACCCCAGGTGAATATCAATACCCCAGGAGCGAGCCCGAAGGCGATGAGATCGGCGAGCGAATCGTATTCGACGCCGAACTTGCTCGTGGACCCGGTAAGCCTCGCGATCCTGCCATCAAGGCCGTCGAGGATAGCGGATATGAAAATAGCGATCGCGGCCTTTTCAAAGTCGCCGTCAAGAGACGCGATGATCGAATAGAACCCGCCGAAGAGGCTTGCCGACGTAATGAGGTTTGGCAGCAGATAAACGCCCTTCTTGAACCTGTTCCGGTTATTCTCCGCGTTGACTTCGTCGTCTATCATTTCCAGTACCCCAGTATTGATGAGCCTGCGCTGACCTTGTCGCCGACCTTTACGGCGGCCCTGCACTCTGCAGGAAGATACACATCGACGCGCGAGCCGAACCTTATGAGGCCGAACCTCTCGCCCTTCTCAAGCTTCATTCCAGGCTTGGCGTGGCATACGATCCTTCTCGCTATGAGGCCCGCTATCTGGTTAAAAGCTATCGTCTTGCCGTTTTTGGCCTCAAGCACCACCGCGTTCTGCTCGTTCATTAAAGACGCCTTATCCAGGGAGGCGTTAAAAAACTTGCCTGGGTTATAAAGGACCTTCAAGACCTTGCCAGCGGCAGGCGCCCTGTTCACGTGGACGTTAAAGACGTTCATGAATATGCAGATGCGAAGCGATTCCCTTCCGAGTATCCTCTGCTCAGTGACCTTTTCGACCTTTATCACCCTGCCGTCTGCAGGACTTACGATCGCGGTCTTATCCTCCGGCACCTCTCGCTCAGGGTCCCTGAAAAACGCTATCACGAAGATAGTCAAAGGCACGAAAAAGAAGAGCAGCCATTCAAAACCGAAGAACCAGACAACCGCGTTAGGCAATAATGAAACCAGTATGAAGGGATACCCTTCCCTGGCGATCGGAATCCTCAACTCTTTTTACCCCTGTTTGATGTTGCGCTATTAGTGCTTTACTTCAAAAAAAACAGCCGAAGCGGCCGTGTTAATACGTCCTGCGGCCGGGCGTACATAAGGCGCGCGCAACTCCGATGCTGACAAGCGCCGGAGTTGCGCGATACCCTTGGACTGACTATCAGTTCTTTGCCTTGTCTACGATCTTGCCCTTCTTAAGCCACGGCATCATGTCCCTGAGCTCGGCCCCGACTTTCTCAATTTGGTGCGCCTCGCCTCTTTTCTGAAGAGCGTTGAATACAGGCTTGTTGGCCTTGTTCTCAAGCATCCAGTCCCTTGCGAAGACGCCTGTCTGGATCTCTGTGAGGATCTTTTTCATCTCTTTCTTTGTCTCGTCCGTTATGATCCTCGGGCCTCTGGTCAAATCGCCGTACTGGGCGGTGTTGCTGATCGAATATCTCATGTTTGATATGCCGCCCTCGTAGATAAGGTCGACTATCAGCTTCAATTCGTGGAGGCACTCGAAGTACGCCATCTCCGGCGGATAACCGGCCTCGGTCAGAGTCTCGAACCCGGCCTGTATCAGCGCGGAAACGCCGCCGCACAAAACAGCCTGCTCACCGAAAAGGTCTGTCTCAGCCTCGTCCTTGAAGGTCGTCTCGATGATGCCAGCCCTTCCTCCGCCGATTGCGCTGGCGTAGGCAAGCGCAATCTGGAGGGTGTCTCCTGAGGCGTCCTGCTGTACGGCTACGAGAGTCGGCACGCCGTTGCCCTTTGTGTACTCGTGCCTTACAAGATGGCCCGGCCCCTTTGGGGCGGCCATGAATACGTTCATCTCACTAGCCGGCACTATCTGGCCGAAGTGTATCGCGAAGCCGTGCGCGAAGGCAAGGTAGGCGCCCTTCTTGAGGTTCGGCGCTATCTCGCACTTGTATGTATCGCCCTGAAGCTCGTCAGGGATAAGTATCATGACTACGTCCGCGCCCTTGACTGCGTCTGTGACAGCCATGACCTTGAGGCCCGCGGCCTCGGCCTTTTTCCACGACCCGCCATCCTTTCTAAGGCCGACAACGACATCTACGCCGCTCTCCTTCAGATTGAGCGAATGTGCGTGGCCCTGGCTGCCGAACCCGATTACCGCGACTTTTTTACCCCTGATCTTCTCCAGATTAGCATCCTTGTCATAATAGACCTTCATGAAAGCTGATTCCTCCTGATTTTTTTCTTTGTATGGCTGTTTATCAACAAAATAGCGCACAGATGTAAACCATGACGCATTAAAAAAACCACTTGCTTGCCGCATAACTCCGTTTCAGCCTGCAAAGATAAAGCCCTTGAGAGCGCCGAGCAAAAACCGTCACTGCCTAGAAGCCAAGTGATGCCAGAATAAAAAGATCCCTCGTCAGGATCGTCGGTCGTCGGGCAGAAAAAACTGCCGACAGAGTGCGTTACTTCTGCTTGGGGCTCCTTGCCATTGCAATGCGGCCTGTCTTTACTATCTCTTTAAGCCCGAATGGGCGCAAAAGCTCGGTTATGGCTGAGATCTTCTCCTCGTCGCCTGTTATCTCGATCGTATAGCTCTTCGGCGAGACGTCTACGACCTTGGCCCTGAAAATATCCACTATCGAGAGTATCTCTGAACGGGCCTCGGCGTTGGCAGTAACCTTTATCAGGGCAAGCTCACGCTCTATGCACTGCTCGCCTGTAAAGTCATGCACCTTGATGACGCTTATGAGCTTGTTGAGCTGTTTATTTATCTGCTCGATGATCTTGTCATCGCCCCTCGTGACTATCGTCATCCTCGATATCTTAGGGTCCATTGTCTCGGCCACGGATAGGCTCTCGATATTGAAACCCCTGCCTGAAAAAAGGCCCGATATCCTGGATAAGACCCCAAACTCGTTGGTCACAAGGACTGAAATCGTATGGCGCAAGAGAAAGACCTCCGTCTGCGTTTTATACCAGAAGCATCTTGTTAAGCGGCTGTCCGGCAGGGACCATCGGATAGACGTCCTCAGCCGGGTCCACCCTGAAGTCCATAAATACCGGCCTGTCCTTGACGGCAAGCCCCTCTTTGATAACGGCGTCCACCTCATTCGGCTTCTTGGCCCTGAGGCCTACCGCTCCGTATGCCTCTGCGAGCCTTACAAAATCCGGGGCAACGGAGATGCAGGTGTGTGAGTACCTCTTATCAAAAAAGAACTCCTGCCACTGCCTGACCATCCCTAAGACCATGTTATTAAGTATCGCTATCTTTACCGGAAGCTTGTACTGCACTGCTGTAGCAAGCTCCTGTATATTCATCTGCAAAGAGCCGTCTCCGGCGATCCCTATAACAGTCCTGTCAGGGTAGGCTATCTGCGCGCCTATGGCCGCAGGAAAGCCGAAGCCCATCGTGCCTAGCCCGCCTGAGGTAAGAAACGTGCGGGCCTTGTCGTACTTGAAAAACTGCGCAGCCCACATCTGGTTCTGGCCGACCTCGGTCGTGACGATAGCGTCGCCGCCTGTCAGATCGTAGAGCCTCTCGATCACGTACTGGGGCTTTATCTTGCCCTTCGGCTCGAACTTGTAAGAGAGCTTGTGTGTCTGCGCCCAGTTATCGACTTGTATATGCCATTCTTCGAGCGATTTCTTGTGCTCCTTGAGAGACTTTGGCACGAGCTTCATCATCTCTTTCAAAACATCCTTTACGTCCCCGACTATCGGGATGTCGACCTTGACGTTCTTGCTGATAGACGTCGGGTCTATGTCGATATGCACTATGCCGGCGTACGGGGCGAACTCGTCGAGCTTGCCTGTTACGCGATCATCGAAACGCGCTCCTACAGCGATCAGGCAATCGGTATTCATGATAGCCATGTTCGCGGCATACGTCCCGTGCATACCGAGCATACCTAAAAAGAGCGGATGTGTTCCCGGAAAACCGCCGAGGCCCATGAGCGTCGTCGTCGTCGGGATGTTAAGTTTAGTGACCAGTGCCTTCAGTTCCTCAGAGGCGTTAGACAGGACTACTCCGCCTCCGGCGTAGATTACTGGCCTTTTGGCCGAGAGGATAAACTCCATCGCCTTTTTTATCTGCCCCGGATGGCCCTTGTAGTTCGGCTGGTAGCTATCTATATGGGCCTTGTCAGGGTACTTGTACTCGTTAAGCGTTGCTGTGAGTATGTCTTTCGGAAGATCTACAAGCACAGGGCCGGGCCTGCCTGTCGTGGCAAGATAGAACGCCTCCTTGATGATCCTCGGCAGGTCGTTAAGGTCCTTTACAAGGTAGTTGTGCTTTGTGCACGGCCTTGTGATGCCGACGATGTCAGCCTCCTGAAAGGCGTCGTTCCCGATAAGAGCCGTCGGGACCTGCCCGGTCAGTACGACCAGAGGGATCGAATCCATGTAGGCGGTCGCTATGCCTGTGACGGTATTCGTGGCACCGGGACCGGATGTCACAAGGACTACCCCGGGCCTGCCGGTTGCCCTGGCGTAGCCGTCTGCCATGTGGACAGCGCCTTGTTCATGCCTCACGAGTATATGCCTCATGGGTGAATCATACAAAACATCGTAGACAGGCAGTACCGCGCCGCCGGGAAAGCCGAATATGGTATCTACGCCTTCCTTCAATAAACACTCGATAAGTATCTCTGCGCCTTTTTTCTTCATCCGTTGACCGTTCTCGCGTGAGTTTGTATTTGTCAGGCCTTTACGACCGCCCCGGTATTCGCCGATGTCACTACCTTCGCGTACCTGGCGAGCCAACCATCCTTGATCTTGGGCTTGGGCGCCTTCCATGCCTTTCGCCTTGTCTCAAGCTCGTCTGCGCTGACCTTCAGTTCGAGCCTTCTTGCCGGAATATCAAGTTCTATGAGGTCTCCGTCCTTGACAAGGGCTATGGGGCCGCCCTCCATCGCCTCAGGCGAGATATGCCCGACGCACGGGCCTCTGGTGCCGCCTGAGAACCTTCCGTCTGTCAAGAGCGCCACAGAATCTCCGAGGCTCATGCCCATGAGCGTTGCAGTAGGTGCCAGCATCTCTCTCATGCCCGGGCCGCCCTTCGGCCCTTCGTACCTGATGACAACCACCTCGCCGCCGGTTATCTTGCCGGCGAGTATTGCCTTCATAGCCTCTTCCTCTGAATCAAAGACGCGGGCCTTGCCTGTAAAACGCATCATCTTCTCGCTCACGCCCGACTGCTTTACTACAGCGCCAAGCGGGGCGATGTTGCCCTTTAATACCGCTATGCCGCCTTCCTTGTGATACGCCTCATCAATCGGCTTGATAACCGATGAGTCGATATATTTGACGCCTTCGATGATAGCCTTTATCCTCTTACCCGAAACGGTCGGGTTGTCTTTTATGACAGCCTTCAACCTTGAGAGTATCGCGCCCATGCCTCCGGCCCAGTGTAGGTCTTCCATGTATCTGTCGCCTACAGGCTCAAGCGAAGTGATGTGCGGCGTGGTCCTACTGAGATCATCGAACGCCTCAAGAGGAAGCTTAACACCCGCCTCATGCGCTATTGCGAGTATATGCAGCACCGTGTTCGACGACCCACCAAGCGCGAGATCAGCCCTTATCGCGTTTTCAAAGGCGTTCCTTGTAAGGATCTTCCTCGGGGTCACGTTCTTTTTTACAAGCTCCACTATCCTTTCGCCGCTCTCAAACGCTATACGCCTTTTATCAGCCGTGTTCGCCATGGCTGTAGCGCACCAGGGCAGGCTCATGCCCATCACCTCTGTAAGACACGCCATGGTGTTTGCCGTATATAACCCCTGACAACTGCCTGCCCCGGGGCAAGCGCCGGATTCGCATGAATCAAGCTCGTCTTTAGATATCTCGCCCTTCCTGAAGCGGCCCATCGCCTCGAAGGTATTCCTTATGAAAGAGGTCCTCTGGCCCTTGTACCTTCCTGTCATCATCGGCCCGGCTGTAACGACGATAGATGGAATATTGAGGCGCGCCGCGGCCATGAGCATCCCCGGGGTTATCTTGTCGCAGTTAGTGAGGAGTACGAGGCCGTCAAGCGCGTGAGCCTCGGCAACGGACTCGATCAGGTCCGCTATCAGCTCCCTTGATGGAAGTGAGTAGTGCATGCCCCTGTGGCCCATCGCAATGCCGTCGCAGATGCCGGGTACGCCAAAGAGCATCGGGTAGCCGCCGCCAGTGTGGACGCCCTTCTCGATAAACCTTTCAAGGTCCCTCATGCCGATATGTCCGGGGATGAGATCGGTAAAAGACGTAGCGACCCCTATGAAGGGTTTTTTCATCTCGCCCTTCGGTATCCCTGTTGCGTAAAGAAGCGCCCTGTGAGGCACCCTTTCAAGACCTTTTTTTATCCTGTCGCTTCTGTTCGGCATAGCTCTATTTCTCTCTTTCAGTCTTATGGATGTCGCTTCTGCCGGTTTTACGGCCAAGCTGTTACGTTTATGGTCTTTATACTAAGTGCAAAGCCTCTTACTTTTTTGGCGCCTTTATTTTTTTAAGTATGCCTTCCATCTCATCCTTGAGGGTGAGTTTCAGCTTCTTCAGCCTGTTCTTCTCTGTCTTGTCCTCAGGGGTAAGTCTCGGTATCTTTTCAAGTTTTTCGAGCTTGTTCTCGCAGTCTTTATGAGACTTATAGGTCTTCTTGAAATCTGCATCCTCGGCGAGCAGCCTTTGAACTAACTCCTGGTCGTGACCCTCCATAAAGGCCTCCTGTTTAAGATGGTTCAAGCCGTCTGTAACGACCACTCTTGCGCACTCAAAAACCGTAAACCCGCTTTTCGCATCTTCCGGAGTCGAGAGCCATAAAAACCTTGAAAACCTGAGAATACGCCGGTTGCCGCAATTTTTAATTTTAACCTAACGGAAATATCTTGTCAATTCAATACTATTGATGGAAAAGCGGTAAAAGGTGTAATAGATATGCCTGATAAACGGAGGAAATGGAGAAATCGCCAGAAGTATCGGCTTTAGAGGGTTCCGGTAAAAGCATCTTTAAAAAACCTTTTTAAAGAGAGGTGATATTGCAGGGAATATCAACCCTTTTCAAGCCCCGCTTTTGTCTCGGCCTCGGATTTTCTCAGATACAGAGGTGAAAGGAGGTCCGGTTCAACCGCAAGATGCGCCGAGTCCGACGCTAAAAGGCCGATTACTGAGGCCCTCGGATGCCAGAGCGGCTCTGGGGCTATCACAGCGTTGGCTATACGCGACCTGAAAAAACCCTCGTAGGCCTTGAGCCCGGGGCCTATAAATACTACAGGCTTGGCAAGCGCCTCCTCGACAAGCATAGGCATAAGCCTCTCCGGCGCAATCAGACAGTCGTCGAGGATCGAGTAGATCGTATCGTTTACATAGCGGTATAAGGCGGTATAGACCTCGGATTTCCTTGCGTCAAGCACAGGGCATACGGTCATATTCGAGTATCTGAGGTTCAAGGCAATGGCCTTTAACGTGGATACGCCTACCACCTTTTTACCGAGCGACCAGGCAAGCCCCTTTACAGCGCTGATCCCTACGCGGAGGCCTGTAAAAGAGCCAGGCCCTGAGGCTATCGCAAAGAGATCCATATCCTTCGCCGTTAGCCCCAGGCCTGACAAAAGAGTATCGATATTTTTAAGGAGCCAGTCGGAGTGCGCTCCGACACTGCCGAATGTGACCTCGGCAAGAAGCGTCTTTCCGTCGAGTACGGCGATAGAGCCTGAGATCGACGATGTATCCAGTGCGAGTATCTTCATACGCTTTTACCTTGCCCGTTCCGGCACCGGTCCCGGTGCGCGTTTGTTTAAGGTTGGTCGGCCTGCACTCTTATGAAGCTAACCGTTATTCATTCCCTATCACTATCCAATACACCCTAGCCCCTAGCCAAAGATAGCGGCTATCTTGTCACCGAATATCCGTAGCAGATCGTTATACGTAACAAGGACCATAAGCCCTATGAGTAGCACTATACCGATCTGCTGGCATACAGCCATGAAGCGCTCGGAAAGCGGCTTGCCTTTTATCGCCTCGAAGCCGAAAAACATGATGTGCCCGCCGTCAAGCACAGGTATCGGGAAGAGGTTTATAATGCCGAGCTGCAGGCTCAAAAACGCCATAAGCGAAAGGACCTCGGCAAGCCCGGTCTCCGCGGCCTTGCCTGCCACCTGCGCTATCATTATCGGCCCGCCGAGTGTTTTAAGGGAATACTGGCCGGCGACAAGGCCCTTTACCACAAGGTAGAGGCGCTCGGTCATCTCAAGGCCGGCGTCGTATCCCTTGCCAATAGACTCGAAAAGACCATACTTCCTCACCACATAATCTTCCTTCCTTGCAATGCCCACAAGAAAGACATTCGCATCCTCGTTGAACTTCGGCGTGACCTCGAAGGTAAGCGTCTCTTCGCCCCTGGCTACTACAAAGATCTTCTTCTCGCCGCTCTTATGTATTATACCCTCAAGCTCGGCCCAATGTACCAGCGGTTTGCCGTCAACCGATATTATCAGGTCTCCTGCCTGTATCCCTGCCGCCTTAGCCGGATAGCCTTCAGAGACGTCTCCTATGAGAGGCTTCATCGGAGGATATACGCCGCCATACCCGACACCGGTCTTTTCCGACGTATCAGGGACTATCTCAAGGTGAAGCATCTGCCCTTCTCTTACGACACCCGCCTTCATCTGCCTGCCAGGATTTAAAGCGAACTCTTCGAGGAACTCCTCCCAGTCTCTGATCGGATGGCCGTCGATGGTCGCTACAGCGTCTCCGGCCTTTATTCCTGCCTTGTCAGCGGCCTCGCCCGGGGCGACATAACCGACTAGCACCGGCTTTTCAAGGTAGGCAGGCAGCTGTATGCCTATCATGAATATTATAGGCAGGAGTACTGCGGCCAGAACGAGGTTCATGATAGGGCCGGCGGCCACTATCGCCGCCCTGTTTAAAACAGGTTGATTGTTAAAAGACCGCAGTTTATCCTCTTCGCTTATCGCCTCTGTGGCCGACTCGCCGACCATCTTGACGTAACCGCCGAGAGGCAGGAGCGAGAGCCTGTACTCTGTCTCGCCACTTGTTATCCCGAAGATCTTAGGGCCGAACCCGAGCGAGAACTTCTCAACGCCGACACCCGAGTACTTGGCCACAAGAAAGTGGCCGAGCTCGTGGATGAAGATAAGGACACCAAGCACTATTATAAAAGATATTATTGTCGTCATTTCCTGTCAGCTTACCCCTGCCGTCTATATTTTCAGACCCAAACCGTCTACGAGCGATATCGCAACTTCCCGCGCCCACCTGTCAGCTTCGAGCACAGCTTCGAGCGACGATGCCGCCACTACAGAATGCCTTGAAAGCACCTCTGAAATCAACCTGTATATGCCAGTAAACCGTATCCTGCCACTGAGGAACATCTCTACCGCGATTTCGTCTGCGGCGTTTAAGACCGCCGGGGCTGTGCCGCCCATTGAAAGCGCCTCCCATGAAAGAGAAAGGCACGGGAACCTCTTGATATCAGGGGCCATGAAGTCCAGTTGGAGGCCCGGCAGAGAGAGCGGTTTTGTGCCTGAATCGATCCTCCCTGGCCAGGCCAGTGCGTATGCTATAGGCCCCTTCATGTCAGGCGAGCTCATCTGAGAGATCATCGATCCGTCTATGTACTCGACCATCGAATGCACTATCGACTGAGGGTGGATGACAACGGATATCTGCTCAGGCGGTATATCAAAGAGCCAGCGGGCCTCTATCACCTCAAGGCCCTTGTTCATAAGCGTCGCCGAGTCGATGGAGATCTTGCGGCCCATATTCCACTTCGGGTGCTTAAGCGCAAGCTCAGGTGTGACCGTATCCAGGTCTACCCCGTTATCAACAAGAAAAGGGCCGCCTGAAGCCGTCAGTACCAGCCTCTTTATGTCGTCACGTCTGTGGCCTGAGAGAGACTGGAATACCGCCGAATGTTCGCTGTCGACCGGAAGCAGCCTGACAGAGCGCCTTGCGGCCTCTTCCATAACGAGCGGGCCTGCGAGCACAAGCGTCTCTTTATTGGCAAGGGCTATGTCCTTACCGGCCTTTATGGCCGCAAGGGTCGGCACGAGCCCTGCCGCCCCGCTTATAGCTGATACGGTTATCTCTACCCCACTGTAAGAAGCCGCCTCACAGGCGCCATCAACTCCTACGCCGATCTTCAGGCCTTTAGGCGCGTCCCTTGAGATCTCCTTTGCCGCCTCAGTCGTCTGTACAGAGACGAAGACAGGGGCAAACTCGGCGATCTGTTCCTTCAAAAGATCGGTATTGTTGCCTGCCGCAAGGCTTATCACTTGAAACCTGTCAGTATGGTTCCTTATGACATCAAGCGTGCTCGTGCCGATCGACCCGGTAGAACCGAGTATTGAAATGCCTTTTTTTCTGGTCATCAATATGCCTGCATCTGCCATATAATAAAGTAATAGAGCGCCGGAAGAGGGAATATCAGACTATCTATCCTGTCGAGCAACCCGCCGTGGCCGGGTATTATAGTGCCGGAATCCTTGACGCCTGCGCCGCGCTTCAACATTGATTCCGCAAGATCGCCTGTCATGCCTATGAAACCTGCTGCTACGGCAACCGTCGCTGAGATGAGCGGCCCCATGCCGAGCTGTGCGTAGTAATCGAATATTATAGCAACGACGACCCCGCCCAAGAGGCCGGCAACGGCACCCTCGACCGTCTTTTTCGGGCTTACTGATTCAAGGAGCCTGGTCTTGCCGAGCGACCTGCCCGCGAAATACGCAAACGTGTCGTTAGCCCATATTATAAGGAAAAGGAGGATTATCCATGACCTGCCGTTGGCGAGGCCGCTTATGAAAGCGAGATACGAGAGCGGAACAGCGATATAGATGAGGGAGAAGGTCTTATACGCCACATCGATTGAAGCGTCTCTAAGATCCCTTTTCCTCAGCATGCAAAAGAGGAAAAAGAGGAAAGAGCAAATGATAAGATACGGCGCGTAGACCCTCGGGCCGAATATGAACCCGGCAAAAGGCACCATAACACCGGCAACGACGCCGATTGCGTCAAAAACCGAGTCACGGATACCGAGGACGCTCAGTGTACTAAACTCAAGGAGGGCTATCAGACATATAACCGAACTGAACGCGAACATCCAGAATACCGGGGCGTAAAGAACGGTTAAAAGGACTATAGGAATCAGAATAATGCCGGTGACTACCCTTTTCAGACTACCCCCCATCTTACAAGCCGCTCCATTAAATACTTATTTACGGCAAGCGTCAGAGAGCTACACCGGCGCCGGGCTCCTTCACAAGCCCGAACCTGCGGTCGCGCGAGCTGTAATCGTCGATCGCCTTCATGAGATCGGCCTTTGTGAAGTCAGGCCAGAGCACGTCTGTTATATGTATCTCCGTGTAGGCAAGCTGCCAGAGGAGGAAATTGCTGATCCTGTTCTCACCGCTCGTCCTGATAAGGAGATCTGGGTCAGGGACATCTGCGGTATAGAGGTTCGCCTGGATGAGTTCCTCGGTAATATCATCCGGCCTTAAGAGCCCTGACGCGGCCCTCTGGGCAAGGATACGCGCCGCCCTCGTGATCTCCTCCCTGCCGCTATAGCTAAGGGCCAGTTGCAGGACCATACCGGTATTATGAGCGGTCTTCTGCTCGATACCGGCGATAACGTTTCTTACCGCCTGCGGCAGGTCGTCAGTCCTTCCTATGGCCTTGAACCTTATGTTGTTCTCTACAAGAGACCGCTCCTCGGCGCGAAGATGCGCTTCCAGGAACTTCATCAGGGTCTGGACCTCAAGGGCAGGTCTCGACCAGTTCTCCTTCGAGAAAGTATATAGCGTGAGACACTCTATGCCGAGTTCCCTGCAATCCGTGACAGTAGCGCGCGCGACATCAACGCCCTTTCTGTGGCCGTTTATCCGGTTAAGGAGCCGTTTTCCGGCCCACCTGCCATTGCCATCCATTATGATAGCTATGTGGCGCGGCAGTTTTTTAGCGGAGGTCTCTTTCATCTCTCAAAAATGCCGGCTTCGTTCCCGGCGGGTATATACGGCTGGATTAAGATAACAACGTCTGAAGGAACGGGTCAGGCCGCGCCGCCTGTGGGGTAATGCGCAAAATCAGACTTCCATTATCTCGGCATCTTTGATGGCAAGCATCTCGTCGATCTTCGCTATCTGCTTGTCAGTAAGCTCTTGGACCTCGTGCTGGTGCTTTTTCAGATCGTCTTGTGACAAGAGTTTGTCCTTCTCGAGCTTCTTAAGTAGCTCATTGGCGTCCCTGCGTATGTTCCTGATAGAGACCTTGCACTCCTCGCCTTCTTTTTTAGATACCTTGACGAGGTCCTTCCTGGTCTGCTCGGTAAGCTGAGGCAGAGAGATCCTTATCATCTTTCCATCGTTCGAAGGGTTCAGACCCAGGTCCGAAGACATTATAGCCTTCTCTATCGCCTTTATCTGACTGACATCCCATGGCTGGATCGAAATAGTCCTGCTCTCCGGGATCGAGAGCGTCGCCACCTGCTTTATCGGAGTTACGTTGCCGTAAAAGTCGACTCTGATATTGTCAAGTATCGCGAGCGAGGCCCTTCCGGTGCGAAGAGCTGCAAGCGAATGCGAGAGCGATTCAATGGACTTGGCCATCTTTTTTTTCAGATCGGCAAAAACTTCGTCTTTGGTCATATCATACCCCGATTGTAATGTGGTTGGCCGGATACCTGGATTCTGAGGTCAAGAAACCCTTGTGCCGATCTCTTCGCCGAGAACGATCCTCATGAGGTTGCCCGGCACCTTGATATTGAATACGACTATCGGCAGATTATTGTCCATGCACAGGGAGATGGCTGTAGTATCCATGACCTTCAGGCCGTCCTTGAGCACGTCGATGTACTTTAGTTTGGTGTACATCTTCGCGTCCTTGTCCTTCATCGGGTCCTTGTCATAGACCCCGTCTACCTTGGTCCCCTTCAAGATCACGTCGGCGTGTATCTCCATCGCCCTTAAGGACGCGGCCGTGTCTGTGGTGAAGTACGGATTGCCTGTGCCTGCGGCGAATATTATGACCCTTTCTTTTTCAAGATGCCTCTCAGCCCTTCTTCTGATGTAAGGCTCGGCAAGCTCCTTCATCTCGAAGGCGGACATGACCCTTGTGTATACGCCCGTCTTTTCAAGGGCATCCTGGAGTATCAGCGCGTTTATGACGGTAGCCAGCATCCCGACGTAGTCGGCTGTCGCCCTGTCCATGCCTTTAGCGCTCGCTGAAACGCCCCTGAAGATATTGCCTCCGCCTATCACTACCGCGACTTGTACGCCGAGGGCCTGCACCTCTTTGATCTCAGAGGCTATAGTCTTTACTATGCCGGTATCTATGCCGTACTCCTGGCCGCCCATCAGCGCCTCGCCGGAGAGCTTGAGAAGTATCCTTTTATATCTGGTTTCTGTCATGGTTTTTTATTTGACCGGTGGATTTTCGTTTGTAAAACGGATATGCCTGACGGCAAAAAAAGGGGGCTGTTGAAGCCCCCCGATCCTAAGATCAGACCTTCTGTGCCGCCGCGACCTCGCTGGCGAAGTCGACGACCTTTTTCTCTATGCCCTCTCCAACCTTATACCTGGAGAAACGCCTTATCGAGATGTTCTCTCCGAGCTTGGCTACGGCGTCTATGATAAGTTTTCCAACGGTTATATCCGGGTTCTTCACGAACGGCTGGTCAAGAAGGCATATCTCCTTCAAGAACTTATCGAGCTTGCCATCGACCATCTTCTGAGCTACAGCCTCAGGCTTTCCAGATTCCTTTGCCTGCTCGATGAATATCTGCTTCTCCCTTTCTATCACGTCAGCGGATACTTCCGTGCGGCTGACGAACATCGGGGATGCAGCCGCTATATGCATGGAAATGTCCTTGACAAGCGCGGCGAACTCCTCGGTCTTTGCGACAAAGTCCGTCTCGCAGTTGACCTCAAGGAGGACCCCGACCTTGCCGTTACCATGCACGTAAGCCGAGACAAGCCCTTCGGCAGTGACCCTTCCTGATTTTTTCAGCGCGGCCGCAAGGCCCTTCTGCTTGAGATAGTCCACAGCCTTTTCTATATCACCATTTGTCTCGCCAAGGGCCTTCTTGCAGTCCATGAAGCCTGCCCCTGTCTTTTCTCTTAGTTCTTTTACTGCGGCTGCTGAGATTTCCATTTTTAGCCAAAACCCCCTATCGGATCAGAAGATATATTCAATTATCAATGATTGAAGAACCCCCGCTACCTGTAGCGGGGGTTCTTCAATAAAAAGCCTTCAGATGTTATCAGACGGCCGGACCGGACGCCTCTTTAAGAAAAGACGAAACAAAGTCCAGCCGGGTTATCAGGCCTGAGTCGGCACTGCGGCAACGGCCGTGGCAACTGCAACTGCAACCACTGGTGCAGGAGCTGGCACTGCTTCCTTCTTGTCTACCTTCGCCTGCTGGCGCTCTGCGAATATAGCCTTGCCGTCGTTGCACGCATCGGCCATGGCCGATGAAAAGAGCTTTATGGCGCGTATGGCGTCGTCGTTGCCCGGTATCACGTAGTCGACCTCGTCAGGGTCGCAGTTGGTATCGACGATCGCTACGACCTTTATACCAAGCCTCTTCGCCTCTTTTATCGCGAGAGACTCCTTCTTCGAATCTATGATGAATATGACTGAAGGGACCTTATTGAGGTCCTTCACGCCGCCAAGGTACTTGTCAAGGCGCTCCCTCTCTCTTTCGAGCATCAGGGCTTCTTTCTTGGTAGACCCGGCGTAGTTAGGGTTTTCCTTGAGGTTTGAAAGCTCGTTGAGCCTGTTGATGCTCTTCTTGACTGTTGCGAAGTTCGTGAGGAAGCCGCCTATCCACCTGCTGTTGACGTATCCCATCCCGCACCTTGCCGCTTCTTCAGCGATCGCGCTCTGGGCCTGCTTCTTTGTCCCTACGAAAAGAACGGACCCGCCCTTGGATACCGCGTCCTTGATATAATCGTGTGCTTCCTTGAAGAACCTGACGGTCTGCTGAAGGTCGATTATGTAGATGCCGTTTCTCGCCCCGTAGATGTACTGCTTCATCTTCGGGTTCCATCTCTTTGTCTGATGGCCGAAGTGAACGCCTGATTCGAGAAGCTGTTTCATTGTAAGATAACCCATTTGCTGCCCTCCTGTTTGGTTTTTACCTCCGTCCGGAAGAACCCGGGAACCGCCTTGCGGCGGACACCCCCGTCAGATACCGGACGTGTGTATTTAATCGAGTATTTTTAACACATCCGCACCGGTCTTTCAAGAAGAAAAAATATAAGCGTCGGCTACTCCTGAAGATAAACGCCTCTCACCTTGAAGTTAAAGTCATAATTAAGGACATTCGGCCAGTCGAGCGCCCCGGCCGTCGAGCGCGCGTCGTCAGAGGTGCCATAAGAATTTCCGGGCGTGTAGAACCAGTTGACAACAGCGTCCTTCGAGCGCCTGAGTATTATCCAGTACCTGTCGGGCTTTAATACCGGCCTGTCTTCTGCAGACCTCGAGAAAGTAAAGTCAAACCACTTATATCCCGGACTATAAATGACTGTGTCGAGACTAAGCGGCATCGATCTGATGCCGTCGTTTCCGGGCCGTCCGTTCGAGTCATGGACTATATCGATCCATAGAGAACCGAGGCGGCCTCCGAATTTATGCATCGCCAGCGATAATTTAATGAGGCTGAGCGGTTGTTTGATGGTAAAGGCCTGGCTGAAGGTCTCGTCTCCTGTGACATACTCGGCAGTCTCCTTGTCAAAGGTCTTTCTCCCGACGTCAGCCTTTATGCTGACGAAGAGGCCGCTAAGATCTGGAAAATCCATATTGCCGAACTCTACAGCAACGCCGATGGGCTCCTTAGGGGCGACCGGAACCGGAGGCACAGGCGGCGCGAGAGCGGCCAGCGGCGCCAGAGACGTCGTCATTATATAGTTTTTAGGGGTTTTCACCGACTCCTTCAGCCGTATTTCTATCGAATCCCTTGAGAACTCGGCTGAGATATCTTCCCTGAAAGGAGGCAGAGCAGGCGAAGCCCTCCACGAGTCGTTTATGTCTATCGAATCAAGGCCTACGGTCTGTTTTATATGCCTCGGGCTCACGAAAAGGTGGCTCTGTTGAGGATCATAAGCGACCCAGCCCATGTCAGGGTACCAGACCTCCATCCACGCATGCCCGCCTTGGCCTATAGACTGCATGAGCGCACCGCCCTCGATAGGCACCTTCCAGCTCTTGCCGATAGTAACGCCGCCGACTATCCTTGCCGGTATCCCTGCTGCGCGCAGGAGCGCTATAGACAGGTGCGAATAGTTCTGACAGTTGCCGTACCCTGTGCCGATCGTCCACAGAGCGCCGTATTCCGGTATAGGCGTCTTGTATTTTATGTTATCTACTACCCAGTTAAGGAGCGCTACTACCGCCGCTTGCTCAGTAGCGGCCCCTGCGGTAAGCCTGGCTGATAGCTCCTTTATCTGCCTCTCATCAGATTCCACCTGAGCGGTCCGCTCCAGAAATACCTTCTCCCCGGCCGGTATCGAGTCCGGGTTTAACGGGAACGGGGCGTTGCTCTTAGCGTCCTTGAGGGTAATAGCGAGGTCGACCCTGTATTTCTCTTTGACTACAGCGTCAGAGGCGATCTCCTTCCAGGTAACTATCGTATAAGTGTTGCCGAACCTGTCGGATTCGTTTACAACCGATTCCGGCCTCGGCTGATATGTCACATCGCGCCCTGAGATTGTCTGCACCATGGTGGCGCTCTTAAAGGCCGCAGGGTTGGCATACCTGAAAACGAGTTTTTTTAGGCCGTCTTTAGGTACAGTAAAGACGCGCTCCTGTCCGACCTCCATCGAGTCGTTTATCTCGCCTTCGAGCACCAGTGTCGCCGAGTATGCTATGCGAGGCAGACCGATCAGGACGATTGCGGCTATAAGAGCCGCCGCAGTTGAAAGCCTGTAGACAATACCCACTTCGGACCTCCTTTATGAAAGCCGCCGGCTGGCGGCCGCTAAATCATCTTTTTTCATATCCTCCGAGGCAACTCCACACGCATCAGGCCTCACGCGGCCGTTTTAACCGCAACGCGCCCATGCCTACTTGGTCTTTGCGACATAGATCCCGTCCCAGTCCTCAGGCGGCGGGTTGCTGATATATTCGTCAGAGCGCTTGATGTAGAGCCTTGATGGGCCGTCTCCCGGATACGCCTCAAGGAACGCTATAAAGGCGCCCTTTGCCTCCTCAAACCTGCCAGATCTAAAGAGCCGCAACGCATCTGAAAACCTGCTGATGAAATCCGGGCCGGCATCAGCCTGCGCTCCGCCTAAAAGCTCATACATGACGATAGGCCTCTGCTTGCCCTTGACCTTCACGAGGTCAAGCTCCCTGAACAGGAACTGCCCCTTTATAAGCTCATAAGTATTTTCGCTCACTATGATGTTAGTGCCGTAGAGTTTATTGAGGCCCTCAAGGCGCGAGGCGAGGTTGACGGTATCACCTATGGCCGTATAGTCAAACCTCAGCTCAGCCCCCATGTTGCCGACTACCGCCTCGCCTGTGTTTATACCTATGCCGATGTCAAGGACGGGGTAACCCCTCTCCTTCCAGACGGAGTTTAGCTCAGCGAGCTTCGCCATCATCTTAAGAGCGGTGTTACAGGCCTTGCCAGGGTGGTCGTCTATAGGGACCGGCGCGTTAAAAACAGCCATGATCGCGTCGCCTATGTACTTGTCAAGCATCCCCTCTTCGTTAAGGACTATGGCTGTCATAGGGTTCAGATATTCGTTTAGAAGTCTCACAAGCTCCTGGGGGGGGAGCTTTTCCGAAAGGGTTGTAAAGCCGCGGATATCGGAGAAAAGGAGCGTCACCTCTCTTTTTTCGCCGCCAAGCTTGAGGCTTCCCGGGTTTCTCAGGAGCTCTGTCACAAGCTGCGACGAGACATACGTTGAAAAGGCCTTTTTAAGGTACCTGCTCTTTTTTTCGACTACGAAGTTCCTGTACGCCTCGATAGATAAATAGGAAAGACCAAGGGAAAGCGCCGGATAAACGACTCCGGGCTTTATATTGTAGAATAAAAAGAGGGCGAAGTCGCCAGCGACCAGTATGAAAAAGAGCCCGATAAAGACTACGAGAGAGACAAAGGTGCTATGTACCCGGGAGACGACTGTTGCCAAGAGAAGCGGCAGTAATACCAGCACGATAAGATCGAACGCCTTAACCCTCGCGTCATGTATCAGATACCATTTGTAAAGGACGTTTGCCGCAAGTGTTGCGTGTATCTCAACCCCTGGATAGAGGGAATCGACCGGGGTCGGCCTTATATCATAGACGGCCTTTTCAGTGACGCCTACAAAGACAAGCCTGCCTTTGAGTACCTCCGTATCGACCCTGCCGTTTATCATATCAGTTGCGGAGATCGTCTTGAAAGACCCTCCGGGGCCGTAGAAGTTCAGCGAGAACCTGCCGTCCTCATCTACCGGTATGACGTTATCTCCTATCGTCAGATTGTCCATGCCGTAGGCGGCGAGAGTCAGTATTATATCTTCCTGTAGATACCTCCTGAGCGCTTCAATGGAGAGAGCTGGGTATATCTGAGAGCCGTAACCATAAGTCAGATGAGCTGTCCTGTATACTCCGTCATCCTGCGGCATGGCGTTAAAGGCGCCAAAGCCCAATGCCCCGTCGCCAAGCTCCGGTATGTTAGTCTCTATTCCTGTGAATATTTGGCCGGGGAATGGGATTGAAAAAGGGTCTGCTTCATCGTTGACAGTGGAAATGAGGCCGATCTTCGACCGCTTGATCTGGGCAAGGGCCAGCGGGTCGGCATCCTGCGTGGAATCGTCCCTGAAGAAGTATCCCATGACGATATTGCCGGCGTCTTTTATCGCATCGGAAAGGACTCTGTCTCCCTCAGCGCCTTCATCCTCTGAAAAGACGATGTCGATCGCAACCACATCGGCTTCTTTCAATGAATCAACGAGACGGGCTATCTTCTTGCGCGGCCAGGGCCACCTGCCCAGCTCGTTTACCGACTTCTCGTCTATAGCGACTACAACGACGTCGTCAGGGGGCGTTACAGACCCCCTCGCGGCGAACATGGCGTCCGTCGCCTTCATGTTCACTATGGTGAGAAACCAGGGCCTCTGCCAATAAGCAAAGAGTATTATCAGGGAGGCGGCAACGGCAAGGATAAAATAAACAGTAGAATCTTCAAGCCTGAAAGACTTGAGGCCCATCAGTTTTTCTCAAGCTCCTTTATGAAGGCATCTATCGTAGTCCTGTGCCTGCCCTCCGGGTAGTCGTTCAGATACTTCTTGAAAAGCTCGATGGCACCCTGCTTGTCGTTCATCTCCATCTTTATAGACCCTGCCGAATAGAGCGCGTTTTCTACAAACGGCAGCTCAGGATAGTTCCTGATGACCTCCATGTATTCGAGGAGCGCTTTTTGCGGCTCGTTCAGGTTTCTGGAAAAAACGGTCCCCTTCGCCAGATGCGCCTCGGCGCGGGTCTGCCTCACCTCGCTTAAGTCTATCGCTATGCTGAAGACATCGAGGGCCTCACCAAACCTCTGGCTGTCAGCGAGATAATGGCCATAGTTGACGTTCCATCTCGCAAGAAGGTTCGGGAGCCTTCCGGCCCGCGCCCACTCGACAGGCGCATCTACGTCGGTCATAGCCTCAAGGTCCGCCCTCACCTCGGCAAGCTGGCTTCCCGGCTCGACCGCCACCGGCTCGATGGGATTTGACCCTGTCGTGTTCTCGGTCATCTTGTCAGGCGTAAGCATAACTGCCTTTCCGTCATCTCCCGTGACTTCGACCGCGTCCTCCTTGCCGAAAAGCACGTTGGTGGAACCTTGGTTCATAACGATGAAGTCGGTGCCCTTGACGCCGGCGACACTCGTAGAGGTCTTTATATGTATGGAGCTATGGCCTGAGAACTTGTTTACAACGGCCCTTATCTTTCCGTTGGATAGCGAGAATGTCGCGCTCCTGCTCTTTTTCTTGAGGACGAACTCGGTTATCTCAAGCTCTGTCTCGTTACCTACGTTCATCTTGGAGCCGTCCTCGAACCTCAAGACCATCCTTCCGTCGCTCGCGGTCTTGACCAGATCTCCCTCTTCAAGGGAGGCCCCTTTGGCCGCTACAGACCACTTGGGAGCGTCTTTGGACTTGTGATAGGCCCCGCCGCTCAAGTTCTCGATCAAGCCGACAGCCCCCTCGGCTGATGCGCACGTAATGAGAATGCCCGAACAAAAGACAAAAGATGCGACAGCCCTACCCAACCGCCCTGATCTCATTTCAATTTCCATTCGAGTTCACCTTTGCCCAAGATACCTGTGACCTTGAGCTTGATCGACTTGGTCTCGGCGCCGGGTATCGGCTCCGTGCCAGTCTCAGTGTATTTCGGGAATTTAAGTATATAGCCGTAGCTCCACTGGTCGAAGTACGGGAAAAAATCTCGTATCAAAGGATCAGAACCATCGACCCTGGAAACAGATACAGGCACTAATCTGCTGCCTTCATCATCTTCAAGATAAAACTTCCAGATGGCTCCAGGCCCGACAAACGAGTTCCAGCTATCCTCAGGGGTAAAGACCGCCACGAAAAACTCGTTATACATCTCAGAGGCCTCGATGCCTCTTTCAAGCATCGTCTCTTTGATGGCCTGTTCGAGCTGATACCCCTCGGCATATCTGTCCACATAAGCCCTTACGAAGTCGGAGTTTTTATATGTGGCGCTGATATAAAGCCTGGATTCAAGCCCTTCATATATCTTCGTCGAGCGCGTTTGAGCGCCAAGCTCGCCTGCATAATCCTTTTTCAGAGTCTCAGTTTTACCGGCGCAGCCGGCTGTCGTGAACATCAAGACAAAGACGGCGAGCAAAAAAAACAGCCCTGCCCTGCCCGTCAGACTAAAGCTGTATGGAAGCTCTCTTCTCAAGTTTTTCCCCGGAGGTTCAATGTAAAGGACGTGTCTTTTATATATAGAGATTATAAAGGCCGAATAGGCCCGTGTAAAGGGATAGCCGAAAAAAACAGATGTTCTTAAACAAAACTAGGGCCGCTTAATGGAAGCCGTCAGCCAAGAGACTAGAAGAAGACCGCCTATTACCGGCAAATCTCAGAGGCGCCTCGTAAGCAGGCACATCCCGCCCCCGTATTAAAAAAAGATACAGACGCCGCTACGGCGTCTGTATCTGAAGATCAAAGCCCTGCTTATTCAGCGAGGCGGAAGCCGATGAACGGCGAACGGTTCGTAGGCTCGACCGCATATCTGTACGTGGTCCGAAGCCTGTTGCTGTCGTCCTTGAAAGCCCCGCCGCGCACCACCTTCCAGACTGACATATCTGGCCCCATCGGGTCGTCCTTTGGGCTGTCGAGGTAATAATCAAAGGCGAAGTAATCATCGACCCATTCAGAGAGGTTGCCGGACATATCGTAGAGACCGAGGGCGTTAGGCTTCTTCTTCTTTACCTGCATCATGCCTTCGTCGATCGAATCGATATACCATGAATAGTCGCCGAGCGCCGCCTCGTTGTTTACGCCTGACCACTTATCCTTCCTGCCGCCGCTTCTGGCCGCGTACTCCCATTCGGCTTCGGTCGGAAACCTGTAGTATGTCTTTTTCTTATCGGCCAGATTACGGGCGTTGAGCCTTTTGATGAACTTATCGGCTGAAAACCAGGAGACGTAATTGACAGGCTTCTGCGGGTCTTTGGGCTTGCTGTAATCCACGTTCATGACGGAATCGAAAAGTTCCTGCGTCACCTCTGTCTCCAAGAGATAGAAGTCAGCAACGCAGACCTCGTGCAACGGCTTTTCATCCTCGTCTCCGGAATCGCTGAAATCCCCCATCTCAAAGCATCCGCCCTTGATATATACCATCTTGAAAGGCGGGATAGGCCTGAGCGGAGGTTCCTTTTTCTTGTCGGTCTCGTCCTTGCCGACCTTTGACGGGCTCTCGGCATCGGTCCCTGTCTCAAGCTCGTCATCTATCTCCGAGGCAGGCGGATTGGGTGTTGCCCCAAAGGACGGAGCGGACGCTAAAGGGATCGACATGCAAAGAAAACTTACAGCCAGTAAGAGCTTCCTCACATCAGTCTCCTTGAAGAGTTTTTTGAGCGTTAAGAACGCATTATCGAGCTTTATTTAAATAGCGCCAGCTGCGGCAAGACCTGCGCTTTCACTATATCTATCGGATATCTGCCTGTAAAGCAGGCATCGCAGAAGCTGCCCCCTGCCGCCCTTACCGCGTCGTAGAGCCCTTCAGAGCTGAGATATCCGAGCGTATCCGAGGTTATATAATCGTTTATCTCATCCAATGACTGCCTCGAAGCTATCAGCTCCTCCCTGCTCGGCGTGTCTATGCCGTAATAGCACGGGCATATCGTCGGCGGGGAGCTGATCCTCATGTGGACCTCTTTAGCCCCTGCCGCCCTTATCATCTTGACGATCTTCCTGCTGGTAGTGCCCCTGACGATAGAATCGTCTATTACGACGACCCTCTTGCCCTTTATTACCTCTTTTATCGGATTGAGCTTTATCTTCACGCCGAAGTGCCTGATCGAGTCCTTAGGTTCTATGAAGGTGCGCCCGACATAGTGATTCCTGACTATGCCCTTCTCGAAAGGTATCCCTGACGCCTTTGAATAGCCGATAGAAGCCGGGACCCCTGAGTCAGGGACCGGTATTACTATATCAGCATCGACAGGATGCTCCTGTGAAAGACGCGCTCCGAGGTTTTTCCTCACCTCGTAGACGTTTGCCCCGAAGATGTTTGAATCAGGTCTCGCAAAATAGATAAACTCGAATACGCACGGCGAATATCTCGCCTCAGCAAACGGCTTGTATGAGGCTATGCCGTTCTTGTCTATGACGACTATCTCGCCCGGTTCCACCTCTCTTACGTATTCCGCCTCAATGAGATCAAAGGCGCAGGTCTCTGAGGCTACAACCCAGGCGCCCTTGAGCCTTGCGATGGAAAGAGGCCTCACGCCGTGCGGGTCCCTGGCGGCTATCATCTTGTCTTCGGTGAGGAACAATAGAGAGTACGATCCCTTGACGCGTTTAAGCGCCGAGGTGATCCTGTCAACAATCGATTTGTCCTTGCACGACGCTATCAGATGGACGATTATCTCCGTGTCCATCGAAGACTGGAATATCGCTCCGTATGCCTCGAACTCGGCCCGCAGGACCGCGGCATTTACGAGGTTGCCGTTGTGCGCTACGGCAACTGAGCCCCTTGAATACTCTACGACAAAGGGCTGCGCGTTCTTTATATGAGATTCCCCGGCCGTCGAATACCTGACGTGCCCTACCGCGCTCTGGCCCGGAAGCCTGCTGATAGTGTCTCCGCTGAATACATCGGCGACAAGGCCCATGCCCTTATGATAATGGAGTTTTGCGCCGTCGGTAGAGACTATGCCGGCGCTCTCCTGCCCCCTGTGCTGGAGGGAATACAGGCCCAAGTACGCCAGATTCGCGGCCTCAGGGTGGCCGAATATGCCGAAGACCCCGCACTCGTCATGGAACCTGTCGTCATCTGTATGATATATCGCTTCGTCCAATCGGTTCATCCTGATCACATCTGCCCGGGACTGCTCAGATACTCCCCGGGGTTAAGGTTAAATAGAGATGCATGCGCACGATCACAAAATACGGATAGTCTCTTTCTGATCACGCGCCCTGAATATGCCGCCTTGAAAGACAAGCCGACACTTGAAAGATGAAAGACTGACCTCTGTGTCTTTCAATATAAAACAAAAAAAAACGTAAAGACCCGAACAGCCGTAAGAGTTAAAACAATATACGGCGATAACGCGCCGAAGGCCGTCTATTGCTTCAAAAACCTCTCTATCGCGCCTGACCATGCCTCTTTCATAACAGCTACAGGCAGGTCTATCAGAGAGCCTATCCTGAGGCTTTCACCGCCTGTCTTTCCTATGACGGTACAAGGCGCGCCTGCCGTCTTGCATATAGCCTGCAGGGCCTCCAGATCTCTTTCCTTAAGCGATACTATCACCCTTGACTGGGATTCCGCAAATAACGCCTCATCAGCCCTCAAAGATGACGAGTCGAGTGCGGCGACCATACCGATAGACCCTGTCGGGTTGAAGCACGACTCGGCAAGGGCTACAGCGAGGCCGCCCTCGGATGCATCATGCGCGGATTCTATTATACCAGCCTTTATGGCCTTTAAACAAGCATCTTGAGCCGCCTTCTCCCTTGCGAGGTTTATCTCAGGCGGCATACCGGCCTCAAGGCCGTGGATCACCTTAAGGTATTCGCTCCCGCCGAGGTCCCTGTACGTTACGCCGATAAGGGCGACTATCGCGCCCTCGGATTTGAACCACTGTGTCGTATGTGTCTTAATGTCATCTATCAGACCGACCATCCCTATGGTGGGCGTCGGATGTACAGAGGTCCCTGATGTCTCGTTATACAGGCTAACGTTTCCTCCGATGACAGGGACGCCAAGGGCTATACACGCCTCCCTGATACCCATGATGCACTCGATCAACTGCCACATGACCTCAGGCCTCTCCGGGTTGCCGAAATTCAGGCAATCGGTAAGGGCTATCGGGGCGGCCCCGCTTACAGCAAGGTTCCTTGCGGCCTCGGCTACCGCTATCATCCCTCCCCTGAACGGGTCGAGATAGCAGTATCGGGAGTTGCAGTCAACTGTCATAGCAAGCCCCTTGCTAGTGCCCTTTACGCGCACTACTGCCGCGTCAGAGCCGGGGCATACGACTGTATCTGTGCGCACCATGTGGTCATACTGCCTGTATATCCACTCCTTGCTTGCTATGTTGCCTGAGGCGAGGAGCTTAAGCATTACGGCGTTAAAGTCTTTCGGCTCATGGATCTTTTCAAGGTCAAGCGTCGTTACCGAGTCCTGCCAGTCAGGCCTCTTTGACGGCCTGTCGTATAAAGGCGCGTCATCCGTAAGCGCGGCTATAGGAATAGAGCAGACGAGTTTCCCGTTTTCGTTTATCCGGATCGATTTCTCTTCTATGACGATCCCTATGACCTCGGCTTCGAGGTCCCACTTGGCGAATATCTTCTTTATATCTTCCTCGGTGCCTTTTCTGGCGACCAGAAGCATCCTCTCCTGAGACTCCGAGAGCATCACCTCGTACGGCGTCATGGATGTCTCTCGCCTCGGCACGCGGTCAATATCTATCTCAAGGCCGGTTGCGCCCCTGGAAGCCATCTCTACGGACGATGACGTAAGACCTGCGGCCCCCATGTCCTGGATGCCGACAACATAGTCGGTCTTGAATAGCTCAAGGCACGCCTCAAGAAGAAGCTTTTCAGCGAATGGGTCGCCGACTTGCACGGTAGGCCTTCTCTCCTCGCCACCCTCGCCGAATACGTCAGAGGCCATTGTCGCCCCGTGTATCCCGTCCCTGCCGGTCTTGCTGCCGACGTACATGACAGGGTTGCCGACGCCTGATGCGTTGCCTTTAAATATCCTGTCTTTATTCACTACCCCGGCGGTCATGACGTTTACAAGGCAGTTGCCGTTGTATGAGTCATTGAAGTAGACCTCTCCGCCGACCGTCGGCACGCCTATGCAGTTTCCGTAGCCGGCTATTCCGGCGCTGACGCCTTCAAGCAGGAACGCGGTCCTCGGATTGTCAAAAGAGCCGAACCTGAGTGAATTCAAAGAGGCTACAGGCCTTGCGCCCATCGTGAATATGTCTCTCAGTATCCCGCCTACGCCGGTTGCCGCGCCCTGATACGGCTCTATGAATGACGGGTGGTTGTGGCTCTCCATCTTAAAAGCCACCGCAAGACCATCTCCTATGTCGACGACCCCGGCGTTCTCGCCCGGGCCCTGGAGGACATAAGGCCCCTTGGTCGGGAAGTTCCTCAGATGCCGCCTGGACGACTTATAAGAGCAGTGTTCGCTCCACATGACGGAGAATATGCCTAGCTCGAGGAAGTTGGGTTCTCTACCCATCACGCCGAGTATTCTCTTGTATTCTTCGGTGCTTATCCCGTGTTCCTTTACGACCTCTTCGGTTATCTTCATCTATCCCTTTCTTAGGTCTCCGTACATTTTTTACGGCCCTGTCTTTATAATAACGGGCCGCTAATCTACTATCAGCCGAGCGTATGGCACCAGTTGAACCTGTCAGGTATCTCCGAGTACTGGATACCTGTTATCTCATCATAAAGTCTCTGAGACAAAGCGCCTATCTTCCTGTTATTTATTACGATATGCTCCTTGCCATGCTGTATCTCGCCTACAGGGGAGATCACTGCGGCCGTGCCTGTGCCGAAGGCCTCTTTGAGTATACCCTGTCTTGAAGCGTATATGACCTCGTCAATGGAGATCTTCCTTTCCGTGACCTTTATGGACCAGTCCTTCGCTATGCGCATGACAGAATCTCTGGTCACACCGGCTAGGACCGAGCCTTCGAGCGATGGTGTTATGAGCTCGTCTCCCATATAGAAGAACATGTTCATAGTCCCTACTTCCTCGATATACTTGTGCTCGATAGCGTCAAGCCAGAGGACCTGCGTAAAACCGTGTTTTTTCGCCTCGTCGGCCGGCAGAAGCGAGGCCGCGTAATTGGCCGGTGTCTTTGCCGAACCTAGCCCGCCCTTTACCGCCCTTACATACTCACCGGGGGTAGTAAGGCTGACCGGGTTTATCCCTTCCTTATAATATGCCCCTACAGGAGAAGTGATGATCAGGAACCTGTAGGTGGAAGATACCCTTACGCCGAGGTAGTTCTCGGTAGCGAAGATAAAAGGCCTTATGTAGAGCGCGTGCCCTTTTTTATCGGGGACCCATGCGATATCAGTATTTACTACGGAAGTGAGGCCGCCAAGAAAGAGTTCATAACTGACGGGAGGGATGCATAGCCTGGCCGCTGACCTGTTCATCCTTTCATGGTACTTCTCAGGCCTGAAGATGCTTACCCGTCCGTCTTTAGCGCGAAATGCCTTGAGCCCCTCGAATATCGCCTGTCCGTAATGGAGCGAACAGAGCGCCGGAGAGACCTCGATATTCCCGAACGGCATGACCTTCGCGTCCGTCCATGCGCCGTCCTTAAACTCGGCAGAGAACATGTGGTCAGAAAATATTACACCGAACCCGGGGTTCTCAAGATCTTCCTTTCTGAACCTGCTCTTAGACACCTTTTCTATGACGATATCAGACATGAACACTACCTATCCTCTTTTTTTCTCGCATACACCTCTATCGCCCCGCCCCTTCCGGCTGCCGCCTCAAATACAGAAAGGAAGACAGAGATCGGGAGCGCAATCGGAAGGAGCATGAACGACAATAACAGCCTCATGTACGATAAAGGGCTTCTTTCCCACTTCGACCTCAAAAAATCATAAAAGAGGTTGTGGCCGAGTCCGAGCCTGTTAAAAATACTCTGCAAGAACCCGTACGGCCCGTATTCAAGCGAAAAATGGCCGATATGCACGACCTCGAACCCTGCCTTGGAAAGAAGCGTCTTAATATTCTCATGCGAATAATGATACAGGTGGTACGGCGGATCTAGGTGAAACCATTCCTTTCCGGTAAGACGCGCCTGAGTGGACGCCACATCAGGGATAGCCACTACGAGAAGGCCATCATCCTTCAAGACCCTGCGGCACTCGGCAAGCGTCCTCAGAGGCTCCCTCAGGTGCTCGAATACATGCCAGAAAGTGATCGTATTGAATCGCTCGTCAGGGAACCCGGCGTCCTCGATCGTACCGCTTCGAAGGTCCATGCCTGTGCGCCTGCCGTGGCCGGCTATCCTGTCATCGAGATCAAGGCCTGAGACCTGCCAGCCTTTCTCAGCCATAAGGCCGAGAAAATCACCCCTGCCGCACCCTATATCAAGTATAGAACCCTTGGCTGAAAACTTCTCGATGAGGCCGCGCCTTCTGCCTCTCAGGTATCGTATCAGCCGCTCTATAGGCGCCGCGAACCTGGTGGAGTCGTCTTCCCTGTAGGTGCTCGAGTAGATCTTTCTTAGCCGCTCAGGGTCAAGGAAAGGGTCTGTTCTGCCCAGTCCGCATGAGGCGCAAAAATAGACCGAATATACGCCGCCGACTGCCTTTATGCCGCCGAAGCCTTTTTCAAATGATTTGCCTCCACAGATAAAGCAATACGCCTTGCCTGCGCTATGATTCTTGGAAGATTTTTTCATACCCATATTAATGATGCGCCCAGGCACGCTGAAGCTCCAAGATAACGCAATCCAAAAGAAATGGCAAGAGCCTACTTGGCGGTCCTAAGTCATAATCGTCAGTCTCTGACCTTGCAGTTTAAAAGCCCATCGGCCAAGGCCGATGGGCTTTTTTATTCAGAAGGCTGATTATCTTTTGCGCACTGCCGTGCGCTTTTGGCACATTTTTTAACGGCAGTACAAGACAACGCCCCTTTTAGAAAAAATATCGGTCTGACTCCCGCTTTGCACTTCCGTGCGCCTTTAGGGTATGGCTCGAACGGCCTGTATAAAAAGTATCTGTATGATTTTAGCTTTGCACTTTCTGTGCGCCTTTTGGGTATGGCTCGCTTCGCTTTCGTGCCGACTCGCAGTTAATTCCGATGCCTGCTCGTCAGCTCTCAGTCAGGCTCGCTACGCCATGACCCGGTTGTTTAGAGGCAACATCCACATTCAAAGGCAGAGAGTCTTGTCTTTACTCCTCCCATTATTATAAGGGGAGGCTGGGAGGGGTTAGTTTGTTTCTTGCAGTTTTTCTTTTCCACACTGCCGTCCGCTTTTTGGGTATGGCTCGAACGGCCTGTATAAAAAGTATCTGTCTGATTTTAGCTTTGCACTTACGTGCTCGTTTTGGGTATGGCTCGCATCGCTTTCGAGCCTCGCGGTAGGGCGGGTCACACCCGCCGAATGATTTTCTTTTGCGCACTGCTGAGGCTTTTGAGTATGGCTCGATAAACCAGTATAAAAAAATTGTCTGATTTTAGCAGGGAATCTCATGAAGGACGCAAGAGCTACGGTCGAACAGCATTGTCTTTTGCTTATACCGTCCGGGTTATGCTTCACAACCGGCCGCCGTCGCCTTCTGGCTTCTTCCCGAGAGAGCCTTCTTTGCGATGCGCCTTGATCAGCTTTTTCGCCTTTCTTATAATCCCCTTCTCATCATCGTACCTCATAAGCCTCGCGGCCTTGTCTATATCGACCCACCTGCACTCGTCCACTTCGTCGTCATGGTCGTCAATACTGCCGGAGGCATATTCCATCAGAAAAAAGTAGACTATCTTGAAAAACCGCTTTGTCTCATGCTCATCTTTAAACGAAAAGAAATATTCTATATGGCCAATCTTATCAAGGATCTTGCCATCAAGGCCGGTCTCTTCCTTCACCTCTCTGTGGGCCGTGCGCGCGATGTTCTCGCCATCTTCAACATGCCCTTTGGGAAGGCCCCAGATCTTTCCGCCCCTGACCGAAATAAGTGCGACCTCGGTCCTGCCTTCGACCTCCCTGAAGATGACCCCTCCGGCAGAGAGCTGACGCTCTGTCTCCATCTTTCCCTGATATCCCTTCTGATATTTTTACAATGAACGCTTGTGCGATTTTTTTTAAAAAAAACGCTAGATGCCCTTGGGGCAAACAAATAGAAAATAAACGCCTCCGGCCATCAGACCGCCCCGTACGATCCGGCGCGAGGTTATATCGAAGGCCTCTTCACCGTCTCAGTCTTTGCCTTGCAATCTACGCAGTGTGTCGCGAACGGCACGACCTTCAAACGCTCCTCGTCGATATCCGAGGCGCACGCGCTGCATACGCCGTATGTGCCGTCTTCGAGCTTTTTTATCGCTTCATCCAATGCGACAAGTTCCTGCCTGTGAATATCGGCGATCACGACCCCGGTCTCTTCTATTATGTCGATCAGGGCAAGCTCTTCTATGTCATGCGGGTTATCGAATTGCGAGTTATATTCCTTGCCGAGCTTCCTGAAAAACTCATCCTTCAGATCGCTCCACATCTTCCTTTTCCTGTCGATGAGCAGCTTGCGGAGCCTCTTTAACCTGTCAGTCTCGTTTGCTCCAGTCATCAGACCCCCCTGCCATACCTGAGACGCTGCATTGCGCTCATCAGGCAACTGATTGCTTAACGGACAACTCAACAGACCTGGTACTCGCCCTTTGAAAGCGCGTCAGTAAAGGCTCTCATGCCTCCGAGCGCCTCTTCCACGGCGCTTTTGATAGCTGCTTCAAGTATTTTTTTATCGAGCCTTCTACCTTGTATCACCCTTACATATACCTCGGCAGGCTCATCGATCGGAGCGCCTATCCGGGATAAGAGCCAGACATAGACCTCTTTGATCCCATCGACTCGCAGGTAGAGTTCCCCTGCCATCTTGTGGGCGAGTATCGTGTAGATCTTACCTACATGGCTTACCGGATTTTTCCCTGCGGCGGCCTCAGTGCCCATCGGCCTGTTAAGTGAGATGACCCCGTTGACGCGGTTACCCCTGCCGACCTGGCCTGAGTCGGCGTCCTCGGCAGAAGTACCTAAAAGTGAGAGATAAACCCCTTCAACTCCACGGCCACGCCTGTCAAGCGTATTAAGGCTGATATTGATCTCTCTAAACTCAGATGACAAAATACCGCTGCAAAGATAATCAAGGAGAGACTTTTTGAGATCTGCCTTTTTTTTAAAATAATCCTTCTCGCTCTTTATCAGCCCTGCCATCAAAGGGCACGCGATCGTAAGGTCAAGCGAGCGGCCCCTCCTTATGCCCATCACCTTCACGTCTTCGCCTGTCTCGGGAAATGCCAGTTTGAACGCAGGGGAGTTTATCAACCGCTCTGCATCCAATACCGCGCGCTCGGTAGGCGTAAGAGGGGCATAACCGACAGAGGCTGATGTGTCGTTCGCGGCCCTCACCTTGCCGCGCCGCCCGAATATGGCGGCAAGCTCCACTGAACCGGGCTGGAGGACTACCCTGACATCAAGGTCTTTATCGGCGTCAACGTGCCTGAGGTTTTCCCTGAACCAGCCGCGCGCAGTCGCCTCCGCAATATCAGCTACCGGTATCTTTTTTCCTTTATGGCTGAAAGCGGCCCTGTCGCCGATCACAAGCTCCATCGGCTTTATGACCCGGCCGCCGCCAAAACCCTTTTTAACCCTACCTGCGACAAGAAGCCCTTTGTCGATGTTATGATGGAGGACCTCTCCGAACCGTTTGATGTAATATCTGCTCAGTTCGACAGAGACCCTCTCCATCGCCGCATCGCAAATAAAATCAGGGTGTCCTACCCCCTTGCGCTCTACTATCTCAACTGCCGCCTCGCTCACAGACTGAGATTTCGATATCTCAATGGTAAGATTACGCAATAATGCCCCCGAAACGCTCATAGCAAGACTTCAATATGCTCGCCAACCTTCTGTTTGCAAAGCGATGATATGCTGGCAGGCTCAACTTTTCTTCTTGACCGGGCCGCGCTCTATCCGGCTGTATATGCAACCGCAGTAGCGCTGTCTGTAAAGCCCGATGGCGCGCGTCTCATCGAGCCCCTGTTGCCAGCCTTTACGGAAGTCCTCATAATAAAATAGTATGCCGTATTTCCGGGCAAGGTCAACCCCTAGCGCCTTTATCTCGTCGTGGCCCTGAGAGGTGCTGTAAAGAAGCGTGGAGGTGAAGGCGTCAAAGCCGCCCTCGAGGGCGGCCCTTGCCGTAGCCTCAAGGCGGGATGAGTAGCAGTACGCGCACCGGAGGGATTTTGAAGGGAACCTCTCTTCTGCCGCTGGGTTAGCAGGCCCCTCAGACCGACTCTTTGCAAGGTCAGCTGCCTTTGCCTTAACACCTTTTATAAATCCGCGAGGCATATAGCGCTCGTCAAAGACGACATCAATACCAAGATGGCGCGCGAGCGTCTTTGCAGCCTCAAGCCTTTTCTTGAACTCTGAGTATGGATGGATATTGGGATTGTGAAAAAAACCTGAGACCTCGGCCCTGCCCGCAAGGAGCGCCTTGAGCGGATATACAGAACAAGGCCCGCAACAGATATGGACAAGGAGCTTGAACGGGCCCTTGTTCGATTTGTCAATGGAAGAGGCAAATGGGTCTTTCATGATAATCCGGCAGCGGCAAAAGGCAGATCAAACCTGAGAGAACCTGATACGCCTGATGACAACTGAAGATAAAGAGTCGAAGCGGCCTCATTCATCAAAAAGGTTGTTCTGTCTGACAGGCTCAGTCGAGCCCTTGTAAGGCCTTCCGATATGCTGATAGGCAAGGGCTGTAGCGACCCTGCCCCTCGGCGTCCTGTTAAGGTATCCTTCCTGGATGAGGTACGGCTCATAGAGGTCTTCTATCGCGTCTCTTTCTTCATGAAGCGCGGAGGCGATGGATTCGACTCCGACAGGGCCTCCGCCAAACTTGTCGATGATGGTTAAAAGTATGCGTCTGTCCATCTTGTCAAAGCCCTTGGTATCTATCTCAAGCATCGTAAGTGCCATCGAGGCGACTTCTCTTGTTATGACGCCGCCTGCCTTGACCTGGGCGAAGTCGCGGACCCTTCTCACGAGCCTGTTTGCGACCCTCGGGGTGCCTCTTGACCTGCCAGCTATCTCGTCCGCGCCGTCAGGCGTCATCTCGATGCCGAGTATGGCGGCGGAGCGGGTGACTATTATCTTGATCTCAGCCGGAGTATAGAAGTCGAACCTGAGTATAACGCCGAACCTGTCGCGAAGCGGCGAGGTCAGAAGCCCTGCCCTTGTTGTAGCACCGATAAGCGTGAACCTCGGTATATCGAGCTTCACCGAGCGGGCAGAAGGCCCCTGGCCTATCAGGATGTCGATGTGATAATCCTCCATTGCCGGATAGAGTATCTCCTCGACCACAGTAGAGAGCCTGTGTATCTCGTCTATGAAAAACACGTCCCTCGATTCCAGGTTCGTAAGCATCGCCGCAAGGTCGCCTGCCTTCTCTATGACAGGGCCTGAGGTCCCTTTTATGTGGGTCCCCAGTTCATTCGCGATGATGTTTGCCATGGTGGTCTTTCCGAGGCCCGGAGGGCCGTAGAAAAGAACGTGGTCGAGTGCTTCGCCCCTTGCCTTGGCCGCCTCGATGAAGACCCTGAGGTTCTCCTTGAGCTTTTCCTGGCCGATGAAATCGTCAAGGAGCTTTGGCCTGAGCGTAGCCTCAAACTTCTCGTCTTCCTGCATCTTGACAGGGGCTATTGACCTTTCATCCATAGATAAACCGTTGCATGACCGTATTGTTTAAGTGTTTAGAACAACGTCTTGAAACGATATAAAAACCGCACAAGTAAAACTCAGCCTGCAAATGCCTGTAATTCTCGGCAGTGAAGCCTTACGGCGGCAGGTCAGACACAAGACACTGACAGAGTGTTTTGACGGCTGAATGATCGGTTCCCATACAGAGAAACCTGACTCACGCAGGAGATGAACTGCGCGAAAGCCGGCATCGAAAAAATCGTTTGCCTGTCTACCCTCACCTCTTAGCAAGAAGCTTCAGAGATTCCTTGAAAAGCTCTTCAAACCCGCACTGGCTCTCATTGAAAGCGGCGCGCGCCTTCTTTACAGCCTCTTCCGATAGCGTACTCTTGTACCCGAGGTTGTCAAGGGCTGAGACGACGTCATCTACTATGTCATCCTTAGGTCCCGCAACCTGCGGCTTCGTCTGCTTCGCGAAACCAGCGACCTTGTCCTTGAGCTCGAGTATAAGGCGTTCTGCCGATTTAGCGCCTATCCCAGGGATTGTCCCGAGGCGCGCCTTGTCAGCTGATCCAATGGAAGATACAAGCTCGTCTACGCTGATCCCTGAAAGGATGTTTCTGGCAAGCTTAGGGCCTACGCCGGAGACAGAGATGAGGAGCTGGAAGGCGTCCTTTTCCTCGGCAGTCAGGAACCCGAAAAGTTGTATCGCATCCTCCCTGACGTTTGTATGCACCTTGAGAGATACGGTACCTTCGAGCTCCGGAAGGAGGTAGAACGTCGACATCGGTATAATGATCTCATAGCCTACACCGTTCACATCGACTACGATCGATTCCGGGGTCTTATGGATAAGCCTGCCGCTTATAAAGGCTATCATCTGGAGATTCTCATATAGATAGAAGTATCCGGGTAGTCGCGCCTTGCAGGCGGAAATATACTCATCTGGCCGATCGAGCGCCTTGTTGGGCCGCTGAGACAGGCGTTGAGTGGTTTATATGACAGATGGCTATGGCAAGTGCGTCAGCGGCGTCTGTCTCCGAGACGGACTTCTGTCCGAGGAGCATCATGACCATCTTCTGCATCTGGTCCTTGGTCGCAGCACCATAGCCTGTGACAGCCTGCTTTATCGAGGTAGGCGCGTATTCATGAACGCCCATGCCTCGATTTGCCGCCTCAAGCAGTATCACGCCCCTTGCATGGCTGAGCGTTATGACGCTCTTTACGTTCTTTGCGAAAAAAAGCGACTCAACCGCCATAACAGATGGTCCGAACTCCGCTATCAGCGCGGATAGTCGTCTTGATATCTCACAGAGCCGCTCAGGAAGCGGAGCGGCTGGTGATAACCTTATCCTGCCGTCACAGACGTGAACAAGAGAGCCTCCCGTCCCCTTCTCGACTATGCCGTAGCCTGTAAACTGTGTGCCCGGGTCAACGCCGAGGACTCTCACTTTACTATCCGCCATCAATGAACCCCTTTGACAAAAAAAATATCAGATGCTCGGCTGAACCGGAAAAAACCGCAGATCAGAGGCCTTGCGTTTGAAAGACTTACAACATGCACGGACGCTCGGCCTGCGTCACGCGATCCTGGCCATTTCCTCTGCCGAGATATCGAAGTTGGCATATACCGTCTGAACGTCATCGAGGTCTTCAAGTTCTTCGAGAAGTTTTAATACCTGCTCTGCCGCCTTGCCGTCGACCTTTACAGCGGTCTTTGGGATCATGGATATATCGGCATGGGAATACTTGAGGCCTGCCTTGTCAAAGGACGTCTTGACCTTGTGGAAGTCAGTGGACTGGCAATAGACCTCATAGACGCTATCGTCAGGATTGGCGACTACGTCCTCAGCGCCTGCCTCAAGCGCGGCCTCCATGAGCTTATCCTCGGTGAAAGAGGCCATGTCGAAGGAGAAGTATCCCTTTTTCTCGAACATGTAGGAGACAGAACCGCTCAGGCCCATCGCGCCTCCAAAACTCGAAAATGCGTGGCGCACCTCTGCCGCTGTCCTGTTCCTGTTCTCGGTCATGAAGTTCACGAGCACAGCGACGCCGCCGGGGCCGTAACCCTCGTAGGTGCCCTCTTCGTATGCTACGTTATGTAGTTCTCCTGCGCCTTTTTTTATCGCCCTGTCAATGTTATCAGCCGGAAGGTTCTCAGCCTTTGCCTTTTCTACAGCGAGCCTGAGGCGAGGGTTACCGGTAATATCTCCACCGCCTGTCTTTGCCGCGACCATTATCTCTTTGACGAGCTTTGTAAATACCTTTCCTCTCTTCGCGTCTGTTTTAGCTTTTTTGTGTTTTATGTTGGCCCATTTCGAATGCCCGGACATCTATGGATACCCCCGTAAAGAAATAATGACAGCTGTTCTGCGGATAAAATGAATTCCTTAAAGTCTTACCACAAAAGGAAAAACTTTGCAATTTTCAAATGGATAAAGGGGAGAGACTGAACGGGAAAGAAGGAGAGCTACAAACAGGCGGCTGTATTTATCCGGCCTTTGCCTCGAATCAAAAAAAGGATCATGGCGGGATGAGCATGAGGGAGGGCCGACGAGCAGGCGGCGGGTGAGACCCGCCCTACCGTCAGGCCGACAGCAAAGCTAGCCATACCCAAAAGGAGCACTGAAGTGCAAAACTGAAATTGACAGATATTTTTTAAACGGGCCGATCTAGCCATACCAAAAAGGCGCACCCAGTGCGCAAGCTATATTAGCCTGCTCCAGCCGTCTATCTGAGATCTTCTCTGTTGCGCTTGGGTGGCTTTATCCCCAACTCCCGCATCTTAAGTAATAAGGTATTGCGGTGGATACGCAGTTTTCGGGCCGCATCGACCCTGTTCCACTTGGTCGTAGCGAGTATGTCGAGGATATAGCGCTTTTCAAAGGCCCTGCATGCTTCCTTAAACTCGATCGGAGCCTCATACGCCACCCCGTCACCGTCCGTGTAAAACATCGTCAACGGCAAGTCTTCTATGTCTATCAACTTACCTTCGATTGAAAGGACTACAAGACGTTCAACGAGGTTTTCAAGTTCACGGACGTTGCCCGGCCACTGGTATGCCTGCATCGCCTTTAAAGCCCTTTCCGAGACCGTTTGAGGTTTCCTACCGCATCTGACGCAGTGTTTTTCTGTAAAATGCGCGACCAGCAGAGGTATATCCTCCGTTCTATCCCTCAGAGGCGGCAGGTCGATAGGAACAACATTAAGCCTGAAGTACAGGTCTTCCCTGAAAGCGCCCTTTTTGACCTCTTTCTCAAGATCGAGGTTCGTAGCGGCAACGATGCGGATATCGACCTTTATGGGGGTGTTCGAGCCTACCCTCTCGAAGCTCCTCTCCTGAAGGATCCTCAGGAGCTTACTTTGCAGCACCATAGGAAGCGTCGATATCTCATCAAGGAAGATCGTGCCTGAATCAGCGTACTCGAACTTCCCAATCTTTCTCGCGTGCGCCCCGGTAAATGAACCCCTCTCATGTCCGAAAAGCTCGCTTTCGATCAACTCTGCCGGCACAGCGCCGCAGTTTACCGTCACAAAAGGCTTGTCCCGCCTGTCGCCGAGCGAATGTATAGCCCTTGCGACAAGCTCCTTTCCTGTTCCGCTCTCGCCGGTTATCAGAACATTTGAAGGGGTTCCGGCTACCTTCCTTATTATCTCGAAGACTGGCGTCATCTTTGGAGACCTGCTGATTATCTCACCGAGCCCAAAATATTCATCCTGCATATTTTCGAGATATAGCACCTTTTCTTTTAAGGCGAAGCGCTCGGCATATCTGCTTAGAGTCGACCTGAGATCTTCCGTCTCAAATGGCTTGGTGATGTAGTCGTATGCCCCTTTTTTAAGGGCTGAGACGGCCTGCTGGGCGCTATCCGATGCTGAAAGCATGATCACGCCGACAGACTCGTCAACCTTCTTTATCAGCTCAAGGGTCTTCAGCCCGTCTACCCCCTGCAGATTGATATCGAGAAGGATCATGTCGACCGCTCCGTTCCTTACAGCCTTTAAAGCCTCTTCGGAGCTTTCAGCCATCAATATATTATACTCATCCTTTAAAATGAGGGCAAGAGCCTCCCTGACGTCTCTCTCATCATCTACTATCAGAAGCACCGGTCTTTTCATGATCTCCATCTGGCTTGGTGAGAAGTCGCGTAAAGGGTCTCCCATAGTATCCTCGCTGATAAGCCGGTCGTTGGTGCAAAAAGTCCTTTTGAGAATGATGTTCCAAAGGCAAGTATATCAGTCGTCTAAAACACGCATCTAAAACGGCTTGCAATTGCCGACTACCGGCAGACAAACCCGAACGTATCTTATTAAGACGCCGGACATCTACACACTGGAGATTGAGCCAGTACGCATACCTCACTTATTATTTACCATTAAATCGGATTACTGTCAAGCGATTATTTAATGATTCTAAATATAACAACCATGAATTACAACAAAAGTGAAATTAAGGGGATTTTCCGGACCTTACCAGGTGTGATATGACTTGATGGGCAGGTCTCTGATGTATGATTACGACGTCTAAGCCTCTTGTTCTATGCCGTAGCTCCTTATCTTTCTATAGAGATGGCTCCTTTCTATACCGATTGACTCGGCTGTTTTTGAGATATTTCCACCAAACTCCTTAAGCTTTCTCAGTATAAACTCTTTTTCAAAGTCCCTGCGCGCCTCTTTAAGCAGATTCGACCTGAATATATTGGTCGGGTGCGCAGGCTGAGCGCCCTTTATATAAGCAGGTATGTCCTCAGGCGTGATCGTATTCGAAGGGGTCATTATGACGAGCCTCTCGATGAGGTTTTTAAGCTCCCTCACGTTACCCGGCCACTCATAGCCGGAGAGTATCTCAAGCGCGCCGTCGGTTATGGAAAGCTTCTCCCTTGTCGTCTCTTGAGAGAACTCACGCAGAAAATGCTCGATGAACAGCGGTATGTCCTCAGGCCGTTCCCTCAAGGGCTGGACATGAAACGGTATCACGTTCAACCTGTAGTAAAGGTCTTCCCTGAAGGTGCCCTTTATTATCTGCTCACGCAGGTTCTTGTTGGTTGCGGCTATCACCCTTACATCGACCTTTATCAGCTCGGTGCCACCCACCCTTTCAAAGGTCTGCTCCTGGAGTATCCTCAAGACCTTGGCCTGGGCCTTCAAGCTCATATCCCCTATCTCATCGAGGAATATAGTCCCTTTATCAGCCATGTCGAACTTGCCCTTCTTCTGGGCTACAGCGCTGGTAAATGCGCCCCTCTCATGTCCGAATAGCTCGCTTTCTATCAGCTCTTCAGGTATGGCGGCGCAGTTGACCTCTATAAAAGGCATGCCAGATCTCCCGGAAAGAAGGTGGATGTTCCTCGCGACGAACTCCTTGCCTGTTCCGTTCTCGCCTGTTATCAGGACCCATGAATTGGAAGTTGCGACCCTCTTTATGTCGCTCTTAAGGGCCTGCATCGGCTTTGAATTCCCGATGAGCCCGTACTTCAAGAGCGCCTTTGATTTAAGTAAACTGTTTTCCTCGGTAAGCCGCCTGTGTTCAAGGGCGTGTTCTACCGTAAGTATGACCTTATCCAGAGAGAGCGGCTTTTCTATGAAGTCGTACGCGCCGAGCTTTGTCGTCCTGACCGCTGTCTCAATGTTGGCGTGGCCTGAGATCATTATAACAGGAATAGAAGGGTAGAGCCTCTTCATCTCTTTCAAGGCGTCGGTGCCGTCCATGCCTGGAAGCCAGATGTCAAGGAGGACCGCATCAGGGACGTTTTGCTCAAGCCTCTTAAACGCCTCTTCCGCGCTCCCGGCTGAGACGACAGAGTAACCCTCGTCCTTCAGTACTCCGTCAAGGGCCTCCCTGATATTCTTCTCGTCGTCAACGACCATCACGGTCTTCATATAGTTATCACCTTCGCCGGAAGCTCTATTATGAACCTCGTGCCTCTTGGAACGTTGTCCTTGACCCTGATGTAGCCGTTATGATCGGCTATTATGTTGGACACGATGGCAAGACCAAGCCCGGTACCCATCTTCTTTGTCGAGAAATAAGGTTCAAAGAGCTTCTGCTTTGACTCGGCAGGTATCCCCTCGCCGTTGTCTATGACTTCGAGCCTGGCAACCTGCATCCCCTCATCAAAGGACGTCTCGACCCTCACCTCTCCGGTATCTCCCACGGCCGCTATGGCGTTGTCTATGAGGTTTATAAGGACCCTCTTCATCTGGTCCCTGTCTATCTCCAATATAGGAAGCCTCGGGTCTGTCCTGGCTTCGAAGTCTATCATCCTCTGGCCTGCCTTGTAAAGCGCCACTGTCTCGTTGACTATCTCGTTAAGGTCGTTAAGCGACGGGTTTGACGCAGGCATCCTGGCGAAGCTTGAAAACTCGTTTACAAGGGTCTTCAGTTCATCGACCTGAGTAATAATGGTCGTAGTGCACTCGTCAAAGACCCTGTCATCGGAGACGAACCTGTCGAGGTACTTCTTTCGGAGCCTCTGCGCCGAGAGCTTTATCGGGGTGAGCGGGTTTTTTATCTCATGGGCGATGCGCTTTGCGACCTCTTTCCACGCGAACATCCTCTGCGTTTTAAGGAGATGCGTAAGGTCATCTAAAACCGCGACCATGCCGAGATAGTTTCCTGCGTCGTCCTTAAGCGCGTTGAGGTTCACAAGGACGGTCATGACGCAGTCCCCGACCTGTATCCTCATCTGCCTCTCCATAGACTCTACACCCATCTCGTTCATCTCTCTGATTATCTCCCTGAAGACCTCGCGGTCTTCCTGGCGTATCGCCTCCTTGTAGCTCTTTCCGAGAGCGGAGCCCTCGTCTATGCTGAGTATCTCGGCGGCCATCCTGTTAAGGGATACTATCCTTCCGAGCTTATCTATAGAGATGACGCCGGCCGGGACGTTTCCGAGCACGATCTCGATGTAGCGCCGCCTCTGCTCTAATTCAGTATTCGTCCTCCGGAGATCGAGGTTCGCCTCCTCAAGCCGGGTCTTACCGGCCTTGAGGTCTTCGGTCATCCTGTTGAATGATTTGACTAGAAGCCCGATCTCATCATTAGACTCGACGTTTATCCTGTAGTCCAGGTTGCCGCTCGCTACCGCGTGCGTCCCCTCGGCAAGTTCTTGAATAGGTACGGTAAGCTTCTTGGCTATGTAGCGCCCTATCCATATCGAGAAAAAGACTATCAGCAGGGTTATTATGAGGAGAATGGTGAAGTAGCTCGCTTTCACCGGGTTCTTAAGGAGCTTCAACTGCTTGTACCCTTCAAACGCCGCTGAAATAGAGGTCATCTTCTCGGTAAGACTTCTAGGCACGTAGTAGCTGACAACCACAACGCCGGCGCTCAACCCGTCTCCGGCAGACGGTATGGGCGAGACCGACCTGACGATGTCGCCGACGTTCAGAGTCTCGACAAGGCTTGACGCCTCGCCCCTTAATGCCTTTGAAATATGCTCAACTGCGACATCAGGCACCATGTTCTTGGTGACCTTTGCCGAGATCGAATAAAGCACCCGCCTGCCCCGCGCGTCAAAGACCTCAATGGTCGAAAAATCGTTTTCCTTCAGCGCCCTGTCGATGAAGTCCTGTGCCGCCATATTATCCGCGCCGTAACCATGCCTTGTAAGGGTCGTCGCCAGTATCCGCGAGTTCGAGGCGACCTTCTCGTTTATGTCATTGTAGTAGTTCTGGGCAAGCTCAAGGGACTCTTTAAGCGAGCTCTCGATATTTATGCCGAACCACCCGTCGATAGACTTGTTGATAAAACCGATGGTAACGAAGAAAAGGAGGAAGGTCGGCACGATGGTCAGCGCGACGAAAGCCGTTATCAGCTTTGTCATGAGCTTAGAGCCTACGTCCTTTCTCTTCCTCTCGAAGAAAAGCTTTACCGTGTTTCTGAGGACCAGGAAGATAAGCAGTATGAGCAGTATTATGTTTATGTTTATGAGGCCGAGGAGGAAGATGTTCGTGGGTATCGGTATGTCGCCGCTTATGAGCGAGATGTGAGACTCCAGGTACGTAAGCAGTATTATGGCAGGCACCACCAGGAGTATGATGTAGAACTCCCTGCGGCGGCGTTTATGCTCTGCGTCTGGTCTCTGTGTTTCGGTCATGATATTATCTCAGGGCGTAAGTGTGTAGACGTACCAGTCTGTCTCGAAGTCCCAGAACTTGACGAAAAAGAGCATGTAGTTAAGCACCATCGGAAGCTCCACAGGGTCGAGTTCAGCCATGATCCGTATCTCATACTTCGACCCGGCGGTTATCCTTGAAGCGCCTGCCAGAGACAGGGATTGCACAGTAGACATGAGCCTCTTCATCTCGGCAAAGTCCTTTGTCCGAACCTTCTCGCCGGTCTCTTCGAGGGTCATCTCATACTCGTCCTTGAGGGAATCGTACTTGACCGTATGCTGGAATTCGCGCCTGACGAGCAGGTCGTCAGGAAGGATGCTGCTGACGCGGCTCAGTTCGACGATGAAGTTGAAGGTCGTGGGCATCCCGCTCTTTACAGCCTCTTCGATCTCCTTTGTAAAGGCGCCATTGACGGAAAAAGAGGCCTTGACCGGATCTCTTGAGACGGTCACGTCGCCAATGCGCGTCGCCTCGGCCGCGAGCGCGACTGAGGCCATGAACATAAAAACGGCAAAAAGTATTGAGATGACAGGGGCCTTGTATTTAAGCATTTGTATGACTATACCGCTCCGCTTAACTGCCAAACCGGCGATTTTTCTGCCGAATCGACTCCATTACAATCTTTTAATATAACCAATTTCGTGGAGTAATGCAAGGCATGACAGCCTGACGCGTTCTTATGGCCTGAACAAAAAGACTGCAGTTTTTTACGGTTGAGTAGAGGGGCGGCTTACTGATATATTAAAACATTCTATTCTAGCTTGAGGCTTTGGCCGCTTTTAACGTTTTTTTCAGGCAAAAATAAAAACACCTGCGACTTCGCGGTTTTGGCGCACTACGATACAGCCTGAGAGACTAAAGTACATGGACGATTCAAGAAAAAAGATGCGTGACATACATGACGAGGTCCCGCCTGACTATTACGACACCTCGATGGCGACAAACCCGTTCCAGAGGTTCTGGCACACTCAGAGGGTAAAGGTGATCTCAGAGATGCTCAGAAGCGAAGGCGGCCTCATGCTTGACATCGGGTGCGCCGGAGGCACGCTCTTGGGTCTCATCAGGAAGAAGGCCGGGCTTAGAACGACCATCGGGATAGACGCTTCGTTCGAGGCGATAAAATACGCGAAGGCCCATCACAAGGGGCCTGGGTTCCTTTGCGCGGATTTCTACGAGCTTCCGTTCAAAGACTCGACCTTCGGTTGCGTAAGCGCCATCGAGGTCCTCGAACACCTGATGGACCCGGCACTCGCCCTTAAAGAGCTGAACAGATGCCTTAAAAAAGGCGGAAGCCTTGTCATACTCGTGCCGAACGAGCGGAACCTCCTTTTCAGGATGATCTGGTACTTCTGGACGCTCGGCAAGGGTAAGGTATGGAAAGATGCCCATGTACAGCAGTTCACGAGAGAGAGCATGGGCAGGCTATTATCTTCAGAGGGTTTTAAAGTGACCGAGACCAGGATGTTCATCCTGGGGATGCTGATGGCGATGAAAGGGGTGAAGGAGAAGTAGGGGACTAAAACTGGCAGCAATGAAAAACAGATAATATGAATCAGAGCTTTTTTCAACCTATAACGGCGCACTATGCGAGACGATGCCCAGGACGCCATAGACGCCAAGCGCGACGAGCTGATCGGGCGGATTGAGAAGCAATTGCGTCAGAGACATACTTTGAAACCCGTGTTTACATTTAGCTGGAGACTGGCATGATCGCAAAGCCTTTTGATGACATAGAGCAAACTGACATAAAGGATCTCGTGAAAAATAAGGTGAGCGAAGGGCGTGCTATAGAATACAAACAGGTTCTTCCCGGTCATTCTGACTCAGAGAAACGGGAGTTTCTGGCTGATGTTTCCGCCTTTGCCAATGCGGGTGGCGGCGATCTGCTCTATGGAGTTTCCGCTAATGATGGTGTGCCTCAAGAAGCCGTTGGCTTGGATGATAATATGGACTCTGAAATGCTCAGGTTGGAGAATATGGTTCGTGACAGCCTAGAACCTCGTATACCAGACATCCGGATGAAGCCGATTCAAGGGTTTAAAAAAGGCCCTGTTCTTCTGGTTCGTATTCCAATGAGTAGGGATGCGCCACATGCGATAAAGTCAAAGGGCCGATTTTCGTTTTATGTCCGCAACAGTGCAGGAAAGCACCAAATGAGTATGTCGGAATTACGAGCTGTTTTTTTGGATTCAGAGGCATCACTAATGGGGAAATTTGATGATGTTAAAAACCTGGATAATGCTTCCGCATATAATATTATAGTGTCATCATTAAGAAAGCTTGCAGACAGAGGTATTACAAATTTTGATTTTAGAGGTAGCAGGTTTACGAATTTTAGTTTCTTTGAACAAGGAATCAGGTCTCTCAGCGGCAGTATTTTTGCTGATGGTCTCTGGTTTAATGAGAAGAGAAACAATTTTGGTTATATGAGACATATTGATTTCAGTTCGGTCGATTGCAGAGAGGTGCTATTCAGCAAAGGCAACCTGTCGCTCGCCACATATGAAAACTGTAATTTTTGGAGCACCGATCTCCGTCAAGCGATTTTTACAGGCGCCACTTTAAAGTGGGATGCTGAGTCCGTCAGCGCCAATGAGTCGCAGTGGTCTATTATTGAAGAGATGGACGACGGTGAACCATATTCTACTCCGATATATACGCCTGCGTTTGATGGGGCCGATTTAGACAAAACCAGCTTTGAAAAATGCACTTTCATAAACGCTGATTTCCGTGGAGCAAAAAATATTCTTAATGCAAGCTTTATTGAAGCGAAAGGGCTTGATACTTGTTTCTTTGATGAAGGAATCAGAGAAAAATTAAAGTAGTGGTAGGGTGAGCATATCTTGCAACTGCAAGATTAAAATCGCTGATATTATTTTTGCGCACTGTCATGCGCCTTTGAGTTTTGTTTAGAGGCCAGGGCAACTAAAAATCCACTACTCACGCGGCAATGCCTCAGCTGTTTTACTTTAACGTCCAGCCATCAGACGCACACCCAAACCCTCACCTCTCCCCTGCCCTCGCTCCTTTTAACCTCTCAAGGTTTTCTGCCGCTCTGGCGTAGCCCGGGTCTATTGCTAAGGCGCTTCTGAAGGCGTCCTCGGCCTGCGCTAACCTTCCGGTCTGGCCGTAGGCCATGCCAAGAGCGTTTAAAGCCTCCACTGAATCAGGGTTCAGATCAACGGCAGTCTGCAATTCGGCTACAGCTTCAACGAACCTCCCCCTCTGGCCGTAGAGGAATCCGAGCTGGTAGCGGACCTCCGCGTCTCTTGGAGCGAGCCTTACAGCCTCTTTCATCTGAAGGATCGCCCCGTCCTTATCTCCTCTCTTTTCATAAGCTGAGGCGAGGTTTATATGCGGTATCGCAGACTCAGGGGCCTTTTCCACCATGTCCGTAAAAAATACAAGCTCATCGGCCCAGACCCGGTTTCGCTGGAAGGTCAAGACGACAAAGACTATGACAATGAGAGCTGAGGCGTACCTGAAGGCGGTCTTCGACGGTAGCATGCCGAGCGCTATAGCCGCAAGGATCGAAAAACCGATAGACGGGATGTAGGCAAACCTCTCTGCCATAGAAAAGTCGCCGAGGACGCCGATATTAAGGACAGGCGCGAAGGCGACAAACGTCCAGACGATAGCGAAGGCGGCTGTTTTCCTGCCTCTTGCGAGACACAAAAGCGCTGTAACTGCTGATGCCAGGAGAAAAACAAAAGAGAGGATCGACTTCATATCTGTTGCAGAATACCAGACTATCGAATAATACGCCCTCAAAGGGTACGGCACTACAAGGAGCCTTATGTAGTCGAATACGACTGTTGAAGCTGTTATAAGGAGTGGCGCGACCCCTGCCTGGGCCTTGTGGCTCTCAAGAAAGACAGGGAGAGCGAAAACCCTGAATACGATATAGAGGCCCAAGAGTATGAAATAAGGCGAAGCGCGCCTTAAGACGTTTTTCCTCCCTTCAAAGACCCAGATGTATATCCCGAGAAGCAGTGGGAACGTCAGAGACATCTCTTTTGAAAGGAGCGACAAGAGAAAAGAAAATAACGAAGCGCCGTACAAGAAGCGCCGTCCGCCTCTCCCGTTGTCACCGCTCTTGAGATACAGGATGAAGGATACGAGCATGAAGAAGGCTGACAAGAGGTCTACTCTGGCAGAGATGAAAGTAACCGATTCTGTATGTATCGGGTGGGCCGCAAAAATTGCGGCAGCGACAAGCGCGGTCCCGTTGTCTTTCAGGAGCCTCAAGGCAAGAAAATACAATAGTACGGTGTTGAAGAGGTGTATCAGTGTGTTTGAGAGGTGATAACCGAAAGGATCAAAGCCCCATATCCGGTAGTCTATAACGGATAAAAGCGTGTGCATCGGCCTGTAGTAGCGCTGAAAGGCCCCGTCATCTGTCCTTAGACCCCATAACTCAGGGCTAAAGGCGCTCACGACGCTCTTCCATCCGTATTGAATGGCAGTGTTTTCCGGTATGAGGACAACGTCGTCCCACATGAACGGGTTAAAAAACGAATTGGCGTAGGCCGCGACGACTATCAAGGCCAGGAGGATTATGACAAGCCATTTCTTTTCGATGATGGAAGCGGATTGCATCGCGCCTTAATTCCTCAGACCTGATTTTCCTGTAATCGAGCCGAGCCTCAGCCTCCAGACGGCGAATACCGCTTCGCGCACGATATGCCCGGACATCTTCGAGACTCCGGAATACCTTCCCCAGAATATTATCGGTATCTCGGTGAGAGTGAAACCCTTTTTCATAGTCTTGTAATTCATCTCTATCTGGAATGCGTAACCGTTGCTCACTATTGAGTCGAGGTCGATCGATTCAAGGACCTTTCTCCTGAAGCACTTGAAGCCGCCGGTATTATCGAATGTCGGCAGGCCCGTGACGATGCGGGCATATACGTTGCCTAGATAGCTCAGAAGGAGCCGGGAGAGTGGCCAGTCGATGACGCTCACACCTTTTGCATATCTTGAACCGATAACAAGGTCATAGTCAACCGCTTTTTCAATGAACCTCGGCAGATCCTTGTAGTCGTGCGAATGGTCCGCGTCCATCTCCATGATCAGATCCGCGCCCATGGACAAGGCCTTCTTAAAGCCTGCTATATAAGCAGAGCCGAGGCCGAGCTTACCCGGTCTTTTGAGGATCGCTACCCTTTTATCCTGGCGCATCATCTCTTCGACGACGCCGGATGTGCCATCCGGGGAGTTATCATCGACCACAAGGACATGATAGACGTCCCCGAGACCGAGTATCCAGGGTATGAGTAAGCGGACGTTATCCGCTTCGTTGTAAGTTGGAATGACTACGATGACCTTCATCAGGTTCCATGAGAGATCTCTTTCGGAAGGAAAAGAGATGCGGATCTTTTTCACTGGCCTATCGGAGGCGAGGCCCGGAGATATTTATGACGGACAAGCGAAAGGCTGAGTACAGCCTCAAGGAAGGATAGAAGGCCCTGAGAGGAGAACTGACAGACGCGATCAGCTCTTACGGGCAGGCGGCGGGTTTTCCTCGTCGCTCTTCTTTTTCCCAAGCCGCCTCATGCCGGCCCTTATAAGCTCTTTCCTCAGCCTCTTCCTCAGCTCGGCCTCGTCTACTTTGAACTTGAAGGCCTTCTTGCCGTTTATCAGCACAAGCGGGATATCCGAGGCATAGGCCCTTTGAAGCTCCTCGCTTACGCTGATATCGACTTCCTTCAGCGAAAAAGGGACGTCAAGGCCGACCCTTGAGATCACTTCCTTCACCTGGCCGCAGAGACAGCAATCCTGGGCAGACGTAAAAAACCCGCATACCGGTGAGCAGACCTTCTTTGCAAAGACTTCGACAGTAAGCATGATAGTAACCGACCCTGGTCATTGGCTGATAAGTTTCAGCTCAAGCTTGGGATAACGCTGTTAATGTACCCAGCAATGATACCAAGAGAATTGGTAAATATCAAGACCCCTGTTAATATGAGGAAGATGCCGGTCACGATGGATATAGACCGCATGTGCCTTTTAAGCTTGTTGAAGTGCTTGAGAAACGAGTTGATGCCCAGAGACGTGAGCATGAACGGTATGGCGAGACCTGCCGAATAGGCCATGAAAAGGACCATGCCGGACCACGGCGATTCAGAGGTGGCCGCAACCGCGAAGATCGCCGAGAGTATCGGGCCGATGCACGGCGTCCATCCGGCGGCAAAGCCTATGCCGACCAGAAAGGAGCCTAGAAAACCGGCCGGTTTGTCCTTGAAAAAGTGGAACCTCTTGTCCCTCTGGAGTATGTTGAAGTTGATAAGGCCGATTATGTGTATGCCGAGAAGGACTATCACCGCCCCGCCGACCTTTCGCACTACGTCTTGATACTCCATGAATACGGAGCCGAAGAGCTGGGCGGAAGACCCGAGGATGACGACAAAGACGGTCGAGAAGCCCAGTATGAACATGAGCGAGTTGAATATGATGACCTTCTTAAGCTCGCCTGCGTTCTCGCTGGTAAGTTCCTCGAAGGAAATACCGGTGACGAACGAGATGTACGACGGCACCAGAGGTAGCACGCACGGGGATACGAAAGAGAGTATGCCGCCGAGGAATGCTAGAGGTATCGATACGTTGTCTGTCACTTGTAATATCTCCCTGCTTTGTTCAAGGTCAGTGCTTTGCGGCGCCCTTTTTGTAGGCATCCGGGCTCTTTGGCCCGTTTCTCAATATCTCAGCTAAAATCAGGTTGGAAGCCGGATCAGCCCAGTCGCGCGGCCCCCATACCTTCTCGGCGACTATCCCGTTTTGATCGATGATAAAAGTCTCAGGAACGCCTGTCGTCTTGTAGAGCTCCTTGATCTTGCCGCTTCTGTCATGGAGTATCGGGAAGGTCAGGTTGTTGGCCTTTGCGAACTCGGCGACCACCTTGATATCGTCCTTGTCGACGCTCACAGCGAGTATCTCGAAGGGCTGGCCTTGGAGATAGTTATGTAGCCCCTGCATGGAAGGCATCTCCTCGCCGCACGGCTTGCACCACGTCGCCCAGAAGTTGAGGAATACGACCTTGCCGCGGTAATCCTTGAGGGACACCTGCTTGCCGTTAAGGTCAGGCAGAGTGAAGTCAAGGGCCTTTGCGCCAGGGGCCATCGGTTCGAACTTTTGCTTGCCGCTCATCACGATAAAGGCGACTATCGCGATGACCGCTATGACTATCGCCACGACGGCGACTGTCGGAAGCCCTGCTTCGTTATCCGCGTTTTTCTTAGCGCTCATTATATACCCGAACCCCGCCTGGAAGTTTAAGATCAAGAACCATAATACTGCCGGCCTTTACGCGTATGCGTGCAGGCCCGGCAGTATGAAGCTTACGCCCCAGTAGAGGAATATTACAGCGAGAAAGCCCGCGATAGAGATCCATGCCGCCTTCCTGCCCCTCCAGCCCCTCGTGACCCTGGCGTGGAGATAGGCGGCGTATACGAACCAGGTTATAAGGGACCACGTCTCTTTCGGGTCCCAGGACCAGTAAGTGCCCCAAGCGTAGTCTGCCCAGACCGCGCCTGATATGATGCCTACTGTGAGGAACGGGAAGCCCCAGGCGATTGCCCTGTAACTAAGCTCGTCGATGATGCGCGCGTCCGGGAAGGCCGCCATCAAACGGCTCGTCGAAACGCCTGTTTCCTGCCTCTCCTTGAATATATATATTATACTTAGGCCGAATGCGATGGCGAAGCCCGCGTACCCTACGAAAGTCGCGAAGACATGAAAGTCGAGCCAGCCAATCGCGTAGGACTGTAGGTCCCACCTTGCAAGGAGATCCGACATCCAGTGCCACTTGCTCTGAAGGGCCGGGTTGAGCGGCTCCGCGCTCTTGAACTTATACGGAAGGGCAAAGGCCGAGAGCATGGCAAGGAACTCAAACGTCATGACAGCAACGCCGAGGACCTTGAACTTGTGCTTGTACTCCATGATCAGGTAGCCGATGTTAGTCGCCCAGATGAAGAGCATCATCGACTCCCAGAGGTTGGAAAACGGCGCGTGCCCTGATTCGCCGGCCCTGCTGATGAGGATCATCGAGGTTGACATGAGTGCTACAAAGCTCATGGCAGTCGCCGTCTGGCCGATCCATTTTTTCTTAAAGATCCAGTGGCCGAGGTACAAAAGGGCCGTTATAAAATAAAAGACGAGTGAAAACGTGAAAAAAACGAGTGACAATATCATCTCATTCCCCCAGGAGTATTACTATCGGTCAGACACAATTGAATCGGCTATATCATCAAGCTCGCGTTCGAGCGCCAGGGTGTTCTTGTTTATCATGCCGCCAAACTTCACCTCAGCGGACTTGCCTGTCTGCCTGACATGCACCCAGACCCTTCTGTGATAGACGAAAAACGCGAGATAGAAACCAAGCCCCATAACGAGCGATCCGGCCCATACGACGTTCGTGCCCGGGTCCTTGTTAATGGATATGCCGGAATACATTATGCCCTTGTAGCCGCCGAATACCAGGTCCGCGTTAGCAGACTCAGGCAGAGACGGATACAGACCAGGATGGTTGAGGAATACCAGCGCTCCGCCTATCATATCAGCGCCCTCGTAGATCTCGAACATGACAGCCGGGTTGTTCGGCTCGGCTGATTTGGAGGTGACAATACCTTTTGCTTTATCGTACTCGTAATCGGCCGTATAGCCAACGAGCTTGACGTCATAAGGGGTCCCCGGGACGTTGGCCTTCTCGTTCCACTTGATGGTGAATACGTCGGTGACCTCTTCGGAGCCCTTCTTCCTTACGCCGATCTGCGCCTCTTCTACCCTGTTCCACGCCATGCCGTAGCTCGACTGGTAGAACCTGATGCCCTTGTAGGACAAAGGCTCGTTCACCCATATCTGCTTCGTAAGTACTTCCTTGCCGTCCTCTACGATCGTGATCATGCTGTTATACTGCCTGACTTGGCCTGTATCGTAATAGTCTATCCAGAACTTATCGAGCCTCAGCTTGAATTCAGCCGTAGGGACCTTCATCAGATCCCCGACGTAGACCGCGTCAAAGCTCTTGAAGCCGGAGTAACTGCCTATTATCGCGCCGAGAAGTATAAGAAGGAGGCTGATATGGACAAAGTCCGAACCGAGCCTGCCGACCCTTCCCCTCCACGCGTAGATAAAACTCTCCGAACCGGAACCTGACTGCGAGATGCAATAGCCCTTTTTTTTGAGGGCCTTTGACATCCTTTCAACTGCGGTCGAGGCTGATGTGTTTACAGTGACGGTCTTGTTGTGCGCGAGCTTTTCAATAAGCCTCGGGTCGAACTTATCCGGGATGTGATTTAAAAGCGACTTCCACTTGGGAGGAAACCTCTCGAAAGTGCATACGACGATATTAAGGGCCAGCATAGCCAGAAGCGCCAGGAACCACCATGAGTGGTACATGTTGTGGAGGCCTGTCTTGAATATAATGCCGGTCCACCGTTCGCCGTAGGCCGCGAGATACTGCTCGACAGGCTGGTTCTGCTCTATTACCGTGCCGATGATGGAGACAAGGGCAAGCGTTATGAGGACCCCGAGCGTGAGCTTGAGCGAGTTAAAGAAATACCAGATATTCGAACCTGCGGCGTGGAGGAACGAACGTTCCTTACCGCCGCCTGTCGAGGCGCCTTTTCCTTTTTCTGACATCTTATACCTACTTTTTGGTCAGCTGGGCAAGGTACTCGGAAGCCGCCTTGCCGACCTGACTTTCAGGATTGAGCGCCTTTGCCTTCTCCCACGCGGTCTTGGCGCCCTCAAGGTCTCCCTTGCCGTAGGCAAGCAGGTAACCCTTTGTAAGCCATATCCTCTGATGGAGCGGGTCTTTCTTTATGCCCTCTTCAACGACCTTAAGCCCGTCGTCGGTATTGCCGAGATAATGCACCGAGAGCCCGAGCTCGTTGTATATATCAACCTCGTTGGGCTTGACCAGCAAGGCTCTCTTGTAGTAGGTAGACGCATCACTGAACTGGCGCGCCTCGAAGTACGCGTCCCCAAGATGCCAGAGTGTATCGCCGTCATTAGGCTTTTCCTTGAGGCGCTCCAGAAGATCGGCTATCACAGCCGAAGTGTTCTTGGCATGAGGGGCCTGTGCCTGGGTCGTCTTGTCGGTGCCCTCGCCCTTGTCAGACTTGGAGCAACCGGTCAGGCCGAACGCCGCGGCAACTGATGCCGCAAGGACAAATGATAATATTTTTCTGGTCTGCAAAGCTTCCTCCCTTTATCAGTGGTGGGTACGCGCGAACCTTACGTCAACCGCCTTTCTTATATCCTCTATCCAGATGGCCTTGGATCAGGCGTCTCGTTAATTTTCTCCTGACAGGAACTCGTCTGGAGTATAAGGAGAACGCCGGTAAAGATAGAATCGGCTTATATGAGAATATCTTTAGGTGATTCTTTACCACGCGGCCATCAGCTGATATTTATAACTTTTTTTACCGTTGTTTTCAAGCATCATAATAGCAAACGCAGATTAAAAAAAAGTTAACGGAGGATTAGATGATTTTTATCGGCATGCGTCTAACGGAGAGTTTTTTGCGTGCTAAATAAGGGGTTTAACATGGGGAGAGCGTTATGAGCAGATGTGAAAAAAAGGGCCGGCTGATCAGCCGGCCCTCCTGGATGAACCTGAATAAAAACCAGCCCTTGTGACACGTTCTTCTATGCCTGAGAGTATGCACCTGGTAGGGCACCTCTTTGTCGATTCATCGTTTTGTGGAGCGAGATCATGATTGATAACTGCGAGATTATCTTTAAGTACGATGCCGCCGGCAGCTGTGCAGTCCTTGACGCAAAGGCCGCAGGCTATGCAGGCGACCGAACAGACCTTCTTCGCGTACGCGCCCTTGTCCTTGGACCTGCAATAGACGAAGAGCCTGTGCTCTTCAGGGTGCATCTCTATTATATTTCTCGGGCACGCCCTCGCGCAGGCGCCGCACCCTACGCATTTATCATGGAATACTACCGGCAGGCCGTTATCATCCATAGCCATCGCGTCGTACTTGCAGGCCTCCACGCACTCGCCGTAGCCGAGGCATCCGTACGAACAGCTCTTGTCCCCGCCGGTGAGGTTCGCGGCGGTACACGTCATGTCGCCTTTATAAGTCGCCCTTCTCTCGGCCTCTTTGTGGCCGCCCTTGCAAAGTACGACGGCAAGCACCCTCTTGACGTCCCCTGCCGCCACGCCGAGATACTCGGCGAGCTTTTTGGCTGTATCGTTTCCGCCTGCTATGCACGCGTTCGGAGGGGCCTCTCCCGCAAGGAGCTTTTCCGCAAGCATCCTGCACCCTGGATAACCGCATCCGCCGCAATTGGAATTCGGCAATATGCCTGCTATGGCCTCCAGGGCCGGGTCTTCTTCAACCTGGAACTTCTTGTCAGCGTAGGCCAGAAAGAGGGCCAGGGCCGCGCCGATCCCGCCCATGCTTACAGCTGATATGACTAACATTCCGTTCATAATGACAACCGCTATTAGTTAAGGTTAACTGCCTTTGTATCAGCCCCTGATAAGTCCGGCAAAGCCCATGAAAGCAAGGGCCATCATGCCCGCGATGATAAGAGTGATGGAGATCCCCTGAAACGGCTTCGGGATATCCGCGAACTCGAGCTCTTCCCTTATGCCTGACATCATGAGTATCGCAAGGGTGAAGCCTACGCCTGTTGCGAAGCCGAAGACGATCGATTCTATGTAGTTATACTCCCTCATGACCATGAAAAGGGCGAGACCGAGGACCGCGCAGTTTGTAGTGATGAGGGGAAGATATATGCCAAGGGCCCTGTACAGAGAAGGGGACGATTTCCTTATGTACATCTCTACGAACTGGACAAGCGCGGCGATGATAATGATGAACGCGGCGTACTGGAGGTACGGGACGTTATATTTGACAAGGATGTAGTAGTAGACCGGCCATGTCACGGCCGCCGTGAGCGTCATGACGAAGGTAGTGGCAAGCCCCATGTTCAGCGCGTTCTCAGTCTTGTTAGAGACCCCTACGAACGGACAGATGCCTAAAAAGTACGTAAGTACGAAGTTGTTTATGAGTGAAGCCGATATGAAGATCATCAATAATTTCACGGCTGTCTCCTAGACCGTTTTTGCGGCTTTTCTGCTCGATATATAGTTGACCAGGGCTACAAGCCCGCCAAAGACGATAAAGGCCCCGGCAGGCAGTATCATCACTATCCACGGCTCAAACCATGTGGGGCTGAGCACCATGAAGTTAAGGACGGTGCCGAAGCCGAGGACCTCCCTGATGGCGCCCATGACCGCAAGGGACAAGGTGAAGCCTATGCCTATGCCGAGTGCGTCCATCACAGAGGGGACGACCGGGTTTTTCTGAGCGAATCCCTCTGCCCTTCCGAGTATGATGCAGTTGACTATGATAAGAGGGACGTACGGACCTAACGCCTTTGATATCGCCGGGAACTGCGCGGCAAGGTAGAGGTCGGCGACCGTCACAAGCAAGGCTATAATGACGACGTATACGGCTATCCTCACCTGCGGGGCGATGTACTTCCTCAGGGCCGAGATGATGATGTTTGCGCTAAGAAGGACGAATAGCGTCGCAAGCCCCATAGAGATGCCGTTTAAGACCGAGTTCGTAACCGCAAGCGTAGGGCATGTGCCGAGAACAAGCCTGAACGGAGGCAGGTCCTGCCAGAGCCCTTTTTTAAACTCGTACCAGAGGGAATTATTTTCCGCCATCCTGGGCCCCCTTCGCGTCATTTGCAGGTCCGGCTGAAGGCTCAGCGGCCTTCTTCTCAACCTTAACGGCCATTACCTCTTCCCTTGGGAAGTTCTTCATGACCTTCTCTACCGCCCTGTTGATGTTTTTAACTACAGCGTCAGAGGATATAGTGGCACCTGTGATAGCCTGGATCTGGTTCGGCTTCTCAGGCTTCCTGTACTTGATGTATTCAACCTTAGGAGATACCTCTACGCCCTTGAACTGGTCTTTGAAAAGCGGCTCCCTGATCCTGTCTCCGAGGCCGGGGGTCTCGACCTGGTCGAGGATCTCTATCGCTTTCATCTTAGCATAATCAAGGTCAAGGCCTACCATCACGCCAACATTGCCCTGAAAACCCCCGCCGTCTGCCTTGAAGGCGACGCCGACAGGCACACCGGCGTCGTCTACGCCGACATAGAGGGTGAACTTCTCTTCAGGCCCCAGCGTCTTTTCAACAGGCTGGAAGTCCTTTGCCTCAGGCAGTACCTTGAAGATGGATTCCCGGAGCTCTTTTGCCTTGTTCGCCTGTATCAGCGGGTCGGCCTTCGTAAAGACAAACGAAAGGATGACCCCTGTAAGGGCGGCGACCAGCACCATGTTGACGATCATCTTGGTTATCTTATTCAAACCGAAAACCTCCGGTATTTCTGATGACTTCTTATTGTTCTTTTACAGCGCCGAAGACCCGGGGCCTCGTGTGCTTATTAAGTAGCGGCACGAAGGCGTTCATGAAGAGTATCGAATACATGACGCCTTCCGGAAGACCGCCGAAGAGCCTTATTACGACGGCCATTATCCCGGCAACTATCGCGAATATCCACTGCCCTACGGATGTCGTAGGAGAAGTAACCATGTCAGTGACCATGAACCACGCGCCGAGCATAGCACCGCCTGCAAAGAGGTGAAAGAGCGGGTTCGGGTACTTGGTCGGGTCGATAAGCCAGAATATCCCGGAAAAAACGGCCATGGAGCCGAGATAACCAAGAGGGAGCTTCCAGTTGATATACCCTTTATATCTTAAGTAAAGCCCGCCTATGAGTATCGCAAGAGCTGAGGTCTCACCGAGCGAGCCTGCGACGTTTCCAAGAAAGAGGTCTTGTACTGAGGCGAACTTGCCTTCGAACTTCATGAGCGCGAGAGGGGTCGCCGCAGTTACAGCGTCAACCGCCTTTTGTACCGTCCGGGGTTCTACCCACGTAGTGGTAAGGACCGGGTACGTCGCCATAAGAAAAGCCCTTCCGAGGAGGGCCGGGTTGAATATATTGAAGCCCAATCCGCCGAAGAGCATCTTTCCGACGCCTATCGCGAATACGGAGCCTAATATCGCGCCGAAGATGCTGAAGCCTGGAGGCAGTGTCAGTGCGAGAAGCACTCCGGTTATGATGGCACTGCCGTCATATACCCTTACAGGACGCTTACGCCCCTTCTGGAAGGCGTATTCCGTGATCAGGCACGCGCCGACGCAGACGAGTATCAGAAGAAGGGCCCTGAAGCCGAAGAAATAGACGCTCGCAGCCATGGCCGGGAAAAGGGCCATTACGACCGTGTGCATGATCTTCGGGATGTTCTGGTCGTTTAGAAAATGCGGCGAAGAAGAGACGATAAGCCTTTCACGGGATATGCCCTGCTGTGCCGTTTTGTTATCTTCCATAGCCTCTGCCTGATTAACAGCTGTTTATTTGTTCCCTGCTGCCTTTGCCGTCTTTGCCGCCTGCTCGCGGACCTTAAGCTTGCCGAGCCGTATCCAGTGAAGGAGCGGCCTCTTGGACGGACAGACGTACGAACAGCATCCGCACTCGATGCAGGCCCCTCCGTCCCAGGCCTTGAACTCATCAGCCCTGAACGCCTTGCCGTAATCGCCTAGCCTGTAGGGCATCAGCCCCATCGGGCATACTGAGACACAGCTGGCGCACCTGATGCAAGGCTCAAAGCCCGGCCGCTTTAACGAAGCGCCGGAAAGTACGGTTATGCCTGATGTGCCTTTTATGACGGAGACCCCGAGGGCCGTCTGCGCTATGCCCATCATAGGCCCGCCGTTTAATACCTCTATCTCACCTTCAGCAACAACGCCTCCGCACTGGCCGAGGACCTCTTCAAAAGAGGTGCCTACGCGCACAAGGAGGTTTTTAGGCTCTTTAACGCCCGGCCCGCTTACTGTCACTATCCTCTCGATAAGCGGCTTGCCGAGGTTTATCGCCTCGTAAACGGCTACAGCGGTGCCTACATTATTGACTACTACGCCAACGTCCAGAGGAAGCCTGCCGACAGGCACTTTTCTGTTGAGGGCGGCCTTGATAAGCATCTTTTCCGCGCCCTGAGGGTACTTCGCCTCAAGGACTATTATCTTAAGGTCGGTAGAACCTGATATAGCCTTTTGTACTGCTTCAACCGCATCCGGCTTGTTCTCTTCTATGCCGATAAAGCCCTTGGCAGCGCCTGTCGCCTTCATTATCGCGCGAAGCCCCCAGACGACGTTTGAGGCCTGCTCGAGCATTATCCTGTGGTCAGCGGTAAGGAAGGGCTCGCATTCGCAGCCGTTTAAAAGGATGGCGTCTATCGTCTTGCCCTTTGGAGGGGCGAGCTTGACTGAGGTCGGGAAACCTGCCCCGCCCATGCCTACGATGCCTGCCTCTCTTATGATTTCTCTTATTTTTTCAGGGGTTAGACTGGAAAGCTCAACAGGCGTGGCAGGCCACTCTTTTGTAGTGCCGTCGCCTTCTATAACGACAGACAGCACCCTGTATCCTGCCGGGTGCTGATGGAGATCAATCTCTTTTACCTTGCCGCTGATAGAGGCGTGAACAGGTGCGCTGACAAAAGAGGTCGCGTCGCCTATCTTCTGGCCTTCCTGCACGAGATCGCCTTTCTTGACAAGCGGGTCGCAAGGCGCCCCGGCATGCTGCTGAAGGGGTATTACGACTGTCACCGGGAGCCGGGCGCGCTCGACCTTCTTTGATGAGGTCAGTTCCTTGTAGTACGCGGGGTGGATACCCCTGTCAAACGTATTGTGTCCCATCTGTCTTCCCGTATAACCGGACCCAGACGCCTTTTCCGGTGCTTTTAGAAAATGGCACAAAAAAACCGCCATAGCATAACAACAGCAGACACCTGCCATTGTTTTTGCCCAGACGGTCGGCTGCTCATATATCTTCCGTTCCCCGGTGGTAATCCACCATGTATCCGTCAGTCACGGAAGGCTCTTTACATCTATAAATTCATCTTAAATCAAAACCAGAAGAGCTGTCAAGGATTTTATTATAACAACCGGCATTATTTTTAGTCCTGCCGACTGAGACTGCAAAAACCGGTATCTGCAAATCGCTAGCGGCTTGAAAAGATGCCCTTCAGGATCAGGATGAGCGTAATTCCAAGCCCTCCGATAACGAGCGGCGCGCTGGCGGCGACTATCATGAATACCGACTCATGCGCCCCTTCAATACCTAGTGCCGGAGTCCTGAAACCCATGATGATCCATGAAAGCGGATAGATAAGCCCGCCTACTCCTAATGATGCCGAGGCTATCGTCTTTAGCCAGTTCGGCCCGTGGAGAAAGGCAAGAACGAGTGAGATGACGACCGCTATCGTGCCCAGGCCCATCGCGTGGAGATGCCCCCTTGTAAGCCTCTCGTGCGCCGCCTCCATGATCGGACTGTCGTGGCCTGATACTGTCATAGTGATAGCGCCGCTCCCATGGGGCGCACTGTGGCCGTGCGGATGACCTTCGGCCGGCATGGATGTCTTGTGGCTGTGGTGGTCTGAGGCGTCTTTGGCGTCCGCTTCTTTATGATGGTCCTCAACTGCGACAGGTGCGCTCATTGCCGGACTTTCATGCGGCGCGACTATACTGCCGCTCAACCGGTCGTGGATCGCCTCGTGTCCAACGACGATGTACATCGCCCATAGTATCCCTGACAAAAGCCCGACAATGCCGAGTATAAGCCCTATCGAGACCGGCCTAAGTTCCTTATTCATCTATACCTCCCTATTCTCATGAAAAAGATTAAAAGCATGGATGCAACGCAAAGAATACCGGTACGCTCGTATAGTCAGCCTGAATTGCGGAAGATAAAAAAACCACGGTTGACATAAAAACCCGAAGCCCTGCGCTGTCTACCTCTCCCTAGGCATCTCTTCGAGCTTCACCTTGACGTTCAAAAGCGCTGAGTCCCTGTAGGTGCCAAGCGTTATGACCGAGCCTACTTCAAAAGACTCCATGTATGAATTAAACTCATCCATAGACCTTACAGGTTTTGAGTTTACTGATACTATCAGGTCGCCGCCTGAGGCTACTACCATGTTGCCTAGCCTTATCTTTTTTTTCGAGCCCCTGATGCCTGCCTTGCCGCCCGGCCCGGCCTTGAATACCTCGGCAACGAGTATGCCGGCTGAAGGCAGTGAAAGCGCCTTTGCGTCATCAGCGTCTATCGTCTGGCCTGTGATACCGACCCACGCCCTTGATACATATCCTTTATCAAGGAGCTGGGGCAGGAGTTTTTTAACCGTATTGACAGGTATGGTAAAACCTATGCCTATAGAACCTTCGACAGGGCTGAATATGGCGGTATTGACCCCTATCATCCTGCCTTCGCTGTCAAGGAGAGGCCCACCCGAGTTGCCGGGGTTTATAGCCGCGTCCGTCTGTATTATGCCCCTTATAAGCTTGCCGTTCGCTGCCCTCATCGTCCTGCCCAGCGAGCTTACAATCCCGACGGTAAGAGTGCTTTCCAACCCGAACGGGTTGCCTATCGCCAGCACCTTCTGCCCGACCTTCAGGCCTGATGAATCCCCCATCTGCACCGGGCGGAGCTTTGCCGAGGGGGCCTTCACCTTCAATACCGCAAGGTCGTCTCCGGCATCGAGGCCTACGACCTCGGCCTTGTATCTGGTGCCGTCAAAGAAGGTCACCTCAACGCTCCTTGCGTCCTCGATAACATGGTAGTTCGTTATTATGAAACCGCGCTTGTCTATGATGACGCCGGAGCCTGTGCCAGTGGAAGGGACGATGTTATAGAAAAAATCATAGGAAAGCGTTGTGCTGACGATGTTCACGACAGAAGGGCCGGTATCCTCATAGACCCTGATGTTCGCATCTTCTTCGGGTGAAAGGGCTGAAGCCTGATACGGGACTGACAGAATAAGAGATACGAAAAAAAACAAGCAGACCGCCTTGAAAAAAACGGTCCGAGTCCTCCAGATCTGAAGACAAACGAAACGACCTGAACGATGTATCTGCGTCTCTCGCGCCATATTCACCTCTGGCTATGAGAAGATGTTGTACCTGATTATATGCCAGAACGCGGCGACCCCGTCCTTCCAGTTTATCTTCTTGCCCTCTTCATACGTCCTTCCAGCATAGGAGATCGCAGTCTCGTATATCCTGTAGCGGCCCTTTGCGACCTTGGCGGTTATCTCAGGCTCGAAGCCAAACCTTTCAGAAGCGAGGTCTATGTTTTTGATCACCTCTGATCGAAAGACCTTGTAACCTGTCTCCATATCGCTCAGATTGAGGTTCGTCAGCATGTTGGAGAAAAACGTCAGGGTCTTGTTGCCGAGCATGTGCCAGAAGAAAAGGACCCTGTGGGAGTCGCCGAGAAAACGCGAGCCGAAGACTACATCAGCCTTGCCTTCGAGTATCGGCGCGAGGAGCTTGGCGTAGTCCCTCGGATCGTACTCGAGGTCCGCGTCCTGGATTATGATTATATCCTTGGTCGCCTCTTTAAAGCCCCTTTTAAGCGCCGCGCCCTTGCCCATGTTCTTCTCCTGGAAGACGAGCTTCAAGGCGCACCGCTTATCCTTCCAGTTCTTTTTTATCTCTGAGAGTACATCCCTTGTCCCGTCGCGGGAAAAGTCATCTACTATGACAAGCTCGTCAGGGATGCCGGTAGCCAGTACCCTGTCGATAACCTCATTGATGAACCGCCTCTCGTTATAGGCAGGCATCACGACCGATACGCTCATATCCTTCGAAGACATCTCTTGAGTACCCCTTTTTTTTTACGCCGGCCCTTGGAGACACAGAAGGCTGACTCTGATTTTATACAATAAAAACAAAACCATGTCCACATCGGCGGCTCCGGATCAGGCGCGAGCCTTGCTAGCCTACGGCAATAGGGCCAAAAAAGACTTCACAAGAGCCGACCCGTTGGTATAATCTGAGTCGATTGCAGATATCCCTTATATTCGGCAGACAGGAGTGAATACATGAATAAAAAAACGCATCAGACCATACTGGCAGTCCTTGTCGCTGTATTTCTGCTGGCCATAGGCCTCTCCGGCGCATCAGCCGAAGAGAGCAGGTTCAGAAGTGACTTTACTGACGCATACGTTCAAAACAAATTCGAGGGCCTCGCCTACCTTATCAAACAGAACAAGAAGCGTGTCCCGGCTGAGGTCCAATTGATAATCAACGATGCGATGGCTGAGGGCAAGACATATCCAGAGAAGATGGAGATACTTGATCTTGCAAACGCCATGGCGACGATGCACAGGGAATGGAACAAGGACAACGGGCCGATAACACTCGTTGAGAAGGCGCAGAAAGAAGAACTCAGAAAAGAGAGCGAACGGGTCGCTGAGGCTGAAAAGTGGGCTGCAAGAGAGAGGTTCACCGGAAACTTCGTCATGATGGCGCATCGGAGCGAGGAAGAGGCCAAGGGGCTAGCCCCTGTCATATACCCTCACTGGATGCACAGGCTTCTATATGAGTGCAAGGTCTGCCACACCGATGTATTCCAGATGAAGCGCGGGGCCAACTCGATCTCACATGCGGCATTTGACGCTGACAGGCTTTGCGGGACGTGCCACAACGGCAAGACTGCGTTTTCAACCTCTGAGAAGAACCAATGTGAAAGGTGCCATACAGCCGGAAAACCAGGCGAAGAGATACTCCTGAACCCGGCCAAAGCCGACCTCAAGGGGTTTAAAGAGGCATCGATACGGATAGGCTCGACCTTCGACCCTGAAAAGTTGAAAAGCGGCATCTTCCCTATTGACAGACTCGGCTCGATTGACTGGAACGCGATGAAAACGCTTGGCGCGTACGAGCCGTTAAAGGCGGTAGCGGGCATTAACAAAGATACGGTCGAGGAAACGCGCGACAACGAGATCCTCTTCGAGCCTTCCATGGATTACATCAAGGGCGTAGTATTTTCCCACAAAACCCACTCGGCGCTGGCACGGTGCAGCGCATGTCACCAGACGATATTCAAGGACACGCTCGGAGCAAACGCAGTCACGATGAGAGATATGTCAGAGGGGAAGTCCTGCGGCGCATGCCACGGCAAAGTGGCGTTCAAGTTCGCAGACTGCAACAGATGCCACTCGGTAAAAAACGGTACGCCTGCCGGAAGCGCGCTCCATAGAAAAAAATAAACCGGCATGACGGCCTTTCACTTCTGTCAAAAGACGATCATCTGCTGTTTGGATGAAGACAGTATAAAACAGTTTATATGGCTTGGGCGTCCGAAAGGACGCCACGGCCGTATCCAAAATCCTTCAGACCTCTTTTTTCAGGTCCTCGTATCTCTTCCACCTGTATGGCAAGTCGACTATGATACCGGGCTCAGTAGAGTTTACAAGCACCTTGAAGGCCGCTGATATGACAGCCGTCTGGGTATCCACCCTGCCCGGTTCTCCAAGCGGATGCCCCATCGGCCACTTGACGAATACGGACCTCGGAGGGCGCACCTCTTCTGTAAACCGCCTCGCTATGCTGACACCGACTGTCGGCATCCCTTCTCTTTCAATCGCCCTTTGTATCAGTCCCACGGACCGATTGCAGAGGCCTCAGCCAGGGGTCAGAAGTACCGCGTCGACCCCCGCGCTCTTTAACAACCCCGCCACCTGAGGCGCGCTCTTTCTGACAAGCGTATCGATGTGGCGCCCGTCGATGTGGCCCATGAAGCTGTAGTTGACAAGGGCGACCTCTCCTATCAGACCAGACTTGGCCATCTCTTTAAGCCTGTCTATCGGAAAGACGATGTTAACGTCCTTTTCAGCGTCAGCATGATCATAGTAGTCATGCGTTATCATGAGCGCGCCGTTCGGCGCTGATAAAGGTATCGCCCTGAAGGAAGGGTCCCCGTCCTTGTCAACCATATCGAACGGAGGTTCTCCCTTCAAGTGGACCCCTGCTGTCGTGACGATCGCTACCCTGCACTCCGAGAGCCTCTTTGTCATCGGTACCCACGGTATAGCGCCAACGTCGAGATACACCTCAGGCTTTGCAACAGCCCTTTCAAAGAGCCATTGAAACCTGGTAAGGACCTTCGCCATGAGTCTGTTTTTAAACCTCGACATACTCTCACCTCCCAGGGCGCGATCCCTTTACCTGATTATACCCCTTTAAACAATGCATATCCATCAGGGCGCGGTTTTTTCTGATAAGAGCTTCCATTTAGACTCCTATTCTGATGCCATGTCGGAGGCGGCCAGTGTATCCTTCAAATTGCTTTGCGGCCTGGAGCCGAGTTATGATATTTTAAAAAGATACACACTACGGCACAGTTTTACGGAAGACAGATGGACAAGTTCAGGATAGATAGCCACAAGCTGATGTTCCATGTTGACAGGGTCAGCCGCTGGCTCGAAGGCGCCGACATATACCCTATCTACGCCGAGATATCCCCTTCAGGCAGCTGCAACCACAGATGTACCTACTGCGGACTCGACTACATGGGATATAAGCCGAGGTTCCTAGACTCCGGGATTTTAAAGGCGCGCATCTCAGAGCTTGGCAGGCTTGGTTTGAAGAGCGTCATGTACGCAGGAGAAGGCGAGCCGTTCCTCCACAGAGATATGGCCGGGATCATAAACCACACAAAGACGAGCGGCATAGACGTCGCAGTCACATCCAACGGGGTCTTGTTCGATGAAGATACCGCAGCGCAAACGCTCGGCTCGATAACATGGATAAAGTTCAGCGTCAACGCAGGGACTAAAGAGACCTACGCGAAGATACACGGCACTCGGGCAGAAGACTTCGACAGGGTCATGACGAACATTCAAAACGCTGCGGATATAAGGAACAGGCTTTCCATGCCTGCGACAATCGGCATGCAGATGGTGCTTCTCCCTGAGAACGCGTCAGAGGCCGTGACGCTTGCTCTTTTGGCAAAAGAGGCAGGCGCTGACTATCTCGTCATAAAGCCGTACTCCCAGCATCCCAGGAGCATAACCAGACGCTACGATGCGATAGATTACAGGGAGCACTACAATCTAGCAGACGAGCTTCAAAAGATATCAGACGGTCGCTTTCAAGTGGTATTCAGGCAAGAGACGATGAAAAAACTCGAGCAGGACCGCAAACCTTATGAGAAGTGCATGGCGCTCCAGTTTTGGACTTACATAGACGCAGGCGCCGCAGTATGGGCATGCAGCGCGTACCTCGGCGACGAGAGGTTTTTATTAGGAGACATCAACTCGTCCTCTTTTGAAGATATCTGGAAGGGCGAGCAGAGAAAGAAGGTGATGGCCTTTGTCTCCGATTCTTTAGATATATCAGGTTGCAGGGATAACTGCCGCATGGATGAGGTCAACAGGTATCTCTACGAACTTAAAAACCCTTCTGCGCACGTCAACTTCATCTGACAAGGCAGTATCAAGACATCTTCCGCCTGCATCAGTAACCTCGGCAACTTAAAGCCTCGCTAAAGATCAGGTTCCATGCCCACGGCGCCCAGCATGATATGCAGTCAGATCGCAAGGCGCCCAGCCGATAGGCCTGCGACTTTGACCTTGCGAAAATCCTCTCTTTTAAGTACGATAATCAATGGCATTTTTTGCGGCTGGTTCGAATGGACATTATCGAGGATTGATGAGAAACGACCTTTCAAGCTACGGACTGACGACTATGACGAAGCCGCTCCTTGTGCGGATCTACGTGACGATGCTCCGGATACGTATGTTCGAAGAGAAGATCGTCGAACTATATCCAACACAAGAGATGAAGTGCCCGGTACATCTGTGCATAGGCCAGGAGGCGATCGCAACAGGCGTATGCGCGACACTTGAAAAAAAGGATTATGTCTTTTCAAACCACCGTGGCCACGGACATCTCCTTGCCAAAGGATGCCTGATGGGGCCGCTCTTCGCTGAGATCTACGGCAAGGCGACCGGATGCAGCCGCGGCAAAGGCGGATCGATGCATCTTATAGACATAGACAACGGGATAATGGGCACGTCAGCGATAGTAGGCGGCGGCATACCTCTGGGCGTAGGCTCGGCTCTCGCCTCGCAGCTGAGGAATGAGGACCGCGTGACAGTGATCTTTTTCGGCGACGGCGCATTCGAGGAAGGCGCATTCTACGAGTCGTTCAACTTCGCCGCTCTTAAATCACTTCCTGTCGTATTCGTATGCGAGAACAACTTCTACGCCACGAACTCGCCTCAAAACGCGCGACAGGCCGCGTGCAGGATTTCCGATACTGCCTCAGCCTTCGGCTCCAGAGGCGTTTGCGTAGACGGCAACGACGTACTGGAAGTCTACAAGGCGGCCGCAGATGCGGTCCTCCATGCGAGGAAGGGTCTGGGGCCTACACTGATAGAGGCCAGGACCTACAGATGGAAGGGGCACGTCGGACATGAACCTGACTACGCAAACGGAGACAGGACGAAAGAAGAGCTAGACGACTGGATCAAGAGATGCCCGATAGACGCCATGTCAGGGTTCATGCTGAAAAATAATATCGCGTCCGCAGATGAGATGGTACGCGTCAAAAATGCAATCGATGCAGAGATCGAAGCGGCGGTAGGGTTCGCGCGCAGAAGCCCGCTACCTGCTCCAACTGAGCTTCTGACAGACGTATACGCATAGGACCTTTAGATATGCCATGGACGAAGAGTATCTCTAAACCTGACGCGCCTAAAAAGACAGCCAGCAATACAGGCATTGAGAGGCGCCTAAAATACAGCGAGGCGATACTTGAGGCGACCGCTGAGCTTCTTGCAAGCGACCCGAATGTCTTTGTCATCGGCGAAGGTGTCGACGACTCAGGCGGTGTATTCGGCACTACAAGAGGGCTTGCCGAGAGGTTCGGCCCGAAGCGGGTTCTAGATACACCGCTAGCTGAAAACGCCATGACAGGCATAGCGATCGGCGCGGCGATAGCTGGGATGCGCCCGATACTCGTCCACATGAGGATGGACTTCACGCCTCTATCGATGGACCAGATAATAAACCACGCGGCCAAGTGGCACTACATGTTCGGAGGCAGGGCAAAAGTCCCGCTTACGATAAGAGGCATCATCGGCAGGGGCTGGGGCTCAGGCGCCCAGCACTCGCAAAGCCTCCACCCGCTCTTTGCCCATATACCCGGGCTAAAGGTAGTGATGCCTGCGACCCCGTATGACGCCAAGGGGCTTCTTCGCTCGGCTGTCCTCGATGACAACCCGGTTATATTCATCGAGCACAGGAGGCTCTTTGATATAGCAGGACATGTGCCGGAGGGCCCATACACTGTCGAGATCGGCAAGGCCGCAGTAAGCCGGTATGGTACTGACGTGACTATTGCAGCTCTATCGCAGATGAATATCGAGGCGCTCGCCGCAGCCGAGACCCTTGAAAATGACGGCATCTCATGCGAGGTGATAGATTTAAGGTCAGTAAAGCCGCTTGACTCTGCGCTTGTCACTTCATCTGTCAGAAAGACAGGCCGCCTTATTGTTGCTGAACCCGGTTGGAGGGACTTCGCAGTCGGAGCTGAACTTATCACAAGGGTCGCTGAAGAGGCGATAGACGCCTTCAGGGCCGCGCCGATGCGCATAACCCTTCCTGAGTGCCCGACGCCAGCAGGCCCCTCGCTAGAAGAGGCCTTCTATCCGGGCAGCATTGATATCACAGCGGCGGTAAAGAGGCTTTTGAATAAATGATCAGGCTTTCGTATGTACGCTGTATGCGCATATTCATACGCAGGCAGATGAGGATATCGTGAGTAAAAAAAAACGGAACATAGAAAAAATATCGATATCGATAATCGTCCCGTGCCTTAACGAAGAAGGCAACGTCAGGGCTGCCGTCTGCTCTGTAAAAGAGGCCCTATCCAAGGCCTGCGCCTTCGCAGACTATGAGATATTGATCATCAACGACGGCTCGACCGATTCAACCGGCGCTGTTATAGACGCTATTGCCGCCGCTGACAGACGCGTTAAAGCCGTACATAGCGGCCGTAACATGGGTTTCGGCTACAGCTACACGGAAGGCGTGAGGCGCGCGTCAATGGATTATATAGTGATGGTCCCTGGTGATAATGAGATACCTGCGAATGCGCTTGAGAAGATATTCTCCAGCGTCGACAGAGCAGACGTCATGATACCCTACACAGCCAACACAGAGGTCAGGAAGCCTGCGAGAAGGGCGTTATCCAGGCTCTTCGTGATAGGCATGAACATATTGTTCGGGCTCGATCTTAAGTACTACAACGGCACATGCGTTATACGTAGCGCGCTCCTTAAAAAAATACCGATGAAGACCTGGGGCTTTGCCTACATGGCAAGCATCCTTGTAAGGCTGATCCGTTCAGGGGCAGTCTATGCGGAGATAGCTGTTGATATTCGCCAGAGGCAGAGCGGGACGAGCAAGGCACTCAGGCCGGCAAGCGTCTTGAGCGTCTTACAAGCTGTTCTAGTCCTTTTCTGGGACGTAAGGGTCAGGAACCGCGCTGATTACAGAGCCGAGCCGAGACGGGTCGAGGCCAGGTAGAGCGATGCTGAAGATACTCTTTGTCATAAAGGAAGTCGAATACATAGACCCGATGGGCCTCATGCTCTTATCCGCGCTCGCCAAGGAGAAGGGACATTCGACCGCGCTCCTTGTCCTTACCGGAGGCGACATCGAAAAAACGGTAAGAGAATTTTCCCCTGACGTCGTTGCGTTCAGCGCCAAGACTGGCGAGCACAAGTATTACATCGAGGCCAACCTCGCCATAAAGAGACTTAAAAAATACGTCTTCACCGTGATGGGCGGGCCGCACGCCACGTTTTTTCCGGAGATCATCGAGCGCCATCCGTTCGACGCGCTGTGCGTCGGAGAAGGCGAAGACGCCTGGACAGAGCTTCTTGACGCTGTCGAGAATAAGACCTCTTACGACTCGATACAGAACATAGTGACAAAAAGGAACTTCTCAAGGGGTGTGAAAACCATCACGCGCCTCAAGAACCGCGATCTCGACAAACTGCCTTTCCTCGACAGGGACCTTTTCTACTCGTCCACTCGCCTCGGCAGGTTCCCGATGCGCAGTTTCATGGTCAGCCGCGGATGCCCGTACAAGTGCGCGTATTGCTTCAACCACAAGTACAACATGCTCTATAAAGGGCTCGGGCCGCTCTACCAGAGGATGAGCGTAGGACGGGTGATTGCGGAGCTTAAAGACTTGAAGGCAAGATACCCGACACAGTTCATAAAATTCTACGACGATATTTTCATCCTCAAGGACGACGAATGGCTCGACGAATTTGCCGAGAGATACCCTGTCGAAGTCGGGGTGCCGTTCCACTGCCTCATGAGGGCGAACCTCCTTACCGAGTCCATCCTTTTGAAGCTAAAGAAGGCAGGGCTCGCCTCTCTCAGCATGTCGATTGAAAGCGGAGACGACCACGTAAGGAACAAGGTATTGAAACGCAACATGACGAGAGCTACACTCGTTGACGCCTTTGCCCTGTGCCGAAGGCACAACATCCCGACATTTTCCAACACTATATACGGAGTCCCCGGTACTACGCTCAAGGAGGATATCGGTTCGCTCGACCTGAACATCGAATGCGGCGTCACATTCGGTGAGTTCCCTCTTTTCTTCCCGTACCCGAGGACAGAACTTGCCGCTTACGCGATAGAGCAAAGGGCGTTCGACGGCGACTACGACTCGCTCCACATGAGCTACCAGGCAGGTTCACCGCTCAAGTGCTTCTCCAAGAAAGAGAAGCTCCGGCAGAAGAACCTTTCGCTCCTCTCGACCGTCTGTCTCGTGGTCCCGGCCCTGCGCCCCGTTGTTGTCAACGTACTCATACACCTGCCGCTTTCCGGGCTTTATTTCTGCCTTTACTACATCGTAAAGGCATACATCATCAAGACGAGAATATATCCTATGAAGCTATCCATGAAAGACACATTAAAATCGATTTGGGAGAGCTTCACGCTTGAAAGATTCAAGCATACTGCAGAAGCGTTCAAGCCCGCGCTCGAAGGCGGTAAAAAACGATGAGCCCGAAAGACCACTGCATACTCGGAGGTATCGCTACTGTAGCGCTCTACCCGTCTTTCGGGTTTACGAACTCTGTGCTATTCTGGCTTGCCGCGGTTTTCATAGACATCGACCACTATATTGACTACGTATACCGAAATCACTTTACGGACTTCAGCCCGTCTAACATGATCCGGTTTTACAACGAGCTTGACAGGTTCTGGCGCTACCCTGAGTTCCTGGCAATATCGGTCCTTCACACGGCCGAGTTCATGGTCCCGCTTTTTATCGCGACCCTCTGGTCGGGCTCGACCGCGCTTGAAGCGATCTTCATAGGCTGCGTATTCCATATCGCCCTTGACGTTGTATTCCTTGGAAAAAATGACTTATGGTTCATACGCGTCTATTCGATAGTAGAATACTTCCTGAGGAAGCGAAGCCTGGAAAAAAGAGGTTACAGGCCTTTGGCTGTATTTAAAGCGTCGCTCAAGGCGATGAAAGGCAAAGAAGAGGACGGGCTATATTACTGATGGGCCGCTCTACTTGCCTGTCTCGTTCTTACTTCGCAGGCAGGTTGCAAAAAATGCTCGACGCATTTTTTATATCACGCATGATACAGAGCATCAGCGCCAACATGGCAAAATTTGATTTTCAGAAAAACCTGACGAATGACATACGACGCATTCAACACGAAAGACCTGTGAGGAGCAGATGAAAGCAGAAAAAGTCCTGATAATAAAACTCGGCTACTCTGAAACGCTTGTTGGCGAGATCAGCCGCAAAACGAGCCTCGGAGACGTCTTGAGATCAACCGTGCTTCTGAACATCTTCAAGGACGCCCATGTGACATGGCTTGTAGATGAAAAGGCGATACCGCTTCTCAAAGGCAACAAGGGGATCGCACGCATAATGCCTTATGATCTCACGACAGTCCTCCAGCTTCAGGCCGAGCGCTTCGATACGATTGTAAATCTCGAGAAGGTCGCAGGCATCTGCGCCTTCGCCGATTCTCTCTCAGGATGGAGGAGATACGGTTTCAGGTTCGACCCTGAGACAGGCTCGGCAAAGGCGTACGACGGATCACAGCACGTTCTTGAGATGTGCCTTAACCAGAGCGACAAGCTAGCCAACACGAGGTACTGGGAGGAGATACTCTTCTCAATGATCGGCTCGAAGTGGAACGGAGAGGTCCCTGAACTAGGCTACAAACCTTCATCCGAGATCATCTTCGACATCGGATTTAACGACCATGTAGGCGAGAAATGGCCGATCAAGGCTTGGCCAGCCGGATACTGGAAAGAACTTGAAAGTCTCATAGGCGACAGGTTCACCATCTCATGGCAGAAGGGGCTCGACTCGATCGAAGAATATATCGAGTGGATAAACTCATGCAGGCTGATAGTGACTAACGACAGCCTCGGCCTCCATATAGCGCATACACTCGGCAAGAAGGTCGTGGCGCTCTTCGGCCCGACCCTTTCGAACGAGGTCTACGTTAAAAACGGCGTCAAGCTCCTGCCGGAGATGCAGTTCGACTGCCTGCCGTGTCTTTCAACTGTCTGCGTAAAGACCAGGCCCTGCATGCATGAGATACGCCCGGCCTCGGTAATGACTGCTGTAGAAGGGCTGATGGAAAGATAATAGATATGGATAAGATGGGGGCTATTACAATACCGCAGAGGTACAACTACATCGCCGCGTTCCTGACGCTGGCCTGCGATCTGAAGTGCGGCTACTGTATAAACAACTTCGGCCTCTCACCAGGACACGGACGCCATCTGACCGGCCATGAGTGGGTAGCGGGGCTTAACAGGATCGAGGGCAGAGACGACCTGCCTGTCACGCTCCAGGGCGGAGAGCCGAGCCTTCATAAGGACTTCATATACATAATCAACAACCTGAGGCCTGAGATCAGGATAGATATACTTACGAACCTGCACTTCGACGCCAAAGAGCTGATAGACAGCGTCGACCCCGGCCGCCTTAAAAGAGCCGCGCCTTACGCATCCATACGAGTCAGCTACCATCCGGGACAGATGGATCTTAAACCGCTTGCTGAGAAAGTCATTAAGCTTCAGGAAGCAGGGTTCAGCATCGGCGTCTGGGGTGTTGCCCACCCATCTCTTGAAGCGCATATCATGGAGGCCCAGGCTTATTGCCGCAGCCTCGGCATAGATTTTCGAATTAAAGAATTTCTCGGCGAATATGAAGGGCGGATGTACGGCACATACAGGTTTGAAGGAGCCTGCTCTAAAAAAACGGAGAGAAGCATCCTTTGCAAAACTACAGAGCTTATCATAGGCCCGGACGGGAATCTGCACAGGTGCCACAGCGATTTGTATGAGGGAAGAAGCGGCATAGGCAACATAACTGACCCTTGCTACGAGCTTACGGATGAATGGAGGCGGTGCGACCACTTTGGAAGGTGCAATCCGTGCGACGTTAAGGTAAAGACAGACAGGTTTCAGGTGTCAGGCCATACATCAGTAGAAATAAAAGAGCTGAATAACATTTGACACTCACCTGTGCCTGTATCAAAAAGCCTCATGCCTGCCGGATATATCCAGAAACCTCTGATCGACCCTGCTTCGAGACACTCTAAATACTGCCTTAGCGACTAAGAATCCTGTAACCTGCAAATCTACAAAACAGATGCGATCGCTTCAGCTCTCCGATAGCGACTGCCTCTTAATAAATCAGAGCTTCATTGAAAATATACTGCGCCTGCCCTGACTGAGAGCCAGTCATTCCAGCATCGTGCCTGCGCTTGTAACGTCCAAGCGGCAGGCTGACAACCGGCATCAATATGCCCCAACAGGCACTACTCGAAAAGAGGTAATCAGATGGTCTGCTATCTTTAGAACCGTATTAAACCAGGCCTTTCAGAACATTTCTCAAACGTTAATACAGCGCAAAAAAACAAGGCCCTGGCGATTGCCAGGGCCTTGTTCGAATTGAAACTTGACTTGTGTTAGCAGTTTGTGGCGTCTGCGTATGCACATGCACCGACGCTTGTGAGCGTAAGCGGGCTCTTACCGGTACCGGCATTGGCGTTGGCCACTGCTACGGAGTAGGTAGTAGCTGTGCCGGTTATCGTCGTGGTGTTGCCCTTGCTGGCGCTGAATATGAAGGTGTTACCGCTGGTCGTACCGACTACCGAGACCTGTGCCGGGCCTACGACTGAAGTACCGTTGGCATCTACATACGACTGCTCATCTGTGAACATGGCTTCGAGCTGTGTTGCTGTGTTCTTGGCGTCCGCTACCATTGAGGCCCTGATGCCCCTCTCACGATAGGCTGAGAACTGGGGGATGGCGATAGCCGCAAGAATGGCTATGATGGCCACAACTATCAGAAGCTCAACAAGCGTGAAGCCCTTCTCTTCTCCCCTGATGTTCTTGAGCATCTGCTGAAGTTTTAACATTTTGAATCCTCCTTTTTTGTGTAAAGCGTTTTTTATTATTTCGGTCAGGTTTCTTATCTCTTGAACCGTCACCTGTAGATAGTTAAATGCAACAGCCGTGCCAACATCTCAAATCCTTTAAAATCAAATAGTTAGCCACATCATCTTAGCTTGTCACCCATGTTAATGACAAAAAACGTCACTTTTTACGTGACAATTTTTGTCACAAGCGGATTTTTGTCACATTACTATCGTTATCAAGCATCCGTATTTGCCTTTGCCTCTAAACAAAACCGGGTATGGTGGAATGAGCCTAAAGGAGAGACGATGAGCAGGCATCAGTATCTACTGCGAGTCGGCTTGACAGCGTAGGGAGCCATACCCGAAAAACCGCACCGAAAGTGCAAAGCTGGAGTCAGAGAGATATTTTTTATGGCGAAGTTGCTTTGTCCTTGCCTCTAACAAACCCGGGTATGGTGGAATGAGCCTGAAGGCGAGCAGGCGGCGGGTGTGACCCGCCCTACCGTCAGGCCGACAGCGAAAGGAGCCATACCCAAAAACCGCACGGAAGTGCAAAGCTAAAGTCAGAGAGGTATTTTTTACAAGGCTAATGAAGGGCCGAGCCCTCGCCAGATATGCTTCATCTCCATGAAAACGCCTATTCGTCTGAGATGCCGTACTTGCTAAGTTTGTATCTCATCGACCTGAAGGTCAGCCCGAGAAGGTCTGCGGCCTTCTTTTTTACCCCTCCGGACTTCTTGAGCGCTTCGATTATCATCGTCTTTTCGAACTCTTCCACAGTCTTTTCAAGGTCTACAGGACTCGCCGCTCCAGAAGCCTCCTCAAGAGGCTTCTCTATAAGAGAAGGCGGCAACAGCTGCGCGCCAGACCTTGATATGCGTGTAAGATACTCCGGAAGAGATGCCGGAGTAATGACCCCTGCAGTCTCAAGCGTGACAGCCCGCTCCAGGATATTCTCAAGCTCCCTGACGTTGCCTGAATAATCATGACTGAGAAGCAATTCCATTGCCGCGTCCGAGATCGTCCTTACGTTCTTTCCGAGACCCTGGCTGTACTTCTCGATAAAATACCTGGCAAGTGGCCCGATATCATCCTTCCTTTCGCGAAGCGGAGGCATCGCTATCCTGATCACGTTCAGCCTGTAGAAGAGGTCTTCCCTGAACCTTCCGGCCCTGGCCTCTGCCTCTATATCCCTGTTCGACGCCGCTATCACCCGGATGTCGACCTGGATGTCGCTATTGCCCCCTACCCTCCTGAATGAGCGTTCCTGTATGAACCGCAGGAGCTTTACCTGCAGGTGCAAAGGCAGTTCCGTTATCTCGTCAAGGAAAAGAGTGCCGCCGTCTGCCTGCTCGGCAAGGCCTGTCTTATTTACGACCGCCCCTGTAAAGGCGCCTTTCTGATGGCCGAAAAGCTCGCTCTCAAGGAGGTTCTCAGGTATCGCTCCGCAGTTTATCGCAACAAAAGGAGCGTCCTTCCTGTCGCTTTCGTAGTGGATGGCCCTTGCAACAAGCTCTTTTCCGGTACCGCTCTCGCCTGTTATAAAGACGTTGGTCCGAGTATCGGCTATGCTCTTTATAAGGGCGTATATCTCCTTCATCTTCGCGCTCTCGCCGATGAAGTTTGAAAAACCGAACTTGGTCTTAAGCTCGTTTTTAAGAAGCCTATTCTCCTTCTCAAGGGTCTTTAGTTTTAGGGCCTTTCTGATATTCAGTTTTATCTCATCGATGTTAAACGGCTTGGTGAAGTAATCGATCGCCCCGGCCTTCATAGCTTCTATTGCGGTATCCACAGAGGCGTACGCCGTCATCATTATCACATTGGCGTCAGGGTCAAGCTCCTTTATCGCCTTTAAGAACTCAAGCCCGCTCATCCCGGGCATCCTCACGTCGGTTATCACGAGGTCCGGATGGTTTTCACCGAACCATTCGAGTGCTTGAACTGCCGAGGCAAACACCTTTGTCTCATACCCGTCCTTCCTGAGCATTATATCAAGGAAGTCTCTCATGTCCTTTTCATCATCGACTATGAGTATCCTGTTTTTAGCCATATTTAAACTCCTTGCCGCTGATATCTGCTGCACGCCAGCCAAATAACCATCTGATATACTGCGGATTCGGCTTGCGCCTAACCCGCCATTGTTTCTCCGAGGCTTTTCAAAACCGCCACTCCCGGCCTCCCTTAAACAAAGGGGAGGAGCAAAAAACTCCTTTGTCCTTGAATCTGCCTTTGCCTTAAAACAACCCGGATCACGGCGGAAAGAGCATAAAGGATGATCGATGAGCAGGCATCAGTATCCACTGCAAGTCGGCCAGCCAGCGAAAAGAGCCATACCCAGAGGCGAACGACAGTCCGCATAAGAAAATCATTCGGCGGGTGTGACCCGCCCTACCTGACATGACATTCATCTGCATCTTCAGAGACTCAGCTAAACAGCCGCCTCCCCTTCAAGAGGCAAAAAGACCTTGAAGACTGACCCTGCGCCTGTCTTGCTTGAAACGGAAATAGAGCCGCCGTGGCTCTCGACGATCCTATGGACAATGGCAAGGCCTAAGCCTGTGCCACTGTCTTTGGTCGAAAAAAAAGGGTCAAATAGTCGGCTAATATTTTCCTGGGGTATGCCCTCCCCAGTATCTGCGACCTTTATGACGACAAAAGGGGCCGGAGGGCCGTAAGACCCGCCTGACCCGCGCCCGGCAACCGTTATGAGCATGGATGTTACGCTGAGCGTGCCGCCTTCCACCATGGCGTGAGCCGCGTTTACAAAGAGGTTCCAGAATATCTGACCAATCTGTCTGGAATCACCGCTCATGAAGACACCCGGATGGATGTCAGTCACTATCCTGATAGATGCGGCTTCAGGGCTGTTACCGAAGACCTTAAGCGTTTCAGAGATGACAGCGCCGAGGTCGATCCTCTCCCTTCTGGTCTGCGCAGGGCGCGCGAAGAGAAGATAGTCGGTGATCAGGGTATTGAGCCTGTCGGTCTCACGAAGCACTATCTCCATGAGAAGCCTGTTGTCGCCTTCGAGATTGAGCTCATCCCTTAACACCTGTATCGAGCCGCTTATCGAGGCAAGAGGATTTCTGATCTCATGGGCTATGCCTACGGACAGCTCGCCGAGGGCCTTTAACTTCTCATCCCTTCTCAACTGCTCTTCCATGTCCTTAAGCTGTGTGAGGTCCTGGAATATGATGATGGAAGATGCGTCTCCGCCCCTTCCGCGCGAGAGAGAAAAACCGAGGAATATATCGTCGCCGCCCCTCTTCGCGAACCACTTTTCGACCCTCATGCCGGCCTGCCCGGCTCCTGGGCCCAGATCGAGGATACCCGGGAATATATCATTGACATCCCTGTAGTATACGTCCTTGAGCGTATAACCTGTGACCTTCTCCGCCCCCATGTTGAAAGAGGTTATCCTGTTGGACTCATCGAGCGTCATGATGCCGCTTGTTATATTCTCGACTATCTGCCTGTTGAGCGCCTCTAGCCTCTCGAAGTCGATCCCCTTCTCTTCAAGCTCACGCTCTACGCGCGCGGTCCGCTCGGCAAGTTGGCCTGTCAGGTACGCGACGGTGAAAAAAGCGAGTATGTTGGTTGCGACAGTCGTAAATACGTCTTCCCATGCCGGGGCGGCTGTAATGCCGATGACCTTGAACCTCGAAGGGAGCATGGAGTAAAAATCCATGTCTATAAGGATGCCGTAAGCGATGGATGAGACGGATGCCGCGTAGAAACCGGCGCGCCTGTTAAGGATTATGGCCGCGCCTATGACTGAGAGCGGATAGAGTATATGCAGATAACTTTCCGTTCCGCCTGTAACATAGACTATGGCGGTGACGAGAACTATGTCTACGGTGACCTGCACATAGGCAAAGAACGTGAGGTTCCTGACCCGATTGAGGGCGAGAGAATAAAATATTGTGATAATGCCGAAGAGGGCGGCTATAAAATAAAGCGGGTAGAGATTAAGCCTTGCAAACGGATATTCCCTGAGCTGAAACCAGGCGATGATGGACAAAAAGGCGAGCGTCAGCACCACCCTGAGTACCATCATGGCAAGAAGCTTGGCCTTGAGTGCCTTCGGTGCCGACGCCTGTGTCATGCTCAGAGATTCATCTTTAGCCGCCTGCCGCGCCGGCAATCTGGAATATAGGCAGATACAGCGCTATGACGAGGCCGCCGACCACGATGCCGAGAAACGCCATCAGCAAAGGCTCTATCATGGACGTAAGAGCGTCGACCGCCGCGTCGACTTCGTCTTCGTAAAAGTCCGCTATCTTTGTCAGCATGTTATCGAGCGCGCCTGTAGATTCGCCGACCGAGATCATCTGCGTTACCATGCCCGGAAATACCTTGGTCTCGATAAGAGGCTCGGCAAGGGTCTTTCCCTGACTGAGGCTCGTGCGCGCCTTCATTATGGCCTCTTCAATGACCGTGTTCCCTGCGGTCTTCGCAACTATTTCGAGTGCTTCTAGTATCGGGACACCACTTGAAAGCATCGTCCCGAGCGTACGGGTAAATCTCGCTACCGCGGTCTTGCGCAGAAGGTCCCCTATCACTGGGGACTTGAGCATCAAGCTGTCTAAAGCCCTCCTGCCCTTGGGAGTGGCGTATATCCTGCTTGTCGCCACTACCGTGGCTACAATCGCCCCTATGATGAGATACCACGATGATTTAAGCGCGTTTGACATGTTGACGACCAACTGCGTCGGGGCCGGAAGGGCCTGGCCGAAGCCCTTGAACATATCATCGAATATTGGTACGACCCAGATAAGAAGCCCGGTGACGATCAGCGTTGCTATGAGTATGACAACGACCGGGTACGTCATCGCGCTCTTGACCTTGCCCTTGAGCTTTTCAGCCTTCTCAAGGAAGCCTGAGAGCCTGTTCAAGATCGTATCGAGGATGCCGCCAATTTCACCGGCCGCGATAAGGTTGACATAGAGCGAATCAAAGGCCTTGGGATGCTTTCTGAGCGCGTCTGCGAAAGTAGACCCGCCCTCGACACCGGCCTTGACGTCTATGAGTATCTTCTTGAACTCAGGGTTCTCCTGCTGAGAGGCAAGGATCTCAAGACACTGCACGAGCGGAAGTCCGGCGTCTATCATAGTCGCGAACTGCCTGGAGAAGATGACGAGGTCTTTTGTCGTCACCTTGGCGCCGAAGCCCGGGATGTTGATGCTCGATAGAGAAAAACCCTTCTTCTCGGTTATAGTCGCCGGCAGTATCTGCTGGCGCCTTAATTGGGCTGTCGCCTGCGCTAGAGACGCCGCCTGCAACTCACCCTTGACGGCCTCGCCTGTACTTGACTTGCCTGTGTAAACGAATGTAGGCATGGTGTGGCGCTACCTCCCTGTCGGCATACCCGGCCGCATCGCGCCGGCATTGGCCATCATCTGGCGGAGCTCATCCGGCTCCTGGCTCCTGCCTATCGCCTCTTCCTGCGTTATCAGCCTCTTGAGATAAAGGGCAAGCAGGGACTGGTTCATCGTCTGCATGCCGAACTTCGTCTGCCCGACCTGCATCTGCGAATATATCTGATGGATCTTGTCTTCCCTTATCAGGTTCCTTATAGCGGCGTTAGGGACCATTATCTCCATAGAGACGACCCTGCCCTTGCCGTCTCCCCTTGGGATCAAGAGCTGGGAAAGTACGCCTTCGAGGACGAAAGAGAGCTGCGCCCTTACCTGCGGCTGTTGCGTAGACGGGAATACGTCTATGATCCTGTTGATCGTCTGCACGCATGAGTTCGTATGGAGCGTCGCGAAGCAGAGATGGCCTGTCTCGGATATGGTAAGCGCGGTCTCTATCGTCTCCATATCGCGCAGCTCTCCCAAGAGCACTACGTCAGGGTCCTGTCTCAGTATGTACTTAAGCGCCTTCTTAAAGGCGAAGGTGTCGTAGCCGACCTCCCTCTGGTTGACAAGCGCGGTCTTGGAGGTGTGAAGATACTCGATAGGGTCTTCTATCGTGATTATGTGCTCAGGCCGCTCGTTGTTGATCTTATCGATCATCGAGGCAAGGGTCGTTGATTTTCCTGACCCGGTCGGCCCTGTGACCAGAACAAGGCCCCTGGGCTTGTTGGAAAGCTCCTCCATTATCGGCGGAAGGCCAAGTTCCTGAAATGTCATGATCTTGAAGGGTATGGTTCTGAAAACACCTGCGACCGTCCCTCTTTGCACGAAGAGATTGCCCCTGAAGCGGGATAGCCCCTTTATGCCGAACGAGAAGTCCAGCTCATTTTCCTCCTCGAACTTGTGCTTCTGCGTATCCGTCAGGATGGAGTAGCAAAGCGTCTTGGTATCGGTGCTGGTAAGCGGGACAGCGCCCATCGGGCCGAGCTTGCCGTGGATCCTGATCCTCGGAGGAGAACCCGCTGAGATGTGAAGATCAGATGCCTGCTGGTCGATTATGACCCTCAGAAGCTCCTGGAGGTTAAGCTTCTGAGACGAGCCGTTTTCAACTCCCATATAGACACCCCTTTACCGTGACGGCCTTCCTAAGATCCTGCCTGCGTACCAGAGGAATATTAGACCATCGATCTGATTTTTGTTAGGACTTTAGTTACAAAGAGGCGCCGGAGCGCATAAAAACTCTTGAAAGGGCGTAAAACTCAGCAATACCGCGCGTCAATCGGCCATAGTGACCCTGAGTATCTCTTCTATAGTGGTCACGCCTTCGGCGACTTTGGTTATGCCGCTCATGCGAAGAGACTTCATACCGTCGTTTATAGCTGTCCTTTTTATCTCGGCTGAAGACGCCCCGTTAAGGACCGCCTCCTTTAGCCCCTCGGTAAAAGGCATGACCTCATAAAGTGCGATCCTGCCCTTGTAACCGGTCCCGGCACAGGTGGCGCACCCTTTGCCCTTGGAGCATTCCATCGTCTTTGCCTGCTCAGGCGTCAACCCGAGATCAACGAGCGTCTTTTCAGGGACAGCTACTACCTCCCTGCAGTCCTTGCAGATCTTGCGCGCGAGCCTCTGCGCCAGGATAAGGTTGCAAGACGATGATACAAGGAACGGTTCTATGCCCATATTCAGGAGCCTGTTGACGGTCGAAGGCGCGTCGTTCGTATGAAGGGTGGAAAGGACCATGTGGCCTGTAAGGGCGGCCTTTATGGCTATCTCGGCCGTCTCATAGTCCCTTATCTCTCCGACCATTATTATATCAGGGTCCTGCCTTAAAAAGCTTCTGAGGGCCGCCGCGAAGTTCAGCCCGATGTCCTCGTGCATCTGCACCTGGTTGATGCCCATGAGGTTGAATTCGACTGGGTCTTCGGCCGTAGAGATGTTCTCGCTTATCTTGTTGAGCTCGGAAAGGGCCGAATAAAGCGTCGTTGTCTTGCCGCTCCCGGTCGGCCCTGTTACCAGGACTATGCCCCAGGGCTTGTGTATAGCGTGCATGAAGTCGGCGAGAGGTTTTTCCTCGAAACCGAGTTTGGTCATGTCAAGCTGGAGGTTCCCCTTGTCAAGGAGCCTCATAACGACCTTTTCGCCGAAAAGGGTAGGCAGTACAGAGACTCTGTAGTCCATCTCCTTGTTCTTGGCGAGCTTCAGCTTTATGCGGCCGTCCTGCGGAAGCCTCCTTTCAGCGATATCAAGCTGGCTCATGATCTTGATCCTTGAGACGATCGCGTTCTTGAGCTTCAACGGCGGCTTCATCACTTCCTGAAGGATGCCGTCGACCCTGTAGCGCACCCTGAAGTGCTTCTCGTACGGCTCTATATGTATGTCGCTGGCGCCTCTTTTTATTGCGTCGGTCAGTATCAGGTTGACAAGCTTTACGACAGGGGCGTCCTCGATGGCCTTCTTGAGGTCCATCAAGTCGACCTCTTCCTCGTCCCTTACGACCTCCATCTCCTCTTCGTCGAACTCCTGCAAGACGCCCTCAAACCCTGCGTCAGCGCTCTCATAGTACTTCTCGATAGCGGTTTTTATGGCCGCGTCGGAGGCGACAAGCGGCTCGACGTTGTAACCTGTCAGGAACTTTATGTCGTCTATGGCGAATATATTGGACGGGTCAGCCATCGCCACGACAAGCGTCGAACCGGTCCTGCTGATAGGTACTACCTGGTACTTCTGGGCGACGTCTTCAGGTATGAGCTTTACTATCTCGTGGTCGAGCTCGTGCGACGCAAGGTCTATAGTAGGGATGCCGTACTGCCTGCTAAGGAAGGCTGTCAGGTCTTTTTCGGTTATATACCCCAGCTTCGTCAGGTTAAAACCGAGCCTGCCGCCGCTTTTTTTCTGCTCTTCAATAGCTTTCTTGAGCTGTTCCTGGGATATAAGTCTTTCTCTTAGAAGAAGCTCGCCTATCCTGTCGGTCATCTGCCTTCACTTTGTGGTGACAAAATTTGTCTATCGTCCAATCTTAGTAAAAATGTAATATATTGTCAAGGTAATAAGAGGCTTTGAACGGAGCCGCACCTATCAAAAAAACCTTATCTGACGGCAGGTTAGGCCGTGAGCATGGCATCTGGTGCCTGCCGCCTTGATACTCATCTCCGGTTCATTAGCCGATACGTTTCAAAAGATGCGCGAGCCGCTATGCGTATTTTTTGGCCGCTTCAACTATCTCATCGGCAAAAAAAGGTTTTCGTATAAATAATTCTATCATCCCTTCCCTGACCCCTTCGAAGATCACCTTGTCGGCGTCCTTGAAATACCCGGTGAAGAGTATCACTTTTATCTCAGGCGAGGTCTTTTTTATCTCCCTGAAGGTATCGAGCCCGTTCATGCCGGGCATGACCATATCCATCAGCACCATCGAGTACCTCCCTGACATTATAGCGGAGAGGGCCTCTTTACCACTTGTCACATACCCGGCGTTGAAACCCGCGTCCTCCAATATCTCAGAGATGCCTATGCCTACCGTCTCCTCATCGTCAACTACAAGGACGCCTCGACTGACGGGCTGGCCTTTTAAAGATCGACCGGTCACTATAGTCTCAGGCTGAGAGCTCATAAATCGGCCCCGCAGTCTTTGACCGGCAGATAGACTGTAAATGATGTGCCGCCTCCGGGCCGATTTGCCGCCTCTATGCGTCCGCCGTGGTTCTTGATGATCCCCTGTGATATTGAAAGTCCGAGCCCTATGTTCATGCCTCCACCTTTTTCCTTTGTTGAAAAGAACGGGTCGAATATCCTGTCCATTACATCGGCCGGGATACCCGGGCCTGTATCTGTTATCTCAATAATAGCATAAAGACCGTCCTGTCGCCGGCTCGTCCCTGTCCTTATACGGGTCGAGCCTCCTGAAGGCATGGCATCCCTTGCATTCTTTAGAATATTGAGTATGACCTCCATTAATTGCCCTTTGTTGCCAACTACCGCAGGCATTCCGGGGTCGAGGTCTTCTGTCACGTCTATGGAGCGCGTCTTTATCTCTGATATGAAGAGCAGGAGCGTGGCCCTTACAAGCTCATTGATGTCTATATTCTCGCCGCCCTCCTTGTCGGGCCGCGAGAATATAAGCATATCGAGTATGATGTACTTGGAACGGACCGCCGCGTCCTTTATCTTTTCGAGAAGGAAGTACGACCTCTCGGCAGGGTCGGTTCTGCGCATGAGCGCTTCGGTTATCGACAGTATCCCTGCTATAGGGCTGTTAAGCTCATGGGCGATGCCTGCGCCCATCTCGCCAAGCGACCTCATCTTTGCCGATTGTATCAGCACCTGTTCGGAATCCTTGAGCCTTATGTAAGCCTCTTCGAGCTCCATAACGGTTCTGTTGAGCGACTCTGTCCTGTCTTTTACCGCTGCCTCAAGCCCATCCACATAGGCCCGCAACGTCTTTTCAAAGACCCTTCTCTCGGACAGATCCCTCCATATCTCCTGAAGGAGCTTATTTCCTCCTACGTCTATGACCGACGCGGCTACCTCGACAGGGGTCTCGTAGCCTGCCTTGTGAATAACCACTGCGTCATGCATATATCCGCTTCCGTCATGTAGCCATCTGTCCATCCACTCTTTGTGAGCGGCCGCCACGCCTGCCGGGTGTATCTCGTCTAATGTCATACCTAAAAGATCTTCTTTTGAATAACCGGTCAGGACAGTAGCGGCACGGTTCGCATCGGTGAACCTCATTGTCAGAGGGTCTACGAGGAGTATCGGGTCGACCGCCATCTCGACAAGCCTTGAACGGCCCTTTGACGCCTCTTCGACACTTTTCATGGCGGACTGAAGGGAGTCGGCCATCCTGTTGAAGGAGTCGGCAAGATTTTCAAGCTCATCGCCTGTACTTACCGCTACGCGGTAGGCAAGGTCCCCTCCGGCAAAGGCTTCAGCGCCGTCTTCTATCGAGTCGATAGGCCTCAAAAGCCTCCTGTTGACAGCCGCAAGCACGGCAATGGATACTATAGCGAGTATGCCTCCGCCCCAGAAGATAAAACGTATCGAATGCATGCCGAATAGACCTTCGTACCTCTCAAGGGACAATTTTACGGAGATGGCGCCGTTGACCTGGCCCAGCGTCCCTGTGTGGCATCTGAGACACTCCTCCTTCATGAAAAAAGGCATAACGAACCTTGCCGTCAGATGCCCTGACGGAGACCTCTCCACAATGCCTGCAGGAGTTCCGGCAAGCGCCTCCATGTCAAGAGGATCTACAGGCGCCTCATCCTCCTCGGTGCCGAACTGGTGGTCGGTCATCTCCCCGTGTATCAGCCTCACCTCCTCAAGATCCGAGGTCTGCCGGAACCTTTCTATTATCTCCCTGTTCTCGGCCCTTCCGCCGCCCAGATTCATCGATGTATATATCTGATTGAACGCTACTGTACACAGCCTTCTGGCCTCGGAGAGACCAAGCTCTCTCAAAAAAGCGGCATCGGCGCGGACATCATAGATAAGGACTATGATCATGCCGATGAGAAGGATGGCTCCGATATAGAGATTGAACCTCTGCGAAAGCTTCAGCTTCATTTTAATACCCGCTGGTCAGCCTGCCTGCAAAAAGTCCTTCAGATGGATGGGAAGTCCGGATACCGCAAAGACAACAGAGACAGAGACAAGGCAGACTGCCGGATATTATCTGATATCAGATAATATCCGGAGAGACGCGCCAAGCCGGCAAACTCAGAGTACATAAGACCGGCAAAGCGTCAAAAAACGACATCTTCGCGCAACCTGATAAGGCCTTGGCAAAGCGCCTCAACGCACAGGTGAGGTTAAAGGCTGCGAACCTGCAAAATGGCGAGAAAACGTCTCAACCCTCTAGCGTATTATGACGGAAAAATCTGACGAAGTAGTCTATGCCAGACCAGAGCGTGAGGAGAAAGGCCGGGACAAGGAGCAAGATACCGATGGCATGAAAGTCGAGGGATAAGAACCTGTAGTGTATTATAAGAGGCACAAGGGAGATTATCTGGGCGATCGTCTTATACTTGCCGAGGTTCGAGGCTGATATTACCACGCCCATATTCGAGGCTATGGCGCGAAGCCCTGTAACTGCCATCTCCCTGCTCATGATTATAGCGACTACCCAGGCGGGGATGCGCCCGAGAGGTATCAGCATTATAAAGGCGGTCGTGATGAGCAGCTTATCCGCAAGCGGATCAAGGAACTTCCCCAGCGAGGTCGTGATGCCGTTTTTGCGGGCTATATAACCGTCAAGCCAATCGGTGAGACAAACCAGCGCGAAGACCACGGCCGCTACGACGCTCAATGTCTCTCCCGGAGAAAGGAGCATCACCACGAGGACCGGGGCCATGCCTATACGTATAAGGGTGAGGCTGTTCGGCAGATTGAACAGGTTCACCTGGTTTTTTGTCTGCATAGCTATTATCTTATATCCCTGATTTCCGATGGCAGACCGTGAGCTGTCCGGCCGGATATTAGCTCACGAGGCCTGAGAACCGTTTCGCCGCTTAAGCGGCTCTCATTAGTTGGAACTCTTGTAACCGGCGTAATACTTGAGCACCCTTTTGACATAAGTCTGCGTCTCGGAATAAGGAGGGATCGCCCCGTACTTCAGCACAGCGTTCTCTCCGGCGTTATACGCGGCGACCGCAAGGGATTCCTGCCCGTCGAACATCCTTAAGAGCATGCTCAGGTACTTTACCCCGCCTTCGACGTTATCCTGCGGCTCGAGTATATCTTTAACGCCCATGCGCCTTGCCGTCTCCGGCATCAGCTGCATAAGCCCTCTAGCGCCCTTTACCGAGCGGGCCGCAGGCCTGAAATCAGACTCTGCCTTGACTATCGCCTTTACAAGCCGGTGGTCCACCCCGTACTTCGCCGAGGCGTCGAAGATTATATTGTCAAACTCCTTGTTAGACATCCCTGGCGGCTTTACTATGGCCATCCTCTCGGCCATCACCCATTTGTACTTATCATAGGACGAAGGGACGTTCGTCAGATGCACTACGCCCTGCTCGTCTGTATATGAATAGAAATCGGCGCGAGCATCCCGGCATGAAAGAGTGAAGATCAATGCCGTAAAAAACAAAAGGTAAGCTGTCATCTTCATCGCGTATACCCCTACCCATGATCCCGCCCTGTACGGAGCGATTTCTCCTCGCCGACCGCAGGGTACAATCCATTCTAAGTCTACAATGCGTATGGGAAAAGGGCAAGTTATTTTTCTTCGGCAAGCGTGACTTTAGTCCTATTTTCCCGGTCAAACGGCTCTGCCATTTAAAATTTGACAAAAAAAACCCGTTGACATAATCTCTACTGATAAAAGTAACGCGTGTTCAGCGCGAACTAGGCGGATTTTTTTGCCTGCAAGCGCAAGGGTGGTTAATTGGAAATAAAGTCCGATTTTCTTGTCATAGGCACCGGCATAGCTGGTCTGACGTTCGCGCTCAAGGCGGCCAGGTACGGCACTGTATCGCTTCTCTCAAAGAGAAGCGTCAGGGAGTCAGCCACATACTACGCCCAGGGCGGCATAGCCTCGGTCTTAAGCAAAGAAGATACCTTCGACGAACATATCAAGGATACTATCTACGCCGGGGCCGGTCTTTGCGACGCGCGGATAGTGGACCTTGTCGTCAAGGACGGCCCGGCTCGCATCCAGGAGCTTATAGACCGCGGGGTGAAGTTCACAAGCAGGCACAACGGAAGCGCTACAGAGCTTGACCTCGGCAAGGAAGGCGGCCACTCCAAAAGAAGGATAGTGCACGCGGAAGACCTCACCGGAAGGGCTGTTGAAGAGGCCCTTGTAAGCTCCGTAGAGGCAGATCAGAACATACGGATATATGAAAACCACATCGCGATCGATGTCATAACGCACTCCAAGTTCGTAGGCGGCTCAGGCGAAGACAGCGCCTGGGGGGCGTACGCCCTTGACAAGACTACAGGCGAGGTCCACACCTTCCTCGCAAAGGCAACGGTGCTTGCAACCGGAGGAGCAGGCAAGGTCTATCTCTTCACCAGCAACCCGGATGTCGCCACAGGCGACGGGATCGCCATGGCATACAGGGCCGGGGCCGATATAGCCGACATGGAGTTCATACAGTTCCACCCGACCTGCCTCTACCACTCAAAGGCCAAGAGCTTTCTCATCTCAGAGGCGCTCAGAGGCGAAGGCGGGATACTCAGGCTGAAAGACGGCACCGCGTTCATGAAGGGCCACCACAGGATGGAAGACCTCGCGCCCAGGGACATTGTCGCTCGCGCGATAGACTTCGAGCTTAAAAAAAGCGGAGACGACTGCGTCTATCTCGACATGACGCACAGACCGGCCGTATTCATAAAAGAGCGGTTCCCGAATATCTATTCAAAGTGCCTTGAGTTCGGCATTGATATTACCGCAACGCCTATCCCGGTAGTCCCGGCCGCCCATTATATATGCGGAGGCGTGCGCACGGACGTAAACGGCGAAACATCCATCAAGAGGCTCTATGCGATAGGCGAGACTGCCTGCACAGGGCTTCACGGCGCCAACAGGCTTGCCTCAAACTCGCTCCTCGAAGCACTGGTCTTCGCAGACAAAGCGTCAGAGGACGCTGTAAGGCTTTTAAAAGAAAGAGGCGCTCCAATACCTGCCATACCAAGTTGGGAGACAGGCGGTGCGGTAGAGAGTGAAGAGGCCGTAGTCATCAGCCAGAACTGGGATGAGATCAGGCGCTTCATGTGGAATTACGTAGGCATTGTCAGGTCGGATAAGCGGCTTGAACGGGCAAAGAGAAGGATCGATCTCTTAAAGAGCGAGATAAACGAATACTACTGGGACTTCAAGATAACAAACAACCTCGTTGAGCTGAGAAACATTGCGACGGTCGCAGGGCTGATCATCGACTCGGCGATGCAGAGGAAGGAATCAAGGGGGCTGCACTACAACATCGACTACCCTGAAAAAAACGACAGGGACTTTCTTAAGGATACCGTCGTCAACATCCGAGAAAGAGTGTAGAGCGCGCTGAGCGCCGCAGACGCGCCGTCTAAAGCGGCCTGATCTCTATCTTTTTAAAAGCCGCCGGCTTGAACCTGAACGTGACGGACGTGCCGGCGTCCTTGTCGCTCTCTACTTTTATCTCTCCGCCGTGGTCCCGCACTATCCTATCAGCCATCGTAAGACCCAAGCCTGCGCCTTCGAATTTGGTCGTCTGGAACGGGTTGAATATCTTCCGTACCTCTTCCTTGGTCATGCCGCACCCGGTGTCAGTTACCCTGATCGATACGGTCTTATCAACAGATGAAGATCCTGTCACGATGCTTATGGTCCCATTATCTAAAATAGCCTCAACAGCGTTCTGCAATACGTTATAGAGGGCGATCTTGAGATTGCCGTAGTCCATGTCTATCTCAGGAAGATCAGGCGCCAAGCCGACTGTGACCGTTATATCCTTGCCTGAAGATTCGATCAGGTCGTTTATCTCCCTGACTGTAGCGGATACCATCTTATTAAGGTCTCCGGGTGAGAGAGAGGAGGAGAGGATGACCTTGTACTCGTCGATCCTTGAAAGCATCCTTTCGAGGCGCTCTACTGACCTTATGATGGTCTGAGAGTAGACCTTATGCTGTTCGTTCGCAACACCCTCGAAAAGACGCCTTGCCATGCCGCCTATGGTCATAAGCGGGTTCCTGATCTCGTGTGCTATGCCGTCGACTATCTCGCCGAGGGCCACCATCTTTTCGTTATCCTTTATACTGGCCTGAAGGGCGCGGACCCTCAGGAGCGACTTGACCCTGGCCGCCACCTCCTGCAGGCTGTAAGGCTTGTTTATATAATCCTCTGCCCCCACCTCGAAACCGAGGACCTTATCCTCGACTTCCGTCCTTCCGGTAAGCATTATAACAGGGATAAACCGGGTCTCACTTCGTGCCTTCAATATGCGTAAGGCCTCGTATCCGTCCATCTTCGGCATCATCACGTCCATCATGATCAGGTCAGGCCTGAAAGACCGTACCTTTTCAAGGGCCTCTATGCCGTTAGAAGCCATCTCAAGTTCATAGCCCTCCCGTTCAAGCTTGACGGAAAGCAGCGCTATATTCCTCTCATCATCATCTACTACAAGCACCCTTGGCTTCATCAATTACCGTACCGTCCCGAGTTATCCTGCCCAGCCAGTATCCCGTCTCTTATAGCCGTGTAGAAGCGCGCCTTTTCAACGTCGCCGATATCCATGTAGGTCTTGATCAGCTTTTCGATCCTTGAGATGGCCTTTGACGTCTGCCCATTGCTGAGGCTTACCAGATACGAGCGTTCATAAAGGAACGCGCCGTCTGCACGGCGCCCCTCGATGACGCGAATGTCCGCCATCATCTCAAGGTCAAGGGCTATCCTGCCTGATGAGGCGGTAGACTTGTCAGCCTTGTACGCCCTTTCGAGATATGCGTACGCCTCCTTAAGATCGCCTGACTCCCTCTCAAATTCAGCAAGAGCCCTCATGGAATTGGCGGCCTGAACGCTGTCATTCGCGTTTGTATTAAGTTTAAGAGCCTCAGCGAGAATAGGACCGGCCTCTTGCCGCCTGCCGGCAGAAAGATAGATCAGCCCCTTGAGGTTGAGTGCAGTACCGGAACGCCTGCCTAGCCTGGCGTCGATCAAAATAGACTGCTCTATGTGATCGAGTGCGGTGGGACTCTCCCCGGCCAGTTGATGCGCCTTGGCGATCGTAGCGTGGCCCTCGGAAAGGGCGGCTTCGTCTTTTAATAAAGCGGCGAGCCTCAAAGCGTCTTCAAGCATGGCAACAGCCGAACGTGCATCGCCCAGCTCCACCGTCGCCCTGCCGATGTTTATCAGGTCGACAAGTTCGCCTCCCCTGTTATCTACTGACCTGTTCATCCGAAGCGATTCACCAAACCGCACCGCCGCCTTTGCGAAGTCCCCGTTAGCGTAAGCCGCCGCGCCTGAGGCCGATGCCTCCTCAGCCATAGTCATGATATAAGGCCGCTGCTCCTTTACAGGCGCAGCGGAGCAACCGGCGACAAATACCGCTAGCAAAAGCACGCAGAGGCCCTGACTACTTTTTCTCATCAGCCCCCCTGTAAAAAAACGTTCCGTCCAGAGGCACAAGCCCGGGTTTTTGCGGCGGCGGCACCATCAGCTTCACAGGCCAGCTCTCCTTGACGCCCTTAAGTACCGTCTTGCCGTCGCGCGTCGCGCCCTCGGCATCAAACAATATGTTGGATATGCGGCCGGACTGTCTGGAGAGAGGCCCTGTAACGGCGCGCACGTCGGAAAGGATGCCATCGACCCTGTCAAGCGTCGTAGGCAACCTGGAGACAGTCTGCTCAACTCCGGAGACAGCGGAGGCGGCCTTCGTCATAACAGGGTCGAGCTTCATGGTCACAGCCTCGATGTTCTTTGTGATCTTTTCAACGGATGAAAAGGCAGGGCCGCTCTTGCCTTTTATATCGAGGACCAGAGAATTAGCACTCCTGATAGTCTCGTCAAGCGACCTTCTTGTCTCCCTCAACTCGGAAAAAAGGCTGTTCACGTTGCCAAGGGCCTGCTTAAGATCGCCCTCAGGGCTGTTGATGTAGTGGATGATCTCCTTGACCTCAACGAGTATCGGGCGGGCCTCGTTTACAATCTCTTCCATGCCGCCTGTCTTCTCGAAGGTTATCTCCGAGCCGTCCGAGAGGACTGTCTCGGCGGGACTTCCTACAGCGATCTCGATGAATGAATCTCCGATGAAGCCCTCCTTCGAGAGCCTGGCGACAGAGTCTTTCCTCACCCACTTCTCGTACTTCCTGTTGAGCTGGGCTGTGATCCTCACATTCGCGTCAGCGCCTAGCTCTATATCGGTAACACGCCCTATCTTGAAGCCAGAGAGCTTCACAGGCATCCCTTCCATGAACCCGGATCCGCTATCTGATACGAAATAGAGATTATACTTCTTGGTAAAGAGGTCCTTTTCCATGCCGACGGAGATGACCACCGCTACGATGCCGATGATAGCGGCCGCGACAAGGGCCCCGACCTTGAGTTCCAGGTTCCTGAACCTGGGATCTTTATCCTGAATCTTCACCATGACCGATCGCCTTTTTGCTAATGGGGCTGTTCTATGAACCCGCCGGACTCTATACGAATGACCCTGTCAGGCCTCGAATACTCGGCGTCATTCTCGTTATTCGCGGTGAATATCATCAGCGCCCCGCTATTTCTTGCGTGATAGCCGTTTAAAAGCGCTGAAATATGCGTCTTTTCATCACCTTTAAGAAAGTCCCAGATATTTTCGCATACCAGTATCTCAGGTTCGAGCGCAAGCGCCCTTGCCAGAGCCACCTCTTTTTTCGCGTAGAGCGGAAGAGGCCCGGGAAGTGACCACGCATCCCCACTGAAGCCGGTCTCCTCCAGAAGTTCGAACGCCCTTTTCATCGCCTCTTCATGCGCAATCGTACTATGGTAGAGGATCGGAAGGGCTACGTTCTCAACGACCTTCAGGTTGCTTATGAGGATGTTATCCTGAAAGACAAAACCCATCCTGCTTCTCATCTGGTTGAGCCCATCCGCGTCGAGCTCCTTGATGTCTTGTCCGAAGAGGAAGACAACGCCCTTCTCAGGGCTTGAAAGACCTGAGAGAAGTTTCAGGAAGAGGCTCTTTCCTGAAGCGACAGGCGCGGTTATAAGCACCCTCTCCCCTGCCCTGAGCCTGAGGTTGGCAGAGTCGAATATGGCGGCGCCTGAGTCCATGAATGACGATACGTTTATTAGCTCGACGAGCGAGCCTGACTCGAAATCCTCGGAAGGCACTTTTGGCTCCGTCTATCATTAAGCCATAAGCTACAGGCTAAATGAAAAATATGAATGTTATAACGGCGTCAACGACAAAGACGAGGCGGAGGCTGCCTATGACGGCCTTTGTCGTTTTTTGAGGTATCTGGGTGATGGACCTTTCAACTGTAAGCCCGTAGTAAGAACAGACTGCGCCTATTATAAGCCCGAACAGGAGGCTCTTCAAGAGAGAAACAGCTACCTCAAGAAAGCTCATCGCCTCGAGTATGCTGTTTATATAAACGGAAAAAGCGATATTCTGCCCGAAGCCTGCGAGCAGATACCCTCCGAGTATCGCCACTATCTCGAAATAAAAGGTAAGCACAAAGACACTTATAGCCGTCCCTATGACACGCGGGGCTATAAGGTAATGCATAGTATCGATGCCCATGACCTCCAGCGCGGTAAGCTCGCGCGATATCTTCATCGCGCCAAGTTCAGAGGCGATGGCCGTCCCGCTCCTCGCGATAACGATCACAGAGGCGAATACAGGGCCGATCTCCCGTATGACTACCCATACGAATATCTCGCCGATGAGCCCTTCGGCCCCGAGCTTCGGCAGTATATTGACGATCTGAGTGACGATGATGAGGCCGAGGATCAGGGCTATCCATGAGATGATCGGCAACGCCTCGAAGCCTGTAAAGTATATCTGCTTGAAAAGGACGGACCGCGTAGCTGAGCTGCCCTTTGCGAACTTCAACACAAAAGTGTTCAGAGATAGAGACACGACACCAAGGACGGCGCGCGTCACCTCGACCCATGAAAGGGCTGACCTGCCAAGGTATCTGATTATACCGGTCAAATAAGAACCCTCCAGAAGGCCGGTCTGACTACAAAACCGGCCTGCGCCATACGCCTTATACCTGAGGCAACACCACGAGATACTGCTCTAAAGATGCACATACTCTATGCCCACACACTATGACTGTTCAGATGTCCGGCAGACCATTTGAGTCCGGCCGTCTGCGAAAAAAAAGGACCTGCCGCTACGACAAGCGAGCGTCGCTCGACAATGCCGGTAAGCCCCGGCCATAAACGCAAGTGCGGCCGCTCAAAGGGCAAAAACTCACAAGGGCCTCCGTGAGACACGGAAGCCCTCATGCTGAAGCGCAAAACCGGCAGAACTTAAAAGTCAGCCTTGAGCGTAACGAACGGGCCCTTCAATTTGATCTCTGCCATGTCGTCGCTCTGCTCGACATGAAGCTTAAAGACCCTGTAGCCAGCTGAAACAAGGACGAACGGCATAGGCTTGATATTGACCCCGGCTTCAGCGTCAAGGATATATGCTGAAGAGCCATAAGTCATGCCTGTAACCTCTCCGCCGACAGAGAATAAGAACGGCAGACCGACTTGGGCCGCGATGCCGACGGTCGGGATCGGGGCTTTAAAACTCTCGGTCTTGTTGAAACCGAGCGAATCGGCCTTTAAGGACGCGCTACCATCGAAGTACTTCACCTCGAAGATCACACCGAGCTTGTTGTTAAGCGCATCGATAAAATCGTACTCGTAGCCGAGGCGGTGGTAATCTATCTTAAGTTCCGAGTCGACCTGTGTCGATGCCGTATAGGTAGTGCCGGCAAAGACTATGGACTGGGTAAGAGTCTTGGACCCGCTCCACTTCATCGGCACATAACCGTAGCGGAGCTTGCTTGAACCAAGCTCAAGGGTTATCCTGCCTTCAAGAAAACCCTTTTTATCGTCGATCCCGAGGTCGTCTACGAGATCGAACTGCGTGCCTACTACCGAGTCAGCCGTAAACTTCGCGTTGGCGTCGAGGTTGGTAAACCAGTACCTGGCCTCGACATCCACGATCGCCTCGGCCTTCGAACCTGTAAAGACGACTGCGCACAATACTAATGCGGCGACTAAAAATTTCCTCACGAATACCTCCGTACGCTGCCTGATTTCTTCTATTACTTGAGAACGAAGACGACCTTTGCGCCTTCGAGATAGTTGTTCGTCTGGTTCGATGAAAAGACAGAGCTGGCGTCATCAGGCCCGATCTCTACGTCAGTCGCCTTTACAAGCCCCTCGCCCTTTATGATGACAGGGTTACTCGAACCCCTCTCGGAAAGAAGAGCCTTTGCCTTGCCCACGTCGTTGGTGTACTCAGCCGCGCCCCTCTCGACAAGTATGTTCTGGGCGACCTTTGTCGGGTCATAGATGATCTCGCCGTTCTTTGTGACGACCCTGTTTATGAGCGCGGGCTTGAACGCCTGCGCCCTAACGTCGATGATGAGACCGTCATAGTTCTTGACTACCGGAGGCGCTACAGGGGCCTCAGGGGCCGCAACAGGCGGCTGGTAAGGCGGGAACGGCGAGAGAGGCACAGTCGGCAGGACCTGAGGCAAAAGGGTCGCCAGAAGCCCGTTGGGGCCAGTCATCGGGATGGAAAGATAGACGACGCCCATCTCGCTCATCGGGTCGTACGCCTCCTTGACTATCTGAGCGCCCTTGACAAGGCCCTGGACTGAAGCCTTAATCGCGTCAGACTCGACCGCCGCGTTGATGACAAGCGTATCGCCGCTGATGGCAACGCCTTCGACTATCTCGGCGAGCTCTCTAAGGGCCACTACCTTTGCGGCCCTCAAGGCCATTATCCTCTTCTGTGCGGCTGACATCCCCTTGCCTGTCGGGGCTGCGCCCTCGCCCTTTACTATAATAGAGCCTGTTATAAACGCCTGCCTCTGGTCAGTGACGACCTGCGGGTCCGCCGCCATCACCACGCCTGCCAGCAGAAAGAAAAACACCGGCAATAGATACAATATCTTCTTCATCCAACGCCTCCTTGGGTATTGTGCATGTGCCGGGCCTTGCGGCCCGGCACAGCTCATTACATTTCTTAGTGTATGTTGATCCTCTGTCTCAAGACCCTTATGGCAAGGATCGCTTCAGCCCCGTCGACCTTGTCATCAGGCCTGAACTCGCCTGAGAGCTCGCTCTCCATGATAGACCTGGTAGTCATGTTCATTATCGCGTTATACCAGGCGGACGTAGGAGAAACATCCGGGAACGGCGATTTATCATGGCCAAAGAAGGCCGTCGCCAGCTTCTCGTCAGGGAGCAGCTTCATGAGAACGTCCTCAAGAAAGAGCGCCAGCTCCTTCCTCGTGACAGGGTCTTCGGGCTTGAAGAGGTTGGCCTTGGTCGTTGCGTCATATATCGGCTCAAGCCCCCTTACGCCCCACTTCATCATTATCAGTATCTCCTGCCTGAACTGATGGTTGAGGATATCAGCCGGAACGAAGTCGGCTTTTTTATCGATATCGGACCTTACCGGGATCCTGCCTGCGAAGAGCTTGTCGATCTTGAGCTCATCCGCCAGAAGGGCGGCCATGTCGCCTCTCTTAACAGAATCCTTGATGGCTATTTCCTTGCCTACATCGCCGACGGTTATCCCTGAAAGGGCCCTTACGATCTTATCGGTCTTCTTCCAGTCCCTGTCAGCAGGCCCGTGCCACTTCGAGTCGACCTTGGCGTTCAAAACGTCGCTGAACCTGTCTCTCGCCTTCTGGAACTCCCTGCCGGCAAGATAAGCCCTGCCAATGAAGTACGTAGCGGCCTCGGAGCCGTCATAGTAAAGGAGCTTTCTATCGTCTACCTTGAGCTTCATCGCCTCATTGTAATGATCTTCGGACTCGGAGAGCCACTGCTCGATCTTCAGCTCGGTATAGGTCCTTATCGTGGCGACCCTGTAGGCGAACTGTTCCTCTGGCGTCTTTGAAAACTTGTACGCCATCTTAAGATGATCGAGCGACGACTTGACGTCCGCGGCCTTGTAGCCGGCCTCGGTCATCGCGCCGGCCTTTAAGGCCATGACTATGGCAAGACCTGAGTGCGCGGGTCCGAACGTATGCTTGCAGTAAAGCGCCCTGTCGAACTTGGCTGTCGCGTCCACGATCTTTGACTGTTCGAGGAACTCCATGCCCTTTAAGTAGTGATGCTGTGGGTTATCTTCCGGAGAGAGGCACTTTTGCTCAGGCTTGGCGCATCCTGAAACGATAAGCACCAACAGACCAAGAAACGTCATCAACAATCCAAGCCGCTTTCTCATCTTATCTCCTCCTTATTTTACTGCCTTTATAATGTCTCCGACCTGGAAGCCGACGCCTGTCCTGACTGAGGCCTCGGATATGCGCTCGCCCTGGTGGGAAGTCAGCATAAGCTCGCCTATCTTTTTCTCTCTCTTGCCTATGACCCTGCCTGTCTCAGGGTCCACAAGGTCAGCGCCCGGCCTGAAGACGCCAAGGAGCGTGCCTTCCTTGAGCTTGCTCTTTGTCCCTGCCCTCACTACAAGAGTGGAACCCTCGACAGCGAGTACCTTGCTCTGGAAAGGCATCGCGTTGAGCTTCTCGATCATGCGGGTCATGACCTTTGACATCGCGTCTCTCAAGGCCCCTTCGCGAAGCCCCACGTCAGCGGTAGACCTGGAGCCGAGCCCGAGGATGCCGCCTGTCTTTTTCCTGTACTCGCCCATGCCTGATTCGGCAAGAAGCGATTTTCCAGTAGCGATATCTACAAGGGCGTAGTCGACCTGCACCCTTGCGACCTGGGTCTTACTCTGTGAGACAAGATAATCAGCGGACTCTTCAAGCTCGGAATAAGAGGTTATAGCGCCTGAGACCCTGAAATCGACGGATTCAAACCCCTCCGCCGCGTTTTTTTTGCCTGTCTTCAAAGCGCCTGTCTGCTGGAGCGCAATGAACTTTTCCTGCTCCCTCATCTCTTCATCGGTAAGGGAGATCGGTTCAAGGCCCGACTTCTTGACGATAGTGCGCAGTATCTCGGCGGCCGCCTCGCCTATGCCGAGGACCTTGCTCGGTGTCTTATTTGCAAACGACATTATGGCTATGTTGTACGACGGCCCGGAGTAATCAGCCCCGACGCCTTCGAGCCTTCCGGTCTGGCCTGTGATGCTCACATCATCCTTCACAGCGCCGGTCATCTTCGGCGAACAGCCTGTCAATACGAACGCGGCCTGGCCAACGACAAGCGCTGTGACCAGGAACTTCAACCCGCCTCTTCTGTCGATTAAGGACATCTCAAACCTCCTTGTTTGTTTGATCATTTTCTATTGCCGCACAGTCTCATCTTGCCGCTTCTCTAACACAATGCCGACAGAAACCGCCTGTACCGCATCACCCTGCATCATATTACGATAGCCACCAGCCCCAAAACACTCTCCCATACGCAGGGGCTATTACCTGCCGGAGAGCTGCGGACCTGAAAAGAAACGCGCACTATCAGATCGACTTCATCCTATCATATCAGAGCGGGATGATCTTACCTACGCCCTCTGAGACCATCATCAGGCGACGGCCTCACTTCTTATCGTCTTCGGACTGGGCCCCTTCCATCATCAGCTCCATCATGCCGCCTGACTTCACAAAGTCCTGGGGGATGTTAAAGACCGACGCCGGAGGGCTGACCAGCTTTACGTTTTTAAGCTCCATGACCATCAAAGCGTCTTTTTCCTCAAACTCGGCCCTTATGACGAAGTTCTGAAGGTCGCGCGCCTCCCATATATGCCCTGTATGGGCGCCCGACTGCTCATCAGTATAAGTCACGCGGTACTTGACGGTCTTGTGGCCGTCGATGACCTCTTCTCCGACCTTCTGTTTGTCTATCTTCGGCGCCTTGCCGTCAACCTGGCCTGCGTAGCGGTTCTCAAGGTACTTCTTCATCTCAGGATAGAGGGTATAGCTCTTTTTCTCGGCCCCTTTCTGGATGAAGGTCATCTTTGAGAGCTTTGGCGGCATCGCACCGCTCTCGCCCTTGAATGCGTCAGACATATCCATGTCGTTCCTGAAGCTCGCTCCCTTTCTCGCAAGCCTGCCGGTCGATCTGAACTCACGCTCGCCCTTGACAGAGGTCGTCATGATCACATCAGCGGTAAAATCCCTGTCGCCGTAATCCATGTAGGCAGGGACGCCGAAGCTCGGCATCTCCATTTCTACCTTAGGCATGGCAAAAGGCGGGCCGCTCTGCGCTACCATAACGCCTGACCCTGGGCCGATGGGGAAATCCGCCATGACAAAGTTCAGCATCGATTCAGACTCGGATTTAAGGTGTATGCCGATAGCCTTTGTCAAAAGCTTTTCGCCAAGAGACATTATGGCCGCGTCCTTGACCGAGTTTTGCTGTTGAGAAGAGAGTTTGTGCCACTCGGTTATCATCGGGATGCCGGTAATGCCGGGGATAGCCTTAAAAGGCTCGAGTCCTTCTTTCTTATCCTGCGCGTCGCGAAGCGCCTTTGCGCCAGCGCCTAAAAGCCCGCCTGAAGACGAATCGCTTTTGACGCCCTGCCCGTGCGCCCAAACGGCTCTCCCTGTCTTTGTATCGACCATCTTGAAGCCTGCCCTGACTTTCTTGACGTTATATACGCCTGCCGTCACGGTCTCAAAGTTGAGGAGATAGCCGTATATGACGGCATCGACCCCTAAGGCCTCTCCGAGCTTCTGAGGGGTCGTCAGATCAAGCTGCGAGCCGAGTGTTACGGACATCTGGTCTCTCAGTATCTGGTCTACCTCGCTGATGGGCTTGCTCGCGTAGTGTATCTTTGATATACGCTTTTCGATCAGCTCCCTGACCATCCTGGGGCCGTCAACGTCGTTTGTGGCGTTATACATCGGGAGTACCGCAACGCTCCGATACGGATTGGACGAATTCACAGGGACCATCATCGGCATGGCGCATGCGCTCAAGACGAAGATCAGCGCGCCTAAGAGCGCGAAGAAACGTGCCTTCATAAAAGAACCTCCGGTAAAGCCGTCTGTAGTTTCAGGCCTCATGCTATTCAAGGACCGCGTCAATGGTATTCTGCGTGGTGTTTGTGACCCTGAGGCTGAGACCTGATATAGAGGCCATCTCGTCGGCTATGGTCTGGGCTGATGTCTTTGTATCAAGCTCGAATACCGCGAGACCTCCCTCGAACCGCCTCTGATAGACGGCTGTTACGCCGCGGACCTGCTTTTTAAGCGCGTTCTTTATATCGGCCACCTTCTTGTAATCTGTAATGCCGGATATCCTTATCGTGACCTGGTTGCCCTTCGTCCACTTGGCTACTATCTGCTCGATCAACTTGTCTCCAAGCTCGGCCGAGGCCCTGGATAACGCTTCAGTCCCGCCTGTGACCTCTGAGATGTTCCTGGCGACCCCATGCCCCCTTGTCGAGCCAAGCACCTCTCCGGTATCGACCCTGATAGCCTGCGCCGTGATGTCCGCTATATAGGCCGCTACCTGGCTCCCCGGGGTCCTGGCCCCTTCCTTGGCAAGGGCCTTACCCTTTATAACGACCTCGGCGTTGACCTTTCTGCCGATCTGCCTCGCCCCGTCATTGGTAAGGTCAGCGACCCTGAATGCGTTGGATATATCAAGCGTATCCATAGACCCTGAGATATCCACCACATTAAAGCCCTTTGAAAGGAATAGTTCCTTAAGAGATGTCTCAGCCGCCGACATGTCTACCGTCTCTCCCTTAAACTCGCTCCTGCCCCACCACCAGAATGTATAAAACTTATCCCCTATATTCTGTTCGGCTATCATGAAAAGCACCCTCGGCTTTTCAGCCTTGACGTGGAGAAGCCCCAGCGCGTCAAGATCGTTTTTTATAGTGCCTATAGCCACTACCGCCCTGACGTTTACCTGATAAAGCCCAGGGGTCTTGGACTCGCCGATGACTGTATAGCTTTTTACGTAGCCCTGCGTGTTCGTATAGACGCTGTCCGAAAGCACTTGATAGTTCTCGACCATCGTCTCCGAAGAGACCATTGTACCGACAGCCTGCTCAACCGCCTTTCTCAAGGCGTCGGATATCGCCCCGTCCCTTGCGATAACGTCATTGCCGCCGCTGATCGTAGAGAAGCCCTGGGCGTCGACCGTCCTGGTATCCTTATTGTCAGGGCCGGCAAACGCAGTCGAGGCAAGTATCATAGAAAAGATGAAAAAGACGAAGACCATTGATTTGAGGTGAAAAGATGCGAAAAGAGAAGGATTACCGAAGTCTTTTGCTCCCAACGACATAAGACCTCCTTTTTCTGGTCAGACGGGAATACGGGTATGGACAAAAAGACGTATTATAAAGGCAAAAAAGGGTGCTTCTGCCTGTTATATAGCATAGTTCAGACTCTTAGTCTATCAAGTATTACTTATTTTCGGCATCTTGGCAAGCAACGGCGGGGAGCCGGTTCTCTTTCATGCTTTTTTTCAGATGGGGGCGCTCCCAACGCCTGCCCCAGCGCCTATCTCAGCCCTGATAACGCCTGTCTCATCGACATAAAAGAACCTTGCCGTAGCCTGCTGTTTTAATGGGGTGGCTGTAGCCTGCCATGAGGGCTGTCCTCCGGGGCCGGGGCCGGCAGAAAGATCGATTCTGTAGTCCTGGTCAACGCGCGAAGCGCTTCCACTGCCCGGAGGGACCCCGCCCATCGCTTCAAGCTCCTCGAAGTCGCCTGAAAAGACAGATATGGCGCTGTCGAACCTGTAGAGGTCCTGGCTTTTATGGAGGTTTTTAAGGTATCCGATAGCGGCAGTCTCGCGCGCCTTCTGGATGAACCCTGTGTACATCGGGATGGCTATCGAGGCAAGTATCGCTACTATGGCGACTACTATCAATAGCTCGACAAGGGTAAAACCGCTCTGACCGCCGCGCCTTGTCTTCAAGCGGCGGATACCGGTCGTCCTTGGCATGGTGCGCTCGTATGCCTCTCGGAATTTAACAGAGATCATAACTTCTTCTCAGCGTCTCTTTGTGTTGAGTTCTCTGACTATGTCTTGTATATGTTTTTTCGCGTCTTGCGGATACTCGACGCCCTCTGCTTCAAGTATAGCTGAGACGGTCTCAAGGCGCGTCTTGATATCCGCGTAAAACTGCTTGTCACGGCTCCTTTCAAGCTCAAGACCGTCGGCAAGGTCGTTCAGGAGCTTTTCCATCTCCCTGAACCTGTCGCGTTTTCTTATGCGGACCCTTGCCACGTAATTGCCGCCTATCAGCTCCTTTACCATCAACTGGAACCTGTACATCGGGCCGACGAACTTGTGCGTCGATATTACGGTATTTACCGCGCCGAGGACCGCGACGATGAATAGCCCGAGCCATACCCTTTTGTGGAGATACAGGACTATACCGGAGATCAGGACCTGTTCTTCAATGGCAGTAGAGGCCTCGAGCATATTGTAGAGAGGATAAAAGATCATGAAGCCGAGGATGATGGAATATACGATGATGTAGACAAAGAGAGAGACTGCGAGCCTCAGCTGGTCTGCCGGACTAATCAATATCTTTTTGCGTGAACAACCCCAGAGATTCATCGTGATACGCTCCGCTTAGCTATTAACGCGCCTTTACAAGACAACAGCACCCTCGCATATCTGCTTAAAGACAAGCCATGACAACCGGACGGCGCAAACAGCTTATATCCGCCGGGCTATTAACGCGCCCTTATACATCGAAACCGCCCGGAAGGTATAATCGACCCGCCGTATATGCTTAACACAGACCGCGTCGATCCGCAGTGCCAAAAGACACCGTTACATTATAATCATAGAGTATTATAACGGTCTTAGCAAGCGACCGAGGCGCCTTAAGAGGCAAAATCCCTTTTTATGCGAGCCATTGCGTCCGGGTCGGTCAGTAGCCTGAGGGCCGTGAGCCCAAGACAACTGACGCCCTCCATCAAGGCCCTGTGGCCGTCGGCTGTGATCGTGGAATCCGCGAACTCCCTTGTGTGAATGTTTATACCAGGGCGTATCGGGACATGAGGATGAATGGTCGGGATCACCTGAGAGACGTTCCCGATATCAGACGACCCGACGTTTTTCTCAGGCGGCTGTGGATCTTCAGGCAGAGTCATATAGGCCAGCGCGTCTCTGTATATATCGATCAACCCCATGTTCAGCTTCATCGGGGCGTTGAGCTCTCCGACCTCCTTGGCCTCAAGAGTGCAACCTGTAGACATGGCCGCGCCCTGTGCGCAGTTAACGACCTTTTTTATGACAGAGGCGAGCTCATCAAGGTCGTTGGCCCTCACGTAGAAGCTCGCGGCCGCGCGCTCCGGGATGATGTTCGGGGCCTTGCCTCCGTCCGTTATGATGCCGTGTACGCGGACATCAGTCCTGAACTGCTGTCTAAGGGCGCTTATCCCGTTGAAGGTCTGGATGACCGCGTCAAGGGCGTTTACGCCCTCTTCAGGGTACGCCGAGGCGTGGCTTGAGCGGCCGAAAAACGTGAAGTTGAGCCTCATGAGGCCGAGGAAGTGCTTAACCACCGTCCTTCTCGACGAACCATGCACCATCATTGCCGCGTCCACCCCGTCAAAAACTCCTGCTTTAACCATCTCTATCTTGCCCTTTCCAAGCTCCTCGGCAGGGGTGCCAAGGACAAGGAGGGTCCCTTTGCCGGCACTGAAGATGTCGCCAAGAACAGTTGAGAGGACCGCGCCCGCGCCGATGGAGGCGACACCCGCGATATTGTGTCCGCACCCGTGGCCTATCCCCGGCAGGGCGTCCATCTCGGCAAGCAGAGCGACACAAGGCCCACCTGAGCCGATCGTAGCGCGAAAGGCCGTTGGCATGCCAGCTATCCCGGCTTCAACGGCAAAACCGCAGCCCTTAAGAAATTCCTGCATAGCCGCCGAGGTCTTAAACTCCTGAAGCCCTGTTTCAGGGTCGTGATAAAAGCTGTCACTCAGCTCCTCAAGGCGCCCCTGGAGACTGCCTGCGGCCCTGATGATCTCGTCTTTGGACGTGTCGATCCCGCTCATGGATTTATCCCTGCATTATCGTTTAAGATTTGGAATCCCTTAAGGCTGAACCTGCCCCTTCATCGCCTCGATAAGTATGGCCGCAACCTCAGGCCTGCTGAACTCCGGAGGAGGGCATATCCCGCTTCTGAGCATCTCCCTCACCTTGGTGCCTGAGAGGATTATGTGGTATTCGGACGAGTGCGGACAGCTCTTGTACGAGGCCATGCCTGTACACTTCTTGCAGTAGAAAGTATAATCGAAAAACATCGGCGTTATGCCGATAGCGAGCGGATCGAAGTTCTCGAAGATATAGTGCGCGTCGAACGTGCCGTAGTAGTTGCCTACCCCTGCATGGTCCCTGCCTATGATGAAGTGGGTGCATCCGTAGTTCTTCCTGATAAGGGCGTGGAAGACCGCCTCCTTGGGGCCGGCGTACCTCATCGCCGCCGGGTTCACTACAAGTGCTACCCTGTCCTTCGGATAGTAATTATCGATAAGCGCCCTGTAGCACTTCATGCGCACAGTCGCAGGGATATCGTCGCCCTTTGTCTCGCCTACGAGCGGATGAATGAGGATGCCGTCTACCACCTCAAGGGCGCACTTTTGTATGTACTCATGCGCCCTGTGTATCGGGTTCCTTGTCTGGAAACCTACGACCCTCTTCCAGCCCTTCTCTGTGAAGAGTGCCCTCGTGTCCTTGGGGTCTAAGCGGCAGTCGTTGAATTCAGCGTGCTCAGGCCTCTTTATAACTGATATCTTTCCTCCGAGGAGGTACTCGCCCATCTCGTAGACCTTCTTTACACCTGGGTGCTTGTCCTCTGAGGTCCCGTAGACCTGTATCGCCTCTTTTTCCTTGTCATGGGCGAAGACCTCTTCCACGCTCAAAATAGCAAGTATGTTGTGGGACTTGTCTGCAAGAGCGACTTCCATGCCCGGGGTAATGCCCTTCGCCTCATCAGCCGTTGCGGAAAGAGTCACCGGGATCGTCCACGGCAGGCCGCTCTTCAGGTGCATCGTATCCATGACAGAGTGATAATCGTCCTTGCACATGAAGCCTTCAAGCGGGCTGAACGCCCCTATAGCGATCATCTCGACGTCGGATATCTCCCTGTCGTTCAGATGGATCTTTTTGAGCCCCTTCGCCCTTGCGGCCGCCTCATCCCTGGCCTTGTCTTCGAGAAGCCTGTTGACGAGTCTCCCGCCGTGCGCTTTTATAAGTCCTTCCACCGTTGATACCTCCGAGATTTTTCTTTTATCGTTTCTATTATTCAGCAATTTCTACTGCATATCGGCTAAACCCTTTACCCTTCATCAGAGATGCGTCCGCAAGGCATACGACGGCCTTCAGACGTCTTTTCAGCCCGTCAGCGTACCATAACGCGTCAGCGCCTACTTATGAAGGCCGCACTCGGTCTTTTGCGAACCTGCCCACCTGCCGCCGCGCGGGTCCTCGCCCGGCATCACCTGTCTGGTACAAGGCTCGCATCCTATGGAAGGGTAGTTCCTGTCATGCAGGAGGTTGTAAGGGACGCCGTTCTTGTGTATATAGTCCCAGACGTCCTTATTCGTCCACTTCACGAGCGGGTTGATCTTCACGAGGTTGAATTTTCCGTCCCAGCTTACGATCGGGGCGTTGGCCCTTGTCGGGGCCTGGTCCCTTCTTATGCCTGTTATCCATGCCTTAAGTCCTACAAGGGCCTGCGTCAGAGGGACGACCTTCCTTACGGCGCAACACTTGTCAGGGTCCTTCTTCCATAGCTCGGGGCCGTGCTCAAGTGCCATAGTGTCGAGCGTCGTTTCAGCGCCGTACCTTTCAGGCTGTATGCCGTACTTCTGCCTAATCTTTTCAATAACGTCGTAAGTCTCCTTGAAAAGGAGGTCGGTATCGAGATAGAAGATGCGCGCGTCAGGCTTTATCTTGATGAGCATATCGACGAGGACTACGTCTTCAGCGCCGAAACTGCACGCAAGGGTCATCTCTTTCGTGTCAAAGTTCTCCACAGCCCACCGGACAGCATCCTCGGGCTCTCTGATCTCAAGTTCATCGCTTACCTTTTTAAGCTCTGCTTCAGTCCATATCCTGTCAGACATTTTATATACCCTCCGTCTTTGTTATTATCTTTTGATTCCATGACCGCCTACTTCTCGTCAAAGACCATTACCTCGCAGGTAGCGCCCGCAATAAGCTCTTCCAGCGGAGTCTTTGAGAAGTAGTTGATCAGATGCTTTTTTTTGGGCCTGACCGCGAACGCCACTCCAACGGACCACTTCTCGATAGCTTCGAGCGCGGCAGAGACATAATCGCCCTGTTCAAGAACAGGTTCAAAGTCCACGCCGAGTTCCATCGCCTTCATCTGCGCCCTGCCCAGCTCCTCATACCCTCTTTGCCTGTAGTCCTTCATAAGGGACTCGGAAAGTTCCGTTGTCGGCTTGTCCCCTATAAAACCTATATCCGTGAAGGTATCAAATACCTCGCTTGCCTTCCCAGGTTCTAGTATATAAACAGCTACGAGCCTTGAAGACTCTTTTTTCGCGATAGCTGCGGCGGCTTCTATCATCGCGTCAGGGGTCTTTGTCCCTGCGAGTATAAGTAGGACGTTTTTCATCTTGCATACCCAATGCCTATAAGCGGCCAGTAGTACGCCGCAACAAGGTTAAACGCCACCCACGCTATTATGAACATCAGGAACCCGCCCTTAGCCGACTCCCTGATCGATATGTAGTTAGACGACGCGGCTATAGCGAGCGCCGGAGTCCCCATCGGGAACATGAAGTCAAGCCCGGCCGGAACCGCTATCGCGTATGTCACGACCGTCGGGTCTATCCCCATGGTCCGCGCCATGCCTATGCTCACGGGCAAGAGTACCGCTATGACTGCGGCGTTGCTCATCGCGGCGGTAAGAGTTATGGAGAGGAACGAGAAGGCCGCAAATACCATCCACGGGGCCCCGGACCACCCGCCCATGAGGCTGTCTACAAGCCATTTTGCCGCGCCTGATTTATCCAGAGCGGAGCCTAAGACTATAGCGCCGCCATACATTAAAATTATACCCCAGTTGACGTACTCTTCGATATCTTTCCATCTGACGAGCCTGAAGACGAAAAGTACGACTACCGATCCAAGTGCGACCGTCGCAAGACCTGTCTTTTCACCGAGGGTCATCCACGCGATGATCGTCAGAATGAGGACCGAGCCTACCGCGTATTCGTTGAACGAGACCTTGCCTAGCCCTTTTATGCGCTTATCCAGCATCCCGATAGCGCCGTCGACGCCTGCGATATCAATCGGGAAAAACCTTGTAAGGATGAAGTAGCCTGAGACAAGAAGCACCGCAACGAGTGGAAATACGGCCAACGAGTACTCGAAAAAGCCGATCGACTGGCCTGTCGTCTCCTGTAGGATCCCTACGGCAAGCGGCACTCTGGCGCCGCCTAAAAATGTCGCCACACCGCCTATGACACAGCCCCAGGCGAGCGCGAAGAAAAGGAGCTTGCCGTAGTTGGATTTTCCTGGCTTCAAGCCGAGGCTCTTGGAGATCTCAAGGACTATCGGAAAGAGCATCGCCGCAACCGCGTGCTCTGACATCACGAACGAGAGGCCCGCTGAAAGGAGGAATATCGCCACAAGGAGCTTTGACGGAGAAGACCCGAACCTGTCCATTATGTTAAGAGCTACCCTGTTCGATATACCCGAATGCATGACAGCCCCGGCAAGTATGAACGCGCCGAGTATGAAAAAGACGGCTTCGTTGCCGAAGAGCGAATACGTCACCTTATATGGCAGGACGTCGAATGCGGGAACGAGTACTATGGCAAGAATGCCTGTTACAGCCAGCGGGACAAGGTTCGTGACCCAAAGGACGAGGCATAGCAGGAATACGGCAACCGCCCTCTGCCCTGCGACGCTGAGGCCGTCAGGAACAGGCATAGTCACAAGATACCCGAAGATAACGGCTAGTATTATAAATAATGCCGGCCGGACCGCCCACGAGGCGACTATCAGCCACATGGGCCGTCTGTCTATCTCAACGCTCAATATCTTACCTGCTCCATGTCAATGCTCATTATCCGACGGCCCGCCTCTGCCCTTAACGCGAAGCTTTCTCCTGAGAGTGGAAAGCGTCCACGCTGTTTTTTGTCCGATAGCAGACCTGTAAAAGCTTTCGATCAGAGAGTTGCCTCCGGAGGCGTCGTCAACAAGCCCACGGACCTCCATCGGAGTCGTGACCATGCTCAGGTCCTTTACCCAGTTGAGGTTTATCCTGTTCTTTGTAACGGCCTTGTACAGGTGCTTGTATACCGGTATTATTATCTCAGCCGTAAGCGGCTCTATGCGGAGCGCCTTGCCTGACGTGGGCCTGTAAATAGGAAGCACAGGCACTACCCCGATAGACGTCAAAAAATCTATTCCCATGCACGTCGACCCCGGAGGCTCGAGCCCTACTATCAGATGAGAGGCGACCGTGCCGCTCGGGAATACCTTGGCGGCGTAGGCAAGAGCGTCCATGTACCTTTTGCGCCCTACGAGAGAGGCCCTGCCCGGACATATTATCTCGAATAGCTCCGGATCGAATATCTCTATATTATAAAGTACCGAGTCCGCGCCGATGGCGTAGGTCTCGTCAATATGGTCATTGGACTTCGGAGGCAGTGCTTCTACTGCAACGAGGCAGTTATACGTCTTTTTTATTGCCTGTATGTATGGTCTTAAAAAACCGATGCCGCCGTCGTCGCTATCGCTGAACCCGATCGAAAGATATATTATCCCCGAAGGCTTCTCTTTGAGTACCGCGCCAACAGTCTCCAGGACCTCGTCTACCGTGTATACGGTATCGTTGTTTGCGCCCTTTACGTCAAAGTTGCCTGCGCAGTACTTGCATTCAATCGACCGGTTGAAAAAATCGCACCTCGGAGAGGGCGTTATCACCGTGTAGCTACCGTGGGACGCCGCAATATCGGAAAAACGGATGCCTGTGGAGGTCTTGCGGTTATAAAACTCAGGCCTCGGCACAAGATCGACCTTGACCTCTCCGGTCTGATCCGATATGAAATAAGAGTCGCCGTCGCGCCTGATAAGATATGGGGACGCGCTTGTGAACTTCTCCGCGCACGGGATGTTCACAAGTGTATTATTGGGAAGAAGTATGTCAATGCCAGAGGACCCGCAGGCCCAAGCCTTGACTACGGCGTCCTCGATCCTTATGCCTCTCAGCATCAGGTCGATCTTAAGGGCGCCGGGGTTTTGCAGGTAATCCTTTTTCATCAGGTCACATTGAAAAAAAGCCGTTTATTTTCTTCAGGTAACGGACTTGAACTCGCAGGCCTGTTCCTCGTACTGGACAAGCTCTGTTATTGAAGGGTTCGGCCCGCAAAGGGCGCACTCCGGGTCCTTCATAACCTTGACCTTCCTGAATGACATCTTGAGCGCGTCGAATATCAAGAGGTGTCCGGCAAGCACGTCGCCTATGCCGAGTATCTCCTTTATGGCCTCCACAGCCTGCAAGACCCCTATAACGCCTGCAAGGGCTCCGAGGACACCGGCCTCCTGACAGCTCGGAACAAGACCCTTTGGAGGCGGCTCAGGATATAAGCAACGGTAGCACGGAAGACCCTTATGAGGTTTGAAGACCGAGACCTGGCCGTCGAACCTGAACATGGACCCGGAGACGAGAGGCTTCTGCTCGAAGAACGCCGCGTCGTTCATAAGGAAACGGGTCGGAAAGTTGTCGCTTCCATCAAGTACGACGTCATACTCCCTTATTATTTCTCTTATGTTATCGACTGTGAGCCTGCCGTGGAAGGCCTCGACCTTCACGTCAGGGTTGAGCTTTCCGATCGCCTCTTTCGCTGACTGGACCTTAGGCTTTCCAATCGTCTCGCTGTTATGGATAATCTGGCGCTGCAGATTACTGAGATCAACAGAGTCGCCGTCTGCCATGCCGATAGTGCCGACCCCAGCGGCCGCGAGGTACAAAAGGGCAGGTGAACCTAGCCCGCCCGCGCCAAGGACAAAGACCTTGCTTTTAAGGAGCTTTGCCTGGCCCCTGCCGCCTATCTCAGGGAGTATTATATGTCTTGAGTACCGCTCGATCTGTTCTTCGCTGAAGTCCATACTGCTCTTCTCCTGAAAGCTTATTATTGCGCTGCCCGATAAAAACAAACCCATTGGAAGGGGTTATTGACCTCTGTATCCGAATCAAAAGCCATAAGGACGCTTTATCCCGCTTGTGAGCCTCTACTACCGGACCCTAGATGAGCCTGTCTCCTTAAAGTTAAAGGCATCCGCTGAGAACTGAGGCCGTCTCTTCACGCTCGCATCCGATCGAGAGATCATAGTCTCACGCCCCGTGTGTGACCACCTTGATCTTCTCTTCCTTGAAAGGCTCCTTGTCGTCTTCTATCGTCCAGCAGCGGACCGATGTCTCGGTCCCTTTTTTAACAGAGACGATGATGTACGAATATCCGACTTGGCCCCACTCCCTGTCGGTAGCTGAAGGCTTGTCAGGATGGTCAGGGTGGGAATGGTAGAAGCCGACCACATCATAGCCCTGGGTCCTTGCCATCTTGTCGATGAGATTGAACTCCTTAGGGTCTATTATATACCTGTCGGCGGCCCGCTCAAGATTGACGTTATCGGCCCTGTGAGACTCGAAGACCTTCTTGCCGTTGTAGTAGGCGCCGACTATGACGCCGCAGCATTCGTGCGGATATGCCTCTTTTGAATGCGCGATTATATCGTCATATACGTTCTTTGATATCTGAAGGATATTTTTTCCAAGACCTAAAAAAGACATGCGGCCTCCGATCGGACATTAGATTTACGGCATTTGACTTCTTCAGAATACAGGCGCTACAGGCGCCGTATCACGGCTTTTTTATGATGGCTGGATACTCGATGCCAGAAGATGATTATGCAAGATGCTGATAAGCCGTAAGCGGCAACCGGCCGGTGTCAGGCCTCCCAGAGACGCGTAGACAGGTACTTGTCACCGTTGTCAGGGAATATCGCGACAACAACGCCTTTTTTAAGGGTCTTTGCGATCTCAAGCGCCGCCCACATAGCCGCCCCTGCCGATTGGCCTACAAGGAGCCCCTCTTCCCTGGCGAGCCTCCTTGCCATATCATACGATTCCTCGGTAGGAGCCGGGACCTTGCTGTCAAGCTCATCTTCATGGTATATGCCAGGCACTATCGAAGATGCCATGTGCTTAAGACCTTCGAGGCCATGAAACGCGCTCTCAGGTTCTACTGCTATCACCTGGATATTCTTATTGAATTCCTTAAGCCGCCTTCCTGTGCCCATGATAGTCCCGCCTGTGCCGATCGATGCGACGAAGTGGGTTATCATCCCTCCTGTCTGCTCTATTATCTCAGGGGCCGTATGATTGTAGTGGGCCAGCGGGTTATTCGGGTTGTTGTACTGATCGAGCTTGCAGTACTTCTCAGGATTCTCGACGTATATCTTCCATGCGAGCCTTATCGCGCCGTCAGAACCCTCGAGAGGGTTGGAGAATATGACATGCGCACCAAAGGCGTTTAATATCTTTTTCCTCTCTTCGCTTACGTTGGCAGGCACTACAAGCTCTACTTTATAGCCTTTGACCGCGCCGATCCAGGCATAAGCTATTCCAGTATTGCCTGAGGTCGAATCGAGTATCACCTTATCATGCGTAAGCCTGCCTGTAGACTCAGCCTCTTCGATCATGGAGAGCGCGGCCCTGTCTTTGACCGAACCTCCCGGGTTAAAACCCTCGAGCTTGGCGTAGACAGAGACTTCTTCAGGCAGACCTGCCGTGATCTTGTTTATCCTTACAAGAGGGGTCCTGCCGACAAGGTCTATCACCGATCTTCTGGCATGGCTCTCGGCGGACTTATCGCTTCTCTGGGCCGCATCCAAAAGTTTTTGTCCACCCATGAGTTCACCTCTGACAGGGCCCTACCGCCCGGGTTTATTTAGAAAAACAACAGCCAAGAGACGCATTGCCGCATTCAGGCATCAAGATCCGGCAGACATCAGAATACCTTAGCAGGCTTATCAAGTTTATAATACCTGAGTTATGCTGTCAAGATATTTTAGCGCCACAAACCCCTGTTTTAATGCGTTTTTCTGCGTCTACAGAGGAATGCGGCTCCCGGTTTCCTAAAAAAAACCCGCCGGAGAGGGCGGGTCTTTCAGCTATTGGGGCTGATATTGCTCTTAAGGCGCATCCAGCCTGCCGAGAGTGTTCTCAGACGGGTCGCGAGGTCAAGTGGAAATCGAGGATAACAGCCCGATGGCTCATGAGAACACAACAACCTGATAGCTCAAAAACAGACTGTTTTCAGTCGTGGGCCAAAAGGCAGGGTCACTCGATGATGTCAAGCTCGATCGGCTCGACTTTTACGCCTTTCTCGATAAAGTACTTGATCGCCTTTTCTATCTCTTCAGCCTCGCCGTCGAGCTCAAGGGCCACAAGCCCGATCTTGTCAGAGACACTCGCCTGCCTGATATTGGTCACGACGTTAAACTGCCTGGTGACATGATAAAGGAGCGGCTCTTTGACCTGTTCCTTAGGATATGTCAGATATATCCTTTTTTTCAAGGTGTACCTCTTTGCTTGATTTGTGTTCGGAGGCGGCCTTTACTCAGCTGCGGCCGCCGGCGATGGCCGGGATTATGGATAGCTCGTCGTTTTCCTTGAGCTCGGTTTCCATGTTCTTCTTGAACCTTATATCCTCGTCGTTGAGGTAGAGGTTCACAAATCGCCTCAGCTTGCCATCCGGCTCGCAGATCCTCTCCTTGAGGCCGGGATAGTTCTTCTCAAGATTCTCTATAAGTTCCGCGACATTAGTCCCTTCAACTACGACCTCGTCTGAACCATTTGTCAGCTTCCTCAACGGGGTCGGTATCCTGACCTTCACTGCCATGTTAGCTCCTCCCTGAACCGTATCTTTATTTATACAAAGCCCCTTAAGGCCTCTGATGAAAAGCCGCCAGTGAGCCCCTTCAGCCCTTCTGCACTCGTATCCTGAAGTAGTCGCCTTCCTTCTTGACCTCTATTATCTTGTGTCCCTCTTCCTTTATGGACTTAGGGACGTTCTGTATAGGGTCGCCGCTGTCAAGGACTACTTCGAGGACTTCTCCCGCTTCCATCATCTCAAGCTTGAGCTTCGTCTTGACGAAGTTTATCGGACACATCACACCGCGCAGATCAAGCGTCGCCTCTTTCTTATCAGTCATCTCATCCCCTTGTTCAGGCCTTTATCCCGTCACCGAAGACAGGCCTCATGAAGTCAAGATAGTTCTTCAGTCCCACCCTCTTTATCGCGTTGCCGATCCTCTCGCCGCGCTTGCCGTTGGCGTTATACCACTCTATCGTCTTTTGTATCGCATCAGGCACCTTCTCGTCAGACAGGAAGTTGCATACCTCTATCGCCTCCATCGGATGGCGGCCGTGCTTCCCTCCGATCCTCACTATGTGGCCGTAGCGCTTCGGCTTCCACGCCTCTGTCGGGCACGCCCTTATGCAGTCGCCGCAATATATGCACTTCATCGGGTCGAATATAGGCTTGCCTGTATCGGCATCCGAGACTATCGCGTCTTCCTTGCAGGCCTCGGAGCATATCGTGCATCCTGTGCAGGAAGGCTCTTCCCAGGTCGGGTCAACAACGCCTTGGAACCCGAAGTCCATCTCCTTTGTCCTGGCGCAGTCTATAGGACAGCCTGAAAACGAGGTTTTGAACTTATGCGGCGTCGGCGTGCCGAAGAACTTCTCATCGACCATCCTTGCCATGCCCTGCGTATCGGTAAGACCGTTTGGATTATACTCGCACCCGCCGCACGCCGTAGGTACCCTCACCCTCGGGCCGCATGAAGCGACCTTCTGGCCTATCTTTTCAAGCTCGGCGACTATGGCGTTGAATTCCTTGTAATCGACATAGAGTATCTCAAGAGATTGCCTGAAAGAAAAATGGACAACGCCCTTCTTGCTGTACTTATGGGCTATCTTGGATATCTCCAGGAGCTTTTCCGTTGCAAGCCTGCCGCCCGGACACCTGAGCCTGACGGTGAACATGTCCTTTTGTCTCTGCTTTATGAACCCGCCTGATTTGAGATCGTTAAAGTCCACCTTCTCAGCCGAACCCTCAAGGTTCACTACTACCTTATGCGTCTTATCCTCAATAAAATGGTCGGTCATGCCACTAAGATCTCCTTATAAGATACGGTATGTACCCTGGCGCCTGAGCGCGTCCGGGTGCCTATCCCGCTATAATACCAAAAAACAGCGCCGGATTTACAGCAAAAAAACTCAGGTATGCTGAAAACCTCAGACCTTGAGCGCGAAGTGCTTGCCGTTCGATTTTACCAGTTCATCAAACTCAGCGAGCCTCGCGTTGATTATTGTCGGCTCGTTCAACTTGCCTTCGAGCGCCTCCTGGGTCTTAAGACCGTTACCCGTAACGCAGATGACTATCGACTCGTCTTTGTTGATGCGCCCCATATCCAGAAGCTTTCTGGTAACGCCGAGCGTCACGCCGCCGGCAGTCTCCGCGAAGATGCCTTCAGTCTCGGCAAGAAGCTTCATGCATTCTATTATCTCTTCGTCTGTAACGGACTCGCCCCAGCCGCCGCTCTCCCTCATGACCTTTGCCGAGTAGTATCCGTCAGCAGGGTTGCCTATGGCAAGCGACTTGGCTATCGTATTAGGCCTCACGGGCCTGATAAGTTCCGTGCCTTCTCGGACAGCGTTGACTATAGGGGAACATCCTGACGCCTGGGCCCCGTATACCTTCGCGTCCTTGTCAGTTATAAGGCCGAGCGAATATAGCTCTTTAAACGCCTTGTATATCTTGGTTATGAGAGAGCCTCCTGCCATAGGCACGACTATGTGCTTGGGGAGCTTCCATCCGAGCTGTTCGGCTATCTCGTAGCCGTATGTCTTAGAACCCTCGGCGTAATACGGCCTTATGTTGATGTTCACAAAGGCCCATCCGTACTTGCCGGCTATCTCGCTGCAAAGCCTGTTTACCTCGTCGTAGTGGCCCTTGATGCCAATGACAGTCGCCCCGTAGACGAGCGTGCCCATTATCTTCGTCCTTTCAAGGTCGCACGGTATGAATACGTAGCTCTCCATGCCGCATGCCGCCGAGTTCGCGGCGACCGAGTTGGCGAGGTTTCCAGTCGAGGCGCACGCCATCACCTTGAAACCCATCTCCCTTGCCCTTGATGTCGCGACAGATACGACCCTGTCCTTAAAAGAAAGCGTCGGGAAGTTTACCGCGTCGTTCTTAATGTATAGTTCCCTTACGCCAAGCACCTTAGCGAGGTTGTTTGCCCGCACAAGCGGCGTAAAGCCAACCTGGGCCCCAACGCTCGGTTCACCGTCAAGCGGCAGGAGCTCTTTGTAGCGCCACATGTTCGGCGCCCTCTTCTCTATAACTTCACGCGTCAAGACCTCTTTTATCTTGTCGTACTCGTAGTTGACTTCCAGGGGGCCGAAACAAAGCTCACAGACGTGGAGCGCCTCTTTCGGGTACTCCTTGCCGCATTCCCTGCACTTGAGGCTCTTCATGTAACTCATAATCGTTCTCTCCCATTGGCTTGACTTGAACATGCGTAGCGAGCGCGTCCCCGTTGATCTGTCCTGCGGTAGAGCGAGCGCGTTTAAATACGGTTTATCGCTTCCTTACAGACCGGAGTTCCCCGGAGGCTTGCCGCAAAACCTGCTACCGGGCTTTATCTTCCGGGCAAAAAAAAACCCCTTCTCATAAGAAGCTAAGAAGAGGGCATAACTCTTTCTTATCTTCCAAGGCAGATAGCACCTTGCTGGATTTAGCACCTGACGTTCCTTTTACAGAACCGGTTGCTGTGGCTTCAAAGGGCCAGTCCCTCTGCCACTCTGGATAAGATCAATCCAAAACGTTAAATTGTACCTATTTTTATAATACAGCGCAGGATGGCTGTCAAGCTTTTTTCTTTTATTGCCATTAGAACGAACGCTCTTTCAAAAGGCAGGCCGATACATTCTTCTTTTGTCACTTCGCACTGTCGTACGCCTTTTGGGGGATGGCTCGAACGAGCTTTGTAAAAAATATTTGTCTGACTCCAGCTTTGCACTTTCCGTGCGCATTTAGGGTATGGCTCCCTTCGCTGTCCGGCCGTCTCGCAGAAGATACAGTAGCCTGCTCGCCTGCCCTCCTTTAGGCTCCTTCCGCCATGACCCGTGTTGTTTTAAGGCAAAGGCAGATTCAAAGGCATAGGAGTTTTTTTGCTCCTCCCCTTACTCTCAAGGGGAGGCTGGGAGGGGTCAGCAGTAACGTCTGGTAGGGCGGGTCACACCCGCCGAATGGTTTACTTTTGCGAACTCTCGTGCATCTTTTGGGTATGGCACGAACAGCCCTTGTAAAAAACATCTGTCTGACTCTTGCTTTGCACTTTCCGTGCGCATTTTGGGTATGGCTCCCTTCACTGTCCGGCCGTCTCGCAGTAGATACAATAGCCTGCTCGTCGCCCCTCCTTCAGGCTCCTTCCGCCATGACCCGTGTTGTTTTAAGGCAAGGGCCGAGCCCACCACTTAAGTGAGTATAGATTGCAGTAAAACTGCTACACGAATCAAAAATATCTGCCGGTTTTTTTACGCGCTGTCTTGAGCCTTTTGGGAATGGCTCGAAAGGTCTTGTAAAAAAAATATCTGTCTGACTCCAGCTTTGCACTTCGGTGCGCGTTTAGGGTATGGCTCGCATCGCTTTCGAGTCTCCTCGCAGTAAATTCCACTACCTGCTCGTCGTCTCTCAGTCAGGCTCGCTACGCCATGCCCCGTGTTGTTTTAAGGCAAAGGCAGATTCAAAGGCATAGGAGTTTTTAGCTCCTCCCCTTACTCTCAAGGGGAGGCTGGGAGGGGTCAGCAGTCTGGTAGTCTGGTAGGGCGGGTCACACCCGCCGCCTGCTCGGTGGCTCGCAGTCAGGCTCCTTCCGCCATGACCCGGTTGTTTTAAGACGAAGTCAAATTCAAAGACGAGGATTTCAACCTTCAATTTTCTTACTCCGGCATGACTTCTCCGAGCCTTCCTTTCACAGGAATCCTATAGATGCCATCCTCTGACCGATAGGCCTTTATCAGTGAGAGTATATACTCTTGCTTAAGCAGCCTGCCCTTTGGCATGACCTCTATAACAATATCTACAAGGCTCGCCTCTACCGGATCTTTAACCGAAGAAGAGCCGGATACCTGGGCCTCCAGCTCACTGCCTTTAAGCCAGAGGCTCTTCATATCGAGATGACATTCGCCTCTTGCCGGAGGCCTGGTCGCGATCATTTCAATGCCTGCTGAGTCAATACGCCCTATCGGCAGAGGCATCCCTCCAAGCCTCACCTCGGCCCCTGAACCTGCTTTGCCGGTAAGCCTCAGCCCTCCGGTTGGACAGCCTTTTTCAGGCAGCTCCAGCAAGAGGTCGCCGTCAAACGGCACTCCTGCGGTTATCTTAAGCCTCTGAAACGCGGGGATAGAAAGAAGCGAGACAGACTGCATCTTCATCTCTATCGATCTGCCGGATGGCCGCAGAACAACTGACCCGGTGACGATCCCTCCGTTTAAAGAGGCCTTGAAGTCCGCACCAATACCGCCTGAAAAAATACTTAGAGGGTTAAGACCGACCCAGGCGCCGTCGATATTCAGAAGCGGCCTGCCTGAAGAGGCATCCTTCACTGCAATGTCTTTAGCGCGCAGGCCGAAAGGAAATACCCTCTCGAAGCCCCGCATCTGAGCTGTAATGCCGAAGCCTTCAGACAACGAACTCTCAAGACTTTCTTTGAGGGTCTTTATCGGAACGATGTGAAAGGCCGCAAGACCAGCCACCGGGATCAAGATCGCAGTGATTAAAAAAACAAGGGCCGACATCTTAAATATCTTAGCCATCCGACCGCCCATCATAATGCGACCACTTGTCCGTCTTGTCTATGGGATGCGCACATACGCCCTCGCATCAACAGCAACGCACCCCTGCCCTTCATCCAGCACGATAAGCGGGTTTATTTCTATCTGTTCTATCTCGGGGAAATCCTCTATCAAGGCGGAAAAACGAAGAAGCGCGTCGTAGAGCGCCTTGACGTCTCCGGGCGGTCTGCCTCTCCAGCCTCTGAGAAGAGGCGCGCACTTTATCTGGGCGAGCATGCGCTCAGGGTCGACGTTATGAAGAGGGTGAATGGAAAAGGCAACGTCTTTCATCAACTCCACCTGCGTGCCTCCAAAGCCCATCATGACTAAAGGGCCGAAGACCGGGTCAAGAGACATGCCGACGATCATCTCTGTTCCGCCTTTTGCCATAGGCTGGACTATGACCCCTTCCATCTGATCTTTAAGACCGGCAGAACCGACTCTTGAACTGATGTTTGCAAAGGCGGCCTCGACCTCTGCTTTGTCTTTGAGGCCGACCGCTATCCCACCGATATCCGACTTGTGGACAATACTCGCTGAACGGACCTTCATAGCAACAGGATAGCCGATGCTCGCGGCGGCGCTGACAGCCTCTTCGGGTGTCTGCGCGCAGATAGCCGCCGCAGTTGGTATGCCATAATCGGCAAGGAGGCCAAGCGCCTTTTCCGGCATCAACCAGCCTTTTCTGTTTATCCCCGCGTTCTTTCTCGCCATATCTCTGTCTATAAACGGAAACCTCACGACTGAGCCTTCATCCATCTCTTTGTATTTTGCGTAGCTGTACGCAAGGGATAGCGCTTGAACGGCATTTTCAGGGAAGGTAAACGGACGAAGACCCGTCTCCCTCCTGAGGGCGTCCATTGTGGACTGTGACATCATGAAGCACGTGATCACCGGTTTGCCTCCGACGTAACCCCTAAGCGCCTCATCTACGGAGCGCGCCACGTCTTGCGGCTTAGTCACCATCGGCGGGATGTATATGACTATGACAGAATCTATTCCGGGGTCTTCGAGTATTACCTGCAACGACCTTTTAAATGACTCTGGCGGCGCCGTAGCTATCATATCTACGGGATTCAGCACCGCGGCCGACTGAGGCAGGAACTCTCTCAACCTCTTTTGTGTATCCTCAGAGAGCGGCGGGACTTTGAGCCCCATGCTCTCGCAGGCGTCAGCCGCAAGCACCCCGGGGCCGCCGGCATTTGTAAGTATCGCTACGTTAGCGGACTTCGGCAGAGGCTGGTGAGTCAGCACCTCAGCCGCGTTGAACATCTCTTCGATAGTAGTGACCCGTATGACGCCTGAGTGCCTGAAAAGAGCGTCGACAGCGACATCTGATGCGGCAAGGGCCCCTGTGTGCGACGAAGCGGCCTTTGCGCCTACAGCGGAACGCCCCGCCTTGACCGCTATCACCGGCTTTTTGTGAGAGACCCTCCTTGCGATCCTTCCGAACTTCCTCGGGTCTCCGAACGACTCCTGATAAAGGACTATGACGTCGGTATTGACATCATCCTCCCAGTACTCAAGGAGATCGTCTGTGGAGATATCCATCCTGTTTCCAAAGCTGACAAAATGGGCTATGCCGAGGTTGATCGCCTTTGCGTGATCAAGCAGAGCGAGACCGAGCGCTCCAGATTGAGAACCGATGCTGAGGTTCCCGGGCGGCGGAGTCACAGGCGAAAAGGTCGCGTTCAACCGCACATCAGGGTTATTGTTGAGTATGCCGAGACAATTCGGGCCTATGACCCTCATGCCGTAAGAGAGCGCCTTCTCCCTGAGGATGCGCTCGCGCTCTACCCCATCAGGACCTGCCTCACCGAAGCCCGCGGAGATGATGACAAGCCCAAGGACACCTTTTTTGCCGCATTCATCTACAGCCTCGAGTACCCTGGCGGCAGGCACTACAATCACGGCAACGTCTATATCAGATGGTATCTCTGAGACAGATCTGTAGCACAAGACACCGGCAATCGAATCGGCATTCGGGTTGACAGGGAATACTACACCTGCGAACCCGTCACGAAGCAGGTTCCTGAAGATGGCGCCTCCAACGCTTTCCGCGTCGCGCGAAGCTCCGATGACAGCGACACGCTTCGGGTTGAGGACCTTTCTCACTCCCGCGCTCCTTGCCGTATGCTCCCTGCCGGCCTGACGCTTTTCATGCTCTTCCTGAGTTGCCAGGTCTATCGTTATCTCATATACGCCAGCATCGAGCTTTTGGGTGGTTTTAAAGCCGCTCTCGGATAAGACCTTCACCATCCTCTCGTTCTCAGTGAGGACTCGCGCCACAAAAAAACGTATGCCGTAAACGAGAGCGGACTTCGCCAACTCTTCAAGCAGGATCGTGCCGATGCCGCCGTGCTGGCTGTTATCCTCGACTGTGAAAGCCACCTCTGCCTTTTTGGCATCAGGCAATATATCCCATCTGCCGACTGCCACAATACGCTCAGCATCGTCTGTGCCTGACAACGCGACATAGGCGTACCTTGAAGGCGGGGTGACCTCGGTAAAGTATCTCAGCTCTTCATCTGTGATCCGGTCCTTTGCGTACTGGAACCTCAAAAATCGCGTCCTCGGGCTCAGCCTGTAGAAGAACGTCTCAAGCCTTTTCCTGTCGTCCGGCCTTATCGGGCGCACCTTCAGGGATTGGCCGCTACGCAGTATCACCTCAAGGCTGTCCGAAACCTTCATATCTTTCCTGTCGAGAGCCATGGATCCTCCGTTCGTTTTCATCAAGTTCAAGGCATCTGACAACAATTCTTCCTTATAAACCTGTAAAAAGCAACTATAAGGCGTCTTTTGTTTTCCGGCTGGTACAAAAACACGACTCATACGAATATATGTTATATCTCGGCTGATTTTCTTTTGCATTTCAGAGCGCGCTTTTTTATTTTCTCTCCTCCCCTTACTATAAGCGGAGGCAGGGAGTCTGGTAGGGCGAGTTACACCCGCCGAATGATTTGCAGGACAAGACAACTACCCTTTGCAAAAAATATCGGGCTGACTCCTGCTTTGCACTTTCCGTGCGCCTTTTGGGTATGGCTCGCATCGCTTTCGCGCCGACTCGCAGTAAATTCAGATGCCTGCTCGTCAGCTCTCAGTCAGGCTCGCTACGCCATGACCCGTGTTTGTTTCAAAGCAAGGGCAACTGCAATAGGCGGCGGGTCACACACGCAGCATGATTTGCAGGACAAGACAACGCCCCTTTGCAAAAAAACATCGGGCTGACTCCTGCTTTGCACTTTCGGTGCGCCTTTTGGGTATGGCTCCTTTCGCTGTCCGGCCGTCTCGCAGTAAATACCGCCGCCTGCTCGTCGGCCCTCCTTTAGGCTCCTTCCGCCATGACCCGGTTTTTTAAGACAAAGGACAAATTCAAAAAAGAGCATTGAGTTGGCTTTACTCCTTCCCCTTTTTTAAGGAAAAGATAATGCAAGACCCTGCTTGTTGGCCCTCCTTTAGGCTCCTTCCGCCATGACCCGTGTTGTTTTAAAGTAAAGGCGGATCCAAAGGCTGAAGCTTTGTCTTCGCTCCTCCCCTTACTCACAAGGGGAGGCTGGGAGGGGTCAGCGTTAAGCAGTTTTTCTTTTGCGCACTCTCGTGTTTTTCAAAGCACATTTTTTAACGGCAAGACAAGACAACGCCCGTTTGCAAAAAACATCGGTCTGACTCTTGCTTTGCACTTTCCGTGCGCCTTTTGAGTATGGCTCGCATCGCTTTCGCGCCGACTCGCAGTAGATACAAGAGCCTGCTTGTCGTCTCTCAGTCAGACTCGCTACGCCATGACCCGGGTTTGTTTCAAAGCAAGGCGGTAGGGCGGGTCACACCCGCCGCCTGATCTGAGACAGGTTCACCGTGATAAAAATCGCTTTGAGAACCGGTCCGGCTCTATTATAATGAGAGGCACCATATCGGAGGCCTATGAAAACAGTAACGCTCAGCAGGACATCTAGAATAAACGCAGGACATCTTTGGGTCTTTTCAAACGAGCTTATGGAAAGCCCAAAGGCCTTTGAGCCAGGGACGATCGTCGAGCTCCATGATAAAAAAGGGGCCTTTCTGGGAATCGGATACATAAACCCGCATTCACTCATCTCGGTAAGGATCCTGACAAGGGAAAATGAGGAGATAAACGAAGGCTTTTTCAAGAAGAGAATACTCGCGGCCATCGAATATCGCAGGCGGTTCACAAGCGACACAAACGCGTACAGGGCCGTTTACAGCGAAAGCGACCTTCTTCCTGGGCTGATAGTAGATATGTACGCAGGGTGTGCCTCTATACAAATCTCAACACTGGGCATGGAAAAATGGACAGATGTCATCATAAAGGCGGTCGAAGAAACACTCGCCCCTGATACGATCGTCCTTCGTAATGACAGCCAGATACGCCTGCTCGAAGGGCTTGCCATGGAAAAAAGACTTGTCAAGGGCTCGCTTGAAAAACTCCCAGTGATAAAGCATGGCTCTACGCTCATGGAGATAGACCCGATGGCAGGGCAAAAGACCGGGTTCTTCCTCGATCAGGCTGACAACCGCTCGGCGTTTGCCGCGCTTGTATCAACAGGCAGGGCGCTTGACCTGTTCTGCTACGCAGGCGGCTGGGCGTTGAAACTTGCTGAAAAGGGTGCGTCCGTTACAGGGGTCGATTCATCAGAACTCGCGGTGGCTCAAGCCGCTAAAAACGCAGCTATGAACGGGCTGTCGGAAAAATGCGCGTTCATCAAGGATGATGTCTTTGAATTTCTCAAGAAGGCTGTAGCGTCCGGAGACCTTTACGACTACATAGTGCTCGATCCGCCGGCCTTCGTAAAATCAAAGCAGAAGCTGGCAGAAGCCCTCAGGGCCTACAAAGAGGTAAACACTGCCGCGATGAAAGTCCTGAAAAAAGGCGGCCTGATCGCTACGTCTACCTGCTCATACCATGTAGATCTGGCGACCTTCATGGATATACTGAGAGACGCTGCAAGAAACGCCGGACGTCACGCAAGGCTCATTGAGATGCGCTCCCAGTCAAAGGACCACCCGATCTCGCTCTCAGTGCCTGAGACCTATTACCTCAAGTGCGCCATCCTTGAAGTAGACTGATCCCGGCCTACCCTTACATAAGGGTAGGAGAAAAGACAAAACTCCCCTCCTTATCAAGGAGGGGCTGGGGGTGGTCGATTCGAAATTGCCTTGTCGTTGCCGTCAAACAATCCGGGTCATGGCGTAGCGAGCCTGACTGCGAGTCGGCTCGAAAGCGATGCGAGCCATACCCTAAAGGCGCACGATGGCGCGCAAAGGTCTAAAAGTTACTGCAACTTGCCGGAAAGCCTGCTGACGATCAGATCTTCTACCTTTGAAGAAGACCCCTTCCTGGCGTATGACTGATACAAGCCTGCCAACTTTGTCTCGCATTCGCCCTGAGATAGTATCCCGGCCTCTCTGGTCTTTTCAAGTAGCGTCAGCTTGGTTTTAAGCTCAGCCTGGATCTCAGGGCTGAGCATTGAGACTCTCGATATGTGCGTTTCAAGCTTCATCTCCCTGAATGCCTTGAGCCCTTTGTGCACTGCGTAGGCCGTAACGCCGGTGACTATCATCGGAAGCAAGACTGAGAGGAACTTGTAAGCGCCTGAGCTTACGACGTGCGTTCCGCCCTTCATCAACCCCCACTCAGCAAGAAAACCTTTTACAGGTGACGTTGTGAAGTTTGACGCGACCCACGCGCCGACAAGCAGGCCGGTCACAGCGCTTACGCTCGGTATCTGATTGAACACCTGCTTGCTGAGGAAGTTCATGACCACTTTCGCCTCGCTTTTTATCCTGGCTATGTCGGCCGACTCAAGCCTTTCAAAACTATCGAAGTCGGGTGTCATAGCGGTTTTTTCACGTTTTTCCACGGCGGCCTCCTTATCAATTTAATATGCGCAGAGGATACCGCTTCAGGCTTTAAAGGTCTGTGACTTTTGTTTGAAGTATAAAAGGGATACATGAGTCATAATGCCTGTCCATGCGGACAAGACAAAACCTGATCCCGCATACTGCTCGAATACCGCCAAAGCCTCTTGAGCAGACCTGCCATTTCGTTGTAAGATATGAGAATGATACGCATCACGGAAAAAATAGCCATCGACGACACGGAGTTATCCGAGGAATTTATCCGCGCGTCCGGCCCCGGCGGGCAGAACGTCAACAAGGTATCAACCGCTGTACAGCTTCGTTTTGACGCTATAGGATCGCCTAACCTCCCTGACGAGGTCAAGACACGTCTTCCGGCCGTAGCCGGCAGAAGACTGACTTCCCGCGGCATTCTCCTCATAACAGCCAGAGGCGAAAGGTCTCAGGAGACGAACCGGGCTGAGGCGCTTTCAAAGCTCATAGAGATAATAAAAAAGGCAGCGGTGAGGCCTAAAGCCAGAGTCAAGACAAAGGCAACAAGGTCTTCGAAGGAGCGCAGATTAAAGGGAAAGCAGCTCAAGGGAGTCGCCAAAAAACTGCGTAGAGGCGTAACTCATAGTAACGACGAATGAGCCCTGCCCTTGACCCTGAGGCCGCTTTTGTAGTATCATAAAAGAATATCGCGAGGGGGCCCCTTTACGGGCCCCTTTTTTGCTATATCGGCACCGGGGACAAAGGCCCGCCTGGGAAGCCGCCAAAGGGCGTTTTTTCAATAATCCAACAGGGACTCTTTAGATATGAGCCATCAGCAGCAGAAGGAAGTAAACAGACGCAGGACCTTCGGGATAATAAGCCATCCTGACGCAGGAAAGACTACGCTTACCGAAAAGCTCCTTCTCTTCGGCGGGGCGATACAGCTTGCCGGGGCGGTAAAATCGAGAAAGGCCGCGAGACACGCCACAAGCGACTGGATGTCGATAGAAAGAGAGCGCGGCATCTCAGTTACTACGTCAGTCATGAAGTTCGACTACCGCGACTTCGAGATAAACCTTCTCGACACGCCGGGCCATCAGGACTTCTCGGAAGACACCTACAGGGTCTTAACAGCCGTAGACTCGGCTCTGATGGTCATAGACAGCGCAAAGGGTGCGGAGCCGCAGACAGAGAAGCTGATGGGTGTATGTCGTATGCGCAACACCCCTATCATAACCTTCATAAACAAGCTCGACAGAGAGGGCCTGGCTCCGTTAGACCTCCTTGCCGACATAGAGGAAAAACTCCAGATAGAATGCGCCCCGCTCTCGTGGCCGATAGGCTCAGGCAAGGGCTTCCGCGGCGTTTACAACCTCTACAGGAAAGAGCTTCACCTCTTCACGCCTGGAAACGAGACAAGGCAGAGGGACGGGGTAGTGATAACCGACCTTGCGGATAAGAGGCTCGACGAGATACTCGGCAGACAGGCCCAGGAGCTGCGTCACGACATAGAGCTCGTCAAAGGCGCGGCAAACCCTTTCGATCTTGAGGAGTACCTCAAAGGAAATCAGACCCCGGTCTTTTTCGGAAGCGCCATCAACAACTTCGGCGTAAAGGAGCTTCTCGACGCGTTCGTTGAACTCGCCCCTCCCCCCATGGAACGTATGGCCACCACAAGGAGCGTGTCGCCTTACGAGAAGTCCTTCTCAGGCTTCGCCTTCAAGATCCAGGCGAACATGGACCCTGCGCACAGGGACAGGATAGCGTTCATCAGGATATGCTCCGGCAAGTTCACGCGTGGCATGAGGGTGATGCACCACAGGTCAGGCAAAGAGATGACCTTCGCGAACGCCACCATCTTCATGGCCCAGGACAGGAGCCATATAGAAGAGGCATACGCAGGCGACATCATCGGCATCCACAACCACGGCACGATAAAGATAGGCGACACGTTCACTGAGAAAGAACTGCTCAAGTTCACCGGGATCCCGAACTTCGCGCCTGAACACTTCAGGAGGGTGCTCCTTAAAAACCCTCTCAAGACCAAACAGCTCCAGAAAGGGCTTACACAGCTCACCGAGGAAGGGGCGGTGCAGGTCTTCAGGCCGATCATGGGCAACGACTACATCCTGGGCGCTGTCGGGATACTTCAGTTTGACGTAACCATGGCGCGGCTCAAGGACGAATACGGCGTAGAGGCGATCTACGAGGCTGTCGATTGCTCCAGGGCAAGGTGGATAAACGCTCCGGATAAGAAGATGCTCGCTGACTTCGAGAAAAAGAACAAGGCAAGGCTCGCCTATGACGCAGAAGAGAACCTCGCTTTCATGGCCCAGAACGACTGGAACCTCAAGTACGTCATGGAGCAGTGGCCTGAGGTCGAGTTCAACAAGACAAGGGAACATAAATAGGCCGCCGCGCATTTGTTCATGTCAAGAGGCGGTCTGCTGTCTTTCTTTTGCGCACTCTCGTGCGCCTTCAGGTTCATTTTTTAACTGCATAACAAGACAACGCCCCTTTACAAAAAATATCTGTCTGCTTTTAGCTTTGCACTTCCGTGCGTCTTTTGGGTATGGCTCGCTTCGCTTTCGAGCCGACTCGCAGAAGATACTACCGCCTGCTCGTCGTCTCACCTTCAGTATTACGATGCTACGGCCCTTGTGAAAAATATCTGTCTGATTTTAGCTTTGCACATTCGTGCGCCTTCTGGGTATGGCTCGCTTCGCTTTCGTGCCGACTCGCAGTAAATTCAGATACCTCCTCGTCGGCCCTCAGTCAGGCTCGCTACGCCATGACCCTTTTTGTTTTACGGCAAGGGAGATACAACTCCGAGTCAACTACTCCTGCGATCATGTGCCAAAGGTAAGCGTCTTGTCTTCGCTCCTCCCCTTACTCATAAGGGGAGGCTGGGAGGGGTTAGTATTACGCGGTTTTTCTTTTGCGCACTCTCGTGCGCCTTCAGGTTCATTTTTTAACGTCATAACAAGACAACGCCCCTTTGTAAAAAATATCTGTCTGATTTTAGCTTTGCACTTCCGTGCGCCTTCTGGGTATGGTTCCCTTCGCTGTCTGGCCGTTTCGCGCTAGATTCAGATACCTGCTAAGCGGCCCTCCTTTATGCTCCTTCCACCATACCCAGGTTTGTTTAAAGGCAAAGACAACGCAACTTCACCAGCCCGGCTTTGTTTCAAGTCAAAAGCCGAATTCAAAGGCGGGAGATTTGTCTACTCTCCTCCCCTATGATCTTGAGCAGATTGTCTATCAGTCCTGTTTTTTTACCGTAAATAACCCTAAAGCACCCCAAAAAAAACGCCGATAGACATAGTAGACCAAATAGGTCTTAATAAACCTGATGGAGGCTTTTATGGCGCTAGAATGGACGCAAAACCTGGCAGTAGGCGTGACAGAGATCGACAACCAGCACAAGGAACTCTTCAAGCGCGTAAATCAGTACTTGGAGGCCATGATGGTTCAGAAGGGAAAGGAAGAGATCGGCAAGGTAATAAAATTCCTCGAAAACTATGTTGTGACCCACTTCGGCACAGAAGAAAGGTACATGACGCTATATAATTACCCGGATCAGCGCCTCCACAAGGAGCAGCACGCCGCCTTCATAAGGACCTTCAACGAGATCAGAGCGAATTACAACGAACGCGGCGCCGGTGTCGATACTGTAATAAAGGCGCAAAAAAGGCTCGGCGAGTGGCTGCGCACCCATATACCGCACACTGACAAGAACTTTGCTGATTTTCTGAAGACGAAAAAAGCAGCCTGACCTCGCCTCCCCCAGAGGGCCTGCCGGAAGGCAGGCCTTTTTTTATCAAACAGGCTGCTCTGTGCGATCCAAATCAACCATCCGCTCTTGACTTGCCCTTGTCTCTTATCTATCATGATATTATCATTCTTCAGGATGGCTTGAAGAGTCTGTCTGTCAGCACATTACGGGCTTGAAACATTTCAAGATACAATATCGGCCTATCAGCCAGACAGAGGGTCACACCCGCCAAATGCTCGTCTGAGATCCGGCAGGTTACGGCATTCGCCTGACCCGCCCAAAAGACTGCTCAAAAAGCACCTGATGCGATGCGTACAGAAGCGAGGAAAGCGGCGTATTTTTGTACACGACGCAAAGACGGACTTTGAAGCAAACAAAGCGGAGAGGCTTTTTCGGCGGCCTGCCGCGAAATTTATCAGGAAGGTCTATCATTGAATATAGGCGAATCTATCAGATGGGCCGAGGAGTCCCTACGGGTGGCAGCCGTAACCGAGGCAAGGAGCGAGGCTGAGTATCTCCTTATGCACGTCATCGGATGCAAACGCCACACGCTCTTCATCGAGGCTTCAAAGACGCTTTCCGAGGATCAGGAGGGAGTATTCAAAAGGCTTATCGAGAGACGGGCCAAAAGAGAACCTTCTCAGTACATAACCGGAGAGGCTGAGTTTTACGGGTTCACCTTCAAGGTCACAAAAGATACTCTGATCCCGAGACCTGAGACAGAGTTACTCGTTGATGAGGCGCTAAGATGCGCGCTCCATCTCGCAGAAAAAAAGCCTTTGACGATAATCGACCTTTGCACAGGGAGCGGGTGCATAGCTGTCACGATGGCCTTGAAGCTTCCAGGAAGCGTCGTCTATGCGACCGACATATCGAAAGCGGCGTTAAAAGTTGCGGCTGAAAACGCCGAGCTAAACAACGTGGCAGACAGGGTGATCTTCCTTGAAGGCGACCTCTTTACAGCCCTTGATGGGACGCCCGCTCGACTGGCTGATATAATACTCTCTAATCCGCCTTACATATCCGAATCTGAGATCGAGATACTTGAACCAGAGGTCATAGTACACGAACCGAAAAGCGCTTTATACGGCGGCCCTGACGGCCTCGCCTTTTACAGGCGCATCATAACGGAAGCGCCTGAGCGCCTCTCAGAAGGGGGTTTCATTCTGCTTGAGATGGGTTTCGGTCAGTCTGAGGACATAAGAGGTCTGATGGAAAAAGAGCATAGATACAAGGATATAGCGATATTGAAAGACTACTCAGGGATAGAGCGTGTCATAAAGGGCAGAGCCGGTAAAAACAGATGAAGGCGCACGTCTACCGTAGATAGGCGTTGGAGCGGCAACCAGCAATAGATGCTACTGACATTGGGGAGGCGCTAGATGGCAAATCCGTTTATCCACATCGAACTGCAGACGAAAGACATTGACAGCTCGAAAAAATTCTATTCAACTATGTTCGACTGGAAGCTGGAAGATACACCCGGCAAGGACTACACGATGATAAACGTCGGGGACGGGACCGGCGGTGGAATAATGAAGAACCCTCTGCCTGGCACTTCAGATAACTGGCTTCCGTACATCCTTGTCGAGGACGCAGTTGCATCGACAAAAAAAGCGCTGTCCCTGAGGGCCGCTATCTGCAAGGATGTAACTGAGATCCCGGGAGTAGGCTGGTTCAGCGTGATATTAGACCCTACCGGCGCGGCCTTCGGACTCTGGCAACCGAAAACAGATATGTGATATGCCTTGAGCTACTCTCTCACAGCCCAAGAGAGATGAAAAGCACGGACTAAAACCCCTACTGCATCTTTATTATTTCCAGAAGCTTGCATTTTTCCCAGAGGGTCTTTCTTGAGACCCCGAGGAGCTTCGCGGCAAGGCTCTTATTTCCGTTGGCCTCTTCAAGCACCTTGCTGATGTATTGCCTTTCAAACGACCTGATCGCCTTTGAAAGGTTCTCATGGTTCTGCATGTCCTGCATGACCTTGATGCAATCTGAGAGCGACCCTATCTCTTCAGGCAGGTCGCATGGGAGTATCTCGTCGGCCTTTCCCAGTACAACGGCCCTTTCAACGGCGTTTTCAAGCTCTCTTACGTTGCCCGGAAAGGCATACCTGACAAGAAGCTCCTTGGCCTCGGCAGAAAAGCCCTTGATGGACTTCCTGTGCTGGCCCGCGAAGTATTCAAGAAAATGATCGGCCAATATTAGTATATCGTCCTTCCTGTCGCGAAGCGGCGGCAAGGTCACAGGTACTACGTTCAATCTGTAGTACAGGTCTTCCCTGAAGGTCCCCTTAGCCACCTCTTTTTTCAAGTCCCTTTGCGTGGCGCAAATTATCCTCACATCCACCTTGATGGTCTCTGTGCCGCCGAGCCGCTCGAACTCCCGCTCCTGAAGGACTCTCAGGAGCTTGACCTGTATGGCAGGGGTAAGCTCGCCTATCTCATCTAAAAAGATAGTGCCCTTGTTGGCCAGCTCGAAACGCCCTTTCTTATGTTTGATAGCGCCGGTGAACGCGCCCTTCTCATGCCCGAAAAGCTCAGCCTCAAGAAGCGTTTCAGGTATGGCCGCGCAAGATATCTTGATGAAGGGATCCGCCTTTCTCTGGCTGTTATGGTGGATGGCGTTGGCGATAAGCTCCTTGCCGGTGCCGCTCTCGCCGAGTATCAAGACTGTGGAATCGGTCTGCGCTACGACGCGCACCATCTCGAAGATATCGTTCATCTTCTCGCTTTTGCCGATGATGCCGCTGAAGTTATAGCGCCCCTCAACCTGTTCCTTGAGCATGATATTTTCGCGCTCAAGCCCTTTCACCCTCAGCAGTCTCTTTGTCATTATAAGAAGCTCATCCATGGAAAACGGCTTGGTTATGTAATCGTAGGCCCCGTACTTCATCGCCTGAACGGCGGTATCTACAGAGGCGTAAGCGGTTATAAGGACCACCATCGTCTCAGGGCTGTAGCGCTTGCAGGCCTTCAATACCTCTATCCCGTCCATGTCGGGAAGCCTCAGGTCCGTTATGACCAGGTCATAGCAAAAGTCCTTGAGCGATGAGAGCCCCTCCTTGCCTGAGGCGGTCTCCTTGACGGCATACCCCTCCTCCCTGAGCGCGTCGCCTATCGACATCCTCATTAGCGGTTCATCATCGATTATAAGAATCCTTGTCGCCTCTGACAATTAAACCTCCGTGCGCAGCGTCAGGCCAATGCTGCCATAGGCAGATAGATCCTGAAGGTGGTGCCCTCGCTTACGCGGCTGTCCACCTCGATCCTCCCCTTATGGCGCTCGATTATACCACGACTTACCGAAAGACCCAAACCGGTACCCTTGCCTACGCCCTTTGTCGTGAAAAACGGGTCGAATATCTTCCTGACGTTCTCCTGCGGTATGCCGCACCCGGTATCCGCGACCATTATGCAGTACCATTTTCCGTCGAACCGGGTCGATATGCCGATGGTGCCGTCATCTCCGATAGCCTGGATGGCGTTGAGTATCAGGTTCACAAGCACCTGCTCGATCTGATGCTTGTCCACGAGTATGGGCGGAAACCCCTCTCCGAGGTTCGTTGCGAGCCTTACGTCTTTGCCCCTGAGCGAGTGTATGAAGAGCGGGGTTATCCCCTCTATCAGCCCCTTAATATCAGTCAGCCTCAACTCCGGCGTGTGCTGCTGCGAGAAATCAAGGAGCTGTCGTACGATATTCTGCACGCGCTTTATCCCGTCCTCCATGAAGTCGAGATACTCGGCCTTGCGCTCATCCGTCAGCTTCTTCTTCCTGAAGTTGTAAAAACAGTTGAGGATGCCGCCTATCGGATTGTTGACCTCGTGGGCGATGCCTGCGGCAAGCTGGCCGATAGCCGCGAGCTTCTCGCTCGCTATGACCCCTGCCTCTATCTCCTTGTACTTCGTTATGTCCTCGGCCATCCAGACGACATATTCCGTTGCGCTGGTCCCGCCGAGGGATATCGGGAATACGGTCGTTCTGAGCGCCATGGTCCTGCCGTCTTTCGCAGTGAGCCTCTGCTCCATAGTCCTGGGCACACCGGTCTCGAAGACGCCGCTTATGATGGGCTCCAAGCCCTTAACAAGATCAGAGCCGTAAAGGTGCGCTATGAAGTTGAGGTTGTAGCAGTCCTTGCCCGGGGCGCACTTGCATATAGGGCATTCGGTCGACGAATGCCTGTTCCATACGACAATGCCTAAGTTCCTCTCTATGACATAGAGGCAATAAGGCAGGCTGTTTATGATAGATTCGATGAGGTTTTTCTGGCGGCCGAGTTTTTCCTGGGAGATGCTTATCCTCTCCTCGTTTTCACGGAGGCTCTGGACCATGACGTCGAACTTTCTGGATAGCTCGGCAAGCTCGTCATTGCCCTCTTTAGGCGTCCCGGCCATTACATCGAGATTTCCGGCTGAGATGAGCTGGGCCTTCCTTGTAAGGGCCTTTATCGGACGCGTCAGCCTATAGGTTATAAAGGCCGCCGCCGCGCTCGCCAATATAAAGCCGATGAAGGCTATCGTCATTATAGCTTTGATGTTCTGGTTCTGGAGCTCGACGAAGCGCTCCTTGGGAACGCCTACAAAGAGGGAGCCGACAACGCCGGCCTCGAAGTTGATTATCGGGTCGAAGGCCGTGAGATAATGCCTGCCTGCGATCAAAGCCTCGCCCCTGTAGCCGAGAGTGCGCCTTATCTCGCTTACGATATCTTCAGGGATGAGCCTGCCAACCGCCCTCTTTCCTGTCTCATCTGTGTCGTTTGTCGCGATCTGCACGTTGTCTTTGACAATAGAGACAAGCGTGCCCGGGATGAACTCGGCCATAGTATCAGAGACAAAGGAATCATTATTAAGAAGATCGCCTGTCACTATCGCGCCTATCGCGCGGCCGTGTCCGTCGGATACAGGAGTAACGACAATGACCATCAGCCCTTCCTGCACGTCCTTTGACGATTTACGCGAGGCGTCAGGCGTGTCCGCATGCAAAGCGGCTATAAAGGCCTTGTCCGCAAGGCCCTCGGTCTTCAAAACATCGTACGGCACCACCTCGGTAGATATTACCGGCTTGTTGCTTTCTATCGCCCTGTCGACAAGGCCGTTAAACGAGAGATTCACGCCTGAGACGGCGGTATTGTGCGAGGCTATGGTGCGGGCATCCCTGTCGACTACAGCCCAGAGATCGACATACTCCCTGAAGCTCTTCCAAGCCTTCAACTGGCCCCTCAAAAAAGCCTTGTCCCTGTCGATGAGAGCCTTCTTGAAATAGGACTCGGTAGAGGCCTGGAGCATACCGTACTGTATCTGATAGGCCCTTGCATAGTACTGCATCCATGCGGCCTTCAGGTTGCTGTTGATGGTCGTTTGAGCGTCTTCTTTCCTGCTTGTGCTTATGATGTCGGTTGTGAGGTATGCGAGCAGAATGGTAGGGACAAGCGTGACGAGAAGGAACGATAGTATCAGTCTGCTGCCTATATTCATCTTCTCAGCGGAACCTTAGGGTGCGAATCCGGCAGCGTATCTCGGAAAATAGCCTAACTGCCTGTTAAAAATAGGGTATTACAAAAGAGATGGAAAGTCAAGGAAGCCCGAAATGGAAGGAGGGGAGGCCCGAAGGCCTCCCCAGGGTAAAAATCTATATCAGGGATTATTTTTTAAGTGATATCAACCTGCGTGGTCCTGTGCGGTTGATGATATAGCGTGGTGCTTTGTGCTACCGTGCATCCACCTTACAGTTCTAATTATACTCAGGGAAAATTAAAAGAAGATTAGAATGGATTTATAAATCTGTAATCTGGAAGAGGGGGCCTATCTGGAGGAAAACGGCGTTTTGATGTGTCTATCAAACTGTCAGTGGGTTCATTTTCTCACGGCAAGCAAAGACAACGCCAATTTGGAAAAAAATCGGTCGGACTCTTGCTTTGCACTTCCGTGCGTCTTTTGGGTATAGCTCGCTTCGCTTTCGAGCCTTGCGGTAGGGCGGGTCACACCCGCCGAATGATTTTCTTTCGCGCACTGCCGTACGCTTTTGGGTTCATTTTTTAACGACATTACAAGACAACGGCCCTTGTGAAAAATATCGATCTGATTTTAGCTTTGCACTTCAGTGCATCTTTTTGGGTATGGCTCCCTTCGCTGTCGAGCCGACTCGCAGTAAATCCAAATGCCAGCTCGTCGTCTCGCCTTTAGGCTCCTTCCACCATACCCGGGTTGTTTAACACCCAAGACAATACAATGATGCACAACATCGAAATTCAAGGGTTCTAGTAACAGATATGAACTCGCTTAGGGAATACGTCCGATTTTACAACAGTACTTCCACTCATGGGATTACGCTCTCCAAATTAGTAAAGATGTCATGTACCGTCGAGTAGTAGTACTCACACTGCTTCCCAATCACTTTTGATTGATATGTATGGTGACGCACAGCATTTGTCTTGAATTTAGTTTTGTAGTTGAGAGAGCGATAATATTGACTATCCAAATACAGCTCGGCTGGTGGATGCTCATCAGCTTTAATTGCCTCCCTTACAGTTTTCTCGATCTCCATAAGTTGGGCAAACGGAATACCTAAACTATTAAGCGAAATGTGCTTCTTGGATTTTGATATATGCAATAACGTATCATCGTAATATTCATTGCCACCTTGAGTGATTATTGCGTAGGTGCTCAGTCCTAACGTAGCCAAATATAAAGCATTAATATCAATAGCAAGACTAATAAAAACCTCGGGCACGTAGTTATATTTAACAGTATTTTCAAAATGACCAACAGACCAATTGCTTTTTAGCAAGAGACTATCTGCAAAAGAAATAAAGGATATATCAGGATACTTTTCAGATATGGAATCAATTCCGGACCTTAACTCGATGAGTTTCTCTCTTGTAATTCTACCGCTCTCCAGTGCTTTTAATACATCAATGGCATCGATTAACGCGAAGATAGAATAAGACCGCTGATAAATATTGTCTAGCCACTCGCCCTTAACAAAGACTCGTGGCTTCTCGTCATACCCCCGACTCCCTACACAAGCAATAAACTGATCTCTTGGTAAATTTATGGATACTTCATGGAAGCGATCGGAAGTATTTGGGTACCAAGATAGCTTTATAGAACTCTCATTAATCTTCCTTGCAGCCACAAAGCTGACATAACCAATTTCTTCATAAGCAGCTCCCTCAAAGAACCTCAACATTGAGTTCTCGTATTCCTCGATAAAATCCACGTCTACTAAAAAGAGTTCCTGGTCTAAAGGAATATCTTCAAAATCGTACTTATCAAACTTCGCATGGGCGAACAAATCAATGCCTCCTTTGAAGACTATCGCATACAACTGATCATGACGGAGCCTATACGCCATCATGGGTAAATATGCCCTTTAAACCACCCCACCAGGCCTCCCCTTATAATCGAACAAAGGCGAGGAGCAAAAAACAAGACCCCCTCGTCTGAATCCTGCCTTTGCCTTAAATCACCAGCCCCTTATTGCGCATCCTTCCGGCACAGATCTATTATAAGCGCAGGCAAGACTACGTCGACAGGCTGTGAGCTGGTTTTGAGTGCCCTGTCTGCGGCATAGAGCCTATCGATCGTCTTCTTATACCCGGCCCTTGTAAAACTCCTCGCTACCATCCGTATCTTCCACGATATCGCGCCAAGCACCATTATGGGCGCCTCCTCAGAGAGCCTCTCATAGATCTTAAGCGCCTTTTTGACGTTCTTTTGGACTATCGCATCACCGAGCGCGAAGCTGGTCTCCTCTCTGCAGATCATGCAGGCGTCTTCAACGTCGCTCGCCTCTATTGCGGTCTTCTCACCTGCGTAGAGGACTACCTTATCGAACTCGCCTTTAACGTCACGGAGCCTGTTGCCGGCTATCGCCATGAGCCTTCTGACGGCGCTGTCGCTGATCGTCCTTGACTCTTTTTTTGCTTCGTTCCTTATCCACGCGTACATATCGTCTTCTGAGAGGCGGCCGCACGCCTTCATGCACTTCTTTTCCTCAAGCGCCTTGAAAAAGGCAGAGTCCTTGGCTATCTTTGCCGAATCAGAGGTGAATACGAGGCACGCGGCAGGGTTCGGGTCTTTGACGTATTCGGCAAGCCGCGTCAGCTCATCAGCCTTAAGAGCGCCAGCGTCTTTCACTACCACCACTCTCTTGTCAGCAAATGCAGGCATGGTGGAAGCCGCGCTTATTATCTCAGCGGCCTGCCCTCCCCTGCCCTCGAAGGTCTGGTAGTTCATCGAGGCGAACGGGCCGGCAAGCGCCTCTGCCTTTATTGAGGAGAGTGTCTCTTCGATGAGATAATCTTCTGAGCCATAGAGATAGTATACGGATTTGAGTGCCATGCCTTCCTGTTTGTCTGTTACCTATTGCCTATCGATTGAAAGACCCGGCCATAAATAAGCCGGAAACCTGACGCCAGGGCGGTTGGATTTTGTATCGCTCGTCATAGCCCGCCCATAAAGAGTCAGGGCCGCAGCGAAGACCGGTTCAGTCAGATGAAGTGAGTTTCAAGCCTATTATGCCGATGACGATCAGTCCGATGAAAGCGAGCCGTAACGGGTCCCTTGACTCGCCCAGGATTATAATGCCTGCTATAGCAAGGCCTACCGCCCCGATCCCGGTCCATACAGCATAGGCTGTGCCTAAAGGTATCGAGCCCAGGGCCTTTGAAAGGCAGAAAAAACTGACTGCCATCGCGCCGATCGTCACAACTGTTGGCAACAGCCTCGTGAAGTTCTCCGTGTACTTGAGCCCTACGCCCCAGACTATCTCAAAGAGGCCGGCAATAATGAGATAGACCCACGCCACGCTGCCTCCTGATGTCAAAATCCCTCAAGGAGTTTTTCCTTGACGTTACGGGAGGTGTCTTTCGCAAGCTTTTTTAACGCCTGATCTTCTGCCTCGCGCGTGGCTGATACGTCCGCGATATTGACGGTGAAGTCCTCGTAGTCGGTTATGGCTGGGTCCTCCCACAGGACCGTACCGGTATCTTTTTTAACTATGCTTACAGAGATAGCAACGGTAAGCCTGTACTCCTGATTGACGTCTGATTTGGTATAGGATACCGGGGTAAGGGAATATGAGGTTATGGTGCCGTACATCACAGCCTCGGCCTCTTCAAGCTCTGCTATGCCGACGGATGTAACCAGCTCGGTCACAAAGGCTGAAGTAAGGGCGCTCTCGACCTCCGGCTTTGACGTGAGGTTCACGAATACGGGTATGGAAAGGGTCTTTATATCCCCTGGCATCTTTCCGCCCTTGCCTGCTATATGATACCCGCATCCTGCAAAGAGCAGAGGGAGAAAAAGGAGCATGAGAATGCCGGCAAAACGCCTGACAGCCGAAGGCGCGGATGCCTTTGAACGTGCAAACGCCCGGCACAGACGCACATAAGACATCATGCGACCACCATGTTGACGATCTTACCCGGCACATATACGAACTTCTTCATGGTCTTTCCTTTTGTCCACTCAAGTGTCTTTTCATCCAACTCCACCATTGATCTTACCATATCTTCAGACGCGTCGGCCGGGACGGTAAGCTTGCTCCTCAATTTGCCGTTTATCTGGATCATTATGACAACGCTGTCCTGGATGAGCGCCTCAAGGTCGGCCCTCGGCCAAGCTGTCTCATATACAGGCACATGGCTGCCGAGGCGCATCCACAGCTCTTCGCTCAGATGCGGCGCGAAAGGCGCGAGCAACAGCACAACAGCCTCGACGGCCTCCCGTAAGACCTTTGCCGCCTCGGGCTGATCAGGCGTGAGAGACGGCCTTGCCTGATAGATCGCGTTTACAAGCTGCATTATAGCGCTTATCGCAGTATTGAAATGGAATCTTTTTTCGATATCCTGCGTGACCCTGTCTATCGTCTTATGCGTCATATACCGGAGGTCCTTGAGGACTCCGGCCAGTGACTCGCCTGTTGAAGCGCTGTACGGTGAAGCGCCTGATAGCATCTCCATGTTCTCGGCAACGAGCCTCCAGACCCTGCCGATAAACCTGTACGAACCCTCTACTCCGTCATCGCTCCAGTCGAGGTCCTTCTCAGGCGGGGCCGCGAAGAGCGAGAAAAGCCTTGTCGTATCAGCACCGTATTCCTTTATGATCCTGTCCGGGTCGATGACGTTCTTCTTCGATTTGGACATCTTCTCAACAGACCCTGTCTGGACAGGCTTCGAGCAGTGGACGCAAAGGCCGTCTTTAGCCTCCTCAGGATAGAGGAATCCGTGTTCAGGACACTTGACTATCTCTTTACATACCATGCCCTGCGTAAGGAGGTTCCTGAAAGGCTCGTCGCATGAATGGAGACCGAGGTCCCTAAGCGCCTTCGTGAAAAATCTGGCATAAAGAAGATGCATGACAGCGTGCTCGACGCCGCCTATGTACTGGTCTACAGGCATCCAGTACGACGCGCTCTCCTTGTCAAAAGGCTCGGTAGTCGAAGCAGGCGAGAGATACCTCAGGAAGTACCATGAAGAATCAACGAAGGTATCCATTGTGTCGGTCTCGCGTCTGGCAGGGCCGGAGCATACCGGACACGCGGTGTTCACAAAGTCAGGGGCGGATTCAAGCGGAGATAACCCCTTACCTGTAAGAGTAACGTTTTCAGGCAGGACTACCGGAAGAGAATCTAACGGTACAGGCACAGTACCGCACCCAGAGCAGTATATGACAGGTATCGGGCAACCCCAGTACCTCTGTCTTGATATGCCCCAGTCCCTAAGCCTGTAGTTGATAGACCTCTTGCCTGTACCTCTCTTTTCAAGAAGGTCAGTTATCCCTTCTTTAGCCTCCGTGTTGGTCAGCCCGTCAAAACTGCCTGAGCCTGTCATAACGCCGTCATCGAGATATGCGCAGTCCATCTGGGAAGGGTCAAGGGTAATGCCCGGCGGGTTTATGACGATCCGAAGAGGCAGTGCGTATGCCTTTGCGAACTCAAAGTCGCGCTGATCATGTGCTGGCACCGCCATAACCGCTCCTGTGCCGTAGCCCATGAGGACGAAGTTCGCCACGTATACCGGGACCCTCTCCAGCGTAAGTGGGTTCGTGCAGTACGCTCCGGTAAAGACACCTTCCTTGACCAGATCGTCCGTAGCCGCCTTCGCGTCCTTCGCCTCTTTTCTGAGCTTCGTGACGAAGGCCTCGACCTCAACCTTTTTCTCTACGGCAGTTATCTTCTCAAGGAGCGGATGCTCGGCGGCAAGGCTCAGGAACGTGACGCCGTACAGGGTATCAGGCCTTGTCGTGAATATGGATATCTTCTCGTCAGACCCTTCTACGCTGAAGTCGACCTCTGCGCCGGTCGATCTTCCTATCCAGTTCCTCTGCATGACAAGGACCTTCTCAGGCCAGCCCGGAAGATCATAAGTGGAACTCAAGAGTTCTTCGGCGTACGCGGTGATCCTGAAGAACCACTGGTCAAGCTCCTTCATCTCAACTATGGATGAGCACCTCCAGCACTGGCCGTCCTCGACCTGCTCGTTAGCAAGTACGGTGGAACACCCCGGGCACCAGTTGACTGAAGAGCGTTTTTTATAGGCAAGCCCCTTCTCGTAGAGTTTGAGGAAGAGCCACTGGCTCCACCTGTAGTATTCAGGCGTGCAGGTCGCGACCTCGCGGGACCAGTCATAGCTGAGGCCCATGCGCCTCAACTGTATTTTCATATTCGCGATGTTATCGTAGGTCCATCTCGCCGGGTGAGTGCCGTTCTGTATGGCGGCGTTCTCGGCAGGAAGGCCGAACGAGTCCCATCCCATCGGATGAAGGACGTTTTTCCCTCTCATCATAAAAAAGCGGGATAGCACGTCGCCTATCGAATAGTTCCTGACGTGTCCCATGTGGATCTTTCCCGACGGGTATGGGAACATCTCAAGGACATAGTACTTCTCACCGGTTTTATCGCCGTTTGTCGCAAAGGCCTTCCGCTCATCCCATACCGATTGCCAGCGCGCCTCTATCTCGGCGTGCTCATATCTATCAGACATACCGGCCCTGTCCCTGCTATCCATATTAATCAATCCCCACTATCATCGCTATTCGATATTCATCAGAGCGGCCTGAGTTGTTTACCTGAAGATATATTCGTCAAAAAAACTTGGCCGCCAAAAGACCCCGGCGCTTCCAACACTGTTTACAAACAATTTAAGAAAGACGGGCTAAAAAAAGATGCGTAGCGCTATCAGCCGACCCATAAGTACAGATGGATCGATACGCCGCAACGCCCGGTTCAATAGGACTTTCTAACACATAACCCCTGTATTTTCAAACAAAAACCGGACCCGGACCGGTCATTGCATACGCTGATCACTCTCGCCCTGATGGCGCTTGACAGATTCGCGAGAATTCCGTATAATCAGAATATTCTGAATATACGGAACAGATGAGGGCATAAACGATGGCAAATAAAAAAATCGCGCGAATAAAAAAAAACGAGTGCTGCGCCCCCCCTGACAAAAACGGGACCTGCAGGGTCGAGGCTATCGTAAGCGTTGATGAGCGAGGCCAGATGGTGCTTCCCAAAGACCTGAGGACAAAGGCCGGGATCAAAACAGGAGATAAGCTCGCGGTAGCGCTCTGGGAAAAGGACGGGGCGACCTGCTGCATAACACTTGTCAAGGTAGAGGCCCTCGTTGATATGCTCAAAGACAAGCTAGGCCCTGTCATGAAAGATGCGTTCTTGAAGGAGGCCTGATGAAGATACGCTACAAAAAACCGACAGGATGCTGCGAAGGGCCGAAAGATCCGACTTCTGCAGGCTCGTGCTCTTCTCCTGCGGCATCGGCCGGCTCGAAGGAACCCACGGCTGCAACCTCATGCTGTGCGCCGATTGATGCGCCTGTTTCAAAAACAAGCTGCCCTCAGCCATCCAGGACAGAACTGCCGAAGGAGATCAAAAAGACAGACTGCTGTCAGCCGCCTCAAACGAAACTGGAGGCGGAAGTTAAAAAAACGGGCTGTTGCACGCCATCTGACCAAGGCAGGCCTGCCAGGTACAAGACCGTCTCCACCCACCTTTCATTCAGCGACAGGCTAAGGCACATAAGGTGCCGTCTTGGCGCGTTCAGGTTGAGCTACAAGATCAATCCGGGCCTCTACGCCGTTGGCAGACCCTCCGATGCGTCAGAGGTATTTATAAGCGCCAACTACGGTCTGAGTTTCGATATTCTCAGAAGCTCTCTCGCAGGGTCAGACGCCTGGATACTCGTCCTTGATACAAAGGGGATTAACGTCTGGTGCGCGGCAGGCAAAGGGACCTTCGGGACGGACGAGATCATCAGGCAGATAGGCTTGGCCGGGCTTGGCAAGGTAGTAACCCATCGAAGGATAATCGTCCCTCAGCTCGGAGGCCCCGGGGTAAGCGGCCACGAGGTGCGGCGCGCGACAGGCTTTAAAGTAGTCTACGGCCCTGTCAAGGCCTCTGATATAAAGGCGTTCGTTGACGCGGGCTACAACGCCACCGAAGAGATGAGGACCATCAGATTTAATCTTGCAGACAGGATCGTGCTGACGCCGATGGAGATACGCCCTGCCCTCAAAAACTACGCTCTATTCTCACTATTAGCGCTCATAACCGTCTCTATCACCCCGGAGGGCCTTTCATATCAGGCCGCATGGACGTATGGAAGCAGGCTCGTCATGCTCGGCGGCCTCGCAGTGGTCTCAGGGGCGTTTATAACGCCTGCGCTCCTGCCATACATACCTTCGCGGTCGTTCGCGGTAAAGGGATTTCTGACAGGCCTTGCGACAACCATTCCGGCGTTATGGCTCACAGGCTGGGCAGAGATACTCCACCCGATGTTAACGTTCTTCTCCATGATTTTTTTCCCGCTTGCCAGCTCGTATATCGCCCTGCAGTTCACAGGATCTTCTACCTACACAGGTATCTCAGGTGTGAAAAAAGAACTCAGATACGGCGTGCCTGTTTATATCACTGGCGCTGTCGTCTCAATAGTCGCAGTAGCGGCGTACAAGTTATTCGAGTGGGGGATATTATGATGAGATACCTTAAAGGCGTTTCAACCCTCGCCTTTGACAGAGAAAAATGCACCGGCTGCATGAGGTGCGTCGAGGTATGCCCTCACAGGGTTTTTAAGGCAGACGGTAAAAAGGCGGCAGTGACTGACAAAGACCTATGCATGGAGTGCGGGGCCTGTGAGCGAAACTGCGCCTTCGGCGCGATAAAAGTCGGCGCTGGAGTCGGATGCGCCTCAGCCCTGATAAACGGGATGCTGACCGGCTCAGACCCTGTATGCGGGTGCTCTACGGATGATTCGGGTTGCTGTTAGTCTCTGACATCATTGTGTTGTACGCCGCAGGGACGAACGACAAAGATGAGACAGCAGATGGAGCGTTTCGGGTACCAAAACAGGTCGCTCACAAGGCCGCAGAGGCAAGGAGTCGAGAAGTGAGGATAGAGGCGTACTTGTGTTGTACGCCGCAGGGACGAACGACGCAGACGACACAGCAGATGGGGCGTTTAGGGCGACCTGTCAGAAGTAGCGGCTCCAACCAGCAGAATATTCAGTATACCAATACCCGTCAAAACGCAGCCGCTTTACATCGACCATAATGGCGTTCGACCTGTCGATAGTAACCCTCTGTTTTAGCGCGACCGATGCCGTAGAGTAACTATCCCCGATTGAAAAGACAACAGCCCTTGCCTCTACCCCTGCCTTCCATCCTGGAGTAAGAGACTTCAAGACCCCAAGCGAAAGACCGATGCCTGCCGCATACCCCTTGTCAAGCCTGTCGGCAAACCTCACATCAGGCTCGATGAACCCATAGACAAGGCCGTCTGAACCGAAACCATAGGCGATGCCGGGTCCGCCCCTTACGCCGATATCTGTCCTGAACTCTTTCCTCGCTGTCTCATTCCTTTCAAGACCTGCCACAAGCCTCCATGAGACAGGTTTAAAAAAGGACGACCTTTGCGCTATTGAATTTATCTCGACAAGGGCCAGACGCTGGATGGAAAGTTTATTCTCCGAGTGATCATACCTCAGCTCGGTATCGAAGAAGGAGATCCCTGCGCCCTGAAGATACCCTTCGTCAGGGTCCATCAGGCCGTGGTTGGCAGGCCGTATCCCGATAGACGTAAACGCGGAGCCGTGGTGCGCTCCGGCCCCGATGGACAGGCGCATAGGCCCGTGGCCGGCCTCGGGCGGCAGAGGCTTGGGAATCTCGTAATCTACGCCCTTGCCGAGGTCTGACCTGAGCCCCAGGACCTTGAGGTACGATTCGAGATATGCCTGCCTGCCATACTCCTTCTTCAGAAACCTGTACTGGATATATTCAGCCGCGAGATCAAGCGTTCGTATCTTGTCTTCTGTTCCGATAGCTCCGTCACTTGCGACCGAAGCTGGATCGCTCTCTCCGATGGCAATCAGCCGCGCGGTCTCTTTCTTATCATCAGAGATAGCGGCTTCCATAGATCTGATCCTAGTTGCCTTTGAAGGCCTGAAGACCATCCTTCCTGAAAAAAGACCGGCCTCCTGAACGGAGCGTATCGTCTCAAGCGGTATTACCCATGCTGAGAGCCTGTCTACAAGCTTGATACCCGGCCGGCCTGCTTCGAGGGCCTTAAGCAAGTTGAACGCGCAGTTCTCATCGAAAAAATAGTAGTATGAAAATCGGTCTTTAAGCTCCCACATGTGCGCTACTACGGCCTCTACCTCGTCTTTAGTGAGGTTTAAGGAATACTCCCACATGTCCCTGCTCTCAAGCGCGCTGTACTCTTTTATCTTTTCATAGTATGGGAGCATGGAGAAACGGCCTTCATAAAAACCGAATATGCCCTTTACGGCGAAAAGAGCGCCGTTGGACTCGTCGGTAAATGCCGAATAATTGACAGCGTAGGAGAACAGCGAGCTCTCATAAGAAGAATCGATCCTCAAGAGCGTATGGCCGAACATTGAAGCAGGACTGTTCATATAGGCAACGGGGAAGACGAGCACTACGGAGCGGGGGTCGAGTCCTTTTACAAGATCGTTGTATGCCTTGCACACAGGGCTAGGAAGCCTTGAACCGTCAATTGAGAGGGCGCGCTTCAACCATCTTGACCTGGCAGGGTATCTGCACTGCGGATGGAGATCGACCGCTGTTTCTGCCGAAAAAAGGGCGCGTATCGTAGCATCAAGCTCTGAGCGCGGGTCGGTCTTTCCGTCTTTCGATAGAAAAAATTCCTTATCATCTATGAGGGATTCCCAGCGGCCCAGGCGCGTCTCTTCGTAGTGGATGAGCGAGATCCACTCCGGGGCATTATGGAGGCCCTCGGCCTTGGCCTTAACGAGGAGCGAGTCGATGTAGACTTCATCTTCTACGGCGAAGCATGAGCTCGGAAAAAGAAAGAGGAAAAGAAAAAAGACAGGCCACGCGCCTGTCAGATACGAAACGCGCGGCCTGTCTTTCAGTTTGATAGTCAACGGTCTATGAAGAGTCCTTCCATCGATATCTGTTCTATGACTTCGGAGCGGCAGCGGCTAGCGCATCTACTACGTCAGCGGCCTGTACACCCTCAGAGGCATAGATGGTCTTGAAGTTTGTCTGGAGGGCGGCGTAAAACTCTCCCTTCTTTTCGGTCGGTATCGCCATCAGCTCGGCAAGGGTGTCAAGCGTCTCGCCCTGCCCCATCGCCATGTCCTTTGCAAGCTCGTCCATGTTGGCCGCTACAAAGGTGTGTACCTTCTCGTTAAAGACGATCTTTGCTGGCTTTGAGCAACCGAGCGTGCCTGAGGAGATGCCGAAGGTCTGGTTGCCGACTATCGAGTTGGTGGTGACTGCAAGTATCTGGAACAAGATGGAGTCCTGCCCGATGTTCTTAAAGAGCATATTGCCGAGGCCGCACCCTGTGTTCTCATTGTACGACTGCGCAGAGGCGGAACCCGGCGCTGCAAGCATACCACCGAAAAATGCGACGGCAAGACCATACATTGCGATACGCTTCATTTGAGACCTCCTGTTTGCTGTTTTTTTCTGAAACCGCAGAGTATGTCCCTGCGGTATTATCAGCCGAGCGCCATAAGGACAGTCTAAATAAGAGCAGTCTGAAAGACCCGGCACATGACTAACAGATCAGAGAGAGACAAAAAGCGCCCTGCCAGGACCTGCGCTCTCCCGCAAAAGAGAGAAACAGAAAAGATTGCTTAATTATATTGAAAATATGGATGTTGTCAACAAGATACAGCGAAAAAATCACACATAAAAACTTACTGCCAGCCCCCTTCACGATCACAGACGGCAGACATAAGAACCCGGTTACGAGAGCGAGCCGAGTGTCTTTAATACCTCTGTCACGGCGTCGTCCACAGGGACAAGCCTCTGCGCGCCTCCCCTCCTCTCCTTTATCTCGACAAGCCCCTGTTTGAGGTTCTTCTCGCCTAAAGTGACCCTGACAGGAACGCCGATGAGATCAGCGTCCTTGAACTTTACGCCGGCCCTTTCGTCCCTGTCATCGATAAACGCGTCCAGGCCGGTCTTTTTAAGCGCCTCGTAGAGCGCCTCTGCGGCCTTCATCGTCTCAGGTTCCTTCACATTCACCGGAAGGACCTCGCAGTCGAACGGCGAGAGAGGCAAAGGCCAGATGATCCCTGACTCGTCGTGGTTCTGCTCAACAGAGGCGGCTGCTGTCCTGCCGATGCCTATGCCGTAACAGCCCATGATTATTGGTTGCTCTTTACCTGCCTCATCAAGGAAGGTCGCGCCCATTGCCTTGCTGTACTTGGTGCCAAGCTTAAATATATGCCCGACCTCTATGCCGCGCCTTATCTCGAAGGTCCCGCCGCATCTCGGGCATGTATCGCCGGAAACCGCGTTCCTTATATCCATAAACTCTGCCCTGAGATCACGTGCCGGATCGACGTTGATTATATGCGCGTCAGCCTCGTTAGCGCCTGCCACGCCTGATAAAACGGTCCTTACGGAGTAGTCTGCGACTATCCTTACCTTCAGACCGACAGGGCCTGCAAAGCCTGAAGGCGCCCCTGTCGTCTCCCTGACAATCGGCTCATCGGCAAGACGGACGAACTGCGCATCAAGAGCGGCCTTGAGCTTAAACTCGTTTATTTCAAAGTCTCCCCTCACGAGGACTGCAATTACGCCCTTGTCGCTCTCATAGATAAGGGTCTTTATGAGGTCTTTCGGCGAGACCTTGAGATAGGCGCTCACCTCTTCTACCGTCTTTTTGCCCGGCGTCGAGACCCTCTCAACGGACTTGAGTCCGGGTTGAACAGCCCCCTCAGCTACCGGCCTAAGCTCGGCGCGCTCTACGTTTGCCGCGTAATTACACTTGTTGCAGCTGGCGATTGCATCTTCGCCTGAATCAGCGAGTACGGTGAACTCATGGGAGAAATTGCCGCCTATAGAGCCTGTATCAGCCTCGACAGCCTTGAACTCAAGACCGCATCTCTCGAATATGCGGGTGTAAGTATCATACATGTTGCGGTATTCCTGCTCAGCGCTCTCGTCGGTCGCGTGGAACGAGTACGCGTCCTTCATCGTGAACTCCCTGCCCCTCATAAGGCCGAAGCGCGGGCGGATCTCGTCGCGGAACTTTGTCTGTATCTGATAGAGGTTTACAGGGAGCGCTCTGTAAGAGCGTATCTCTCTTCTGACCATGTCGGTTACGACCTCTTCATGCGTAGGACCTAAACAGAACTCCCTATCGTGGCGGTCTGTAAAACGCAGGAGCTCTTTGCCGTACTCCTCCCACCTGCCTGACTCCTTCCATAGCTCCGACGGGATGACCACAGGCATAGAGACCTCCTGAGCCCCGGCCCTGTTCATCTCGCTCCTGACTATCTGCTCGACGTTGTTGACGACCTTTACTCCGAGCGGCAGGAGGTTGTATATCCCGGCGGCGACCTTCCTTATCATGCCGGCCCTCATCATCAGCTTCTGACTGATGACATCGGCGTCAGCAGGAGACTCTTTCAGAGTAGGCAGGAACATCCTTGAATATCTCATGGCACCTCTTTCAATGTTTTCATGTTAAACAAACCACGACTAAGAACCTCCGCGCAAGGTCTCAGGCAGACCGACCGGGATGCGACTTTGCCGCAAACCGGCTCTGGCGCCCTTGCACAGCGCCCCTTAACCGGCAACGCGGATAAAAGAAAGGCCGGCTCGATCAGACACCGGCCCTTGCTATCAGATAGAGGCAAACAGACTACATCTTGTCCTGGAATACCTGGATCTTCGCCTTTTCTCGGAGGCCCTTGATCCAGACGGATAGAGCCTCATCCTGCTTTACTGACAAAAGGCGCTGCTTTATGAAATCGGCCTTTCCATTATCAAGCCCGGCCTCATCAGCTTCTTTAGCGGCATTGAGACTGAAGATATAGTATACGCCCTTATGTTCTACCGCAGCGTCGAAGTTCGGTCCCTTGTCGGTAAGCTCGAAGAGCTTCTCCTTGTCAGCGGCGTATACGCCGGTCTTTGGCATGAAGCCGTCCATGCGTGTGAAAAAGCCGGTCTTCTCTACATTCAACTTATCTTTCGCGCCGATAGAGGCAAGGCCTTCTCCTGATTTTACACGGCCAACAAGCTCATCAGCCTTCTTTGAGGCCGCTATAGAAGCCTTCTTCTGAGCTACCGCCTTTTTCACCTGAAGCGCTATCTTCTCGTAATCAGGGACGCGCGCGTCCTGCCTCTCGATGATCTTTATCAGATATACGCCCTGAGGCGTCTCTACTATCGGGCTCGTCTCACCTGATTTAAGCGCGAAGGCCTCGTCAGAGAGCATCTCGTTTGCGGCAAGTTCCACGGCCTTATCCTCAGCTGTAAAAGACGGCGTAAGAACGGACCTGACACCCTTGACATCAGAGGCCGCCTTCTTAAGATCATCTGAGGTAGAGGCGGACTTAAAGGCCTTTTCAAGGGACATCAACGCCTCTTTAGCCGAGTTTTTGCCTTTATACCCTGCCATCGCCTTTTTAATCAGAGGCTCCGCCTCTTTCAAAGAGACCTGCCCGGGTTCCTTCTTGTCCTCAGCGAGCATTATATGGAAGCCGAACTCCGTCTCGACTACACGGCTGACCTCGCCCTTTTTCAAGCTGAAAGCGGCGTCTTCAAAGGCCGGGACCATGACACCCTTCTTAAACCAGCCGAGGTCTCCGCCGGTAGCGGCAGAGCCGGGGTCCTGGGAAAACTCTCTGGCAAGGGCCGCGAAGCTGGAAGCCCCCTTTATCTTCTTAAGTACTTCATCTGCCTTTTTCCTAGCCTCTTCCTTTGCCTTGGCAGCATCAGCAGCCTCTCCATCAGCCCGTATCAATATGTGGCGGACCTTGACCGCGCCCGGGATCTCGAACTCCTTTGAGTTTTTCTCATAGTAGCCCTTTATCTCTTCAGGGGTGAACCGGGCGTTTTTGGTAAACGCGTCAAAGTCAGCGTACGAATAGAACGCCTTGACCCTGGCAGGCTCCATGAATATCGCGCCGTTTGTCTTCAAGAACTCCCTTGCCTCTGCCTCGCTGACCTCAACCGAGGCGACGAACTTCAACGGGTCAAGGGCGATATACGCGAGGTCTATCTTCCGGTTGTCCCTCATGTACGCCTTTTTAACGTCGTCGTCGGTCACAGACATGTCCTTGACGACCTTCTCCCTCATCTTGGCGGTGATGATATCCGACTCGATCGACTTTTCAAAATCAGCCGGCTTTACGCGGTTGCTTGAGAGGACCTTGAAGTAAATCTCTTTGTCAAACGCGCCTTCGACGGCGAACTGAGGTATCGACTGGATGGCCTTCTGGACCTCGTCAGTCGTCACATTGATCCCCTCGTCCCTGGCGGCCTCGGTGGCAAGGGCCCTGTTTATAAGTATATCAAGCGCCCTCTGTTTGAGGTTCATCTTCTCGGCGACCTCATCGGTAAACTTGTCTTTAAGCGTCTCCTTGAAATACTGCGTCTCCCTCTTGTAGAGGCTCGTATAATCCCTTACGGTTATAGGCTCGCCGTTGACGGTAGCAACGGCGTTTTGCCCGGTGCCGTCGCCGCTAGGCCCTACGCCCCAGAATATGAAAACGACGATTATGGCGGCAAAGACTATTACAACGAACAAAGAGTTGCGCTTGCTTCTGAAGCTTTCGAGCATCTTTCCCCCCGTTTTCAGGCGACTGTAATCTCTGTCACAGCGCGAATTTATTCAATTTAGTATCATAATGAAATTGCTTTGTAAATTCAACTTTTTAAAATAGTTTTTTCTTGCCATACGAGATTGTTATCTGATACTATTTCACAAATCAACCGCAAGGAGAGCACATGTTCAACTATTTACTCGGACTCTTTTCAAACGACCTGGCTATAGACCTTGGAACAGCCAGCACACTTATATACGTCAAAGGCAAAGGCATCGTATGCAACGAACCGTCAGTCGTCGCCGTTAAAAAAGACGGCAAGGGCAGAAGAGTGCTCGCTGTAGGCAAAGAGGCCAAGGCGATGCTTGGCAGGACACCCGGGAACATCGCGGCGATAAGGCCGCTTAAAGACGGCGTCATAGCAGACTTCGAGATAACCGAAGAGATGCTCAAGTACTTCATAGCCAAGGTGCATAACAGAAGGCTACTGGTAAGGCCGAGGATAATCGTCGGCGTCCCGTCCGGCATAACCCAGGTCGAAAAAAGGGCTGTCCGCGAATCAGCGTACTCGGCCGGCGCGGCTGAGGTCTACCTTATAGAGGAGCCGATGGCCGCTGCCATCGGGGCCGGCCTGCCTATAACCGAACCATCCGGAAACATGATAGTCGATATCGGCGGAGGCACCTCCGAGATAGCCGTAATTTCCCTTGCCGGCATAGTCCAGTCGAAGTCGATAAGGGTCGGCGGCGACAAGCTCGACGAGGTGATCGTCCAGTACATCAAAAGGAAGTACAACCTCTCTATCGGCACCGGCGTCGCCGAGGTCATAAAGATGACACTCGGCCTGCCTATGCCGGATGAAAAGACACAGAGGATCGAGATAAAGGGTTCTAACCTGATAACAGGCATACCGACGACCCTTGAGATAGAATCAGGGGAGATACGTGAAGCGCTAAACGAGCCTCTAAACGCCCTTATAGAAGCTATAAAGCACGTACTCGAGATAACGCCGCCGGAGCTTGCCGCTGACCTCGTGGATAAGGGCATAGTGCTCGCAGGAGGCGGCGCACTACTAAAAAACCTCGACACTATACTCAGGAACGAGACACAGCTTCCGGTGACCATCGCAGACGATCCTCTCACATGCGTCGTCAAGGGCGCGGGAAAGGTCTTGGACGAGATGAAGCTTCTACGCGAAGTCACCATCCCGAGCTAAAACCAGCAGATACCGCCGCATAATGGGAACAAGGATATTTTCTGGCCGATGAGGATCGCCGAGCGCAACATAGCCTCTTTTTTCAAGAAGAACCAGCTCCTTTTCATATCTGTAGCGCTGGCGCTTTTCTCCCTCCACCTCGCACTTACGGACAGAAAGGAGATCGAGCGGGGCTACGTCCTCAAGGAATTCCTCTCCATCACGGCCACCCCGCTGCAGAAGGTGATGCTCGGCGCCAGAGGCTCGGTCTCAGAGGTCTGGTCAGGGTACATAAACCTCGCCAACACGAAAACCGAGAACGGCGAGCTCAAAAAAAAGATCACAGACCTGGAAAATGAGAACACCTCCCTCAAGGAAGATCTGAGATTAAACAGCCGACTCCAGGAGATGGCGGATTTCAAAAAGGCCCTGCCATACGAGACGATCATAGCCGACATGGTAGGCTACAACATGGAGCTATGGGCAAGGACCGTCACCATAGACAAAGGCAAGGCAGACCTTATCGAGAAAGACAGGGCTGTCATAAGTCCGCTCGGGGTCGTCGGGAGGATAATCCACGTCAACAACCATTCGGCCAGGGTGCTCCTTAACACGGACCTCAGGTCGAACATAGACGTACTTGTAGAGAGGACCCGAGTCAAAGGCGTCATCGAAGGCGACGGCGCGAACGGGCTCGTCCTCAAATATATCCGGCAGGCCGATGACGTTGCGCTCGGCGACGTAATAATAACATCCGGCATATCCGGCGTATTCCCGAAAGGACTTGTCGTAGGGACCGTAACGGAGATAAAAAAAGGCCAGGATAACTTCTTCAGCCACATCGCTGTCACACCGAGGGCTGATGTGATGCGGATAGAAGAGGTCATGGTCCTTAAAGAGACCGGTTTTTACGCAAAAGACTGATACGCGCCGCAAAGTATTACCGGCAATCGACGCGAACAGATCGCCATAGTGCCCGCAAACAGACCACAACAAACGCCTTTCAGGGCTGTTAAAGCCCGAAAAAGCCATAAAACACCCGACATGCTCAGAAAATGAAAGAGATACTCCTGTTCCTTCCTATAGCCGTTGTCTACCTCGCAGTCAAGACAACGATTTTTCCGAGCTTTCCTCTGCCTGACATACCTCTTCTTATGGTCTTTTACCTCGCGTATACAAGGCCTTCGACGGCCGTAGTCTTATTCGCTTTTGCCCTGGGGTTCATCGACGACGCGTTTAGCGGCGGCATCATAGGCGCCACTTCGTTCGCGCTCGTCGTCATCTTTATTGCCGTCTACCTCTTCTCAAAGTTCGTGCAGTTCAACACCCCAGCGCTTAAGGCCGGAGGCGGACTGGCTACAGCAATACTGAAGGGCCTGCTCACATTCTCGGTCCTGAAGTTCTCGAACCTAGGCGTCCATTTCTTCTCCCATGTCCTTTTGCAGGGCTTTGTCACTGCGGTCTTCGCGCCGCTTGTCATAGCGGTATTCTCAAAGGTCACCTCATACATCAACCCTCAGGCGTTCAAGGATAGCGAGAGTTGAGCGGTTACTTCAAGGATAAAGAGCCGAAGGAATTCAAACAGAGGATAGTCGTCCTGAACGTCCTCGTGTCTATCATCTTTTTCGTGCTTATCGCAAGATTCTGGTACCTGCAGGTAATGCGCGCCAACTACTACACGGACCTTTCGCTCAACAACAGCACGCGCATAATAAAATCGACCGCTCCAAGGGGCATACTCTACGACAAGAACGGCATAAAAATAGCCGATAACCGCCCCGGGTTCGACCTCTTCCTGATACCTGAGGACGTAAAAGACTGGACACTGACCAAGAAGATGCTCTTCGATCTCATCGGTATAGACGAGCTGACGATAGACGAGAAGCTTAAAAAGGCAAAGGGCAGACCGCCTTTCCAGGCCGTCAAGCTGAAGGAAGACCTCTCATGGGATGAGACGGTAAAGATAGAGAGCTTCAAATTCGAGATGCCCGGGGTCATGCTCGACGTAGCTCCAAAGAGATCATACATCTACGGCGAGGCTACGGCCCACCTCGTCGGGTACTTAGGCGAGATAAACGAGAAGGAGCTTAAAGAGGCTCCGGAAGAGGCGGGCTACAGCCCCGGAGACCTCATAGGTAAATACGGCCTTGAAAAGTCATTCGAGAAGGAGCTTAAAGGCAGGGACGGCGGCAAAGAGGTCGAGGTCGACGCGCTCGGCCGCAAGATCAAGATAGTCAACTGGTCGGCCCCCTACCCCGGCAACGACATAAAGCTCACGATAGACGCCAAGGCGCAGCTTGCCGCATGGCTCGCCCTTAAAGACAAGGTAGGCGCGGCAGTGGCCATTGAACCGGCCACAGGCAAGATACTTGCGATGGTAAGCGCCCCCGGGTTCGACCCGAACGCCCTGTCATCAGGCGTATCAAGGGAAGACTGGAATGCCCTTATCGAAAACCCCCTCAAGATATTTAACAACAGGACGATACAGGCGCTCTACCCGCCGGCTTCGACTTACAAGCCGATACACGCGGCAGCCGCCCTTGAAGAAAAGGTCATAACCCCGACTACAAAGATATACTCAGGTCCTGCCTTCAGGTTCGCAGGACGCGACTACCGCGACTGGAAGGAGGAGGGCCACGGCATCATAAACGTCCACAGGGCCATAGTGGAATCTTCCGACACCTTCTTTTATCAGGTAGGACTAAAGCTCGGCATAGACAGGCTTGCGGATTATACAAAGCGGTTCGGCTTCGGCACAAAAACAGGGATACCTCTCCAGCATGAAAAGGCAGGCCTCGTCCCTTCATCCGAATGGAAGAAAAAGGCATACAAGATCCAGTGGTACGAGGGCGAGACGATATCCGTCTCGGTCGGCCAGGGGTACATGCTGACCACCCCACTGCAGCTTGCAAACGCCTACGCGGCAATAGCCAACGGCGGCAAGCTCTACAAGCCCCAGATCATAGACGAAATAAAGACGCCTGAAGGCGTCGTCATATCAAGGGCGACGATCGAAGAGAGGGCTAGGCTAGGCATATCAGAAGAGACGATGAACCAGGTAAGGGCGGCGCTCATAGGTGTCACCCACGAAGACGGCGGCACAGCGCGCTTTCTGAAGGCCTCGAACCTGAAGATCGCCGGAAAGACCGGCACAGCCCAGGTATCAAGGCTTATAAAAAGGACAAAGAACGTCTCTTCGATAACCTACAAGTTCAGGGACCACGCCTGGTTCGCGGGCTTCGCACCGTATGACGACCCGAAGATAGCCGTAGTCGTGATAGTCGAGCACGGCGGTTTCGGGGCAAGCGCCGCAGCCCCTGTCGCAAGGGAGATATTCAAGGCGTACCTGGGGGTACCTGAAGGAGAGGACCCGGCAGTAGCCCTTGGCAAGATCGAAGCCAAGGCAAAGGCCGGAAATGACGAGATACTACCTACAGAGGCGGAAGTCAATGATTGACAGGCGGCTTTTCACATACTTCGACTGGATGATGCTGGCGGTCATAGCCGCTCTCGCCATAATAGGCTTTGCCAGCGTCTACAGCGCGACGCACACGCATCAGCCTATGATCTTCAAGAAAGACACGTACTGGCTCGCCATCGGCGCTCTCTTCATGCTCCTGACTATTTTCATAAACTACAATATTTTCGAGAGGTACGCGTACGTCTTATATGGCGTGACTATCCTGGTGCTCATATCCGTCTTTTTCATAGGTTCCACCTTCGGAGGCGCGAAAAGGTGGATCTCTCTCGGGTTTTTCTCTCTCCAGCCGTCCGAGATAGCAAAGCTTGCACTCATAATGGTCCTTGCCAAATATCTTAACGTCAGGAACGTCCCGGCTAAAGGCATGACACTGAAAGACCTCGTGGTGCCGGGCCTGTTCATGTTGTTGCCGTTCCTGCTGATAGCCAAACAGCCAGACCTCGGCACAGGCATCATACTCTGGATGATATTCTGGTCGATGGTCCTTGTCTCCAAGATACGCCTTAAGGTACTGATCGGCATATTCGTCTCGTTCGCGGCCCTTGCGCCGATAGCCTGGATGTTCCTCAAAGGCTACCAGAAGGCGCGCCTTACCAGCTTCATGAGCCCTGAATCAGACCCCTTAGGTACAGGCTACCACGTTATGCAGTCGAAGATAGCCATAGGCTCCGGTGGGCTGTTCGGCAAAGGCTTCCTCCACGGGACGCAGGGCAAGCTGATGTTCCTGCCTGAACACCACACAGACTTCATATTCGCGGTCCTTGCCGAAGAATGGGGGCTTGTCGGCACATTTACCGTGCTCGCCTTGTTCCTTGCCTTCATACTGATGGCCTTAAACACTGCTAACACCGCGAAGGACAGGTTCGGGTTCCTCCTTGCCTTCGGCATCACATCGATGTTCTTCTGGCAGGTAACGATAAATATCGGGATGGTATCAGGGATACTCCCGGTCGTCGGCGTACCTCTGCCGTTTATAAGCTACGGAGGGTCTTTCCTCATAACATCGATGATGGCGGCAGGCATCCTCCTTAACATCAAGATGCGAAGGTTCATCTTTTGACGCGCCTTGGCAAAATCACATCGCGGTTTGTGGCGACAGGGGCCTACGTCGGCAATTCGCCGTACATGCCAGGCACCTTAGGCACCCTCTGGGGCATAGCGATAGCCTACTTCACCTCTTGCCTTTCCCCGCTCTGGCAGATCATGATAATACTCGCGGTCACGGCAGTAGCGATGGTCACTGCCGGGGTCACGGCAAAAGAGGCCGGGATCAAAGACCCTTCAAGCATAGTCTGCGACGAGATAGCCGGGGCGCTCGTCGGGTTTTTCATGGTGCCGTTCACGCTCTTTAACGCCTTATCGGTATTTATTATCTTCAGGTTTTTTGATATTCTGAAACCCTACCCGATAAATCTTATAGATAAAAGAGTCGAAGGCGGACTCGGCATAGTACTTGACGATATAGTAGCAGGCCTGTTCACGGCAGTTATCGTCCACTCTATCTTATGGCTGATATGAGACAAACGACAAAGACCCCTGCGGCGATCGCAGGCGCCCTTCTAATAAAAAACGGCTTTTCCCTGTCTCTTGCCGAGTCATGCACAGGCGGGCTTGCCTCAAACTTCATTACCGACATCTCAGGGAGTTCCGATTACTTCAAAGGCTCGGTTGTCGCTTACAGCAACGAGATCAAAAAAGAACTCCTGGGCGTGAGTTCTGACGTACTGACCAGATACGGGGCGGTATCTTCCCAATGCGCCGCATCTATGGCCATCGGGGCGACGGACCTTTTCAAAACGGAGACAGCGATCGCTATAACAGGGATTGCAGGACCGGGCGGCGGGACCAGGCGCAAGCCTGTCGGCACGGTATACATAGCGGTCCGCGTAAAAAATCAGACAAAGGTAAAGAAGTTCCTCTTCAAAGGGACGAGACGGTCGATAAAAAAACAGACTGTCGAGACTGCCCTGACCCTGCTCTCAAAAGCGCTTTCGATTAAGTAGAGTCCGATTTTAAGGCTTAAGGAGGCTGTCATAAGGGCATTTGTGGCGATAACGCTCCCTGAAGAGCTTACGCGCGCCCTGGCCGAGGTGCGCGGACTCCTTGAGACTCATTCAAAAGGTGTTTCCTGGGCAAGTACCGTGTCGATACACCTGACTCTTAAGTTTATCGGCGAACTACCCGAAGAAAAGGCTGGCAAGGCCGGCGAGATGCTAGTTGAAGCGGCCGGAGGGATAGCGCCGTTCACAGTGACTGTCGAGGGGATCGGCGCCTTTCCCAGCCTGAAGGCGCCAAGGGTCGTATGGGTCGGCGTCAAGAGGGAACAAACCCTTTTAACGCTTGCCGCCAACATAGATTTGAGGCTTGCCTGCGTCGGGATAGAGAAGGACAGCCGGCCGTTTCACCCGCACCTTACGCTTTGCCGGATAAAAACGCCGGAGGCAGGCAGTGAACTATCCCGTATCATAGAGGGGCGAAAGCCTCAGATTATGATGGACTTTCCGGTACGTTCTTTTGTATTATTCAGGAGCGAGCTCAGAGCCGGCGGCGCTATACATACGCCTTTAAAAACCATATCCCTCGGCTGAAAAAACAGCCGCCGGAGAGTATCGCAAAAGGAGGTTCTCAAAAGATGTCCAACCCGGTACAGACTTCAGCAAACAAGACCAAGGCTGTAGAACTTGCCATCACGCAGATAGAAAAGCAATTCGGCAAGGGCTCGATAATGAAGCTCGGAAAAGACGGCGTGATCGCCGACGTGCAGACCATCTCAACCGGCTCGCCTGCCCTGAACATCGCAATCGGCATAGGCGGCGTGCCGAGAGGCAGGGTCGTTGAGATCTACGGGCCTGAATCTTCAGGCAAGACCACTCTGGCCCTCCACATAGCGGCCGAGGCGCAAAAAGCGGAAGGTTCAGTCGCCTTCATAGACGCTGAGCACGCCCTGGACGTCGCGTACGCCCGGAAACTCGGGGTTAACACAGACGACCTCCTTCTCTCTCAGCCTGATTCAGGAGAGCAGGCGCTTGAGATAACCGACGTCCTCATCAGAAGTAACGCCATCGACCTTATCATCATAGACTCGGTAGCGGCCCTTGTGCCAAAGGCCGAGCTCGAAGGAGAGATGGGCGATTCGCACATGGGGCTCCAGGCCCGCCTGATGAGCCAGGCGCTCAGGAAGCTCACTTCGACTATAAGCAAGTCGAATACCTGCGTCATATTCATAAACCAGATACGCCACAAGATAGGCGTCATGTTCGGAAGCCCGGAGACGACGACAGGCGGAAACGCGCTTAAATTCTACGCATCCCTGAGGCTCGACATCAGGAGGATAGGCCAGATAAAACAGGCGGAAAATGTCGTCGGCAACAGGATCAGGGTAAAAGTCGTAAAGAACAAGCTCGCCCCACCGTTCAGGGACGCCGAATTCGACATCATGTTCAACGAGGGAATCTCAAGAGAAGGAGACCTTCTGGACCTGGGAGCCGCCGCCGACATAGTCGAGAAGAGCGGCTCATGGTTCTCATACGGCGGCGAGAGGCTCGGCCAGGGCAGAGAAGCAGCAAAGCTGTTCCTTAAGGAACACCCTGAGCTCGCCGTGAATATTGAAAAGCAGCTCAACGAACACTACGGGCTCAAAGCAAAACAGGAGTAACTCCGATGCCTGACATCGATCTAAGCTCAATACTCAACGTCGCGGTCAAGAGCAAGGCCTCTGACGTCCACCTGAAGGCCGGGGTCCCTCCTATTCTGAGGATCCACGGGAATCTGGTCCCTATCAAAAACCATGACAGGCTCGCACCTGACGAGCTGGCAAAGGTCGCGATGCGGATCATGAACGACCCGCAGAAAGAGGCCTACAGGGTCCATCACCAGGTCGACATGGCATACAGCGTCCCTGGGCTCGGAAGGTTCAGGGTAAACATATTCCAGCAGAGGGGCGCGGTCGGGATAGTGCTTCGCGTCATTCCGATAAAGATACAGACCTTCGAAGAGCTCAACCTGCCCAAGGTCCTTGAGAACATCGCGGCAAATGAGGTAAGGGGCCTTATACTCGTCACAGGCGTCACAGGGAGCGGCAAATCAACTACGCTTGCCTCGGTCCTTGACAACATAAACAACCACCGCTCGGGCCACGTCATCTCGTGCGAAGACCCGATCGAGTTCCTGCACAGGGATAAGAGATGCATAATCAACCAGAGGGAAATCGGCGTTGACGCTCAGAGCTTCTCAGAGGCCTTGCGAGGGGCGCTCAGACAGGACCCTGACGTCATCATGGTAGGCGAGATGAGAGACCTTGAGACTATCGAGATCGCGCTCACAGCCGCTGAGACCGGACATCTGGTTCTGTCTACCCTCCATACGATCGACGCGATGGAGACGGTAAACAGGATAGTCTCCGTATTCCCGCCTTACCAGCAGAAGCAGATAAGGATACAGCTCGCCGGCGTCATCAAGGCGATAGTCTCCCAGAGGCTCATCCAGACCAAGGACGGCAAGGGCCGCGTCCCGGCTGTCGAGGTAATGGTCACTACCTCAAGGATACGGGAGTGCATCGAAGACAAGGAAAAGACAAAAGAGATCTCCGACGCCATATCAAAGGGCTACACCACCTACGGCATGCAGACCTTTGACCAGTCGATACTAGGGCTCCTCAACAAAGGGCTCATATCCTACGAAGAGGCGATGAAACAGGCTTCCAACCCTGCCGACTTCGCTCTGAAGGTCAAGGGCATCACAGGGACGAGCTCGGACATGGGCTGGAAAGACTTTGAAAAAGAGGGCGGATCAAAGGAAAGAGAAGGCGGGTCGAACGAGCCAGGCGGCGGCGTAGAACGTTTCTGAGCATAAAGACAAGGGGCCGGCAATATGACGGAGTCAAGGCCGGGGAGCCAGGAAGCGCTCTCAACGGCCCTCAGATATCTATCGACAAGGCCGAGGAGCGTATTCGAGGTAAGAGAACGGCTCTCTAAAAAAGGGTTCTCCCCCGCTGATATTGAAAAGACTATCGATTCGCTCACCCTTGCCGGATACCTTGACGATACGAAGTTCGGCCGCATGCTCTCGGCGTCCAGGCTGAGGCACAAGAACTGGGGCCTCTTAAAGATCAGGAACGAGCTGAAGATGAAGGGCGTAAGCGTTGAGATCATCGAAGACGTCCTTGGCGCGGACGCAAAGGAGTCTGAGGCAGGAGCGGCAAGAGAGGCCCTTGAGAAGTGGTCGCGGAGAAACCGCATAAAACCGCCGATAGACAGGATAGCGGCAGGCCGCGCGTTCAGGTTCCTGCAATCAAGAGGGTTTTCGTCAGGGGTCGCGCTCTCTACCATCAAGGGCATCGGCAGCGTATCACAAGAAGACCTGACAGACTGAGCATCCATAATTTCTGTCAAAGAATAGCGGCCCTTCCAGGCCGGACGTGCAGGCATCCCCTCACCTGACATCCCGCGCTTTAAACATAGCCATGAATGAGCCGGTTTTGGGGCTGGCCTCGCACAAGTCTGCCGAATAATAAAGTCAAGGTCCGCCGAAGACCTCAGCCTTTGGCATCAGAGTTCAAGGCCGCACAGCGTTGATAAAAAGAAAAAACAGGAAAAGCATTCTCATGAGATCAAGCGAGATCAGAAAGAGGTTCATCGATTACTTCGCAGGCAAGGGTCATACCGTAGTGCCGTCTTCTTCGCTCCTTCCGAAAGGCGATCAGACGCTCCTGTTCACTAACGCGGGCATGGTCCAGTTCAAGAAGGTCTTTCTCGAAGAAGAGACCAGACCGTACAAGACCGCGGTCACCTGCCAGAGGTGCATGAGAGCAGGAGGCAAGCACAACGACCTTGAGAACGTCGGCAGGACCGCCCGCCACCACACATTCTTCGAGATGCTCGGCAACTTCTCCTTCGGCGACTACTTCAAACAGGGCGCGATCGAGTACGCTTGGGACTTCCTGACAAAGGTTATGGAACTTCCCGAGTCCAGACTCTATGTGACGATATTCGAGACAGACGACGAGGCCGGCGCTATCTGGAGAAAGGTCTCAGGGCTTCCTGATGAGAGGATAATAAAGCTCGGAGCTAAGGACAACTTCTGGTCGATGGGCGACGTAGGCCCGTGCGGCCCGTGCTCCGAGATACTTATAGACCAGGGACCTGAAGCTGGCTGCGGCTCTCCGACATGCGCCGTCGGGTGTGACTGCGACAGGTACCTGGAGCTGTGGAACCTTGTATTCATGCAGTATAACAGGGACGCTGACGGCACGCTCACCCCTTTGCCGAAGCCATGTATAGACACAGGCATGGGCCTTGAAAGGCTCACCGCCGTGATGCAGGGCAAGAAGACAAACTACGATAGCGACCTGTTCTCACCGATAATAAACGAAATAGAAGATGCGTCATCGAGAAAGTACGGCGCAGACCATGAAATGGACGTCTCGATAAAGGCCATAGCAGACCACGCGAGGGCGACGACCTTTCTCATGGCAGACGGGGTCCTGCCGTCGAACGAAGGCAGAGGATACGTCTTAAGACGCATCATCAGAAGGGCTGTAAGGCATGGCCGCCTCCTCGGGCTCGACAAACCTTTCCTTTACAGGATCAACGCGCGGGTGATTGCGTCAATGGGCGCAATCTTCCCGGAGATAACAAGGGCAAAGGACCTTATCGAGCGCGCCACAAGAGGCGAGGAAGAGAGGTTTCTTGAGACTCTCGACCGCGGCCTTGGGCTCCTTGACGAGCAGGTCCGCCTTCTCAAAGAGAAAAACGAGCAGGTCATCCCGGGAGAAATAGTATTCAAGCTATACGACACATTCGGTTTCCCTGCGGACCTCACTGCGATCATAGTCGGAAAAGAAGGCTTCACTGTCGACGAAGACGGATTTGCCGGATACATGGATGAGCAGCGCAAGATGGCGCGCAAGGCATGGAAGGGTGCCGAAGGAAAGGTCGCAGGAGCAGGGTTCTACTCCAATCTCGCAAACGAAGGGCTCAAGACCGAATTTGTAGGATACCACATGGAGGCCGTCTCTTCGCGCATCCTCTTCATAGTAAAAGACGGCGCGAGCGCGGAGAACGCCTACCCATCTGACAAGGTCGAGATCATAACCGGTGAAACGCCTTTCTACGCAGAATCAGGCGGCCAGACCGGGGATACAGGCGTTATAGTCGGCAAGGGCTTCAGCGTCCGGGTCCTCGACACCAGAAAGCATGACGGCCTTACAGTACACCACTGCAAGGTAACTGAAGGGACGGTCTCGGTTGACGACGTAGCTGAGCTAGTGCCTGACATAGAGAAAAGAAACGCCACCAGAAGGAACCACACGGCGACGCACATACTCCATGCGACACTCAGGAGGGTCATCGGTGAACATGTCCGCCAGGCAGGATCACTTGTAGACCCGCGCGGCCTCAGGTTCGACTTCACGCACTTTGAATCACTCGATGATGATACTCTCGGCAGGATCGAGACAGAGGCTAACAGAGCGGTCCTAGCCAACATAGAGGTCAAGACCGACGTGCTTCCTTACAAAGAGGCGATAGAAAGGGGCGCCCTCGCCTTTTTCGACGAGAAGTACGGCGATACGGTCAGGATGGTCCAGGTCGCAGGCGTCAGCGCCGAGCTTTGCGGAGGCACTCACGCCAACAGGACTGGAGACATAGGCCTTATAAAGATTACCGGAGAGTCTTCTGTTGCGGCTGGCGTTAGAAGGCTTGAAGCGGTCACAGGCGAAGGCGCCATTGAGATGGTCGCTAAAAACGACGCCATCTTAAAGGAAGCCTCTTTTATGCTCAAGGCGCCGAGACACACAGTGCCCGAGAAGATCAAGAGGCTGATCGATAACCAGCGCTCGCTTGAAAAGGAGATAGAGCGGCTCCAGGGGGCCAGCAAGGCCGGGCAGGCCGAAGGGATGCTTGGCCGGGTGAAGAGTGTCAATGGAATAAGCGTACTTGCCTCTAAGGTAGATGCGGCTGACGCAAAGGCGCTTCGCGAGATGGCAGACGCCTTAAGGGCAAAGCTCGGTACAGGCATCGTGGTGCTCGGTGTAGAGCAGGGAGAAAAGGCGCTTATACTCGCGGCAGTCACAAGGGACCTTACAACAAGGTTCAAGGCAGGAGAGATCATAAAGTCGATCGCCCCTGTTGTAGGAGGCAAGGGTGGCGGCAAGGACGACCTTGCGCAGGCCGGAGGCACAGCGCCGGAAAAGATAGAGGAGGCGCTTGAACTCGCTCTCAGGATCATAGCCGGGCAGGGTTAGCTTCTGCGCATATTGAAGATGAGGTTTAAGAGGCCCCGGTCAAACCGGGGCCTCTGTCATTTCAGAAGAAACGAGAGTGGTTAGGCGCAAGCCTGTGTTCTTTTGCGCACTGTCGTGCGCTTTTGGGTTCATTTTTTAACGGCAGTACAAGACAGCACCCATTTACAAAAAATATCGTTCTGACTCCCGCTTTGCACTTCTGTGCGCCTTTTGGGTATGGCTCCTTTCGCTTTCAGACCTCGCGGTAGGGCAGGTCACACCCGCCGCATGATCTAGGTGCGGTCCTTGTAAAAAATATCAGTCTGACTCTGGCTTTGCACTTTCCGTGCGCCTTTAGGGTATGGCTCCTTTCGCT
>JBBTBW010000011.1:65614-123684 GCA_038043525.1 Deltaproteobacteria bacterium | reverse complement strand
TAGATTCCTATAACACTAACCTTTTGGTGTGTCCACTAAATCGGGGGAGGTCCAGAGTCAATTCTGAAGACTTTAGCTGGAGTTGAGTACGATTCAGTTGAGCCTAACTTGAAGTTAAGCCATGACAGCACCAAAGACTTGAAGGGGCTGATAGAATAATTTTCTAGCGGAGGATTCAATGGGTTTGGTGTGCCATATAGAAGGCTATAGAAGAATCTGGATGTTCCCAAGGAATATTCGATCTATTTATCCATGGAAAATGGCTCAAATACAGGCTCTCATGATTCATGCTATTCAACGAGGGGATTGGGAACAGCGAATCCAAAACTCATTTTGCAGTGCTTTAGAAAATGCAGGACTAAAAAGTAGAGGTGTTCAGTACGACCCTCATAGCGGAGGCCCGAGAACCTACTTGAGCCAATTAAAGTGCCTCGGGTTGTTGTTCTCCAGAGATGATGGGAGTATTTTCCCAACTCTCGCAGGTAAAGATTTAGCAGACGGTAAACCGCCCCTCCCAATTTTACAACAGATGTTGTTAGACCATCAGTATCCAAGTGCATACTCACGCTTCCAAAACGTGAGAATCAATCCGCAGTTGAAGGTAAAACCATTCCTCTTTGTTTTAGAACTATTACACTGTCCAGAAATAAATTATTTGAGCAATGCAGAACTATCTATCCCAGTAATATACGGACACAATCATGACTGTTTGGATATCTGTCGTGATAAAATTATCCGGTTGAGGAATGGTGCAACTTTTACAAGCATTATTGATAATTCTGTTGAAGATATTTATCTTCCCCGCTCTCGTTCTGATTTTGAACTTGACCTTGCAAACATTCGTGACATTGCTAACACCTGTAAAAATTATCTCAAAGCGTGTTGCCTAGTTTATGAGGACAGCTCATCTGGTGAACAACGAATACTGTTCAATGATGATGTGAGTGAATTGTATGAATCGGCTGTTCAGCGTAAAGAATCATTTATTACCAAATCAACTGAAGAGTCTTTCCAAAGAGCGTATGGGGCATGGAATAAGAGGAAAGATACAAGGAGGCTTGTAAATGAAGATGCCGTCAATCCTAATGGTGCGAAGGCTGGAATTATTCTATCAAGTTTCTATAGCCTGTGTGGTCATGACATTATAACTGAATTACCAAATGACTTTATTGATACGATGGCAACTAATTATGGTTTTTCTAAAAACGAAATTGTAGAGGTCATTGAGCCGCATCTAAACAGTGCAATTGATTATTACGAATCAACTTTTCTTGATTCGGCAAGAGGTGGTGTTGCAACTGCACTTACATTTGAGAAGTCCCTGAAGGATTTGATGGATAAGAAATTCAATTTCTTCGCAAAACACACAGGGCAAATACTGCGTAATGGTGTTGGTGGATATGCTGACGTATTCATTGTTGCGGATGATTACAATAACTGTGCAATTTTAGATGCGAAAGCCAGTCCATCATATGCAATATCTTCAGAAGATTATTCAAAATTAGTTAGCAACTACATCCCACATTACAAAGAACTAATTGATAAGTTTGATGAGTTGAGGGGAAGAGATATTTCACTTGAGTTCTGCTCATATGTAGCCGGTGGTTTTTCAGGCAACATAGCTTACAAATTAAGTGAAGCATCAAGAGCGACAGGAGTACCATGTTCTGCCATAAGAGCCAGAGATTTGTTGAATTTAGCCAAGAGCGGAACGGCTCAACTTGATATAAGAAATGGAATGAAAAATATTAAGCTTTTGGGTGTAGAAGATTTTTAGTTGACCTGGCCCCGCTTCTGCTGCGTCTCACTCCGTCTTGTGAAGTCTCTCTCTCTTCGAGCTTTTAAGACGTCTCAAGATCCCTGAGGCCATGTTTGCTGGAAGAAGGCACAGACCCAATCCAAGGGCGGTATTTTTATTCAGGCAAAGTCCTGCTGACCTCAGATATAACCCTCTGTAGTTTTTCTCACCGCGCAGGAGCATCGCGTTTGCGATCATCCTGTCGATATTAGATTCAACCTGTCTGGCAAGGCGTCCGCTGACCCAGCCCTTATCCCTGAATTTTTCAAAGAGCCTCAGAAGCTTCTTGTTCTCTACTACCTCGTTTCTGCTCACACTCGCTGGATGTATCCGGTACCTGCCGAGTTTCTGCCCCACGCAGGCAATCCTGTATCTCCGCGCTACTCTCAGCCATAGGTCATAGTCCTCAAGCGCCATTAGCTCAGGGTTCTCATCGAAGAGGCCCACATCATCAAGGCAATCTTTGCGCACCATGACCGTCAGGGTCGCGATCTTATTCCCGAGGAAAAGGCTTTCAAAGCTTTTGATGCTGTCAGATTCATTTTTTGAAAAGCGCAAAAGTCCCGAAGTAGATGAGGCCCCGAAGTCCTCGGCATAGCCGAAACAGAGCCCTGTATCAGGGTTTGACCTCATGAACTCTATCTGCGTCTCAAGCTTATCTTTCAGCCACAGGTCGTCGTCGTCGCAAAACGCGATAAAACTGCCTTTGGCATTTTTGATGCCAAGGTTCCTGTTTACTGCGATCACGCCGTTATTCGGGTTGCGGAAATATCTGACCCGTTTATCATCGATGGATTTTATGAAGGCCTCAGTCCCGTCAGTAGACATATTATCGACGATGATAAGTTCAAAGCCCGTGTATGTCTGCGAAAGTATCGATGAGACGGTCTCTTTCAGTAACCGGAGGCGGTTGTAGGTGGGTACTATTACAGAGACGACCGGGGCGAAGGTGTCGCTGGAAGGGAGAGACATTTCAGGCCTCTCCTTTGTCATGAGCGTGGCCGAAGGCCTGCTTACAGAGCCTCAGCGTAGCGTCAAGCTCGGAATCTATATCTCCGGCCAGTGAAAAGCCCTTTGACTTGAGTTTGTCGATGCGGAAATCGAGCGGAGCCGCGATCTCATCCGCTTTAGGCGCAGGCCGTATGATCTCAGGGGTAAAGCCGAGGACAGCGGCGCATCTTGAGGAGATGCGCTCAGCCATGGCAAATACGCTCATGGCGCACTCGCCGCCGAGGTTAAAGAGGCCGTCATCGCACGCGCCAGCAGGCAGAGTAAGGAAGCGCGTCGTTGCCATTGAGACGTCTTCAAGCGTGATGAAGTCCCTCTGCTGAAGCCCTGATGAGCGCAAAACGAGCCTGCCTGTTGTTACAGCCTGCCTGCACAGATCAGCGACAAGGAGCATCCAGCGGTTTACATTCGGGTCGTCAGGCGCGCCAAAACCATTTGAAAGCCTCAAGACGATACCTGTGATCTTCTTCCTGTCATGGGAGGCGAGGACGAAGTCTTCAGCGGCCTTGTGGGTGATCGCATAGGGATGAGCCGGTCTCGGCAGTGTAAGCTCCGTTATCCTGCCTGCAAGCGGCGCCCCGTAGACATGGGCGGTAGAGAAATATATGAAACGCTCAACGCCCGCTCTCTCAGCGGCTCCAAGGAGCTTCAACGTGCCGAGGCTGTTTATGATAAACGCCTTCTCAGGGTCTTCAATGCTTTCGACCTCGTTCATCGCCGCGAGATGGATGATGTATCTGACACCTTTGCATGCCGCTTCGAGTCCGTCTCCTGTATAGAGGTCTAACCCCACGACTGAACCGCTCTTGAGCCAGACTGGTCTCGGTGTACCTGCACGCCGGCTGGATAGGCGCACGTTCAGATTCGTATGGGCGGCGATGTGGCGTCCCAGCCGCCCGCCGACGAAACCGAGCCCGCCGGTAATCAGGACCGTATCGGTCATCTGTGCTTGATCTCCCAGTCGTATGGGATCGACGGGTCGAACGGGTCGAGGCGGTCTATCTCATCAGGGTCGTGCGGTATAGTAGCGCAGTTGGCGACTATTGCCGTATGCAGGCCGATACCCTTAAAGCCGTTCCAGACCATCGGCGGGACTGTGACGAGCTGGTAGTTGTCCGGGCCTAAAAAGACCTCTTGCAACTGACCTTTTGTCGGGGACTCGGGGCGATCGTCGAAGAGAACGAACTTTATGTTGCCGTGAGGCACTGCGTAGTTCAGTGTCATGCGTTTGTGGATATGCCATGCCTTTATCGCACCTGGATTGACGCAGGAAAAATATATCTCCCCGAAACCCTGAAAGCCGGGCGAGTCGTTCCTCAGCATGTGCATGATCTTTCCGCGCTCATCGAGTATCTGCTTTAGAGGTGTAATCTTAACGCCTTCTATCATCTCATGCCTCCATGTACTCTTTTATCTGCCGTCTGGAAACCTCAAGCGCAGGTGAACCTGAGCAGACCTCTTTGTACCAGCCTACGGTCTCTTCTATCGCGCGTTCAAAGCCCCACCTCGGACGCCAGCCAAGTAGGCTTCGCGCCTTGTCGCAGTTTAAGTGCAAGAGCCGCGCCTCGTGCGGGGCGTTTTTGATTTCTGCGACCTCTGTCGAACCGCTACCCCAGCACTCGATTATCTTTTGCGCAAGCTCGCCTACGGTGCGTATCGAGTCTGTGTCAGGTCCGAAGTTCCACGGCCCTGAGAACTTTGCCGGTTCGTTATAAAGCATCGAGGCTGTCAGAAGATAGCCGTAGAGCGGCTCAAGTACGTGTTGCCACGGACGGGTTGATTGAGGGTTGCGAAGTGTTATCGGTTTCTTTGACTGTAAAAATCGGATGGAATCAGGGACTATGCGGTCAGCCGCCCAGTCACCGCCGCCGATGACGTTGCCTGCCCTGACGCTTGCGCCTCCAAGCCCTGCCCGGCTTGAGAAGAAGGAGCTCATGTATGAGGCAAAGACGATCTCAGCCGCGGCCTTTGATGCGCTGTAAGGGTCGTGTCCGCCAAGCGCGTCGTTTTCCCTGTAACCCCACGGCCATTCGTTATTGCGGTAGCACTTATCCGAAGTAACGTATATGAAAGAGCGAAGAGTCGGTGTGTTACGAACAGCTTCGAGTATGTTGACAGACCCGCCTACGTTCGTATCGAAGGTCAGTTTCGGCTCATCATAAGAGAGCCTGACAAGAGGCTGGGCCGCAAGGTGAAATAGGAACTCGGGCTGAGCCTCCTTGAAGGCGCGCTCTACTGCGGGCAGATCCCGTATGTCGCCGTCGATGTGGCGTATCAGCTTATCAAGGGACAGGAGGTTGAAGTGGTCGTCTGCGCGCTCCGGCGGCAGGGCGAAGCCGACGACCTCGGCCCCAAGCTCGTGGAGCCAGAGAGAGAGCCATGAGCCTTTAAACCCGGTATCGCCGGTGACAAGGACGCGCCTGCCTTTAAAAAGTCCTTCAAAAGAGTTTTTCATCTGAGTCTCCGGCACTGTTTGGATAAAAGACGTTGCGATATGAAGTTACCATTTCTTCCACGGGGCCTGCCCCTTTGAGCAGAGCCCGTTGAGGTAGATATAATCGCGGTACGTGTCCATCGGCTGCCAGAAGCCGTCATGCTCATAGACCATCATCTGCCGGTCTTTTACAAGTTCGCGCATAGGTTCCTGTTCAAATACAAGGTCTTCGCGGTCATCAAGGTAGTCGAATATTTCCTTGCGGCATACAAAAAAACCTCCTGAGATGCGCCCTCCCGTGGCCTGGGGCTTTTCATTGAACTCTGTTATGAGGCCGGATGGGTCGCTCATCAGCTCACCGAACCTGCCCGGCGGCCTCACGCCTGTCACCGTCAGGATCTTTCCGTGTGAGAGATGAAAACGCACAAGCTCATCGAGGTCGATATCTCCGACACCGTCGCCGTAGGTAAGGAGGAAGTTCTCTTCACCTTCGAGAAAATGGCGGACCCTTTTTACGCGCGCCCCTGTCATCGCCTGAAGCCCAGTAGAGGCCATCGTTATCTGCCAATCGGATTCGTCATGTGCGCTGTGGTACGCGATGGATTTGGACTGGCCGAGGCTGATAGTAAAGTCTCTCGTGTGCGCCTCGTAGTTAAGGAAAAAGTCCTTGATGACCTGCTCCTTGTATCCGAGGCACAAGACGAACTTGTTGTGGTTCCATCTGGAGTAGTACTTCATTATGTGCCAGAGTATCGGATAGCCGCCTACCGGTATCATCGGCTTCGGGATGTCGTCTGCGACATCCCTTATGCGTGTGCCCTGGCCTCCGCACAGTATCGCTACCTTCATGGGGATCTCTCCTTGCCTGTGTATGTCAGCTCTTTTGCGCTACAGTAGTTTTAAAGACCTTGCCAAGGCGCTTATGCATGGCCGTTAGCACGAAGTCTTTTTCAAAGCGCCTGAGCGCGCTTTTGCCAAGCCTTGCGCGCAGTTCTTTATCGAGTATCATCCGTTCCATCGAGGCTTGAAGCTGTGCGACAGAGTTTGGTTCAACAAGAAGCCCCTCTATCGAATCCCTTATCGCTTCCGGTATGCCGCCGACATTGGTTGAGACTATCGGGCATCCCGCACGCATAGCTTCAAGTATGCTGTATGGGAAGCCTTCCTGGAACGAGGGGAATACATAAAGGTCGAAAGACGCCAGGAGCGCGTCAACGTCGCCGTTGTAAAATCCAGTCAACTCTATACGGTCTTTGATGCCTGAGGCCTCTCTTCGCCTCTCGAGTTCGTCCTGAGCGTCGCCTCTGCCGACGAGTACCAGCCTTATCTGCGGGTACCGTTTGGCAAGATTGATAAACGCCTCGAAGAGGCAGATGACGCCTTTTGCCCTGTCGGTGCGCGCGACGCAGCCTATGACAAACGTCCCTTCGGTTGATTCTTTCCTCTGGAGCGGTGACTTTCTCTCAAGGCCGTTATGAACGACATGGACCTTTGCGCCGGGCGTACCTCTCTTATCCTGCAGTTCTTTAGAGATCGCCTCGGCGTTGACAATGATAGCGCTTGCTGAATTCCATACAAGCCTGTCGATGAGGGCCTCGTAGAAGGCTGATATCCGCTTCCGCACAGCCGGGGTGCTGACTATAGACAAGACCGTAGGAACCTTTACGAGCCTTGAGGCTACTACGAACGCGAGGGTAGCGCGCGCCGCAGGGTATCCGCCGTTAAATGCAAACGTTGCAGTCGGGCGAAGCGCCGCTATGTAAAAAGTAAAGACAACCGTATTGTAGATGAACGGGAGCGGCTCTAGCAAAAACAGCGGTCCAAGCAGCAGCTTCTTTACCGCCGTAGGCAATGGCGCGAGGAGTGCTGAGACCCGCGCCTTCGTGATGAAATGGACTTTTTTTACGGCAACTTTTTTCGTAAGCCGCTTCAAGTCCTCTTCGAAGACGCCTCCCTCGTTACAGGCGAGCGTAATGCCTTCGAATCTGTCAGCGAGAGAGTTTATGGCGTCTATCATGTAGCGGTTGCCGCCGCCGCGCGAATAATTCTCGGTAAATACGAGAAGGGTCTTCAACTCTCAGCCTTTTTCTGATAGACGGCGAGGATGTAGGAGCTGAAGAAGCGGCTGTTTATGGAGTCGAAGATTTGAAGCCTCCTTAAGCGGCTCAAGATCTTAAGTACACCCTTTATCGCCGTCCTCGCTACCCCGCCTGAGCCGGGTTTGATCATCGGGAGCGCCGGCTCGAAAGACCCGATATAGCCGAGGGATTTTATCAGCAAACCGTGCCTTTGGGCAAGCCCTCTGAAGTAATCAGGCGTCATTATCTTGAGGTTATGCTTATCAAGTATCTCTCTGTCGAGTATCGCTTGGACAGGCCTGTAGACGCCCCTGAAATTCGGGACTCCGAGGATAAGCATCCCTCCGGGTCTGAGCCAATCCATGTGAAGCCTTACAACTTCGTCGACATTCTCGAAGTGTTCTATGAAGCCGAATGACATCACTACATCAAAGAGGCGGGAAGGTTTTAGTTTGAAAAAATCCCCTTCCCATATATCCCCGTATTCGACCCCGAGCATCTTGAGGTTTTTGATGGTGGCCGCCATGCCTGCCCGCGTATATTCGATGCCGCTCGGCTTGAGCCCCATCTCTTTTGCCGCAAAGGCGAGCCACTTTCCCGGGGCGCACCCGACCTCGAGAACTTCTCCCTTGGTCCCTGAGAGGTTCCTTCTCAGCTCCGCAGCAAGGCAGCGCTCAAACGAGAAGCCTTCGTCGATCGTGGCCGGGAGTCTGCAACCGGCCCAGTAGTCTTCCCAGAACTCTACCTCTGTCAAACCCATTATCAGTCCCTGTTGCCTAAAGATCCCTTACGATACTGTCTATGCTTGAATCAAGCGGAACAACGGGCATCCAGCCAGTATCGCCCGATAATTTCTCATGCGTCCCGAAGATGTCCTCAATATCAGCGTCCTTGCGCCTCGCGGGATCGGATACGACCTGGATATCGAGCCCGGAGGTTTTTATCATCCTCGTCAAGACCTCTTCTATCGAGACGGACTTGCCGGAGCATATATTGTAGATCTCGCCGCGCTTACCTTTTTCAGCCAATGCAATGAGTCCATTGCAGACATCAATGACATCGATAAAGTCGCGCCTTGGTTTGAGGTTGCCGACCGTCAGCTTCGGCGGCAGTTCGCCGTCTTTTATCTTTTTGAGCTGTCCGGCAAAGGCGCCGATCGAAAGCCCCTCAGGCATCCCCTTGCCGATCACGTTGAAAATCCTGCCTGTCAATGCATCGACCCCGTTCGTGGCGTAATACCTCGTAACAGTAGTCTGCCAGACCTTCGCGACGCCATAAGGGGAGACCGGGTTCGGCGTCTGTCTCTCTGTTATCGGAAGGTCGTCTGCTGATATGCGTCCGTACTCGGCGGCAGAACCTGGGATTATGACCCTTGTCTTCAGGCCGCTTCCTTTGACCGCCTCGAATATATGGATAGTCGTCTCAACGTTGCCCTTGTAATGGGCCTCCCAATCCTTTGAATAGATGACGCCTGCAAGGTGGAATATGTAATCAGGACGCAATTCGCCAATGAGATCAGCAACGTCTTTTTTTTCAAGGAGGTTTATGCAGAGAGCCCCGGCTGAGGCGCCCTTGCGGTCTACGCCGACGATGCGTCCATCAGAGGCCGTCTCTTTAAGGAGCGCGCAAAGGTTATGTCCTATGTAGCCGTCGGCACCTGTTATCAGTATAGTAGAGTCTCTCAAAGATAAAGCCCTCTGTGTGGCAATGTTCGTAACAACCCTTGACGTGTAATGCTGGCGCATTCAGGCGTAGTTGCACGCGCTAAGAGTCCGCGCTCAGGAGGCCCGTCAGTGCGCCTGTCAGCAGGGTACAGGATATATAAAATCCCGGTTGAAATAAAGCACTAAAACCGCCGGATGAAAACGGTTTTGCGATCAAGCGTCCTTGAGGAAGATATGCTTTTTCGCCTCGAACTCCTCCTGGGCCTTTTCATAATCGTCAATCCTGCCAATGTCGAGCCAGTAGCAGTCGCTCCTGTGGCAGTAGACCTTCTCACCGGAATCTTTGAGGCGAAGGAGCAGGTCAGGCATCCCTATCGATTCGCCGTCCTTTATAAGGTTTTGAACCTCTCTTGAAAGTACGTAAACGCCCATGGAGACCGAGAAGGTGTAGACAGGCTTTTCAATATACTCTGAGAGAAAGTCCTCTTCGTCGAGTTTCAGCACCCCGAAGTCTATCTTCGATTCACGGGTCTTTGCGGCAATAGTCGCCTGCACTCCTTTTTTTGTGTGCAATTCAAGGAGCTTGCCGTAGTCGAGCGTCGTAAGCACGTCGCCGTTCATGACGAGGAAGTTATCCTCGCACCCCTTAACAAGCTTCAGAGCTCCGGCAGTATTAAGCGGGATGTACTCGCGCACATACTCGATCTTAACGCCCCACCTGCTCCCGTCCCCGAAGTACGCCTCTATCAGCTCGGCGAGATGCCCGGTCGAGATCGTCACCCTGTCAAAGCCGAATGAGACGAGCTGGCGGATTATTATCTCGAGGATCGGATAATCTCCTATAGGTACAAGTGGTTTAGGAAAGCTGATTGTGTACGGTTTGAGTCTTGTGCCTTTGCCGCCCGCAAGTATTATCGCCTGCATGTCTCGCTCTCTTGTTAAAGGTTTCTGGTATCTCTATTAAGCTCTTACGATTTAGAAGCCCGCTCCTGCCTGAGACACTCTATATATGAAAAGGACTGATCTTTTTTATGGCGTTTGTTATATCTGAGCGTTCGATTCCTGCCAGCCACGGCATAGCCCATATCAGTATAAAGACCCCTGCAATGTACGCAACAATGGAAAACAGGAATGGCGCTATCATGTCTGCTACGCCGGTAATGCCTGCGAGGTCAAAAAAGATCCCCGAAAAGAGCCTTGACGCGTAGCCTATCGCCACTACGCCGCTTACCGCAACAATCTGATAGAACCAGTCATATTTTATACCGCAATAACGGGCGACTATCCATGCCTGCACGTTTACAGAGACTACGTTTAAAACAACCGTTTTTAAGGCCATGCCTTCGGCACCGAGGCCGAACCCGGGAAAAGGCACTGCTTCGGGCGGCGCCTGGATGATGTATGATACAGGCAGGCTTATCAGCATGAAGCACCCGCTGATGATCATGTACGCGGAGGTCCTGCCGCTTGCCAAGAGCATCGTTCCGCCGACCTGTCCCATCGACTGGTGTATCGGGTATAAGAACATGACCATCATGACAGGCGCGGCCATGAGGTATGCCTCTCCGAGAGATATCTTCACTATCTCATGGGTCCAGGGTATCAGAAGCCCTGATAATACCGCGCCGAACATCAGGAGGCCGTGGTTGACCTTGCGGTAAAGCTCGGCAGTCCGCGCCGTATCTCCCCGGCCGTGGGCTTCTGCGACCTCTTTCCAGAGTATGTTGAGGATAGAGGTCGTCGCTATGAGGCTTACGCCTGCGAATTGCGATGCTATCTGGTAGAAACCCTGCTGGCCGGCGCCTCCGAACCTCTGCAGAAGCCATCCGTCGGCGAAGTTATACGCGAAGCCTATCCAGGAGAGCAGTATCAGCGGCCTGCAGTAGCGGCCGTACTCCTTCATCATCTCCGGAAAAGAGAGATCGGCCGGTATTGTCTTATCGTCAGCCTCGGTATGGCGCAAAAACCGGGAGGCCCACGCGGCCGCAAGGAGATATTCGATGATGATAATGAAAAATATAAGCTCTACCGAGAGCCTGCCTGCAATAAAAAAGAACGCTATAAGAGCGAAGTGAACGATGCCGACTGCCATGTTGATAGTCTGCGTGCGCACCGTCTTTCTCGCCGCTTCTCCGATCTGGGTTATCATCTGCCAGACCTGCTGTTGCATGAATGTGGCGCCAAAGGCGAGCAGTATTGTGGTGCGATCATGGTCGAGCCAGACTTTGGCAATCAATTCCTGAGGCATGATCACGGCGACAAGGGCCGCCACAATCGTAAACTGGATGGCGAGCCAGCCGCCATAGAATACGTAAAACCTCGGCCCTTTGCGCTCGGCCGATATGAAGGTGTAAAACGCGTTTGAGCTGCCCATGTCAAGGAGCGTGCGTATGGCCGAGAAGCTGACAAGAAGGAACGTCAGGTCCCCGTAGCCTGCCGGACTCAGTGCGCGCGCGACCAGAAGCCCGCTCAGGAAGTTGATACCTGCCCTTGCCGTATTGGATGCGACCGAGAGGAGGAACCTCGTCTTTATCGATTTAGAGTTCAGCATCGAGGTCTCATCGGTCATGTACGGTCGGTCTGCTGGCTGACAGATTGTTTTTTGTCATGCGGTTGAACTCGTCAGCCCATTCTTTTACGGCATCTTTTGAGGTCAAAGCAAACCTGTTGCAGAAGGCTCGTCTTGCTTCTTGCCGGATCGGTGAGTTCCACCATTTTTCCACATCATCGTACGCGGCGACTATCGTCCCTGCCGCCGCTTCCGGCGAATAGTGGAGTATGCCGGCCTCGAAGAGCCTATCGTAATACGGCCGTGCCTCAGGCCTCAGCTCGTTTGCGTCAGGGTCCCAGAAGAGTATCGTCGGCTTGTTAGCTGAAAGCGCCTCGATAAAGGTTGTAGAGAGATGGTCGCATACATAGAGCCTGCATGCTTCGAGAGACGCCATGAAAGGTCTCTCCCAGCTCTCTATCATAGCCTCAGGGCATATGGCCTTCCAGCGTTCTGCAATTGACCAGCCGTTATCAGCCTTGTGAAGACGTCCGCGAGTCTTTGACTTCAACCCTTGCGGCAGAGCGGAAGCGAACCTTGCCTGCCAGGAGAGATAATCGACGAACCGCCCCGGGTGAGAGGGGAACTGGAAGAGGTATCTATGCAAGGCGGTTGCCGCGAATAAAATGCCTTCCTTCGAGTTGTCAGCCCCAAAGGGCCTTCTGCCTGAGAGCTTGGTAGCAGGCCTCGGAAAGGTCTTTCCCGCAGGGACGATCCTATCCCATCCCCAGGTGTAGTACCGGTCTGTTATCGCTATCTCGTGGTCCTCGCTCGGGTGAAAGGCGAGGGATCCGTAATTGCCGCCGTGCTGCATGCCAAGTAGCGCAGTGCCTGATTCAGTTGATCCTGCCGCCCACTGCTTGAACGGTTCGTCATAATACCATGCGCCTGAGCTGAATATGGCCATAGGTTTTGGCGGATGGGTCTTTTCAGCCGCGTTTTTGATAAGGTCGAACCCTTCGATAAACGCCTTTGGCATGTCTGAGGGTATCATCGAAGCGAGCATCAGCTCGAAGCCGTCTCTTCCTTTTGAAAGTGCATTGCGCATGGCTTCTCTGGCGTTGTTGTCAATATGTAACTCAGGCAACTCGAATAAATCGCCTTTTATAGGCCATGCCTTGCCAAAGGTCTTTAATGTTATGGCCGCCTCTATTTCATTCGAAAAATATGAGTTCTTGAGGATGACAAGCCGCCTGCTTGCTGTCGCCTTGCCAAGCGCCAGCAATCCGCCTGAGGCGAGCCTCTTGATCCCGGCTCTAACTCCTTTCTCCCGGATAATGAATCGTACAGATTTTATATCTTCCTTTCTTTGCGGAAACGCCCTGCCTGAGAGCTTGAGTATCCGGCTGTATATCTGCAGGTTGTATGGGTCGTCTTTGAGGAGCTGCACGAATTCAAGTGTGTCCGCCGGGGTCACGTATGATTCTTCGGATAGAACGGTTGTAGTAAGGCCGGGGTATCTTTCAAACGCGCCAAGAAGGGTTACGTACCTGTCGTATACCGCCGGTATGTAGTATATAAGCCAGGGGCCGAGCAGTATGCGCCAGTAGCGCTCTCCTTGCTCGACGCCGTGCATCGAGTTTAGTTGAGTTGCAAGGGCAGGCAGTACACGCTCGTAGAGGCTATTTACGTATTTGCAGGCCTCAAAGAGCTTGTCTCTATCGTCCCATGGGCTCTTGATTACATCTCCACCAAGCTCCTCATTGAAAGAGGCGCGGCTGTATAGCCTGCACCACGGGCCAAGAAAGACCATCTCCTTCGATCTGTCCCAGAACTCCTCAAGGGCCGTAGTGGCAAGAAAGACCCGGCCGGTATCATCTGAGCCTGCTCCTTCCATCTCTTATATCAAAAGCTCCCAGGTAAGAGGCGTTCCGCTTTTAACGTCTTTCTTCACCTCTTTGCCGATGAGCAGATCGTAGTATTTCGGAGGCAGGCCAAAACCCGGGCGTATTACGCGCAGGTTGGTCTCTGTGAACTTATCGCCAGCGGACATGTCCTCGGCGATATATATCGAGCGCTTAAACTTCAAAGAGGCTTTTTCGTTGCCGACAGGCCCGTAGGATACCTCTCCGATCGACTGCCACGCACGCTCAGTCTCCGTGACAAGCATCTTCATCTCTTCCGGCTCCATTGAAAAGGCTGAATCAACGCCTCCGTCGGCTCTCTTTAACGTGAAGTGCTTCTCTATGACCGTCGCCCCGAGAGCAACACTCGCAATTGAAACGCCGATGCCCATCGTATGGTCTGACAGGCCGACCTGAGTCTTAAACAGCTCTCTCATGTGCGGGATAGTAGTGATGTTGGTATTCTCTGGTGTAGCAGGGTACGAGCTGGTGCATTTTAAAAGTATCAGGTCAGAGCAACCGGCTTCTCTTGCGGTTGATACCGCCTCGTCAAGCTCGGCAATTGTTGCCATGCCGCTCGATATTATCAAAGGCTTTCTGGTTGATGCGGCCTTTCGGATAAGCGGCAGGTGGTTGTTCTCAAATGACGCTATCTTATAAGCCGGCGCGTCGAGAGTCTCCAGAAAATCAACCGCTGTCTCGTCAAACGGCGAGGAAAAGCATATTACCCCGAGCTTCCTGCAGAGATCAAAAATCGGCCTGTGCCATTCCCACGGGGTATACGCCTTTTTGTATAGCTCAAAAAGCGAAGACCCGTCCCAAAGGCTATTGGGGTCGTTTATCCGGAACGACTCCTGCACAGAGTCCATCGTTATCGTCTCTGCCGTGTAGGTCTGGAGCTTTACCGCGTGAGCGCCTGCCTTTGCGGCGGCCTCGACTATCTCAAGGGCCCTACCGAGCGACTGGTTGTGGTTGCCGGACATCTCGGCTATGATGAACGGCGCTACTGTACTGCCTACCTCTCTGCTTCCAATCATTATCGGGTCACGTAACATTTTTCTTTCCTTTGTCTTCATAAATAAGCGTCACGAAACTCTCTTTGAAGCCTGCCTTTGCAAAGGCCTTGAGCGAGGCGGTGTTATCAGTTTTTATCTCTGCGATTATCGGGTTCGCCGGACTTTTTTCTCTCAGGTATTTTTCCGTTCCGATAGCGACTACCTTCGCCCCGAGCCCTTGTCCGAAAAAAGACGGGTTGAGCATGACGCTCGTCTTTATGGTCTCGCCGTTATCTTCAAACCTTATCGTCCCGAGTTTGTCAGTCCCTGATATGGCTATGTATATGACAGTGTCCGTTGATGCAAGTTTTTTTTTGAACCATGCCTCGTGAGCCTCAGGCGTTATCGCATCCGTATTGAACGATGACTTCCTTGTATCAGGGTGGTTCCTCCATTCGAGGAGGTCAGCCATGTCTGACCCGTCAGCATATCTCAGGCTTATCGTCACTGCTTCTGTTTTTTCGTATTCGGGAGTCATATAGACCATGCGTTATTCAGTCGTATTAAAATCATGAAGCGCGTCGGCGGCTAATCCCGCAAAAAGACGTTATCGCGCATCTCTTTGACGACCTCATCTGTGCCTGACCCGTCGGTTATCTGTCCGGCATTAAGAGAGATGGCTTTCAGTTTTTCCGGGCTGTGCATCAGTTCCAAGAGCTTCTTTGAAATGTCGCCTTCGCCTGCGTCTTCTGTCCTGCCGAGGTTCACAATCGTGCCGAGCCTGTCAAGGTTTGCCGCTATCTCAGCCTGGTTTTCTGCTGTGACTAGTACGATAGCAGGCAGCCCCATAGAGCACCTCTCCCACGCTGTAGTGCCGCATGCGCCTATCGCAAGGTCGGCCTTTGACATGAGGTCGCACATCAAGTCTGTCTGGCAGTAAAAACTGACGTTAGCCATGCCTGAGCAGAGTCCCTTGATATCATCTTTGCGTACGTTTGACCCTCCGACCACAACGTCGATCTTGATATCCTTGAAGACCGGATCTCTCAGTGCCTTAAGCGTCTTTGTTGTCTCATTCGTCGGGTCGCTCCCGCCGAAAAAAACAAGTACGCGCTCTATCCGGCCTGAGCGTATGCGTCTCGTTTTTCTCGCCTCTATGAACTCAGGCCTTAGAAGCATGAACTTAGGACCGAGGAGCATCTTGCAACGTTCATCAACCAGCTTGTCGTAGCGTCCCTCCGGCCTTTCAAAGAGGTTCTGGTCGAGCAGTATATCGCAGTCATGGCTCCGGTCGGCGAGGTCGTCTATCACCATGATGCGTTTTGTAAGAGGCCTCAGCAGAGCTTCCCATACGATGTCGATCGCATAATGGTCTATGACAAGCCAGTCAGGCCTCGGCAGGCTAGCAATTATCCCAGCCGTTTCTTTTGCGTCTTTCTCCTTGCTTGCACCGAGCCACTGTTCGTATGTTTTTGTCCCGCTCGCTACTTCAAGCTCCGTCTCTTGATATGGCAGGAGATAGACCTTGAAGCCCTTGGCCTCGATAAGGCCGCAGATGTTGCCGGGCAGTTCCCTGCATACGAAAGATACTTTAGCGCCAATGCCTGCAAGACCCTTTGCAAGGGTCAGGCACCGCATAATATGGCCGGAACCAATTTGAGCGGAGGCGTCGGCCCGGATAACGACCTTCATCTTACCTTGAACAGAGGCACGAGCGGTTTTGTATTGAGGCGTTTATCAAGCGTCTTGTCTGTGAGGACTTCTTTGATGACGCCGAAGGCGTTATCATACGCCAAAGCCAGTCTTTCAAGGTCCGCGTCTGTGTGAGCGTAGCTCATATTGTGGGTCCCTATAGTGAGTATCCCTTGCGCGAACATCTCTTGCAGGAATAGGGTCTTTATCTCCCACTGTGAATAGACCTCAGTATCTTTGAATATCAGGAAAGACCAGCAGTCCTTCCCTTTTACGGACAGTACTTCTGAGAGCCCGTGCTTTTCTATCATAGCTGTCAGGGATCTTTTGGCCTTTGCCCCTTGCCTCCATATCGTCTCTATGACAGGTTCTCTCTCCATCTTTTTCATGGTGGCCAGGGCCGCTGTAAGGGATAGCGTCTCCCCTCCGAATGTGAAAGAGAAAAATACCTCCTCCATGAGCTTCATTATATCCGCCCTTCCTGCTACCGCTGAAACAGGGTAGCCGTTCGCGAGGCCCTTGCCGAATGTGGCAAGGTCAGGGACCACATTGAAGTACTCCTGCGCCCCGCCGTTTGCGAACCTGAAGCCTGTGACAGTCTCGTCGAATATGAATAGCGCGCCGTTCTTGTGGGCGAGCTCCCGGACGCTTTCTAAAAAACCGTTTTCAGGCTCGACGACGTTCATCGGCTCCATTATGATGGCCGCGACGCTTCCGCGGCACCTCTTGAATATAGCGTGGAGCGAGTCGATGTCGTTGTAGTTAAAGGTGTGGGTGAGCCGCTTCGTGGCAACAGGCACCCCGAGGTTGCGCCCTGTCGAGCCTATGTACCAGTCCTGCCACCCGTGGTATCCGCAGACAGCTACATGGTCCCTGCCGGTATACGCCCTTGCGAGCCTTATCGCCCCTGACGTGGCGTCAGAGCCGTTCTTGCCGAACCTGACCATCTCTGCGCATGGGACCATCTCGATCAGCTTTTCCGCCACCTCGGTCTCTATCGGGTGCGGGAGCGAAAATATTATCCCGTCGTCGAGTTGATTCCTGACTGCTGAGGTGACGTCAGGGTCGTTGTATCCCAGGGTTATCGCGGCCAGCGAGTTTATGAAGTCTATGTACTCGTTGCCGTCGATGTCCCAGACGCGGCTCCCCACCCCCTTTGTTATAAAGTACGGAGAGACGCCCAAGGGGTACTGGGTCTTGCTCTTGCTGAATGTCTGAGAGCCTAACGGTATCGACTTTAAAGCCCTCTCAAGCATCTCTTCCGAGCGTTTGTACCTTATTGACATTGGGGGCCTCTCCTGTTGTTTTATCTCGGGTCTTCCCGTAGCGACTTTTCGAGCCCTTCGTTCCTGGCGCACTGGACATGCCTCATATCAAGCTCAGGATGCTTCTCCAGAAGGGCGAGTATGTCGTGGCGGTCGAACTCCGGGTTGTCGTTGTATAAGGCTTCGTATATCGCAGTGACATGTACAAAGTCGGCTTGATCATCGACCGTCCATCTGAGGTTTGATTGGTCTGTATCGTTCCTGTAGATGCCTATCTTGAACCTCTCGGGCTGTTGATAGATAAAGAGCGAGACATGCTCGCGCTGGGACGGTAGCGAGGCCTCTTCCCAAGCTTGTTTCAGGCAACCAAGCGTCATTACCTCAACGTCAAGGCCGTCAGGAAAGGACGGCTCAAGCGCGTTGGAGGTATAATCGAAACTGCCGTCAATGTGGAAGGCGATGATGTCGTCTATAAGCGCCGGATCTGTAAGCGGGCAGTCTCCTGTAAGGCGCACAACATGGTCAGGATTTATCTGTCTTGCGCCCTGATAGAACCTGTCGAGCACGTCATCGAGGCTGCCCCTGAAGCACTCGATATTGTTCTGTTCGCAAAGGTCAGCGAGCACGTCATCAGACTTATTTGTGCTTGTCGCAAGTATGAGGCGGTCTATCTTTTTCGAGCGCTTTATGCGCTCCACCTGCCTCAGTATCATAGGTTGGCCCAAGATGGGCTTTGCTACCTTGTTCGGGAGCCTTGTCGAAGACATCCTTGCCTGGAGAATCGCGAGTACCATCATCACACCTCTTGCCGGGAGACCGGATATTTTTGCCTTCGAGATGGCGCGCTCCAGGTGCGCAAATCTGTAAAACCGAAAGATCCGGCTGTTATATCGTCCATTTAGCAGGGTTTAGCATACTCTCGTCTGAGACCGCAAAGGCGTCGAATGCCGGTGATGATAGCGGCCTTGCCTTCAATATACCGAGGAGCTGGTCTTTCGTCTCGACCCCGCATACCACCGTATCTACCTCGTCAATCCCTGTCACAAAGCCGATGGCCCCGTGTACCGGAGAGATGCCCGCTCCTTCAAGGAAGCCGTGATATCGCCTAAGGTGTTCCTTGATAGGCTCAAAGAAAGGCGCAAGTCCGTCCGGGTCCATGAGGAGCAGACCCTGAAGGAATGCTGAGCGGCCATGCACCTCTACGTCGGCTGATCTGAGTTTAGCAAGATGTCCGCTCCTGATCAGGCGCTGGTCAAGGACGTTTACAGGCAGTTGCACCAGATCTATCGGAGGTCCTGAGAGCAGCCTGTCAATTTGGCCTGCCGTGTAGACCGACGCGCCAATTTTTTTGACGAGCCCCGCCTCTTTCAGCTCGACCATCTTTTCGAAGAGCCTGCCGCCGCCCTCCTTTAAGAGATCATCGGCGTCGTGTATAAGGAGGCCGTACACAGACGACGCCTTGAGCCTTGAGAGAGATCTTGCAAAGGCTGATTCCAGAGAGGCTGCGTCATCAACCCCTATCGTCACTTTACTGAACTTGATCGTCTTTGTGACTATATCAAAACCGTGGCCTGCGGGTAGCGCCATGCCGAGTGCGTCCTCGCTCGTTCCGTAGAGTGCCGCTGTATCTATCACCCTGACGTTGTTTTGGGCCGCCGCCTCTATGATCCTTCTGACCTCTTCGACGGGCGTCTTGCCGCTTTTGTTGGAGACCCCGTAATCAAGCCCGAACTGTACAGTGCCGAGCCCTATCTTCATCTCAATATATTACCGAGCGTTTCTACGACGCGGTCCTGCTCGGCATCGGTAAGACTAAAGTACATAGGCAGGCTGATAGCCTCCCTGTAATGGCGTTCAGCCTCAGGGAAAGCGCCGTCTTTGAACCCGAGGCCTCTGTAATACGGATGAGCATGGACAGGAATGTAGTGGAGGTTCACCCCGATGCCGTTTGCGCGAAGCTCGTTAAATACCCTAAGGTGGTCTTGTCCGTCCATCAGGCGCACCACATAAAGATGACAGGCTGAATAAGCCTCAGGACGCCTCAGTGGCAGACTCAGCGGTATATCCTTTAAAAGCCTGTCATACCTGTCTGCAAGGAGGTTACGCCTTGTGACGAACTCGTCAAGGCGGTTCATCTGGCTTCTTCCGAGCGCAGCCTGTATGTCTGTTATCCGGTAATTGAAGCCGAGCGCTACCTGCTGGTAATACCACGGCCCGTGGGACTCACCTTCCATCATCGCAGGGTCGCGGGTTATGCCGTGGCTCCTGAAGAGCGTCAGTCTGTCGTATAGGTCTTTATTGTTCGTTACGATCATCCCGCCTTCGCCTGTGGTGATGATCTTGACAGGGTGGAAGCTGAATACTGTCATATCCGAGAATGCCGAGGCCCCGATCTTTGTATCCTGATACCTGCCGCCGATTGCGTGCGAGGCGTCTTCGATCACCTTGAAGCCGTAGCGTCTGGCAAGAATTGCTATCCGGTCCATCTCGCACGACTGTCCGGCAAAATGCACAGGGATGACGACCTTTGGGAGCTTTCCTTGTTTCTCCGCCTCTTCGAGCCTTCGGGTGAGAGAGTCGATGCTCATGTTGCCTGTCGCAGGGTCTATGTCGACGAAGTCGACCGAGGCGCCGCAGTACAAGGCGCAGTTGGCAGAGGCGACGAACGTGTTTGGAGAGGTCCAGAGCGTGTCGCCTGGCCCGAGGCCGATGGCGAGGCACGCTATATGGAGTGCAGAGGTCGCGCTGTTTACGGCTACGGCGTGGCTAGCCCCGCAATAGTCAGCGACCGACCTTTCGAACTCGACGATGGCAGGCCCCTGCGTCAGCCAGTCTGACCTGAGCACGCTAACCACAGCGCTGATGTCTTCTTCAGAGACGGATTGTCGCGCATAAGGTATGAAGGTATCGGCTCCCTTCATCTTCATGCCTTAAACGCAGGGTCGACGTGGAGCCTTATAAGCTCTCTTATCTGTTCTACTGTGAGCCACTCGGTGTTGGTGCCGCTGCAATATTTGAACCCCTCTTTGCAGGGCCTGCCGCCGAAGCCTTCTACATACTCGTCGATATCCCAGAGCGGGGTCGAAGGCAGGGTAACGAAGTGTCTGTCGAACTCGACGGTATTAAAAGAGTCGGCCTCGGTGATCATCTCCTCGTGGAGTTTTTCTCCGGGCCTGATGCCGACTATCTCCTGGCGGCACTCCGGGCCTATCGCCTCGGCCACGTCGGTTATCTTGTAGCTCGGTATCTTCGGGATGAATATCTCCCCGCCCCACATCTGGTCTATCGCGTACATGACGGCTTTGACGCCCTCTTCAAGGGTGATGTTGAACCTGGTCATGTTCACGTCTGTTATCGGAAGGACGCCCTCGCTCCTTTTCTTCATGAAGAACGGGATAACGCTTCCGCGGCTCCCCATCACGTTGCCGTAGCGTACGACCGAGATCTTCAGGTCGCGCTTGCCCTTGAAGTTGTTTGCGGCGACGAAGAGCTTATCCGAGCAGAGCTTTGTAGCGCCGTAGAGGTTGATCGGTGCTACCGCCTTGTCGGTGGACAGGGCCACTATCTTTTTTATGTTGTGGTCGAGGCATGCCTCGATGATGTTTTGTGCCCCGAGTATGTTCGTCTTTACAGCCTCGAACGGGTTATATTCCGCGGCAGGGACCTGCTTGAGCGCGGCCGAATGGACGACTATGTCGATCCCTTCCATCGCGCGCATCAGCCTCTCCTTGTCCCGGACGTCCCCTATGAAGTAGCGGAGCTGAGGGTGCCTGCTTACGGAGAAGACCTGCTCCATTTCGAACTGTTTGAGTTCGTCGCGGGAATAGATGACGAGCCTTTCTATGCCGGGGTGGTCACGAAGAAGCGTCTCAATGAATTTTTTTCCGAACGAACCGGTGCCGCCGGTGACGAGTATGGACTTGCCTTTGAGCATCAATAGACTCCTTTGTAGCAAGATGCGCCGACTGTTCCCCCAAATCCGAATCTTCAGTGGGTGCGGACGGCGTTTCAGATGTTGTATATGTCAGCCTTGTACGACCTGAGGTTTTCAGGCTTTGTGAACCAGTCTATCGTCTCTTTAAGGCCGCGCCTGAACCCTGCCTTGCCGCCGTACTTCGGCTCCCAGTTGAGAAGCCGCTTCGCCTTGGAGTTATCCGCCCAGAGCCTCTCGACCTCGCTTTTCTCAGGGCGCAGGCGGACAGAGTCAGTCTCTATCTCGATCTCCGTTCCCATTATTTCCGCTATCATTTTTACGGTATCTCCGATCGATATCTCGAAGTTGCTCCCGCCGTTTATGACTGTTCCGGTAGAGAGGTCGGATTCGGCCGTAGCGATGAAGCTTTCAACCGTATCAGCGACGTAGCTGAAGTCCCTTGTAGGGTGTAGCGCGCCGAGCTTCAGCTTTTTTTTGCCGCTTGCCATCTGCGTTATGACCGCAGGTATGACGGCGCGGTTCGATTGGCGCGGCCCGTATGTGTTAAATGGCCTGAGAACTGCCACAGGCGTATCGAATGAGCTGTAAAAAGAGAGCGCGATCTGGTCGGCCCCGATCTTGGACGCGGAATACGGGGACTGCCCTTGGAGGGGGTGCTCTTCGGTTATAGGTACGAAACGGGCCGTGCCGTAGACCTCGCTTGTCGAGGTATGTACGACCTTCTCGACATTGAGGTCTTTTGCCGCCTGAACGACGTTCAAAGTCCCTTTGATGTTCGTATCGACGTACGTGTCAGGGGAGTGGTACGAGTACGGGATGGCTATGAGGGCGGCAAGGTGGAAAACGACCGCGCATCCCTTCATAGCGGCTCTGACGCCGTGAGGGTCCCTTATGTCGCCTGCGAAGACGTCTAAAGACCTTTGCACATCAGTTGCTGACCGGTCGAGCCAGCCCCATGAGTTAAATGAGTTATAGTAGACGAAGGCGCGCACGTCAAACCCTCTTCTGACGAGCGTTTCAGTAAGGTGCGAGCCGATGAACCCGTCCGCGCCTGTCACAAGTATCTTTTTGCCTTCCAGTTCCATTATCTGTCCTTGGATATCCCTTATGATCGGTCTGTGTATGTTCTCGTCTGAGAGCGTCCGCTTTTCAGGCAGGCCTTTCTCTGAGCGCCTTTCGCTTTCCTGATCTTCTTTGCACGGCGTCGAGGACCGCTTTGTACGCCAGGGCTGTCTTGTCGCACATCTTCTCGACTGAGTGCTCGGAAGAGGCGGCCTCGTATGCGTTTTTCGAGAGGCGGCCGTAGAGCCTGCGGTCTTTTATCAGTAGGGCTATCTTTTCGGCGGCCTCTGCAGGTCTCTTTATATCGAAGAGGAAGCCAGTCGTCCCGTTGCCGACAAGGTCTCTGTTGCCCATGACGTCCGAGGCTACGACAGGCAGCGCCCTTGCCATAGCTTCGAGCAGGGATAATGGCATCCCTTCGCCCCTTGAGGCCGAAAGGAATACGTCGGATGAGTCAAGCAGCTCAGGGACGTCTGTCCTGAAACCGAGAAATCTTATATTTTCAAGGCCCTGTGCCTTCTTCTCAAGCGAGGGCCTCTCGGGGCCGTCGCCGACTATCAGTATCTCGTATCCGTCAGCTATAGAGCCAAGCTCCCTTGCTATATCGACTATTATGTCAACGCCCTTTATCGGAGAGAGCCTGGCGACGGTTATTATCCTGAACCTGTTTGTCGGCTTTTTCTGCTTAAACAGAGGGACTTCAACCCCGTTAGGTATTACAACGACCTTGTTCATATCGAAAAGGCCGGTCTTTGCGCACGCGTCCCTTTCCGACTCGGATACTGCTATGTAGAGGTCCGTGAACCTGCCAAGGAGCTTCTCAGCGCCGAGGTTTAAAAGCCTTGATACGGGCCTTAATTGCGAGTAATGGAACCCGTGGAAGGTATGCACTACCGGCTTCCTGCAGATCACGCCGAGCATCCTTGAGTATACGCCTGCCCCCTTGCCGTGAGAGTGTATCAGGTCGATCCCTTCCTGCTTTATCAGCCTGACGAGGCAGATGAGATGGGTCCTGGAGAACCTCCTGTGCGGTATCTCTATGCACTCGCCGTGGTCCTTGAAACGGGCGTAGTATGGTTCGTCTTTCGGAGAGGCGATGAATATCCGGAACCTCGAAGAGAGCCTCTTAATGAGCTGGTGTATATGCTCAGGTCCGCCGCCGTAGTCAGACCTTGATGTGATGTAGAGGATCTTATGCATTTACAAGCGTCCGGCGCAGGTTTAGTAAGAAGCCGTATAACCCCCCGCCATCAATGGAGGGGGGCTACGGCAAGGCACTGTTTTTTTATAGCTCGCCGTACCCTGCATCCAGGGCGGATAGATCGCGGCGAGTACTTGTTTGAGATTTTAAAAAACCGCAAAAATCTCAAGTATTATAATACTATATCAAAATAATAAGCAACTCTTTTTTCCTCGGGAATGTCAGTCCATGAGTAGCTCCAGGCTTATATGTTTACCGCTCTTTGCCTTGTTGAAAATCCCTGTGGGTCCGTTTTTATATCTCCGGCAGTTTTGCTGCCGGTATCGATTGAAATATTGTTTAAAAAAGCGCCGAGCTTGTTTTTGATGTATGCTTTCAGCTTGAATGGTCTGCCAGGCATCAGGACTTTCATCTGAAAGGGAAAGGGTTATGGCGGATATAGCCGTAAAAGTCGATAGATGCGCCCTGATAGGTAATGATGCGCACCTCTTGTCGTTTTCCATAGGCGAGAGGTCATTTGCGGTCCTGGAGGTCTGCGACAGGTGGTATGGCGAGAGATATGATTACTTCGAGCTGTTGGCGGATGACGGTTACGGCTAGATACTGCGCCGTGACAGGGGAGAGGATACGTGGTCTCTTGTGATGATGGAAAAGGCGCAAGGGAAGGGGTAGCGGCAAGAAAAAGTCGTCAGGGCCAGGCGCGTCTGATAACCGGTGCATACGCCGGGCAGTACAAGGCCGCATGGCATCCGATAGTTGATTTTTATCATGGTATTAATTCGAATGTTGACGCAAAATCATATAAGCTGTTAGTAATAATAGAGGCAGGAGGCGCGCAGGATGGTAAATATACTCGATGTTAGGGAGATGGTCCCAAAAGACAGGCATCCGCAGATATTCAATACCTTTAAGGCGCTTGGGCCGGGCGAGGCTTTTGTGCTGGTAAACGACCACGACCCCAAGCCGCTTCTCTATCAATTTCAAAACGAGCACGACGGGGAGTTCGAATGGTGGCCGCTTGAGCAAGGGCCGCTGGCATGGAGGGTCCAGATAGCGAGGAGGCAGGAGCCGGGCCCTGACAGGACGATAACCGATTTTCTCCAGACAGACCACGCGAGGCTCGATTCGATATTCGGGAGGTTCCAGGGGGCGCTCAAGGACGGCAGGTGGGATGATGCCTCTACCGCCTTTTCCGAGTTTTCTCTGGGCCTTAGAAGGCACATAAAGGCCGAAGAGGAGATACTCTTTCCGGCGTTCGAGGAAAAGACGGGTATGACAGATGCCGGCCCTACTTTTGTCATGAAGATGGAGCATACCGAGATAAAAGAACTCCTTGACAAGATCACAGGCGCGACAACCGCAAAAGACGCCTCGGTAGCGGCAAACGCCACCATAGCGCTCTACAACATCCTCGCAGACCACAACATGAAGGAAGAGCATATACTCTACCCTGAATCAGACGCGTTCCTGTCCGAGCATGAAAGGGCGCAGGCGATAAAAAAGGCTCAGACCCTCTAATGGTCTGAGACAGGAGTCGGGGGGTAGCCTCCACATCGCATAGAGCGCCATAGCGCATGGATAGACGGCTGCCGCTCGTAAACAAAAGACCCGCATTCTCATCTTTTGCGGTCTTTGAGGTGCTGTATCTTTGGATATAGAGCAGTCCCGGGCCATGGCGTGAGGAGCCGACGCGAGAGCAGATAGGCAGGCTATTTTTTCTGCGAGCCGTCAAGAGAATATTTTGAATAAAAAGATCTTCCTGTAACCGGCGATTGACAAACCGACTGATATCGGCTATAAATCTAGTGAAAGCTCAAAGGCCGATATGCGAAATCTACTTGGGAGAGTGAGCCGATGAACAAAAGATGTCAGGTGCGTACCCCTCTTTTTGATCATAAAGACGTCGCTGGCCCGGTGGGTTTTTCGAGCGCTGACGCGGAGATAGTGGACATAAGCGCGTCAGGGGCGTGCATCGTGACCCCGAGGGTCCTTGAGCAGGGCAAAAAAATAAATTTTTCAATGAGGCTCAGCGACTGCGACGAGTCGCTTGACTTCGTTGCTATTGTGAAGTGGGCAAGGCCTGATGAGAAGGACAGGTACAGGGTCGGGTTGCACTTCTTAAGCTAGTTCTTTTGGTGATCAACGGCCGGTGTCCCTTATGGGGCATCGGTTTTTTTTGTCCCCTATGCGCTGCCTGCCCAGCGGCCTGTCAGAGACCCTTCGTCCGGTCCGAGTATTTCAATACTTGACATGGCAAAGGGCGAAAGGTTACCATAATCGGTAAATCTAATGGGAAAGACCGACGGGGCCTGAGGCCCGCGGTCCGGGTCGATCTACGGGGAGGAAGTACAAGGATGAGAAAGGCGAAAAAAGGCGATACCGTTATCGTCAACTATACAGGGACTCTTGACGATGGCACATGTTTTGATACCTCTGAGGGCACAGATCCGCTGAAGTTCGAGATAGGCGAGGGGACGCTCCTTCAGCTGTTCGAGGACTCTATGCTAGGCATGAGCGGCGGAGAGGAAAAGACGATCAGGATACCTGCCGAAGAGGCTTACGGCGCGTATAACAAGGACCTGCTGATAGCGTTTCAGAGGGAGCAGATACCGCCGAATATCGAGCCGAAGATAGGCATGGAACTCCAGATAGATGAGGCGGACGGCTGGAACGCCTCGGTCAAAGTGGTCGAGATGAACGACACTATGGTCTGGGTCGACGCAAATCACCCGCTTGCAGGCAAGGACCTTACGTTCCTCCTGAAGCTCGTCCGGATAGTATAGCCGGTATGCGGGCTTTCACAGCCGCAATTGACGCTTGGCGTTGTCCCTGGCGCTTTTTGAGAGATGAGCGGCTTTTTCAGCCCTCTCAGGTGTAGAGTCAGGGCGTAGCATCAGGTTTTTTTAAGAGTCGAGATAATACGACAGGCGGCCCTCCTAAAGAGGGCCGCCTCTTTTATTGAGGTCCTAATGCATAGCCTCTGTGATCCGTATGCTCGGGCGCTTGCGCTAGAAAATCTTCTGTCCGGTGAAAAAACGGGTCTTCGGTTACAGCTATAGCTCGACTGTGTCGCCGTTTTTAGGCCTGTGGGTCGTAAACCCGTACTTCCCTGTAATGGACGCCCTTAGCGCCTCTGCTGATTCTTCTTCGCCGTGTACTACAAAGACCTCAGGAGAATCGCTGAACCCGGAGAGCCAGTCAAGGAGTTCGTCAGCCCCTGCGTGGGCTGAAAATCCGTTTATGGTGCAGATGGTCGCTTTAACGGCTACATCTTCGCCGAGGATGCTGACGATCTTGGCGCCGTCTACTATCTTTCTTCCGAGCGTGCCATGCGCCTGGTATCCTACGAAGACTACGGCGCACTCGCTCCTCCAGAGGTTGTGCTTCAAGTGGTGGCGCATGCGGCCTCCTTCGCACATCCCGGACCCGGCAATGACGATGTTCGTTGAGCGGAGCCTGTTGAGCTTCATCGACTCTTCCGCTGTCCTGACGAAGTGGAGCCGTATCGACGTCTCAGCCTGCTTAGTCGTGAAAAACCTGAGCGCCTCTTCGTCGTAGCACTCCGGGTGCGCCACGTATACCTTCGTTATCTCCTCGGCGAGCGGGCTGTCGAGGTATACGTCATACCTGTATATGCGCCCTTCGCGCGCAAGGTTGTTCAGTATGTAGAGAAGGTCCTGCGACCTGCCCACCGCGAATGAAGGTATGTAGACGTTGCCGCCCTTTTTGAAGGTCGTCTTTATTATATTCGTAAGCTCGTCTATCGACTCTTTGATCGGCCTGTGGGACCTGTTCCCGTATGTAGACTCCATCACTACATAGTTGCCCCCCTCTGCCTTGAACGGGTCTCTTATGATGGGGTTGCCCTTTTTCCCGATATCGCCGGAAAAGACGATTTTTTTCTCTTTTTCGCTGTCCTGGAACCATATCTCAAGGGAGGCGGAGCCGAGTATGTGGCCTGCGTCGAGGAACCTGAATTTTACGCCGGGGGCGAGATGGAGCATCTTGTCATAAGGCTTGACGTCAAAGAGCGGGAGCGTGTGATCGACGTCGACGGATGTGTATAAGGGCTCTACCGGCGCCAGTCCTGTCCTCATTGATTTCCTTGTGGACCATGCCGAGTCAGACTCCTGTATGGCCGCCGAGTCATAGAGCATCGGGCCGAGAAGGTCTCTTGTCGCAGGCGTCGAGATGACCTTGCCGCGGAAACCCTCCTTTACAGCCTTTGGCAGAAGGCCTGAGTGGTCGATATGCGCGTGCGTGACGAATATGTAGTCGAGCTCTTTGGGGTTGAACGGGAACGGCTTTCGGTTGAGGTCTCCGGTCTGGTTTTCGCCCTGGTGCATGCCGCACTCGACGAGCATTTTGACCTTGTTGACCTCGAGGTAGTAGCACGACCCGGTAACGGTAGAAGCTCCGCCTATGAAGGTTAGTCTCAAGTTTGGCCTCCGATGCTGAAGGTATGGGATTGTCAAAAGATAATATCACGGGGCGCTTTATTCTTAAATATAAATAAGGGCGACGTTATGGTAAGGCATGCGTATGCGTCCTGTTTCGATCAGGCGCACAGATGCCTGTTCCTGCTACTTTACGGGTTGATCTTATCGCGGTTTTCTTATGTTGTTTTGCCGTTCGGATTTAATTTCGCCGATTAAAGGCCTGTAAGACCTCTCATCGAAATAGCCAGGTCTATTTCAAGCGCGTCCTTTTCAAGGCGCTTATTCCATTGTAAGTCCCTCTATGGATTTTCTATCAGCTCCGCTCGCCTTGACACGCCGTAAAAGAGGTGTCCTAATTGACTATGGGATGCGCGCTACGGGTGATCAGGGTGCTTTACCCGAAGGCTCTCTGTGGCCGTCATCAGGCTCAGGCGGGTTTCGGCATGGTCTGTAGAATCTTTAACAAGCGCTATGGAGGTAGATAGTCTATGCGAATGGAAGACATCAGGGAGATGGCTAAGGCGCTTGGCGTCAAGTCGGCCAGGATGAAAAAGACAGAACTTATAAGGGCCGTTCAGATTGCGGAAGGCAACTTTCCATGTTTCGCAACGGCCTCGGGTTATTGCGATCAGCTCGGTTGCGCCTTCAGGGAGGACTGCCTCGATTTCTTGCAGGGCCGGGAAGGTGAGGCGTAGGCCCGGTTGCGCAGGCTTTGAGATATCCAGTCGTGTCGTTGTCACCGCTCTTTTAACCGCCGGGTTCCTCCATGTCCGGCAATTAATAAATTAATAATCGCTCTTTTTTTGGGGCAGATGTACCCTGAGGCCGTTTAAATTTATAGCAGATGATCGTCGGAGTCTTGCTGGTCATGTTTGCTGAAGACTACTGGGCATGAGATACGCCATGATCGATATTATATTGTTGTATGATAAAGGCATAGCAACCATGTAGAGGCAGGAGGCGCGCCATGATAACGGATCCGGTCTGCAGAATGACGCTGGAGTTCGAGGATGCGGCGGCTGAGACGACGTATAACGAAGTGACATATTATTTCTGCAGTGAAGCGTGCAAAGAGACCTTTGATCTTATGCCTCAGGAGTATATGCCGCCAAAGGGCAAAAAGACCGCGATCTAGGTCTGCCTTCCTGCGCCGGGGTATCGGCACAGCAGTATTATCAGGTATGCTCGGCCTTTGGAGCGGATATGCCGCTCTGGCGTGTGATGTTGCTCTGTCTTGAGATCTGATCAATAAAAACAAAGAGGCCGGAAGCCATGCGAGTATCTCACACGGCTGCCGGCCCCTATTATCCTGTCTGGCTATCTGAAAAGTCACATCTGCAACTTTGTCTTGGTCCTTCCTTACGGTAATGCACCCGAACTGACCGAAGCCTTGCTCATGTAACTCTCTGAGAGGCCTGAATAAATACAAGACTTTTCAGCAGTATGTCAGTCAATGCCCACTGATAATCGAAGCGCATCCGGCAAACGAGCATCTGATATTAAACAGGCTCTACGGCGGTTATCTCCGGGCAGGCTTTTTTAACAGCGGTCTCAACTCCTGCCTTCAGTGTAAGCCCGGCGGAAGGACACCCTCCGCACGCCCCGACGAGCCGCACCTTGACTACCATCCGCTCCTCGTCTATCTCGACAAGTTCTACGTCGCCGCCATCAGCCTGCAGATACGGTCTCACCTCGTTAAGGGCTGTGTCGACCTTCTGCCGCAGCTCTTCGCCTTTGGCGACATGGACCTTCAGCTTCTTGATGTTGACTATCCAGTCTTCTGGCCCCTCTGAGACATATTCCCATGAGAACTTGTCCTTAAACTCGGCCTCGAACTGGTAGCGGAGCGGCTTTGGGTCGTGGTCGTTAGTGAGCCTCAGCGTATCTTCCGATCCGAGCCTCTCCCATGCGTCGAATATCCTAGGATGACGTTCAAATACCGGTATTTGCCTCAGATCAAGCGCAGTAGTCTTTTCTCCCATATAATGCCCCCTTCAGATGATTTCATACTAATATTGTAACATGAAGGCGGGGCTTTTTTAATGATTATTGTCAATTGAGGAGATAGGCGCCTTAAGTACGGGGGTGGGGCTGATTATAAGGTTATATTAGGTGGAGGTCCTGGATGCCGCCGTGGTTCTCAGGGTCTTTGGAGCTTGTTATCCAGCGGGACTGGTCGTTAGACAGCGGCAAGACGAATGGGAGGTTGAGCATCCTGTTGTGCCTGTCGGATATCATAAGTACGGTCGGTTTCAAGGGGTTGTCAGGATTAAGCGATCTTACTATCGCTTTCTCATTGGTATTGAGCTCGACAAGGGTGCCTATCGGATAGATGCCGAGGCATTTTATGAGTCTTTCCACGATTGCGGGGTCGAGGTGGGTGCCCCTCATAAGGTAGAGTTTTCTAAGCGCCTCGTCAGGGGCTACCGCCTTTTGATAGACGCGGTTAGATGACATCGCGTCGTAAATATCAGCGACCGCCCCGATGCGGGCGAAGATGGGGATCTCCGCGCCTGCGAGGCCGGCAGGGTAGCCGCTGCCGTCGAATCTTTCGTGGTGATGAAGGGCGACCTGTCTTGCCTCTCTGGATATCTCGTTGTTCTGGGAGAGGAGATCGTCTCCGAGAGATGCGTGCGTCCTCATGACGCTGAATTCGTCCTCGGTGAGCTGAGCGGGCTTCTTTAATATTGACTCAGGGACAAGCATCTTTCCGATGTCATGGAGTATCGCCCCGATGCCGAGGTCCTTGATAGCGTTTTTCTTCAAACCCATGTGCCTGCCTATTGCCAGGGAGAGGATGCTTACGTTGACGCAGTGCGAGAAGGTGTAGTCGTCGAAGCTTTTGAGCCGCGAAAGGCTTGTGAGCGCGTCAGGGTTCCTGAAAAGGCTGTCTACCATGCGCCCGACCGTAGAGTCGATGGACTTTATGTCTATCTCGCCGCCCAGCCTCGCGTTCCTGAGAAAATCCCTTACCAGCCCCTCCGCTTCGTTTCTGAGGCTCTTGGCCTCTTTAAGCTCATCGAAAAAGTCGGTCTCCTCAAGGAAGTCAGCATCATCTTCTTCATCATGTGAAGGGAATTCTATCTCAGGGCCGTGGGCTGGGGCCTCTGATTCGTTGTAAGAGCTCTTTGCTTTTGCAGGCGAGGGTTCACTATCAGCTGCCTTCTTCGGGTCTGGTCTCAGGTCTTCTTTGGCAACCTCGATATACGCCCAGTCGTACTCCCTTGAGTAGAGGTGGTCTATATCAGCCGCAGTCCGCAAGAGTATGGAGTTCATTAGAAAAAGCGGCTCCGTGCCTCTTTTTTCAAGGCCGCAGATGTACATCCCTGTCTTAAGCTCGCTTATCGGTATCCTGTTATTCATAATGCTGATGATCCTCTTGGAAGGCTGGCCTGGCGCAAAGAGGCCTTGTTTAGAATTTCGGATGGCCTGTCTAAAACTTTAGCCGATAAACATCCATAAAAACAAAGCATATCAAGGGGATTTGACACTGTTACGCATTGGGTTATAATCGGTTTGAGCTGGCGGGATACAAAGGAGGGTGTTTATGGCCATGAGTATGCCCAGAATAACGAGCTGTTCTGTTTCAGAATGTTCCTACAACATGAACAACGAATGCCACACGCTAGCAATAACTGTAGGCGACGGCACACATGCCGCCTGCGACACGTTCGTCAGGCTACAGAACAAGGGCGGCACAGAGGCTACAGGAGGCGTTGGGGCTTGCAAGGCCTTTAACTGCCAACATAACAAGGCCCTTGAGTGTATCGCCGTAGCGATATCAGTGGGCCCGCATAGCGGACACGCCGACTGCAAGACCTTTTCAGCGAGAAAGTAGCAGTTTTTTGGAGTTTTATGATGGATTACGGATGGATTCCGGCCTCTCATCGCCCCAACCCCGCCGGTGCCGTGAGCGGCCGGAAGTCTCTTTATGCAGATGATGGCAGGACAACGCCTTTGACAAAGCGCTTGGCAGGTACCTCATGGAGAAAGACAGGCTGTATATGAATGAGATCATAACCATCACGACTGACTTCGGTCTGAAAGACCATTATAGCGGAGCTCTTAAAGGCGCTATCCTTTCAGTAAACCCGCAGGCCCGCATTGTGGATATAACGCAGCTGATAGCGCCCGGCGCGATATCGGAGGGGGCGTTCGTCCTGGCCCATTCATGCAGATACTTCCCAAGGGGCACGGTGCATCTTGCCGTCGTCGACCCGGGGGTCGGATCAAGCCGCAGGCCGATCTTAATAGAGACTGAAGACTACTCTTTTGTCGGCCCTGACAACGGCATCTTTAGCCGGGCGATAGAGAGCGAAAAAATACTGAGGGTCATTCATCTGACAGATGGATCGTATTTCAGGAAAGATGTCTCCGCCACCTTCCACGGCAGAGACATATTTGGCCCTGTAGCGGCACATCTGACGCTTGGGGCCAAGCCGTCCATGTTCGGCCCTGAGATAACCGACCCGGTCATCATCGGCAGGAAGACGCCGCTACTCAAAGACGGCGTAGTGGCTGGCACGGTGATCTACGTCGACAGGTACGGCAACCTTGTAACGGATATAAGGGCTGAATCTATCGCGGACCTCGGCCCTCAAGTTGAGACATCTATAAATGGCCATCTGATACGGGGCGTTAAAAGGTCATACAGCTACTGCGAGCCTAGGACGCCGTCGCTCATAATAGGAAGCACCGGACTTCTTGAAATAGCGATAGACTCTGAAGACGCCTCGCAGGCGTTAGGGGTAGAGACCGGGGAGAGGGTCGTGGTGAGGCAGGCGAGCTTAGACGGAGGGCCTGAAAGGCAGGGCGGCCTTTAAAAGCTCAAAGCTTTTCTGCCATTGTCCGGCAGTCTTTTTTAACATCTTCCGGGACGAGCTTCATGGCAAGACCAATGAGCAGAGGCACTATTATCAGATCGTCTATCTGCCCTGCGACAGGGATGAAGTCGGGTATTATGTCGAAGGGCATTAGCGTATACCCGATGGCGGCGCCGAGCAGCAGCTTTGCCGCAAGCGGGGTTCGTTTGTCCTTGAAAATCAGTTTGTAGACTCTGAGCCTTGTTTTTAGTCCTCGTGCGTTCTTTAAAAATCTCGATATCCGAAGCCCCATCCGCGCCTCATCCCGACCTATGACCGTATTGTGAGTTCAACGTAAGCGGCCCCAAGGCCGGATAGACCGCTGACAAGAAAATCATACCATATAATGAAATGGGCTGGAAGGGTCGCGCTCGCCTGATGCCTGAGCAGTGCCGGTCCGTCGTTTGACACGATGGGTTATAGGTGTTATCTTCGCCTGATGAACAGACCTCGATTAATTGTGACTGGCATCGGGCAGGCCTCGCTTGACTACATCGCTGTCGTTGACGGATATCCTGCGGAGGATACGAAGCAGGAGGCGCAAAGTCTTGTCGTCGCCGGCGGAGGGCCGGTTGCCACTGCCCTTGTCGGCCTCAGCCGCCTCAAGGTGAAGGCGTTTTTAATGGGTGTAGTTGCCCCTGACGAGGCTGGCAAGGCTATCATCAAAGGGCTTGAGGATGAGGGTGTAGACGTAAGCGGCGTCAAGGTAAGAAAGGTCGGGGAATCTCAAAGGGCCTTTATAGTCGTCAACAGGAAAGACGGGACAAGGACTATCGTCTGGAAGAGGCCGACTGCAAGACCGCTCCTTGCGAGAGAGCTAGACAGGGCTCGTATATCAGGTGCTGATATGCTTATACTTGACGGGCTGATGTCTGAGGCCTCCTTGAAAGCCGCGTCTATCGCAAGGAAGGCAGGTGTGCCGGTCTTGCTTGACGCCGGAAGGGTGAGAGAGGGGATGATGGAGATAGCCGCCCTTTCTGATTACGTTGTCGGCTCGGTTGAGTTCGCGGCAGGTCTCGACCTCTCCCCCCAAGAGGCTGTAGAGAGACTTTCAGCGCTTGGGTGCAGGGCCGCTACAATCACATCAGGGCGCGAAGGAAGCGTCACGTTTTGCGAAGGCCGTTTGATAGTACAGAAGGCGTTCGATGTCGATGCGCTGGACACTACAGGCGCAGGAGATGTATTTCACGGAGGCTACGCGTACGGGGTCCTTATGGGCTGGACGATAGATGAGACCCTTGAGTTCGCATCCGCCTTTGCGGCGATAAAGTGCATGTCCATAGGCGGAAGGAGAGGGATACCGACGCTTGCCCGAACGATGCGCTTCATAAGGGAGAAAGGTGAATGTCGGAGGAAGGGCAGGTAAGCGCCGGGTTTATAGCAGGCGTTGTGCTTCCGGTCACGGCCTCTGCCGTCGGTTTTCTGTATAAGAAACTGGGGCCTGCGAAATCGTCAGGCCGCTAAGGCCGCTCTCCCGCTTAATACCTGTTGAAGAGTCTGCTTTTTTTCAGTAATATCACACTCATCGGCCTTGTAAGAGGCTTTTACCCGGGTTCGATTGGCCCGGGCGTCTGAGGCATGCCGGGCGCGTTGTCCCCCTTGTTATTAAAAACACTGCTGAGGCATGAGGCCTCTCTTGGAATTGTTCAATGGAAGATGAAGGCCTGAAAAGGACTATTTTCATTATAGATGACGAAGAGCCTATCCGCAAAGTGCTTAACACGCACCTTGCCAAGGAGGGCTACAGCGTCATCCAGTCGCATGGAGGGGCCGGGGTCTTCGAGGCCTTGCGAGCCGCATCTTTTGATATCCTCATCTGCGACATAAGGATGCCTGAGGTCGACGGGATTCAGGTCCTCGCCCATGTAAGGGAAAACTACCCGACAGTCCCGGTCATCATGCTGACCGGGTTGACAGACGTGGCGACTGTCATAGAGGTGATGAAAAAAGGCGCCTTCGATTATCTGATGAAGCCCATGAAGAAGGAGGACCTGCTTGTGGTGATCGGCAGGGCCTTCGTGCACAGAGATCTGCTTGTGAGGAACAAGGAGCTGGAGATAGAGAACAGGGAGTACCAGATGTTCCTGGAGCAGAAGGTGCGGGAGCGCACCAGAGAGCTGAACACCAAGGCGCTGGAGCTTCAGAAGGCCAACACCCTTCTGAAGACCAGGAACATACAGTTCATAAACGTCCTTGCCGAGACGATCGAGGCTAAGGACCACCATACCAGCGGCCACTGCAACAGGATGCGCCATCTGTGCGTCGAGCTGGGAAAGGCGGCCGGGCTATCCGCCGACGACCTTGAAACGCTTGAGTACGCATCTCTCCTCCATGACTTGGGAAAGATCGGCATAAACGAGTCGGTATTGAACAAGCAGGGGCCTCTTGACGAGGCCGAGTGCCTGCATATAAAAGAGCATACCGAGATAGGCGAGAAGATACTCAAGGACGTCCCTCTTATGAGCGGCGTTGCCGAGGTAGTTGTGGCGCACCACGAGAACTTCGACGGCACAGGATATCCTAGGGGCCTCAAGGGCGACGGGATACCTCTGTGCGCGCGCATTATAGCCGTAGTCGACCTCTATGACGCGATGATAAGCGACAGGCCGTATAGGAAGGGGCTGCCGCTCGAAAGCGTCATAGAAGAGATGAAGCGCGTTTCAGGCACACAGCTCGATCCATCGATCGTCGATACATTTGTCTCGCATAATATCTATCTTTTCGGATGATTTGATAACGGCCGGCGGAAAATAACGGATGTCCAGATCACGACCACTTCTAAGCTATCTTGTCATCTCGGTCATGGTTTTCATGATCATTGCGAGCGTGGTCTTCGTCTATACGAGCAGCCAGCTCAAGGACAGGATAACCTACAGGATAGTCCAGCAGACCGAGCTGATAAGCGAGCTTCTGGGCAGGGCCTCCTACGACCTTATGCGCTCAGGCCATTCAAAGGGCGAGTATTACATGGTACTCGGCTTCGGCCAGCATATAGGGGTCGATGCTATCGGCATATACGGGCCTGACGGGAACGAGGCCTTCTCTTCCATCCCGGTCCCACTGGGTTTTCCGGTGATGTCCCTGAATAGGCGGGTTGTCAGAAGCGAGCGTCAGGCCTTCGCTCAGGCAAGGACAGGGATGTCCCCTGCCGGATTGTTCAACTGGGATAACAACACGTATTCGAGGTATGTGCCGTTAAGGGCCGAAGGGTCGTGCCTGAGTTGCCACCCCGACAGGGGCGCAGTCTTAGGCGTCCTCCATATCAGGCTTTCGACCGAGACGGACTTCGAGCTGTTGGCCTACGTCAGGAACCTCATCTGGACGCTCGGGATCATAGTGCTTATGCCGGTAGCGGCGCTCCTGATAGCCGGGGCCATCATAAAGGAGAAGAACAGGCTTTTCGTAAAGCTCAACGAGTCGAGCGCTGATCTGAGAAAGACCTATGACGACCTGAACGAGACAGAGTATTACCTCCAGATGATACTGGATAATTCGAGGGTCATCATCGTCACTACTGATAACGAGGGCAGGATAGTCGAGTTCAACAGAGAGGCTGAGAACCTGCTTGAGTACAAAAAGCATGATGTCGTAGGCAAGGACGTACTGATGCTTTACGACAATCCGATGCAGCGCTCCGAGATCATGAACAAGAGCCGCCAGCTTGACGGTCAGATCTGGGAGGCGAGGAACCGCGAGGTGAGGTTCCGATCACGGTCCGGAAAGGTCTATCATATATCTCTTTCGCTCTCTACCATGGTCAACGACGAGGGGCGGATCATCGGCACCGTCGGGGCCGGCAAGGACATCTCCGAGCAGAAGGCGCTCCAGTTCAGGCTTACGCAATCAGAAAAGCTCGCGGGCATAGGGACCCTCGCCTCAGGCATCGCCCATGAGATAAACAATCCTCTGGCAGGGATACTCGGCATGGCCGAGGCGATACGCGACGAAGACGATACGGCGCTCATAAAATCGTACACCGAAGATATAATACGGTATACGACGCACGCCAAGTCCATTGTAAAAGAGCTATCGTCCTATTCGAGGGCGGTGAGCGAGGAGACGCACAGCGCCATATCCCTTTCTTCGGTGATCGGCAACTCCGTCAGGATGGCCCGCCATTCCGTCAGTTTCGACGGGGTCGAGGTATCGGCAGATCTACAGGACGGGTGCGATATAAACGCGAACGACGTAGAGATGCGCCAGGTCTTCGTAAACCTGATCGTCAACGCGGTCCATGCTATGGGCGGCACAGGCTCCCTCTCGTTGAAGTGCTCCTTGCAGGGGGAAGGCGAAGGCGGCTTTGTTACAGCCGTAGTCTCTGATACGGGCCACGGGATATCCGAAGAGAACCTTGCGAGGATATTCGACCCGTTTTTTACGACCAAACCGGTCGGCATGGGCACAGGGCTCGGCCTTTATGTCGTCTACAAGATAGTCACAAGGCACAGGGGGACTATAGACGTCGAGAGTCTTCCTGGGAGCGGCACGTCGTTCATTCTGAGGTTCCCGGTTGCCGACGGAGATACCGAGGCAAACGTGAGCACTATGATAGGCGGCTGAAGGTCTGGTGAGATCCTGAAGGAGAAGTGTGCTATGAATATCAGCCGAGCTGCCGCAGTTATGCTGGTTGCGCTTCTTGCGGCGTCAGTCCCGGCGTTCTCGTTAGTGGCATGGGCAGGGCCGGAGGATGAGAGGCTCGACCGTCTGGAGGGAGAGCTGGGCATTTTGAAAAAAGAGAACGCCGAGCTTAAGCACAGGGTCGAGACTATGGAGACCGACGACGAACAGATGCGCCACGACCTCGGCACAGTATCCAAGCTGGTAGATGTGAGCGGGTACGCGGCAGCGGAATTCTACCATACCGATCAGGACAGCGAGAACGACAGGTTCAGGGTGAGGTACTTGTCCCTCTTTTTCACGAAGGAGGTCCAGAGGGACTGGAAGCTCTTTACAGAGATCGAATACGAGGACGGGCCGAAGGTCGAGTCAAACGCCGCCACAAACACGGTGAAAAGCTCGCAAGGCACGATATTCGTGGAACAGCTTTATATAGAATACCATCCGTCGCTTGATTGGGACGTGAGGTTCGGCAGGGTAAATACCCCGGCCGGGATCTGGTCGATATACCATTATCCGCCTTATGTGCCGTTCCAAACAGACCCGCTTTTTTATAAGAACGTCTTCCCGGAGGTATCTGACGGGATACAGCTAAGGAATTCCTTTTCATCAAGAGAGTCGGTGGTTGACACGCACCTCTATGTCGCAAACGGCGCAGGCAATCCTGGCAGCGGCGACAGGAACGAGAACAAGGGCGTGGGAGCCAGGGTCAACGCCGAGTTGTCAGGCGGAGTGTCTGCAGGCGCATCATACTACAGGGAGCGCGACAATCAGGACACGACCAGGCGCAGTTTCGGCCTGCATCTGAACGCATCTTATAACCCCTGGAGGTTCCAGACAGAGTATGCTACCCGCCATAACGGCCCGGAAGGCGGGGTTCGGTCGTTTAATGATTCAGGCTGGTACGCTCAGCTCGGCTATGATATCGCAAAATGGACCATAGCGGCCAGGTACGACTGGTACGACTCAAACGATACGGACGCGGCGAACGACCGTTTCCGTACGACAGGGGCCATCAACTATCACTTCGCGTCCAATGTCGTCGGGAAGCTCGAGTACAGCCGCAATGAGTTCGACGAACCCGCGTCTAAAGATTATAACGAGTTCATCGCGTCTATAGTCGTGGCTATAGGAGACCTCTGATGAGAAGGGCTCTCTCTCTATCGATAGCGTTCATGGCCCTGGCGATGGTCTTTATGGCCCAGGTGGCAAGGGCGGCGGAGCCGATAGCGGTCATAGTCAACAGGGAAAACCCGCTCGAGGCGCTCACCGAGCCTGAGATCAGGAAGATATACACGAACCATACGCTGAACTGGTCAGGAGGCGCCATGGTGACGATATACGACCTTGCTATGCAGAGCCCTTTGAGAAGGATCTTTTCCGACAGGATACTTGGAAGGTCGCCTGAACAAGTGGCTGAGGAGTGGGCGCACCTGAAGATCACCAATCAGGCCAAGAACCCGCCGATCACGATGAAGAGCGAGATGCTTATAATAAGGAGGGTGGCCTCTGAGAAGGGGGCTATAGGCTATGTCTCTATGGGCCTTGTGACGAATAACCCTGCTGTGAAGATTGTCTACCTGATACGCTAGGGCTTATACACAGCCGCATTCCAAACTTGCGCCCCGGTAGCTCTTGACCGGGCCTGGCGGTTAGGGCAGGGGATTGGTTTTCATCTGCCTGAGATCGGCAGCGGCTTACTTAATAGGATCGCAACGCCTCTGGGCGAGTTGCCTGAAGCTCGGATGGTAAGGCCCTGCTACAAGCGCCTCTTCAAGCTCTCTTGACGGATGTAGTCCCATCCGCACTATCGGCACCCCTGCCTCTTTGAACATCTCTGAAATAAGCGAGCAGACATCAACCATCCTGCCGAGGTCCCACGGCGCGTAAGACCCTTCAAGGAACATCTTGTGCATCGGCGTCCCTTTAAGAACGAGTGCCGGGTATACCCTCGCAAGGTCAGGCGTCAAGGCGAGTATCGCCCCGGCGGTCTCCAATACGGTTGTCTCGGTGTCTCCGGGTAGCCCGGGCATGAACTGCAGCCCTACTTTCAAGGAGGCGTCTTTGAGCAGGGCTACCGCCCTGATCGTATCTGCCGGAGAGTGGCCCCTGCCTGAGAGCCTCAAGACCTCTTCGGACATGGACTGCGCGCCAAGTTCTACGGTCCTGACGCCGTGTCTCTCAAGATTCTTGATTATCTCTTTTGATATGTAGTCAGGCCTCGTTGATATGCGGATAGACCCGATAGAACCGTCCTTTACGAATTCGAAGGCGGTATCCAGATAGGCGTTTTGAATATCCTCGGAAAGTCCTGTGAAGCTCCCTCCGTAGAAGGCGATCTCTCTCGGCCCGCTACCTTTCCATGTAGAGAGATAACCGGATATTGTCGTCCTGACTTCGTCAGGCGAAGGGAGCGCGCTTGCGCCTGCGATCCCGTTCTGGTCGCAAAAGACGCACCTGTTCGGGCATCCGGCAAAGGGCAGGAATATCGGGATTATGAGCTGGCGCTTACTCGACATCTTTTGCGCCGTCTTTGGTGCGTACGGCTCTCTCTGATTTAATCCTCTCGAGCGCGTCATGCGCGGCTATCTGTTCGGCCTCTTTCTTTTTCGTAGCTGTCCCTTTGCCAACGACCCTGCCTGCTATCAGGGCTTCCACCTCAAAGACCCTGCTGTGCGCAGGCCCCTCTTCTTTTACAAGCCGGTAGGAAGGGGCCTCCTTGAAGAGCTTTTGAGCTAGCTCCTGGAGCATCGGCTTGAAGTCGAAGTGGCCCGGCTCTATGTGCGCCGAGTCCATGAGCGGGGAAAATAGCCCTTCGATGTATGACAGCGCCGCTGTAAAACCCTTTTCAAGGTATACGGCGGCAAGGAGCGCCTCTAATACGCCGGCGAGGATCGTCTTGTTCTCTCTGCCGCCCCCGTCCTGCTCGCCTTTGCCGAGGAGAAGATACTCGTCAAGCGAGATGGTCTTGGCGAGCTTGGCAAGCGTAGTCCTGTTGACAAGCCTTGAGCGTAGCCTGGTAAGCTCTCCTTCCGGGACCCCCGGGTTTCTTATGTAGAGGAGGTGGCTTATCGCGTTTTGCAGTACGGCATCGCCGAGGAACTCAAGCCTCTCGTTAGATTCCCTGTCAACAAGCCGCATCCCTGCCCGCTCGTTTAAGAAGGACTGGTGGATGAATACCTTCTTTAAAAGCTCCATATCCTTAAACTCGAACGGCAGGCTCGCCTTGAATTCACTGATCAATATCTCTTTTTTCATCCGATGTCCTTCTGAGGCTCTCCGATCATACCCTTGTCAGTGTACCTTGTAAGAAGGACTTCGATTGTCTCGCACCTTTGTGCTGAGCCGGGAGCAACGGCTACAGGTATATAGTTTCTGGAATGCCCGAGGAGGGCCCCTGTCTCTTTATCCCTGCCGCCTTCGATCAGCACCTCTGCCTTCGTGCCGATAGAGGCCTTGTAGAAGGCCCTTCTTTTTTCCAAATCAAGACATTTGAGCCTTTCGCAGCGTTGTCGTACCTCACGTCTGTCGATCTGACCGTCCATTGCGGCCGCAGGCGTGCCCGGCCTTTTCGAGTACGGGAACGAATGCAGATAAGATATCGGAAGGTCTTTTATAAGATCGAAGGTCGCTTCAAACTCACCCCGGCCTTCTCCCGGAAACCCGGCTATAACGTCTACTCCGATGGAGACCTCAGGGACGGCTCGCCAGATACGCTCGACCCTTGACCTGAATTGAGAGGCGGTATACGGCCTGCGCATCTCTCTTATTATAGAGTCGGCGCCGCTTTGCAAGGCGAGGTGGAGGTGGTTGCAAAGGCTGCCTCGGCTGGCCAGCAGATCTATTATCTCGTCTGTTACTTCATCCGGGTCGAGCGAGCTTACTCGGAACCTGCACGGGAAACGCCTCTTTTCTATCATGCGAAGGAGTGCGGCGAGGCTCTCGCCATTCGGCAGGTCCGCCCCGTATGCGCCAAGGTGTATGCCGGTAAGTACTATCTCCCTGTAGCCTGCCTCGATCATCGCCTCGATCTCAGCCTCGATGGATGCCGGAGGCAGGGATCTTGACGTGCCTCTGGCCTTCGGTATGATGCAGTACGCGCACCGCTTGTCACAGCCGTCTTGCACCTTCAGGTTTGCCCGCGTCCTTCCGCCTGAAGACCTGGCTCTGAGCGTCAGAGGCGTGCCTTCTTCTCCATGGCCGACCATTATCTCGGTTGTCAGGGCGCGGCCCTTCATGATGAGACCAGCGATCTTGTCCTTATGAGGGTTGCCGACTATATAGTCTACCCCCTCAATAGAGTTTATCTCGTCAGGGGAGACCTGCGCGTAACAGCCTGTAACTATGACGATAGCCCCTCTGTTGGCCCTTCGTATGCGGCGTATCTCTTGCCGCGAATGGTGATCTGTCCGGGCGGTCACTGTGCAGGTGTTTATGATGTAAGCGTCCGCGTCAGAAGCCGGCGCTACGACGCTGATGCCTGTTGAGCGTAAAAGGTCTTCGAGCGCAGATGAGTCGTACCTGTTGGCCTTGCACCCGAGGGTCACTATCGCGGCGCGCAGCGGTTCTTTGACGTTATTGGTCAGGTCTGTCTTCATATTGCGGATACAGGTCCAGGCATGGGCTCGTCTGTCGAAGGCTTTTCGATCCACCCGCCTCCGATGACCTCTTCGCCTCTATAAAATACTACAGCCTGACCGGGCGTTATCGCCTTTTGCGGTTCATCAAAGACGACCCGGACCCTGTCGATGCCAAGAGCGGTTATCGAGGCCTTTGACCCTGAATGGCCGTAACGTATCTTGACTTCAACCCCTGAGAGTCCCTGCTCCGCGGCTTTCTGCGCGCCGGGGTCTATCCAGTTGACCTCAGAGGCGGTAAGCGTCTTTCTCAAGAGCCCTTCAGACGGGCCGACAACGAGCCTGTTGGCCTTTGTGTCTATATCGATGATGTAGAAAGGCCCGCCTGACAGGCCAAGCCCCTTCCTCTGTCCTATCGTATAGTTGAAAAGCCCGGTATGTCTGCCCAGAAGGTGTCCGCTCAGGTCGACAATATCACCGGGCAGGGCTTGAATCCTTGAAGAGAGGAAGTCAGCGTACCTCGGCTCCTCGACAAAGCATATCTCCTGGCTCTCCTGCTTCTCGGAGGTCTTAAGCCCAAGCCTCCTTGCTTGTAGCCGCACCTCTTTCTTTGTAAGCCCGCCCACCGGGAATATGACCTTTCCGAGCTGTGCCTGCGTCATTGTAAACAGGAAGTAGCTCTGGTCCTTGTCAGGGTCAACGCCTTTCAAGAGCTTGAACCTGCCGTCAGCCTCGGTTATACGGGCATAGTGGCCTGTAGCCAGATAGTCTGCCTCAAGCGCCATCGCCTTTTTAAGAAGTACCTCGAACTTTAGTATCTGGTTGCATTTTATGCAAGGGTTGGGCGTCGTGCCCTGAGCGTATCCCTTTATGAAGTACTCGATCACATCTTTTGAGAAGGCCTCCTCCATGTTCATCACATAGAATGGCACACCAAGCTTGTCCGCAACCCCTCTGGCGTCATTGATGTCGTCAAGCGTGCAACAGCTCCCGGGTGTGGCCCCGCTAGGTTCGTCTTTTTTTGAATAGTCCCACAACTGCATCGATACCCCGATGCAATCGTAGCCTTGTTCTTTAAGCATAGCCAGGGCGGTAGATGAGTCTACCCCTCCGCTCATCGCAACAACGACTCTCTTTGACATAAAAACCTTTTAAAAACAAGTTATTACTCCCGTTATTCTAATAGATGGGCGGATATTTATCCACAAAAAAACAATGGGCAGGGTTTTGGACCTCAAAGGCGACCGGCCGTCTCCTTCTCTTCGCGGATTGTTTACGCCTTACCTGGCTTTGTGAGGATAACGGACTCAATGTTTTTTCGACCTTGTGGCCGGATCCTGTTTTGTTTTTACGGATGCGTATATGTTGATGCGCCAATTCGGTTTTTCAAGTAGATATGCGGGTGGCCGGCATTTTTACGATAATCTTCAGGATTTTTTAAAAACAGGGGTTGACATTGACAGTTTATGGTTTAGAATATGTCAAGGCTGTGTAATAATAGGTTTAAGCGTGTGGCTCATTTTTGTCGTAATGCAACTGGTGATGGAGGGGTCATGTTAAAAGCCATTCGTCTTTTTTTTGATTCGCAGGCCGGAGGATCGCTCCTGATTTTCGCAGGCTCTATTATTTTTTCCAGTTTTGTCATCTCAGGTCTCTATCTCGACATGGCGTTTGTAGAAGGCATTGCAGGCTTCTGGGGATCTGTGGTAGCATGCGCTCTATTCCCGTTAACCCATATTGTCGTCCCCTGGTACGCCCTGCTGGCATACGGCAGTTGGACCCTTATCATCGTATGCTACGGCGGCGTGATGATTGGTGCGCTGGTAATCGCCGTCGGCATGTCGGTTAAGGACCTGGGCTTGCGTCGTGGCAGTGGTCTTGCCGTATCGTCGCCTGATGATAAGTCCCATTGTGCCTCAGGCGAGACCTGTAGAGAGAGTTTGGAGGGGTTTATATGATGGCAACGTACTTTTCTTACGGTTCGTCCATGCACGTCGATCAGATGACCAGGCGGGTCTCATCTGCCTCAAAGGTCGGGCGGGCCAGACTCCATGGCAGCAAGATGGTCTTCAACAAGAGGAGCGCCGACGGGTCCGGAAAGGCCAACCTTGTGGATAGCCCTGAGGGGATCGTCTGGGGTGTCCTCTATGAGATACACTATGATGACCTGCAGATACTCGACCAGTACGAAGTCGGCTATCATCGCATAGGCGTATGCGTATACGCTGAAAAGGAACCTCTCACGGCGTATACCCATCTATCCACAAATCTTACTGACCGGCCTCTGCCTTACAGATGGTACAAGGGGCTCGTGCTCAAGGGCGCTTACGAACACGGCCTGCCAGATGATTATCTTGCATACCTTAGCAATATCATCTGCATGGAGGAAGCGGAAACATCATGAATAACCGGGGCGGCAGTTGTGGAACAGAGCTATAAGTACAAAGTCCTCATAGCAACACCAACGTCTATCGCCTTTTATATCGAACCGACTGCTACGACGGAGAGTTGTAAATACAAAACCCCCTGCGCATTGCAGAGGGGGTTTGTATTTATAGTCTTATAAGCCGCGCTCTGATAAACCATCAGTCCGATATGACGCGAGGCATGGCTTTTGGCGCGACGCGCTCGGGCGGCCGGGGCTTTACTTACTTCTCCAGCTCTTTTTTTCTGTAATCTTCTATGGCGGCATGGAGCGCGTCGGCGGCGAGGTTCGAGCAGTGCATCTTGACAGGCGGCAGGCCGTCAAGCGCATCTGCCACGGACTGGTTCGATATCTGCTCCGCCTCGTCGAGCCCTTTGCCTTTTACCAGCTCAGTCACCATCGAGCTGGTGGCTATCGCCGCGCCGCAGCCGAAGGTCTTGAACTTGACGTCGGTTATGACGCCTTCCTCGATCTTTATCGTGAGCTTCATGATGTCGCCGCAGGCCGGGTTCCCGACCATGCCGGTGCCGCTGGCGTTTTCTATCTCTCCGACGTTACGCGGATTGGAGAAGTGGTCCATCACTTTTTCACTGTACATGAGAGTCTCTCCTTGAAATTGACATCGTTGTTATTTTATGGGTTCCGGTTCTTTTTACGGCCCTTCGTCTATTTAGCTCCCGCGTAAAGAGGCGACATGGAGCGCATCCTCTCGACGATCGGGGGCATGATATCTATGAGGTAGTCGATCTCCTCGATAGTATTTGATCTGCCGAGCGAGAACCTCACTGAGCCGTGGGATAGCTCGTGGCTCATTCCCATTGAGACAAGTACATGAGACGGTTCAAGGGAGCCTGATGTGCAGGCGGAGCCGCTTGAAGCGGCGATCCCCTTCATATCGAGGTTCAGAAGGAGTGATTCGCCTTCTACGAACTCGAAGCTTATGTTCGACGTGTTGGCAAGCCTCTTGTCCGGAGATCCGTTTACGTGTATGTGGTCTATCCGCTCCTTCATGCCTTTTTCAAGGCGGTCCCTTAAAGAGGCGAGGTGGGCAAGCTCAGCGTCCATGTCGCGCATCGCGATCTCAGCGGCCTTTCCGAAGCCGACGATGCCGGCGACGTTTTCCGTGCCGCCGCGCCTGTTCCTTTCATGGTGCCCTCCGTGTATCAGAGGTATCAGGCGCACACCCCTTCTTGCGTAAAGAGCGGCTACACCCTTCGGGCCGTAAAGCTTGTGGCCGGAGATCGTCATCAGGTCTACGTTCAGCGTCTTAAGGTCGATAGGCGTCTTTCCGGCGGCCTGGACCGCGTCCGTATGGAACGTTACCCCGCGCTCTTTCGCGATCTCACCTATCTCATTGATCGGGAAGACTACCCCGGTCTCGTTGTTGGCGTACATCACGGATATAAGGATGGTCTTGGGCGTTATCGCGTTTTTCAGCGCTTCCAGGTCAAGGAGCCCTTCCTTGTCAACGTCAAGGTACGTGATCTCGAAGCCGTCTTTTGCCAGATGCTTGCACGTGTTTAAGACGGCCGGGTGCTCCACCTTTGTCGTTATTATGTGGTTGCCCTTGTCTTTTCTGGCGTAGGCGAGGCCCTTTATGGCGTGGTTGTCGCCCTCAGTGCCTGAGCTTGTGAAGATCAGCTCGATCGGCGTACATCCCAGGAGGCCGCATACCTGCTCTCTTGCGTCTTCCACAGCCTTTTTAGTGCCCCTGCCTGCCCAGTGTATCGACGAAGGGTTGCCCCATTGCTCTTTGAGATATGGCACCATCGCCTCGAATACATCTTCTATCACCGGCGTGGTGGCATTATGGTCGAAATATATCTTCTTCAAAAATCTCTCCTCCTTGAACTGGTACTCGCCGTATTGCCCGTTGTGTTAGATGCGGGCCGCTGCGAGCCGTGAAAAATATAGATACCAGGCTGTGAATAGTCTCCGTGTCCTGTCCCGTGGTCTTTCGGTTATCCCTCTGAAACGGCGCATACGGCCGGCTTGGGGGTGGTTGCCGCGTCGCTCTGCGCGAGCGCTTCGGTGCTCAAGTGTTCTATGGATACGGAGTTGAGAAACTCGGCGATCTTCTCGGCAAGGCACTTCCAGACCTTCTGCGTTGAACACCTGGTCGCCCTGTCGCAACCTGAGCCTTCATCGAGGCAGGCGACAGGGTTCATCGGCTCTTCCACTACCGAGATCACCTCGCCTACGCTTATATGGGCAGGCGGCTTTGCCAGGACGTATCCGCCACCCGGCCCGCGCACGCTCTTTACGATCTTGCCCTTGCGAAGCTTGACGAAGAGCTGTTCAAGGTAGGACAGCGATATGCCTTCCTCATCGGAGATGTTTTTCAGCGTCACCGGCTTGCCGTCTGCGTGGCAGGCAAGGCTCACTACAGCCCTCACCGCGTATTGTCCCTTTGTGGACAGCCTCAATTGGCCACCTCTTTGTCCTTATCTTAGCTATAATGTGTAAAAGGCGCAGCGCAACGCCAAAAGCTATTCCCAAACGCGCCTCTTTAAATTTATGATACCTTATCAAAATTGTCAAGTATTCTTTTTTTGACGCTGAGAGCCACTAACTATAGGGCTAAGTGTGTGTAAATTTTAAAAAATAAGCCCGGGGAAGATGACATAATCCTTATATTTTGATATACTATAATGAATTATGAAAAAGCGGGCAAACCTCAGATTCCTTTCCGAAGGCGCCTTTAAAGGTCTTGTCAAAGTCCTGATAAAGACCTTCGCTGTCTACGGCACGACTCTCAGGGACGGTTTTCCGATCTATTCAAGGGTTTCTGGCCCTGATGAGCTGGTTTTGTCCATGCGCCCGACTGCGCTTTCAGCAAAGGAGTTCCTCTTCCCTCAACGAGAGGTCCTTTTGAGGTTCGACAGGGAGGCTGGGACGCATGAACCGGTCATTGAGGCCGAAGACCAGGTCATCATAGGGCTGCATCCATGCGACATACACGCTATCTCTCTTATGGACAGGGTCTTTGCCAATGGCATCCCTGACGCGAATTACCTGAAAAGGCGCGGACATACCGTTATCATCGGGACAGAGTGCCTGCCTGACGATTACTGCTTTTGCCCATCTGTCGGCACCATGACGGCCGAAGACGGCTTCGATATATTCCTCCATAAGATAAAGGCAGGCTATCTCGCACGGATTGGTACCGAGAGGGGGAAAAGGCTCCTTGCAAAGGCCTTGACCCGTCTGCCAACCGATAAAGAGACGGCTGAGTTGGAAGGTTTTTTGAAGAAGAAGGAGGCCTCTTTCAAGGTAAGGCTCGATGCGCCTAAAGAAGACCTGCCACTGATATACGCCAAGAGCGACCAGAGCGGGGTCTGGGACAAGATAGGCGCTATCTGCTACGGGTGCGGCTCTTGCAATAACGTCTGTCCGACATGCTACTGCTTCGATGTGGTCGACACGGTAAAGGCAGACCTCATCCACGGTGAAAGAGCGCGCGTCTGGGACGGCTGTACCCTTGAGGACTTCGCAAAGGTCGCTGGCGGGCATAACTTCAGAAAGACAAGGGCTGAGCGTCTTAGGCACAGGTTTAACCGCAAGTTCAGGTATCTTTCAGACGTATTTAACGCGCTCTTTTGCGTAGGCTGCGGCAGGTGCTCAAGGACCTGCCTTGTAAAGATAAATATAGCGGAAGTGACCAATGAGCTTATCCGTGAGCAAAAAAGCGGCAAATAACATCCTTTCGCCTTACCTGCCTGTCGAGTGCCGCATCGAGAGGGTGGTTCGGCTGACTGAGAAGGAGCGGCTCTTTTCAGTCGCCCCTGCGGACGCCCGGCTTCTCGGATACGCGCCCGGCCAGTTCTACATGGTGGGGCTTCCCGGCTACGGCGAGGGACCGATCTCAATCACCTCAGGCCCGGGCGAGGGTGGCGAGTTCGAGCTGTGCATAAGGGCTGTAGGGTCTCTCACGGACGCTGTCCACAGGCTCACAAAGGGTGAGAGGCTCTGGGTGAGGGGGCCGTTCGGCAGGGGCTTTTCAGTCGAAGAGATGAAGGGCAGGGATATCGTCTTTATCGCCGGAGGCATAGGGATCGTCCCGATGAGGTCGCTCATAAAGGCTGTTGCCGGGAAACCGGGCTTCGGCTCTCTTACGCTTATCTACGGCGCAAAGACGCCTGACGATATACTCTTTGGCGGTGAGATGCAAGAGTGGCGGGAAATGGGGGTGGACGTCAGGGTGACGGTAGATACCGCTACAGCCGGATGGAAGGGGCCTGTCGGCGTCGTAACGAGGATACTTCCCGGGCTTGATATCGACCCAACAAACACCGTCGCTGTCATCATCGGCCCGCCTGTCATGTACAAGTTCGTAGTGATCGGGCTAAGGGAAAAGAAGGTGGCGGACTCATCTATCCTCGTCTCGCTTGAGAGGCGGATGAAGTGCGGATTCGGCAAGTGCGGCCACTGCCAGATAAACTCTGTCTATGTCTGCCAGTGCGGCCCTGTCTTCAGGCTCACTGAACTTTCATCACTACCTGAGGCCTTCGGATAGCTTGTATCGTGCCTGCCGACAATGCCGTTTCTGCCAAAATCGTGCCTGTTAAAGTCGTCTCTGCTATTAAGTCATATTTATCAATGATACGCCTGAAAAAACATGACGGCGGATATTTTTCTCGTGTGTGGTTCAGCACGAAGTATCCGCTTCGGACCGGTCATGCCAGGTTCTGCTGTTGTGCATGGCCGCCGCTTCTTTCATCCCACAGCCAACATCCTCAAGATCATGTGCTTGTAGCTGCAGGTTTCGCAAAAAGAGATCATGCCCATGTCCGTCCCTGCTGTTCATACTAAGACATCGTCTCTATCTCTTTGAGTTGTTCCCTTGTTCCGAGCGCTATCAGAAGGTCGCCTCTGGATAAGACCACGTCGCCGCCAGGGGACGGCACTATCGCCTGGCCTGCCCCTTTTTTTATGGCGAGAAGGTTAGCCCCTGATGCGCACCTTCGCCGTGCCTCGCTGATAGTCAGTCCCTCTAGCCCGGACCCGGCGATGACCTCGACCTCTTCCATGAACAGGTTGGCCTCTTCGTTATGCATCACAAGGTCGAGGAACTCGACGACATTCGGTCTGAGAAGAAGCCCTGCCAGGCGTTTGCCTCCGATAGAGTACGGTGAGATGACCCTGTCTGCGTTCGCCTTGAGGAGCTTGTGCTCGGCCTCTTTGGAGCTAGCCCTGGCGACCACATAAAGCTTGTCTTTGAGCGCCTTTGCGCTGAGCGCGACATAGACGTTCTCAGCGTCGGAATCTATCGCGGCGACAAGCCCCTTTGCCTTCAGTATCCCGGCCTCTTTAAGGACCTCGTCTTCTGAGGCGCTTCCGTCAACGTGCAGGTATCCGAGGGAGTCGCACCTTGCTATCGCCGCCGGGTTGTTGTCGATTATCACGAACTCGATCCCTTCCCTCACAAGTTCTGTTGCGACATTCTGGCCCACCCTGCCGAAACCGCAGAGTATATAATGGTCTTTCAACGCGCCTATTTTTTTCTTCATCTTTTTTTTGCCTATCGCCCCCTTGAGCTGGCCCGCTACGACGTATTCCGCGAGGTTGGTGATGATGTACAGAAAAGACCCGACGCCGAGTATTATAAAGACGATAATGAAGATCTTGCCGGTGGCGGACAGATCGTGCACCTCTTTGTACCCGACTGTAGAGACGGTGATGACGGTCATGTATAGCGCGTCAAGGAAAGACCAGCCCTCTATAGTCATCAGTCCGGCAACGCCGACGGTGATGATAGAGGCAAACGTCAGTATGACCTTGTTGATCTGCTTATCTGGTGTCATTGTCGGTCCCGGTTGTACGGCGTTTGTCCGAAGCAGGCGCTTACCCCCCGCCTGTCTGAGCCTTTATCTCACGCCACGCGTAATCGAACCCGGTATACGTCGTCACAGCCGCTGTCAGCGCGGCAAGAGAGAGAAAGGCCGCGCCGCCAGAAGAAATGGCCATAGCATAGATAATGGTCGCTATCTGGAGCGCTGTGGTGAGCTTGCCCCAGACGCTTGGTCTTATGTCGACGGTCCTTCCGGCCCTTTTGAACATTGAGAAGCCTGAGAGCAGCACGAGATCTTTGAATATGACCGGTATGCATAGCCAGAGCGGGATAAGTCCTATGTAGGTGAGCATCAGGTAGGCGCTTGAAAGGAGAAGCTTGTCAGCGAGTGGATCGAGGATGGCCCCGGTCTCAGTCTTTACGTCGAAGGCGCGCGCGATGAGGCCGTCGACGGCATCGGTTGCGCCAGCGGTCACAAAGACGATGGTTGCCCAGTACAGCTCCCCATCGGCTACGAGAAAGAGGAATACCGGCACCAGTATGATCCTGAAAGCTGTCAGGATATTCGGAACTGATCTCATCGTCGGCTCTCACTCGTTGCGGGCCTTATCAGGTCAGGGAAGCCACCGGAAGAACTCTCTCGCTCCGGCAGGGTCTTCGGCCTTTGGAAGCGTCTTGAAGACGATATCCACGAATCTCTGGAGGCGGGCCTCGTATGCCTTGTGTACGGCAAGCTCCATCGATTCGGTATCGAGCCTGAGGTCCCTGTCGCCGGTTGCGTACAGCGCGCTCCAGAGCCTGGTGCCGTCTTTAGACCGGAGCTCGAAAGACGCTTCGATATCAAGCGAGGCGTAGGCCGCGAATGAGGACTTGTCCCACTCGATGATCCTGGTGTACAGGAGCGCGTCTGCCCCGGTTAATGAGGCTATCTCAGAAGGCGGCCTCTTGAAGAATGCGGCTGTTCCCTCTTTCAGGAATCCTTCGTCTACCGTCTCCAGAGGGACGACCGAATAGCTCATGGACTTTAATTTTTCAACCGCCATAACGCGCGCCAGGTAGCTGACGCTTGGGGCATCATCGGCCGCCTCTTCCTCCCATACCACGGGCAGTACCGCGACCCTGTACGGGTTGAGCCTGCGATAGTCCTCGGAAAGGGTCGTCTCCACCGTGTTGCCGCACCCGGCGGCAAAAAGGAGTAAAAGCATGAGTATCGATGCAAAGCGTATCTTTATCATCTCGATGTCCCGGCCTTTGAAACGGCCTTTATAGATATATTTCTGGGTCCGCTTGAGCGGACCTCGAAGCCGTCTTCGACCTTCGTTGCCAGTCTTTGCACAGTGGAGGCCGCGCTCTCAGAGGATTTTACTGTAAGGGTTATCCTGCCCCTTGAGAACGTATTATAGGCTATGTCCTTGATCGCCGGTGTCTTTTTTATGGCGGCAATGAGCGCCTGGAATACCTGGTAGTCTGTCACTTCGAGTATCGTTATAGTCACCTGTGCCGACGCCTCGCCCTCTCGCGTCTTTGCAAGTGCCTCTCTAAGGCGTTCCATGTCGATGGATGCCTCTATCATGGCGCTATAGACGTCCCCTTCCTGCGCTTCGCTGTTCGTCTCGGCCTTTGAAGGGTCGATAGATGCCTTTATCCAGTTTTCTGTAATGACCCGGTAGTTTGTTATGAAGGCCCGATGTTCCGAGAGTATCTGCGCCTCTGTCTGGGCGGCCGGTCTTTCGCCCCCTGTAAGGCTGATGATAGCCTCTAAGACGGCGTTTTTAAGCGCCTCTTCAAGCGCTATCGCCTTTACGTCCGAGACCCCTTGGCGCATGATGGCCGAGGCCTCTGTCTTTATGACCATGGACTCTGTGCCGGCGTAGGCACGAAGCGGGCCGAGGGTTAAGACCGCGGCCGAGATAAATATCATCAAAATTTTCAACACAGGTGATTCTCCACGGCCCTGATTATATCGCTTTTATCGCCGGGATAAAACCAGTTTATCTCGGCGTCCGCTCGAAACCATGTCATCTGGCGCTTGGCGTAGCGGCGCGTCTCTTTTTTTATCAGCTCTACCGCCTCTTCAAGGGAGTATTCGCCGTTTATGAACGAGCATATCTCTTTGTAGCCGAGGGCCCGCATGGATTTGAGCGTGCATGGGTACCCCATCGATATGAGCCTCTCGGTCTCTTGAAGGAGGCCGTCTTTCATCATCGCATCAACTCTCTCGTCGATCGCCCGGTATAGTTCGTCTCTCTCCCTTGTAATGCCGATCTTCAGCGACTTGAACCTCACTTGCGCGAAGCCGTGTTCCTTCCTAAGCTTTGATGCGGCAATGCCGGTAGTTGCGTATATCTCAAGGGCCCGTATTATGCGCGCCCTGTTGTTCGGGTGTATCGCAGCGGCGCTCTCAGGGTCGGCCTCTTTAAGCCTTTCGTAGAGGCCGGCAAGGCCTGTTTTTTCAGCCTCGTCCTGGAGCCTCTGGCGCACCGCCTTGTCAGATGGAGGCGCATCGAAGAGCCCTTTCGTAAGGGCCTTTATGTATAGCCCGGTCCCTCCGGCAACGATGACGTTCCTGCCCTTTGACCTGATATCTTCTATTGCCGCTATCGCGTCTTTCATATAAAGCGCGGCAGAGTAATCCTGATCAGGGTCTATAATATCTATCAGGTGGTGGACCGCGACAGATCGGAGGCTCGCGTCAGGCTTTGCCGTTCCTATGTCCATCTGCCTGTAGACCTGCATCGAATCGGCGCTGACTATCTCGGCGTTGAACTTTGAGGCAAGCTCTGCGGCAATGGCGCTTTTTCCTGCGGCCGTCGGGCCGCATATAATGACTATGCGAGTTTTGTCCATCAGCCCCCGGCCTTAAGATCCAAAAGAGACGGCCCGTTGGATAAGATACAACAGGTTCATCCATTTATCAAACCTTTGTAGACGGCGGCGCGGCGGTAAGGCGTATGAGCGTGATCTCAGGCGGGCAGTTGAAGCGTACGGGGATCATGGATACGCCGATGCCCCTTGAGACGTAGACCTTTGTTCCCTCATCCCGTCCAAGGCTTACGAGCCCTCCGGAGTACTTCTGGCCGAACGCCGATGGGACTATCGGGGCTATTCCGAAAGGGAGCCTTACCTGGCCGCCGTGGGTGTGGCCGGATAGGATAAGGTCTACTCTCAGGCCGGTATCGATGCGCTCAGAGTAGTCAGGGTGGTGAGACAGAAGGACCCTTGGGATATCCGCAGGAACACCGGCGAGCGCGGCCCCTGCGTCAGGGGTGTCTTCGAGCAGGTCGGTTACGCCTGCCACGCACAGGCGGCTGCCTCCGTATTCGATTATAGTATGGCTGTTTTCCAAAAGAGGTATCGAGTTCGATGAGATGACGTCTTTTGAATATTCCCTGCCGATGAAGTAGTCGTGGTTGCCCATGACCGCGATAGAGCCGTGTCTTGCCTTCAGGTCTGAAAGGCATCTGATCACAGGCCCCATGTACTCCCTGTCCATGTCGATGTAGTCGCCTGTAAGCGCCATCATGTCAGGTTCGAGAGAGTTGGCCATCCTGATAACGCCTTCTATGTAGTCGAGAGAGACCGTATGGCTGTGGTGTATATCCGTTATCTGGCAGATGGTGAAGCCGTCGAGCCCTGCCCCGAGGCCGGCTATAGGCACGCTGACTTTTTCAACCCTGATCTTTTCAGGCTCTATGACGAAGCCCTCTATGGCGACGGCGCCGCCCAGTAGTATACCTGCCTTGAAAAACCCTCTTCTGGTGATCATCATCCCACCCTGTCGGACTCTCGTCTTTTTAAAAAGGCAGAGGATAGAGGCGAAAGTCTCGAGAAAGCAGTGGAGTCAGGGTGGTTTCGCCGCAAGGCGCTTTGGCCGCTCTTTTAAAAGCGAACTTTCAGGCCTTGTAGTTCAGTAGAAAAATATGTGAGGGCTGTCGGTCAGCCTCTATCCTATATACGGCGATACTGCGTTACAAGGCAGAAGCCGTTGTCTTTATTGCCTTTCAATGGTCATCTTTTGAAAAACGCCTCGACCTCTCTTCTGGAAAACCGCTTAACTACAGGCCTGCCGTGGGGGCAGTGGCCGGCAAAATCAGTGAACGCGAGCGCCCTGAGAAGGGAGCGCGCCTCGTCCGTAGTAAGAGGCCGCGCGCCTCTGATGACGCTGTGGCAGGCTATGCGCATCAGTATTGATTCGATCTTTTCTTCTAAAATGGCGCTGCCGCCAGCAGTTGCCATCTCTTCTGCGAGGTCTTTAAGGAGCTGGGATGAAGACTTGTTTCCGAGTATCTCAGGTACAGCCTTTATAAGGAAGGTCTCTCCGCCGAGCCTGCCCGGGCCGAACTCCATAACATCGAAGCCGAGACGTTTCAGGAGGTCTCCGGCCTCTTTCAGGGCCGCAGACTCATCAGGGCCGGTCTCAAGCCTCTCGGGTATGAGGAGCATCTGTCCGCTTAACCCTTTTGAACCGAGATACTCTTTTTTAAGCCGCTCGAAGGCTATCCGTTCGGCAGCGCCGTGCTGGTCTATAAGGTAAAACGTACCGTCTGCCTTGTCAGAGGCGTTTGACTGAGCTATGAGGAACTCGCCCCAGAGCTGTCCGCATGGTTCAAGCGAGAGGAATTCAGGGTTCTGTATGGCCCTGTCTGCGTCTTGACCTTTGCCGCAGACAGCGCCGGACGCGCCAAAAGACGGTTGAAAGAGGTTTCTATCTCCATGAATAACGCTTGTCCGCCCGGTATCACCTGCTCTGTCTGTAAGACCGTATACGGATGTAGTCTCGCCGGTCGATCGGACCGCTGCGTTTTGTGCCTCGTAGCCTGTATCCCGGGTCGCTCCTATCGGGGCAGATAAAGGCGGCCTGCCTGGCACTGAAAGGGCTGAGGCTACGGATGATCTGAATACTTCATATACCGAGCGCTGGCTTTTAAACCGCACCTCGCTCTTGGCAGGGTGGATGTTTATGTCGACGTCTTCGCATGGGATCGTAAGGTCGAGCACCGCGAAAGGATACTTGCCGTGGTCTATGATCTGACCGTATCCATCGATTATAGCACGGTTTATGCCCCTGTCCCCGACAGGCCTCTTGTTGACTGATATGAAAAGGTTTTTTGATGTGGCAGAGGTGAAGTTGTGCGATCCGATAAACCCGTTTACGTAAGGCGTCCTGACCTCGATAATCTCTCTTGAGGCCTCTGTGCCGAACATGTCTGATATCCGCCCTCTAAGGTCCCCGGCAGGCGAATCGATGACCCTTGTCGCGCCGTGGATGAGGCGAAATCTTGTCTGTGGATGGGAAAGGGCCGCCTTCCTGAATATGTCCGCGATCTTTCCGAACTCTGAGGCGGTAGATCTGAGGAATTTAAGCCTTGCAGGCGTGTTGAAAAAGAGGTCGGCTACTTCTATCGTCGTCCCTTCAGCGCACCCTTCGTCGCTGACTTCAGGCATGATCGACCCTTCTATCACGACGCAAGTCCCTGAGGTCTCCTGCCGTCTCCTCGTTAAAAGGCGGACCCTTGCTACTGATGAGATAGAAGAGAGGGCCTCGCCCCGAAACCCCATTGTGCGTATCGCCCAGAGGTCGTCTTCAGTAGATATCTTGGATGTGGCGTGCCTGCAAAAGGCGAGGGAGGCGTCCTCCCTTGACATGCCTTCGCCGTCGTCACTCACCTTGATTAGCCGCTTTCCTCCCTCGGCTACGACAACGGTAATGGAGGAGGCCCTTGCGTCGATGGAGTTCTCGATCAGCTCCTTTACGACAGAGGCGGGCCTTTCGACGACCTCTCCGGCGGCTATCTTGGAGGCGATAAGAGAGTCTAGTACCTTTATCAGGGCCATGTCAGGTTCTTTTGATATGTTTTATGATGGGGCCGCCGCAGGCGGTCAGAGGAAGCCTGCGAGCGGGCACTTGCCGCATCTCGGCTCTTTCTTTACGCAGTGCTCTTTGGCTGTCCGCACTATCAGCGCGTGATACTCATTGAAAAGCCCGGTCTCACCCGGAAGCGCATAAGTGAATACGGCTTTTGTCTCGTCGTACGAGGCGTTTGCATCGATGAGGCCGTGTCTCGAAAATATCCTCTTGGTATAGGCGTCTACAACAAACTCAGGGTGTCCCCCTGCGTAGAGCATTATGGAGTCAGCTGTTTCAGGGCCTATCCCGTTTATCGAGAGGAGCTCGTCCCTGAGGCCGTCTCTTTGCCCAAGCATCTTGCCGAGGCTTCCGCCGTGATGCGTGAAGAGGTGGGCTGTGAAGTGCTTGAGGCGTCTGGCCTTTATGTTGAAGTAGCCCGCAGGCCTTATATGCTCTGCCAGAGTTCCGGCCTCTATCTGGTGTATAGCGGATGGAGTAAGGCACCGGGCCTCTTTCAGCCTTGAGATGGCCTTTTCAACGTTCGTCCAGTTGGTGTTCTGGGTGAGGATGGCGCCGACTATCACCTCGAAGCGGCTCTTGGCCGGCCACCACGACTGCGGGCCGAACCTCTTGAAGAGCAGGTCGAAGTACCGTTTGATATCCGCCGGCCCTTTCTTTTTTATGGTATGGGTCATGGCAACCGCTTCTTATCGCTGAGGCCGCTATCCGTTATCAGGGTCGGCTTATGGCAGTATGTCAGGATTACATGAGGATCGGTTACGCCCTTGCTGCAAGTCGCGGTGGATCTGATCGCTGCGCATGTTCATTGTCGGCGTCCCTGCCTTTGATGGCCTGTGGACGATTCAAGAGTGGATACGCCGCTCTATAAGCGGATCAAGGCGAGCTATAAAAGATGATTGCCTTGCCGAGGTCCTCCCCGTCATTTATGGCGGGGAGGACCAGGAGAAGGGCTAGAGCCCTTTCAGATGGTCGACCTCGTCTTCTGTCAGGAACCTGTACTGGCCCGGCTCGAGCTTCCCGAGCTTGATACCGGCGAACTCGATCCTCTTGAGCTTGGCGACAGGATGGCCTATCGCAAGGCACATCCTCTTTACGAGCCTGTTACGCCCCTCTGTGACGATCAGTTCTATCCAGGAGTTCTCCTGAGTCTTTTTTATGAACCTGGCGCTTGCCGGAAGAGTGATGCCGTCATCGAGCCTTACGCCGTTTGCGAGCCTGTCGAGGTCTGCCTTGTCAGGCACGTCTTTTACCTTTACAAGGTACTTCTTCGGGATCGAGAAGTTCGGGTGTATGAGCCTGTTCGTAAGTTCTCCGTCGTTAGTAAGTATCAGCACGCCTTCAGCGTCGAAGTCAAGCCTTCCTACAGGGAATACGCGCTCGTTGACGTTTACAAGGTCTGTTACGACAGGCCTTTTAAGCGGGTCGGCTACAGAGCTTATCACGCCCCTCGGCTTGTTGATGAGGATATATACCTTCGGGCCTTTCGTGGAGATATCGAGGCCGTCGACCCGTATCCTGTCGTTTACAGGGTCGGCCTTTGCGCCAAGCTCGGCTACGGTCTCGTTGTTGACGGTGACCCTGCCTTGAAGGATCAGCTCTTCAGCCTTTCTCCTTGATGTCACCCCTGCCGCCGCTATTATCTTCTGAAGCCTCTCCTGGCTCGGTTTCGTCGGGGCAGGTTTCGCCTGTCTCAAGGCCTTCCTCTCCGACTGCTTCGGAGGCCGGTAAGACCTCTCCTGACTTACTGCCTTCTCTTCCGTCTTTATCTCCGTCCCTACCGGCGCTTTCGGGCTCAGTTTCGTCCGGACAGGTCTCGCCTGTTTCGATGCCAACGAGTCCGTCTTTGTCTCCGGTCTCGGTTGCGTCTTCGAGTTCGGTCTCGTCCGGACAGGTCTCGCCTGTCTCGAGGTCTTCGAGTCCGACGTTGTCTCCGTCCTCGATTGCGTCTTCGAGCTCGGTCTCGTCCG
>JBBTBW010000011.1:0-65514 GCA_038043525.1 Deltaproteobacteria bacterium | reverse complement strand
TCCTCGATTGCGTCTTCGAGCTCGGTCTCGTCCGGACAGGTCTCGCCTGTCTCGAGGTCCTCGAGTCCGACGTTGTCTCCGTCCTCGATTGCGTCTTCGAGCTCGGTCTCGTCCGGACAGGTCTCGCCTGTCTCGATGCCTTCAAGTCCGTCTTTGTCTCTGCCCCAGGTTGTGTCCCGGTCAGGGAGCTCTTCTTCTGTCGGGGCTGATGCTCCCTCTTGAACTCCGTCTTGGATGACGGCTTCGTCTTCGGGGTTGATTTGTATTGAGTCCTCGATTGTGTCCTTGGACCTTTCGGGGTTTTCGGCGGCATTTTCTTCCTCCATCCTTTGAATGTCCTTGAGGCTTGGCAGACACGAGAGGTCTTTCAGATCAAAGGTCTCGAGAAATTCCTTTGTAGTTCCGTAAACCACCGGGCGCCCGGGGACTTCCTTGCGCCCGACTACCTTTATGAATCTCTTTTCCATGAGCGTAGCGAGCACTCCGCCCGAGTCTACGCCTCTTATCGCTTCCAACTCCACCCTTGTAACAGGCTGCTTGTAGGCTATTACGGCCAGGGTCTCCATCGCCGCCTTGCTTATCTTCTGCAGGCCTATCTTGAAGAGCCTTCTCAAGTGAGGGGCGAACTCAGGGTTTGTCCTGAATATGTACCCTCCGGCTACCTCTTCGATATAGAGGCCTCCGGCCCGCTCTTTGTATTCAGCGATCACTTCCGCGAGCGCCTCTTTTATGGCGGCCTTGTCTTCCCCTTCGAGCACACCGGCCATCCTTTCGATGGTAAGCGGGGCCTCGGCAGCGAAGACAAGGGCCTCTATCACAGGTTTAAGGCTTAGTTTATCAAGCATCTTTTCTATCCTTTCTGTTCTTCGGTAGAGGCCGCACCGGTCTGATCTGAGACGCCTTGGGACTCCTCGGCAGGCTCAGGGAGGTAGACCCTGATTATCCCGTCTTCTGTCTGGTTGATGCGTATCATTTGCAGTTTGGCGAGCTCGAGTATCGCGAGAAACGTGACGACTATCTCTCCTCTTGTCGCCGAACCGGCAAAGAGGGCCTTGAAGGCGATCGACTTTGACGAGGTAAGCGTCTCCATCACGTAGTTGATCTTATCGGCTATCCTGAACCTGTCGCTCGTTAGCTCGTATCCCTTCTCTTTGGGGACCCTGGCGAGTATATCCTTTATCGCCTCCATCAGGTCGAAGACGGATACGCTCATGAAGCCGACGCCTTCTTCTAGCTCGTCTACAGGCGTCTCCTGTCCCTTGAAAAATACGTCCCTGCCGAGGACCGGGCGCTCCTGCAGCGTCTTTGCCGCTTCTTTGTACCGCTGATACTCGAGGAGCCTTCTTATCAGCTCTTCGCGCGGGTCGATCCCCTCTTCCTCTTCTTCAGGGGCCACTTCGTCGACAGGCAGGAGCATCTTGCTCTTGATGTGGACGAGGGTAGCGGCCATGACAAGGAACTCGCCTGCGAACTCGAGGTTCATCTCTTTGAGTACGTCGATGTACTCGAGGTACTGCTCGGTTATGACCGCGATTGGGATATCATAGATATCCACCTCGTTCTTCTTTATGAGATGGAGAAGGAGGTCCAGAGGCCCTTCGAATATGTCGAGCTTTACGTTAATTCCCATATCAGCCTATGCAAGCCCCATAGCTTCTCTGGCGTGCTTCATCGTCTCTTGCGCTACAGGCAGCGCCTTTGACGCGCCCTTCGATAATATATCCCAGACAAGGCCCGGGTCAGCGTCGAGCTCGGCCCTTTTTTTCTGGATAGGTTCGAGCTGTTCGAGTACCTTAGGTATTACGGATTTTTTGCAATCGGTGCAGCCGATAGACGCCGTAGTGCAGCCGGCCCGCACCCATTCAATCGTCTTTTCATCAGAGTACAGGACGTGGAAAGTCGTGAAGAGCGGGCAGACGTCCGGGTTGCCCGCATCAGTCCGCTTCTTCCTTGCCGTATCGGTCATCATATAGAGCATCTTCTTTTCTACCGCCTCAGGCGGGTCGGAAAGGAAGATGGAGTTATTATAGCTCTTGCTCATCTTCCTGCCGTCTGTGCCCAATACCTTCGGTACAGAGGTGAGAAGCGTCTGCGGCTCAGGGAATACCGGGGAGTAGAGATGGTTGAACCTTCTCGTTATCTCCCTTGAGAGCTCAAGGTGCGGGGCCTGGTCTACGCCGACAGGGACCTTGGTCGCCTTGTATATGATTATATCAGCCGTCTGCAGTACAGGGTATCCTAAAAAACCGTATGTAGACAGGTCTTTTTCTTTTATCTCCTGCATCTGCTCCTTGTACGTAGGGTTTCTCTCAAGCCAGGGAAGAGGCGTTATCATGGAGAGAAGTACCAGTAGCTCGGCGTGTTCTTTTATGGAAGACTGCCTGAAGATAGTCGCTCTATCCGGGTCGATGCCTACTGAGAGCCAGTCGAGGACCATCTGGCGTATGTTCTCCCTTATGTTCCCGGGAGAGGCGTAATCGGTAGTGAGCGCGTGCCAGTCAGCTACGAAAAAAAAGCACTCGTACTCTTTTTGGAGCCTCAGCCAGTTCGCGAGGACCCCGTGGTAGTGGCCGAGGTGGAGCTTGCCTGTGGGGCGCATCCCGCTTAAAACCCTGTCGTTGGACATCTTAGCTGATCCCTCCGGTAAGAAGCCCCACCATTACGTAGACGATAGGCGAGACGAACTTGTTAAGTACGCCAGTAATTATCAGTACCATGAGTATCATGAACCCGTAGGGCTCAAGCCTCGCGAACCTGAATGCCTTGTCAGCCGGGAGCAGGTTTGAAAGGACCTTTGAGCCGTCAAGCGGCGGCACAGGCACCATGTTGAATACGGCAAGAGAGACGTTTATCACTATGCTTATCTCGGCCATGAGCGCGAGCGGCGAGTAGACGGCCGGGAAGCGCGAGCCTAATACAGGCCCGCCGATGATGAATAGCTTGTAGGCAAGGGCCGAGATAGCCGCCAGAAAGAGGTTTGAAAGCGGGCCGGCTAGCGCCACCCACATCATCGACCTCGACGGGTTCCTGAAGTTCCTCGGGTTGACAGGCACCGGCTTGGCCCATCCGAAGAGTCCGGAGAAAAAAAGCATGATCGTGCCTAGCGGGTCAAGGTGCCTTATAGGGTTAAGCGTGACCCTCCCGAGCATCCTGGCTGTCGGATCTCCGAGTTTGTTGGCTACCCATGCGTGGGCGCATTCGTGTACAGTCAGCGCCAGAAGGATCGGCGGGGCCGTAAGCAGTATTCTTTGTATATATTCCTGTATCATGTTGTCATACCTTTAACTTTTAAATATACCAGACCGGGGCTTATAGCGTCAACGCAAATCTGGAAAGGCAGGCGTCGGGCGCCTGCCTTTCGTCTGTAGGTATTACGACTGAATTCTGAGATCATGGTGGCGAAGACGGGATTTTCATCCTTGCGGGGCGGGCCAGGCGAAAGCCGTAACCCGCCGGATGTCAGGCGATCATTTGGCGGGTGTGACTAGTCTTAGCGCTCTCCAGCCAACCCCTCCCAGCCTCCCCTTGTGAGTAAGGGGAGGAGCGAAGGCAAAACTCCCCTCCTTACCAAGGAGGGGCTGGGGGAGGTCGATTCGGAATTGTCTTGTCTTTGCCTTTTAACAAGCCCCGGCTGGCGAAGTTGCTTTGTCTTTGCCGTTAAATAAACCCGGGTATGGTGGAATGAGCATAAAGGAGGGCCGACGAGCAGGTCGTTGTATCTACTGCGAATCGGCCAGACAGCGAAGGGAGCCATACCCAAAAAGACGCACGGAAGTGCAAAGCTAAAGTCAGAGAGATGTTTTTTACAAGAGCTGATCTCTTGCAATGCAGTTAAAAAATGCCCCACAAGTGCATCCGGTGCGTAAAAAGCAAAACCTCTTACGGCTGACCCCTCCCGGCCTCCCCTTGTGAGTAAGGGGAGGAGCGAAAAACTCCCCTGCCTTTGCCTTAAAACAAACCGGGTATGGTGGAATGAGCCTGAAGGAGAGACGATGAGCAGGTATCTGATTTTACTGCGAGTCGGCTCGACAGCGAAAGGAGCCATACCCAAAAGGCGCACCGAAGTGCAAAGCTGAAATCAGGGAGATATTTTTTTACAAGGGCTACTCGAGCTATACTCAAAAGCCACGGCAGTGCGTAAAAGAAACAGCGGCATAGAGAGGTGGGTTGAATGCCCTGAAGTAATAATGGCGGGTGTGACCCGCCTTACCATGCTAAACAAACCCGGATATGGCGCAGCGCGCCTGAAAGATAGCCTTATGGCGCGTCGCTCTTCAAATACAGCTTGCACTCCTCGCTCCCTATCCAGTCTATCTTCATCATGTTGGTAGCGCCCTTCATGTGGACCTTGGTCCCTGAGACTATCACGACTGTATCGCCCATCTCGGCAAGGCCGTGATCAAGCATAGCGGCCTCGCCTCTGCATATCATCTCATCCGTATGGCCGCCGTATTCGAGTATGTAGGGTTGAACGCCCCAATGCAGCGCAAGGCGGCACCAGGTGGATTCTAACGGCGTAAAGGCGATAACAGGGGTGAGGGGCTTGAGCTTGGAGAGTATGCGCGCTGTCTCCCCGCTTTCAGTGAATACGACTATGGCCTTCGGTTTTACCTCGAGGGACGCGGCATGGGCGGCGAACGCTACGGCCTGCGCGAATGAATGGAAAGAGCCCTCGCCTCTTCGCAGGATGTGCTTCTGAGAAAGCGACGCCTCTTCAGCCTCAAGCGCTATCCTTGACATAGTCATGACTGCGACGCCCGGGTGAGCGCCTACAGCGGTCTCCCCTGAGAGCATCAGCGCGTCGGTCCCGTCGAATACCGCGTTAGCTACGTCAGAGGCCTCTGCCCTCGTCGGCCTCTGGTTCGTTATCATCGATTCGAGCATCTGTGTGGCTGTTATTACGAGCCTGCCTGCCTCGTTCGCCTTTGCTATGAGTTTTTTCTGTATGATCGGGACACGCTCGGCTGAAAGCTCCACGCCGAGATCCCCTCTCGCTATCATTATCCCGTAGGCCTCTTCGAGTATCTGGTCTATGTCTTCAACAGCCTCAGCCTTCTCTATCTTGGCGATGACCGGGGTATCAGCCCCTTTCGCCCTTATTAGGCTTTTTAGCTCTGCTACGTCTGAAGCCTTCCTAACGAAAGAAAGCGCTATGTAGTCAACGCCTTTCTCTATGCCGAAGGCGAGGTCTGCCAGGTCCTTTTCAGTCAGTCCGGGAGCGCTTATGCAGACACCCGGAAGGTTCATCCCCTTGTGTTCCTTAAGCGTGCCGCCGAATATGACCTCGCAATCGATAGTCGTACCGTCTACGCTGATCACGCGCACCTCAAGGAGCCCGTCGTCCATGAGGACCCTGTCGCCCGGACGCACGTCCTTATACAGGTCTTTATATGTGGTCGTGATAACGCCAGCGCTGTTAGAAGCGGCGCCTTCAGCGATGATTTTTATCCGCTGCCCGGTTACGAGGGTTACAGGGCCGCCGCTTAAGCGTCCGACCCTGATCCTCGGCCCTTGCAGGTCGAGGAGTATGGCGGCAGGCATCTTGAGGGCGCGGGACTTCTCTCTTATGGCACGGATAGCTCTTTCATGCTCCGCGTGGTCTGAATGGGAGAGGTTGAGCCTGAATACGTCAGTACCGGCCATCAAGAGCTCTTCTACTTTGGCAGGAGAAGCTGTGGCCGGGCCGAGTGTGGCTATTATCTTTGTCTTTCTCTTTTCGAGATAATGCACCATTGAGTTCTTCTTCCTTTCATTTTCTGCGCGCCGTCATGCGTCATGGTTGCGGGTTTTATTCTGAGACATGCGCTCGGTCTTACTTTCGCTATTATTCTTCCGGATGGCACTGTGCCGTGCGAGGCCGCTTGATATCACCTTATCGACGCCATGCGGTCAAAACTTGACGCCCGCGAAGCTCAGAAGCAGAAGGACGTTTAGAGATACTATGATAAAACCGCAGATATACAGGAGCGTGTTCTCCCCGCTTTTATTTGCGAACTCACCCATTACCCGCTTCGAGCGTGTCAGAAGGATGAGCGGGAGTATCGTAAGCGGCAACTGTATCGAGAGCGCAACCTGGCTCCAGATGAGGGCCGAATAGGTGTCATTCAGAAAAAAGATGATGATCATGGCAGGGATAGCCGCGAGGAAGACGCCCGCCCTGAACCATGCCCGCATAGAGTCTACCTCTTTGCCCATGAAGCCTGAAAAGACGGTGCCGCCGGTCAGGCAGGCTGTTATCGATGATGATATGCCTGCACAAAGGAGGGCTATGGCAAAGATGATCTCAGCCAGGTCGCCTGCAAGCGGCTTTAGCGTCTCAGCCGCCTGTATGACATCCGTGATAACGACGCCGTTTCGGAAAAATACAGCGGCGGCGACTATCACCATCGCGCTGTTTATCAGCCATCCTGTGCCCATGGCAAGTATCGTGTCCATGAACTCGTATCTGAGGAGCTGTCTCTTCCGTTCTTCGGTCTTGGCGGTCCAGTTCCTCCTTTGGATCGCCTCCGAGTGGAGGTATATGTTGTGGGGCATGACAACGGCCCCGAGCATGCCCATGGCTATGAACATCTCTTTGTATCCTATCGACGGGGTAACGCTTGATCTGATGGCGGCAGGCCAGTCAGGCTTCACTATGAGCACCTCTAGTAGGTAGCAAAACCCTATGATAGAGACGAGTGCTATGATCAGGTGCTCGATCTGTTCGTACTTCTGCACTGTTACGAGAAAGAGTATCGCCGCCCCGGCCGCGAGAGCCGAGATGGAAAGCGGGATGCCGGTAAGGATGGTAAGGCCGATGGCCGCGCCCAGGAGCTCGGCAAGGGCTGTTGCGATACAGGCAAGCATGATGGAGCCGCCGAAGATGATATTCGCCCATGCCGGAAACCAGCGTCTGCAAGCTTCAGCAAGGCATTCGCCCGTGATGATCCCGAGATGCGCGGACATGTGCTGGAGAAAGATCAGCATCAGGGTCGAGAGCGTCACGACCCATATCAACGTATAGCCGAACTCAGAGCCTGCGGCGATGTTCGTCGCCCAGTTGCCGGGGTCTATGAAGCCTACGGTCACGAGAAAACCCGGGCCGAGATACCTGAGAAGCTCGACATTGAAGGCCTTGAAAAAAGCCGGTCTCTTGAATATGCTCATTTGATATGTCCCAAGGCGTTTGTCTGTCCACGGCGGGGCTAGGTCATGGAAGGCATGAGCGCGCCAGTTTCAAAGTGCCGGGTCCATCTGCAAGCACATTTTTTCAGCTGCAAAAGAAGGAAGCCGCCGAATTTTATCAGCCTTATGATACCAGAAAACCTGCTCACCTGCTCACAGATATGCGGGGCGTTGCCCAAGAGGAGGTTTCAGGCCTCTTTCAATAGAAGGCGAGAAAAAAGTTTTTTTCCTTTGACATTCTTCGGCCTTTTGGTAATAATTCTCCTGCTTGAATAAAAAGAGAGGATATGGCGCGGTTTTTAACGCGCTTGACGGTTTTGACACTGAAAAAGACGCCATTATTCGAGATCCACAAGTCGCACGGGGCCAGAATGGTCCCTTTTGCCGGATGGGAGATGCCGGTACAGTACTCAGGGGTGATAGACGAACACCGTGCCGTTAGGACCAAGTGCGGCCTGTTTGACGTCAGCCACATGGGCGAGATCGAGGTCTCAGGTCCGGGCGCGCTCGACTACGTCACCTCGATAATGACCAATGACATAAGGCGTGTCGTGGACGGGCAGTGCCAGTACACGCTCCTGTGCTATGAAGACGGCGGGGTAGTCGACGACTGCATAGTCTACAGGTTCAGCAAAGAGCGGTTCCTCTTCTGTGTGAACGCGTCTAATGCCGACAAGGTCTTCGAGTGGATGCTCGCCCAGGACTCCAAGGGGGCGCAGATAGAGAACCACAGCGCCCAGTACGCGCAGATAGCGCTTCAGGGGCCGGCCGCCGTTGACGTGCTCGGCGAGGTCTTTGACATAAACCCTGACAAGATAAAGCACTTTCACTTCTACATCGGTGAAATAGACATTGACGGCGATACCGCCGAGGCGCTGGTATCGAGGACAGGATATACCGGCGAGGACGGCTTCGAGATATACCTTGCCCCCCAGGATGCGGCGCCTGTCTGGACCTCTCTCATGGAGATGGGGAAGGATTACGGCATACAGCCGATAGGCCTTGGCGCAAGGGACACGCTCAGACTTGAGATGGGGTATCCGCTCTACGGGCATGAGCTCAGCGAGAAGATAACGCCGATCGAGGCAGGGCTGAAGAAGTACGTGAGGCCAGGCAGGAAGTTCTCCGGCCACTCCGTACTCGAGAGGCAGATAAGGGACGGCGTGGAAAAGACCCTTGTAGGCATCAAGATGATAGGCTCAGGCATACCGAGAGCCGAATACGAGGTGCGCTTCAAGGGAGAAAAGACCGGCTGGATAACGAGCGGCACAAGCTCTCCCTCGCTCAGCTATGGCATAGGGATGGCGATGGTCGAGCCGCACGTCGGAGTTCCCGGCACGGAGCTGGAAGTAATAATAAGAGATAGGGCTGTTAAGGCAGAGGTTACGACCTTGCCATTTTATAAAAAATAAATCTGCCTTTGTAACAAAGGAAAGGAGACTACAAATGGAGTTCCCGAAGGACCTGAAATACACGAAAGAGCACGAATGGGTCAAGGTTGAAGGAAATGTAGCAACGGTAGGCATCACTGATTACGCGCAGGATTCTCTCGGTGACGTGGTTTACGTTGAATTGCCGACGGAGGGCGGTTCAGTCACCAAGAGCGAGCCATTCGGGGTCGTAGAATCCGTGAAGGCTGTATCGGATCTCTATGCGCCGCTAAGCGGCAACGTCGCCGAGGTAAACGACGCGATAGTCGACAGCCCTGAGGCTATAAACGACGACCCGTACGGGGATGCCTGGATGATAAAGATCGAGATCGGCAGCCCGGACGAGCTTGCGGACCTCTTGAGCGCGGATGAGTACCAGAAGTTCATTGAGGAAGAGAAGTAAGCAGTGCCATACATACCGCATACTGAAAAAGATATAGCAAAGATCCTTAAGGCGGCAGGCGCGCAGACGGTAGACGATCTGCTTGGCGGCCTGCCCTCTTCCCTGAGGCTCAAGAGACCGCTCGATCTTCCCAAGGGGCTCTCCGAACAGGAGCTTAAAAAGACGCTTAGGGATATAGCAGCAGGCAACTCCACCGTTTCAGGGTATTCGTCCTTTCTCGGGGCCGGTGCGTACAATCACTACATACCAGCCGCCGTTGACAGCCTCATATCGAGGTCCGAGTTTTATACCGCGTACACGCCCTATCAGCCCGAAATATCCCAGGGCACGCTTCAGGCGATATTCGAGTATCAGACCTTCGTCTGCCAGCTGACCGGCATGGACGTCAGCAACGCCTCTTTGTATGACGGCGCTACAGCCGTTGCCGAGGCTGTGCTGATGGCGCGCCGTTTGACCGGAAGGCATAGAATTCTTCTAAGCTCGGCGCTCCACCCGGAGTACCGCGAGACCGTCGAGACGTACCTGAAAGGCACGGCAGACCATCTGACCGAGGTCGCCTACTGCGCTGAAGCAGGCACGACGCTTCTCGAGGCTGTAGAGTCCATGGCCGGCGACGAACCGGCATGCCTTGTAATACAGCACCCGAACTTCTTCGGATGCCTCGAAGACGTAGAAAAGCTCGCCTCCATCATCCACGCAAAAAAAGGCCTTTTGATAGTCGTTACAAACGAGGCCGTATCCCTCGGTATGCTAAAGCCTCCCGGCGCTCTTGGAGCTGATATTTCCGTAGGTGAGATCAGGTCGTTCGGCAACGCATTAAGCTACGGCGGGCCGTACCTGGGGTTCCTCTCCACAAAGACTGAGTTTATCAGGCAGATGCCGGGCAGGATCATAGGCCAGACGCTTGACAAGCACGGAAACAGGGCGTTTTGTCTCACTTTCGCCACCAGAGAACAGCATATAAGAAGAGAGAAGGCCACCTCGAATATCTGCACGAACCACGGCCTTTGCGCCCTGGCCGCTTCGATACACATGGCCTGCCTCGGACAGACCGGCCTTAAAAGGCTCGCCGGGGTCAACCTTTCAAAGGCTGAGTACCTCAAAAAGAAGCTTCTTTCCATAAAAGGCGTGCGTCCCGGCTTCACAAGCCCGACCTTTAACGAGTTCACGGTAAGGCTCGGCAAGGACTCAGACACAGTCTTAAGAGCCCTGCTTGAAAAGAAGATATTCGGCGGCGTGGCGCTTAACAGGTTTTATAAGCCGCTTGGGGATTACCTGCTTGTCGCCGCAACAGAGATGAACTCGAAAGAGGATATCGATCTGTTTGCCTCGGAGCTTTCCAAGGCGCTTTGAGGTTTTGCTGCTTCAAGTCGTTTTTTGAGGGCTTTTCTTGCGCCCAAGCGAGTTATTCACAAAGTGAGATGAATGCGCGGACGCATGCAGGCAGAGATCACTTCTCGTACCGAGCCGGCATGGCTGTTTTATAGAGGCGCTCTATTCCCGTTTGGCGTTCGTTGCGATTATACGGAAGCCTTTAGACTCCAATAAAAATCAAGCAGAGGTTCTGACCGGAAATGTCGATAGATGGCGCAACAGGGCTTGTTCTCGAAGAGGCCCTCATATTTGAAAAATCATCCGATGGAAGGATAGGCGTCGAGCCGGTATCCCTTGACCTGCCGGAGACTGATCCTTGCTCTGTCATCCCGAAGGGGTTTTTAAGGGATGAGTCTGATGATATGGACGGCTTCCCTGACCTTGCGGAGATAGACGTTGTCCGCCATTACACGAAACTTTCGCAGTGGAACTTCGGCGTTGATACCGGTTTTTACCCGCTCGGCTCCTGCACGATGAAGTACAATCCAAAGATAAACGAGGAGACCTGCAGGTTCGAGGGCCTCTCTCAGCTCCATCCGTATCAGCCTGAAGAGTCGGTACAAGGTGCTTTGAGGCTTATGTACGAGCTTGAATCCCAGCTTGCCGAGATAAGCGGCATGGATGCTGTTACGCTTCAGCCTTCGGCAGGCGCGCATGGAGAACTTTGCGGCCTGTTGATGATAGCCGCGTATTTTAAGGATAAGGGCAGCGCGCGCCATAAGATTATAATACCCGATACCGCGCATGGGACAAATCCGGCAAGCTCTCATCTCGCCGGGTTCAAGGTCGTCCCCGTTAAGTCGGATGCCAGGGGAGTGCTGTCGGCAGAGGCGATTGAAGCGGTGATGGATGAGGATACAGCCGCGCTTATGCTCACCAACCCGAATACGATCGGCCTTTTCGAGGCGAACATAAAAGAGATAGCAGAGGTCGTGCACAGGAAGGGCGGCCTTGTATACTGCGACGGCGCCAACCTGAACGCGATCATGGGTCTGGCGAAGCTTGGGGAGATGGGCGTCGATGTCGTTCAGTTAAACCTACACAAGACTTTCTCTACGCCGCACGGCGGAGGCGGCCCAGGAAGCGGCCCTGTGGGGGTCGTAAAGGCGCTTGAGCCGTATCTGCCAAAGCCGAGGATAACAAGGAAGGACGGCGTATATTCGCTCAAGTACGACCTTGAAAAGTCTATCGGCAGGATGAAGTCCTTCTACGGTAACTTCTCGATCATGGTCAGGGCTTATAGCTACATATTGAGGATGGGAGGCGAGGGGCTAAAGCGCGCAAGCACGACAGCGATCTTGAACGCCAACTACATCAAGGCGAAACTGCGTAAATCGTTCCATCTGGCATACGACATGGATTGTATGCACGAGTGCGTTTTTTCTGACAAGCTCCAGCAGCAATACGGGATAAGCACGATGGATATCGCCAAGAGGCTTATTGACTATGGCTACCATCCTCCGACAGTTTATTTTCCGCTCGTCGTCTCAGGGGCGATAATGATCGAGCCTACAGAGACCGAGACGATAGAAACACTCGACTCCTTCATAGAGACTATGGAGCGCATCGCTACCGAGGCCAAGACCAACCCGGAGCTCCTTAAGAACGCGCCTCAGCGGACGCGTATCGGCCGGGTCGATGAGACGAGAGCCGTAAGGGAGCCTGTGATAAGGTGGAAAAGGAAGCAGGCTTCTTAGTTGGTTGATAAAGAGATTGAAAGAACGTTCAGGGGCAGTCATCGCATGATGACTGCCCCTGTTTTTTTGTAAGAGAGGCCTTTTGATCGACTGATTGTAATTGATTTAAAGGCGGTGAGCCTTGTTTTAGCCCCTACGGTTGTTCTTTGGGAGGGGTTAGTCGTAAGCTGATTCTTCTTTTGCGCACCGCAGTGTGCATCTCGGGCATGGCTCGAACGCCCCTAATAAAAAATATCTCTTTGATTTCAGCTTTGCGCTTCTGCGCGCCTTTTGGGTATGGCTCCTTTCGCTGTCTGGCCGTCTCGCAGTAAATACTGATGCCTGCTCGTCGGCCCTCCTTTATGCTCATCCCGCCATGACCCGGTTGTTTAGAGGCAAAGGCAGACTCTTATGGCAAAAGCATTGTTTTCGCTCCTCCCCTTATTATAAGGGGAGGCTGGGAGGGGTTAGTCTGGTAGGGCGGTGTTTCTTTTGCGCACTGCCGTGCGCTTTTGGGTTCATCTTTTAACTGCAGGGCAAGACAGCGCCCCTTTGTAAAAAATATATGTCTGATTTTAGCTTTGCGCTTCTGCGCGCCTTTTGGGTATGGCTCCTTTCGCTGTCTGGCCGTCTCGCAGTAAATACTGATGCCTGCTCGTCGGCTCTCCTGTATGCTCATCCCGCCATGCCCCGGTTGATTAGAGGCAAAGGCAGGGGAGTTTTTCACTCCTTGCGGGTTCAAGTTTGTAACTTGAACCCCATGATTCGTATAGATCCAACGCGAGATCTATGGAGCAGGTTGCAAACCTGCTCCCGCAACAAGGATAATTCCGGAACGCTCAATATCAGGTCTGCTACCGTATGTACGCCTCTGTCACGTACCTTCTCATCATCCTGTGGGTGTTGAAGTAGTAGGCGTTCTTGCCGATGGCGTTTTGCATCATCCTGATCCATAGATGCCTGTTGTCGTAGTAAAGCGGAATAACCGCGTGTTCGAGCTTCTGGTAGAGGTCTTCCATGTCAAGTGCGTCAGTAGCCACGCTAAGCGTCGACTCTGTCGGACTCGGCCCTATCGCCCAGCCGGTGAACCCCTCGATGTGCCCTTCTATCCACCAGCCGTCAAGTACGCTGAAGTTTACTACTCCGTTATGCGCGGCCTTCATGCCGCTTGTGCCTGAGGCTTCTCTCGGCCTCATCGGAGTGTTCAGCCAGACGTCAACCCCTGAAACGAGCATGGAGGCAAGGTCCATGTTATAGTTTTCAAGATAGACTATCTTTACGTCTGCTCCTATCTCCTGCCCTTTTTTGACTATCTCTTCTATGTTTTTCTTTCCGTCCCAGTCGCGCGGGTGCGCCTTTCCGGCGTAGATGATCTGCAGTCTGCCCTTGCCGATCTTTTTGAGCCGTTCCTGGTCTGATAGAAGCAAATTTGCTCTTTTGTAGGCAGTCGCCCTTCTGGCGAACCCGATGGTGAGTGTTTCTGAGTCCATGCCCGCGCCTGTGACCTTGTTGACGTGGTCGATAAGCTTTTTCTTGGCCTCCATATGAGCGGCCCACAGTTCATCGTCTGGGATCTTTCCCACTCTTACGAAAAGTTCCGGCTCGTTGGCCCAACCCGGTATGTACTTGTCATAGAGCCTTGCGAAGCTCTCGCAAGTCCATGTGAATGTATGCACCCCGTTTGTTATCGCCTGTATCTTGTATCCAGGGAAGAGCACCTTTGAGACCTCGCCGTGTTTCTTGGCGACCCCATTTATGTACTGGCTGAGGTTCATGGCAAGAAGGGTGAGGTTAAGTTTGTCAGGGCCTGCAAGAGTCTTTAATACGTCGAACGGGATTATCTCACCTACGACCTCGCGTACAAGGTCGTAAGAGAATTTGTCATGGCCAGCCTCGACAGGCGTGTGCGTGGTAAATACGCACAGGTCCTTTACCTTCTCTATATCCCAGATCTCTTTTTCGTCCCAGACAGATTCGATGTCCTTTTTGAACCTGTGAAGGAGTTCGAGTGTAAGGAGGCTCGCGTGTCCCTCGTTCATGTGGTACTTCTTTATCCTGAAGCCGAGGATGCGCAACATCATGACGCCGCCGAGGCCTAGCACCATCTCCTGTTTTAGCCTGTATCTGTCGTCTCCTCCGTAGAGGCTGTCTGTCAAACCCCTGTCTTCAGGCGCGTTCTCGGGGAGATCCGTATCCAGAAAGAATATCGGAACGGACCACTTGGAGACCGGCCCTGTCACGCCGTACATCCACGCCTGCACATGGACATCTCTGCCCTCGATCTTCAGGTGGATCTTCTGCGGCAGAAGCATCATCTGTTTTGACGGGTCCCATTCCTCAGGGTGTTCTATCTGCTTGCCGTCCTTTATCTCCTGCCTGAAGTATCCTTTCTTGTAGATGAGCGTCACGGCCACCATCGGCAGATTGAGGTCTGCGGCGGATTTTATCGTGTCTCCGGCCAGTACGCCTAGGCCGCCGCTGTAGGTCGGGATGTCATTTCGAAAGCCTATCTCCATCGAGAAGTAGGCTATCTTGGGCTCTGCGGTGAGCTCTTGAATGAATTTCATGGTAACCCCTTTGCGGAAAATGGCGATGACTGCCGGATTATAAGCTTTTTATAGCGTCTTGCCTGGATGCGTTACGTATGGAAGCTGATCGTGGATGCGTCGTTCCTGCGTTCTTGTATGGCTCAAATCAGATGCCTCTTTATTATCCTGATAATCCGGCGATTATACACCAACGCGCCTGTTAGTCCAATATAGTTTTGTTTAGGGCGGGTTGCGGTTTAGCGCCGAATCCAGTGCCCTGGCTCGTTTCGTTTGAAAGTCTTGTGTGTTATAATAGGCAACATGACTTTGTAAAGGTAGAGTGGATATGAGCGGAGCAGGTAAGACCATTAAAAATATATTTTTCAGCGTAGGTGCCGTTGTCATGGCAACGGGGATAAATGCGTGTGCCTTAAAGACCGCGCCGATCACTGAAGATAAGGCGTCGGTGAGCATCGCCGTATCTAATGAGAGCGGGGATAAGGCCGATGCGCAGATCACAGTTGAGGTTGTCTGTGAACAGGCGCCTGACCCTGCGATACTGGTCGATGAGATCGTAAAAGAGAGGCTTGCCGGTCGTCTCTCATCAGCTCAAGGGCGGCTTGAGGATATCAGAAAGAGATTCCAGGGTTCTATCTGGGCCGCTCGCGCCTCGTTTCTCCTCGGCATGGATGGGGTTGAAAAAGCAGATGCAGATGGCGGCGGCGAACGCGTCGAGGCTTTTTTCCGGGAGGCGGCAACACTTGCGCAGGTACAGGACTATGCCCTTTATTTCAGGGGGCGCGCCTTTGCGCGTTCAAAAAAATATTTCGAGGCCGTAGCGGCATACGATCAGATGCTTGAGCTGTATCCGTCGTCTGTCTTAAGGGCCGAGGTCATCTACAGGAAGGCAGGGACCCTGCTTGATAGCGGTGATGCCGGCTCGGCGCGCCGTCTGTATGCGGAGTATGCTGAAAAATATCCAAAGTCCAGTCGTATTCCGGACGTCCTGCTTAGTATCGGAAAGGCGTCTCTCCTGCTTGGCGACGGCCAGCTTGCATTAAAGTCGGCCTCAAGGCTTCTCATCCAATATCCGGGACACAGGGTTGCGAGAGGGGCGGCTGATATTGTATCGCAGTTGCGCTCGGCAGGGGGAGTTATTCCCGAATATACCGTTGAAGAGCGGTTCAGGCGGGCGCACAGGCTCTTTGATGCGACTGTCTACGGACAGGCGGTCAAAGAGCTTGAAAGAGTAGAACGCGAGGCAGGCCCTGGTGAGTTGAGGGAGAAGGCCATCATAAAAAAGGCCGTAGCTCTTGTAAGGCTCAAGGAGTATTCAAAGGTGGAGGGCCTCCTTGAGAGGTATTTATCCTCCAAACGGCCTTCAGGCATGGATGCCGAGGCTCTATACTGGCTCTCTCTTTCCGCGCTCAGGCAGGGCAAGGCGGCGCTTATTGAAAAGAGCCTCAAAGAACTTTCCGCGAGGTTTCCGTCGAGCCCTGAAAGGGCAGGCGTGCTCTTGTTCATGGGGCGCTACTATGAGGGTAGCGGAGATTTCGACAGCGCCATAGGTTTTTTTCAGCAGGTCGCAACCTTGTTTCCACAGTCGCCTCTTGCCCAAGACGCGGTCTGGTCTATAGGCTGGCTCAACTACAGGGCAGGGAGGTACGCCGAGGCGTCAACGGAGTTTGCAGTGTACCTCGATGCTTACCCGGCAGGTAAGGACGCAGTCAAGGTTCTCTACTGGATGGCAAGGTCCCTTGAAAAGATAGGTGACTCCGGTGGTGCGTTGCCCTTATATGAGAGGATCTGTCTGGAGCAGGCTGACGGCTACTACTGCCGGATGTCAGCGGCAAGGCTCCCGAGCGCTATTGGTAGCGGACCATCCGCTACGGTTTTATCAAGCGCCGGTGTCGCTGCAGATACCATTGGATTGAAAGAGCCAGCGCCTTCTGAGGCTGTTGCCGGTACGAATGATCAGCCAGGTGAGATTCTGCCGGAGTTATCAGGTGCGGCGAAAGATAACGATACCGCGCCCGTTGAGGGGCTTTTTCTGGATGCGCACTATCTGGCGGCAAAGGAGCTTCTTGTCATGGGGCTGGGGCAATACGCCTCTGCCGAGATAGACGCTGTAGCAACGCGGTATGCCGGTGATAAAACAGCTATGAGAGAGGTAGCACTCCTTTTTTATTCATCAGGTGATTACTTCCGGGCCTTCAGGGTCTATAAGGGCCATCTCGCTGATCTGCCTGCCGTCGATAGCGCGCATTCGCTCGCGTATCCGGCGTCTTTTGTAAAAAAGATAAGGGAGAAGGCCGGAGGAAGCGCGGATGAGTATCTTGTCGCTGCGGTAGCAAGGGAGGAGAGTTCATTTAATCCGGCAGCAGTCTCACAGACAGGGGCTATAGGGCTGATGCAGATAATGCCTTCGACAGGTAGGCTTATATCCAAGGGGCTTGGCAGGCCTTCCTTCGATTCAAAGGAGCTTTTCGACCCTGAGATCAACTTCGCATTCGGTTCATGGTATCTGGGGTCGCTCCTTAAAAGATTCGATAACGATATGGTACTTGCTATCGCCTCGTACAACGCAGGGCCTGCGGCTGTCGAGAGGTGGATGGGGGTTCTGCCTGTGAGCGCTGATGAGTTCATCGAATCTATTCCGTACCCTGAGACCCGCAACTATGCCAAGAAGGTCCTTAAAAGCTATCTGGAGTTCGCCAGGCGCAGCGGGCAGGCGAGAGCAGAGGCGCTCAGGATGCCGGTTGGCGTCCGCTCTGGAGGCCAGACGCTTATTGAAAAGAAGGTGACCTTTCGTCCTGAAGGAGAAGGCGCCTGAGGCCGCTGCAGGCGTATAGTTTCTAAAAGCTCTGTCTCGCACCCTTAGATATATAGCCGCATGGGTAGTTGTTTGCCTTGGCTGTTAAAGTTGTAAAACAAACCCGGGTCATGGCGTAGCGAGCCTGACTGAGAGCCGATGAGCAGGTTCTTGAACGGGTGCTCGACGCAATCCCGCTGCTTTAGAGGCGGGCCAAGGCGAGCTATAAAAAAGACGATCACCTTACCGTGATGGCCTCCAGCATGCATGGCGGAGGCCATCCATCTACTGAGAGTCGGCTCGAAAGCGCTGCGAGCCATACCCAAAAGACGCACTGAAGTGCAAAGCTAAAACCAGATAGATATTTTTTATATGGGCTGTTCGAGCCATACCCAAAAGACGCACGACAGTGTTGCAAAAGAAGATCATTAGGCGGGTGTGCCCCGCCCTACCAGACTGCGCTTTTTAAACAACCCTTTCCTGAATTCAGCCGTTGCCTGAAAAAAACCGGGCCGTGGAATAGCAAGCCTAAGAGATTCGATGAGCAGGCTGTGTCAGGGGCGGCTCGGAAGAGAAATAAAAAAAGCACCTGCCGTATCAGCACGTTAACTCCAGGGCAGTGTGTCTTGGTCGGCTCTGTAGAGAAATAAAAAAAGGCCCCGCCCGAAGGGCGGGGCCTTTGGCAGTCTTATCGGAAGTTACTTGGGCTCTGAGTAACCGAAGACGGTCTCAGGCGTTGCAAGCGCTATGAAGTTCTTGAAAGACTCTTCGCTCTCGAAGTAGAAGGCCTTGCCGGAGGCGTCGGCGAAAATTACCGCTTCTGCCTTGTCGACCTTCTTGCTGCTGACAGGGTCTATCGCGAAGCGTATCGAGGCGTTCTCAGCGAGGTTCTTGGCGTAAACCGCGCCTGTCGTGAAATAGGTCTTGCCTGCGAGCTGTACCGCTTCCTGCTTCCTGGACTCGAACCTATTGGTCACCATGTTTACCTCGTCAGCGCTCACCTTTGAGAGCCATGCGCTTGCCGGGCCGGTCGCGATCTGCTGTGGCACCGCGTTGCCTGTCATGATGGCTTCCTTGCGGACAGATGCCTGATAGTTCGATTTTGCTGCATCAAGCTTCGCTATCGCGTTTAAGTTTGATGTCTGTCCAGCGGCAAATACCGGGGCCGCGCTGATCGCGAACGCCGCTATGGCCGAAAATACGATTGCCTTCGTTATTGTCTGCTTCTTCATCTTGTACATCCTCCTCTAATTTGTTTTATTGCCGAGTGTCAGGGTAGTACTCCACTCCGATGTGTTTACACTTTGTACCAGAAAAAAACAACCGGATATGTGACTGTAGTCACAAGCAGTGTCGGCCCGGCTCTCTATCCAATAAGGTATGGCTGATTTGGAGCGAGGAAGGATGGTCCTCTTATTCAATTGCTATCGCTGAGGTTTTTGCAGGCAGGTTTTTTATGCGTGGCGGTAGGCTGCGTAGCCTTTAAAGATTCAAGGGCCGCAAAGTCCGCTGATGTTTATCCGAAAAACTCCGGCGTATCAACAGCTTTTTCCGATATGGCAGGTGTTTTTCAAGGCTCTTGTCGGCGGTGACGGACCTGTGCGAAAAGGCAGGCGTTAAAGCAGGTCTATGTCGGCTTTGAAAGTCTACTCATCCCAGAGGTGTTTGTCTACATACTGGGCGAGTATCTCCTGCATCTGCGCTGGAGGTGTGATCGGGAAGTAGAAGTTTATGACTGCGTGCGCGACCTCGTGGGCGAAGATCCCTCCTGAGAGGTTTTGCAGGGCGCAGTAGATGGTCTTTGTCTGGTGCGAGTAGAAGGCGATCGGGGCCTTGCCCCTCTTCGAGTGTTCTGCGTAGCGCTCCCTTACGCCTTGCGGGTCTGTGTAGATGCGCACGGAAAATCGCATGTTCTGAGGGTACATATCAAGGAGCGTCTTTACCCGATAGACGATCTTGTCTATGTCCTGCTTGAGATCGGTCTTCGACTGTTCACCCTCATGGCGCGACGCGTAAGGACTCCGGCTGATCCTTCCGGCGAAATCGGTGAGATCTTCATCCGTCTGATAGTAGATGGACGCGTAGAATGTCTCAAGCACCTTCTCCTCGCCAAAGGCGGCTGAAGGGAGAAAGAGCGTCAGGATGATTAGTATCAGCGGCCGAAGGCGTCGTCTGAAAGTGATCTTGTTCAGCAGGTCCTTACCTCGAATGAGATGATTATGCGGCTTCAAAGGCTGTTACAGACGGCTGTTGCCCTTACCGCCGGATGTCTTGAAGTAGCCGGCTGACCGTTCGATCTTATCGAGCTGTTCGAGGGCGTTTTGCGCCTTTGCAAATATAGCCGTCATGTCAGCCTGATTCCTGCACAGGTTTTTTAGATCCTCAAGCTCGCCTCTTAACAACGCTGACGAGCCTTTTATTACGGAGACCTTCTCATCCATACTTGTATTGAAGCTGTTGAGCTTATCTGCCATCGCGCTGATCTGGTCTTTTGTCCTGAGGTTGAACCTGAATGTAAGGTCCCCTGACGCGGTCTCGTCCAGGCCCTTTTCAAACCTGTAGAGCGGGCCGGCGAGCTTGTGCGACGAGTATAAGAGCACTACGAAGCCTGCAACAGCGGTCAGGCCGATGACGATCAGGTTTATGAACAGGGCGGCCGGGAGAAAGTATTCGCTTGTGCTTGCGATCACAAGCTCATTGCCGGAGTAGCCGGTTATGACGGTGCCTCTTGAGAGGTAGGCGAAAAGCCCTACGGCCAAGGCCGCCTCTATGACTATGAGGATCAGAAACCGTATGGAAAAATCGGTCTGGAAGCCCTTGTTTATGAATACGGTCTTTCGCTTGAAAGGTTCACTCATCTGCCACCTTGCCTAATGTTTTATCGTCGATGACGATATTGGACTTCTTTTTTATCTCATCGAGCCAGTCATCGAGCGCCTGCTGGCGTTTGTCCTCGAGTATGACGGCCTTTATCCTCTGGTACTCGGCCTCCAGGGGAGGGGTTTTCATCGCCTCTTTTTTTATGACCTGGACCGCGCTGTAGAGGCCGTCCTCGTCTTTAAATACAGATGAAGCGCCCTCATCCATAGAGAACGCGTTGTAGAGGGACTCGGATATGCGGACATCTTCTATCAGCATGGAGCCTGAGACTTCCGCTCCCTGCGCCTGCCCCCCTGAATCGAAGGCGGCCTTTATCTCAGATGCCTTCTCAGAACTCAACTTGTGAACGTACCTTACTGTGATCCTTGAGCCCATCGACTCGTGATAGCGTTTTATCTCGGCATCGGATACGGTTATCTGTTCAGCCCATTCCCGCGTTTTTGTATCGACGAGCTGGCGGATAAGCGTCTGCTCCCAGTAGGTCTTGATCGTCTCGAGGAACCTTTCGTCCTGCGACAGGCCGAGCTTTACGGCTTGTTCTATCATCAGCCGCCTGTCGATGGATGTCTCTAGCAGTTTTTTGATCGTCTCAGGGGTAATGCCGGTAGAAGGGTCTCTAAGCGCGGCCATAGAGACCTCTTTCTTGAAATCCTTTAGAAGTATCGGCGCACCGTTTACACGCGCGACCGCAGGCCCTTCTTCGCCCTTGCCGGTACACCCGGCTATAAGCCCTATAGCGAGCAGCGGGACGAGGCTTTTAAGGAGTCTGTTCATCTCTCACCTTTTGTTCTTGCGCGTTAGTTGCGTTGATCTTCCCGGATCTGCCAGGCTTGCGGTCTTTGGCCTATCTCGCTTTGTCAAAGGAGCCGTCTTGAGGCGGCGCTTTGGGCCGGTTTGCCTTCAGATCCCTTTTTAACTTAGCCATCTTCTGGTTGTCTATCGCCTCGTTTGACGGGTGTATCCTTATCGCGATCTCGTATTCCCGTACAGCTTCTTCGTACATGCCCCTTTCTTCCAGCACATAGCCGAGATTGTAGTGCGATACGTAGAGGTTCGGGCTTTTAACTGCGGTATCGGTCCAGAATGTAAGGTCGTTTTCCCATACGTCGATCCTGAAAAACGCGATCGAGGCATAAAAGATGATAAATAGAGCGGCGGTAGCACCGTAGATAAGTCTTTGTCTGGCGGCTGATAAGATAGCCGCCTGTTCGGCAACCCAGCCGATAAGAACGAAGAAAGGTATTGCAGGAAGGTACATGTACCTGTCAGCGTAGAATACCGGGAGCGGGATGATGTTGGCAACCGGAAGCAGCCAAAGCCAGAACCAGAGGAACAGGAACTTCGCGCGTTTGTTGCAGTAGCCGAGCACTATGGCCCATGACGCGATGATCGCTATTGCCGCCAGTATAACAGGAGGCACTAAAAATGAATTGTAGAGCGTCGTGTCGTAAAAGCCGCTCTGATCGAGAGGCCAGAGGATGAGCGCCGCGTACTTCCAGAAGATAGGGAGCATCGACGGGTAGACCGTCCCGAAAAGGACTTTGGAGTTGAGCGTATCAGCGCCTACGGACCCGCCGCTTGACTGCGCGATGAAAGTGATCACGGACAATGAGGCAGAGATGGCGAATAGCGGCAGGAGGGCGAGCATCTTTTTCCTGAGGCCTTCTCCGAGCGTCAGCTCGTATGCCGCGAGCATCGCAGGAAGCACTACTGCCACGGGCTTTGACAGGAGCGCGAGGGAGAAAAAAACGGCCGTTGCCAGATACTTGCCTTTGCTTCGCCCTCTTGAGTAGTCTATGTAGCTCATCATCGCCAGCATGGAAAAGAGCGCGCTAAGGAGCGTTTTTCTCTCTGATATCCAGGCTACGTTCTCGATGTTTACAGGGTGGACGGCGAAGATCAAGGCCGAGATGAAGGCGATCTTGCGGCCAGGGACTATCCTGCCTATGAGAGAGTATGCCAGGCACGCGTTCACTGCGTGAAGCACGACGTTGGTCATGTGGTATCCGGCCGGGTCGAGCCCCCATGCCTGATACTCCGCCATGTAGCTCAAAAGCTGCAAAGGGGTGTAGTTGAGGAAAAACGAACCGGTGAAGATGGTCTTGAGGTTCTCGGTTGTAAAGGCCCTGATGTAGAGGTTGTTGACCACGTATTCGCCGTCGTCCCACGACGGCAGGAACTCAAAGGAGAGCGTCTTGGCGTATAGCGCGAACGCCGCGCAAAAAAGGATGAGATAGGGCAGTCCGCTTTGCCAGCCTCTGTTTTCTGTTGCGTCTCCCATAATGGGTCTCCGGTTTTCGGATAATCAGCGGACATTATCGGGGATTTCAGTTTTTGTGTCAACGCATGATTGGTCTGATTTGAAAAGAGGCGCGGCGTTAGGGTATAATGAAAGGATGAAAAGATGTTTCTCATGCAAGCGGCCTGTTGTCTCCGAGGCAAGGCCCGGGCGTTCAGAGGCCTGCGACAGTTGCGGTGCTTCGCTCAAGGTATGTTTGAACTGCGCCTTTTATGAGCCTGCGTCGGCCGGCGCGTGCAGGGAGCCTTCGGCTGAGAGGGCCGTTGAAAAGGAGAAGGCCAACTTCTGTGAGTTTTTTGTCTTTAGCGATTTTGAAGGCGGCAACGAAGCAGGTACAGATAAAAACCCTGACCAGCTCGCAGCCCTAAAGGCGCTATTTAAGGATTAGCTCGGCCTTTATCTGCGGGTGAATGAGAACGAGCTGAGTCTTGCCGTTGGTTTTTTTCATGCTTGATGTCTGTGGGGCGGCTATTGCGGACTCGCCTTGGCGATTTATCTCCCGGTCCTTCGACTTTGCGAGAGACGGCCTATGCAGGGATAACTGAGTCAAGCTACCCGGCTTGTAGCGAAGGAAGGTTCCCTCGGCCTTCTTTACTTCTCATGCATGACGCGCGCGATGACCTTGCTGAGATCAGTTATCCTGTAAGGTTTTGCGATGACCGCGGAAAAGCCGTATCTCAGGTATTCCGACATGATAGCGTCGGCTGAATAACCGCTCGATACGATCGCTTTGGCCTTTGGATCTATCTCCAGCAGTTTTTTGATCGTCTCTTTGCCGCCCATAGCCCCAGGTATAGTCAGGTCCATCAGGACCAACCCGAAAGGTTTGCCCTCCTGCATGGCCCGAGCGTAAAGCCTCAGGGTATCTTCCCCGCTTGCCGCGCACTCTACTTCGTAGCCAAGCACTGAGAGTATCTCTGTTGCCGCCTCGCGCACTATCTCTTCGTCGTCCATTATGAGGATGCGGCCCTTTCCGTAGACAGGCCCCTCGTTGGCGTCTACCGGGCGGACGGATTTGCGTTGTATCGTTTCGATTGCCGGCAGATAGATGGTGAATGTCGTGCCGCGCCCTGCCTCTGATTCGAAGGTTATGTACCCCTGATGGTTGCGGATGATTGAGTATACTGTCGCCAGCCCGAGGCCGCTGCCATCTTCTTTCGTTGTGAAGTACGGGTCGAATATCCGCGCCGTGTTCTCAGGGCTGATCCCTGAGCCTGTATCGGCTACGGTTATCCTGACGTATCTGCCATCCTTTACAGGGAGTTTGTCGGAGGGTACGACCAACCGGTTCTCGGCGGTGATCTTTACCACGCCGACTTCTTTCATGGACTGCATGGCGTTTAATACCAGGTTGTGCATGACCTGGCCGATCTGCCCCTCGTCCGCCTCTATCATCAGCAGGTTGTCAGCTATGGAGAAGTCGCACCTTGCCCCTGACCCGCTGGCGATGAAGCTGGCCGATTCTTTTATGATGTTTGCTAGGGAAGTCGTCTTTTTAACCGGGGCCCCGCCCTTTGAGAAGGTGAGGAGCTGGCGCGTGAGGTCCTTCGCCCTGAGTGCCGCCTTTTCCATGTCTTCGAGTATCTTGTGGGCCTTGTTTTCTTTGCCTACGATGAGTCTCGCGAGCGAGACGTTGCCGACGATCCCTGTGAGGAGGTTGTTGAAGTCGTGGGCTATGCCTCCGGCAAGGGTCCCTATCGATTCGAGTTTGCTGGCCCTTATTATGTCAGCTTCTCTTTTTTTTCTCTCGCTTATGTCCCTGATGATGACGATCGCGGCCTCGACGCCGTGCCAGGTCGTCTTTGACGACGTCACCTCGACCGGTATCGTTTGCTGTCCCTTGCCCTTTATTATAGTCTCGTGCTGTACCCGTCCGTCTTCATTCGTGATGACCTCGGTCAGCGTAAATATGCCGTCTTCTGTCTTTTCGATGGCGTCTATGCCGGCGTCCATCAGCTCTTTGACGGAGTAGCCTGTAAGCTCAGCCGTCCTTTTGTTGACATAGGCAAGGCGCCCCTCCTCCGTCATTATGAGGATCGAGTCGTTGGCGTTGTCGCTAAGCGCCCTGAAGTTCTCCTCGCTCTCTCTGAGGGCGTTTTCAATGCGCTTCCTCTCGGTTATATCCCTAAGGGTTGCCAGGTTTGCTTTTTCCGAGCCCCACATCGTCCCTGACAGGCGCATCTCGGCGATGACCTTCTGCCCGTCAGGACGGATTATCTCGATGTCCCGCATCTCTCCTGAGGCAGAGGCATATTCGAAAGGATGCCTTATTATGTCATGGGACTTTTTCCAGAAGAGATGCAGTGCGGCCTGGTTGGCGAAATATATGACGTTGCCCGTGCCTATGACGAGCATGGCGTCGGCGCTGTTTTCAAGAAGTGTGCGGTATTTTGCCTCGGAGGCCTGGAGCTGGAGCGTCCTTTGGGAGACCATCTCCTCGAGCTGTTCGTTGTTCATCTGCAACTCGCGCTGCATCAGCAGAAGGTCCTGGTTCTGATGGACGGCGTTCTCGTACGTGGAAAGAAGGAAGGTGAGTATCTGCCTCCTTCCTGATGCGATGGAATATCTCTCGCCCGCGAAGCTTATCTCAAGCGGGTCCGCAAGTATGCCGTCTGCGTAGTTTGCGCTTATCAGGAGGTTTTCGACCTTGTTCAAGAGATAGTTGTCGTCATACGGTTTTGTGAAGTAGCCGTCGGCTACTACGGCGGCCCTTTTAAGGAGGTCCTGACCGTCCGCAAGAGTGGTGATGAGTATTATGGGGACGCTCTTGAGGGCGCTGTCTTTTTTTATCTCGGAGGCCAGCTCGTAGCCGTTCATCACAGGCATCAGTATGTCGCTTATGATGAGCGAAGGCCTCGATCTTTTAGCGGCCACAAGGGCCTCTTGGCCGTTTACTGCTATGGTCACGATGAAGTTGTGCTTCTCAAGGAGGAACCGGAGTTGCTCGGCCTGCGTCGGGCTGTCCTCGACAACGAGAATAGAGAACTCTTTTTCACTCTCTTTCTTTCTTAGCAGGAGTATCGTTTTTATGCGTGAGAGGAGTAGGTCTTCGTTGTAGGGTTTTACGATGAAGTCGTCCGCGCCGCAGGCAAGGCCGCGTATCACCTCGCGCGGGTCTGAGAGCTGTGTGAGCAGCACTACGGTTGTCGACTTAAGCGAGGGGGAGGTCTTTATCTGTCTGCACAGTTCAAAGCCGTCCGTCTCCGGCATCAGTATATCGGTTATGACAACAAGGTCCGGCCGTGTTTTCTGAAGGAACTCAAGGGCCTCTTTGGCGCTGTATGCTATAGATACATCATAGCCGTAGCGAGAGAGCATCGCTTCCAACTGTTTCGCCTGTGTCGCGCTGTCTTCTACGATCAGTATCCTGGGCATATCAGGTCAACTGTGTCCTTGTTGTTTTTAGGCGGCTTGATGATCTTCCTTAAGTCCTGGTTAAAGAGGCCGTCGATCAGCTATCGGCATTTTTTGGGCCAGGTCTTGCGATACGGGAAAGTACCGGTGGGATCAGATCAGGCGCCAGCACGTGATCCGCAGCGCCGAGCCTGACCGCCTCGCCGGGCATGCCGAAGACGACCGAGGTCTCCCTGTCTTGAGCTATAGTAACGCCGCCCGCGTTGTGCATCGCCAACAGCTCGTCTGCGCCGTCCTTGCCCATGCCTGTAAGCAGGACCCCTGCCGTTGCTTTGCCGAAGGCCTCTATTGCCGAGCGGAAGAGGTATGATACAGAAGGCCTCACGCCGTTTTCAGGCTCTGCGTTGGACAAGATGAGCCTTGAGGAGCCGTCTATGCCCAGATGCATGTCGTCAGGCGCAAGGTAGACCCTGCTGCCGGCCGCCGCGCGTTCATTATGTCTGGCAACGGATACCCTCATCTCTGTAGTCTGGTTGAGCCAGTCTACCAGCCCTCTTATGAAGCCTTTGGCTATGTGCTGGACTATCAGCACAGGGGCAGGAAAAGAGCTGTCCAATCCGGAGAGTATCGTCTGCAGGACTGGCGGGCCGCCAGTGGAGGCTCCGATTGCCACCACCGCTATCTTGTGTCCTCTTGAGACGGAAATAGCGACATCAGGCGCCGGCCTTTTTGTTGCAAGGGACCTTGACCAGCGCCTTACGACCTTGATCTCGCTCATGAGCTTTATCGTCTCTAAGAGGTCTTGACGGGTCGTCATGCCGATTGCGCTGCTATCTCCGCCAGGCTTGCCGAGTATGGCAACGGCGCCGGCCTCTATCGCCAGAAAGGACTTCTCAACGTCGTTTTTCTGGTAGCTCGCGCTCACGATCACGATCGGGACAGGCTCTGTCTCCATTATCAGCCTGGTCGCCTCCATGCCGTTCATGACAGGCATGTTTATGTCCATCGATATGACATCAGGCTTCAGTAGGGAGGCCATATCCACGGCCTCTCTGCCGTTTACGGCAAGGCCGCAGACCTTCATCGTTCCGTCCGCTTCATAGAGGTACTTTAAGTGCTGCCGCACAACTGCGGAGTCGTCTACGACCAGTACTTTTATCATTTTATTTTCGATGACTGTCAAAAGAGTTATAGGGCCGTTGAGCTGTAAAAGAGGCTGCGTACCTTATCCTACATTGTTTTAATTCTATCAGAGTGATGGCTGGTTTGTCTTTGGCTGGCTGCTGAAAAACCCGAAATTTCTTCAGGTTGCCATGCGCACCAGCAATCGTTTCTTTGAAAGAGCTTCTGCATGTAAACGGTTTATTGATGTCAGCAGGGTATCAGAAAGGCCCATTGCATATCAATGAAAAAGATATATTTTCATCTGTTCGCATCGTAGCGCCTGAAGCCTCAATGGACTACAGGAGCCTTCTGGCCACCTCAAGGAGGTTTGACTGATCGAAACTCGATTTTATTATGTAGGCATTGGCCCCGGCCTCGATGCCTTGTTCCCTGTCTTCCCTCGTTTCCAGCGCTGAGACAAGTATGACCGGCAGGTCAGAGAGCCTTTTGTCTGCGCGGATCCTCTTTGTCAGCTCAAAACCGTCCATGCGGGGCATCTCTATGTCAGAGACGACCAGATCGAACGGCTCGGTCTTTAAAAGAGTAAGGCCTTCGATCCCGTCGACCGATGTCTTTACGGTATAACCGGCCGATTCGAGGATGTTCTTGATGAGCACCCTTGATGTTATCGAATCCTCGACGACTAGGACCGTCTTTTTTTCAGTCGCGGCCTCGGCGGCGGCAAAAGGCACAGGCGCGCCTGAGGCCTTTGCCGCCGATCTTACGAGGTCAGCGGGATTGAGTATCAGTACGAGCCTGCCGGATTCGAGAAGCGCGGTCCCTGATATGTTCCGTACGCGCGCCAGCAGTCTGCCGAGTCCCTTGACTAGGATCTCCTGCTCGCTTTTTATCTCATCTACGCCTATGGCGACGTATCTGCCGAGAGAGTTGACCACAAGGGCCTGCAGAAAGTCGTTTTCCTCCGGGCTTTTTTTCCTGCGCGGCAGGTTCATCAGGTCTGAGAGAGGCACGAACGGAACAGGCCTCCCCTGAAAGGTCACTGTCCTGCGGTTCTCGACGGTCTTTATGTCGTCTTGTCTTGCGCGGATGCTCTTTTCGATATTCGCAGTCGGCAGGATGAAGTCCTGGCCTGTTGCCGTGACCATGATCCCCCTGAACGTAGCGACCGTCACAGGCAGGTCTATCGTGAAGATGGTCCCGGCGCCTGAGGTCTGCACTTCGACGGTGCCTCCGAGCTTCTCAGCCTTTTCCCGTACTATGGCGAGCCCGAGGCCCCTGCCGGAGATATCGGTTATTATATCGCTCGTGGTTATGCTTGACCTGAATACCAGCTGGAGTGTTTCATCGTCGCTGAGCTTCGAGGCCTCATCGGCGCTTAAGACACCTTCTCTCACGGCTGATCGCCTTACTTTAGCGAGGTCTACTCCGTCCCCGTCGTCCGATAACTCGAGCCTGACCCTGTTGTCCGAGGCGGTAGTGACCTTTATCGATATATTGGCTCGCTCAGGCTTCCCCTTCTTCGCCCTTTCGATCGGCCTTGTGGTCCCGTGGTCTATAGCGTTACGGACGAGGTGTATGAGAGGGTCTTTCATCTCTTCTAGGACCCTGCGGTCGACCTCTGTAGACTCGCCTGAGATAACAATGTCGACCTCTTTCATCTGCTCTCGGGCCAGGTCCCTGACTATCATCGGGAGAGGCTCGAATAGGGCTGAAAACGGGAGCATCATCGTCTTTTTCGCGTCTTCGAGTAGCCCGTCGACCATCTTGTTGATGGCCCTCGATTCATTGGCCGAAGACTTTATGATGGTCGCCAGCTTGTTCTTGAGCGCTTCTACAGCTTGAGCCGCCTCGTCAAGGTGCCTCTCGGAAGTCCGCCGCCTGTCAGCAGGCCTGCCGGTTATCATGGAGGGTCCCTCGTAGCGGCCCTGCTCGTGTTTTTGCGAGGCTGTATCAGCCAGCGTTGATAGCTCGTTCAGGTTGGAGGTAAAGAGCGCCGCCGCTGTCTTTACCGTCAATAGTTCTTCAGCCAGGGCGAGGAGCGAGCCGAGCTTTGCTGTCGATACCCTCACTGTATCCTCGCTAAGCGGCGTGTCGGCAAGGATCCGTCTTTTTGCGGCGAAGGCATCTTTGGCAGACGGCGGCAGAGGCTCTATGATCCGTGGCTCCGGGGTCTGGTCAAGGTAGATGACCTCTTCGCGGTGGACCTCAGGGGCGCTGGAGAGTTTGATCTCATAAGACGCCAGCTCCCCTGTGACCATGCTGAAGAGGCCCTTTTCAAGGGCGTTCTCACCTGTCTCAATGGTCGAGAGAATCGACTTTACAGCGTCTATCGTCAGATAGAGGGTGTCAAAAAGCCCTTCTAGGCGGCGTACGCCGTTCTTCTTCCATGCGGCGAAGACCCCTTCAAAGGCGCGGCATATCGCCTCTATCTCAGAGGAATTTACAGCCCTTGCCGCGCCCTTCAAGCTGTGCGAGTCCCGGAATATCGTCTCCACGATCTCGGTCTGCACCTCGACCGGAGGAGACTTCTCAAGCTCGTAGAGGCCGGCTGAGATAGTCCTCAGGTGGTCTGTCGCCTCGGCCTTGAATGTAGCAAGGAGGCGTTTTTTGAATTCCTGTTCCTTATTGTTCATGGAGGCCCTGTCAGGAGTCCTTATATCTTGTAGTAATCGACCATGCTTTTGAGCCTGCGCCCGATATCCTGGAGGCTTTTTACCGTCATCTCGACCTGTCTGGTGCTTGTGGCGTTCTGGGTAGTCGCCTGTTTTATGTTGGTCATGGCCATAACAACCTGGTCCATGCCGACGAGCTGCTGCTGGTTGGATGCGGCTATCTGCATGACCGCCTGGGCCGCCTCAGAGATGGACCTTGATATTTCCTGCATCGATTTGCCTGTGGATGACGACTGGGCGACCGTAGCTTCAACCGCCTTCGTCCCTTTCTCGGTTGCCAGTACAGCCGCTGTAGACGCCTTTTGTATATCGTTAAGCCTTGATCTGACTTGTTTCGTGGCCTGCTTGGACTGCTCGGCCATGCTCTTTATCTCCTGGGCGACTACAATGAAGCCCTTGCCGTGCTCTCCCGCCCTTGATGCCTCGATTGCCGCGTTCACGGCAAGAAGGTTCGACTGTTCTGCAAGGTCGTCTACCGCAGCGATGATGTCGCCTATCGCCTGGTTGTGCTCACTCAGCCGCACTATAGTCTCTGCGATGTATTCGACCTGCTCTCTGATATGATTGATACCCTCTATCGTCTCCAGCACCAGTCTGGCGCCTGATTGTGAGGCGTCAGAGGCGCTCTGGGCGAGATCCGTGACGTGTTTTGCCTTCTGCGACGAGAGGGTGGCCGCCTGTTTCACCTCATCTGCGGTTGTTGTCGTCTCGGTGACGGCTACAGCGGTCTGTTCCGTGCCTGATGCCAGCTGGGCGGTAGTAGCCGCTATCTCGTTGGAAGAAGAGGCCAGTACGTTCACGGCCTCTGCTATATCCATGGTCTGCGCCTTTAGCCGCTCTATCATATTGCGGAAGGCCCTGGCGAGCATGCCTACCTCGTCTGACCTCTTCTCATCGGGGATGCGTACGCTTAACTCGCCTGAGGCGACCTTTTCAGCGGCCTCTGAAAGCTCTCTCATCGGGCGGGAGATAAGGCTGTTCAAGTATATGGCGACAGCACCGCTCATGATTATGGCAAGGATCCCGATTACTATGAAGTAGATGGTCGTCTCTCTGCTCTTTTGAACGGATAGACCAATGTGGCGCGCTCCCTCATCCTTGAAGTAGTTCTTAAGGTCTTCGGTCAGCTCCTTCATCTTTGCGAAGCGCTCAGCCTGGACCCCTGTTGCGATCCTTTTGGCTATATCCGTCTTGCCTGCGTATATGAGCGGTATTATTTGCGCGTCTCTGGTATGGGCGAAGGCCATCCTTACGGAGTTTATTGCTTCGAGCCTCCTGTAGACCTCGACTTCATTTTTGTTTGTCGAAAGGAGCGATGAGAAGTAATCGTCAAGTTTCTTCGCCGATTCTTTTACCTTCTGGTGGGCCGCCTCCATCTCGGACCGCTCTTTGGCGTTGAGCATCGTGACGAGGGAGAGCCTTATGTCGTTTTGAAGGGCTGCGGTCTCGAGGATGTCCACCGTGTTGACGTATTCCGAGGTGAATATCTCGTCCTGATAGGCCCTTATCACGGAGATGCCCCTTAAGGCGGTCAGCATGATGATTATCATGAATCCGACCACGCAGGCGAAGCTTAAAAGGAGCTTCCTCCTGGTAGACATGTTTACGAACCAGTTCATATAGTCTTCCTCCTGTGGGATGCTTAAATTGTGCCTTGAACCCTAAAGGCTCAGGCGTCCGTGTCGCGTACTATTATGTTTTTGTCTGAAAGGAGCCGGCCTGCGTCCAGGACTATCAGCCTGTCAGGGGTTATGCCCTTGAGGTACTCTTCGCGTATGCCTGTAAGGGTCACCATCCCTGTAGTGAGTTCTTCTGCTTTAACGGCCCTGACGCCTGTGATAGAGTCGGCGAGTACCCCGAACTCCATCTCAGGACCGCCTAAGACGATCACCTTATTGAGGTCGGTGATCCCTTTTTCAGGAAGATCGAAGAACTTTTTTATGTCGATGACGGAGAGAACCCCTCCGCGAAGGTTCATGACGCCGAGCACGAAAGAGGGCGTCAGAGGCACAGGCGTCAGGTCGGCAAGTGCGCAGATCTCCTGTACATGAACTGTCTCGAACGCGTATCTCTCATGGGCGAGCGAAAACTCGACGCATTCGAGCGTATCGGCTTTTTTATCCGTCCCTTCGGCAGGGGCCGAGGCGAACCTCCGGGCGCGTTCCTTGAGGATGCGGGACTTTTCAGCCTCAGAGACCTTGTCAGGGCCGGAGTTTGCCGGCCCCTCTATCCTTTTCAGGATATCAGCCCAGTCGATCGCCTTTTCCGGTTTTTTTTGGTTTTTCTTCGCAATGTCTTCCATTCAAGCCTGCCTATGCGTGCATTGCGGCCGCCAGCTGCGCGAGCCTGCCGGCGGTCATCCCGTCAGAATCAGGGAGAGGTTCTTCAGGGTCATACTCCGAGAGGAGCTCCATCGTGTTTTTTTTATTTCTAGCGGCCCCGTCCGCGTCTCCGAGCCTCGCGGATATGCCGGCAAGCATATAGTACGCGAGTACGAACCTGGGGTCGAGATATAAGGTCTTTTTGAGCGCGGCTACGGACTCTTTGAAGAGACCTTGTTCCATGAGTATCGTCGCCATGAGAAACTGGAAGGCCGGGTTTAGCCTCTCTGCCGAGATGGCCCTCCTGCACCAGATCTGTGCCAGTTCAAGCCTTCCCTGGTTGGCGTATATCCTTGCTAGAAGGGCGCACTCTTCAGGGGAGTCCTTGCTCTTTGCGTCCGCTTCAAGTGTTTCGCAGGCCTGCTGGTAGGCTCCGAGCTTGAAGAGCCTGCCAGCCTCCTCTAAGGCTGTGGTCCTGACGGATGGTCCTTTTTTTAAAGGTTTTGGCCGAACGGCCGCTTGAGCGCCATCGATCGGCTCTCCGAGAGGCTTTGCCGCAGTTCGTTTTTTAGCTTGAGGTTCGGCTGGTCTTTGCCCGGTCCGTGGTTTTTCCTTGAACAACCTGCCGGCCTCTTCTATCTGTACGGTTTGTTCGGATTTTTTGTAAAATGTCGCGCCCGGCAGGGAGACAGGCGCAAATAGGCTGCTGACCATGTAATGCGCGGCTTCTGAAGGGTTCGTTATCATAAGCCCGTCGTCTACAAGGCAGTTTCTGAGCTTTTGAGCAACGCCTGCGCCTGTTGCCTCGGAAAAATACATGAGTACGTTCCTGCAAAGTATCAGGTCCATAGCGTTGGTGTTGTTCAGAAGCGATGGATACGCGTCACCGGCAAGGTTCAGGTACTTAAACTCCACCATCTTTTTTATCCTGTCGATCAGAATATATCGGCCATCTGAGGTCTTGTTGAAGTACCTCTCTTTTATATACGACGGGACCGAGCGGAACGACCACTCGCCGTAAGAGGCCTCAGCGGCCTTCTGGAGGCTCTTTGAAGATATGTCTGTGGCGAGTATGGTTATATTCCATTCCCTCATGTCGAACATCATCGCAGAGAGCATCATTGCGAGCGAATACGGCTCCTCGCCTGTGGAGCACCCGGCAGACCAGATCCTGAGCCTCTTTTCGACCCTTCGTTTCTCCATCAGGTCAGGCAGTATCGTCTGCTCGAGGCCGTCGAAGACCTCTTTGTCTCGGAAGAAGTACGTCTCGCCTACGGTCAGATGGCTGGCGAGCCGTTCAGTCTCTTCCTTTGAAAGCCTGGCGACACCAAGCCACTCGGCGAACCTTAGCGGGTCGTTGAACCCGAAGTCAGGGGAGGCGTTTACAAGAGCGCGCTCAAGGTCGTTCGCACGCTCAGGGCCGAACCTGAGGCCGAGGGATTCGGATATGACGGTTGCGAGGCGGGCAAGGAGGTCCGCGTTTATCTTACAATCCATCCGTCCCGCCCTTATGCTTTTGCACTATGGCGATGAGCCTATCTTCTTCCTCAGAGGATAGGAACCTGTCTATCTCCTGGATTATGATCATCCCGTCGTCCGTACGCACGACGCCTTCTATGCGCGCTATGCCTGGCATCAGCTCTCCGGGCGCGATGATATCCGCTCCCTTCAATGTGTAGACGCCTGCGGCGTCATCAGCGAGAAAGCCGAGGGTTATATTTCTGGTCGATGTGATGATGATCTTGTCTGTAAGGAGCGTCTCTCTTGCCGGAAGGCGGAACCTGCCCCTTATGTCGGCTACAGGTATGATGCGGCCTCGCCAGTTTACGGCCCCTGCGATAGACGCCGGAGCTTCGGGCAGAGGCGTAAGCTCGGCTACAGGTATGACCCTCTCGACGTTCTCCAGGCGTAGGGCGAACCTGAACCCTTCAACGATGAATATGAGGAATTGGGAGCCGTCGGGACCAGTCGGCATGCGAACCTCTTTTAGTGATAATCTGATGAGGCGAGCGGCGCGGCCTTATCGCCCATCAGCCTTCTGAGCAGCCCGGGAGGGCCTCTCTCGACTTGTTATTCATCTGAGGCTGAGGTATCGAACATTTGTTCATAACATAGCTCAAGTATAGCGGGTTTTCAACGAGAAACTCATTTAATCCTCTGTCTGCCTGCTTCAGACCCGCCGGTCCCCCTGCAATTTAGATATTGTAAAAGAAGCGCCCAACAGGTAGACTTTTATCCTGGCAAGGAGGCTTATCTATGCTGAGGGTACTCACATATTCAGAGGCAGAGGGGATGAGGAGGAGCGAGGCAGGCGAGCTGGCATCTCTCCTTAAGGATCCAAAGCGCCTTACCTGGCTCGATATGATAAGCCCGACAGAGGCCGAGTCCCGTCTTCTTACAGAGGTCTTCGACTTCCATCCGCTTGCGGTCGAAGACTGTATGACCTTTGTACACAACCCCAAAATAGACGATTACGGCGGATACCTCTATGTGGTGGTCCATGGCATAGACTCCGAAGCGCTGAAAAAAGGAAGGCTTAAGACCCACGACCTCGACATATTCCTCGGCGATAACTTCATCGTTACCTACCATAAGGGACACTTCAGGAGTCTTGAGTCTGTCATGGAAAGATGCGAAAAGAACCCGGCCTTCATGGGTTCTGAGCCTGACGGGCTGATGCACAGGCTCCTGGACGCGATGGTAGACAATTATCTGCCGATCATGGACAGGTTCGCCGATGAGATGGACGCCATTGAGAAAGAGGTCTTCTCAAGGCCGAAAAAACATATCCCTCAGAAGCTGCTGCTCATCAAAAAAGACGTCCTTTCTCTCAGAAGGATCGTCTATCCGCAAAGAGAGATTTTGCGTCAGCTCGGAAGCGGCGAATACGCCAGGATAAGCCAACGCTGGGCGCCTCACTACAAAGACATCTACGACCACGCCTTTATGGTTTCCGAGCTTATCGAGTCGTACAGGGATTCCATTACCTCCACGATGGACGTATATCTCTCGAACGTCTCAAACAGGCTCGGCGAGATAATGAAGGTGCTGACCGTCATAGCCACTATAATGATGCCCTTGACGCTCCTGACCGGCATCTTCGGCATGAACTTCCAGCATATCCCGCTCCTTGATAACCCTGCCGGTTTCTATATAATCCTTGCGTTTATGGGGACTGCGGCAGGAATAATGCTCCTGGCCTTTAAAAACAGAGGGTGGTGGTAGGGTCTGGTGCTTAATCCCTGCCTCATTCGTATCTTTGCCGTTATCCGTCGTTTATCCTTGACATAGGCTTGATACAAGACTAATATTGTCTTGAATGTCCCATTTGGTCGTGTCAGGTTTAAAAGACGGGGAGGGTATCCATGCTTCAGCTCACAAGAGATGCTGAATACGCTGTAAGGGCTGTAGTATTTCTCGCCTCTCAGCCTGAGGGCAAGGTATCTCTTATAAGCGAGATATCAGAGTCGCAGGAGGTCCCGAAGAGTTATCTTTCGAAGATAATGCAGGTACTTGCAAGGGCAGGGCTTGTTAAGTCAAAAAGGGGCTCAAAGGGCGGCTTTGTCCTTGGAAGGCCGGCTGAGACTATCACGCTACGCCAGACTATAGAGGCGGTAGAAGGCCCGATATTTCTAAACGTCTGTCTTGTAAAAAAAGGCGAGTGCCACAGAGACTCGCTATGCCCTGTGCATCCTGTGTGGAAAGAGGCCCAGAAAAAGCTGATGGAGGTGCTTGACGGTAAGACGCTGGCAGACCTTGTCCGTGATGCTGAGGCGATAAAAGAGGCCACGGCCTTATCTTGATATTACGTACTCTACCGTCGCCTCTGTCCAGTCGGCAGGCTCTATGGTGTTGAGCCTTTTGACAAGGTCTGTTATCATCCCTGTGGACTTCGAATCGTAGACCGAGAACGACCCTTCCCTGAACCCGAGCGGTATCAGCTCTTCCTGCTTCCTTGTCGCTATCACCTTTATCTTCTCCCGCGCCTCGGCTCCGGTGAACCCGGGGAGGAACATCGCCCTTAGATAGAGCCTGCTCCCTTCGGCTGGAAACTCGTAGACCTTGCCTGCCAGAGCGCGATTATCACTTACAAAGGTGCTTGGCACAAGGAGTGTCACAGAGCCGTCTGCGGCGAGAGAGAATATGTAGACGTAGCAGTCGGCGTTCGTCTTGTAGTAGAGCTTTACCTCGTCGCTCTCCCTTAGCTCGGCCCTTGAGAGGTTCGCGTTTACCTTGAGCCCTTCTTCTTTATTCTGATATACAGGCGCGATCAGCGCCTTGATATTAATGAAGTAGCGGGTCCTGTCTTTTTCATCCCACCCTTCGCTTATGACCTCGATCTTCTCCGCTCTTCCGCGAACGGAGGCGTAGATCAGATCATCGGCGACCTGGCTGTTCGATACCAGCGTATGCGAATTGATGAACGACCCGATGGCTTGCTCTATCGCCGCAAGCTCGGCGGCCCTTCTGGCCCGCTTGATGACCTCTGTCTGAGATTCGGTCTCACCTAAAAAGGCCTCGCCGCCGGCCTCGACCCACCTAGGCTCGTCAGCGGCTGATGCTGCGCCAAGGCTCAATATGACTGAAATCAGGAGCGCTATCAGCGCGACCTGTAGGGGGGAGCGAGTTTGACTTGCCATCAGCGTCCTTTCAAGAGAGGTTATTTCCGTATGCTGAATCTGCCCTTGAGGGAGTCGATCGCAGGCATAAGAGAAGGGCTCTGGCTGACGTTCATGGACTTTGCCTCGTCCTCGACAAGGGGCTTTATGTAGCTGTATATGTCTGAGAAGGTCTTTTTGTCGTTCTTGATGGCCTTTAAGAAGTAGTATGTGAAAAGGCCGTGGCCCTTCTCAGGCGACGATGTGGATATCTGCGTGCCCTGCGTCGAGGTGAGCACAGCCATGTTAGGCCCTATCCCGTTTGTCTCTCTGGCCATTACAAGGGGCCTGGCCCCGCTGGCTATGACTGACCTGCCGCCAGTACCAGAGAAACACGAATCAAGTACGACCATAACTTCAGCCGCCTGGAGCTGGGCAAGCCTCTCGTAGAGCCTTTTTAACGGGTACGCTGTCTCGTGGAGGTAGTTCGGGTCTCCGTCGTAAGGGACTATGTACGCGTCTCCTGTAGTCGGGTCAGGCGCGCCGTGGCCGGAGTAGTAGATAAATACTGTCGATTCAGGCTTGACCCTGTTAGGAAGCCAGCTTTCCACCGATTTTTTTATGTCCGAGAGGCTCGCTGAGGCGTCCGCAAGGTAGGTTATGTTCCTCTCCTGGAAGCCGAGCGCCTTCAGATAGTCTTTTATGACGCCTGCGTCGCTTCTCGAGTATTCGGACTTCGGCAGCTCCCTGTACTCTTCGATCCCGATGATGATGGCGATATCCTGGAGCCTCGGAGACGCGTTAAAATCAGGTATCTCGTGAATATTCTCAGGGGGAAGTTCGTCGGTTACCGGTTTGGGTATGTACGAGGCTGTCAGCTTCTCAATGGATGTGCCGACAATGAACTTATCGGCTGTTGCCTTGTCGACAAGGTATGTCTCGGCGAGTAGTATCGTGTCGGCATCGAAGTACCTGATCTTGCCCTCGACATATGCCATGTTCTTCCGTTCAGTCAACTCCTTCGCCTTTTCCCTGGGGATGGCGGCGTAGACCTTGTTGCCTGCTATCTCAGCCTCAAAAGCGGATACGTCCGCGTTGTAGTTGCCTACCTTGATAGATGACGTGTAGAGCATGTTTATGCGTCCAAGTCTGGAGTCGAACTCTTTGGTCGTCTCGAACTCGCCCTTTTTAAGAGCGTTAGCGACGAAGATGCCGGCCAGATCCCATATAAGTATGGTCTTATCACCTGAGCCTGAGGCGAGGAGCCTGCCGTTGGGGCTGAATGCCAGTGAGTAGACCTCGTCCGTGTGTCCTTCGAGCGTCTTGATCCTGTCGCCTGTTGCCGCGTCCCACAAGACTATGGTCCTGTCCTCGGCGCCAGAAGCCAGTACTAGGCCGTCTTTGCTGAAGGCCACGGTATTTACCCTGCCTGTGTGGCCTTCAAGCGTCATTATCTTCTGGCCGGACTTCACGTCCCATAGAGCGACCGAGTTTGCCGCCCAGGAGGCCATCTGTTTCCTGTCAGGGCTGTAGACGGTATTGAAGGCCGGCATCAAGCTGGCCTGCGTCGCCTCGATCTGAGCGCCTGTTTTTACATCCCAGATTATGACAGAGTTTTCAGGCTTTCCGCTCCGGGATGTTATCGTTTTGTCTTCAGGACCGAATAGGACCGAGGAGACGAAGGAGGAGTGTCCCTTGAATGATCTTGTTATCTCGCCTTTTGCAAGGTCCCAGAGTGAAATAACGCTGTCGTCTCCGCCGGAGACTACCATCCTGCCGTCGGCGCTGAAGGCTATCGAGCGGACGATCCCTTCATGCCCGCGAAGCACCTTTTCGAGCTTATTGAGGTTAGCAATCGGTATGAATATGCCCTCTTCCTCAGGCGCGGCAGGCTCGGCGAAAAGAGGCGGCGGCAGGATAATGGCGAGCGCCAGGCACAAAAGCGCAACTCCAAGAATAAGGGGTTTTTTTATCATGACTGCTCCGAGTGTATGACTGTCACGCTGTTGAATGAGTATGTCTGCTTCGTATGTATAAGAGTACGTTTTTAGCGGCATATACAAAAAAAGCAGACTACCTGCGCCAGGGCGCCTCGCATCAGGCGTTTTTCGAGCAACCTGCACAGAACATGGCTTTTCAGCAAACGGTAAAATGAAACGGATATTAAGGCTTTGACGCTGTAAGCCGATAAGGGAGAATAGAATGTGGTATGCTACTCTAATAGGTTATTTTAACCATAAGCGGCAAAAAAAGTCAAACGTACCGGCATGTACTGCCTGTTGTCCAGTATGCCTAGGCTTGTCAAGGCATGTTAGTCGGTCCCATTAGATAGTCGAATAATATCGGGAGGTTAAAGCCTTGTCTCGGCCTTGCAATCGATTTTTAGATTGAAAAAACAGCATACTTCATCTATAAAGGTCTTTAGCAGGTATTAATAGAGTTGACATACAGAGGAGGAGTTTATGGGGAAGAAATATCTTGCTGTGGCAGGCGTTTTTCTGTTTTTATCGACTATTACCGTCGGTTGCGCCGGGGTCCAGCGCAAGGACGAGGTAAGGCTTTCAACCAGAGATTACGAGGCATTAAAGCAGGAACAGGCGAGCCTGGCCGAACAGCTGCAGGCGGCTGAGGAGCAGTTCAAGGTCCAGAAAGAGCTCCATGATAAGGAGAAAAAGGCCTGGATGCTAGAGATAGAAAACGCGAAAAATACTGTAGACCTGATACAAAAACAGAAGGAGGAGGCAAAGACCATACTCCTTTTCGACGGCAAGATAAAGTATGACATCGACTCTACCGCTATCATGGATTACGAGGAGACGATAATACTTCACATGCTCAATGACGCAGAGTTCAAGGTCAGCATGGAAAAAGGCGGCTCCGCCGCTGATATGGCGCTGATAGCCCTTTTAAGGGATATGTCTCCCGGCGACAGGATAGTTACCAAGCAGGAGATCATCGATTATAGGAAGAGAGGTCCAAAGTCAGGAAAAGGTCCTTCGTCAAGGGAGTAAAGATCGCAGGTCCGCGATGGGCCGTGCTTGTTTGATGAAGTATCGCGCCTCTATGACGCTGTATTATGCCTCTGTGATCTGTCAAAAAAGGCCGCCCCGTTTAGGGGCGGCCTTTTTTCTTTCAGGCCGAAGGCCGAGACGTCCGGGTTTGTAATCGGTCTGCTTTAAAACAATACATATCCATTTGATTTTCCTCTCAGCCCAAGCGGATAGATTCAAAACCTGCTATTATTTCAAGGAGCCTGCCGGTCGTCATTCGTTGATTTGAGTGCATCTTCCGGCATCTGTGCAGAGAGTCTCTCTGCGATATCGTCTCTTTCTGAACGCATATAATCTTATGTTGGATCTACGGGGGTCTCACGTGAAGCTCAGCCTCTCGGCAAAAGTCATAGGCCTGTTCGCCCTCTGCACTTCCATCATACTGCTGGCGTTATGGTTCAATCTATTGATGACCTCGCGTGTGGTGGAAGAGGTAGAGTCGGTCGTCGTGAAAGTTGAGGATATGAGGTCTGTTTCAGAGGTGAGAGGGCTTTTCAACAAGCAGGTCATAGTGCTTACCGAGCATATGGTATTCGGTGGAAAGAAGCATCAGGTCGAGTTCGCGGCATTGGGGGTGGAACTATCCGGTCGTCTTGAAAGATTAGGCATGGTCTTTAAAGGCCCTGCAGGCTCTCCAGGGGTCCTCGAAGATATCGTGGAAAACTACCGTCAGTATGAGGAGCTTGGCCGTGAGGTTATAAGGCTACACGAATCTGGCAGAAAGGCCGAGGCCTACGCATTAGAGTGGGAGGGGCTCCATCCATTCGAATCTGCTATCGATGATGGGTTTGAAAGGCTGTTGGCGCTTGAGTCAGATGATGTGGATTCCGTTATGGGGGCGGTCAGGCGCTTGAAAAGATATGGGGCGGTCATGGTGCCTGTCGGGGATGTGGCTGATATGGCAGAGGATATCTTCAGGGATTCCATGGGGCTGCAGGTCCTCTTCTCGGCGCAGGTCGCGTTCTTAAGGCAGGTGGACGATCTCACTCATATTTTTGCGGCAGGCGGCGGTGAAGACTCCGGGATGTTCGAGGCAGACGGCAGGGTCTTCGAGGAGAGACTGCTGGCATATCACGCATTCACCAAGAACCTGGGAGAATCGACGCTTGTCGAGGAGGCGCTCAAAGGGCATGCTGAGTTTACCGGAGGCTTCAGGGCTGGCGTGCGTGAGTTGAAAGCAGGCAGGACCGCGAGCGCCCATGCGATACAAAACGACCGGATAGACCCTGCTGAAGATATCATTGATGCTCTGCTTGAGTCCCAGGTCTCAGTGGATGTTAATGATGTCGAGGAGCTTGCCGAGCATATCAGGATCGCTGACAGCCTGATACTGGCTACGACGCGGTATCTGGCGGTGAATATAACGATCATCTTCAGTCTCTTCGGGATTTTCCTGTTCTTCATGCTCAATCGGACGGTAGGGGTGGTGAAAAGCCTCTCGGATGGCGTAAGGGCCATTGCAATGGGGCGGTATGGAGAGAAGGTCGCAGTTTCTGCCGGTGGTGAGATAGGCGAGCTGGCAGAGTCTTTCAATACGATGAGCGTGCGTATAGGAGAGCAGGACGCATCCTTGCGGCGGCTGAACGAAGATCTGTTTGCCGACATAGAGGCCAGAAAGGAGACTGAAAAGAAGCTTAAGGAGTCTGAGACGAAGTTCAAGACACTGGTCGAGCGGCTTCCGGCGGCAACATATATGGCCGGGCTCGATAGGTCAGGCGCTATCATCTACATGAGCCCGCAGGCCCAGGAGATGTTCGGGTACAGTCTCGACGAGTGGATTGGGACCCCGGGCTTATGGGTAAGACTGCTGCACCCTGATGACAGGCAACGCGTAATCGGAGAATACCTGAAGAGCATCGAAGACGGCAGGCCTTTTGCGGCCGACTACCGCGTTGTGCGAAAGGACGGCAAGGTCATCTGGTGCAGAGACGAAGCAGTTGTCTTGATGGATGAGAGCGGGGTGCCTGTCTTCACGGAAGGATTTATATTCGATATAACAGAGTACGTACAGGCCGAGGCAGAGAGAAAGCAGCTCGAAGTCCTCAAGGAGACCGAGCGGATAAATAGGGAGCTGCGTGACTTTGCCCATATCGTCTCGCATGACCTCAAGGCGCCTCTGAGGGCGATTTCAAGCCTTGCCGGATGGATTGCCGAAGACCACGGCGATGGACTCGGCCCTGAGGGTAAAGAGCAGGTGGATATGCTCCTTAAAAGAGTGAGGCGGATGGACGATCTGATAGACGGGATACTGCGCTATTCGAGGGTCTCAAGGGAGAAAAAGGCGAGAGGGCCGGTTGATACCGCAGTGGCGGCAAGGGAGGCGGCAGAGGCGGTATTAAATAGTGCCGGGGTCCGTCTTGTCATAGGAGAAGGACTTCCGATCGTCCATGCCGACCCCGTGCAGATAGGACAGGTATTTCAAAATCTCATCGGGAACGCTGTTAAATATATCGGCAGGCCGGACGGCATCATCGAGGTCGGATGCAGACAAGACGCCGGGGTCTGGGAGTTTTTCGTGAAAGACAACGGCCCCGGCATAGAAGAGCGTCACTTCGAGCGGATATTCCAGATATTCCAGACCTTGAACGCCATGGACGATATCGAGTCTACCGGCGTAGGCCTCTCTATAGTCAAAAAAATAGTCGAGCAGGAAGGCGGTAGGATCTGGGTCGAATCAGAGCGCGGGAATGGCTCGACGTTCTACTTTACTATCCCGAATATACCGGCTGAGCCGGCAGATGCCGCCCCTGAGGCGGAGCAGGTTCACCAGCCTGGGCCGCAGTGAAGCAGGCATGCCGGACTTGCTATTATTTCCTTTGAGGTTTTTTGTCTTGTCGAAGATCAACCTGTTTTTATGAACTGCAATCCTCCGGAGGCTCAAGGCCGCAGGGGTTTTTCAGGGTATATAACGGGATATAACCGGTTGGCCGTCTTTATCCGAGGCCGATTACCGCAAGAAGGAGACCGGCAACCGGTCTTTTCGTTTCTTATAAAGTCTCAAGGGCCTTGCCAGAGCGGCCCTCGGTATATCCGGCAGTCTTTAGACGAGATCTACGCCTTCTGTGTCCCCAGAAATACCTCTACCAGTTCAGGGTCGAACTGCGTCCCTGAGCACCTCTTCAGCTCCGAGATGATGACCTCCATCGGCCTGCCCTTCCTGTACGGCCTGTCAGCGCCCATCGCGTCGACAGTATCCGCTACGGTCAGGATGCGCGCCATGAGCGGGATCGCCTCGCCCTTGACCATGATCGGAAGCCTTATGTGTGAAAGGAAGCCGCTGTCAGCGAGCCGCGTCTCAAACGGCAGGAGCGTTTTTTCTTCCATGAGGTTTGCGGCGTACTGGATATGGAAGCCTTCGAGTACCTCGGTCGCAGTCGTCTCCGAGAAAGGGCAGAACCAGCCCTTTGGTAGGTCGATGCCGAAACCAGCCTGGAAGACAAAACCGCCTCTTGTACGGTCTGCCATGAATACGGTCACCTTGTCGCAGGCGATAAGCCTTGCCAGAAGCATCGTGACCGTCTCGATTATCTCGCTCGTCTCAAGGGTCGAAAGGATGGACCTGTCTATCTCACGCATGACCTTTATCGTCTCTATCCTGCGTGAAAGGTCTATGGCCTTATCGACCGATTCCCTGTAAAGACGCGCTTCTTCAACAGCGGATGATACCTGGTTTATGATGCCGGCTATCAGCCTCTGGTCTTTCTCCTGCAACTCTCTTTTTTGGGCGAAGAGGTATATGAATATCCCGCTTGCCCCGCCCTTTCTTGCAAACGGCAGGACCATCAGAGTGGCGGCCCTCTCAAGGAATAAAAGGGAACGGGCGGCGGGTTGCGTCCGGTTAAACGGCGCATGTACTACTGATGCGGTCTCAGAGGCGAGAGCCTCTTTTATAAACCATGTATCAGCATTGATGACGCCTGAACGGGAAGATGGCAGCTCGGCTGGGGAAAGTCCGAAAGACTGCTGCGGGTTGAAAAGCCCGGTGGCGCTGTCGTAGAGGTAAGAGAGGCAGGCATTGGCCCGGAGTATCCGCGCGGATGCCTCGACCGCATGGCCAAGGAGGCTGTCCATGTCCCTCGTCCGCGTCGTCGCCTCCGCTATGCTTAGAAGGCCGGAGGTTACCGATACCTCTGTCTTCAACTCCTGTTCGGCCGTCTTTAATCTTGTCACGTCATGGAGTATGTGGATTGAATGCGAGTACCTGCCGCTGGCGTCCTTTATCGGATACTGCCTGCCCCTGAATATCATGTTGAGCTGAGGGACCTCGATATCCTCTTCTTCCGCCTCAGGGGCGTCTTTTCCGCCTTTTACGGCATGGAGGCAACTCTCTAAAGGCCCCTCCATACGGGGGAATATCTCATAGTACGGCCTGCCGACGAAGTCCGCACTCCCGGCGTACTTTGCGTATGCGCTGTTAGCGAGGACTATCCTGAAGTCCGAGTCATGGATAAAGAGAGGGCCTGTTATGGCGTTGAAGGTATCCTCCCACTCTTTCTTGGCGAGCGCGACGGCGACGGAAGATTTATTCAAATCTTCGAGCATGAATATCATCGCGCGCCGGGTAGTCGTGTAAAAGGCCTCCTTCTCTCTTGCCTGGCTGAGTTCTTCCTGAAGGCGGGTGACTTCCGTTCGGAGCGCCTCGATTTCAATAGCAAGGTCTTTTTCCGTCATAATCGCTTTTTCTATCATGAACGGCCTGTTGCAGGGAACTCTTTTTTACCTTTGAGCCGCTCTATCTCGTCAGATAGCTCCTTCATCCGCAGTTCCCTGTCAACGGTCACTTTCATGAACCGCTCAAGGTCCTCTATCCTCTCCTTCAGCTCAGCAGTAGCGAGCCTTTCTTTCGTTATGTCGCGTCCGAAGTTGACTATGCCGACTATAACACCGTCTTTTCTGGCCGGTACGGAGTTTACAGATATGATCTGGACGGTGTCGTCCCTTCGCCTCCGCCTTGCCTCATAGTTGACCGTCTCGCCGTTCATGACCCTCTCGAATGCCTGTTTTACAATCAAGAGGTCTTCTTTGACTATATAGGGGTCGATGGCTGTTCCCTTCAATTCTTCAAGGGAGTATCCGCTTGCCTCTTCGCAGCGTCTGTTCATGAACATTACGCCGCCGGACTCATCCATGGCCCAGATCATGTCGTTTGACTCTTCTATCATGAGACGGTACTTTTCCTCTGATTCCCTGAGTTCATTCTGGATTCGTATCCGCTCGGTTATGTCCATGCCTGATGATAGCGTCGCGTAGATGATTCCGTTCTCATCAGTCAGGGGGATATTCTGCCAGGCGATATATCTCTCGCCAAGAGTATCGGAGACTATCTGGTTCTCATGGTACGCGGCCATGTTGCCTCCGCCTGAGATCAGGTCTGAGAAAACCGCACTGACATCTCCTTTTATTCCGGCAGGTACGAACTCGGCTACCCAGTCGCAACCGAGTATCCGCGCCTTTTCGCGGCCTAAGATCTCACAACCCTTTTTGTTTATATCAAGAACTCTGCCGTCGATATCGAGGATCACTAAGATGACGCCAGACACGTCGAAGTATCGCTGGGCCGTGTCTCTCTCCTTCCTGAGGGCTGATTCAGAGAGTTTGAGCTTTGCGACGATAGTAGATGCGTAGAAACTCGATCCGACTATTATCAGGATTATCAGAAGGCGCATCCATAGTTCATTAGGGTCCGGATACAGGAGCGCCTCGAGAAAACCCTCTGCATCGAGGACGAAGGCGTGGATGAGTGCCTCCAGGACCCAGAAGGACGCGGAGGCCGCGAGCCCCAGGAGGACAAGAGGGATGTCTCCGGTCTTTTTTTTCTTGTTGTTATCTTCTTTCATCTCAGCAGGGCCTCTGTCGTAATCTCATGTTGTATTTTCAAGACGTTCCGGTTTTATTGAAGTCACAGGTGATTCTTAGTGCCATTCAGAGCCTTGAGCTTCTCCTCCAGTTCTCTTGACCTCTGCCTAAGCTCCTCCATCCTCAGCTCCCTTCCCACCATCAGCTTGTTCATCCGCTCGACATCATTGAGGTTCTGCTTCGCTTCATTTTCAAGCCTTTTTCTCTCAGTAATATCGCGCACAGTGCCGATGGAGTTCCAGGCGCCGTTGAGTTTTACCGCGGCAACAGATAGCTCGACAGTTAACTCTGTCCCGTCCTTCTTAAGAGCGTTAACCTCTCTGGTCTTGCCGATTATGTCGCCTTCGCCTGTCTTGAAAAAGAGCGGCAAGCGTTCTTTCGCGGCGCTGCGGTGCTTCTCAGGGACTATCAGGTCGTGAAGTTTTTTGCCTATCGCCTCTGCCGCCGTATATCCGAATATCTCCTCAGCCTTGTTGTTCCACATGGAGATGTTGTCAGGCGGCTCGATGCATATAATAGCGTCGTTTGCGGCTGTGATGACGGCGCGGATCCTCTCCTCGGATTCTCTCAGAGATTCTTCTGCATGCCTCCGTTCGGCCACTTCTGCTGTAAGGGTCTTTGTACGTTCCGTAACCTTTTTTTCAAGCTCGTCGTTGAGGATCTGGAGCTCCTCCTGCGCCTTTATCAGGTTCTTGTTGCCTATGACCGCGTTCTCGTATGTAGACAGGAGAAAGCCTATAGTCTGGCCCCTCCCTGAGCGTATGGAGTAGTGTCTGCCTTCGTGATCGAACTCGGTCGCCCTTGTCTCAGGATTGTTCGTGAACTGGCAGGGATCCTCTAGGAGGGCGCTTATCTTGCGCAGCAGATACCCTTCGTCGTATGGCTTTGTCACATAGTACTCGGCCCCCGAGTCGAGGCCGCCTATCACCTCATCTATCTCGGCAAGCTGTGTTAAGAGTACTACCGGGATGAACCTCAGTCCCGGGTCCTTCTTTAACTCCCTTGTCATATTGTATCCGTCCATGACAGGCATCATTATGTCAGAGATGATGATGTCGGGCCTTTGTGCTGTCGCCATGCTGACACCCTCTGCGCCGTTCCTGGCTACCATGACCGAGTAGCCGTGCTTGACAAGGATATTTCTGAGGGCAAGCGCCTGGACCTCGCTGTCTTCCACGATAAGTATCTTTGCTTTTTTTGTTTCTTTTCCTTCAGGGTTTTTCATGGGCCTGCTCCGCTCATATTTTTGTCTTGGCCTGTGTGATAATGGCCGCCGGTATCTGGTCTATTGGCAGGACAAGACCTGCCGCGCCGATCTCAATCGCGTGTCTCGGCATGCTGAATACGACGCTTGACTCCTCGTTCTGGGCTATCGTCGCGCCCCCTGCCTCTGAGATGGCCTTCATTCCGCTGGCCCCGTCTCTGCCCATGCCGGTAAGGATGACCCCGATGGCGCAGTTGCCGAACCTTTCAGCCGCTGATTTGAACGTGACCGTTATCGAAGGGCGGTGGCCGTCAAACGGCCCTTCGTTTGTGCATCTTAACCTGCCTCTCTCGTCTATTACGAGATGCGTCTGCTCAGGGGGGAAGTATACGCGCCCGGCCTGAGGGACCTCGCCGTCAACGGCTATCGAGGCTTTCATGGGCACGGTTGCCTGGAGCCAGTCTATGAATCCGCCGAGGAATCCGTTCTCTATATGCTGGACGCATATAACAGGGATGGGGAAGTCGGCCGGCAGGTGCGAGAGTATCTGCTGCAGGGCCTGTGGCCCACCTGTAGAGGAGCCTATGACTACAACCTTGTACCTGATGTTTTTTGCGTTCATCCGAAGCGGCTCAACAGCCGCTACCGGCCTTTTGAAACGCCTGAATACATGGACCCCTGCGAGTATCCTGATCCTCCTCTGGAAGGCCTTGGCAAGGGACATATAATCAGTATCTGTCCCGCCCCTCGGCTTCTGAAATATGTCGACCGCCCCGGCATCGAGGAGGTCAAAGACGTTCTGCGAGCCTTCAAGCACGGAGACACTCGCGACGAGTATAGGCTTTGGGAACTTCTTCATCACCTCTTTAGTCAATTGAAGGCCGTCCATGACCGGCATGTGCAGGTCGGTGCATATCACAGCAGGGTCGACCCTCGGGATAAGGTCGAGCGCCTCTTTTCCGTTACCGGCTGTGCCGACGACAGAGATGTCCTTTGCGGGCGCGAGCATCCTTTTAAAGAGCATGATAGCTATAGGAGAGTCGTCCACAAGAAGGACCTTTATCATCCTCTGATTACCTTGTTCGGCTTCTTCCTGCATGTTGCCTCCGTAAAATATAAAAGGCGCGGCAGAGGCTTTTGCCTGCGATAGCCGCGTTCAAAGGAGCCTGCTGAGCGTATCCAAAAATATCTTCTGGTCGAAGGAAGGCTTCGGTATGTAGGCGTTCGCCCCAGCTTCGAGCCCTCTTTTTTTGTCCTCATCGGATGCGAGCGTCGTTACAAGGACTATCGGGATGTCCTTATATCTCGCGTCCTGGCGCAACCTTGCCGTGAGCGCCAGCCCGTCCATATTGGGCATCATGATGTCTGATACTACGGCGTCAAAGCGTTGAGTCGAGATCAGGGATATCGCGTCGAGGCCGTCGACTGCCATGACCACCTCGTAGCCTGCTCCCACGAGTATGCGTTTCTCCTGAGTGCGCGTGGTAATGGAGTCTTCAACGAGGAGGACGGTCTTTTTGCCTTCGTTGTCCTTTGCCGCCTCCGGCTTGGACACGGCCTGCGCGTGCCTCTTGTGAACGGTCTTTATCATATCAGAGGGGTTGAGTATAATGCAGACCTCGCCGGACCCGAGTATCGTTGTCCCTGAGACGTTACGCACTCTCTTAAGCAGGCCGCCGCCCTGCTTCAAGACCACTTCCTGTTCGTCGAGAAGCTCATCGACAATGACGGCGAGCCTGTCCGCGCCTGAAGAGATGATCACGCATGGGCTGGCTTCGTTTTTTTCCTTCGCGCCGGCGCGTGCCTTTTCTTCGTCAGGAAGCTCCAGTATCTGAGAGAGCCGTGCTACGGATACGCATACGCCATCGTGGTTTATTGCCTGCCTGCCTTCTATGAGGAATATATCTTCAGGCCTTACTCTTATTGATGTGTGGATCTGGTCCATCGGCAGGGCGTACCTTCGCCCGAAGTCTTCGACTATCAGCATCCGCGCGGTCGCGAGTGTCGCCGGAAGCCTTACCTTGAACGTGCATCCTGCGCCTGACTCCGCTTCTATCGAGCCTTTGAGCTTCTCGACGTTCGCCCTGACGACGTCGAGGCCAACGCCCCTGCCCGATGTCTCGGTGACGAAGCTGCTCGTTGATAAACCTGATACGAAGATAAGTCTCTTTATCCCAGCTTCATCCATCCCTGTCAGGGCATCTTCCGTCACAAGCCTCCGCTTCAAGGCCGCGTTTTTTATCGTCTCCAAGTCGAGCCCGCGGCCGTTGTCTGCAACCTCAACTATGATGCTTGCCTCGGTCCTGTGCGCCCTTAGAGTTATCGTGCCTGTTCTAGGCTTGCCAGAGGCCTCCCTTTCGGCAGGGTCTTCTATGCCGTGGATTACGGCGTTTCTCAGTATATGCATCAAAGGGTCTTTCATCTCTTCGATGATGCGCTTGTCAGCCCCTGTCTCCCCGCCTTCGACTATAAGCGTTACGTCCTTGCCTGCCTCCCTTGCCATGTCACGTACGACCCTCGGGAATAGGTTGAAAAGGGTAGAGAAAGGCAGAAGCCTGAGCTGTTTTACGCCCTCATCAAGGCCTGTTGCCATGAGGTCGAACCTTGATGTGTCTTCGTATGCGGCCTCTTTGAGCTTTGAAAGCGCCTTGACAAGGCCCTTGATGCGCTCTGCTGCGTTGTGCTGTCCGGCAGTCCCTTTCAAAGTACCTTTTAATATCCACGCTATCGCCTCTGTGGCTTCATCTATTCCGTCAAGTCTGGCATGAAGCCTTGTCCTGAATACCGCAAGCTCGCCGGTAAGGGCAGCAAGCTCGTCAAGCCGCGAGGTATCCACCCTTACTGTATCTATCCTGAATTCCGCAGAGTGCGCCGCGCTATCTTCCGCTACACCTGTCTGTGCGTCAGGGGTTTTTTTTTGAGGACCACCTTCGTCCAGAAGCTCTATTATGCCGCCTACCTCAACGCCGGAAGGGAGGCCTGTAACCGCCTCGGATACGAGTCCTTTTATACCGTCAAGCGCGCGGCAGATGTTGTCTACCAGCTCGGAGGTGACGGATGCCGTGCCTTTCCTTACGGCGCCGAGGATGTCTTCTATCCTGTGCGAGATGATCTCGACATCCCTGACCCCGACCATGCGCGCAGAGCCTTTAAGACTATGGGCCTCGCGGAAGACCTCCTCGAGTACGGCTTTATCCGATGGGTCGGACTCAAGGCGCAGCAGTCCCTTCTCAAGTCCCTGTATGTGCTCCTGACTCTCGATCTTGAACAGCTCTCTGAGTTCGTTATCTTCTATCATGCCCATATAAGACCTTTGGTATCATCTATAGCTATTGAAAACCCTCAGATCATCGCCTTCAGGTCTTCCGCCGCCTTGTTGAGGTTCTGAATGCCTGTTCTGGTCTGCGTGAGTCCTGCCGCAGTCTCCTTTGAGCCTGCGTTTATCGAGTTTACCGCCTCGACGACCTGCCCGATGGCGGCTGACTGCTGGCGCGCGTTTAAGAGGACCTGCTGTGCGTTGTCGTGGACGGAACCTGCCGCCTCGGAAAGCCTGCCGAAGAGGTCTCCGACCTGAACGGCAAGCGCCGTCACCCTCTCGACAGTCTTTGTCCCTTCTTCCGTTACCATTATAGTAGAGTTGGTCGACTTTTGTATCTCCGCCACTATCATCCTTGCCTCTTCCGCAGACTTTTTACTCTGGTCCGCGAGTTTTCTCACCTCGCTTGCCAGAACAGCGAAGCCCTTGCCGTGCTCCCCGGCCCTTACAGCCTCGACCGCGGCGTTCAGGGCAAGCATGTTAGTCTGGGCCGCGAGATCTTTTACCATCTCCGCGATGTTGCCGATCTGTGCTATCTGGTCTCCGAGCCTGAGTATGTTCTCGGCAACGTCCGAGACCTTGCCTTTAAGATCACTCATCGACTCGACAGCCTCTTTAACGGCGGTCTGCCCCTCGTCTGTGGCATTAGATGCCTTAAGAGCCGTATCTGCGGCTGACGTCGCCTGGTCGGCTGTCTTTTGTGCGGAAGCCCCGAGCTCGGATACGGTAGCTGACGTCTCGCTCACCATCGCGGCCTGAGATGAGGCCGTTCTTTCATGCTGGGCCGCTGTGGCCGCCATCTCTGCGGTCGATGCGTAGAGCGAGGCAATGGACCCGCTTATAGTAGAACTGAGGCGCGAGGCTATAAAGATCCCAAGCCCCATGGCGAGCGCGATGGTTATTAGGGAACCGGCCACAAGGCTCCTTGTGATATTCGCGAGGGCGGTCTCCTGGGCCTCCTGCAGTATATTCATTCTGACTGAAACTGATTTTTCAAAGTCGGCTATCTGTGCCTCTATCTCTCTTGAAAGCTCATAGACCTTCTGTCCCTGAAATTCCTTTACAGCCTCGGCCCTAAGCCCTTTTTCAATAAGAGAGAACCTCTTCTCCTGGCCTCTCTCATTCTTCGTGATCATCAAAGCAAGCTCTTTTACCTTTTCACGTTCATCAGGCGTCAGATATACCGTTTCAGTCCTTTTTAGCGCATCTTGCAGGCCTTTGGCGGCAGCATCATGCCTCTCCATAAAGGACTTGTCGCCTGTCAGCAGATACCCTCTGTGGTTGGACTGCATCTTTGTGGCGTAAAATTCGAGGTGGTTGACTATATTCAGGGCAAGGTTCGCCTCTTTGACGTCTCTTGCGCTCTTCTCGACCACCTTCAGGTTGGAAAAGACTACAGCCGCCATGATGATGATAAGTATGAGCGGTCCGCAGTATCCGAGGAGTATGCTGTATTTGAGCCTCAGGTTCTTAAACACGATTGTCACCTCTTATTAGGTTTGGCTTGGCCTAGTCTGATCAGATCAGACTTCTTCGTTGATTATCATCTCGCTCCTTGAAAGCATCTTTTTCAGATCGAGATAGGCTATAGTAGATCCGTCGTATGGTATGGTGCCCTTGATGTACCTCTCCCCGTACTCAACTACGAAATCAGACGGCCTTACCTCTGCCGATGTAACGTAGATGACCTCGAAGAGGTCATCTACTGCGACACCTATAATAAGGCCTGCGACCTCGGCGACTATGGCCTTTTTTAACGCGGTCTTTGTATCTGACCTCATGCCGAGGGGTTCGCGTATATCGATTATAGTAAGGACGTTGCCGCGCAGGTTCATGCTCCCGAGTATACTTGAAGGGCAGCACGGCACAGGCACAAGCCCTGTTATATCTGAAAATTCACGGATGAAATCGAGGTCAATGCCGAGGTTCTCGCCGTTAAGCGCGATCACAGCTACAGCCTGGCGCCTGTCGCCGCCCCCGTCTTCCGCGGTCTTGTCAATATGTATGGTTCGGCTGTGGAAGGCCTTGCGTTCTTTTTCATTTGCCTCCGGGCAAAAAACATCCGCTTCCGGCCGTCTCGGCAATGTTCCGGTCCCTTCAGCAGAGACTGCGTCCAGCAGGGGGTTGATCCCAAGAACCATCGCAAGGCCGTCACCGGCCCTTGCCTCGCCATCTATGAGGGCGCTTTGAGGCCGGGCCTGCCTGCCGAATTCCGGTAGCGCCTGTACGGCCTCATCAGAGAGTTCGAGCATATCAACGGCCTCAGAGGCTATGATCCCTGTAAGCCGATCTCCTGACTCGATGACGATGACGTTGTCGGTGAGGCAGTGGCTTCGTTTTTTGTGGCCGAAGAGTATGCCCAGATCTATGACAGGGATGATCTTTCCCCTGAGGCTGAAGACCCCGGCCACGCAGACCGGCATCGTCTCGACAGGGGTAATCTCCGGGAGCCAGATGATCTCCTTGACGGCCGCCGCTCTTACGCCGTAGAGGACGGCGCGTTCTTTGAATATGAGGTGAGGCGTGCCTGCCATGGCTATGCTCCTGTCAGTCTGTTGAGATACGCCTCGATCTCGCCTGCGGTCGCGCTGTCATACATCTCGATCTGAGAGTCCACGGGCAGAGATCTGACCTCAGCGAGGGCCGCAAGGCGCAGTCGTCTTGCCCTGTCAACGTCTCCTTCAGATTCATAGATAGAGGCAAGCTCGATATATGCGGCAACAAAGCCGCTTCTCAGATACATGATCTTGTTAAGGACCTCTTTCGCCCTTGGATGGTCTCCATCTTGCTCTGCGATAAGGGCAAGGAGGTAGTAAGGCTCCGGCGCGAGAGGGTCTGCCTTTGACGCGGCCAGAAGCCATTCTTTCGCTTTTTTAGTATCGCCTGTGTTCGCGTATGCCGCTCCTGAGAGATAGAGCAGGTGAAAGTCGTCCGGGTTTGACTTGAGTGACGCATCCGCCATAGCTATCGCACTGGAATAAAGGCCTCTGCTAAATAGAGATCTGATGTCTTCGATCTTGTAAGCCGCTTCTTTGGCCTGAGCCTGCGCTTCCGGTATGGGCGCGGCGATGGTCTTCGCATGATTTGCCAGGCGTTTGATGGGCGCGGATTCTTTGCATTTATCTGCCGGTCTTACGACTACGGCGGCCGGGTCTTCCGGCGCTGTCTTTTCGTATATGAGCGACTCTGTAAAGGCCCTGAGCTTTAATGATCTCAGCGGCATGGAGAAAAGCTCCCCGTGGGCTGTCATGAGGTAACCGCCGTAGTTCAGAACATTGATCATTTTGCTAACCATCTTAATGACCGCCCGGCTGTCATAGTAGATGAAAACGTTCCGGCACAGGATCAGGTCAAGGTTGTAAAGCCCTTTGGCGTTGTCAGGTAGTGCGTCTTCCAGCAGATCGAGCGAAAAAAAAGAGACTGTCTCTTTGATTCTGGGGTCAAGCGCGAGTGAGCCGTTTTTCTCCTTGAAGTACCGGGCTTTTACCGATCCGTCGACCTGTCGGAACGACCAGTTGCCGTAGACCCCGGCCTTGGCCTTATCCAGTAGGTCTTCCCTTATATCAGTCCCGATTATTGAGATCCTCCAGCCGTCTTTATCCCGCATGATCTCACCCAGAAGCATCGCCAGAGAATACGCCTCTTCGCCTGTCGAGCAACCCGCGCTCCAGATGCGAAGCTCTCGCAGCGCTGACCTCTTTTTTATCAGGTCAGGGATGAGAACGTCTCTTAGTAGCCTGAACTGCCCCTTGTCGCGAAAAAAATAGGACTCGCCTATCGCGAGGAGTTTGACAAGGCTTTTGATCTCATCATTGCCTTCCTTCGAGCCGGAGGCTATGAGACGGTAGTAATCAATCGTTGAGTTCAAGGAGAGCTGAGCGGTCCTCTCCTTTATGTGCGCGGCCATAGGCCCGTCGGCATGCTCGCTTATCCGCAACCCTGTCCTGGCTGTGAGCAATTCCTTGAAAGGGGGCAACCACTCGTTTTCCATAAAAGCGGGCCTTTGTAATGCCGGTGCTATCCGCTACTGCCGTCTTTTCTGAGAGGTTAAGTGCTTGTTTTTAGAATTAAATAATCATATCCGCTTAACCAGTGCTTGTCAAATAGGCCCGGGAGGCTAGAACGTTGTGGAGAATCAACGTTATTTATGGAGAGGTTCATTAATATGCCCCATGCATTGTCTTGTAGCGATGGTCATTCTTGTAAGACCTGCCAAGGCGCTTAGAGCACCCCCGTTCCCAACCGCTTCTTCCCGGAATATTCTGTTAAATAGAGGCGTTATCCTTAAAGTCGGACATCATCTTGCTTCTAATTCTACCGCGTATTTCCTTTCCGATTCTACCTATTCGCAAGTTTGTCTCATACTTTTGGCCTTGCGATGGTAGTCCGGACGGCTATATCTAAATCCACTCTGAGCCTATGAAGCAAGCGCGTTTAAATCCGATAAGGAAGTAGTTACAAGTCATAGGCGCGTGAAACGCATCGAGTAGGCGTCCCCTCGGTTCGTCGCGGCATCAGAGATAGATTGCAGTTTACACATCCTTGTATCTTGAGGATTCTCCGTAGCTGACAGCAGGCAGGACGATAGACTCCGGTGCGGAATAAAAAGATATCTTTAAAATATCGAGGCATGAGGGTTGACACGCAAATGAGAGAACAGCTTGATGATAGATACGCGAATTTCAGGGTCGTCTACAGGCCGGAGTATAAGAAGGCACTGATCTACGGCGTTCTCTTTGCTTTTATCATCACCGGGTTTTTGGGGCTCTTTATGGGAGGCGGCGCTGATACGGTTTCAGGGATATTGCCTCGCTCGCTTTCCGATGCCGCAGGTGACGCCCTCTGGATGGTTCTGGGCATATTGATCGCTTTTATCCTCTTCAGGCGCATCGGCAGGACCTTAAACGAGTTTAAGACCGCTGAAGAGGAAGTGGCCGAGGAGTTTGCTATGGACAGCACACATCATAAACTCAGAGAGGAAAAGGTCCTTGGTTACTTCGGGGTCCAGAAGGATATCAACCAGCTTACGAGAGCGCATCTGACCGACATAATAGGCCAGACTGACACGGCGGCAAGCGAGATCATCGGCCGGGCCGGGGAGATCGACCGCTCCATGGGCGAGCTGCAGGAGATAATAGGGAGCCTCAGCTCTGAGAGCGAGGCTCTCTCAGACCGTGCCAATGAGACTATCGCCTCCAACGGAGAGACTCTCTCTGACCTCAGGGCGTACATAGACATGCGTAAAGAGGACGTTGAGAAGGACTACAGGATAGTAATGACGCTTGCCGAGAAGGCTCGCTCGATGACCCGGTTCGTCGAGGTGTTAAAAGAGATAAGCGATCAGACCAACCTTCTCGCGCTTAACGCCGCTATCGAGGCGGCAAGGGCGGGAGAGCACGGCAGGGGCTTCGCTATAGTAGCCTCCGAGGTAAGAAAGCTCTCGACCCAGTCTGAGCAGGCCGCAAGCAAGATCGGCAATGCGATGGGCCAGATGGCGGCAGACATCGAGACGCAGTTCTCAGGCAAGCTCAACCAGAACGGACTCAAAGGCGAATCGGCCCTCCTTGCGAGCTTGGAAGCACAGCTTGGCAGGCTTGGGGAAGGTTACGAGGGGCTAGACACGATGAACAAGCAGATCCTCGGACAAGTTGGCGTAAGCACGGGGGAAGTCGCAAGGCAGGTTATCGAGCTTTTATCCAATGTGCAGTTCCAGGACATCGTACGCCAGCAGATAGAGATCGTGATCAGGACTTACTCGGACTCGGACTCGTTTCTTGCTCGCCTTGGCGACTGCATGAACTCTACTCACAGATGCGTCCGGCCATGCAACCTTGATGATTTTAACGTTGAGGATGTCCAGAGGTATTACGTAATGGAAAAACAGAGGGAGACGCACCTTAAGGTCGTGAGTTCCGCCAGAAAGGGCCCGGGAGCCAAAGGTGCGACGTATATGAAGCAGGCGGCTGAGGCTAAAGTAGCCCAGAGCGATATAACTTTTTTCTAGGATAACGATGGCCCGGTCAAGGGCACGGACAAGAGGAAGGGGGACATTTAAAAAATGGCAAAGACGATACTTGTAGTAGACGACTCAGCATCCATAAGGCAGGTAGTGAGCATTACGCTTAAGAAGTCCGGGTACGAGGTGGTCGAGGCGTGCGACGGCCGTGACGCTGTAGGTAAGCTCAAGGGCAAGATAAACCTGGTCGTATGCGACGTCAATATGCCGAACATGGACGGGATATCGTTTGTCAAGCACCTGAGAGGGACTGCGGATTACAAGTTCACCCCTGTGATCATGCTCACAACAGAGTCTCAGGAGGCCAAGAAGATGGAGGGAAAGGCCGCCGGGGCAAAGGCGTGGGTCGTAAAGCCATTCAAGCCCGAGCAGATGTTGGAAGCTATATCAAAGCTGATACTCCCATAAACAGAGGCGGGCAAAATTAAAAAACCTTGAACAGATAAAGGGGAGCGAGATGTCAGTAACGGTGGAGAAAAACGGGGACCATAGCAGCATATCCATAGATGGCGAGATGACGATATGCAGGGCGGCGGCCCTTAAAAAAGAGATCTTCGAGGATATTGAGTGGGGCCGAGCCGTATCGTTTGATCTTTCCGGGGTGAGCGAGATGGATACATCAGGCTTTCAACTTCTGATGCTGGCCCGAAAAGAGGCCGCTCTTAAAAACTGCGCATTTTCAATTAAGGCCCATAGCGCAGCGACAGAGGCTGTAGAGGAGCTGTTCAACATGAAAGAGTGCTTCGAGGCAGGCGCAAGATGACGGCCGCATCCAAAAAGTATATAGCGGGGGCGAGATGGACATTGATCTAAGAGAAGCGAAAGAGACGTTCATACAGGAGAGCTGCGAGCTTTTGCAGGAGATGGAGAATGCCCTTTTGAGCCTTGAGGCGGCCCCTCATGACCAGGGTCTGATAAATTCGCTCTTCCGCTCGGCGCATACCATTAAAGGGTCCTCAGGGGTTCTCGGGATAGGGCATGTCGAGAGGTTCACTCACGTCGTGGAAAACCTCCTTTCGAAGGTCAGAGAGGGGGAGATAAAGATAATAAGGGACATCATCGAGGTGCTCCTTGAGTGCCGCGACCACATATCATCGCTTGTGGAGCTTGCCGCCGACGATGCTCCTGGCCTTCCGGATAGTGTCTGTAAAAAAGACGCCGAGCTGATAGAGAGGTTGAACGTGCATCTCGGTCAGATCCTCCATGAGAGCGGTCTTGACAAGGTCGTTGAAGAGGCCGGCGGCGGCCGCGATGAAGAAGGTACAAAGGCCCTGACAGACGCCTGGCATATCTCTCTGAGGTTCAATCAGAATGTATTGAGGGAGGGGATGGACCCGATCTCGTTCATCAATTATCTCTCGAAGATGGGCGAGATAATAAGCCTGACGACGCTATGCAACGTGCCGGCTTCAGAGGAGATGGACGCCGAGAGTTGCTATACGGGCTTCGAGATAGATTTCAAGAGCGAATTCGACAAGAAATCGATCGAGGACGTCTTTGAGTTCGTAAGGGAAGACAGCTCCATCGCGATACTGCCACCGAACAGCAGGATCGACTCGTACATAGAGCTGATACAGAACTCGCAGGAGGGAGGAACTCTGCTCGGCGAGATACTCGTAAAGGGCGGCGCCCTCACACAGACGGAGCTTGATAACGCATTAGAACTCCAGAAGGCTAACGCTAATGGCGGAAAGCCCGGCTCTGAGAGGATGGCCTTCATAGGAGAGATACTTGTAAATGAAGGCATGGTCTCCCCTGAAGTCGTAGACGCGGCGCTGGAGCGGCAGAAAAAGGCGGTAGGTCAGAAGGCGCGCGAGGCCTCCACCATACGCATAGATTCAAATAAGCTCGATAACCTCATCAACCTTGTCGGAGAGCTTGTGATATCAAGCGCCAACATAGGCCAGCACGCCCAACATCTGAAAAACGGCGGTCTTGCGGAGGCCGCCTCTGTGATGCTCAGGCTCGTGGAGGAGGTCCGCGAGACCACTATGAAGATACGGATGGTGCCGATCGGAGAGACGTTCGGCAGATTCAACCGCGTCGTACGCGATATAGGCAAGGATTGCGGCAAGGAGATAGAGCTTATCGTCAGCGGCGGCGATACCGAGCTTGACAAGAACGTGGTCGAGAAGATAAACGACCCGCTCATGCACCTTGTGCGTAACGCCGCCGACCACGGGCTGGAGCGTCCGGACGCGAGGGTGGCAAGCGGTAAGACTGCTAAAGGGACTGTGCGCCTTAACGCATATCATGACGCCGGCTCGATAGTGATAGAGGTCGAAGACGACGGCAAAGGGCTAAACAGGGAAAAGATATGTGAGAAGGCCGTAGTACAGGGGCTGGCCGCTCCGGGACAGACCCTTACGGATAACGAGATATTCAGGCTCATATTCGAGCCTGGATTTTCAACAGCCGAACAGGTCACGAAGCTCTCGGGTCGAGGCGTTGGTATGGACGTGGTCAAGAGGAACATCGAATCGCTCAGGGGGACAGTCGATGTGGAAAGCACGGAAGGCAGGGGCACAAAGGTGCGCATACGCCTGCCACTCACGCTCGCCATCATAGACGGCTTCATGGTGGGGGTGTCAGGTTCCAACTATGTAATACCTCTTGATATGGTCGTAGAATGCGTGGAGCTTTCAGCCGCAGACAGGCAGGCGGCCAACAAGAGAAACTATATAAACCTCAGAGGGGAGATACTGCCGTACATCAGGCTTCGCGATTACTTCAATGAGCAGGGAGCGGCCTCACGCTTCGAGAGCATCGTGATAGTCCAGTACGCGGGCCAGAAGGTCGGGCTTGTTGTGGATGAGCTCTTCGGAGAGGTCCAGACGGTCATAAAATCTCTTGGCAAGGCCTACAAAGAGGTCAAGGGCGTTTCAGGGGCGACTATCATGGGCAACGGTAGGGTCGCCTTGATCATCGATGTCCCGCGCCTCATACAATCGATCGGGCGGATAACGGCCGTTGCCGTCTGAGGGGTTTCAGATGAAGAGGCGGGCAGCGGTTGTGAGGATAAGAGGCCACACCTGAGCCTAGGTTTTTTTTAGGCTGGCAGGAAAAGGTATCTCAGGGGTAGTCAATCAAAGCGCGTCGTGCGCAAACAATCAGGAGGTTGTAATGAATTTTTTCAGGGACTTGAAGACAAGGTCGAAGCTCCTCGCGAGCTTCACAGTGATAATCGGGATCGTGGTCGTGCTCGGTGCAATATCCATCACGTCCATAATGGAGATGAGGAACATGCTCCAGTCTTTTTACGCCGACAGGTTTGTTCCGGCGGTAGATCTCGGCAAGGTGAGCTATGACCTTGCCAACATACGGATAGGCGCGCTTCAGATAATGAACGAGACTGATAGCGCGAAGAGGCAGGCGATATTCAACAAGGCCGGCGAAGATGAGACAGAGATTGGGGCACTCGTTGCGAAGTATGGCGCTACGACCATGGTCGGCGATGAGCAGAAGGTCTTCGGCGAGTTCGAGTCAGCCTGGAAGAGCTATAACGATTCACGCCTTGCCACCTATAAATTCGCGCTTGAAGGCCAGATGGATAAGGCGAAGCTAAATGCAACGACCGACGCGGCAGGCAAGTTCAAGATACTCGACGGAAAGATAACAAGGCTTATTGAGATCCAGGACGAGGTCGGCAAGGCCCTTAATCTCGAGGCGGCCGCCAATTACTCAAGCACTCGAAATGTAGTAATAGGGTCGACGATAATCGCGATAATCATCGCCATAGGCTTCGTTATGCTCCTTACCAACCTCATAGCCAAGCCGCTTGCTTTTATCACGACGAATATAGCAGGCAGGATAGCCGCAGGAGACCTTACCGTGGATATCGAGGTCAAGGGCAAGGACGAGACAGGCCAGCTCTTATCTGCGATGAAGAACATGGTCGATAAGCTTAAGCTGGTGGTGACAGAGGTAAGGTCGGTATCCGATAACGTGGCTTCAGGCTCTCAGGAGCTATCAGGCGGGGCCCAGCAGATATCTCAGGGCGCGACAGAGCAGGCCGCATCTATCGAAGAGACATCTTCGTCGATGGAGGAGATGGCTTCTAACATAAGGCAGAACACGGATAACGCCCAGCAGACCGAAAAGATAGCTCAGAAGTCGGCGATAGACGCGAGAGAGTCAGGCAGGGCGGTATCCGAGACAGTCGGCGCGATGAAGGAGATCGCCTCGAAGATATCGATCATTGAGGAGATAGCAAGGCAGACAAACCTCCTCGCACTTAACGCGGCGATCGAGGCGGCAAGGGCCGGAGAGCATGGCAAGGGCTTTGCCGTAGTAGCCTCAGAGGTGAGAAAGCTCGCTGAGAGAAGCCAGACTGCCGCAGGCGAGATCAGCCATCTCTCGGCAACAAGCGTTCAGATAGCCGAGAAAGCCGGAGACATGCTCGCAAGGCTTGTCCCTGACATACAGAAGACCTCAGAGCTAGTACAGGAGATAACCGCCGCAAGCTCCGAGCAGAACAGCGGTGCGGACCAGATAAACAGGGCCCTTCAGCAGTTGGATCAGGTCATACAGCAAAACGCCAGCGCTGCCGAAGAGCTTGCCTCGACGTCAGAGGAGCTGTCTTCACAGGCCGAACAGCTCCAGAGCTCGATCTCGTTTTTCAGGCTCGCCGAGACGACCGCCGAGGTAAGGCAGATAAAGAGCGCCAAGAAGGCCCAGAAGGCGGCTACGGCCAAGCTCAGGGTCGCGCATAAGGAGACGGTCAAGGCTGTTGTAAACAGCGGAGTATCGCTTGACATGGGCTCAGGGACGAGAGACGAAGAAGACGGCGAGTTCGTGAAATACTAAACGGAGGGATGTCATGAGTATCGCACCATCAGCTGTAACCCAAACAGCGCAGTACCTGACGTTCAAACTCGACGATGAGGTCTTCGCTCTTGATATATCGCAGGTCAGGGAGGTACTCGATTTCACGGCCCTCACAAGGGTCCCAAGGACTCCTGACTTCATGAGAGGCGTTATAAACCTGAGGGGTAGCGTCGTGCCTGTAGTGGATATGCGTCTCAAGTTCGGAATGACGAAGACAGAGCAGACGGTGAACACCTGCGTCATCATAGTCGAGATAAACCTTGACGGCGAGAAGATCATCCTAGGCGCTCTGGCAGACTCGGTGCAGGAGGTCATAGACCTGGAGCCTGAGCAGGTCGAGCCGGCCCCTAGGATAGGCACGCGCCTTAATACCGATTTCATAAAGGGCATGGGCAAGAGGGAAGATCACTTTGTAATAATCCTTGAGATCGACAGGATATTCTCATCCTGCGAGCTCTCTTCGGTAAACGGCATAAACGATATCGCTTCATAGTGATGTGTTCAGCTTGTATCCGGCGGGCCCTTTCAGGCCTGCCGGATACAGCCTTTGAAGGGGAATATGGGATTACAGGCGGATAAGATTAGCAGCGAGGCGGATGTTAGTGTCTTGCCGCGCGCAGTAGCCATGTCAATGGCGGAGTTCGAAAGGCTGAGCGCTTTCATACACGCCGAGCTAGGAATAAAGATGCCGTCGGCAAAGAGGACGCTTCTTGAATCAAGGCTCCAGAAAAGACTCAAGACCTTGTCGATAAGATCCTTTTCAGATTACTGCGAATATGTCTTCAGCCCGAAAGGGATCAGTGAAGAGCTGATCCACATGATAGACCTTGTCACTACGAATAAGACCGACTTTTTCAGAGAAGTGCATCATTTTAAGTTTCTTGCGGACAGCGTCCTCCATGCTCTGGTCTCCGAACGCGGCGCAGGCAAAAAAAAGCCGCTTCGTCTCTGGAGCGCAGGGTGTTCTTCAGGCGAAGAGCCCTACACTATAGCCATGGTGCTAAACGAGTTCGGCCGGATAAATCCGGCTCTAGGGTTTGATTATTCGATAGTCGCGACTGATATATCTACGCGGGTACTGGAGGCCGCGAGGCGCGGAGTCTACAGCGAGGCTCAGGCCGCGCCGATCCCCAATGACCTCAAACGAAGGTATCTTTTACGGAGCAGGGAGGCCGCCAGAGGGGTAGTGAGGATAGTTCCTGAACTTCGGGCAAAGACAAGGTTCTGCAGGCTCAACTTCATGGACGCCGAGTTTAACTTCTCCGAGCCGCTCGACATTATATTTTGCAGGAACGTCGTCATATATTTTGACAAGGCCACGCAGGAAAAGCTCTTTACTAAATTTTGCGATTGTCTCGGCAAGGGAAGTTATCTTTTCATAGGGCACTCTGAGACGCTAAGTGGCTTTAACCTGCCGATCGAGAAGGTCTCTACATCGGTATACAGGAAGATCTGACTTTTATTGTGCAGGTAAAAAACAATTCAAATAGGTTGCAGATGAGGAGGCTCAGGCATGGTCGATCTTTCGGATGAGGAGATAATAAAGGAGCTTTCAAGGCGGCTTGAGTCAAAGGATATGGCGTACCATGACCTTATGGCCCTTACCAAGAAGCTCGGAACGCTCAATGACAAGCTCCTCGAATCCGAGAAGGCCAGGAGCAGTTTCCTCTCGAACATAAGAAATGAGATAAACAACCCGCTGACATCCGTTCTGACCATGTGCGAGTTGATAACCGCGGAAGGAGGCCCCACAGATTACGAAAGCCTCCGGTCAGCGGTGGTGACGATATACAAAGAGGCGTTCGGCCTGAACTTCCAGCTCCGCAACATCTTCGCGGCGGCCGAGCTTGAGGCCGGGGACTCACCGCTGAGCATCTCAAAGGTCGACCTTGATACGCTGTTTAAAGGTATCATCGATTCCTATGCGCTGCGGGCCAGGGAAAAGAACCTGCGTATAGATCTTTCCTGCGACCTTGACGATGGAGCATTTGGGACGGATCCGGAAAAGCTCGAGTGGGTGCTTTTCAATCTCCTTTCCAACGCCATAGAATACTCAGATGACGGAAAGATCGTAGACGTAAAGGCGGTAAAAAAGGACGGAGTCTTGACTATCTCAATCAGAGACTGCGGGGCCGGGATAGCTCCAAAAGACCAGAGTGCCATATTCGAGAGGTTCAGGCAGCTCGACACCGGCTCTACCAAGGCACACGGCGGCCACGGTCTGGGGCTGTCGATCACAAAGGCCTCGGCAGAGCTATTGGGCGGGACAATAGACGTCACGAGCAGGAAAGGCGAGGGCTCGACATTCACGGTAACGATACCCGAGTCAGCGGCTGAGTCGCAGGACGGGTCGTATGCGACATACGGAAATAATTTCTTCTTTGAAGATAACGGTGAGAGCGAGAGGTTCTGATGCCGACCATGGAAAACACAGCGCTGAAAATGGAAGCAAGCCATTTTCTTTATCCAGGGATGCTTATCGCAGTTGATGAGCCAGGGACTATCACGACCATTCTCGGCTCGTGCGTGGCTGTCTGCCTCTGGGACCCGGTACAGAGGGTCGGAGGGATGAACCACTACCTCCTTCCGTACTGGAACGGGGAGGGGCTGCAGACGCCGAAGTACGGCAACGTAGCGATAACAACGCTGATAGATAGGATGCTCGCAATCGGATCAAGGAGAGAGAACCTTCAGGCAAAGGTCTTCGGCGGGGCGAGCATGCTCGATAACTCCTGCGCTTTTTTGAATATCGGCGAGCGCAATGTCATGCTGGCAGATACGGCCTTGAGCGAGAGCAGGATCACGGTCGCTAGCCGCAATGTCGGCGGGAATCAGGGCAGGAAAATAATGTTCATGACGGATTCCGGCGACGTCTTTATGAAGAAGATCGTAAAAAGGCAGGAAGGGTAAGATGGCGGCAGATGGCAGGAAGATAAAGGTACTCATAGTCGATGATTCAGCTGTTGTGAGAAAGGTCTTGTCCTCTATCATCTCGGCTGACCCGGACCTTGAGGTGATGGCAACGGCCGCTGACCCGTTCATAGCGGCCGAGAAGATAGCCGAGCAGATCCCTGACGTGATGACGCTAGACGTTGAGATGCCGAGGATGGACGGGATAACGTTTCTCCGTAAGCTCATGAGCCAGCACCCTATCCCGACTGTAATGATCTCAAGCCTCGCAGAAGACCAGTCAGAGACGACGATCAAGGCGCTTGAGTACGGGGCTGTGGAGATAATCCAGAAACCGACAAGTGGCACGAAGGAGTTCATAGAGGATTCCGCAGTATTTATCTGCGACGCGATAAAGGCGGCGGCCTCTGCGAAATTGAAGAAGATAAGCGCTACGCCAGCCGCACCCGCGCCAAAGCTCTCAGCCGAAGCGGTAGTAGCCAAGCAGGCATCTCGCGCCATGGCGCAGACGACGGAAAAGGTCGTTGTGGTCGGCGCGTCGACAGGCGGGACAGAGGCGATTAAGATGTTCCTCCAGTCGATGCCGCATAACTCCCCGGGCATCGTGATAGTCCAGCACATGCCTGAAAAATTCACGGCCGCTTTCGCGAAGCACCTTGACGAGGTCAGCAGCATCACGGTTAAAGAGGCGCAGGATAATGATACGGTCATAAGGGGCAGAGCCTTGATAGCCCCGGGAAATCGTCACATGCTCCTTAAAAGGAGCGGTGCGAGGTATTATGTCGAGGTGAAAGACGGCCCTCTCGTATCAAGGCACAGGCCTTCGGTCGATGTCCTCTTTCGTTCGGCCGCTTTGTACGGAGGCAAGAACTCAGTAGGAGTGATAATGACAGGCATGGGAGACGACGGCGCAAAGGGCATGGCTGAGATGCGGGAAGCCGGTGCCTACAACTTCGCGCAGGACGAAGATTCTTGCGTAGTATTCGGGATGCCTAAAGAGGCGATAAGGCACGGGGCGGTAAACGAAGTCCTTCCGCTTAAAAACATGGCAGGAGCCGTGATGAAGAGGTGTTGAGTATTTTTCGATGATAAGTTTCGCAGGGTGGGCTCAGCCCACCATTTGCGTACGCGCATCCTGCAGCTGCAAGGTCAAAAGCACTGACCTGATAAAAAGGTATCTGCTGATTTTTTTTGCGCACTTCCGTGCGTTTTTTGGGTAAGGCTCGAACGGCCCATGTAAAAAATATCGGTCTGACTCCCGCTTTGCACTTCAGTGCATCTTTTTGGGTATGGCTCGCATCGCTTTCGAGCCGTTTCGCGGTAGATACAAGGACCTGCTCTACGGCTCTCAGTCAGGCTCGCTACGCCATGACCCGGGTTTGTTTCAAGGCAAGGGCAACTGCAATAGGCGGTAGGGCGGGTCACACCCGCCGCCTGCTCTGCGCCATGGCTCGGTTTTGTTTAGAGGCAAAGGCAAAGTAATTCCGAATCGACCACCCCCAGCCCCGCCTTGGTAAGGATGGGAATTTTCGCCTTGCTCCTCCCCTTACTTACAAGGGGAGGCTGGGAGGGGTTATTTATAAAAAGCATCTCCATGCGGGTTCAGGTTGCAAATCAGAAAACATATAGAGTGCAGGGTTCCCTATGATCTTCCCCCGAAATTTCGGACACACAGTTAAACTACATTTGCCTGCTCGAA
>JBBTBW010000010.1:0-25050 GCA_038043525.1 Deltaproteobacteria bacterium | reverse complement strand
CCTGCTCGTCGGCTCTCAGTCAGGCTCGCTACGCCATGACCCGGTTGTTTTAAGGCAAAGACAGTCTGGTAGTCTGGTAGGGCGGGTCACACCCGCCGAATGCCTTGAGCCGACATCAAAAAGATCTTTTAATATCTTCACGGAGAATAGATGTTAATACTCGGCATAGAGACTTCATGTGATGATACTGCGGCCGCCGTTGTCGAAGACGGCCTTGTGGTGCGCTCTTCAATAGTCGCGTCGCAAGACGATATTCACTCGCTCTACGGCGGTATCGTCCCTGAGCTCGCCTCAAGAAGGCATATAGAGATGATCATACCTGTCGTTGAGCGCTCACTTAAGACGGCAGGCGTAGCTATAGGAGATATCGACGGGGTCGCTGTAACTCAGGGGCCCGGCCTTGTCGGTTCAATTCTTATCGGGCTGTCGTTCGCCAAGTCTCTCTCTTATTCGAGGGGTCTGCCTCTTACAGGCGTAAACCACATTGAAGCCCACCCGATGGCCGCGTTCCTCTCGGAAGCCGGTCAAGGGGCAAAAGTCCCTGAGTTCCCTTTCGTAGCTCTTGTCGTCTCAGGAGGGCACACGACGCTTCTATATTTTGACTCGTTTACATCATACAAAGTCATCGGTCAGACGCTCGATGATGCGGCAGGCGAGGCCTTTGACAAGGTGGCAAAGCTCTTGGGTTTAGGTTATCCAGGCGGCGGGGCGATAGAAAGGGTCGCAAGGACGGGCGAGGCGGCCAAGGTACCGCTACCCAGGCCTCTTATGTCAAGGGGATCGCTTGACTTCAGCTTCAGCGGCTTGAAGACCGCCGTCCTTAACGTGATCAAGGGCCGCGGCGCTTTGACTGAGATAGATGTGAGCGATATAGCCGCAGGTTTTCAGGAGGCGGCAGTAGATACGCTCGTGCAAAAGGCTATCTGGTCGATAGAGGCTACAGACGCTCGTTCGCTTGTTCTTGCCGGAGGGGTAGCCTGCAACCATAGGCTGAGAGAAAGGTTGTCTGAGGCCGCCTCCAGAGAGGGTTTTCGCCTGAGCGTGCCTGAGGCCAGGTTCTGCTCAGATAACGGAGCGATGATAGCGGCGCTCGGTTACCACCAGATCGCAATGGGGGCGCTCGGCAACCTTGATATGAACGCAATCCCTACGTGGGAGGGCTTTTGATAGGTGCGACTGCCCTTAGGTGGTAGGGCGGGTCACACCCGCCGCCAGGCTTTAAAACGATGCGAGCCATACCCAAAAGGCGCACGGAAGTGCAAAGCGAAAATCAGAGAGATAGTTTTTTACGGGCTACTCAAGCCATACCCAAAAGGCACGCTGGGGCGCGCAAAAGAAAGACCGTCTACGACTAACCCCTCCAAGCCTCCACTTATAGTAAGGGGAGGAATTGAAAATGCACAGATTTAACCGCCCCCAGCCCGCCTTATTTATTACCAATGAGGGAAAATTTGGAATGAACAGAAACAGTTTTCAACAGGCAGATATAGGATGACAGGACGATCTGACGGACATAACCATGATGGCGACAAGACGCCGCTCCCATACCCTAAAAAGAGGTTTGGCCAGCATTTCCTCTCGGACAAGAACTTCATAAGGAAGATGGTCGCGGCCGCCGGCATAGTTCGGAGCGACAGGTGCCTTGAGATAGGCCCGGGTAGAGGGGCGCTAACCGAGATACTCCTTGAGGCCGGGGCCGAGGTCACGGCAATAGAGTTCGATGCCGATCTCATCGCATATCTAAGGGATAGGTTCTCGCCGACAGGCAGATTCGTCCTTATCGAAAAAGACGCTTTGAAGGTCTCCTACATTGAACTTTCAAGAGAGGCAGGCGCGAGGTTCAAGGTGGTTTCCAACCTCCCGTACAATATATCAGGGCCGCTCCTTGCAAGGTTCATAGAAGAGAGGTCCGCCTTTGTCTCGCTCATGCTGATGCTTCAGCGGGAGGTCGCGCTGAAGGTCTGCGGACGCCCGTCTACTAAAGACTACGGATCTCTTTCCGTCATGTCGCAGACATTTTTCGATTGCAAGGTGGCATTCGGCGTGCCGCGCCATCTCTTTAAACCTGTGCCGAAGGTCGATTCGAGCGTCGTTGCCATGCGCCTCTTGGATCAGCCGAGGGTCGAGGTGATAGACGAGGTCTTTTTCAAAACGGTAGTCAGGAGTGCCTTCGGCATGAGGAGAAAGACGCTTTTGAACGCCTTGTCCGGACTCGGCATCCCGAAAGACGGCCTTTCATCCGCTATGAAAGACTGCTCGATAGACCCTGTCAGAAGGGGAGAAACGCTCACCCTTGCCGAATTTTCAATGCTTGCAAAGTCCCTGATCAAGCTATCCGGCGGGTCCAGGCCGATTAAGGCCGAGTGAGATGGCGGTACTGACTGCCGGACGGAGGCGGCGCTTGACTTTTCACGCCTCATGGGATAATTTGTCGAAAAACAGACGGATGATATGAAGACAGGCTCGGGCTTACGGGGCCGCGCCAACCTTGAGGATAATGGATAAACCACGCTACATCGCGATAGAAGGTCCCATCGGTGTCGGAAAATCAAGCCTCGCCGAACTGCTAGCAAAAGAGCTTGGCGGCAGGACACTGCTCGAAGAAGTAGCGCAGAACCCGTTTCTGCCCAAATTCTACGAGAATATAAAAAAGTTCGCATTCCAGACTCAGCTATTCTTCCTTCTGAGCAGGTATCAGCAGCAGAAGGACATCTTCCAGCAAGAGCTGTTTAACTCCACGGTCATATCCGACTACCTCTTCGCGAAGGACAGGATATTCGCCTACTTAAACCTCGATGAGAACGAGCTAGGCCTCTACGAGCAGGTCTACAGGCTCCTTGATACCAGGATCCCCAAGCCAGATCTCGTCATATACCTGCAGGCTTCAAGCGGCGTGCTTCTCGAGCGGATAGGGATACGGGGCCACGACTATGAGCGCTCTCTCCAGGAAGAGTACCTTGAAAAGCTCGTTGAGGCGTACAATAGATACTTCTTCTATTATAGCGAGACCCCGCTCCTTGTCGTAAATACCACTGAGATAGATTTTGTCAACAGCACCGGTGATCTCGACGGGCTTGTCCGCGAGATAAGGACCATGCGCGGCGGCTCTCAGCACTACATACCGCTTACCTCCAAGGGGCGTTGACCCTTCTTTCTTCTGTCTGCTTCCGGCTTGTCTAAATCCTCGAATTAGTCTATAATTATGTGCGTCTAGGACCTTCCCGTAACGGAAGGTCTTTTTGCTCCGGCCGTTTTCGCATTTATGCCGGTACATCAGCCGTCTGTAATACTCCGTCCCATGCCCTGTCGCATCATGGTGAGAAGGCCGGATGGCGGAGATATCGGATCTGTAAAAGAGGTCTTTTCGATGAAGAAGATAACGGTCCCTGAGATATTAAAGATGAAGGCTGAGGGGCGCAAGATCCCGGCCCTTACCGCGTATGGCTTTTCAATTGCCTCCATACTTGACGAGGCCGGCATACCTCTTTTCATCGTCGGGGATTCGGCAGGCATGGTAGAGGCGGGCCATGCCACGACCATACCGGTCACGATGGATGAGATGATCTACCATACCCGGTCTGTCGCAAGAGGCACGAAGACGGCCCTTATCGTAAGCGATATGCCGTTCGGTTCCTATCAGTCCTCTATCGATGACGCGAGGGCAAACGCCTTGCGTCTGGTCAAAGAAGGCGGCGCAGAGGCTGTCAAGCTCGAGGGCGGCGTGCGTGTCGCCTCTGTCATAAAGGCGATAAGCGAGATGGACGTACCTGTAATGGGGCATATCGGACTAACCCCGCAGTCGTTCCACAAGATGGGCGGGTTCAAGGTGCAGGGTAAGACAAAAAACGATGCAGAGACTATACTCGATGACGCGTATGCGGTCGCCGAGGCAGGGGCCTTCGCCGTGGTCCTCGAAGGCATCCCGTCCGAGCTTGCAAGGGAGATCACAGCTTCCATCTCGATACCGACGATAGGGATAGGGGCAGGCCCTTTCTGCGACGGGCAGGTGCTGGTAATAAACGACATGATAGGGATGAATACCGTAAAGACGCCCAAGTTCGTAAAAAAATACGCTGACGTGCGCACAGTCATAGATACAGCCGTCAGGCGCTACATGGAAGAGGTCGAAAATGGGGTCTTCCCTTCAAAGAACGAGTCGTACTGAGAGAGCGTCGCCGTAACCCTGCCGTTATATTGACGGGCGGAGGCGTGCTAAAAAAACGAAGATCTAATCGTGAAAAATCACCGCCATTTATCAGGATTCTTTAATGGCTTTTTGAGGTCCGCAGGAGAGGCCGGGTAGCAGGGCGCTCTATTGACAGGCCGGAATATCAGCCTTGTTGTATTTATGTGATGATATGAAAGTAATACATGATCTTGATGAGATGCGCCTGCTATCAAGGCGTTCCAGCCTGGCCGGCGCAAGGGTCGTCCTGGTCCCTACCATGGGGTATCTTCACGACGGCCACAGGTCGCTTCTGAAGATGGGCAGGGCAGTGGGACCGGACTCTTTACTGGTCTTATCCATATTCGTAAACCCGGCACAGTTCGGCCCGAAAGAGGACCTTGCGTCTTATCCGAGGGACATGGCCTGCGATCTTGAAATGGCAGGTCAAGAGGGTGTCGATATAGTATTTGCGCCGGATGCGAAGGCGATCTATCCTGCCGGGTTCAGGACTCATGTCGAGGTAGAGGGTCTTGGCGAGCGCCTTTGCGGCGCCTCAAGGCCCGGCCACTTCAGCGGTGTCGCTACCGTTGTCTTGAAGCTCTTTAACATCATAGAGCCTGACACGGCAATATTCGGGGAGAAGGACTTTCAGCAGCTGAGGATCATCAGGAAGATGGCTGAAGACCTTGACCTTGACCTCGATATAATCGGCTCCCCTACGGTCAGGGACCCTGACGGGCTTGCGATGAGCTCGAGGAACTCGTATCTTGATGCGAAAGAGAGGCGGGCGGCGCAGTGCGTGCCTGCCTCGATAGAGGCGGCAAAGGCGGCGGTTTCAAGGGGCGTGGGCCTATCGTCAGCCGTAATCGAAGAGGTGAAAAAAATCATAGAGAAAGAGCCCCTTGCCATGATAGATTATGTGAAGGTCTGCGACGGGGATACCTTAGGCGACGTTGACGATATAACGAATGGCGCAAGGCTCTTCCTGGCCGTGAGGATAGGAAGGGCAAGGCTCATAGACAACTGCCCTCTGGGGCGGAAATAAAAAAGAGAGACGCAGAGAGGAGAAGCACGAGATGCAGCGCATGATGTTGAAAAGCAAGCTACACCGGGTCACGGTAACTGATGCCAATATCGACTACGAGGGCTCTGTCGCCATAGACGAGGGTCTTATGGAGGCGGCCGGCATATACGAGTTCGAGCAGGTGCAGATATATGATATCAACAACGGCAACCGCCTGACCACTTATGCCATCAAGGCGCCGAGGGGCAGCGGCACTATTTCCGTAAACGGCGCGGCCGCGCATCTCGCAAGAAAGGGCGACCTCGTCATCATAGCGACCTATTCCATCCTTGACGAAGCCGAGGCGGCAAAGCACTGCCCTGTACTCGTCTACGTCCTTGGAGACAACTCAATAAGGAAGATAAGCGCTGAGCTTGCCGGTAGCGTATGAAAAAAGGCTTCAAAGGCTACTTCGCCACGGGACTGCTTGTAGTCGTCCCGCTGTACCTGTCCATCTACACCCTTATCCTCATAGTCGGCTTCATGGACGGAGTATTCACGATACTGCCGGCGGCCTTGCATCCTGACAGGTATCTGCCCTTCCATCTGCCAGGGCTCGGGATATTCTTCACCATTGCGCTGGTATTCCTCGTAGGTGTCATAGCCCAGAACTTCATGGGCAAGGCCCTTTTGAGGATAGCTGAAAAGATGATGGGCAGGATACCGGTCCTGAGGATGGTATATAACTCGACGAAGCAGTTCATGGAGACCTTCTTTGCCGGGGACAACACGGGCTTCAGAAAGGTCGTCCTGGTCCAGTTCCCGCGTAGCGGCATATACTCGCTCGGCTTCATAACCGGAAAGACGTCAGGCGAGATAAAGGACAAATCCATCTCAGACCCGATCAACATATTCATACCGACCACGCCCAACCCGACGACAGGCTACTACGTAGTCATGAGCGAAAAAGAGGTGGTACCTCTGGACATGAAGGTAGAGGACGCCTTCAAGGTGATCATAACAGGCGGCATAGTCATGCCTAACAACGACGAGTTCAAGGTGGCCGCCGCAAGGATGCAGGACAAGGCTGACAAGGCCTGAAAGCAGTTTGAAACCCAAAAAACATGGATGAAGGGACAGAGATGGCAGATAATTCCGGACGCATTGAATGTTCAGGCAAGACAGAGAGATACTCATTCGACGCCGTAGACGCAAAGTGCATCGATACCATCAGGTTCCTGGCTGTAGACGCGGTAGAGGCCGCGAACTCCGGCCACCCGGGGATGCCAATGGGAGACGCGCCTATGGCGTATGTCCTGTGGAGGCATTTTCTGAGGCACAGCCCCTCGAACCCCGCATGGGTCGGCAGGGACCGTTTCGTGCTGAGCGCAGGGCACGGCTCGATGCTCCTCTATTCGCTCCTTCATCTGACAGGCTACGGCCTCTCTCTCGATGATCTCAAGAACTTCAGGCAGTGGGGCAGTCACACACCCGGACACCCGGAATACCACCCGGAGATAGGCATAGAGACGACTACAGGCCCTCTCGGACAGGGGTTCGCTACAGGCGTCGGCATGGCGATGGCCCAGAGATACCTCTCTGACCGCTATTCCAAGCCGGGCTTCGCGCTCTTCGATTACAACATATACGCGATATGCAGCGACGGCGATATCATGGAAGGCGTCGCTGAAGAGGCCGCCTCCCTTGCAGGCCACCTTGGGCTCGGGAAACTCGTGTACCTCTATTCGGACAACAAGATCACCATCGAAGGCTCTACAGGGATATCCTTTACAGAAGATGTCGGTAAGCGGTTCGAGGCCTTGAACTGGCACGTACAGAAGGTAGGCGGCAACGATCTGGCAGGTCTCGCCTGTGCGATAGAGGCGGCAAAGGCGGAGTCGGCAAGGCCTTCCATCATCATAGCAAGGACGAATATCGGTTTCGGAAGCCCTGGCAGGCAGGACAGCGCCGAGGCCCACGGCGCGCCTCTCGGAAAAGAAGAGGTGAGGCTCACGAAAGAAAAGCTCGGATGGCCGCTTGAGCCTGCCTTCCATATACCCGATGAAGTATCGAAGGCCTTCAGGTCTGCGGTTGACGCAGGCAAGGCACTTGAGGCGGGCTGGCAGTCCCTCTTTGATGAGTATTCAAAAGCGAACCCGGATCTGGCAGTCGAGATCAAGGATATGATAGCAGGCCGCAGGTCTGAAAAATGGGTCGACTCGCTTCCTGTATTTGCATTAAAGGACGGCCCCATAGCAACAAGGAGCGCTTCAGGCAAGGTCTTAAACGCGATAGCTAAAGATACGCCCTTTCTCATAGGCGGTTCAGCGGACCTGGCCCCTTCGACCAACACCATAATGAAGGGGATGGGCGACTTTCTTCCGGGAAGCGTCGGAAGGAACCTCCACTTCGGAGTGCGTGAGCACGCGATGGGCTCTATATTAAACGGCATCGCCCTCTCAAGGCATCTTGTCCCTTATGGGGCGACGTTCCTGATATTCTCCGACTATATGCGCCCGCCGATAAGGCTTGCCGCGCTCATGGGGATTCAAGCTGTATATGTATTCACGCATGATTCAATAGGCCTCGGCGAGGACGGCCCTACGCACCAGCCTGTCGAACAGCTCGCGGGTTTAAGGGCTGTGCCGAACCTTACCGTCATACGCCCTGCCGACGCGAACGAGACGGCAGAGGCATGGAAGGTCGCGCTTAAAAGCGTCAAGGGGCCTGTAGCCCTTGTCCTTACAAGGCAGAATCTGCCGGTCCTTGACAGAGGAGAGCATCCATCTGCTTCCAACCTTGAGAAGGGCGCTTATATCCTGGCTGACCCTGCCGAGGGCGCGCCTGAGGTGATATTGATAGCGACAGGTTCAGAGGTGCATCTCGCACTTGATGCCTTCAAGGAACTCTCAAAGAGGTCTGTAAAGGCAAGGGTCGTGTCCATGCCGAGCTGGGAGCTTTTCGAGGCGCAAAGCGAGGGGTACAAGGCTGAGGTGCTGCCGCCTTCAGTCAAGGTGAGGCTCGCCGTCGAGGCAGGCTCGTCAATGGGCTGGCATCGTTACACAGGTTCTGACGGAGATGTCGTCTCGATAGACACCTTCGGGGCCTCGGCCCCCGCCAAGATCCTCTTCGAGAAGTACGGCTTTACAGTAGATAACGTAGTAGCTAAGGCGATAGGCCTCATAAACAGGAAGAAAGGTCTCTTTCTTGACAGGATATAGGCGCTCCGCTATAGGATAGGTCGTAGTCCGGCCGGGCCTTTAGTAATATGTCACTCAGGTGAGGCGCCTTTCAGTCTCTCGCGGCAAGATCTTGCTCTAAGGCCGGTTCATGGCTGTCAAGCGGTCCATCTCAGGGATTTATTCACTTCGCAGGCATCGTTGACGGTTGTATTGCAATCTCATCAGATATACGACGCGGCCGCGTATCTCACAAGTATTTTTGCAGGATGATCTGGCAGTAATCTCTCTGAGACCTGGAGCGTGGCCTGATGAACCCTTTGATGCAGTTGAGAAGCCTCGGGCAGGCAGTTTGCTATTCAAACCTGCTGAGGGGTCTTGTATCATCCGGCTGTCTCAGGCGGATGATAGAAGAATACGGCGTGACCGGCGCATCCGTCGGGACTCTGGCCCTTGAGCGCGCTATACGCGGCACATCTTTATACGATCAGGATATAAAGAGGCTTTCTTCAATCGGCCTTAGTGCAAAGGCTATCGCGCTCGAACTTGTGCTAGAAGATGCGAAGGCAGGGGCGGCCGCACTTGAAGGCATCTATAAGAGCACCCTGGCAGGCGAGGGTCTTATCACCTGCCCCATACCGGGCGTAGACCTGGGTAGCGCCGAGTCTATCGTCTCTGAGGTACTTCGCCTCAGATCCTCCGTCAATAACCCTAATATCATATTCGCAGTCCAGGCAACGCCTGCCGGCATAGAGGCGATTGAGCGGCTCACCTTTGAGGGGTGCGGTCTTGAGGTCGCAGGCGTATTTACAAGAGAGAAGATGGAAGAGGCTTGCTCCGCGTACCTTAAGGGCCTTGAAAAGAGGCTTTCTGCGGGCATGGATGTCAAAGGGTCTCACTGTGCCATCTCGTTTCGCGTAGGCGCTCTGGACGGCCTCATAGACAGCCTTATAGAACAGAGGATCTCGCAGACGCCGTCTAATGATGAGAAGGCGCGTTTGAAGGCGATGCTTGGAAACGGCGCGATAGCGGCCGCAAGAGAGATCTACAGCAGGCATGCGGAGGTATTCTCCTCCGGCAGATTTGCAAGGTTCAGGGCGAAGGGCGCTTCCCCTATGAGGATCGTCTGGGATGATCTCTTAGTCAGGGACCAGCGGCATCCTGCCCTTAAATACATCGATAGTCTGGTAATGGAAGGGACCATCAGCCGCATGTCGCACCAGGCCCTTCTGGCATTTCACGGCCACGGCAGGCCGGCGCTTGCGCCGGCAGATGAGATCGAAGAGGCGAAAAAGACCCTGGCAGAGCTATCTGCCTTATCCATCGACATCCCCTCTATATCAAGGACACTTGAAGACGAAGCCGCTCAAAGGCAAGCGGCCTCCTATAGGGCCCTTGCAGACTCTGTCGCCGCGAGGATGGCGCTGCCTGACGGAGAGTCAAAAGACTCTGTGCGATTTTCAATCGGCGACTGGGCCGCCGAGTCGGACGCCTCCGCTGCAAGGCTTGACAACGAAGACTTCCTTCAAAGGCTCTGGCTAAAGGACGCTTCGCTATGGAAGGACACTCCTGAAGACAGGGCGGTCATAAAGAACTCTCTGGGCTGGCTCTCGGCGCCTGAGTTTATGAACTCTGTAAAGGGTGGGATTATCTCTTTCGCCTCGGAAGTGAGGGCGGCCGGTTTTACCGGCACGGTCCTTCTCGGCATGGGCGGGTCAAGCCTTGCCCCTATAGTCTTTTCCCAGACTATAGCGGAAGGTGACGGATACCCTATCCTCCACTGCCTTGATTCCACTGACCCGGACGCGATAGCCTCCGTAGGCCGGCTGATCGATCTTGAAAAGACCCTTTTTATCGTGTCGAGTAAATCAGGTTCGACTATAGAGCCTTTGAGCCTCTTTGAGCACTTCTATGGACAGGTAAAGGCGATCAAGGGCAAGAAGGCAGGGCAGAACTTCTGCGCGATAACTGAATCCGGCACGCCTCTTGAGGGGTATGGAAGGAAGTACGGTTTCAGGCGCGTCTTTTTGAACCCTGTAGACATAGGAGGGCGTTTTTCCGCCCTCTCATACTTCGGGCTCATCCCTGCGGCCTTATCAGGCATAGATATCTCAAGGCTTCTCAACCACTCACTCGTCCTATTATCTTCTATTCAGCCTTTCATGAAGCCGTCCGAGAGTTCTGCCGTGAGGCTCGGCGCGGCCATCGGCACGCTTGCCATGAAAGGCAGGGACAAACTGACCTTCATACTCCCTCCTGCCCTTTCAAGCTTCGGCCTCTGGATCGAACAGCTTATCGCCGAGTCGACAGGCAAGGAAGGCAAAGGGATAGTGCCTATTACAGGCGAGAGGCTTATGAAGGTGTCTGAATATGGAAGCGACAGGGCGTTCGTTTGTATCGATGAAGGAGAGAGAGACGCCAGGACCGCAAGGTTCTCAGGTAATCTGGTAGAGGCAGGCCACCCGGTCATATCTTTGAGGATAAACGACGTATACGAGACAGGAGCGGAGCTCCTCAGGTGGGAAACAGCTGTTACAGTAGCAGGCCACCTTATGAGACTCAACCCGTTTGATCAGCCGGATGTCGAGCTTGCAAAGAAGCTGACTATAGGGCGTCTCAATTCAGGCGGTAAAAAGGGCGCCCTTGTGCCGCCGGGCGTACTCTCGGAAGGCGACGGCCTCAGGTGCGCCATCGGCAGGGCCGCCATATCCCGTACCCTTATAAAGACAAGGCCGTCCAAGGCAGGCAAAGACGCGGTAGCGGCCTTGAAGGATTTCTTCGGCCTTGCAGTCGAAGGCGACTATATCGGGCTTCTTGCATATTGTAACCCTTTTGACCGGATGATGGAAAAGAGCCTTGATCGGCTGAGGTCTCTTTTGTCCGCTTCTTCAGGTTGCCCTGTGCAGTTCGGCTACGGCCCGAGATATCTCCATTCAACAGGCCAGCTCCACAAGGGCGGGCCGAACAAGGGCGTCTTCCTCATCATCTGCCACGGCTCTTTAAAGGACATCCCGATACCTGAGAGCCCGTTCAGCTTCTCTGAGCTTGAGCTTTCGCAGGCCTTCGGCGACATGGAGGCGCTTGACTCGAAGGGGTGCAGGGTAGCCCTCCTGTACCTGCCTGATTCTTCCAAGGCCTCTTTCGATGCTGCGCTGAGATCGGTCGAGGCCGCGCTTTCTGCCTGATAAACACAGCACAGTATCTAACGGAGGCATTATGCAGATAGCTATGGTCGGGCTCGGCCGCATGGGCCTTAATATGGCCAGAAGGCTTGTCAGGGGCGGCCACTCTGTAGTCGGGTACAACAACCTGGCTGAGGCGACTGCTACGGCCGAAAAAGAGGGTATAACCGGTGCGTATTCCCTCAAGGAACTCGCTGAGAGACTGGAGAGGCCGAGGACGATCTGGCTGATGGTCCCGTCAGGAGGACCGGTGGATGAGGTGATAGAAGGGTTGACACCCTATCTTAGCGCAGGAGATACCATTATAGACGGCGGCAACAGCTTTTACAAAGACGCGGTAAGGCGCTCAGGCCAGTTGAAAGCGGACGGCATAAATTTTGTTGATGTCGGCGTAAGCGGCGGTATCTGGGGGCTAAAGGAAGGTTACTGCCTCATGTCAGGCGGAGATAAGGAGGCGTGCGAACGTCTCGACCCTCTGTTTAAGACGCTTGCCCCTGTCGACGGGTATATGTACTGCGGCCCGACAGGCGCAGGCCACTATGTCAAGATGGTCCACAACGGGATAGAGTACGGCATGATGGAGGCCTATGCCGAAGGGTTCGAGCTTATGAACGCAGGGCCTTACGGAGAGACACTGGACCTCGGAGACGTTGCGTCACTCTGGATGAAAGGCAGTGTCGTTAGATCATGGCTCCTGGAACTTGTAGCCTCAGCGCTTCAGAAAGACCCGGGACTCGCCTCGATAAGAGGCCATGTCGATGATTCAGGCGAAGGCAGGTGGATGGTCAAAGAGGCTGTTGATACGGGTGTTTCCATGCCTGTCATCACAGAGGCGCTTTTCAGGAGGTTTCGCTCGCGCCTCGATGACTCATTCGGTGAAAAGGTCCTGGCCGCGCTCAGGATGGAGTTCGGCGGCCATGCGGTCAAGACGCGTAAATAGCGGACGAGCTGCTCTCCATACATGTGCATGCAATCGACAGAGTCCTGACGTCAGGCGTTTTTCCCAAATAAAAAGAGGTGAGAGTCAATGGCTGACAAGAGCCCTCAGGCCGGTCTTGATCCGGCTTCATCAGGCGTCAAGGCCGGGCTCATAGTCCCTCCGACAGAAGCGTGTTCAGAGTACTCCCCCCCGCCGTGCTCGATGGTCATATTCGGCGCATCAGGCGACCTCGTCAAGAGAAAGCTGATACCTGCGCTTCTTAACCTATTCAGGTACAATATCCTCGGTAAAAGGTTTTTTATCATAGGGGTGGCACGCACGCCCATGGAGACGGCCGCATTCAGAGAGGCGATGAGGCAGGGGCTTGCGGACTCAGGCCATCTCGATAGCGAGGCATGGCCGCGCTTCTCGGAAGGGATATTCTATACGCACCTCGACTACGGAGATACACAGGCCTACTCGGCGTTAAAGGACCTTATCGAGGAGAAGGAGCGCTCGTTCGGGACCGAAGGCAACAGGATATTCTATCTCGCGACCCCTCCGACTGTATACGCCCCTGTGATAGAGGCGCTCGGAGCGGCAGGGTTGAACTCGTCAGGCTCAGGGTGGACAAGGCTTGTCGTTGAGAAGCCTTTCGGCAGGGACTCATCCAGCGCGCGCTCTCTTGAATCTGTCGTACACAGGGTCTTCGAAGAAGATCAGGTCTACAGGATAGACCACTACCTCGGCAAAGACACAGTCCAGAACATCATGATGCTGAGGTTCGCCAATTCCATATTCGAGCCTGTCTGGAACAGGCACTACATAGACCATATACAGATAACAGCGGCTGAGACGCTCGGCGTCGAGAAGAGGGCCGGGTACTTCGAGCAATCAGGCGTCATAAGGGACATGTTCCAGAACCACATGCTCCAGCTCCTCACTATAGCCACGATGGAGCCGCCGTCGCTCTATGAATCGGGCCTCGTGACATACGAAAGGCTCAAGGTCTTAAAGGCCTTGCGTCCGCTTCCGCTGGATGATATCGACTCTGCCCTTGTGATCGGGCAGTACGCCTCAGGCGAGATAGACGGTAGGCCGGTCCTCTCCTACAGGGACGAAGAGGGCGTTGCCCGGGATTCGAAGACACCTACATACGCGGCGATGAAGCTTTATATTGACAACTGGCGGTGGCAGGGCGTGCCTTTCTACCTGCGCTCAGGCAAGAGGCTAAAGAGCCAGGCTACCGAGGTCGTAATAAAGTTCAGGCGCGTCCCCCACATGCTCTTCGGTCAGATGATCCAGGGCGAGATCGGGCCTAACGCGCTTATCTTGAGGATACAGCCTGACGAGCGTGTGCAGCTCAAATTCCATACCAAGAACCCTGGATCGAAGATGTGCCTGAGAGACGTCGTAATGGATTTTTCGTACATGGACGGCTACGACGGCGTAAAGATGGAGGCATACGAGAGGGTGCTCTTGGACTGCATGCTTGGGGACAAGACCCTTTTCATATCTAGCGAGGGCATGGAACTCAGTTGGGCGTTTCTCACCCCGCTCCTTGACCTCATCGACAAGGGCGGCCCTGGCGCGCCTCCGCTTGATATGTACAGGGCAGGAGGTTTCGGCCCGGCTATGGCAGATGAGCTTATGCAGAGCGAGGGCAGAGGCTGGAGGCGGTGGAGGGACTATGAATAGCCCCGAAGGTCTTGTCCTTGCCGGAGACATAGGCGGCACCAAGACGCTCCTCGGCCTTTATTCCGACTGCGGAGACCGTCTTGAGATCGTCATGGAGGCCTCGTTCGCAAACAAAGATTATAGCTCCATCGATGCGGTCATAGACAGCTTCCTTTCCCGGCTTGACAAGATAGGCTCAGGGCTTATCCGATCGGCCACCCTCGGCGTCGCAGGCCCTGTGCATGGAGACAGAGGGACCCTCACCAATCTTTCATGGACTATAGACGCAGGGGAACTTGGCGCAAAGTTTTCTATCAGGGACATATCTGTGATAAACGACCTTGTCGCTACAGCCTGGTCTGTAGATGCCATAGCGGATGAAGACCTCTTTGTATTAAAGCCCGGGACAGTGCAAAAGGGCAACGCGGCAGTTATAGCCGCAGGCACCGGGCTCGGCGAGGCGATCCTCTTCTGGGACGGCAGGGGCTTTATACCTTCCGCCTCAGAGGGCGGGCACGCTGATTTTGCGCCGACGACACCCATTCAATCCGATCTTCTCGATTATCTTGCCGAGCTCCACGGCCACGTCAGCTACGAGAGAGTCCTTTCAGGTAAAGGGCTCGCCTCCGTATATTCGTTTTTAAAGTCCAGAAGGGATTCTGTAGAACCGGCTTATCTCGCAAAGAGATTCGAGAATGAAGACGCTGCGGCAGTAGTCTCGTCAGAGGCGATAAACGGACATGATAAAAACTGCTCCGATGCGCTCGATATATTCATATCCGTCTACGGTGCAGAGGCGGGCAACCTCGCATTGAAAGGGTTTGCCGTAGGAGGCATCTATATCGCCGGGGGGATCGCGCCAAAGATACTCCCGGCGATGGAACGCGGCGGTTTCACGGAAGGCTTCATCAAGAAAGGGCGGTTCGAGCGTCTTATGAACTCGATCCCTGTCTATGTGATAATGAACCGTAAGGCCGCTCTCAGGGGCGCCGCGATACACGCATGCCGTCCCCTGACAGACGGGCCTCAGAGGAAGGCTATAAGGTCTATTGTGGGAAGGACTGAGCCGTGAGTGCGGAGATGAGAGGCCCGGACATATCTGCTCTTTTCAGGAAGGACTCCTGCCGCGAACTGCCGGATGAAAACTCTTTTACCAAAGGCCTTGATATAGAGCGATATGCGTGAAGCGATGCGTCCGGACTTGATAGTCTTTGAAGATATCGAAGAGCTGACAACCTCTGCTGCCAGGCTCTTTGCCGCTCTATGCGCCGTAGAGGTCGAGGAGAAAGGTTTTTTTGCGGCAGTCCTGAGCGGCGGGTCTACGCCGAAGGGACTTCTAAAGAAGCTCGCATCCGCTCGGTTCAGGGAGAAGGTCCGCTGGGATAGGGTCCACCTCTTTTGGGGCGATGAAAGAGACGTGCCGCCTGATGACGAAGAGAGCAATTATGGGATGGCCGCGAGGGAGCTGATCGCAAAGGTGCCGATACCTCTTGAGAATCTCCATCGCATGCAGGTAGAGCTTGGGCCTATAGAGGCCGCGAGGGGATACGAGGCAGAGGTAAGGGCGTTTTTCTCGGGCCGAAGGACGACTCCACCTGAGTTCGATCTCGTCTTTTTAGGGCTTGGGACTGACGGCCATACGCTATCGCTTTTTCCCGGGACAAAGGCTGCTTCGGAAAGAGAAAGGCTGGTCGTTGAAAACTATGTCGGCCCATTCTCTTTCTGGAGGGTCACCATGACCCCGGCCCTTGTGAGTAACGCAAAGGTCTGCGTATTTATGGCTACCGGCGCGCAAAAGAGAGAGGCTGTTAAAGAGGTCTTTGAAAGAGGCTCGACTGCGCTGCCTGCCGGACTTATAAGGCCTGCAAGAGGCAGGCTCTTATGGCTCGTTGACAGAGGAGCCGCATCAGGGTTGAGGCAGTTCAGGAAATGACAGGAGATCCTCAGCCGTCTTAAAGGCGGCTGAGGCAAGCATCTCTCGCCGCACCGGCAGTCTGTGCGGCGCCTATCGTTCGCTTTTTTTCTAAGGTCTTTTAAGCCGGAGGGCAAAAAAAAGGCGGCCTATTTCTTGGCCGCCCCTTTTTTAATGACTTCGTGGCATTTATCGCACATGTACAGAGGAAACGCCTTGTCGCTGTTGTGACAGCTTGGAGAACCGCAGAACTTCTGATTCATGTTCTGCTTCATGTTGATGTCGTTGTCGCCGTGCTTGTCCTTGAAGATCTTCGGATGGCACGCATCGCACTTATAAAGCTTTTCGTGGAGCTTGTGCGGGTAAGTCACCGGCCCGAGGCCGGCCTTTTTCATGCTGCTAACCTTTGAATCAAGCCTGATGTTACCGGGCCCGTCAACTGCGAACACGGGCGCGGCAAACATCAAAAGGAACAGGGCAGCGAGCAGTCTTGTCATATGCTCCTACTTGGTCTTGGCGGCCTTTTTAGGTGAAGAGTGGCACTTGTTACAGTCCGCGAGAGGGAATGCGACCTTGCCGTGACATCTTCCGCACCACTGACCCTGGACTATCCCCATCATGGTAATATTGTTTGTACCCTTCGCAGGGTTGAATATCTGCGGGTGGCAGACCTCGCACTTGAGCCAGTACGTGTGCATCTCGTGCGGGTAGATGACGTCGTTGACGAAATCGCCCTTTGCCTCGATGAGTATGTCCATCTGGAGAGGCGGCATCTCCTCTTCATCAGGGTCAAGCGACGGCTTCGGCTTTATAAGGTTCTCTCTGACGAGCTTGGCCCAGTCTACGAGGCCGTACTTGTCCTTGGGAAGCCCCGCGCCTGAAATGGCCTGAGGGTGCCAGCCCTGGCCGGCCTTGTAGGCCGCGCTTGCAGGCTTTGTGGCGTCTCCGCCCATGCCTGCAGGTTTCCCTGAGGTGTCAAGATATATCACGTTCGCAGGGTCGTTGGGGTCCAGCTTTGATGCGTCAGCCCCCTTCTCGGCTTTCTTGGGCGCGGCTTCCTTCGTCTTTGCCTTGTCGGCGGCTGCTGACTCGGCAACGGATACGACGGTTGTTGCGGCAAACCCAAATAAGGTCAAAAGCGAGAAGAGGAGGACAGGCTTAAAGAGCTTGCGTGAAGATTTCATTATACTCCTCCTTATCTATATCCTCGTTCTGTTTTCTTACTTCTTAGGCGCGTCACCCTTGTAAGAGTGGCACCTGTCGCAGTACAGCGGCTCCCACGCTACAAGCCCGTTGTGGCACTTGCCGCAGAACTCGCCATTCATGATGGCCGCCATGTTGATGTCGTTGGCGCCCTTCTTGATGATGAAGATGTCCTCGTGGCATACCTTGCACTTGAATCTGATCCTGTGGAACCAATGTGGAAATACCACGGGGTCCACTCCTGCCTTTTGCATACTCTCCGACTTGCTGTTCAGGACGATGTCCCCGTATTCCGCGTTGCCTGACGACGGCATAAGCATACCCGCGGCGATACCGATACAAGTCAGGAGGAAAATCCAGAAGCCAGTTCTCTTCATTGATTGCCTCCTTGAATCAGTGTTTTTTCCCGACTTTTGCGCCGATGTGGTGATGATAGTGGCGATTATAGCCCGTTTACCATGTCTGATGTCAAGCTAAAAATTGAATTCCGGCAATTTCATATGAATTGAAAAGACGGGGCGCATGTGGTATAAACCTAAAACCCTTTATTTGCAGGGTTTTTCGGGCGTAAGGCGGTCTTTCGGCCCTGTATCGGCCCTGGAGGCCAAGGTCTTTCTGCCGTCTGGTTCGCATCAGTTACAGGAAATCATCCTAATAACCATAAAATTTCATGGAGGTCTTGCCTTGTCAGACACACTCGGTAACTGGAAAAGGAGCGCCTATTGCGGCGCTGTCAACGAAGGCCATATCGGTCAAAGCGTAACGCTTATGGGCTGGGTCCAGAAGAGAAGGGACCACGGCGGCGTGATATTCATCGATCTGAGAGACCGCGATGGGCTTGTCCAGCTCGTTTTTAACCCTGACGCTGGAGTAGCTGTCCATGAAAAAGCGCACGAGATCAGAAGCGAGTTTGTCGTTGCTGTAAAGGGCATTGTGAACAAGAGGCCTGAAGGGACCGAGAACACAGAGCTAAAGACAGGGGCAGTAGAGGTCGCTGTTACTGAGATAAAGGTCTTGAGCGAGTGCGCCCCGCTCCCGTTTATGATAGAAGACGATACGGATGTAGCAGAGATGACGAGGCTCAAGTACCGTTACCTTGATCTAAGAAGGCCGTCACTCCAGAAAAAACTGATGCTTAGGCACTCTGTCGCGATGGCTACGCGGAACTACCTCTCGGAAAACGGTTTCCTTGAGATAGAGACCCCTGTGCTGACTAAATCCACCCCTGAGGGAGCGCGCGACTTCCTTGTGCCGAGCAGATTAAACCCCGGTCACTTCTTTGCCCTTCCGCAGTCCCCGCAGATATTCAAGCAGATACTGATGGTCTCCGGCTTTGACAGGTACTTCCAGATCGTAAAATGCTTCCGCGACGAGGACTTGAGGGCTGACCGTCAGCCTGAGTTCACGCAGATAGACGCTGAGATGAGCTTTGTCGACAGCGAAGACGTCATGTCGGTCATGGAAGGGCTTGTTGGTCGCATATTCAAGGAGATAGGCGTTGAACTGACGCTCCCTTTCCCGAGGCTCACATACGCAGAGGCGATGGGCAGGTTCGGTGCTGATAACCCTGACGTGAGGTTCGGCCTTGAGCTTAACGACCTTACCTTTATGCTTGCCAGCTCAGGCTTCAAGGTATTTAACGAGGCGGCGGCAAGCGGCGGAGTGGTAAAGGCCATATGCGTGCCTGGCGGCGGTGCGTTTTCAAGGAAAGACCTCGATGACCTTACTGAGGTCGCTGTATCGTTCGGGGCAAAGGGGCTTGCATGGGTAAAGGTCACTGAGCAGGGATGGCAGTCTCCGATAGCCAAGTTCCTATCAGACGCTGAAAAAGACGGGATAACAAAGGCACTTTGCGCCTCAACCGGCGATCTCATCCTCTTCGGGGCTGACAGGGCCTCTGTCGTAAATACCGTTCTCGGCAGGCTCAGGCTCAATATTGGCGCACGTCTCGGCATCATACCGAAAGAGGGCTGCAACTTTACCTGGGTCACGGACTTTCCGATGTTCGAGTATGACGAGGCAGAAAAGAGGCACGTCGCAGTACACCACCCGTTCACAGCGCCGATGGATGAGGACCTTGACAAGTTCGACACGGAACCGCTCAAGATGAGGGCGAAGGCTTACGACCTTGTACTTAACGGAAGCGAGATAGGCGGCGGCTCGATAAGGATACATAGCTCGGATGTCCAGTCCAAGGTCTTCGGCAAGCTCGGCATGACAACGGAAGACGCCCAGTCGCGTTTCGGCTTTCTCCTGGATGCCCTTAGCTTCGGCACGCCTCCGCACGGCGGCATAGCCTTCGGCCTTGACAGGATTATATCCATAATGACGGGGTCTGAATCGATAAGGGACGTAATAGCATTCCCCAAGACGCAAAAGGGAACGGATCTGATGAGCGAGGCGCCGTCGACTGTAGACAATAAACAGCTCGACGAGCTTTATATAAGGGTGGCGAAGAAGTCGTAGGGGGCGGTAACGTAGGGTGGCACAGCCACCATTTGCATGAGGTCTCTACTAAGCAAGGCAAAGGTTAAAACCCTGTCAAATCCCATCTGCCAGTTTTCTTTTGCGAACTGTCGTTAGCTTTTGGGTATGGCTCTTTTCGCTGTCGAGCCTCCTCGCAGATAAAAAATTGCGGCCTGTTCGTCGGCTCTCCTTTATGCTCATTACGCCATGACCCGGGTTGTTTTAAGGCAACGGTAAAGTAACAAGGGTGGCTCAGCCCACCATTTGCCCCTGGATAGATCTAAAGTAGGGGCACGATGCCTCGTGCCCTCAAGCGTATAGGGTTGCAAACCTGCTCCCGCACAGGGCAAGTGCGCTTTTATGGCAGTGCTGTTTTGTCCTTGCAGCCACAAGATGGATTCCATAAATGGTGGGCTCAGCCCACCATTTATATGATACATGAGGCCTTTATTACACAAGGCCAAGACTACAGCCCTATCAAATCACATTTGCCAGTTTTCTTTTACGCACTGGATTGCGCTTTCGGGTATGACTCGCTACGCCGGTGTGCTCCGCCATACAAGGCTACAAGACTCATAAAAAAGCCCGTCTCGCCTCAGGGCTCTCAAGATATTTTTTTCAGGTTTGACCTCCCTTCAGTCTCTCCCTTTTTTGTGCTTTCCGTGGTCATGGCCGCCCCTTTCTTCTCTTGCATCCTCCCGGTGATGTTCTTTCTCCCATGACTTCCAGTTCTTCTTGAGCTGACCGTAGGGTATCTTTTCGCCTCCTTGATGGCCCCTGCGAAAATCAGGAGGAAGCTCGCGTACCGCTCCCGGAACATTGCCGATCGAGATCTGGATCCAGCCGGAGCTGTGGTTCGTTGATCTGTACCAGCCGTTTCCGCGTGGTCTGTACCAGTACCCGTGATAGAAGAAAACGTCTTCATCAGAGTCAGGTATGAAGTAGACGTATGTGCCTGATATAACGACGACGTCCGGGGACTTCGAGACGACGACACCGCCTATCGGCAGGTTTATGCCGATATTAAGGTTGACCTCTGCCGACGCATTAGTTGTGGAGATGATCCCGATGGGCAGTAGTATCAGTGTAGCTGTGAGCAGGTATCTCTTCATGTTTTTCCTTTGTCATGTATTTATTTTGAACTGTATTTGGAAGCATACATGGATCAATAAGGAAAAACGGTAACTTAAGACACAAAATCAAAGGACATGACGGTAAGGAATGATAAAATTCTTCGGTTGCAGGAGTACGGCGCATCGTGTGCTGCTTTAGCGGTTTTTAAATATTTCGGAGCAGGCTGTAAAACTGCTCCTGCAAAAGAGTGTCTGTGGTGGGCTCGGCCCACCGAGATTAACTTCTTTTGAATTCAGCCGCCGCCTTTAACAAAACCCGGGTCATGGCGTAGCGAGCCTGATTGAGAGCTGACGAGCAGGTTCTTGTATCTGCTGCGAGTTAGCTCGAAAGCGACGCGAGCCATACCCAAAAGCCACGGCAGTGCGCAAAAGAAACATCGGTCCGAAGGGGCAGTTTAAAAACCCTGAAGTAACAATGGGAGATTAGGTGTAACCCGTCCTGCAAAACTGCGAGGGCATGACGCATCGTGCCTTTAATCAAGGTCAGGTTGCAAGCCTGTATACGGGCAAGAGTTTTTGCACGCCGTCACTTGTTTTGACAGGTGATAGCTTCTCTGTGATCCTGCCTTTTCAGCTTGACGTACGCTTTTTCAATCTATCTGTAAATCCTTTTGACTTTTCATTGTCCGCCCTATAGAGTGAGTTGATATGCAAAAGTCTCCGTCATGGCAGCGATCTTCAGCCCTTGCATGGGCCATAATGCTCGCCTCTGCCGTTGTGTCCATGCTGTTATGGGGCTTTAGATACGGCATCAGGAATAACGAGTTCCACATCGTCCTTGTCGAGACCGCCGCCAGAGGCGTTGTCTTTGCCAACGATGCCATGGCTTCAACCATGCGCGACTATGTATCCATATTCTGGCTCGTTGTAGCGTATCTCTCATCGTATCTGCCTGTTGAAGGCGTCTTCTGTTTTTTCCTCTTGATAGGCCGGATACTCCTTATAGCCGGTGTTGCCCTTATCATCAGGGGGCTCTTTAAAGAGGCGAGCTGGCTGAAAGCGGCTTCAAGCGCCTCGGTTGTGACTATCGCTTCAGGTTTCATGGTGGGACTGCCGCTAGGCGCTGACCCTGTCATGGGCGACTATCTCTCCCAGACCTTCGTCTCGGTCGGTATATGCGCCGTTGGAATAGGTTTTGCCTTTAACGGCAGACACCTGCTATCTGCCGTTATATTGGGGGCCGCGTACAATGTCAACGCCATGCAGGCCAACTTCGCGTTAGGCATAGCGGCAATAATATGGATAGAGGCCTCGATCCGGGAGCGGTCGTTCCTCCTCTTCCCGAAGGCCTTCCTCATATTCCTTCTCATAGCCTCCCCAAACCTATACTGGATACTATCGGTAACAGGGGCAAAGGCAACAGGTCCGTATCTCGAAGGCGCTGAGATAGCAGACTTCACAAGATATATCTTCCCCTTCCATTTCTTCTGGTCGGTAAAGAGCATCTCTCAGAAGGTAAACGGGGTAAGCCTCGCCCTGCTGCCCCTTGCTCTCTCCATAGCCTCCATAGCGTTTAAAGAAGCAAGGCTGAAGCTCGATAACGCAAGGTGGCTTTTGATAGCATCTGTAATATCCCTGCTCTATATATTTGCCGGGGCCGTTGGAGCAGAGGCCTTCCCGTCTAGGTTCATCTTACAGCTCCATTTTTTCAGAAGCGATGTTCTGATCTATCTGATAGCCGCCTCAGCCCTTATCTCGCTCATCCTCAAGAACGCCGGAAAAAAAGATAACCTCCTTGCCGTAATGCTCTTCGCTTTAGCGGCCTTTTTAGCCCATCAGTTCCATGTAGCCCTCCTTATATTTATATGGGCCGTAGTCATGGAAAAAAAGTCCCCTATCTGCCGTTGGGCCGCTATCCTTGCGCCTGTTATAATCGTCATCTACGGACTGGCGCTGGCGTATACAGGCAGGTTTTTTGGTGTGCCGATGGCGTTAGCGGCTGTCTTCCTGGCTATATTTAAAGATCGTAATGTCGCGCTCCAGGCGGCGATATCTTTCTTCATCGTGATCTCTGTCTCATTCTCCTATTATATGGAGAGGGCCGTCGTTGGAAAAGAAGGCCCGAGCCTCTCTGACGAGATAAGGGTTGTTGCCAAAGAGGCCTCGGCGAAGGTGCCTGCTGACGCGGCATTTCTCATTCCGCCCAATTACACGGTAAGGCCGTTTTTGAAGCGCGGCGTATTCGTTACGATGAAAGACGGCGGGGCCTTCATGTGGGCCAAGGGTTATGAGCTTGAATATATAAGGCGCCTGAAGCTCTTGTCTATCACTTATACTCCAGGGAAATTCTATGATGAGGAAAAGGTATCAGAGGAGTTTATCTCAGGGCTCGGTAGCAGCCTGCCGGCAATGAAAGGCGAGGGGGTTGGCTACGCTATCCTTCCCAGGACAGCCTTGAAGAACGCACCGCAGGACCTCATTGCCGAGTCTGAGCATTTTCTGGCAGTTGATATTAATGATATTTTGTCGCCGATGAAGGGCAACTGATGGACCTGAAAGAGCTTCGAGATATAGATGGCGGCCGCCACCCCTGGGAGACGGCAAGGCTTAAGGCTGTCAAGGAGATAATCGCGCCGTGCCTCTTTGAAGGCATGAGACTACTGGATGTCGGTTGTGGCGACGGCTTTGTTGCCAGAGGCATATTGAGCGGCCTTAAGCGTAAGGATATAACAGCCGTTGACATAAACCTGACAGATGAACAGATAGAATCCCTCGGAAACCTGTCAGAAGACATCAGGTACAAGCGCGGCCTGCCTGAAGAAGGCCTGTTTGACATGATCCTGCTCCTTGACGTTATCGAGCACGTGGAAGACGACAGGGGCTTCCTTGCTCTTCTCGTAGGCAAGCACTTGAGAAAAGGCGGCAAGGTAATGATAACCGTCCCGGCTTTCCAGTCCCTATACGGCGGCCATGACAGGTTTCTCGGTCACTTAAGGCGGTACAGGCTGGCTGGCCTGGAGTCCCTCATCAAAGACAGCGGACTTAAGGCGCTATCTTCAGGCTACCTCTTCTTTAGCCTCCTTCTGCCGAAGCTCATATTCTATAAATTGTTCCGGCCGGATAAGGCCACCGAGGGGATAGGCAACTGGGCTGAAGGCAAGGTGCTTACGAAGGCGGTAGAGAGCGTGTTAAAGATGGATAACAGCCTTTTATTGAACGCAAGCCGTATCGGCCTCAAGATCCCCGGCTTGACAGGATGGGTGCTGTGCGAAAAACGGTGATAGTCGTCCCGTGTTTTAATGAAGAGAAGAGGCTTGATAGAAATGCCTTCACCAGCGCCCTTCAAAAGGAGAAGGACCTCTTTTTTATCTTTGTAAATGACGGAAGCGGCGATAAGACGCTCGGTCTCCTTGAATCGATGAGAAAGGAAGCACCTTCCCGGATATCGGTCATCGACCTTGAGAAGAACTTTGGCAAGGCAGAGGCTGTGCGTCGTGGCATATTAAAGGCTATCGAGGGTCCTTATGAGAATGTCGGCTACTGGGACGCTGATCTGTCCACCCCAATCGACGCTGTTTTCCGATTTTGCAATATACTGGAGACAACAGAGACTACGCTCGTCCTCGCCTCAAGGGTGCGCCTGTTGGGCAGGAGGGTTGATCGCAAGTTGTCAAGACACTACTTCGGCAGGGTATTCGCCACATTTGCCTCCCTGCTTCTTAGGATAAGCGTCTATGATACACAGTGCGGCGCAAAGATATTCAGGAATGGGCCAGTACTTAAAAAGGTCTTCGGGAGGCCCTTCAAGGTCAACTGGACCTTCGATGTGGAGATGCTAGCAAGGTTTCACATCATTGAAAATAAAAGCCCTGAAGAGATAAGCTCAAAGTGGATCGAGTACCCTGTGGAAGAGTGGGCGGACGTGAAGGGCTCGAAGGTAAAGGGCAGGGACTTTATAAAAAGCGGCTTGGAGCTATGCTACCTGTTTGTATGCCTCTACACCCCTGCCCGCAAGGGCTATGAGATATATCTTAGAGGGTGAATGGTTTTATGCCCGACCGTTGCAATGATTAAAAACCGCTTGGCAGGGAAGAAGGACGTTTTTTTATAGCCCGGCTCGCCTCCGGCTGTGCCGGGCACCCGGTCGAACCATAGGGTTCGATCCTTCCGTGGGGGCGAAATTAAAACAGGCGCCAAAAGGCGCCTGTTTTATAATTTGGCGTCCCCACAGGGATTCGAACCCTGGTCGCCGCCGTGAAAGGGCGGTG
>JBBTBW010000009.1:0-73164 GCA_038043525.1 Deltaproteobacteria bacterium | reverse complement strand
GGTTCCAGTTCTCGAAGAGGTAATCGTACGTTATACGACATCAAAGGAAGGCCGCCAGCGGCCTTCCTTTTTTTTTGCCCACCCCCCTTGCCCGGACCCAAAGCCTTCAAGACAGACTCTGCCAACCATTACATCCAAGGAGCTTATTGCCTGCAAAGCCGCAAAATAATATTCAATGGAATGAGTCCTCACTTGACGGAGCTTTTTAGCGGCGAAATTGAATTCAGCCTTGCCTTGATACAAAACACTTCTGGCGAAGTTGCTTTGTATTTACCTCTAAACAAAACCCGGGTATGGTGGAATGAGCCTAAAGGAGAGACGACAAGCAGGTATCGGTATTTACTGCGAGTCGGCCGACAGCGAAGGGAGCCATACCCAAAAAGACGCACGGAAGTGCAAAGCAAAAAATCAGACAGATATTTTTTACAAGGGCCGTTCGAGACACACACAAAAGACGCACGGAAGTGCGCAAAAGAAACACCGCTTACGACTAACCCCTCCCGGCCTCCCCTTATAGTAAGGGGAGGAGTAAAGACAAGGCGCTAGCCTTTAGCACATGACCGCAGGAGTAGCTGTCTCGAAGTTGTATCTGCCCTTGCCTCTAACAATCCGGGTATGGTGGAATGAGCCTAAGGGAGAGACGACAAGCAGGTATCGGTATTTACTGCGAGTCGGCCGACAGCGAAGGGAGCCATACCCAAAAAGGCGCATAGAAGTGCAAAGCTGAAATCAGACAAATATTTTTTTACAAGGGCCGTTCGAGACACACACAAAAGACGCACGGAAGTGCAAAGCTGGAGTCAGACCGATATTTTTCACTAGGGCCATTCGAAAAGACAAAACTCCCCTCCTTTTGATATACTAAACTCGCATTTCAAGTCTTTCCGACTTGAAATGCGCATTTTTTTAAGATTAAATAGAGAGGCTAGCACATGAAAAGCGCCTATTGACGCTTTTCATTAAACCGGTCAGATCGATCTCTCGCGCCGACAGACTGATAATATCTTAACGGAGAACCCATGATAAACATCGCGATACTCGGAGGAAGCGGTTACACAGGGCTTGAGCTTCTAAGAATACTTTCAAACCACCAGTTCTCAAGCGTCAATGCCGTCACCTCAAGGCAGTATGCCGGCAAGGCAGTTACTGAGGTATTTCCGTCTCTAAGGGGTTTTTACGACAACCTTTTTTTCAGCGACCCTGCCGAGTTCAAGGGCCTCAAGGTCGACGTGGCCTTCTGTTGCCTTCCCCACGGGGCCTCACAAGAAGTAGTAGAAGGGCTCCTTGAGTCCGACAACCGCGTTATTGATCTGAGCGCTGACTTCCGACTGCACGACCCTGAGGTATATAAGGCGTGGTACGGCGAACACAGTTGCGCTGACATCCTCGATGAGGCTGTCTACGGCCTCCCTGAGCTTCACAGAGAGGCGATAAAAGACGCGCTCCTGGTTGCCAACCCAGGTTGCTACCCGACAGGCTCGATACTCGCCCTCGCGCCGCTTCTGAGGGCAGGTCTCCTGGAGACCGGTTCGATCATCATAGACTCCAAGAGCGGCGTCTCAGGGGCAGGCAGGGGCGCGAACCTGGACACCTCATACGCAGAGGTTGCAGGCGGGTTCAAGGCCTACAAAATAGGCTGCCACAGGCATACACCTGAGATTGACCAGGAGCTGACATCCGTTGCAGGCTCCGAGGTGAACGTTACCTTCACCCCTCACCTCCTGCCTGTAGCGCGCGGGATCCTCACCACGGCTTATGCGGAGTTGAAAAAGACCGCCACGTCAAAGGATATACACGACGTCTACTTGGAGTTCTACTCCAAAGAACCGTTCGTCCGCCTACTTGAGCAAGGCAGATTCCCTGACATAAGCCAGGTCAGAGGATCGAACTTCTGCGACATAGGGGTATTTTCTGACGAGAAAAAGAGGCGCGTCACGATCGTCTCTGCCATAGACAATCTCGTAAAAGGCGCCTCAGGCCAGGCGGTACAGAACATGAACATCATGTTCTGGCTCAAGGAGGATACAGGACTCAGGACCCCGGCGCTTTCGATATGACAACCTCAAGGCCGGATGCCGACCGTCCTCATGTCGACGCCTTACGGGGCGCACTATCAACGACAAAACACAAGGCATAACGCCTATAGTTCACGAGAATTGCCGGAAGGCCCGTGCGCAGAGTTCATTCAAGCCGCCTTTCGGCCGGATACGGCAACCATTCGCAAGACGACTGATCTTGACATAGAGAGGCAATAAAAAAAGGCCCTGCCGACTGAAGCCGGCAGGGCCTTTGAAATAAACGCGTCTATCAGAACTTTACAGAGAGCAGATCGAGACTTTCAACTACTTCATTCCTGTTGGTGTACGTATCGTATGCGTTGGTCGTCTTAACGGCTGGGACGTTGAAGGTAAGCCTGCCGTCTCTTACCTCGGCCGCCGCGTTCCTGACTGCCATATGCGTATAGAGGCCGTAGGCCGTGCCTGCAAGTATGCCTACGCCTGCGCCGGTCGGTATGTAGCTGATATGATCGTCCCACTCGTCGTTATCCGAGATCATCCATACGCCAGCGCCTACGAGCGCGCCTATGAGCCCGCCGTATCCGGCTGAGATGAAGGTCGACTGCATGGCATCTTCAGCCTGCGCAGGCTTGAATGAGAACGATACGAACGCGAGAGCGAGAAGGACGACTACAAGTCTTTTTGCCATTATCATCATCTCCGAAAAAGGATTATTACTGCCTTAAACACATCCCTGATTTTACTTTATCGCTTTCAGGGTTGTCAAGCTAAAGTTCCCCTGGAACATGTCGATCCGCTGGCGTTCATGAATAAGGGCCTTCCCGTGCAGGACGTCTTACGGATCACAGACACTGAGGTCATAGCAGGCAGAAGATAGATATCCGACTCTGTGGCAGATGTATGAAGATAACGACATTTTCACGGATTTTCTGGGAACACCCCTCGCGCCGCTGACCTGAACGCCATCAGGCCACACCATGGCTCAGGCTTCGAAAAAAAGGAGAGAAAAGGACCTCAAAAAAAGAGCCGCCGCATGCGCAACTTTGCAACTAGCTGTTTTTAATGGAAAAAAGTCCAAGAAGAAGAGCCGTTGCCAGCTTGACACCAATCTATAACAGGATATACTCAAATCAGGGGGAATGATGACAATATCTGCTGACGTTTATGAAGTGGCTCTGCTCATTGTTGCTTTGGCGATAATAATACTTGTAGCGGCTGTTGTCCCGACGATCTTACAACTTAAGAGGACTATCAAGGCTGTAGAGGACCTTACGATCGAGTCCAAACGCACCTTGGAGGGGATCAACACGATAGTACGAACAATTGAAGGGCATACGGAAGACGTAGGTGAGCTTATACGAGGCGTCAAGGATGTCGGTCTCAAGGCCACCGGCTTGGCAAATGCCGTAGTCGATGGAGTACGGAGTCCGATAGTCTCTTTTATAAGTTTTCTTTTCGGGGCTGAAGAAGGTTTTAAACGGTTTTTCAAGCGCTACCCAAAAGGAGGTGGCAGTGATGGAACGGACTAGAAGAGGCGGAACAGTTCTCGCTTTCCTTATCGGAGGCGTGGTCGGAGCCGGCATCGCACTGCTCTATGCGCCCAATTCAGGGGCCCAGACCAGAAAGAAGATGAAAGATGGTCTCGGAGATGCTACTGACTGGACCAGAGACAAATATGATGACGCCAGGCACACCGTAGCCGATACGACCGACAAGGTAAGGCAGATCGTAGACGAGAAGAAAGAAGACCTTAAAGCGGCAGTCGATGCCGGTAAAGAGGCCTTCCTGAGGGGTAAAGAGAGGCTCCTCAGAGAGATATCATGAGGATATTTATCCTCGAAAGAGATACGCGGCCCTTGGGCCGCGTATCTCTTTTTGTATCTGGTCTTTTCAGCCCATCCCGGGCAATAGGGCCGCGAACAGGCCGTTAATCGCCGGCCTGCCGCAGATCGACAAAGAGATCTGTGGCCTTATGTCCGTATGCCGGCATGCCGGTATGAAAGACAGGCAAGCGAGACTTGGCTTGGCCGGAGGGAACAGTGGATTCGAATACCGGAAAGATCACCCTTAGCGTCATGACCGCCGATGTCGGCGGCTTCATAGGCCATGTCAGCAGCCACCCCGACATACTCAACACAGCAAAAGAGAGGCTATACAACAGCCGTGAAAAAAGAGTCATCGAGGACTTCCACGTCCTCAGGTGCGGCGATGACATCGGCCTCATAATCACCCATACAAAGGGCGTTGGATCAAAGGTCGTCCATGAGCTTTCATGGAACATTTTTACCGCCTGCCGTGAGGTGGCAACAGAGCTCAAGCTCCACGGCGCCGAGCGCGGCCTCTTGAACGAGTCTTTCAAGGGAAGCCTTGTCTGCATGGGGCCGGGGGTCGCGGAGATGGAGTTTCTTGAAAGGACGAGCGAGCCTGTCGTGGTGCTGATGTGCAACAAGACCGGGACGGGCGCGTGGAACCTTCCTGTATACAAGATATTCGCCGACCCTTTCAACACCGCAGGGCTTATACTCGACGCGGTTATGACAGAGGGTTTTTCATTCAAGGTCCTTGACCTCGCAAGCAACAAAGAGATCATACTCTCAGCCCCCAAAGAGCTCCACTCCCTGCTTGCCCTTATCGGCTCTACCGAAAGGTATCTCATAACCGAGGTCTACAGGAACTCCGACGCGGAACCAGCCGCGACCGTCTCATCGCAAAAGTTCTCTATGGAGGCAGGTGAAGCGACCGAGATGTGCGAGCCTGCCCTTATCATCAGATGCCAGACAGGATTTCCGACCGCGGGAGAGACTATGGAGGCCTTCAGCTTTCCGCACATGGTGAGCGGATGGATGCGCGGGGCGCATGCAGGGCCTCTCATGCCGGTGCCGTTCTATGAGGCCAACCCGACGCGTTTTGACGGCCCTCCAAGGGTCATTGCTGCCGGTTTCCAGCTCTCAAACGGACGCCTTATCGGGCCGCATGACATGTTCGACGACCCGAGCTTCGATGAGACCAGACGCCGCGCCTCTGACATAACCGATTATACGAGACGCCATGGGCCGTTCAGGCCCCACCGCAGCCCGAACAGCGCCGCTGAGATCGCCTCAATAAGTCTCGTCCTTGAAAAACTCGGGGACAGATTCAGGAAGACAAGCTGACCTGAGGCCTTTGCCTGTGACCTTCGGCTTATCCCTCTGAGAAGCACCTCCGGGATAAGAGGAGTGCCGCATCCGCAGGACTTAAAGGCCGTGACGAGCGACGCCGACCATTACGAATAGCTTAATAACAACAGATGCCTTCAGCCGGTATAATAGAGGCTTTGCGCCCATCAGACCGGGTCTTCTTTCTTTTACCGTCATCACCCTGGAAGATCTGCAGATGATGTATAATTGTATCAGCGGGCCTTAATTCCATCTCGCCGCCCCGAGGCCTGAAAACCTGAGAAAGGAGGCACACAGTGAAAGGGATAGTCAGGAGAAAAGCGATAGATACGCAAAGCGACCCGTACATGCGCAAGGCCGGCCCCAAAGGTGTCACTCTCTGCAAAAAATGCGGTTCTGTGTACCGCGACAAGAGATGGATGAAAAAGAGTGAAGTTCCCCAATCCCTTGCGTACGTGAACAAGACCGAGGTCTTATGCCCTGCCTGCAAGAAGGTGCGCGACAGGTTCGCTCAGGGGTTCGTCACCATCAAGGGCGCGTTCGTAGACGGCCACAGGGACGAGATAATCCATCTCATAAGCAACAAGGAAAAGAGGGCTGAGCACATCAATCCGCTTGAGCGCATAATAGAGATGAAAGAGTCAAAAGGCCTGATAGAGATCAGCACGACTACCGACAAGTTCGCTCAAAGGATCGGCAGGATGCTTGAGAAGACCTATTCAGGCTCTGTCGAGTTCAAATGGAGCGACGACGTAAAACTCGCGCGCGTCACCTGGACCAGACAGTAATACGCCGAGGGCGGGGGTTTAGCAAGACGGAGTATTCCTCATGAGAGAAGCGCGTCTCTACAGTCAGGCCGAAGGCGGTTATGTCGACTGCCACCTGTGTTCGTTCAGATGCCACATCGCGGACGGGCATAGGGGCGTATGCGGCGTAAGGGAGAACATCGGCGGCATCCTCAACACCGCCGTCTACGGCCGTCTTATAGCCGAACACATCGACCCTATCGAAAAAAAGCCCCTCTTCCATTTTCAGCCTGCGTCAAAGTCATATTCGATAGCAACGGTCGGATGCAACTTCAGGTGCCTCCACTGCCAGAACTCCGACATCTCGCAGATGCCTAAAGACCAGAAGCGGGTCATAGGCGATCTCGTCTCCTCTGAAGAAGTTGTCAACGAGGCGCTGGCGACCGGATGTTCGTCCATCTCATACACATACACGGAGCCTACCATCTTCTTCGAATACGCCTGGGACACAGGGATGATGGCCCGCGAAAAGGGCCTAAAAAACATCTTCGTGACAAACGGCTACATGACGGGCGAATGCATAGCAGAGCTTAAAGGCATGCTCGACGGAGCGAACGTCGACATAAAGGCATTCACGGAAGGCTTTTACAAAAAGGTCTGCGGGGCCAGGCTTGCCCCGGTCCTCGAATCAGTCGAGCGGATGAGAAAAGCGGGGATATGGGTCGAATTGACGACACTCGTGATCCCTACCATGAACGACAGTGAGGAAGAGCTTAGAAGCCTCGCGCGCTGGATAGCAAAGACCGATAAGACGATGCCCTGGCACATAAGCGCGTTCCACCCGTCTTACAAGATGCAGGACCTGCCTCCTACCCCTGCCTCGACCCTGCGCCGCGCAAGGGAGATCGGCCTTGAAGAGGGGCTCAGGTACGTTTACACCGGCAACATACCCGGAGACGCCGGGGAGTCGACATACTGCTACAAGTGCAAAGAGATGCTGATAGAGCGGGTTGGCTTCACAGTAAAAAAGAACTCGATAACAGATTCAGCCTGCCCGAAGTGTTCCGCCCCGATAGACGGCGTAGGCCTCTGAGCCGTTGTAGCCGGCCCTCTGCCGGATCCCGGAGCCTGGCAGGTTCAAATGCAAAGCGAAGTTTATTAAAAAGGAGGTTCAGATGCTTGCGGAGTTCACCATTATCCCGATAGGAAAAGGCGAATCAATGGGCGAAGAGATCGCCCGCGTCATGAAGATAGTCTCCGAGAGCGGCCTGCCATATAAGGCAAACCCAATGGGCACTGTGCTTGAGGGCGAATGGGACGGCGTGATGGAGGTCATTAAAAAGTGCCACGACGAGGCGATAAAGACAACGCCGAGGCTCGTCTCCAGCATTCAGATCGACATGAGGCCGGGAAAGCCTCTTGACAGGCTGGAAGAAAAGCTCAAAAGCGTTGAAAAGAGGCTCGGCAAAAAGATCAAGACCTGATCGAAGCCGGTCATAAGCCGCCGGCAGACTCCGGCCCGGAGCCGTATCATCACGCCGGGCCGGCACCCGGACCTTCTTATCAGAGGGATACGGTCGAAGGACTTATCCGATGGGCGGCCATCAAGCCGAACCTGTATCAAGACGTTCTTATCAGAGACAATCCGATTGACTATTAAAGCCTGCGGGTGCAAAATCCGTACATGGACCTTACAATCGAATCGCTAAAGATATTTATCCTCGCATTCCTTCCGCTGCTTGTGGCTATGGAGCCGATAGGGGTCCTACCCGTATACTTCTCAATGACCAGAGAGATGGCGCCTCGTGAAAGAAGAGAGGTGCTCCTCTACTCGATCCTCACTGCGACTGCGATCACCCTCGCCTTCCTCCTCGTCGGAAGGCTCATATTCTTCGTCCTCGGCATCACAATATCGGACTTCCAGATAGCAGGAGGCCTGATACTGCTATCCATCGCGATAACCGACATAGTACAGACGGCAAGAGGCGCGCCTGTCGCCAGACCGGTCTCCGGCATAGGCATAGTACCGATAGGCACGCCCCTGATAGCAGGGCCGGCGGCCCTTACGACGCTCCTTATGGTAAGCGATCTCTACGGGTTTATACCGGCGCTTGCCTCCCTTATCGTCAACCTCATCATCATGTGGGCGACACTCCTGGGCGCCGATACCATAGTCAAATACATAGGCGAGAACGGGGCGAGAGGGATATCAAAGGTCATCTCGCTCCTCCTTGCGGCGATAGCCGTCATGATGATCAAGCGCGGCATAGAGGCATTCCTCGGATGAACAACCCGCTCCTGCTTGTAACTCGACCCCTCCTGTGATAAAAGAGAAGACTGACGACTGACATAGGTCATGGAAAAAACGCACCCATGCCGGTATTATATTATTGCAATAAAGGCCGTCAGGCCAGATCCATTCAGGAGGTCGTACCTTGCTCAAGATCGCTTTGTTCCTCCACGTTTTATCCGCCATATTCTGGATAGGCGGCATGCTTTTTCTTGTCGCTGTCATAGCCCCTTACCTGAAAACGCTCTCCGACCCGAAGGCCAAGAGCCAGATCTTCCAGGTCGTCGGCAAGCAGTACAGGAAGTGGGGTTGGGTAGCCATCATAACGCTTCTCGTGACAGGGCCTTTCATGCTCCTGACCATGTACCCTGACTACAGCATCTACTCGCCGTCGACAGGCTTCGGGCTCGCGCTGACCATCAAGCTGGCCCTTGTCACCATCATAGTCCTGTCTAGCTTTGTCCACGACTTCTTCATAGGGCCGAAGGCCCGGAACTCGCCGAAGATCTCATCCATAGCGCGCGTCTTCGGCAGGGCAAACCTCATAATAGCGCTCGCGATAGTCGTATTCGCGGTCTTCCTGAGGTTCGGAGGGATATAAGAGATGCACAAGTTCGACCCGAAAAAGATCGACAGGCTCCTGAGCAAAGAGCGTGAACAGGAGCTGGACCCTGAGGGTCTGCTCCGATCATGCGGCCTTAAAGAAGACGATATCTTCGCCGATATAGGCAGCGGCCCGGGTTTTTTCTCCATCCCTGCCGCACGCATAGTCGGCCCGTACGGGGTCGTATTCGCGATTGACACGCAGGAAGAGATGCTACTTCATCTGCGTGACGCTGACCCTCCTCAAAACATCATACTCCTTAAGTCCGATGAAGAGAGCATCCCTCTGGCAGACGGCGAGGTGGATCTTGCCCTGATCGCGTTTGTGCTTCACGAGGCCGCAGACACAAACAGCTTCCTTAAAGAGGTCCGACGGATAATAAGGCAGGAAGGGACGCTCGTTGTCATCGACTGGGTGAAAAAGGCCGAAGAGAAAGGCCCCCCTCTTGAAGAGCGGATAGACGTGGCAGACGCAGTCTCGCTCTTGACAATGGCCGGGTTCTGCTCAGTTGTCCCCGGGCCTCTCACCGAGTCGCACTACAAGATAACAGCGTCAAGGTGATATCTTACGTGTACTTCGTGCGGCGCTACGACGTGACTCTCCGGCCCTCCTATAGCCTATAACCCTATAGCAAAGACAAGAGCATATTACGCTAGAGCATCTGCCACAGAAGTCGGATCAGTAGTCTTCTGACAAAGATACTACCTGCGCCAAGACCTGATCTCTTTCCGCTTCATCCTTCCGTGCCTGACGATTTTCTTCGGCTTTTTGATACCAGAGGAGGTCTATATGGAGGCAAGGGTCGACTCAACGGTAATAACACTCGTCAAGGGCGACATCACCCAAGAAACGACAGACGCTATCATCAATGCCGCTAACTCTGCCCTTGCCGGCGGAGGCGGCGTAGACGGGGCGATACACAGGGCAGGCGGCCCTGAGATAATGAAAGAGTGCAGGCGGATAGGCGGCTGCATCGAAGGCCGCGCTGTCATAACGACAGGCGGCAGGCTCAAGGCAGGCCGGGTAATACATACCGTAGGACCTGTCTACAGAGACGGTCAGCACGGCGAGGGACAGACCCTTAAAAACGCTTATCAATCGTCTCTAAGGCTTGCTATCGAAAACAAACTTACCTCTATCTCATTCCCATCTATCAGCACAGGCGCATACGGATACCCCATCAAAGATGCGTCAGAGGTCGCGCTCAGGGCAGTTATGGAATTTATACGGCTAAACCCAGGATTGAAGACCGTCCGTTTCGTGCTGTTTTCCGAAAGCGACCTCGCCACATACGAAAAAACCCTTGAAAAACTAGTCAACTAGAGGCTCTTCTTCGCCCCCTTGACACCCCTGCCGCATGGACTATACTCAATAGTAGAGGCTTCTTTGATCTGCCACATAACGGCTAAAGGAGGATTTTATGAAAAGGGACCGGGGTGTAGACGACAGATGGAACCTTGACAGGCCAGTAAACGCAAGCGACTTCAATAAAACAAACTCGGTTGCGATATTCGCTGGGCCGCTCCTTGATATGTACCCGGGAGTGACTACCGAAGAACTCGGCTCTATCCTCAGAAAGGAAGATAAGGCCGTGATGATCGACGTGAGGACCCGCAAAGAGTACGAAGAGGCGCACATCTGCGGCGCACTCAGCATCCCTCTCGCCTCGATCGAAGAAAAGGCCGATCGACTTTTGAAAAAAGATGACCTTATCGTAGTATGCGGACAAGGCCCTGACTCCCTTGAGAGCGCGGTCGGTGTCGACAAGCTTGTGACGATGATGTTTGAAAATGTCACACGCTACCCGGGCGGTCTTGAAGAATGGACAAAGGCCGGGCTCTGCACAGAGGGAGGCATTGGTAAAAAGGCGGCATAAGGCGACGGCGAAACCGAGACGGGAACCGGGAATAATACCGGCAGATGACGGTTCAGTCTCGCCAGTCTCGCCCGAATACGACCAAGGGCCGCAATACGATCTGCGCTGTAAAAAGGCCGCAGACAAGGTCGTCGCATCAAAAGAGGCTCAGGTGCCGGTTTTTTCTATGCTCACACTGACAGCGTAAATAACAGCGTCAAGGTCGAAAGAGGACAAGGGAGAGGATTGTGTCAAGAGGCTTCAGGCTCTTCAAGGTACTGGGTATCCAGATATCAGTCGACTACACATGGTTCGCCATATTTGTGCTGTTTTCCTGGTCGCTTGCCTCAGGATATTTCCCCTCCATGTACCCCGGGCTGGGGCCAGCCAGATATTTTTTCATGGGTGTCGCCTCCTCGCTCCTTCTCTTCGTATGCGTCCTTATCCACGAGATCTCACATTCGTACACAGCCAACAGGCTCGGCCTCGACATACACGAGATAACTCTCTTTATATTCGGCGGAGTAGCTCAACTTACCAAAGAACCTGAAGACCCGTATACCGAGCTGAAGATCGCGATAGCCGGGCCTGCCGCAAGCGCCGTGCTGGCCATCTTCTTTCTTGCCGTATCAAGGCTTATCCCGGGGGATTCCTTCCCTGTCGCCAAGGCGATCACCTCTTACCTCACGACGATAAACGTAGTTCTCCTCATATTCAACATGATACCCGGCTTCCCGCTCGACGGCGGAAGGGTCTTCAGAGCGCTCTGGTGGGCGCGTACAGGCGATATAAACGGCGCGACACGGGTGGCAAGCGCAATCGGCAAGGGCTTCGCGGTATTCCTTATAGCGCTCGGCCTCCTTCAGATATTCGTAGGCAACTTCACCGGCGGGCTATGGTCGGTGCTGATAGGGATATTCGTCCAGCAGGCCGCCGAGAGCGGCTACAGGCAGGTGCTCGTAAAAAACGCGCTCAACGGACTCAAGGTCTCTGACCTCATGTCAAGAGACGTCGTGACAATAAACGAGGAGATAGATCTCGCTGACGCGGTCGAAAAATACTTCTTCAAGTACCATCATTCATGCTTTCCGGTTTCATCCGGAGGCCGGGTAGCAGGGCTTCTGACGCTTGCCAACATAAGGGGCATAGAGAGAGATCTCTGGGGCGAGACCCTTGTCAGGGACATAATGACAAGGATCGGCAAGGATGAGACGCTATCGCCAACTGATAGCGCTATAGACGCCATGACAAGGCTTGCCAACACAGAGGCAGGCAGGATCGTCGTCATGGAAAGAGGCGACCTGGCCGGGATCATATCAAGAAGGGACATAATGAAGGTGCTCGAGCTAAAGGCAGAGTTCAGGAGATAGCCACAAGGCCCGGCAGGTCATTCCACTCTCTTGGGCAGGTGGCGTAAAAAACCCGTCGCGCCGCAGCGCGTCCTTTGATCCGGCAGGTGCGGCACAAATCCCTCTCATTAAAAAAAGACCCCGGAGGCAGGATGCCGCCGGGGTCTTTAGACTCCGCAATAATATCATCAGGCCGTGAGGCCTTCAAGTCAGACCGTCAGAAACGAGACTTACATGTCTTCCTTTAACGGCCTGTCGTGCATCGGCTGTACCGGCCTGTTGTTATGCTTCATTATCCCTTCGAGCGCCTTTATCTGCTTCTTCGAGATCTGCACAGGGGTCTTAAGGACAAGCCATGTCACGTTCTCGGTGCATGGAGGCGTGGTCAGAGACCCTGAATAAGTGTAATGCGTCCGTGTCTTCGGGAGAAGATCGTCGGCGTTAAATGCCGCCTTTCCGCTCTTCTTCTCATTGGCCTTCTTCGGGAGATCCTTCAAAACGGCGCTGTACGCCTGGTTATCCTTGCCATCCTCAAGAAGGACGCCTACAACCGCAAGCTCGCCCTTGTCGTTCTTGTGGACGAGATGGAGCTCCATCCCGAATGACTTGCCGCCGACCGTATGCTCGCTCGGGGTGTGGAAATGAAACTGGAGGAGCTTATAATCTACGCCGTTTACGTTTATCGTGCTTCCGTCGTCGTAATTGGCCTGTACGGTATGGCCGTTATTGATCAGGTTCAGCGCCGAGGGCTTGTAGCTGAAATTGATGTCCGCGATATTCTCTTTCTGAGGCGCCGTTATGTCTATCGGCGACTGGGACTTGCCCTCGTTGCATACGGCGAACTCAGGCGAGACATGGCTCCAATGCGATGGGCCGGTCTCTCCCTCGTACGCCCAGTGATGATGCCCGCCCTTCTCTGACGCATCTGCCGTGCCGTACACGCCCATTCCCATTCCAACTATCGATGCCAGCGCTACCATCATAAATCTTTTGGATAACCTCATCTGACTCTCCTTTTGTGCCGTAAGGCCGTTTTATTTTACGGGGCTTGCCTTTAGGCAAACCCCGATTGCGCCTACCTTGCGAATATCATCCTCAGAGCTACAACCAGCAACACTGCGCCAAAGACCTTTTCTATCACAGGGCCGGAGAGCGTAACAGCCAGTCTTGCGCCGAAAAAACCGCCTATGAAAAACCCTGCGCATAAGAGGAGCGCGACCCTCAGATCGACGTGGCCCTGCTGGTAATATGCCCACGCCGCCAGAATCCCTATCGGCGGGATCATCATGGCAAGGGTCGTGCCCTGTGCCTGATGCTGCGTAAAGCCGAAGAAAAAGACGAGGGCCGGGATCACAAGTATCCCGCCGCCTATGCCTACTAGCCCGGAAAGCACGCCTGCGGCAAGTCCGAGAACTAAAAAAGCGAATGTCTCCATTGGCATATCCGTTAGTGCGATTTTATATACCACAAAAAAACTAAATTTTAAATAAAAGCCTCACCAGCGTCTGGAGGGCGAGAAAACCGAGATCAGTGACTATCTCCTTCGTATCGAGCGGCGGCTCAACTGAGGCAAGTCCGGCCGCCTCAGGCGCAGGCCCTGTTATCTTCGTCAGATCAAGCTCTTTTTGGAGGTGCCTTAGCGTCTCGATATCTGCGCCAGCAGCCTCCGAAGTTCCTCTCTTTTTAAAAGTATCCCTGTGGTTGGCGTACTTTGATATCTCTCCCCTGTTTAGCCAGAGCCCTGAGCACGCAACGCACCTTCTTATCGAAGCGTCAGGAGGCAGCCCCGGGTCCCTGAACTCGACAAGCGGGAGAGAGCATCTTGGGCAGTTGTCTGACCCGTGGACGTCAGGGTTTGGCGCATTGAGGCTGCTAACGTCAACGCTGTCTAGATCAGAGACGCTTGCACCGTGGAGCATGTAAAGCTCCCACCTGTCAAACCATACGCCGCCGCACCCGGTACACTGATCAAGGAGCAGTACCCTTCCGTAGTTTGCCTTTGCAAAGACCTCTTTTAACGCTTTGGCGCACGCCGGGCAACGGAGAATGGAGACGGCCCCGTTTTTTCCTGTCATGAGACGATACCCTGAGCAGGTACGGCCAGATAGCCCATCTTCCTGAGCCTGCCGATCCTCTCTTCTATCGGAGGGTGGGTCGCGAAGAGGTCGGCTACGAACCCGGACTTGGAATCGAGCTTTCTTTTTAACGGATCAGAGATGAACAGATGGGCTGAGCCCCTCCTTGCGCTCTTTAGAGGTGAGTCATAAGAGCTTATCTTCTCAAGGGCAAGAGCGAGGGCGAGAGGGTTTCTTGTGAACTCTGCGGCGAGCGCGTCTGCCTGATATTCCCTGTTCCTTGATACGGCCATCGCCAACACCCGTGACGCTAGCGGGGATAGAAGCACGAAGAGGCCTACCAGAAAAAGGAGGAGCGGATGTATCGCGCTTCTCCCTTTCAAATCGCGTCTTGGCCTCAACCCGCCGTACCGCCATGACCGCAAGGCCCAATCAGACAGGAGTGAAACAGTCCCTACAAGCACCGCCGCTACTGTCATAGTCAGTATGTCGTATGATTTTATATGCGCCAGCTCATGGGCGACTACCGCCTGAAGCTCTTCTCTGGTCATAGAGTCGAGAAGGCCCTGAGTGACTACGACAGAGGCCTCTCTGGGGTTTCTGCCGGTCGCAAAGGCATTAGGCGAGGGATCAGGTATGACGTAGACCTTAGGCATCGGAAGCCCTGTTGCCAGGCACATCTCTGTCACTACGTTACGCAGTTTTTTATGCGTGAGATCGTCGAAACTGAGCTCTGCCGCGCCAAGAGAGCGGATGACTATGGAGCTTCCGAAGTAGTAGGCGAGCAGGCCGCTTATCGAGGCGAAGGATGAAGCGATGATGGTGGGATACGGGACCCTTGAGATATCTATCGAACCGTAGGTATAGATGTCAACGGAGAGGCCAACGAGTGTTACGAGCAAAAAAAATCCCAGCATAAGGGTGAACGTCACCCTCCGGTTCTTTCTCTGCTGGGAGTAGATGTCTGTCATAGCATGATATGCGCACCCGCTAAAGGCCTACCTTGCGCCCAGGTCCACCTTTGGGACAGCCCTGTCGCCTGCCTCGATCTGGAAGTACTCGGCCTGCCTGAAGCCAAGGAGCGAGGCGATGATAAGCGTCGGGAAGAGCGTCTGCCTTGTATTGAACTGCCTGACGAGGTCATTATAAAGCTGGCGCGCGTACCCTATGCGGTTTTCCGTGCTTGTCAGCTCTTCCTGTAGTTGCAGTATGTTCTTGTTTGATTTGAGGTCAGGATAGCTCTCGACAACGGCAAAGAGCCTGCCTAGCGCCTCTGATAGCGCCCCCTCTGCCGTAGCCCTTTGACCGACGGTCTTTGCGCCTACAGCCATCGCCCTTGCTTCGACCACCGCGGCGAGTGTCTCTTTCTCGAACTGCATCGCGCCCTTGACAGTCGAGACGAGGTTCGGTATCAGGTCCGCCCTTCTCTTCAACTGAACGTCGATCTGCTGCCATGCGTTCTTGACATGGTGCCTGAGCGTCGCAAGGCCGTTATAGGCGATGACTGACCAGAACATGAATGTGAGTATTAGGACGAGCAGTATAGTTATGGCGTTATACAAGGCCGGCCTCCTCCTTTACTTGTCGGGTTTCCTGAAAAAGAGCTCGTGCAGGGTATAGACCTCTGTGATAGCGAACTCCCTTGTGCCGGTCGGCAGGATTATCGTGACCTCTTCACCCGCGGCCTTGTTGAGAAGGGCGCGGCCTATCGGCGAGCTTACGGATATCTTGCCGTTACGCGGATCGACCTCCTCAGGCGTTACAAGCTCATATACGAGCGCCTCGCCTGTGTTTAGGTCCTCAAGGTGTATCCTCGATCCGAAGCCTATCGCATCCTTTGGGATATTATCGAGCTTCAGGGATACCAGCGAGTTTATCCTCGAGTTGAGGTGAGCTACGCGCGCCTGGAGGAACGACTGCCTCTGTTTTGCCGCATCGTACTCGGCGTTTTCCTTGAAATCTCCGTGCGCCGCCGCCTTCTGCAGCTCCTTCGGGCAATCGACCCTCAGTTCCTTTTCGACCTTCTGAAGCTCATCGCGGAGCTGTTTGACTATAGGAAGTTCCATTTACTTGATCTCTCCGGTTACAACGTCGATTTAACGTACAAGGGACGGCAACAGCTGAAAACAGGTCCCTTCGTCTCTTTCTAGCGCGCCTCAAGGACAACTACGCCCTCGATATGGAATGTCTGGGGAAACATATCGATAAAACCGGCCCTCTTGACGGTATAACCGGTGCCGATAAGATGAGAGAGGTCCCTTGCCAGTGTCGGAGGACTGCAAGAAACGTATATGATCCTCGCAGGCCTGACCTTGCCGAGCATAGAGGCGACCCCTGTGTCTCCGCCGCGCGGCGGGTCTAAGACTACCACATCGGGCCGTTTTTTTTCAAGGGCTTTAATCTCCTGTTTAAGCCATGCAGATGCGTCCATCGCCGTAAAATCAGCGTTTGTAACATTGTTGTTATGCGCGTTCTTTATGGCCGCGTCAATAGCCTCGCCGGCCGATTCTACGCCCACTACGGACCCTGCCCTTTTTGCAAGCGGCAGGCTGAGGTTGCCGACCCCTGAGAAGAGATCTACAACAGCCTCGGTGCCTTCAAGAGAGGCGTAACTCAGCACCTTCTCAACGAGGAGATGGTTGCCCCTTCTGTTTACCTGCGAAAACACGTCTATTCCTGCGCCGAGCCGCATATCCTCTACCTGGTAAAAAAGCTCGGTATCGGCGTGCCTCTCTATCAGCCGCCCCCTGTTCCTGTCCTGTCTTACAGGATATACGAGGACCTGATAGCCTTTAAGTTCCTTGACCCCTGAAAGCGCCTCAGCCCAGGGAAACCCTTTGCTCGACGTGACGTGTATCGAGGCCACCGCCTTTTGATCAGCCTCGCTTACGCCTATGTCAACCGCGAAGATCGATAGGTCCGCGCCCTTAAGCGCGTTCCTTGTCGCGGCAAACGCGATATTAAGGATCGGGTCAAGTACAGGACATGCGTCAAGACCTACGACCTTATGGGACTTTACCTCAAAAAACCCCCATACGCCTCCGCTGACATGGAACCTTGCGCGCGATCTGTAACCCATCGGAGCCGGGCTGGGAGTGGCCGCGTCGAATTCGACATCGGATATGCCGCCGATACGCCTCAAGGTCTCCTCGAATATCCTGTGCTTCCACTCGACCTGGCCTTGATAATCTATATGCTGGAGAGAACACCCGCCGCATACGCCGTAAAGTGAACACTCAGGGGTAGCGCGGATCTGCGAAGGCGTTATGATCTCCTTTAACGCGCCCTCTGAAAATGCCTTTTTATCGGCAGTTATCTCTACCATCGCCACATCGCCCGGGGCTGTGAAAGGGACAAAGACGACCTTGCCGTCTATCCTTCCGACCCCGGAACCCCCGTGAGCGAGGGCTGTTATAGTCAACTTTGAATCCATTTATCCTGCCTTACCGGCGCTATGACCTGCATTCGCCCTTGATTAATGGGCTGGCAGATGCGCCAGCCATACTTCTCCAAAATGAGACCGGCCTATCCCTGAACATGCGATCCCCTGCAAAGTCCGGCTTTGTCCGGCAATTCGTATCCAAAACGAAACGGGCCCCTTCCAGGGGCCCGGTCTTCTTACTATACCACAAAAACCTCTCAGGCTTTAGCCTTTTTCAACATAGCCTTCATCTTGTCTATCGCTGAAAGGGCGTCTCCGCCATACTCGTCAGCGCCGATCTTTTCGGAGAACTCCCTTGTGACTACAGCTCCGCCGACTATAGTGAGCGCCTGGATGCCCCTCTCCTTGAGCCTCTTTATGACGCAGTCCATCTCCATAACCGTCGTGGTCATCAGAGCCGAGAGCCCGACTATATCTACATTGTTTTTCACGGCCTCTTCAATGATCCTGTCTGCGGCGACGTTCTTGCCGAGATCTATGACCTCGAAGCCGTGGTTCTCAAGTAGTGTTGCGACGATATTCTTCCCGATGTCGTGGATATCCCCCTCCACTGTCGCTAGCAGGACCTTGCCGACTGGCGCACCGGCCTTCCCCTTCATCTCGACCTTGAGCCTTGCGAAGGCTTTCTTCATAGTGTCAGCCGAGAGCATCACCTGCGGGAGATAGTACCTGTTGCAGCCAAAGAGCCTTCCGACCTCTTCGAGCCCGGGGATAAGCCCCTCGTTGCTGATCCGTATCGGGTCCCATCCTTCTCCAAGCGCGCCCTCTACAAGGGAGACTATGTTCTCCTCATCGCCCTCGATTATAGCCTTTCTGAGACGGCTTGCGGTGTCATTCACGGCAGGCGCATCAACGGACGCCTTGATAGCTGAGCCGTCCTTTACGCCTGCCGCCTCTTCCATAGCCTGATGCCTTCTGATGTACCTTTCAGCCCTTACGTCCTTGTGCAAAAGGACTATCGAGGCGTGGTACGCGTCCATCATCGCCTTGTTGTTAGGGTTTATTATCGCCCCGTCGAGGCCGGCGGCAAGGGCCATCGTAAGGAAGTTAGCGTTTATGACCTCTCTTGCCGGAAGCCCGAACGAGATATTGCTCACGCCTAGGACTGTGGCCAGACCGAGCCTCTCCTTGACGAGCTTTATCGCCTTCAATGTCTCAATCGCGCTCTTCGGGTCGGCGCTCACTGTCATCGCAAGGCAATCTATGACAAGGTCTTCCTTCCTCATCCCGGCCGCAAGTACAGCTTCGAGCATCTTTTCAGCGACCTTCAACCTCCCTTCGGCGGTCTCAGGTATGCCGGAATCATCGAGCGTAAGGCCCAGGAGCGCCGCTCCGTATTCTTTCGCAAGCGGTATGATGGATGAGAGTTTTTTACGCTCCCCGCTTATCGAGTTTATCAAGGGCTTTGCGTCGACCGAGCGAAGCCCTGCGAGTATCGCCTCCGGGCTCGATGAGTCTATGACTATGGGCAGCGTGCTGTTCTCGTTAACGGCAAATACGGCCCTTATCATCGCCTGCGTCTCATCTATTCCCGGAACGCCTACGTTGACGTCAAGGGCGTGTGCGCCTGAAAGGGCCTGAGAGCGCGCCTCGTTCCTTATTCCTGCGGTCTTTCCTTCCTTTATCTCCTGAGCGAGCGCCTTGCGGCCTGTCGGGTTTATCCTCTCGCCTATAACGATAGGGGAAAATCCGCCGCCGAAGAGCGTGAACGAGGTCCTTGACGCAAGCCCTGTAAACCCGGCAGGCCTTGCGGTGGCCGGGGAAAGCGACCTGAATACGCCGGCCATCATCTTTATATGGTCAGGAGAGGTGCCGCAGCATCCGCCAAGGACCCTCACACCCGCCTCGACGAGCTTAGGCACATACGCGGCCATATCCTCAGGAGACGCCGGAAAAACGGTCTTGTTGTCGCGAAGCTCAGGTATCCCTGCGTTAGGCTGGGCTATGATCGGCAGAGACGATACCTTCGACATCGCCAAAACGGCCTTGTGTATACCTTCTATGCCCAGAGAACAGTTTGCGCCTATCACGTCAGCTCCGGCGGCCTCAGCCATTATAGCGAACGACTCAGGCGGCGTGCCGAGGACCGTCCTCATCGTCTCGTCGAATGTCATGGTGGCTACTACCGGAAGGCCGGTCGACCTTGCCCCGATTATCGCCGCCCTCATCTCTTTTATATCCATCATCGTCTCGATGATGATGAGGTCTACCCCGCCCTCTTTCAATGCCTCTGCCTGCTCGCGGTATACCTCAAGCGCCGTATCAAAAGACATATCTCCGACAGGCTCCACGAAGCTCCCTGTCGGGCCAAGGCCGCCGGCGACAAAGGCCCTGCCTGCCTCCTCCCTCGCGCACTGGGCGGCCCTGACGTTTATCTCCCTGAGCCTCCCTTCGAGACCGTACTCCTTAAGTTTCGGCCTGTTCGCGCCGAAAGTATTGGTAGTGACTATGTCGGAACCGGCTTCGATATAGGCCGCATGGACCTTCTTGACCATCCCCGGGTCTTTTAATACGAGTTCATCGGGACAGCCTCCGGGCTTGAGCCCGAGCTTTTGCAGCATGGTCCCTGTAGCGCCGTCAAAGACCAAGACGCGTTTTTTAAGTTCTTCAAGAAAATTCATAGGCATCTATAATGGCTCCTTCGGTATATTGGCGCGGACATTGTATACTTTTAAGGTCTTTGTGGCAAGAGGGGTTTTACGGCAGCCGCCCTCCCTGCAAGGCTGGGGGAGGTGTTTTAGGGATTATTATGCCTTTGCCTCCAGACAAACACGGTTCATGGCGTAGAGCAGGCGAAGTTGCTTTGTCTTTGCCTCTAAAAACACGGGTCATGGCGTAGCGAGCCTGACTGAGAGCCGCCGAGCAGGTATCTGAATCTAGCGCGAGTCGGCTTGAAAGCGATGCGAGCCATACCCTAAAGGCGCACGGAAAGTGCAAAGCTGAAATCAGATAAATATTTTTTTACGGGCCGTTCGAGCCATACCCAAAAGGCGCACCGAAGTGCAAAGCTGAAATAAAACCGATATTTTTTATGATGGCCATTCAAGGTGATTTTGAGATTATCTTGTCGTTGCCGTCAAACAAACCCGGGTCATGGCGGAAAGAGCCTAAAGGTATCTACGCACTTGACCTGGCGAATATTTATTGTATATTGTCCCTGCTGACGCAGGATGGCAGTCATATACCCTTATGGAGATAGACAGATGAAAGGGCTTATTGTGGCGCTTGCGCTCCTGATAACGGCCTGCTCCGGGCCTTATCTTTTCGATGACGACGACAGCGCTCTGTCGAAAAAGGAGATGGAACTATGGCAGGTCCTCCAGCGCAAGGAGACCGGAAAGATGGATATCCACCACGAGGACAGGTGGTACAAATACGACGTCAAGCTTGAAAGCATCAAAAAGACAAAGTTCACGAACGTCGTCACATCCGCCGAGGTGTCGATGTGTCCTATAGGAAAGGCCGAGTACACTGTCACGAACAGGAAGACCTCAGAGGTGCTGAGAAAAGAAACACTCTTCCAGACCCCGTGCGGCCCATGCCACAAGAGATAGGCGCGCGGACAGGCCTTTGACGGAAACGAGCAACATCCACCTTGAACTTACAAAGGACATATCTAATGAGCGTAAATGAAGGCGCGTCAAGCGCCAAAGACCCGCGCAGCAACCTTCCTATAAGTATAGGGACCGAGCTTCTCATCGAGATAGTCAACCTGGGCCTCAGGATAAAAGGAACCCTTGTCGGCCTTGAATACGGCTCTTATGTCATATTGAGGATCTCGCCAAGAGACCTTGTCGGCAACTTCAGGAGCGAAGATGTCCTGGGAAGCGCCATAATCGTACGCTACCTCTTCAAGGGGTCTGTCTACGGCTTCAAGACCTCCATCTTAAACACCGTCTCGAACCCGGCACGTATACTCTTCACAAAGTACCCTGAAAACATAGAGGGCATGAACATCCGTACGAACCAGAGATACAGCTGCATACTGCCGGTGCGAAGCATCCTCGGCAACGAGACCTTTGACGGCGTCATGGTCGACATAAGCATGGACGGCGGCAGGTGCGTGATCAGGAGGCCCCCTGGGCCGGAGATGGACAGCCTATGCCTTGCCATCGACGCCAACAAGACCGCGGAGATAAAACTCGACCTGCCGGGCGTGGACAAGCCTGTCGAGGTAAAAATATCTGTAAGGAACATAAGCAAGGACAACGACAGGGTCTCATTCGGTGCGAGCTTCGAACCGATGGCCCAGCAAGACAGGGCAAACCTGCAGAGGTTCATCTCCCTTATAACAGAGGCAGGGGAACCTGCCTGAAGATATGTCTCCCGGCCCAGCCAAAAGATCAGGCCTGACCGAAAAAATCCCCTAAAGTCCCGCCTTGCGATAGCCGATAATACAAGTAAGGACGTTTAATATCCAGCAGGGAGGCAGGCATGGCACGCGTACTTCAGCACCACCTCAACTGCATGCATCTCCTTTGCAGGCTCATGACCCTTGGCATAAGCAAGACGACCGCACTCAGGTTCGCTAGCCTCTGGGAGAAATACATACACCCGTGGCTCTACAGGGGTTCCGGACGCTGACCATTTGCCGGATGTGAGACCGCCTCCGACTGGAAGACAGATTTAATAACGGACGCGCTCAACCTATCTTGATCTCAAGGTCTTCCAGAGACCGTATCTTGTCCCTCAACTGCCCGGCCTTTTCAAAATCGAGCTTTTTTGCGGCCTTATCCATCTCTTTTCTGAGCGATTTGAGGAGCTGCGGTATCTCGTGCGGCGGTACGTAGTCTGCGTCTGTTTCAGCCGCCCGCGCCTCGACAGTATAGTAATCGCTCTCGCATATCGAGCCGATAACGTCCTTTATCCTGCTTTTTATAGTCTCAGGGGTGATATTGTTCCGGATATTGTACTCAGACTGTATGCTCCGTCTTCTCTCAGTCTCATCCATTGCGGCCTTCATGGAGGCCGTGATCCTGTCGGCGTAGAGTATCACCGAGCCTTCGACGTTTCTCGCCGCCCTTCCGCAGGTCTGTATAAGCGCCCTCTCCGAGCGGAGAAACCCCTCCTTGTCAGCGTCGAGTATAGCTACAAGAGAGACCTCGGGTATGTCTAGCCCCTCCCTCAAGAGGTTTATCCCGACGAGGACATCGAAGCCTCCGAGCCTTAAGTCCCGGAGTATCTCGACCCGTTCGAGCGTCTCAATATCCGAATGAAGATACTTGACCCTCACCCCCATCCCCGAATAATAACGCGTCAGGTCCTCTGCCATCCTCTTTGTAAGAGTAGTTACAAGGACCCTGTGGCCGTTCTTGACCCGTTTTTTTATCTCGCCCAGAAGATCGTCTACCTGGGAGGCCGCTCCCCGCACCTCTATCTCAGGGTCCATCAGCCCTGTCGGCCTTATTATCTGCTCTACGATATGATCGCCTGACATCCGGAACTCGTATTCGGCAGGCGTGGCGGATACGTATACGACCTGGCTCATCCTCTTTTCAAACTCCTCGAACCTGAGCGGCCTGTTGTCAAGCGCCGAAGGGAGGCGGAAGCCGAAGTTGATGAGAGTCGACTTCCTTGAACGGTCGCCGTGGTACATGCCGTTTATCTGCGGTATGGCGATATGGCTCTCGTCGATGAAGACGAGAAAATCCTCAGGGAAATAATCGATGAGCGTGAACGGGGCCTCTCCAGTGAGCCTTCCGCTTATGTGCCTCGAATAATTCTCTATGCCGGGGCAGTAGCCCATCTCTTCGAGGAACTCAAGGTCGTAAAGGGTCCTCTGCTCGATCCTCTGGGCCTCGAGGAGCTTTCCCTGCGCCTTTAGCTCCACCAGTCTCTCTCTCAGCTCCTCCCTTATCGTCCCGTTCGCTCTCTTGAGAGTCTCTTTTGTCGTTACATAGTGGCTCGCAGGGTGGATAAGCGCCTTCTCAGTACGTCTCAGCGGTTTGCCGCTCATCGGGTCTATCTCGGATATCGCGTCGATAGCATCGCCGAAGAACTCGAAGCGCAAAGCGACCTCTGCCTCATAAGCCGGGAATACGTCGACTACGTCCCCCCTGACCCTGAACACACCCCTGTGAAAATCAAAGTCGTCCCTCTTGTACTGCATCTCGACAAGCCTCTTCAAGAACAGGTCCCTGTCGGTCTCCATCCCGCGTTCGGCGTACAGCTGCATACTCCCGTAATCCTCGGGCGAACCGATGCCATAGATGCAGGATACTGAGGCGACTATTATCACGTCATCCCTTGTGAGGAGCGAATGCGTGGCCGAGTGCCTCATCTTGTCGATCTCGTCGTTTATCGCCGCGTCCTTCTCGATAAAGGTATCGGTAGTCGGCACATACGCCTCAGGCTGATAATAATCGTAATACGAGACAAAATACTCGACGGCGTTTTCAGGGAAGAGGTCTTTGAGTTCCGCGTAAAGTTGCGCGCCGAGAGTCTTGTTCGGGGCGATTACAAGGGCCGGGCGGCCTAGCTCCTCTATGACCTTGGCCATGCTAAAGGTCTTGCCGGAACCTGTAACACCAAGGAGTATCTGATGCCTTTCCCCCGCCCGAATGCCTTCGACAAGCCCTTTTATCGCGCCCGGCTGGTCGCCGCTCGGCGAGAACTCGGTCCTCATCTTGAAAGTCCCTTTCTTTCTCTCGCTCCTGTATATGCCTTCTGTCATCCCTTTAAAATACCACAAAACCCATGTTGGTGTAAACCGGCGGAAGACCGGCCTGCACCCGTCTGATAAAGCTCAAAGGGGTTTAGAAGGCCTTTTCAAGGCCAGAAAAAGATTTAATTTCCGGCCGCCTTATGTTATGAATACAGGTTCGGACAGAACTTTTAAATCAAGCCCTTACGGTTCAATGGAGCAGTATCTGACATGGATTACAAGACCACACTAAACCTCCCGAAGACAGACTTCCAGATGAAGGCGGATCTCGCCAAAAACGAGCCTCTGGCTCTGAAGGCATGGGAGGATAGCGGGCTGTACGCGAAGATAAAAGAGGCTGGAAAGGACAGGCCGAGATACACGCTCCACGACGGCCCCCCGTACGCCAACGGGAACATCCATATCGGGCACGCCCTTAACAAGATACTCAAGGATATCATCATCAAGTCCAGGTCCATGTCGGGGTTTTCAACCGACTATGTCCCGGGATGGGACTGCCACGGCCTGCCGATAGAGCTTCAGGTCGAAAAAGAGCTCGGGCCTAAAAAACAGTCGATGACAAAAGGCGAGATTAGAAAGCATTGCAGGGAGTACGCCCTAAGGTTCGTCAACATCCAGAAGGAAGACTTCAAGAGGCTCGGAGTATTCGCGGAATGGGATAACCCCTACCTCACGATGAACTATAGCTATCAGGCGTCCATCCTCAGAGAACTCGGGAGGTTCGTCAAGAACGGGCTCGTCTACAAAGGCAAGAAACCGGTACACTGGTGCTCGTCATGCCGCACAGCGCTTGCCGAGGCTGAGGTAGAATATGCGGATAAGACCTCCCCTTCGATATACGTAAGGTTCGAGACAGACGCAGACGCGCTCGGAAAGAGGCTTTCAGTCCTGATCGAAGGCAGGGCCTTCATCGTAATATGGACGACAACGCCGTGGACGCTTCCGGCCAACCTCGCGATTGCCCTCCACCCTGAGCTTGAATACGCCCTCGTCTCAGCAGGAGACGCAAACTTCATCGTGGCCGACGGCCTTGTAGAGACTGTTGCCGGAAAATTCGGCTGGCAAGATTTTAAGGTGATAAAAAAGTTTTTCTACGGCGAGATAGAAGGCATTTCCGCACGCCATCCATTCATAGACAGGCCATCAGCGGTGCTTCCCGGTGAACACGTGACGCTTGAGGCTGGCACAGGGTGCGTCCACATCGCCCCGGGCCACGGACAGGACGACTACGAGATAGGGCTCAAACACGGCCTCGATATCTACAACCCGGTCGACGGCTCAGGCAAGTTCACCTCTGACGTGCCCGAGTTCCAGGGCCAGTTCGTATTCAAAGCGAACAACGAGATAATAGAACTGCTCAAGACAAACGGCTCGCTCCTCCTTAAGGAAGACATAAGGCACTCTTACCCGCACTGCTGGAGGTGCAAATCCCCCATCATATTCAGGGCTACGGCGCAGTGGTTCGCCTCGATGGAGGCCGGAGGACTGAGGGAGAAGGCATTAAAAGCCATAGAGAACGATGTGAAGTGGATACCCTCGTGGGGACGCGAGAGGATATACAACATGATACTTAACAGGCCTGACTGGTGCCTCTCAAGGCAGAGGGCGTGGGGCGTGCCGATACCTGCGCTCAGATGCTCCGGGTGCGGCGAGTCATTCCTCGATGAGAGGCTGATAGATTCCCTCGTCACCGCCTTTGAAAAAGAGGGCGCTGACGTCTGGTTCGAAAAAGACCTCAAAGACCTCCTCCCCGAAGGCGTCAGGTGCCCCAAGTGCGCCTCTGATTCGTTCGAGAAAGAAGACGACATATTAGACGTCTGGTTCGACTCGGGAGTGAGCTTCGCCGCTGTAGTTGAAAGACGCGAGAACCTTCAGTTCCCTGCTGACCTGTATCTTGAAGGAAGCGACCAGCACAGGGGCTGGTTCCACTCATCACTACTCGCGTGCGAAGGGACAAGGTCGGTTGCGCCTTACAAGGCCGTACTTACGCACGGCTTCGTGGTGGATTCGCAGGGCAGGAAGATGAGCAAGTCTATCGGCAACGTGATAGCCCCTCAAGAGGTCATAAACAAGTACGGGGCCGAGGTCTTGAGACTCTGGGTCTCAGGCGAGGACTACCGCGAGGATATCCGCATCTCCGAAGAGATCTTAAAGAGGCTCTCAGAGGCGTACAGGAGGATCAGGAACACCTTCAGGTACATCTTAGGGAACCTCCACGACTTCGATCCGTCAAAAGACATCGTCGACCACTCGGACCTCGAAGAGATAGACATACTCGCCCTACACAGGCTTGAAAAACTTACCGAGCGGGTGCTGACCGCGTATGATACATTCGAGTTCCATGCGATATACCACAGCGTCCACAACTTCTGCAACGTGGACCTGAGCGCATTCTACCTAGACGTCTTGAAAGACAGGCTCTATACCTGCAAGGCGGATTCAAGGGAGAGACGCGCGGCCCAGACAACCATCTACCATATACTCGACCGCCTCGTAAGGCTCATGGCCCCGATACTCTCGTTTACCTCAGAAGAAGCGTGGTCTTTCATGCCAGGGAGAAAAGAGGCGAGCGTACATCTTGCTCAAATGCCCAAGCTTGAGCCGTTATGGCTAAATGACGGGCTGGAGAAAAAATGGGAGACGATAGTCGCTGTCAAGGCAGAGGCGACAAAGGCCCTTGAGACAGCGAGACAGCAGAAGATCATCGGCCATTCGCTCGACGCCTCTGTAACGGTATACCCGCCTGATGCCATGAGGCCCCTGCTGGAAGATGAGTGCGCAGTACTCGAAGATATACTCATCATCTCAGGCTTCTCTTTAGGTAAGTCTGAGGAAGCTACAGGCGCCGAAGGCCGCGTCCTCTATGAGTCAAAGGATATCGAGGGGCTCAGGATAATCGTGGAGGCCGCAGGAGGGACGAAGTGCGAGAGGTGCTGGCACTACAGAGATCAGGTCGGCGAGAATGCTGATCATCCCCAGCTCTGCCCGAGATGCGCGGAGGCACTGCGATAAAAGGCAACTATAAAATCCTCGCAGCGACCGTCATCATAGTCGCAATCATCGACCAGGCGACAAAGGGACTGATCGTCTCTTCTATGCCGCTTGACAGCGGCTTCGAGGTGATAGCCGGCTTTTTCGATATAGTCCACTTCAGGAACACAGGCGCCGCCTTCTCCCTTTTCTCCAGCGGCGGCGTTATGAAGACAATCTTTCTCGCCCTCACGTCGATTGCCGCGCTCGTCATAATCGCCTTTCTGGTAAAAGACGAGAAGAGGCGCCTTAACGTCATCTCATTTTCTCTCATAGCAGGGGGCGCGGCAGGAAACCTGATAGACAGGGTGAGACTCGGCTACGTCGTAGACTTCCTCTTCTTCTCGATCGCAGGCTACCACTGGCCTGCCTTCAACGTCGCGGACTCGGCGATAACGATCGGGGCCGCGCTGATAGCTTACGCATACATAAAAAAAACCTGAAGATACCAGAGATAGATCAGACCAGCGGTCTTTAATGCGCTTAACTCTTTTCATTTTTACAAACAGCCCAATAGATCAGGTCAGGCAGACCGGCAGAGTAAAACAAAGAAACCGGCTGTCAGCCTTAAAATTCCCGTCAAAACGACCCTGACAGAAAAAGAATACTCATACCGCCGCATACTTGACCCGGCTTATCCGAAGATCAAGATATTCTAAAAAAATTGTCGAACTTCTTTACACCCATATCCACCCCCTTTGTATTTTCAAGACAATTCAGGGGTATGAGCGGACACATACCTGTCGTAAAACCTTACACCCATAGAGACATTCAATAAAAAAACCTGAGATATCAGGGCATTATTGCCTTGGCACGCAAGTTGCTAAATAGAAGACGTAAGCTGTCATCGAGCAAACAAAAAACGGAGGCCTCAAAATGAAAAGAACACTTCTGCTTCTATCCTCAGCTCTCATGCTCTCGTTCATGGTACCGAGCACATCCTCAGCCTTGATGCAGGGAAATACCGTTCAATATCAGTATTTTTACCCCAACCTTGCGACCAATTACTCCAATGCCGGTAATGGCAACTACCTTGTCGGCCCTGGTATAGAAGTAGCAAACCTCGTTGCCAGCGTCGGCTCAATGGATATATCAGATACAAATCTCCTTGCGAGCTTCACTATCCCAAGCTCCTTTAACTCCAGCGCATTTAACGGTTTCAGGATCACCGACATCTTCGGGAGCATCGCGGCCTTTACCTCCGTTACAATAAACCCTATCACCAACATGGCAGGTTTCAGTTTGTCAAGCATAACCTTTGATGCCGACAACATCTGGGTAAACTGGCAGAGCCTTTCTTTCGATCCGAACACAATCGTATCGCTTGATGTAAACGGTTCAGCGCCGGTCCCAGAACCATCAACCCTTCTTTTGCTGGGAAGCGGTCTTGCCGGGCTCGCCTATGCAAGAAAGAGATTCAAGTCATAAGGCTTTAAGATACGTAAGATAAAAAACCCATCGGTCTAAACGACCGATGGGTTTTTTTATATATACATCTGGATACCTGCAGCCCATCAAACTAACAACATGCTTTTACCGGCCGGAATCGATGCTGGTTCGTCCGTCTCAGCCCTGTTTGTCCTGATCAAGCCCGAGCCTCTTTGCCTCCGCTTCGACAAATTCAGCCAGGGCCTTCTGCGTATCAGCGTCGATAGTCGTGAACATTATCCCGTAGCCGCCGAAAAGGGTCTTACTTGCGACCTCAGAGGTGGTCCATTTGACTATCCCTTTTACGTCTATGACCCTGTCGGACCCGGGTATCGAAAATATCATGCGTATGAGCGCGCCTACAAGCAGCTCGTCCCTTGTGTGCAGGAATGCGCCGGTCTCGCTGATGTTCAGGAGAAAACCGGTGCGGTTGGAATCCCCCATCGTGAAGTCGACCGCGATAGATACCGGGACGCGCGTCCTGGGGCTCGTCCCTGCCGCCGCCTTCTCGGGGAAGAGGATCCTGTTCAGGCGGAAGATTATCTGCTCAGGCGTGAAGCCCTTTGTCATCAGGCCTGTCGCCCCGAGCTCCCTTGTCTTGTCCATGACCTTGCTTATCTCATAGACGCCTGTTACCGCGAGGACCGGGAACCTGCCCTTGAAGCCGTTGTCATTTATCCATTTGAGGACGCCGAAGCCGTCTATGTCAGACATCTGCAGGTCGAGGATGAGCAAATCTATGCCATCGGCCCCATTACGGATCTCGCTTATGACCTCGTTGCCGTCGCGGGCGTATCTGACCTTGTGGCCTGCCTCTATAAGGATATCGCTCAACTTTGACCTGAAAAACAAGCTGTCGTCCGCAACGAGGATATTCTTCGAATCTCTTGTTATCATGATCCTGTCCTTTTTTTAGCAGGCCGCCTGATTAAATGAGGCCTTCAGGCCTTCACTCCGCCTTTGGAAGCTCCCAGGTCGCATAATCGCACTTCGGATATTTCGAACAGCCGTAGAAAGTCCGCCCCTTCTTCGTGCGCCTCTCGACAAGCATGCCTTCGTCGTTATTAGGGCACGGTATGCCTGTCGAGTACGGCAGCGTGGACTTGCAATCAGGGTAATCGGAGCAGGCGAGGAACTTGCCGAACCTGCCGCTCTTGACCGTCATAGGCTTGGAACACTTGGGGCACGGGGTATCCGTCGTCTCAGGGGCCCTTACAACAACTACGACCTTGCCATGCTCGTCGGTCTCAAAGTCTTTTGTGTTCTTGCACTCAGGGTATCCCGAACAGGCGAGGAATTTGCCCTTTCTCCCCCATTTTATCACCATGTGCCTGGAGCACTTCTCGCAGACGATATCGGTCGGGACCTCCTCGGCCTTGACGTTCTTCATGTCCTTCTTCGCCTTCTCAAGGCTCTCCCTGAAAGGGCCGTAGAACTCTTCCATGGCCTTGCGCCACTCCAGCTGGCCTTCCTCTATCGAATCAAGCTCCTCTTCCATGTGCGCAGTGAACTCGACGTCGAGTATCTCAGGGAAGCTCACCACCAGAAGGTCTGTTACCATGAACCCGAGTTCTGTCGGCTTGAGCTGTGTCTTGTCCTTGATGACGTATTCCCTGTCCTGTATCGTAGAGATGATGGCGGCATAAGTCGAAGGTCTGCCTATCCCGTTCTCCTCAAGCTCCTTTACAAGCGTCGCCTCGGTGAACCTCGGCGGCGGCTGAGTAAAGTGCTGTTCAGGCAGGAGCGCGATGAGTTTGAGCGCGTCACCCTTTGCAAGGGAAGGCGGTATCGCCTCCTCCTTCTCCTCCTCTACGTCCTGCCCTTCGATGTAGACGGCCATGAAACCCGGGAACTTGATCGATGATCCCGAGGCGTTGAATGTGTACCCCTTCGCACCTATCTGTACGCGCGTCTGATCTATGATGGCCGGGTTCATCTGGCAGGCTATGAACCTGTTCCAGATGAGCTGGTAGAGCTTGAGCTGGTCTTTTGAGAGATGCTTCGCGACTGACTCAGGCGTGTACTGGAAGTACGTAGGCCTTATCGCCTCGTGCGCGTCCTGCGACTTTTTCTTGGACTTGTATATGTTAGGCTTCGCCGGCAGATACTGCTCCCCGTACTTCGCTGAGATCAACTCGCGGGCGGATGCGACCGCCTCGTTGGAGACGCGCGTCGAATCCGTCCTCATGTATGAGATGAGGCCTACAGGGTTATCCTCGCCGATATCGACCCCCTCATAGAGCTGTTGAGCGAGCATCATAGTCTTTTTCGCCGTGTAGCCGAGCTTCCTTGAGGCCTCCTGCTGGAGTTTGCTGGTAATGAACGGCGCGGCAGGGTTCCTCTTCGTCTCCTTCTTCTCCACCTCGTCTACGCTGTAAGAGGCCCCTTTGAGGTCGGATAAGACCGCATCGGATTCCTGCTCGTTGTTTATCTCAAACTTCTTGCCGTCCTTTTTGGCGAGCTTCGCCTTAAAGACACCGCCGGATGAATGGGCGAACTCAGCCGTTTCAGACCAGTACTCCTTCGGTACAAAGGCCTGTATCTCCCTTTCCCTGTCGCAGATAAGCCGCACCGCTACTGACTGGACCCTGCCCGCGCTCAGTCCCCTTCTGACCTTGTCCCAGAGTATCGGGCTGACCTGATACCCGACAAGCCTGTCAAGGATGCGCCTTGCCTGCTGTGCCTCGAACTTGTGCTGATCAAGTACAGTAGGGTGCGCTATGGCGTCGGTCACAGCCTTCTCGGTTATCTCGTTGAATAACACTCTGAAGGTCTTCTTCCTGCCCTTGTCTATCTCGTCGGCTATATGCCATGCTATCGCCTCACCCTCTCTGTCAGGGTCAGGCGCCAGGAATATCTTCTCTGCAGTCTTACCGGCCTTTTTCAGCTCTTTGAGCGTGTTCGCCTTTCCTTTTATCGTCTCGTAGAAAGGCTCGAAACCGTTTTCTATATCTATGCCGAGCTTGCTTTTAGGCAGGTCCTTCAGATGGCCTACCGAAGCGATCACTATAAAATCCTTGCCTAGGAACTTGTTTATCGTCTTGGCCTTCGCCGGAGACTCCACTATGACCAGTGACTTTCCCATCTTTTATCCGATTATCCCTTTTACCCATTTATTTGCTCGCAACAGACGCAGGCCCTCATGGCCTGCCCTTGAAAGTATACCACAGAGATAAGACCGCGACAGCCCTGCTACACGCCTTTTGCGAAGCATTTGCCCGGAAACTGCCTGACAAGCCCTTTAAACTCCATCTCAAGGAGGAGCGCCGAGGCCCTCATAACGCCAAGCCCTGTCTCCTCTATCAGATGGTCTATGTGTACAGGCTCAACCGCCAGCGCGTGCCACAGGAGCCTCTCGTCGCCTGCAAGGGCTTCTGACGGCCTCTCTACCTTTTCGATCTGGCGGGAAGGAACCTTTTCGAGCGACAGAGCCTGTACGACGTCATCCGCGTTATCTATAAGGCACGCCCCGTCCTTTATCAGCCTGTTCGTGCCTGCGCATTTATCAGTCAGGGCCTGGCCCGGGACAGCCATGACGTCTCTTCCGTATTCGAGCGCCAAGCGGGCGGTCATCAGAGAACCGCTCCTCAAAGGCGCCTCTATTACAACGACCCCCAGAGAGATGCCTGCTATGATCCTGTTCCTCGCCGGAAAGTTATGCTTGACAGGGGGTGTCGACATAGGGAATTCAGATAGAAGCAGACCATTTTCGGATATCTCCTCGTAGAGCCGTTTGGACTCAGGCGGATAAGCCAGATCGACCCCTGTGCCGAGAACAGCTACTGTAAAGCCTTCGGCAGACAAGGCGCCTTTATGGCCCGCCATATCGCACCCCCTTGCCATACCGCTCACAACGCAAAGGCCCTTGGAAGCAAGGTCCCTGCCGAGCATCGTGGCCATCTTGAGGCCATACTGCGAAGGGTGTCTGGTCCCTACAATAGCTACAGGAGGAGTTTGCTCATCAAATGCCCTGCCCTTGGCAAAGAGCATGGCCGGAGGGTCTTGTATATGGCGCAGAAGCGGCGGGAATCCCGGATCGTTAAAGGTGATCGCCCTTGCGCCGTTTTTTTCCATCGCAGACAGCTGGTCTTCGACCCAGTCCCATCCGTCAAACTCCCTTACGCCCTTCGCAAGGACTGAAGAAAAGCTATCGATCGAATCCGGAGACTCGAAGATTTCCCTCGGGGAGGAAAACCTCTGCAAAAGCCCTCTTACGCCAAGACGGTCAAGACCTCGGAGCCGGGCCAAAGCAAGCCAGTATTTAAGCCCTTCATCATCCACTGGGAATATACCCGTAAGAGTCTTGACCTGATCATGTCCGCATGCGGCCTGAGAGCCGCAAAGGGCATGAGGTTTATGAACCAAAAGGCCCGGCTAAAACGAGCCGCCTGCTTACCGCCTGCCATGAATGCATCAGGACGGCGCGTCAGTCTTTCCTGGTTGTAGAGACCTTATCGCCCGGGTTTATCGCCTTAAAGCTTTTAACAATTATAGCGGTCGAGACATCATCATCGGTCTCTACCACGACCATCTCGCCAAGCGCCTGTTGCGGCAGGGTGATCTTCTTTTTTCTGTCAAGCGGGTCAGCTACCACATCAGAACGCCTCGATATATGAAGGAGATTGCCCTTCATGAGCCCCTGCCTGGCGCCTTTGTCTATGTATGCTATGTCTCCCTTGGCGATCTGCGTCATGTCCTCAAGCGCGGCTATTATTACCCCGTCAACGACCGCTTCAGTCTGAGTGACGGTCACATCTGCCGCAGGCTCCTTATAAGCCCTGAGCCTTGCCCCGGGAGAGACCTCTTTATAGGTCTTATCGAGCCTGCCGACTATGACACTGCCGGTCGAGATCACGTCAACACTGCCGAGTATGTCGATGATGTTGCCCATCGGTCTGGATGTAACAGGGTGGGCTATCTCCCTGCCGACGATGAATATCGTAAAACGATCTCCGATGCTTATCTTGCCCTTGTCCTTGAATGAAAGATAGACCTCGTCCCCGGCGTTAAGAAGAAGCCTCTTGTCCCTGGCCTCTATTATCGCCCCTGCCGCCAAGACCTCCTTAGAGGAGATAAAACCCTTCTTCGATATCGAGCTTGCCGCTACGCCACGCTCTGCCTGCTCTGCTACCGGGGCCGCTTCCTTAGGTTCCTGTGCCTGGGCCTCAGGCTCGAGCATAACGACATTTTCGCCGTTCGGCTCAAGGGTGACTACAGGCAGGTCTTGTTCGCCGCCGGTCTTTATCCCTGAGGCCTCTTTCCTGCCGATTATCTCGACCCCGTTCGGGGTGATCTTAACCACGTCTCCGGGGAAGATAAGGTCCGGGTTTTTTATATACGGATTGAGCTTCCAGATCTTAGGCCACTTGAACGGGTTTTTAAGGAATTTTCCTGAGATGTCCCAGAGGGTATCTCGCTTCACTATCGTATAGTAGGCGGCCTCTTCGTCCCCGGCGGCAGGGGCTGTTACTGCCTCGGCCTTGTCTTCAGAGTCTATGCCGGCTTCGCTTGCGGGCATCTTAAGCTCATCCGCTGATACCATCGTTGAGAAGACCAACGGCAACGACAACACTGCCAGAGCCAACAGTTTTATCTTCATCTCGCCCCTTCCTTTTTAGCGCCCGAAAATCCCTTCAGCGCCTTTTGGGCCATTGCGGCCGCCTCTGTAGCAGGGTAGCGCTTAACAACATATTCAAGCGCCTCGACGGCCTTTTCAGGCCTCTTCAACTCGATATACGAATACCCGGCCTTCAATAACGCGTCCGGGGCCTTATTGGACCCGGGATATATATTAAAGACCTCGCTGAACCTTGCGGCCGCTGTCTCAAAGTCCTTCTCCGAGTAATACGACTCGCCTATCCAGTAAAGTGCGTTATCGGCAAGAAGATGGTCCGGGTAGCTCTTTACTAAAGAGGTCAGTAGCCTTCTCGCGTCCTCATGGCTGCCGCCGTTGTAAAGCTCCAGGCCCTTGTCATACAAAGACTGCGCGTCCGCGCCGGAGCCGACATCAGAGGCCTTTGCTCCTGTCTTATCCTTCTTTTCAACCGATAGCGGCTTCTCGGCCTTTTGAGGCAAAGCGGTCTGCGCAACCGGAGGCCTTACAGTCTCAACCTTTAAAACCTCAGTATTGACAGCCTCAGGCCTTGGAGTACCGGCCGGAGCTTTAGCCTCTTGCGCGCCATTTGTAAGGACAACAGGAAAGGGTGCGTCCGCCTTGCGCTCCGGCTCCTCGCCGAGCTTGACTACAGCAAGGCCTTGCGGCGGGGCGGAAGGCATGCTGGAGAGCCTTTCAACCGCCTTGCCGGTCGCGTCGGTCTTTGCATTTATCAGCAAGACCTTTGCGCTCAGGTCTTCCACCTTTGTGTTTGTCTCTTTAACGGAGGTCTGCAACGCGCTGATCCTGTCGCTCAAGCCTTGAATAACCTTGTCTTTCTCGTTCACACCGGCACAGCCTGAGACAAGGACCGATGCCGTATATACAAGCGCTATGTATTTTATAGGTTTTTTTCTCATTATTGAATAATTAATCCCCTTTGCAGAGTTTGTCAAGCGGAATCTAAAGGCGTTGTTGAACCCGAGTGCCGCCAGATCACTCGTTATTGACAGCCGCACGCCTCCAAAAAAACAACCCGGCCCCTGTTGCTCAGGCAGATAACAAACGGCCTGAGAAGGTGTCTTTCATTCAGCATTCTTACCTTTAAAGCCGGCTTAAGTCTGTGACGGCTATCACTACGCGCCGCCGTCGGCCAGATGATCACTATCCGTCCCGCCAGGGCCCGGGCCTATCAGATGCCTTATCTTCTTGCCGAGATCTATCTTTCCGTCCCCTGTCAGGGATGAAAAAAAGACGAGGTCTTTAAGTCCAAAGGCCTTTTTAAGGCGCGCCGCCCTTGAAGTCATCTCGTTTTTAGAGAGCTTGTCGGACTTTGTAAACACGGTGACTCCCTTCAGGCCGAGCCTCTCCAGCCAGCTGTAGAGCCCTTCTTCGTAATCGCCGATCTCCCTTCTCAGATCAAGGACCACGATGACGCCTTTAAGCTCGGGTCTCGCGTCGAAGTAATCGTCCATCATCTTCTCCCATGTCTTTTTAAGCGACATGGGGACTGACGCGTAGCCGAAGCCGGGAAAATCCACGAGATAGAACTCGCCGTTTATCCTGTAAAAATTAATAGTCTGTGTCTTTCCCGGCTGAGAGCTTGTCTTGGCCAGCCCCTTCCTGTTGACGAACTTGTTTATGAGAGAGGACTTGCCGACGTTGGACCTTCCCACAAGGGCCACCTGCGGCAGACCGTCCTTCGGGTACTGCGACCTGCCCACGGCGCTTATAACGAACTCGGCTGATGTTATCTTCATATTCCCTTCATGTCACTGATATGACTTCTTCGTATGTTGTATGCCCCATAAGCATCTTTCTGATGGCCGACTCCCTAAGTGTAGACATCCCGCCGGCGCGGGCCGCCTTCTCAAGAGCGGTCACATCGATAGTCCTGACAAGGACAGACCTCATCTCTTCATTAAAGTCGAGCATTTCAAATACAGCGGTCCTGCCTTTATAGCCCGTAGAGCGGCAATCCGTGCATCCTTCGCCGTACCATACCTTGTACTCCTTCGGCTTGAGCCTCAGATGCTCCATCTCGTCGTCGGTCAGAAGCCTCTCCTTCCTGCAGTTGACGCAGATCTTCCTGACAAGCCTCTGGGCCACTATCCCTATCACGGTAGAGTTTATCAGGAACTTCGGCACGCCGAGGTCAAGAAGCCGGGTCACCGACGAGGGAGCGTCGTTGGTATGCAGCGTCGAGAAGACGAGATGGCCTGTGAGGGCCGCCTGCACCGCGTTATCAGCCGTCTCCTTGTCCCTGATCTCCCCTACCATGATTATGTCAGGGTCCTGCCTCATCAAGGTCCTCAGGCACCCTGCGAAGTCTACCCCGATCTGCGGCTGAACCCCGACCTGGTTGAACTCCTCTACGACCATCTCTATCGGGTCTTCTATGGTGATGATGTTCACGTCAGGGGTCGAGAGCGATTTAAGGGCCGAATAAAGCGTAGTTGTCTTTCCGCTCCCTGTAGGCCCTGTCACAAGGACTATGCCGTAAGGCTTCTTGAGAAACCCGTTAAAAGTATCCAGCTCCTTCGGAAAAAAACCAAGCCCTACTATATCCTGCAGGAGTATCTCAGGGTCGAATATCCTTATCACTACCTTTTCACCGAAGACCGTAGGCAGGGTCGAGACCCTGAGCTCTATCTCCTTATCGCGAAAAGAAGTCTTGATGCGCCCGTCCTGCGGCTTTCTCTTCTCCGCGATATCGAGCCTGGAGAGCATCTTTATCCTGGAGACGATAGACGCGTGGACCGCCCTCGGCACGGTATGGATGTAGTGGAGTACCCCGTCTATCCTTAGCCTTACAAGGGATTTTTCCCTCTTCGGCTCTATATGGATATCGCTTGCCCTCTGTTCGTAAGCGTAATGGAGGAGGTACTCGACCGCGTTGACTATGTGCTGGTCTGTCGCCTCAAGCTCTACCGCACCCTTGAGCTTTACGTACTGTTCTAGGGAGCCGAGCTCGGCCGACCCCTTAAACTCTTTTTCCGCCGCGCCCACCGAATAGCGGAACCCGAAAAACTCGCGCACTATCTTGAGTATGTCGGTCTTCGAGCTAAGTACGAGCGTCACCTTCATGCGCCTGTTGCTCTTGAGGCTTTCCACGGCCTCGAGGTTAAACGGGTCAGCTACGGCAAGGGTGACTACGCCGTCTTTCTCATCAACAGGCACTATCAGGTATCTCTGCGCGAAAGGCCTCGGTATATTGGAGGTGACCAGATCGAGGTTGAGCTTCAACGGGTCTATCTTCAGGTACGGCAGGCCGACCTCAGAGGCTATGGCCTCGGTGATCATCTCCTCGGTAAGGACCTTATCGGTCCCAGGCACCGCGAGGTTCAAAGAGGCTATTACTTCGGCGGCTGAGACCGTCTCGGATATGGCATGGAGCCTCTTTGATGAATAGAACGTATCGTGTGATTTTTTAAGGCGCGCCCTCTGTCCCTCGCCCTTTATGCGTATCTCCTTTTCTTGAACCTCGCTCAGGAGGTCTTTCTTCCTGAGTACGGAGGCCACGAAATCGAGCGTGAGTGATTTTTTCTCGGTCATCATTCTGTTATATTTCCATTGTCAGGTCGGCCTATCTCAGACCATGACGGCAAAGAGCGATGCCGGATAGCCGTAGATCCCACGGCGGCAATGCACATCAACAAAGATCATAAAAAACGCGGATGAGTCAATCGAGCCTGTCTTTTGCATCAGATCTGCCTGCGGTATCGTCTGCATCCTGCGCCCCGGACGCGTCCTGAGACCCTATCCGTACATCATCTTTGCGCCTTGCCTCGATTATTGACCGCAAAAGCCTGTTCGTCTCAGCCTGCTCGTCTATCGACTTTTTAAGGAGAGCCTTTAAGCCGAATACCGAAAAAGGCATCGCTATCCAAAGTACGAGTATCACGCCTATTGAGACTGCGGCGAAGAGAAAGAAAGCCGCTATGAAAATTATCGAATCATCCATCATCGGCCGTTCACCCGCGCCTTTTTTTCAGATTGACCGACCGACCAGCCGCCTTTTGACGCCGAATTAAGATCTCTATTCAAAAGATCTCACGAAGAATAAACGGAGCTTCATTCCCTGCATATATATATATCCGGCAGGTCACGACCCTGTTATGATCGCCGCGACATCGACCCATGCGACCTTCGACTGCGTCCCGTTTTTCATGTCTTTTATAGCTACGACCCCGTCTTTAAGCTCGTCATCCCCGAGTATGACAGTCCAACGGGCGCCGAGCCTGTCCGCCTTCTTCATCCTGTTCTTGAGGGCGCCGTCAGAGTGCTCTTCAATGACCCTTATGCCGACAGACCTCCAGGAGCGCACAAGCTCTACCCCCTTACTGCCTGCATCGAGGCCGAGGCCGATAAAGACGGTCGTAGGATTCAGAGCTACTCCGCCTTCGCTGAGTATTAGCGCTACCCTTTCAACACCTATAGCGAAACCGAAACACGGGGTCGATGGGCCGCCAAGGTCTTCCACGAGGCGATCGTACCTGCCGCCTGCCGCAACTGCGTTTTGGGAGCCAAGCCCCTCGGCCGTTATCTCGAAGGTCGTCTTTGAGTAATAATCAAGCCCCCTGACCATGCGCGGGTTTATGCGCGGCTCGATGCCCTTCAAACCGAGGCATGCCCGCACCTTTTCAAAATGGTCAGTACATCCGCCGCAGAGGCAATCTGTTATGGACGGGGCGTCTTTCGTAGCTTCAATGCATCCGGCACCCTTGCAGTCAAGGGCCCTCAAAGGGTTCGTATCTATGCGCCTTGAACAGTTCTCGCAAAGCCGCTCCCTCCTGCCGGAGAGAAAACCAAGGAGCTTCTCTTTGTATAAAGGCCTGCAGCCGGCGCATCCGAGGGAGTTTATCTGAAGCTCTATGCCCTTCATCTCAAGCGATCCCAAAAGCTCCATGACCATGGATATCGCCTCGGCGTCAGAACCAGGGTTATCGTCCCCGAGAAGCTCCGCGCCTATCTGATGGAACTGTCTGTACCTGCCCTTTTGCGGCCTCTCGTAGCGGAACATCGGGCCTATGTAATAGAGCCTTGAGACAGGAGAGGTATATAGCTTGTGCTCTATGTACGCCCTTACAGTGGAGGCTGTCCCCTCAGGGCGAAGCGTCATGGAATCACCATGCCTGTCAGGGAAGGTGTACATCTCCTTTTCGACTATGTCCGTCGTCTCGCCTATCGACCGCTGGAAGAGCTCGGTCTTCTCGACTATCGGCAGTTTTATCTCCGAATAGCCGTATACCGAAAAGACCCGGTGGGCCGTATCCTCTATCTTTCTCCAGACCTCGGAAGCCCCTGGCAGTATGTCATTGAAGCCCCTTATCGCGGTTATCGCCATTAACTGAGCTATCTTCCTTTTCTATATTTTTTCTATGGACGGAGATTTTCCCCGGTGCAGGCGGCAGTTGAGCGCATTCATCGGAGCTGATCAGGCGCAACAAAAGGCGGTGCGGTGATACGCCCTGCCTTGAGATCGTCTATGAGCCCGTCATGCTGCTCCCTCATCACTTGGCGCACGACGAGATCTCGCTTATCTGATCTTATTATATCCGAATAGTTGGTCCTTCTTGAGGCGATTATAACCCCGCCTTTAAAAAGGACCGTTGTTATGACAGCGTTGGCAGGCCCGCCATCCTCTGTCTGAGCGTGGTAAACCTCGCCGTTGAAGCTGACGTTCTGGTTGAATCCGACGTTCATGTCCTCACCTGACCCACTCACAGTTTTTAACACATCCATCCTCTTTATGCAAGCAGGCCGCCTTGAAAACCCCGCTCCGAACGGCACTTGACACGAAAGCCTCTCTGGATTATCTTCATTAAAGACAGCGGCATGTCAGACCTGAAAGCCCGGCCGCATGGAGGGACATTGACGAATACGAAAGTGAACGGGAAAGCAGGCATCTCAGTCCTGCTTGACGAAAAAAGGACATTCGGACCGACCGCGACATTTGCAGGGACAGCACACATAAAAGACCCTGACGAGTACGAGGCCCTCTACAGGCGCTCCATAGAAGAACCCGACGCGTTCTGGGCCGAGATGGCCGGCATACTCGACTGGTCGGCCGGATGGGAGAAGGTCTCTGACTGGGACTTTCACAAGCCCTCTGTCAAGTGGTACATAAACGGCAGGCTCAACGCCTCTTACAACTGCATAGACAGGCACCTCAAGTCGCCGCGGCGAGACAAGGCCGCTATCATCTGGGAGGGCGACGACGGCTCGACAAAGACCTACACCTACCAGCAGCTCTCGACAGAGGTCAACAGGCTTTCAAACGTCCTGGTGAAGATGGGCGTAAAAAAAGGCGACCGCGTCACAGTATATCTTCCGATGATCCCTGAGCTTGCGTTCTCGCTCCTCGCCTGCGCTAGAATAGGCGCTATACACTCGGTCGTATTCGGAGGCTTCAGCCCGCACTCGCTTGCAGACAGGATAAACGACTCGGCCTCCACGATACTTATAACCTCGGATGAAGGCGTAAGAGGCGCAAAGCTCATCCCGATGAAGAAAAACGCGGACTCGGCGCTTGAAAACTGCCCCTCCATAGAAAAGGTCCTGGTCGTCAGAAGGACCGGCAACCCGGTCCCGATGAGAGATGGACGAGACAGATGGCTGCACGACGAGACGGCCTCTCCCGGGATAAGCGACTGGTGCGAACCTGTCGAGATGGACTCTGAAGACCCGCTCTTCATACTCTACACGAGCGGTTCTACAGGCAAGCCCAAAGGGGTCCTGCACACGACAGGCGGATACCTCGTCTATACCGCCCTCACCTTCAAGTGGATATTCGACCACAAAGACCCGGACATATTCTTCTGCACAGCTGACATCGGATGGGTCACAGGCCACAGCTACGTCATCTACGGCCCGCTCGCCAACGGAGCCACGACACTGATGTTCGAGGGGATACCGACGTACCCTGATCCGGGCAGGTTCTGGTCGATAGTGGAAAAGCACAGGGTGTCTACCATCTACACAGCCCCCACGGCCATAAGGGCGCTGATGAGGTGCCCGGATTCGTTCGTAGATAAGCACGACCTTACTTCACTGAAGCTCCTCGGCTCTGTCGGTGAACCTATAAACCCTGAGGCCTGGATATGGTATCACACGGTCGTAGGCAAGGGGCTCCTCCCGATAGTCGACACCTGGTGGCAGACCGAAACTGGCGGGATAATGATCTCGCCTCTGCCCGGGGCGACCACGCTCAAGCCGGGCTCTGCGACAAAACCTTTTTTCGGGATTCTACCTGCCATACTGCGCGAGGACGGAACTGAAGCGGCGGCAAACGAGGGCGGCTGTCTCGTTATGAAGAGGCCGTGGCCCGGCATGCTCCGAGGCACGTATGGAGACCCTGAGAACGCAAGGATGAAAGAGATATACTTCAGCAGGTTCCCAGGCTATTACACGAGCGGCGACGGCGCGAGGATAGACAATGATGGCGACTACTGGCTCCTGGGGCGCATAGACGACGTCTTGAACGTCTCAGGCCACAGGCTCGGCACGGCTGAGATAGAAAGCGCGCTCGTATCAGACCCGTCGATAGCCGAGGCCGCTGTAGTTGGCTTCCCCGATTCGATCAAGGGCGAGGGGATCTACGCATTCGTCGTCTTAAAAGACGGCGTAGAAGCCTCTCAAGCGCTGGCAAATGAAATAACCGCGCATGTAAAAGATGAGATAAGCCCGATAGCCAGACCTGACAGGATACAGTTCGCAACAGGCCTTCCAAAGACGCGCTCAGGCAAGATCATGCGGAGGATACTCAGAAAGATAGCTCAGGGAGAGACAGAAGACATAGGGGATACGACAACGCTCGCAGACCCGGGGGTCGTAGACGCACTGATAAAAGAAAGGCATGAGACGGATTGAGTGAAACGCGCCAAGGGCGGCCTGTCCGTATGAATAGACAGCTTAACGCTGAATATAGAACCACTCAACACCAGTAGTAGAGCGCACGGGCGTCTCTGTGGGCCGGCCGGATAAAAAAATATGGCAGCCGCCCGAGGGCGGTTGCCATATTCAATTGGTGATAGATAGACCGTGTTACTCCTGGATACGTCTGGCGCTTTTCTTGGAAGCCTTTGCGCGACGCTTTGCCGCTTCCTGACGCTTCCTCTTCTTTTTCACGCTTGGCTTTTCGTAGAACCTTCTCTTCTTTATTTCCTTGAAGGTCCCGTCCTGAGCGAGCTTTCTCTTGAGTATCTTGAGAGCCTTCTCAAGCTGATCATCATAAACTTTAACTTCTGACAAAGATTAACACCCCCTCTATATGACACATGATGTTTTCACCGATTGGCCCCGAGACCGCCCTGATCTGAAAGAGCGATACATTGAGGCGCGCCGTCAACACGCATGGACCGTCCTGACTTCAGCCGATATGAGACAAGACCGGCACAGAGACGTCCATCAACCTTGCGATTATACCAGAACAGGAGATCAAGTCAAACTTTTTTACCGGCAGTATCTCAAAGCCAGACCAGCGGCAAACCGACCGGCACACCACAGCTAAGACCTTTCAAAACGCCTTAAAACCTGCTAGGATTAGTCTATCAAATCACTCAATCCTGCAAAACGGGGGTCGTCTCATGAGGTCAGCTATAGTACGCCTGTTGCTGGTTATCGCCGTTTCATCTCTCTCGCTCACTGCGTTATCAGGGTGCGTATCTCTGAGCGCGTATGAGGAGGATGTCGCTAGACTTTCAATAGCCCTTCAAAGCGAAAAGGCTGCTCGCATCGAGGCAGAACGCAAGTCGGATTACAGGGGACAAGAGCGCGGAAAATCATTAAACGAGATGACAAACAAATACATCGAGCTCCAAAAGAGCTACGAACAGGTCCAGATCAAGGTCCTCAGGCTCAAAGGCGATTTTGAAAAACTCCTGCATGACGTCGATGAATTGAAGCTCGTGGTCCACACGAACGTCAAAGGATCTCCGGGCAGCGAGTTGATGATAAAACTACTCGATATGGAAAACCGCCTCAACATACTTCTGGACAAAGAAAAAGCCGAGAACCGCTGACCGGCCGCGCATCTGAGATGTTGCGAGTTGATCCTGACGGGCAGATCGCAGGGCTCGTCCGACTTAATCAGACATAAAATCCAACCGCCATTCCGAGACCAGTCCGTCTTTGCCTCTAAACAACCTGCATAATGGGCAAGGTGCAGGGAGGTGGTGTCGGAATTGTCTCTTGCCTTTGCCCTAAAACAACCGGGTCATGGCGGGATGAATATAGGATGGCCGACAAGCAGGCATCTGTTTCCTTGCGGGTTCAAGCTTGTAACTTGAACACCATAATTCGTTTCAGGCACATGCGAAATCTATGGAGCAGGTTGCAAACCTGCTCCAGCAAACGAAATATCAGTCTGACTCCAGCTTTGCACTTCCGTGCGCCTTTTGGGTATGGCTCCTTTCGCTGTCCGGCCGACTCGCAGCAGATACAATAACCTGCTCATCGGCCATCCTTTAGGCTCATTCCACCATACCCGGGTTTGTTTAAAGGCAAGATAATCCTCAGACCCCTCCCAGCCTCCCCTTGCACAAAAGGGAGGAGCGAAAAAACAAACTAGATGCCGCCTTTGAATCTTGCCCTTGCCTTAAAACAAAACTCGGGTCATGGCGTAGCGAGCCTGACTGAGAGCTGACGAGCAGGTCTTTGTATCTGCTGCGAGTCAGCTCGAAAGCGAAGCGAGCCATACCCAAAAGCCACGGCAGTGTGCAAAAGAAACAGCGGCCTAGAGGGGTGGTTTGAAAAGCCCTGAAGTAGCAATGGCGGGTGTGACCTGCCCTACCGTCAGGTTCGAAAGCGAAGGGAGCCATACCCAAAAAAACGCACAGAAGTGCACAGCTAAAATCAGACCCATGTTTTTATACGGCCCGTTCTAACCATACACAAAAGGCGCACGGAAGTGCGCAATAGAAAATCAGCAAATGCCTTTTACAAAAACACCCTCCCAGCCTCCCCTTGTGAGTAAGGGGAGGAGCGAAATAAAACTGACCGCCTTTGAACTTATCGCACAAAAAAACGCCGGAGCTGATGCCCCGGCGTCTCGTTATTTCTGTCTATCTATGCTTCGTATTACTTGTTATGGCAGGTCCTGCAGATGCCGCTTCCTGTGTTTCCGCCGACCCTTCTAAGGAAGTTGCCGTCAGTGCAATCCTCGCCTGAGCAGTATATGTACGGCTTCTGCAACTGCTCGTTATCATCCCAATAGGTGGTCCAGGTGTTCTCGACCTCGTCCCAGCTGAGGTTCCTGAAGTGCGGATCATGACAGCTCGTGCACTCGACCTTGCCGTCTCTCAGAAGATCGGCTATCGTCGCCGTGTTTGATATAGTACCCTTTACAGCCCAACGGTTCTGCTGGAGGTTCCCGCCGTATACTGACGAAGCGCTATCCGCCAGCCCTGCCATCAGATCGATGCTGTTTATTACTGTATTTGTCGGCCTGAGGCTGGCTATGCCAGGGGTGTAGGTGACTGACATCGGATGATCGTTTGAAAGCGACGTGCCCAGTGAAAGCCTCATCGCCGGGTTGTCGATGCCGGCATGGCAGTTTTCGCATGCGCCCTGACCACTGAGAGCGGTGTTGAAGAAGTCATGCCTCCATGAGGCCGTACCCATGCCTTCTATAGGCATCCTGAACACCCAGGTCTTGTTCTCGCCGACACCTGGCGTCGGTGACAGGCCGCCCTTGCCAGGCGCGTTTACTATATTGTCGAAAGTCGTCACGCCATCATGGCAGCTGAGGCAAGCTAATGTCGCCCCGCCCGGGGCGCCGATATTAGAACCGCCTAGCGTATCCCCGTAGCCTATGTAATTGGCCGCTGTAGAGTTTGATCTGTTCCAGAGAGGACCTGATCCGGCCCCAGTATTTGAGTGGTGTGGCGTATGGCAGAATACGCAGATCTCTGAGGTCTGGTTTGTATGGAGCACCTTGCCAAGGGCGCCTAGGTTATGCCTTGAAGCGGTTATCCCGCTGGCAGCATCCCCTGCCTGATAATTGCTTACGCCTGTCGTATCGCCTATACCAGGGCTCAACACCAGCAATGAAGCCGCCGCCACAAATCCGACTAAAATTCTTTTCATACGCACCTCACCCTTACAAGGGAATTTTACAGATCCTGCATATCTAAAAGGAAACCTTGAGCTCAGACAAAAAAAATAGCCAGCAATACAAAACTGCACAGACAAGCGCAGTCGTACTGTTGGCACCATCGCCTAAGACCTCAAGGCCCGTCATGAACCTATTGATCAGTGTTAGAATTATTATACTGAGGTTCTTAAACAAGTCAAGCAGGAAAAGTGACTAAAATCACATAACGTTTACGAAGGATTTCTCGGGTTCCAAAAATCACATTAAATACCGCCAAGTTAGCGGATCTACCGTCAAAAAAAATCTTAAAAAATATATTCGCTCCCCAAAAAAAGCCACTGCTCCGCTTCAAGTCAGTCCTCTGACATCTTAAAAAAACTACTTCTCAGAAAACGCCTTAAGCGTGCGGCATCTCTTAGGGTGTCTCAGCTTTCTCAGGGCCTTGGCCTCTATCTGGCGGATCCTCTCTCGCGTCACGTTGAAGAACGCCCCGACCTCTTCGAGGGTGTAATCCTTGTTCTCGCCGATGCCGAAGCGCATGCGAAGGACCTTCTCCTCTCTATCAGATAGCGTCGAGAGGACCTCGTTCATGTGGCCGGTGAGATCGTTAAACATCATCTCGTCGTGAGGCACGGTTGCGCCCTTGTCCTCTATGAAGTCGCCGAGCATGCTGTCCCCGTCTTCGCCGACGGGTGTTTCAAGAGAGACCGGCTCCTTCGCTATCTTCATTATCTTCTTTATCTTCTCGACCGGAAGGTTCATCACAGCCGCAAGCTCTTCAGGCTCAGGCTCCCTGCCACTATCCTGCACCATCTTATGAGAGACGCGGATCAACTTATTGATCGTCTCTATCATGTGGACCGGTATGCGTATCGTGCGCGCCTGGTCCGCTATCGCCCTGGAGACAGCCTGCCGTATCCACCATGTCGCGTATGTCGAGAACTTGTAGCCGCGCTGATACTCGAACTTCTCGACCGCGCGCATAAGCCCTATGTTGCCCTCCTGGATAAGGTCGAGAAAGTGAAGCCCCCTGTTCAGGTACCTTCTGGCTATAGAGACAACGAGCCTCAGGTTGGCCTTTATAAGCCTCTCCTTCGCCTCCTCGACATCAGCCCTGAGAGTCTCCAGCCTCTCGACCATCTCGGAGATATCATCACACCCGACCCCGGCCCTTGCCTCCAGCTCCTGTATGCGTCCTGCTATATCATCCGGTCCTGCCGGCGAAGGGCCACGCTTATCACCCCTTTCAACAGTAGCGTTCTTCCTGCGAAGCCTTCTAAGTTCTAACTCAAGAGCGCCGAGGGCCTCGATGACCTTGTTATGGATATTAGTCTTCTTGTCAAGATCAAGGAGCATCTTTACGAGAGGCTGTTCGTCTTTGCCTCCGCCGTCCTTCAAAAACCCTGAGAAGGCCGCGATCGATTCGTCGATCTTCTTTATGGTCTCCTGCAGCTCCTGCTCGTCTTCGCTTATAAGCCCTTCGTCATCGTCATACTCGATGAAGGCCTCGTCTGCCCGCCTTTGTATGAGGCGCTGCTTGAGGCCTTCGAGCTCATAGACAACGACAGGCGTCTTCAAGAACTCCTTCGTAAGGGCGAGCTTGCACCTCTCTATCTTCTTCGCGAGCGCTATCTCGTCTTCCTTTGAAAGGAGAAAGACAGCGCCCATCTCCCGCAGGTACGCCTTTACCGGGTCCGCGGCAACGGACAGGATGCCGCTTACCGCCTCCTCGGCCTGGGCAAGGGCTGAGTCCCCATCAGAGAGGCGCGACTCATCCACCTCAAGGTCAGACCCTTCAAGGTCCGCCCCTTCCAGCCCTTCCTCTTTTTCCTCGACCGCGTCCTTCATCTCTTCCTTACGGGCTCTCATTGGATCATGCCGGTTCAACGCTTTGCTCCTCGTGAAGAAGCTTCAAACCTCTTTCTAATCTCTATGGCGACATCCGCGTCTTCAAAGCTCTCTATGAAGTCCATCGTACACTCTTTAAGTCTACCTTTCTTTAAGACCCTTTTCAAACAATCTGCCAGCATCCTTGCCGGGTCCTCTATAAAGCCCTCATCAGAGCGAAGGAGGAGTCCGGCGATGCGCGCCCTCGCCCCCTCGTCCGTTATGCCCTCTATCAGCGCCTGAGAGTCTACCACGCCATCGGCCTTTATAAGGGTGATGGCCAACATGCCTGCCTCTCGCAGGTCCGGGTCCGTAAACTCACCTACCGCCGTAGCTGCCCTCTCGCTTAAAAGCTCCGGATGGCTTATGATCACCTTGAGTACAACGGTCTCATGTATCGGGGCAGGCCTTTTGGATGGAGCCTTGGCGTGGGCCTCAGGCTTCACTTCGAAGCGCAACTCCCCAGAGCCCTTCAGCCCTTGGGCCACATACGCCTCACCTATGCCGAGTATCGCGGCAACGACCTTCGCGTAATGCCCTTTTTCAGCCTCGTTCTTCACCATTGAAAGGTGTTTTTTCGCAAGGTCAAAGTACCTCTTTTTCCCCTCCGGCCCCTTGACATCCTCGATTGAGGCAAGATCTTTCAGGTAAAACTCCATCAAGGGTTCTGCCTTTGCGATCGCCTCCCTTAACGCCTCAGGCCCGTTCCTGCCGAGGAACTCGTCAGGGTCCTTGACGCCTGAAAGGACGACAGCCCTGCAACTCAAGTCTTCAGCCAGAAACATATCGAGGCTTCTTATGGCGGCGTTCCTGCCTGCCGCATCAGAATCAAAGAGCGCGTAGACAAGCCCTGAGTATCCCTTGAGCGTCCGAAGGTGCGCAGGCGTAAGAGCCGTGCCCATCGTCGCTACAGCCGAGGTAAAGCCGTTTTTATGAAGCGCCATCAGATCGAAGTACCCCTCGACGACTATGGCGCTAGCGCCTTTTACAAGCTCAGGCTTCGCCTGAAAAAGACCGTAGAGCGTCTCACCCTTTTTAAATACAGGTGTTTCAGGGCTGTTCAGATACTTGGGCACAGAGTCATCAAGGCATCTGCCTCCGAAGCCTGTCACCCTGCCCCTGACGTCTGTGATAGGGAACATCACCCTGGCCCTGAACCTGTCGTAGAAACGCTCTTCCTTCCTGCCTACGAGGCCGGCCTTCTCAGCAGTATCAAGCGGTATCTTCCTGCCCCTCAGGCAACTAACGAGCCCGTCCCAACCGTTCGGCGCCCAGCCGAGCCCGAACCTTGATGAGATCTCTCCGTCAAACCCTCTCTTTTTCAGGTATTCGCGCGCCGAACCGCCTGAAGGCCCTGCAAGCTGCGCTATAAAATACTCCTCGGCAATCTTCAGTGAGGCGTACATCACCTCTCGCTCATCAGGCGGGCCTGTGCGCTTCTCTTCGATGGATATGCCTGCCTTATGGGCGAGCGTCCTTACGGCGTCGATGAACTCGACGCCCTCTTTTTTCATGATGAAGGTTATCGCGTTGCCTGTCGAGTTGCACCCGAAGCAGTAATATATCCCCTTCTGCTCGTTTACCGTAAAAGAAGGGGTCTTCTCCGAGTGAAATGGGCAGAGGCCGAGGTGGTTTGCCCCGCGTTTTTTTAGGGGCAGATACTCGGATATGACCTGCACTATGTTGGTGCGATCCTTTACCTCTTCTATCTTCTCTTTTGGTATCATAGGTCAAGTTCCGCGCAGTTTTAAGCCTGCAAAAAAACCGAAGCGACGTTTCACGTTACAAGACAAGATCAAGCCGACCTGAAAGGACGGAGAACAAACGGCTACGCCAACTCCACTATAGTGACCCCAGCCCCGCCTTGCGCCTGGTCCGCGAACTTAAATGCATTTACGCCCTGGCAACCCTTCAGATAATCGCGTACCGCCTTTGCGAGCCTGCCTGTGCCGACGCCGTGTATCACCTCGACAGAACCGAGCCCGTTAGAGTGGGCGTTATCGATAAACCTCTTTAAAAGCGGGAGCGCGTCTTCGACCCTCATCCCTATGAGGTTGAGAGTATGCGCAACTTCCATTTCGGCCGTTACTGTATAATCTTGAACTGTCGCGCTCTTTTCAGGCGCTCCACGTTTTTCAAGCCTCTCCCATGAGACCCATACCTTGAGCCCTCCCATCTGGAGTTCAGCCTTCTCAGAGGCCTCATCAATGGAGATGACTACACCTCTTGTCTGCGTCCCGATTATAACCGCCTTGTCGCCTTTGGCAGGGACGTACCTGACCCTCGGCCTCTGGCTCACATGCGTCACGAGCCTCTTTGATATCTCATCTACCTCTGCCGCAGCCTTTTTCCCGCCCCTGCGGTCGCCATGCTCGGAAAGCCTCAAGACGACCTCTTTTATCTCAAGCCTGGCCTTTGCGACAGCGGCGTCGACCTTGGCCCGCGCCTTCTCTATTATAGCCTCTCTTTTCTCACGAAGCCTTGCTACGGCATCCTGCCTTTGTCCTTCGAGCAGACGGAGCCTCCCGGTCAATTTTACTACCTCTTGCTTCTCATGTTCAAGCCTTCTGACAGACTCTATAAAAGCACCCTCCCTCTCGTCAACAGATCTGCGCGCCCGCTCGACTATCTCAGAAGGGATGCCGAGGCTCCCGGCGATAGACAGCCCAAGGGACGGCCCGGGTACGCCGTAGCAGAGCCTATAGAGAGGCTTGAGCGTTTTTTCATCAAACTCGACGGAGGCGTTAAGGTATGCCGGGTCTACCTGTGCGTGGGCCTTTAAAAGATTAAGGTGTGTCGTGACGACGCAGGTAGCGCCCCTTGCTATGAAGGTCTCAAGCGTCGCCAGGGCGAGCGCGCCGCCCTCTGATGGGTCGGTGCCCGCCCCGATCTCATCCATCATTACGAGTGAACCTGGGCCGGCAAGGGCCAGAAACTCCTTTAACCGCTTTACATGCGCCGAGAAAGTAGACAGCGACGCTATAATATCCTGTCTATCCCCTATATCAGAGAATATACCGGTGAACGCTACAGCCGTACTGCCTTCATCAACAGGCACGGGTATCGCGGCCATGACCATAAGGGATAAAAGCCCGAGGGTCTTGAGCGCAACGGTCTTACCGCCGGTATTAGCGCCGGAGATCATCACCACCCTTATGCCGTCAGGTATCATCACGTCAACCGGGACGACATGCGCCCCGCCACGGAGCTGTTTGATGATAAGGAGCGGGTGCCTCGCGTTTACGAGCCTCAGGCCGCCCTCTTTCTCCAGTAGGGGTCTTATGCCGTTTATCTCGGCGGCGAAAATGGCCTTTGCCTGAAGGCAATCTATCTCAGCTATGATCCCCTGGTCGTTTTGGAGCGAGAGCGCCTCTAATGAGATCCGTGCGGATACGGCCTTTAATACCTCTATCTCCTCTGTCTTTTCCTCTCTCTTTAAAAGCGCGACCCGATTATTCAGCTCTACAAGCTCTAAAGGCTCCATGAAGTAGGTCGCCCCGCTCCCTGACCTGCCGTGTACAATGCCACCGAGACCCGTGTGCATCCCGGCCTTTATAAGGAGGACGTACCTGTCGTCCCGTATCGTTATTATGTCCTGCTGGAGGAGGTCGTTTAGGCCCTTATCCGTCGAGATAGACTCGAGTATGGACCTTGCCCTTTCCTTGGACGACCTTATTTCTCTGCGTATCCTGTATAGCGCTGTAGAGGCGGTGTCTTTTATCTGCGCCCTGTCGTCTACTATCCGTTCGAGCTCAGAGGCGATAGAGCGCTGGTCCGATATAAGAGAGATAGAACCTGAAATGAGCGGATAGGCGCCTGCGAACTGAACGTCCGCAAGCGCCTTCATTTGAAGCGAGGCTATGATATTGTTCTTTATCTGGATAAGCTCTTCAGGCAGGAGAAAGGCCCCTTCAGGGCCGAGCTTTGCAAGGAGCGCCGATATGTCTGTTGTACCGCCGACAGGGAGCCTGCCGGCTACCTTCAAGATATCCGCGGCCTCGCCGTACCTGCTCCACTGCATCTGCAAAAGCCCGTAATCGGCTATGGGCCTTAGCCCCTCGGCCATGATCATGCCCGGAGGGGTTGCGGCAAACCCTGACAGCTCTTTCAGAACAGCCGGGTATTCGAGCGTTTCAAGTGTAGTCGAGTCCAACGGCCTGCTATGTCCTTGAGATTCTCCTGAAACCGGAGGTGGCTACGACCTCTACGCCTTTCAGGACATGGTCCAGTATGATGTTTATCCCGAGCGTGTCGCTGGCTATGTGACCGGCTATGACGACGTTTATATGGTTCTTCTCAGCTTCCTTGCGGTGATCATCGCTTATGTGCATCCCGACGACAGTGCCTACCCCAGCTCTGGCGAGGTTCTCGAAGGCTTTTTTCGACCCGCCTGTCCCGCCTGTCATATCGACGAACACCTTGCCTGCCTTCCTCTTCTCGGAGCCGCAGACCGCCTTCGGGCCCATCTCGACCTCATCCATGGCCCCGGCGTACTCCGGTATCTCTCTGAGAAGGTCAAGCACGTCTGATACATACTCGGGTTTTTTCGTATCAAAAATAGATTGCAGGAAATCGGTAACGGCGTTATCCGTAGGCGTATGAACGCACATCATCGGGATACCGAGAAGGCGCGCCGCGTCTACCGACCTTGTGTGGTTGACAGGCATCAGCCTGCGCTCGACCTCTTTTATCCGCTCCTCCATGATATCTTCGGCTATGTTTATCGGCACCCCGTACTTTAAGAGTATCCCGGACTGCATATCCATTACGCCATAGAGGTTCGCCATAGCCCTGCCTTCAGGGTGATGGGCTATGATCAGGTCGATAGGCTTGCCGCGCTCGCGAAGCCTGTCGGCAAGGAGCACCTCACCGACCTCCATGTCTATGCCGACAAGGACCCTTTTCACCTCGGTATCAGGGTCTCCGAAGAGTATGCGCGAGTCAGAATACGGGTTTACGAGCCTGTCGCGGTCATACCACTTCTTTTTCTTCTCGGAGAGGTCGTCGAAATCTTTTTTCGCCCTTGCAAGCTCTTTAGCGACCTCTTCAGGCCCCCTTGGATCAAGCTCTATGCCTCTTTTGACGGCGCCTTCGTATATTTCTCTTATCTTCATTTTTAAATACCCCTATTGATTATGATTAAGACAAACGCGTCACATCATGGGAACCGGTTTGTAAAATATGGCAAGCATCGCTTTCTGATCGATCGGCGGGTGAGACCCATTCTACAAGACTACGTTACTTTTGCACACTGCCGTGGCTTTTGGGTATGGCTCGCTTCGCTTTCGAGCAGACTCGCAGTAAATTCAAATGCCTGCTCATCAGCTCTCAGTCAGGCTCGCTACGCCATGACCCGGGTTTTGTTTGACTGCAAGGACACGTCCGCTATCTTTTAAAAATTGTAGCCCAGCCTCATGACAACCTGAACCTGGTGGGCTGAGCCCACCCTACGTTACTTCAGTCTGCTCCCCTCCTTGCCAAGGAGCGGCCGGGGGTGGTCAATCGATGTCTTTTAAACCACCCCATCCAGCCTCCCCTTATAATCGGACAAAGGGGAGGAAAAATAGATTTTCTTTTGCCGCACCTGAGTGCATATAAAGTGATGACCTCCGAACAGACAGAGGCTCAGGCCCCAAGGACCTCTTTGACTATGTCGTTGACGAGCTTTCCGTCGGCCTTGCCTTTAACCAGCGGCATTATCACCTTCATGACCTTGCCAAGGTCTTTGGCTCCTGCGGCCCCTGTATCAGCAGCGGCCTTTTTCACTATCTCCCTTATCTCATCCGCCCCGAGTTGTGGAGGCAAAAACGCCTTTAAAACCTCTATCTCGCTCAATTCCTTGGCTGCGAGCTCAGGCCTGCCTCCGTTCGTGAACTGCTCGGCAGAGTCCTGCCTCTGCTTTATAAGCGTCGAGGTTACCTGCCAGACCTCTTCATCAGATAGCTGATGCTTGGCATCTACCTCTTTGTACTTTACCGCGCTCAGAAGCATACGCAAGGTAGACAGGCGCTCCTTTTCACCCGACTTCATAGCCGCGGTAACGCCCTTCGTCAGATCATCCCTCAATCCCATAGCGTACTACCCTCCGATATTCTCTGTTATGAACCCTTCTTAAGCTCTATAAGGACAAGTTTGACGATAGCCTTCAACGTCTCGAATACGCCCGTCCCGTCCGAGGCTACTGCCTCGAAGTCCGGCACACCTTCGGCGTTTAAGACCTTTTTCAACTCGGCAACCGGCACTACGCCGGACAGGTCCCTTTTATTGTATTGTATGACGTGCGGTATGTTGGAGAGGCTGTAGCCCTGCTCTTCCAGGTTAATATGCATGTTCTCGTAGCTCTCTATGTTGGCGTCCATCCTCTCGATCTGGGAATCGGCGACAAAGACTATGCCGTCGACGCCCTTCAATATGAGCTTTCTGGAGGCGTCATAGAATATCTGACCGGGAACGGTGTAGAGGTGAAACCTTGTCTTGAAGCCCTTGATGTCTCCGAGGGATAGCGGAAGAAAATCGAAAAAAAGCGTCCTCTCAGTCTCTGTGGCAAGGGTGATCATCTTGCCCTTCGCCTCAGGACGCGTCTTTTTGTAGATAAACTGAAGATTAGTGGTCTTGCCGCATAGCCCCGGCCCGTAGTACACTATCTTGCAGTTAATTTCCCTTGAAGAATAGTTTATAAATGACATGGGTGCGGTATCTGCCCGACAAACGGTAAAAAATCGGTTATTTTAAGGCCCTGCCACGACGCAGGATGCGAATCAACGCTCATACTGACTGCCCGGAAAACCTGCCGGAATGCGCTCAGTGAAAAAGCTTCTCTATATCGTCGTCTGTTATCTCCTGCAAGAGGCTCTCCTGCTCGGCCCCGCCCTCCATCCTTACAAGGAGTTTCTGTATCGTCCTGCCAAGCTCGTCGCTCGCCTTCTTTGCCCTCAGCCTTACAAGGCCGAGCGATGACCGCTTATCGAAGATCACGACGAGTATCACCCGCTGTCCGACGACTGAGATGTGGAGGTTATCCCGCTCGCCCTCATGGAATAATATCGAGAACTCCTTTTCGCCGATAAGCTTGGCAAGCCCGCCTGTGGCGGCGATGTTGCCTGCTGTGAGCGAGGCCAGAGAGGTAGCGTCTATGTCCCTTGTCTCGCCGCTTGATGTTATCAGCTGCCCATCCTTGTCGACGAGGTAGACACACTTGGCGTTAGCCTCGACAAGGAGTTTGTCCACCGCAGCGGTGATCTCCTTGTACTCTTCGTCATACATTATAAAAGAGCTCTGAGACATTATGTTTCCTTATGTAAAAGGGAATGAGGCCGGGTTCAGACGTTGATTATAATATATGCAAGGGACCGGCGGCTATGATCCATCAGGGCTTTTGATATTCATGACAGGCCACTTGCTACGACGGCCATCGCGACTGACAGACCGTCACGCATGTATATCGTATTCGACCGGCACAAGCCGCCAACTGCCGCACAGCGTCCCTAATGCCTGCGCGCCGCTCAAGCGGCGCGCAGGGCCATCAGGTAAAAACAGATTTATGCGTCAGAGACCGGTCCTTAAACGCGCTTGCCATCGAGATCGAGGAGCCTGTTCCACTCGAGATCAACCCTCTTCTGGAACTCTTCGAGAAGGTGCTGGTTCTCCGGCTTGAACAGGTGCTTGAACCTCCCCTGCGGCTTCAGCCAGTCTACAAGAGGCTTCTTCTCCTTGGGCCTGTAAGTGACCCTCAACACCCCGTCTTCGACCTCGTAAAGGGGCCAGTAGCAGGTATCGACGGAAAGCCTCGCAAGCTTCATGGAGTCTTCAGGCTTGGTGTACCATCCGAGCGGGCACGGAGACATGACGTTCATGAACGTCGGGCCGTTTGTGGCCATAGCCTTCTCAGCCTTCTTGGAAAGATCTGACCAGTTGCTAGGAGAGGTCTGGGCGGCGTACGGTATGTTGTGCGCGACGACTATCCTCGTGAGGTCCTTCCTCCACTCGAGCTTGCCGGGTATTACCTCGCCAGCCTGCGACGTAGTGGTGTTGGAGCCGAACGGGGTGGCGCTCGAGCGCTGTATGCCTGTATTCATGTACGCGCCGTTGTCATAGCAGACGTAGAGGAAGTTATGCCCCCTCTCAAGCGCGCCGGAAAGGGCCTGGATGCCGATGTCATAAGTGCCGCCGTCACCGCCGAAGGCGACAAACTTTATATTCTTATCGGCCGGGATCCTGCCCTGCTTCTTGAATGCCCTGTACGCGGTCTCAATGCCGCTTATGGTGGCCGCAGCGTTCTCGAACGCCGAGTGGATCCACGGGATCCTCCACGCCGAGTAAGGGTACACCGTGGTGCCGACCTCAAGGCATCCGGTCGCGGTAGTGGCCACCACCGGGCCGTTTGCCGCGCGCAGTATAAGCCTGACTATCGGCGGTATGCCGCAGCCTGAGCATAGCCTGTGGCCGCCTGTGAGCAGCTCCTGTTGCTTTGACAGTTCCTTTAGTGTGGCCATCTCTCATACCTCTTTGAAAACCCGCTTTGGGGTGTTTTTTTATGTATCCGCCTGATGCCGTGACCTCTGCCGATGAGAGCCGCAAGAGGGCGCTCTGGGCTATCCCATCGTTATGTACTTCAGAAGCGTCTCTATCTGACCGGTCTGCGCTATCTTTCCAAGCTCGGCGAATACCTCAATGGCGTCTTTCACCTTGTAGTCCCTGCCGCCAAGACCATAGATCCTGCTTACGATCTTAGGCCTTTTGTCGAGGTCGTACAGAGCGGAGCGGATCTCGTTGAATACCGGGCCTCCGAAGCCGTTCATCGAATCGGCCCTGTCAAGGACTGCTACAGCCTTACAGCCCTTGAGAGCTTCAGCTATCTCGCCGAACGGGAAGGGCCTGAAAAGACGAGGCCTCAATACGCCGACCTTCAGGCCTTTCGCCCGTAGCTCGTCGACCGCGACCTTCGTAGTGCCTGCCGCCGAGTTCAATATCACGATAGCGACATCGGCGTCATCGAGCCTGTAAGCATCAAAGAGGCCGTACTCGCGGCCGAACCTCTTGCCGAACTCCTTGGCTACCCTTATTGCGACATCCTTAGCCCCGGCCATCGCCTGCGACTGCTGGTGCTTGAAGGTCATGTACGTATCCTGGAGCGTCATCGCCCCGAATGTAGTCGGGTTGTCGGTATCGAGCAGGCTCGTTGCCGGCCTGTACTCTCCTATGAACGACCTTACGTCAGCATCATCTATCAAGGTCAGGTTCTCTATGGCGTGGCTGGTGATGAACCCGTCGAGGCATACCATCGCCGGCAGGAGAACGCCTGAGTCCTCGGCTATCTTAACGGCCTGAAAAAGGTTGTCATACGACTCCTGCACCGTCTCTGAGTATAACTGTATCCAGCCCGAATCCCTGGCGCCCATCGAATCAGAATGGTCGCAGTGGATGTTTATCGGGGCGGAAAGCGCCCTGTTCACGTCTGTAATGACTATAGGGAGCCTCATGCCTGAGGCGATATAAAGCATCTCCCACATGAGGGCGAGGCCCTGCGACGATGTCGCTGTCATGACCCTGGCGCCTGCGGCCGAGGCCCCGATGCAGGCAGACATGGCGGAGTGCTCGCTCTCTACTGTTATAAGTTCGCTTGTGACCTTTCCGTCGGCAACGTAGCCTGCAAAGTCCTCTACGACCTGCGTCGAAGGGGTGATCGGATATATAGGGCATACGTCAGGATTTATCTGCTTCATCGCGTAGGCGATGGCTGAGTTGCCTGTCAGGCATACCTGGTTCTTGTTTACGGTTATAGCCATTACTCGGCCTCCTCTTCCATCTTTATTGCCTTTACCTTGTCAGGGCACTCAACGGCGCAGATGCCGCATCCCTTGCAGTGCTCCATGTCGAACCCTACCATCTTGCCGTCCTCGACTATAACGGCTGAATCAGGACACATCACCCAGCAGATAAGGCAATTAGTGCATTTATCCTTATTAAGTACCGGGCGGAGCTTTCTCCAGCCGCCTGTCTGGTAATCGTCGGCAGTGCCGCCTTTTATCACCCCGCCATGGGGCAAAGATCCCTTCTTTCCCATATCCATTATTCCCCTTTCAACTCCGAATACCCGCGTTGCATGGCGGTGACGTTGCCTTCAACGACAGCCGGGCTGAATTTCTTGGAGTAGTTTTCTTTAAAGTTGTCGATAAGCGCTTCCATGGTGATACAACCTGTCGCCTTTGCAAGCGCGCCGAGAAGCGGGGTGTTAGGCATCACCCTGCCGATGGTCTCAATGGATATATTCACCGCGTCGAGCGTAAAGACCTTTGCCTTTTTGCCTTTAAGACCGAGGATATCCTTCATCTCTGCCGGGCTCTTCGGTGTATTTACAACATAGACAGCATCTTCCGGAGCGCCCTCTGTGACGTTGACCACTGAGATAAGCGTAGGGTCGGCTATCAGGATGTACTGCGGCTCGGTGACCTGGCAATGGAGCCTTATCGGGTCGTCTGATATCCTGTTGTACGCCCTTACCGGCGCCCCCATCCTCTCAGGGCCGAACTCAGGGAATGCCTGTACATATTTGCCGGACCTCAGGGAAGCCTCCCCGAGTATCTTGGCTGCGGTGACAACACCCTGCTGGGCCCTGCCATGCCATCTTACTTCGATGTACTTTTCCATGACGTGTGCTTTCCCTCTGGTTTTTTTATGCCGCTTGGCGGCGCTGATGCCTGTATTTGGCCCTGCGACCCTGCATTAAAAACAACCTTATACTTCTCTCCTGCCGTCCATCGCCCTTACGAGCGTCGCCCCGTCCATGTACTCGACAAAACTGCCTACCGGTATCCCTGAGGCGATGCGGGTGAGCTTCACGCCCGAAGGCTTCAAAAGACGCGAGAGGTATACGGCCGTCGTCTCGCCCTCGGCATCAAGGCCGGTGGCAAGGATGACCTCGTTCACCGCGCCTGAAGAGACCCTTTGTGCAAGCTCCCTGATCTTAAGCTCGTCAGGGCCTATGCCCTTTAACGGGGCGAGATTGCCATGCAGTATATGATACGTACCCTTGTATCCGCCCATGGATTCGAGGGCCATCATGTCTTTATAATCAGATACGACGCATATTGAAGACAGGTCCCTTGAATGGCCCGCGCATATAGCGCACGGGTCGATATCCGAAAACGTCATGCAGACCGAGCATAAAGAGACCTTTTCCTTTACGCCGACAAGGCTCTCGGTAAGCTCGTTCACGTACTGCCTGTTTGCGTTCAAGATGTACATGGCAAGGCGCGTCGCGGACTTCTCGCCTACGCCGGGGAGCCTTGAAAACGCCTTTATAAGCCTGTCAATTGGTTCTGCGTACTGCAATTCGACCTGTCTTTTAACCGCTACGGCGTCCCTGATCCGGATTATCGGCCATCAAACGCCGCTACGAATTTTCTTGTTTTATCGCCGGAGGCTGCTGCCAAACGGCCCTGCTTTAAAACAGCCCCGGTATGTTCATGCCGAGCCCTGACGTCAGGCTTGACATCTCATCCGCCATCATCTGCTTGCTTCTTCTCATTCCTTCGTTAACCGCCGCCATAACAAGGTCCTGGAGCATGTCCACGTCCTTGGGGTCGACGACCGTCGGGTCTATCTTGAGGGATATGATCTCCTGAGCGCCGCTTACGACCGCCGTGACCATGCCGCCTCCGGAAGAAGCCTCGATGGTCCTTGACGCAAGGTCTTTCTGCATCTCAGCCATCTTTTCCTGCATCTTCTGGGCCTGCCTCATAAGGTTGCCCAAGTTCTTAGGCATCTGTTCTCCTCCTGTCATCAATGACCCTGCCCTCTAATATCCTGAGCGCGTCTTTTATGATCGGGTCGTCATCTTTTTTTTTATCGGCGACCGGCGCTCCTGAGCTTGTCATGCTTACCTTCATGCGTCTGGAAAAATAATCGGCGCAGACAGACTCTATCTGTTCCTTCTTCATGTCTAAAGAGAAAAACTTGTCAGCTGCCGCAGTTATCTCCACGGTATCACCGGAGACCTTGAATGCCGCCGACCTGACAGGGTCTGAAAGCTGGCGGAGGTTTTTGACTATATACTCGACGAGCCCCTCTACGGAGCGCTCCGCTTCCTGCACTGTGCCGGCCTTCTTATCAGGACCGGGGTCCTGATGATACTGCGCGCCCTGAGCCTGTGCCTGAGGAACTGTAGGGACGCTGGCCCTAGCAGCAGATGCTGTCTGCGAGTTTACGTTTGCAGACGACTGGCGCTGCGTCTGGGACGGCGAACCCGGCCCCTGACGCAATCCTTCGAGCCGTGCCATCAACTCCGCTATCGGCTCGACGGCGCTTATATGCGCCGCCCTTAGAACGGCCATCTCAAGCGAAAAACGGGGAGAAGAGGACCTTGAGACCTCTTCATACCCCTTGGATATCACCCCGAAGAGCAGATGGAGCCGCTCGATGCCTACCGGACCGGAGATCTCCCTCAGACGCTCGACCTCGCTGTCAGGGAGGTTCAAAAGAGAGGCATCGCCAGAGACCTTCAGGACCGCAAGGTCCCTGATGTGCTCAAGAAGATCGGCTGTGGCCCTCTTTAAATCATAACCAAAATCATATATCTTTTCAACAATATTCAGGCAGGCCCTGGTGTCGTTCGAAAGGATCGCCGAGGAGATCTCATAAAGAACGCTCCTGTCCATCAACCCGAGGGCCTCGGTGACGTGCTCGTCCCTGAGATCCCCTCCGGCAAACGCGAGAGCCTGCTCGAGGAGAGACTGCGAATCCCTGAGGGATCCGTCCGCCTCCCTGGCGATAGTAAAGAGCGCCTTTTCCTCGAAGGCTATCCCCTCAACGGTTACGACCTTCTTAAGGTGCGCCTGGATCTCGCGAAATGGGATGCGCTTGAAGTCAAACCTCTGGCATCTGGAGAGTATGGTCGCAGGGATCTTATGGATCTCGGTTGTGGCGAAGATGAAGACGGCGTGCGCCGGGGGCTCTTCAAGCGTCTTTAAGAGCGCGTTGAAGGCAGGGGTAGAGAGCATGTGGACCTCGTCCACGATATATATCTTATATCTCCCCTCGCTGGGGACGTACCTTACCGACTCGGTTATCTCACGGATATTATCGACGCCGTTATTGGACGCTCCGTCTATCTCAAGGACATCGACAGAAGATCCTGAGGTTATCGATTTACAGGACGAACACGAGTTGCATGGGGTTGGGGTCGGGCCTTCGGCACAGTTGAGGCACTTGGAAAAGATCCTTGCGGCGGTGGTCTTACCGACCCCGCGGGGGCCAGAAAAAAGATAAGCATGGGCTATCCGGCCCATGGTCACGGCGTTCGTGAGGGTCCTTGTTATGTGGGACTGGCCTACGATCTGCTCAAATAAGCCAGGCCTCCACTTCCTTGCTATAACCTGGTATGAAGACATCGGGTCTAAGCATCCTGTAAGGCGGCCGGCTTGAACTGCAAGACATCGACGATTTAACAACGCTTGCGGGCACTGTTGATAGCTAGGCACCCTTGCGGCACATGAGGGAAAACCGCTACCGTTGCTTCCTTCCGGACCTGGCGGGATTTGCAGCCCCCCATTGCGCAAGACCCAGCTATCAACAGTTACCGCAAACCGACTACATGAACGACCTGCCAGACCATACGCTTAACGACTTCAAAACCCACAATAGATCCGGAGGTCTTTAAATGGCCCAGAGGGAGGGATTTGGCTTACCTTCGCTCGACGTCCTGTCTCGCGCCGTACAGCCCCCCATCCTCACTTCCGGTCGCTTCCTGCGCCCTCATCCTCCCTTTTCGGTCGGCGTTCGGACGGCTTCAAACCCCTCTGCTGGTCAGGAGGCTTTTAAATGGCGGAGAGGGAGGGATTTGAACCCCCGGTTCCGTGTAAACGGAACAACTGATTTCGAGTCAGCCTCCTTCAGCCTCTCGGACACCTCTCCAGTATAACACGCACGCGTCACTACAATAAAGACAAGATTCACATCTATTGCTACGGCGCTCGGACAGCTTCGAACCCCTCTGCTGATCAGGAGACTTTTAAATGGCGGAGAGGGAGGGATTCGAACCCTCGGTACGTTTTACCGTACATACGATTTCCAGTCGTACCCCTTCGGCCACTCGGGCACCTCTCCATATACTGCAACGCTGATACAGCTGATACACCGACGACGAACAGAAAAGCAATGCCAGTCGTAACAGAACCGGCTCCGCCTGAGAACGGCTTACCCCGGGACTGTTAAATAAAACACGATTCAATGCCAATGTCAAAGGGTAAAGCGACTGACAAAAAAACAGACATGGGGCCGTACGCGCAGGCCCCATGTCTAATAATCCTTACCAGACTCGAGACGGCCTCTTACTTCTTTGCGGCGGCCTTGTCAGCGCCAGGGGCTACGAGCTTGAGCTGTACGTTTGGATCGTTGAAGGAGTTGAACTCAGGGTAGTCCCTGAATATCCAGCCCTTGGCAACGGACTTGTCACCGCTCAACAGCTCTACCAGCACAGCCGGGTTCTTCGCCTCGTTAGACCTTGACTCTATCCTGTTCTCAGCTATGGAGTAGTCAGGCACGAAGGCCTCGACCCTCAGGCTGAAACCATCCTTCTTGAGCTTCGCCGCGCTTCCGACCTTGATCGCCACTACGTCCTTGGACTTTGAGGCGGTCTCGGTTATCTCCATCTTTACTTCCTTCCACTTGGCCTTTACCTCGTCGGAAAGCTTTACGACCTTCTGCGTCTTTATCGTGCCGTGGTCGACCTTCGGCTGTGCTCCTGGCTGTCCGCCCTCGGTTGGAGCTGTCTGCGGGTGACCGGACGGCAACTGCGCATCTGCACCGGATTGACCTGCTGGGGCCTCCTGAGGTACTGCGGCCTGCTGCTCCGTCGCAGGGACTTCCTGCGACTTTTTCTCGCCGCAACCGGCAAGCCCTATCACAAGGGCGCATGCGCCTACTAGTACGTATCTCTTCGACATATCTTTCATTGCCATCTTCTCCGGATACCTCCACGCGAATTTTAATGTTTTAAATTATACCATCCGAAAGGCCATTTCAAGAGATTTCGATCGAGGCTCTCCCTGGACTCGACCCGCCTGCGCTTTATCTTTTCAGTGACTCGACCCAACTCTTCTCCAGATCGTCATAAGAAAGGTAGATAGCGGCTGAGATCGCCTCAGGGGTGGACATGCCTGAACCGATATTCTCAAGGATCTTCCTCACTGAAAAAAGACCGAACTCCCTGATGATATACTCAGTTGCCGAGAGGCTTACGAGATACGCTCCCTGAGCAGACTGAGAGGACAGGCCCATAAATGAACCCTCAAGCGCTCTCAATCTCAAAGCGCCTGCCGAGGCCGCCTCGCCAAGCTCCGTCGAATAAGATGAGGACGTCCTTCCCTCCTCGTACTGCGCTATCCCTTCATTCAGCCAGACAGGGGCCCTTCCGGCGGATAGCCTGTGGACTATCGCGTGCGTGTACTCATGGAACAAGACGGCTTCGAGCGCCTGGGTCTTTTCCGTTACGCCGCCTGCAGGCACCTTTATCCTGCCGTCGTAGATCGCGCCAGCCCAGGAAGGGCTTCTTGTAATGTCCCTGAAATTCTCCCTCGAGTACAGAACAGCCTCTATCCTCTCTTCAGGATAAAAATTCAGATCAGCGCCAACCTTGGAGTATGCCTCCTCTAAAAGTATCCCTATCAGGTGGCCTGCGACGGCGTTCTCTCCCCCGTCGAACTTGACGACGAAGTGGCGGTTATCGGTCGCTCCCATCCCGGCCTCTACGGAAGTCTCCTTCTCAAGAGATGCAATGGCGGCCATGAGGCCTTGATCATGCGAGTCGATGGCAGAAGCCTTCTCGTAATATTCGAGCGCGGAAGACGGATCGCCGGCGTCCAGTCTCTGCCTGCCGAGACGGATATAGATATTGTAAAGCGTCTTTTTATTTTCCGCCTTTACGCCAACCCTTTCAATGGTCGAGGCCGCGCCACGCAGATCATCTAGCCTGATCTGGACGTTGACGAGGTTTTCAAGGATCGTCTCATCCGGGGCAAGTGCCACAGCCTCTATAAGCATCTGTCTTGCGCCGGAATAATCTCCGCCATTGTAAAGATCGAGGGACGCCCTGTTAATGGACCTGGCAAGAGCGGACTTCACAACGTCAGATCCGGGAGAACGGCCGAGGGCTTCGCGCAAAAGGACTATTGCCCTTTCATAATCGCCTTCCTTGTAGGCCTTGGCCGCCTCATGAATAGCAGGGTCGGTCGCGCCGTTCTCAGTCGTCTCCTCTATGATGACAGGCGCGTCGTCTGCCTTGAACTCAAGAGTTTGGGCCGGATCAAGCTCAGCGACTGGTAACGCAGAGAGGTCTTCGACCTCTCCTGTCTTTGTTGTTTTATAGTAGTAGATGCCTGCGGTGATGATAAGGAGTATGAGGAGGATGGAGATGAACCCGGCGCCGCCTGCCTGCGACCGGCCAATAAACGGCCGGCCGCATATCAGACTGCGAACACGGCCTTCGGGGTCCCTGAGGCCCGGCAACATCAGCGTCTCTTTCTCATCTTGACAGCGCCGAGTATAAGGTTGGCTATAACGGATACGAAAGATATCTCGTCCTGGGTAAATTCCCTTGTAACAACGGTCTGGGCGTTTAAGACCCCGAACGGCTCGCTCCCGGAAAATATCGGATAAGAGTACATGGTCTTGATCCTGTACTGCTCTTCCTTTGTCTCGGCGAAGTACCTGTAGCGCTGATCCTTTGAGATGTCCTCGATAAGGAGCGGTTTTTTCTCTTGTACGGCAGAGCCTGTAATGCCCTCGCCTATCTTCAGCCGCGCCTTTCCGACAGCCTCTTTGGAGAGGCCGTACGTTGCGCGCAGGACGAGATACTCCCCGTCCCAGAGATATATGGAGCATATATCGACGCCGAGCCTCCTGGCGGTCTTTTCAACGACCATAGTGAGCACCTCATCAAGGTCGTAGTCAGAAGAGGCGAGCATGCTTATCTCTTCAAGGGTTATGATCTCCTTCTGCTCCCTGTCTGCCTGCTGTTCGACGAAAAACCTGCCTGCGTGATCAAAGGTAAGGGGCAGGAGGCTCTCCCTTGAAAAATGCGGGTTTATCGCCTTGGTCGCGGCCGGGGCGGTCCTGTACTCGGAAAAGCCGCACTCACAAGAAAGCTTTAGCCTGTAGTCATCCACCCTGGCCGACTTCATCTTCTTGCCGCACTTCCTGCACCTTATGATGTTTTCCATCGCCTCTCCTTGGGAATACTCGTGAGTGGTCCGCTACTGCCGGTTGGTCCCGGCAGGCTCTGTCAGTCCTGGCTGAGGCTTTTTCCCGGCACCCGCGCCGTTCGCGCCCTTTACGTCAGCCGGCTTTGGCCCCTCACCCGCCTGCGAAGCCTTCGCGCGCGGAAGCCTGATGCTTACCGACTCGCCGGACTTGCCGAGCGGAGGTAACTTTGCGCCGTCGTAGACCATGTCAATGCCGCCTGCGTTTCCAACAAGGAGCGAGAACGTCTCTGCGGCGTCCCATGAAAAAGACTCCCCTGCCTTCAATATGACCTCAGTCGCTTCCTTGCCGTCTATCCTGATCTTTATCCACGCGACCTCTCGCGCCGTGACCGAGAGCGTATGCCTGCCTGCGCTCAAACCGGCCTGACCTGACGGGGGCACTGAGGCGTCATCAACCGAGACCTTCACCTCGGTAGAAGCCGTGCCTGCCTCGGTCTGCGGCGGCTCGGAACTCTGCAGTGCGGGGGCAGGCGGAGCTGACTGCTCGAGAGCGGCCTGTGGCTCAGGCGCAACTGTATCAGGGTCGCCGGAAAAGAAGAGATACCCGGCTAATATCAGGACTATTCCGACTGCGCCGTAGATGAGATATGTGCGGGCAGATCTAGAGAGCCTCAAAAACGATAGACGCTCGTCATCAGGTATTACCAGCTTCCTGTGCAGGGCGCCCTTGACCTTGTGCGCTTCAGGCTTATCCGGCGCGTTCTCCCTTAGATAAATCTCATAGCGGAGCACTGCGTCGTTTTCATCGAGGCCAAGGGCCTTGCAATAGGATTTTATATAACCCTTGACAAAGGTAGGGTGCGGCAGATTCTCGTAGTTATCGGCTTCGAGCGCTTCGAGCGCCTTTACAGGCACACGGGTGACCTCGAATATCTTGGTGAGACTTACGCGCCTGAGTTCCCTTTCGCGCCTCAGGTATTCGCCGGGACTTTCCATAGGTCAGATACCTTATACTTTCGCATAATGCGTTTGATTTTCATATCGCATATCAAGGCCGAGCAGACCGGCCGCATGAAACATCAGCACCCTGCATCTACAGGGCCGTACCAGTATCAACAGAGACGACTTCAAGCCTGAGACTCCCGCCCGGTACAGAGACTTAAAAACGCATAGAGAGACTATTTCAGCAGATCGATATACTGCCTTGCCGACTGTGCCTTTTCAGAGGTCGGGGCTATCATTATGACCTGGCCGAATGCCTGCTCAGCGCCTGCATTGTTCTTGAGCTTTATGTAGTCTAGGCCGAGAGCGAAGTACGCGTCGATATAATCAGGGAATATCTTGACAGCCGTATCGTATGCCGAGACCGCGTCCCTGACGTTATCCGTCTTATCGAATGCCATGCCGAGATTATAGTACGCGACAGCGTAATCAGGATTAGCTCCCAGCGCCTTTTTGTAGCTCTCGATCGCGCCAGGGTAGTCGCCCTTGCTGAAATAAGCCCTGCCGATATTGAAGTACGCGTACTCAGGCGTAGAGTAGAAGATATTGGTGAGCGCCTCCCTTGCCTCGACTATCGCAGGGTCCCAGCGGCCCTCCTCAAGATAGACGGCTGAGAGCGCGATATGGGCCTCGGAGAACCTGGGGTTGAGCTCTACCGCCTTTTTCATGGAGACGATAGCCTCCCGGTTCATCTTCCTGTAGAAGTAGGCGAGACCGAGGGCGTTGTGGTAATTGGCGTCGTCAGGATACTTCTCAACCGCCTGAGTGAGCTCCTTGAGGGCCTCGGTGTAGTTCTTGTCGTTAAGATGGACGGCGCCTATCCTGTAATGGATGGCCGCCTCTTCCTTTCTCTGCTTGAGCGAGGGGCCGCATGACGAGGCCCCCAGGACGGCCGCCGCAAGAAATACGCTCCAAAAGATCTTTTTCATAGGCCTCACAGGTTCGATACTTAAAGGTCGGCTTGAACGCAGGCTAAAGCCTAAGTAATGGAATCATATCATATATCTTCAAAATGGGTCAACACCTTAAACTCCGAATACCTGGTGTTTATATCCTTTTGCGTCAGGGAGTTCAACCTGTTAAGGCTGAAGGCCTCGACGTTGAAAGACGCCATAACAGACCCGAAGATAATTGCCTTCCTGATGCCGGACTCGCTCAGGTCTCCTGTAGAGGCCAGGTGTCCCATGACCCCTCCGGCGAAGCTGTCGCCTGCGCCTGTCGGGTCGAATATCTCTTCGAGCGGAAAGGCCGGGGCGGAAAATACAGAGCCGCCGTTAAAAAGAAGAGAGCCGTACTCGCCCCTCTTGATGATAAGCATCTTCGGGCCGAAGCCGAGGATTATCTTTGCCGCTTTCACGAGGCTCGCCTCTTTCGCGAGCTCACGGGCCTCTCCCTCGTTTATCACGAACATATCAACGCGCTTCAAAAGCGCCTTGAGCGCTTCTGGCTTACCTTCTATCCAGAAGTTCATCGTATCGCAGGCTACAAACCTGGGCTTTCTCACCTGATCCAGGACCTTCATCTGGAGCTCAGGGTCTATGTTCGCCAGAAATACGAACTCAGAGTCCTTGTAGCTCTCAGGGATCTCAGGGTTAAAGGTGCTGAATACGTTCAGGTGCGTCTCGAGCGTATGCGCCTGATTGAGGTCAAAACCGTAGTACCCCTTCCATCTGAAGGTCTTTCCCGGCACTTTTTGTAGTCCCTGCACGTCTACACCCCTGCCTGAGAGCGCTGAGACATGCTCGTCAGGGAAGTCTTCGCCTACTACCGCGACAAGGCGGAGATCTGTAAAATAGCTGGCTGATGTAGAGAAATAAGTGGCGGAACCGCCAAGGACCTCTTCTGCCTTTCCGAACGGGGTCTCGACCGAATCAAACGCAACGGAACCTACTACAAGCATGGACATTGGAGACTCTCCTTTACCTCTTTTATCTGGACTGTCAGGCGCAACCTACGCGCCGCAAAAACAATCTTATCAAGACGCTTACAGGCTCAGGTAGCGCCTTTGCCTGACCTTGCGCCCGGTATCTCGCGCGAACGCAGGGCTGTCATCTCGTTACGCCCAGTGCCTTCCCGGCATCGCCTCCGGCCAAAGCACAGACGCATTACAGGTACTTGCCTATGAGGAGACCGAGATCCTCTCTTGTCTTTTCAGGGATCGCATTCTTGTCTGTGATGGTGGCGAACTTCAAGGCGGTTGCGCACTTGCACTCGCGCTTAGAGGCTATCCTCGGAACGGCCTGCCTGATGATCTCTCTGGCCATCTTCACGTTGGCGCTAAGCGTTGCTATGATCATCTCGACGGTAACAGGTTCTTCGGTCGTATGCCAGCAGTCGTAATCCGTTGAAAGGGCGAGCACCCCGTAACATATCTCGGCCTCTCGGGCGAGCTTCGCCTCAGGGATGTTGGTCATGCCTATCACATCGACGCCCCATCCCCTGTAGATCCTCGACTCGGCCTTTGTGGAAAACTGGGGGCCTTCTATGCAGATATACGTCCCGCCCATGTGCACGGTCGCGCCTGCGTCATTTGCCGCGCCGTAGAGCGTCGAGCTCAGGTTCGCGCATACAGGGTCGCCAAACTCCACATGGCCTACGACGCCATTGCCGTAAAACGTACTCGGCCTGCCCTTTGTCCTGTCGAAGAACTGATCGACTATGACTATGTGGCCGGGGGCTATCTCTTCTCTCATGGAGCCTACGGCAGAGACAGATATGATGCGCTCGACGCCGAGCTTTTTCATACCGTAGATGTTGGCGCGGTAATTGACCTCGGAAGGCATGAACCTGTGGCCCTTGCCGTGCCTCGGCAGGAATACCATCTTCACGTCGCCGAGGGTCCCTGTTATATACTCGTCAGACGGGTCGCCGAAGGGGGTAGCTACCCTGACGGACTTTACATCCTTAAGACCTTCCATCTCATAAAGACCGCTGCCGCCTATTATCCCTATAACGCTCATCCGCGTCTCCTTAAGTGTTTTATATCCGCGCCCATCCAGCGCAACACTGCTAACCTTTACCATCAGACGGAGCGACGGTCAACCTGTTTTTACAGGCCCAGCTTGGCCTAGGCGCCCTTGCCGCTGACTACTCGTAGCTGCCCTTGAGCTGCCCGCATGCGGCCTGTATATCAGACCCTTTGCTGGCCCTTACTACCGCCACCAGACCGGCATCCTTGATGATGTTCGCGAAGGAGACTATCCTCTCCTGGACCGGAGGCTCGAACGGGGAGCCGGGATACGGATTAAAGGGTATCAGGTTTATCTTGCATGGGATGCCCTTCAGAAGCCTTGTGAGCCTCCTGGCATCATCGAGCGTGTCGTTTAAGCCCTTGATCATCACATACTCTATCGTAATATGCTTCCTGGTCCCTGCCGAATAGGTCCTCATCGCGTCGAGGAGGGCTTCGAGCGGGTACTTCTTGTTGATGGGCATTATGCGGCTTCTGACCTCGTCCGTAGTGGCGTTTAGTGAGACCGCCAGGTTCACGGTCGCGTCCGAAGCGAACCTTTTTATCTCAGGGGCAAGCCCCACTGTCGAGACCGTCACCTTGTTATGAGATATGCTCAGCCCCTTTGTGTCGACGAGCACACCTGCAAACCTTACTACGTTGTCATAGTTGGCAAGAGGCTCGCCCATGCCCATAAGGACGATGTTCGTTACCCTCTCGTCTCCCTTCAAGATGCCGAATGCCGAGAAGACTTGCCCTGTCATCTCAGCGAGCGTAAGGTTCCTTATGAAACCGCCGGCGCCTGTCATGCAGAAGCGGCAGGCCATGGCGCACCCGGCCTGCGTGGAGACGCAAAGCGTCAGCCTGTCCGCCTCCGGTATGAGGACCGATTCGACCCTCGAACTATCAGCGAGCTCAGTCAAGAACTTCCTTGTGCCGTCAACGGATTCGGTTACAGCGACCACTTTATCCGCACCGATGCAGAACTCCTCTTTCATCTTCTCCCTGAAGACCTTGGAGATATCTGTCATGGAGTCTATATCGGGAACGCGCCTCCGATATATCCAGGCGTACATCTGTATCGCCCTGTAGGGTTTCTCACCGAGCCTGAGCACTTCTTCAAGCATCTCGGCGTATGTCATGTCACGCAGATTTTTCATATATTCCGATAGTCATAAAGTAGAAGGCCTAAAAACTGTTTTCAAACGATTTATTGAGGCATGCGATCTGCTCAAGCCGCTCAAAAAGCTCCGGATGCGAGGCATTGAGAAGCGAGGGATGCGGCATGTTTTTACATACGCCGCAAGGACGAGCTTTGATGCAAACGCGGCATAAGGGCTTTTTCAGCAGCCTGCAAGCTCCCATCAGCGCATGGAGCCGCTATGTCCGTAAACTGAGACTGCTGCAAGATCATGGCGCTATCTGAGGCAAAAAAATCAGCAACCAACGCGGCCCTTTTAATATAGGCCTTCATAGAGATATCAGGCCGGGTGCGCAAAAATCCAGCAACGACAATTCGAAAAAAAATGCCTACTTCTCGACCTTCGATATGAGCCAGTAGACGACACCGAGGACCGCTACGGCAGCTACAAGCGAGATCTGCGCGCCTACGTCTCCGCTCTTCAAGCTCGCTACGAGTATCTTCCTGATGACAGCGACGAGCGCTACGCTGATAAAGACCTTTATCGCGAACTTGCCGCCTTTAAGATGGCGTATCTCGGTATCCATCAGCTCTATTACCACCCAGAGCATGAGAAGGCTACCGAGCGTGGATAAGAGCGCCTTCTCAAAGTCCCCGCCGTCGAGTATATGCGCCAGATCATAGGCGAAGAGCCCTATGACCATCACTCCGAGGATGACAAGGCCGAGTACGAGGATTATGTTGAGGCCGTGCGAGAAACGGTTTGCGATCTGAATGAGGTACGATTCGACCCTCTGGGAGAAGAAGAACTTCTTCTCCTCCTCTATGTACGAACTTGTGAATACGTCGAGGTTTATGTCGAGTATCTTGTCTACGGAGCGGCCTATGATAGCCCGCTCGTCAGGGTCGGCTATGTCGCGGCCGATGGCCTCATGGATGAAGTGCTTGACGAAGTGCATGGCCGCGTTGACGTAGTGCGCGTGGAGGTTTATCTTCACGTGCGCCATGCCGACCTTCTCGAGCTCCTGGAAGTAGCGGCCGGCATAGTCGCCGCAAAAGAGGTTCATCAGCCATATTTTGAGCGCGTCCTGGTGCTTTCTTACAGTCGCCTCGTCCTTGAGGAATTTATCAGCCTCCTCGAAGTTCTTGACGTAGTTGTAGAACTCCACCACGAACGAGTCCTTGTACTTCTCCATCACAGGCTTGAGCCTTACGAGGTTCCTGACGTCGCCTGAGGTGAAGTTGTAATGGGCCTTTAGCCTGCCGATATCTTCCATCTACAAAGTCCCTTTACGCGAATATCTCCGTCTCGCTGAAGAAGTAGCCTATCTCGAAGGCCGCTGTCTCAGGCGAATCGGAGCCGTGTACGATATTCGATTCGATGGAATCGGCGAAGTCCTTTCTGATGGTGCCTGCGTCAGCCTTGGCCGGGTCGGTTGCGCCCATGAGGTCCCTGTTCTTCTTTATCGCGCCGTCTCCGGCAAGGACGATGAGCACTACAGGCCCTGAGGTCATGAACTCGGTAAGAGAGGCGAAAAACGGCCTCTGACTGTGGACTGCGTAGAAGCCCTGCGCCTCTTTAATGGAAAGATGGGCCTTTTTTATAGCGGCTATCTTGAGGCCGTTTGCCTCAAACCTTTTTACTATCTCTCCAATTATGTTCTTCCTTACCCCGTCCGGCTTGATGATCGACAATGTTCTTTCCATGGTCCTTTCCCGCATCCCCCTTCTTTTATGGTATTTTTTTTATAAGATTATACACCGCCACCTTGGCGACGGATTCAAACGATATCGGTCTTGCCCTGAACTTTTCGCTGGCCAGATTGGCCTCACTGAGGCCAATCCAGACAAGCCTTCCGGTCTTTACGTCCCACATCTCGATATATATCTTTATCTCCGACTCGTGCGTCTTGAATAGAGTCAGGCCGAGCGCACTGAACCTGTTTGACTGCTTCTGCTGGAAGTTCACGAGCCTCGGCTGGATAACATAATCCACCTTCATGGCGTCGCCGAGCTTTTTGAGCGCCGCGCTGTCGAGTATCCCGGTAGAGGCGTACTGGGTAAACATCGAGGCGTAGTCAGGCGCTAGCCCCCTGCTGTTTATCGTGTTGAGCCCCTCCCAGTACGGGGTAATGGTAAAGTCAGGCCTGTCGCTTCTTATCGACTCCTCGATAAAGTCGGCGAGGAGCCTTCTATACTCGCTGCCGTTGCCGTCTTTGCCTTCCATCGCGGTAAGGAGGCCGATGGTCCTGACTGTGCCGTTAGCGACAAGTTCTTTCGCCCTGAACGACTCGCGTGTCGAAAAGTTGATCTGCGCCAGCGGGTCAGACGCGCATGCTGTGACCAGAAAGAGCAACAGGAATACTAAGACCTTCTTGCCCATAACTCACCCTCGGACCGGCCCCTGACGCGTATGGTGGAGCGGTCAAACAGATTGATCCAACGGACATGACAATTACCGGATGGCCGACAGACTGCCGGCCTGGTCAGACCCCTCAGGTGCCGCCGGAGCCGACTATGATCATCCCGCCTTCAATTATAACCGGAACGTCCCGTCTGCCGCCGGACGCCTTGAGCATCCTGTCCATGTTCTCGGCGGATGCCTTGACGTTTACGTACTCGACATCAAAACCTTTTTGCGCGTATTCCACACGGGCCGCGTTTGTATACGGTCAGGTATCCTTACCGAATATAATGACTTTTTCGCGCATATCAACCTCCATGTTTACCGGTATACAGCAAAAAAAACTGAAAACCAGGCCTTCTGCCTGACCTGATAATACACCTTAAAAGGGCATGGAGCCCCTTCTTCATCCTGCTAATATTATATCAGAGTATCGGATTTTACAAGGTTTTTAACTTAATAAGCACTGAAGTGCAAAGGCCGGATGCCTTGAGTAATTGTCTGGGCTTGAGGCACCTCGTACCGTCTTGGCTCCTCCCCTTACTCTAAGGGGAGGCTGGGAGGGGTTAGTAGTAAGCAGATTTTTGCGCAGCCTCGTGCGCTTTTCGGGTACGGCTCGGATGCCCTTATAAAAAATATCTCTCTGACTCTTGCTTTGCACTTTCCGTGCGCATTTAGGGTATGGCTCGCATCGCTTTCGAGCCGACTCGCAGACGGTAGGGCGGGTCACACCCGCCGAATGATTTACTTTTGCCGCACCTTCGTGCGCCTTTTGGGTTCATTTTTTAACGACAAGACAGCGCCCATTTGCAAAAAAATTATCTCTCTGACTCTTGCTTTGCACTTTCCGTGCGCCTTTTGGGTATGGCTCGCATCGCTTTCGAGCCGACTCGCAGTAAATTCCACAGCCTGCTTGTCGTCTCTCAGTCAGGCTCGCTACGCCATGACCCGGGTTTTTAGAGGCAAAGGCAAAGCAACTCCGCCACCGGGTTTTGTATCAAGGCAAAGGCAGATTCAAAGGCGGTAGCTTTGTCTTGGCTCCTCCCCTTACTCACAAGGGGAGGCCGGGAGAGGTTAGACGGTAGGGCGGGTCACACCCGCCGAATGTTTTTCTTTTGCCGCGCCTTCGTGCGCCTTTTGGGTTCTTTTTTTAACGACAAGACAGCACCCATTTACAAAAAACTATCTCTCTGACTCTTGCTTTGCACTTTCCGTGCGCATTTAGGGTATGGCTCGCA
>JBBTBW010000008.1:0-46811 GCA_038043525.1 Deltaproteobacteria bacterium | reverse complement strand
AACCTAAGAATAAAGTCATTTGTAGGGACATCATCCAACGCGTTAATGATACAGATTTGGACAGCATTAATAGCTATACTGGTACTTAAGTACTTAAAGTTTCGTTCGAGTTTCGGCTGGTCGCTGTCAAATCTTGTAGCCATGTTGAGATACAACCTCTTTGCTTACAGGGACTTGTGGATATGGATTGACAACCCCTTCGAGCCGTCGCCGATTGCAGTCGAGGCAGAGCAGCTTTCAATGGGGTTTGTTTAGTTGGACAGCATTTTCAAAGAGAAGCGGCAAAGAGAGGGGCAACCTGGTTTTGAAAATGCGGTTTTGACCGTCCAAAAACCTTGTTTTGCAAGGAGGAGAGTTACGGTCTTAGATTATCTTGGACAGCAGTGGTTACAAACCTGAACCCGCAAAGCGATTATGAGCGGAGAAGCCCTGAGCGAGCTTCTCCGCAGAAAGTAATCAATCTGTTTTTTCTTGTGATATTTTTCCGAAAAAAAGCAAATGGTGGCGGTGCGTGGAGTCGAACCACGGACGCGGGGCTTATGAGACCCCTGCTCTGCCAACTGAGCTACACCGCCGTCTTGGGAGGCTTATTTGAGACTGGACTTGGGATTATATAGACAACCGGTAAGAAAGTAAATAACTTTTTGGGGCCGACCCCACGCCTTCCGTCCCTTCCACTACAAGGAGCGTTATCTCGTCCGCCCCGTCCTTGTCAAGGTCAGCCACGACAAAATCAGCCACGTATCCCTTGAGGTCCCTCGTCCGCCAGTTCTCAGCGAGGTCCTCTCCAGTACTGTCCCACTCAAGAGAGACGACCGCGCCCGTAACAAAAGACATCGGCCTCTCTGATATCCTTCCGAGGCCTCCGGGGATATTCCTCCTTACTACGAGCTCTACCCTGCCGTCCTTGTCCGTATCCAATGAAAACGCCCTTGTTTCGACAGGTATCGGCTTTGCGCCCGGCACTCCGTCGTTCATCTCAATATAATCAAGTGTGCCGCCGAAAAACTCCCGGCTCTTCCACGCCTCTTCCCATTTTTGCCCGGTCTTCCTGTATATCCTTACGTGCCCTCTCTCATCCAAGGCTATCAGCTCGGCCTTGCCTGAGCCTGTCAGGTCAAAGGCCTCAAAACCGTATAACGAGAGCCTCTTGGGCAGGCCCGTCTCAAAGGCGCCTTTTTCAATAAGCGCATCGCCTTCTTTTTTAAGTATGGTCAAGGGGCCATAAAAGCCGTCCGGTGACCTGAACCTCTGGCCCAGAAGCACAACACCTGAGTCGCCTTGCTTCATGGCGCGCACAAGCCACCTCTCGATGAGCGCCGTAACCTTGTAGGATCCGTCTTTGAACTCGACGATAGCGGTCTCAGCCCTGCCGTTTCTGACTGACGAGACGTATACCTCAGGAGAGCCGTCAGAGTCTGAATCAATCGAGGCGACCGAGACGCCCCCTGTGATAGAGAGTTCCCCTACACTCTTAAGGCCGTCTGTCCGCCTCACAGCTACAACGAGCCTTCTGTCAGAGAGGAGGAAGAACTCTTTGACCCCGTCATGATCGAGATCTTCTACGGCAAAGCCGGTATATAGCCCTTCCATCGGCCTGCTCCGCCATAGAACAGCTGTAGAGGCGTCAGCCTTGGGCTTCACTATGAAGCCTTCCTGCGAAGCGTCTTTTACCACTGCAGGGAGAACTACCGTACTCGGCTTTTCAGCAGGTGCGGCCTGCACCCCGACAGACCCGGCAAGAGGGACCGGGGCGCTTAATCCTTTAGATAGAAGGTCTGTTGAGATGCGCTCGACCATCTGCATGATAGAATCCATGCCTGTGCCGTTGGCATGAAGGCGCGTTGCAACGCCTGTAGCCGGGCTTATCGCCTGCGCGTCGAGGCTCATAGACGTGCCTATGACAGTGAGGCTACCGTAGACGACATAGTCGGCATTGAGCCTTACTGCCGCCTCCATTGCAACCTTGTCCGTGACACCATTGACTTTCATAGAGGCAATGACGTCTTTGACCTCGTCTGCTGCTATGACCTCTATGCTCCCCTTGGCCCCGAGCCTTGAGGCTAACATCTCCGGCAGGCCGTCTCTTATGTAATCAAGGTTCTCTGCCGAGTTGACCTTCCAAGGAAGGACCGCAACCCTCACCCCGGCGGCAAAGGACGCTGTCGGCATAATCACAAAAACAGCCAGGAGCGCCAGCAGACCGATATTTCTGATAAACGTTTTTTTCATATTGTTATATGCCTTCTCTTTCTCATGTTTATTGAGGTTTTTGAACTTTTGCGCACTGGAGTGCGCCTTTCAAACCACCCCACCCGGCCTCCCCTTGTAAAAAGGGGAGGAGCAAAAAAACAAATCAAAACTCCCCTCACCTGAATCTGCCTTTGCCTTAAAACAACCGGGCCGTGGCGGAAAGAGCATGAAGGACGGTCGACGAGCAGGCGGCGGGTGTGACCCGCCCTACCGTCAGACTTTCAAACGTTGCAGGTCATACCCAAAAGCGCACGAGGGTGCGCAAAAGAAAAACATTCGGCGAGTGTGACCCGCCATACCAGCCTGCACCCGATTTTAAAGACCTTCCGCCCCTGGAGTCAAGAGATTTTCAGGGTTTGAGCCTGTAGTGCAGGAGCCTTTCCACAACTATCCCTTTCCTCACGTGCATCTCTATTATATCATCGAGGTCAGCCCTTACAACGTTACGGTACCATACGCCCTCAGGGTATACGACTATTATCGGCGCGTACTCGCCCTCGATATCCGTTTCCTTACATACGGAGAGGCAGCCAGATCTAGAGACTTTCACGTCTTTCAGCCCGGCAGCCTTTATCCGCCCCTTCAGCTCTTCCAATATCTCTTCGGAACCTTTGGCAAGACACCTCTTTCCAAGACATACGAACAGATGGATCCTATATGGTTTCATGGTATCTCCGCACCTGAATTTTTCCGATTATATAACGTGGAGAACACCATATAAAGAAGAATCATAAACAAACCGCTTTATCGAAGATGCCCAAACCTGCTAAAATATATTATCAACGACTAACGGAGGCGGGTTGTGACCCTGAAAAAGAAGAAAGAACCGGCCGGAAAGAGCTGCAATCTCGTCTACGAAGGAAAAGAAACGAAAGAAGCGGTGCTAGCGACCCCTCCGGCACCTCTTGACCCGATGAAAAAAAGCTACAGAGGGTCTATCCCTTCGAAGAGCGCGCCCAATCTATTGATACGCGGAGACAACCTTGCCACGCTAAGCTCCCTGATCATGGCCAAGAAAGAGGGGGCCATAAAGAACAGAGACGGGAGCGTCGGAGTAAGGCTCGTATACATAGACCCTCCTTTTTCTACAAACCTCACCTTCAAGGGCAGAAAAGACCAGAAGGCATACGACGACAAGGTAATAGGCGCCGAGTTCCTTGAATATCTGCGTAAGCGCTTGATACTCATCAGGGAGCTCATGAGTGAGGATGGCTCTATATACTGCCACCTCGACTGGAAAAAAGCGCACCACGCAAAGATCATAATGGACGAGGTCTTCGGGTCTGAAAACTTCATGAACGACATTATCTGGAGCTACGGCGGCAGGGGTGCTAAGGCAGTAGCCTCGCAATTTTCAAGGAACCACGACATAATACTCTTGTACAAAAAGTCCGGCGCGGTATTCAACAGGGCCACGACCGCAAGGCGTATAAAAAAAGGTACGACAGGGTACCATGAAGATGCCGACGGCAGGTGGTTTAAGACCTCGCCGCGGGGCGACTACACGGACGCCTCGATAAAGGCCCTTGAGAAAGAAGGACGCGTCTACAGGACAAGGACCGGGTCCATACGGATAAAATACTTCCTTCAGGAAGACGGCGACCACCTTATAGAAGAGCGGGTCGTTGGCGACGTCTGGGACGACATCCCGGACGGGATGCACATGAGCCCTTCTGAAAAGACAGGGTACCCGACGCAGAAGTCCGAGGCGCTTCTCGCACGCATCATCAGCGCCTCTTCCAACCCTGGAGATATCGTCCTCGACGCGTTCGCAGGCGCCGGCACGACCCTTGCCGTTGCTGAGAGGCTGGGCAGAAGATGGATAGGCATTGACTCAGGACACCTCTCCATTCATACGATAGAAAATCGCCTGCTAAAGCCGGATGATTCAAAAACACCAAGCGGCAAAGATAAAAAGCGTTCCGGTGCGTGCGCGCCGTTTATCGTATATGAGGTCGAGGGGTGTTGCGGCCACGAACACGACCATCCGGAGCCGAAGGTCCGCTTGACAAGCGAGATTGATGAAAAAAAAGGCGAATGCACTGTCCGGATAAAGGCCTTTGAAAGCCCTGCATACAGCAACCCCTCCAAAGGAGGAGCGACAAAAGGGAAGGAGTGCCTATCTTCTGTTATGCTCGACCTCGGTTTTGATGACCAGTGCTTCCGGCTGAGCAGGTACATAACGCAGGAAGAGATACAGAAAAACAGCTATAGCATAACCATACCGCTTGATGATATCAAGGGGCCTGTCATGATGATATTCACCGACATATACGGCAACGAGAGATGGCTCCTCGGTGAGCTTGGAGAATAGACCCTCCGCCCTGCTCCCTATCTATTGATAGATCGGCCATGCATACTGTAAGACCGAACAGGAAGGCTGATAAGACCTTGCATGCGCCAGTATTGCAGGGGTTTCATAAAAAGGAATGCTATGTTTTACAGTATATTCAAGTGATCAGGCGTACTACGGGGCGCAAAAACGCCTCCGGGCGAATATTAAAGGCTTTTTATCCGTTCTATCCGGAGAATTTTAATCTTCATGAGCGATAATAATCTCAAGGAAAGAGATTCATCTAAACCTTCTTTGAAAAACGGCGAAAAGAACATTATACCGGGGGCATCCCGCATGCGTTACTACCCTATATTCGCCGACCTCAATGGAAGGCCGGTCGTAGTCATAGGAGGAGGGGTAGTAGCCGAGAGAAAGGTCGCATCTCTTCTTTCGGCGGGTGCAGAGATAACGATTGTGAGTCCGAGGCTAACGAAGGCCTTGCGAGCCCTTGCTGATGGCGGCAGGGTACGGACTCTGAAAAGGAAGTACCGTAACGGGGACCTGATGGGGGCGTCCCTGGCGGTATCCGCATCCGACCGGAAAGATGTCAACACGGCCGTCAGAAAAGAGGCTGATTCGAGGTCTATACTCCTTAACGTAGTAGACGACCCAAGGCTTTGCGACTTCATAGTCCCCTCTGTCGTAGACAGGGGGGACCTTGTTGTCGCGATATCAACTTCAGGGCAGTTCCCTGCTCTGGCTAAAAAACTCCGTAAGGACATTGAAAAAGCGATCGGGACGGAATATGAGTACTTTACCTTGATACTCGGGGAGGCCCGGAAGATTCTGTTGAAAAGAGGCGAAAGCCATGTTAAAAAGAAAAGTGTTATCAAGGCCTTGTTGGATTCCGAGATACCTGAGATGATCAAGGCCGAACGCTTAGATGATATAGACGCGCTTCTAAAAAGACTTCTAGGCAAGGACTGCGGCTTTACAAGGCTCGGTCTTAGCCATAAACTACGCCTTGGGCAGCAAAAATCCGCAGAGATACGGCCCAGGCGGTCTTCCAAAGGGTAAATACCGCACTTGAGCGAGATATTCTTTCACATAACCGCGTTGCTCTACCTGGTGGCTACGTTCATCTACACGGCCTACCTCGTAACTCGAAAAGACAACTTCCTCAAGATCGCCCAGGCGGCCCTGTCCGTCGGGTTCGTCCTGCATTCTCTGACCATTGTCGCGCGCTGGGCGCTGTCAGGCCACACGCCGGCTACCAGCCTCCATGAGTCCCTGACCCTGTTTTCATGGATGATCGTCGCTTTGAACCTTCTTGCCGTCGTAAGATACAGACAGAGGGTCCTCGGCGCTTTTGTCGCTCCGTTCGCGCTCCTTCTTATAGTGACAGCCTCGCTCCTTCCGAAGGAAATAATACCTCTTTCACCTGTACTTGAGAGCTACTGGCTACCGGTCCACGTGATAATGGCATTTTTAGGCAACGCCTTTTTCGCCATAGCCTTCTTTTTGGGGATCATGTACATCATCCAGGAGAGGTACTTAAAGAGCAGGCGTCTACGCGGCCTCTACTTCGTACTGCCGTCCCTTGACACGCTCGACGAGCTAAACTACAAATGTCTTCAGTATGGCTTTCCGCTCCTTTCGCTCGCTATCATCACAGGGGCAATATGGTCTGAGTACGCTATCGGCAGCTACTGGGACTGGAAACCGAGGCAGATCTGGTCCCTTATAACATGGTTCATGTACGCCGCCCTTCTCCACGGCAGGCTCACGGCAGGATGGAGGGGCAGGAAGGCCGCCATATTCTCAGGCATCGCGTTCATGATCCTTATCGGCTCTTTCATAATCATCAACCTCTTATCCGGAGGCGCCCACGGGCTTGCCCGGTAGGCAGAGGATAAAACAATATGAACCTCGTGATAGTCGGACTGAACCATAAGACGTCTCCTGTCGAGATAAGAGAAAAACTCTCTTTCCCGGCACAGACGATCGGCGAGCCGTTAAAGAAGCTCACCGGCCACTACGGCCTGAACGAAGGGGTGATACTGTCCACCTGCAACAGGGTCGAGGTCCTCGCCATAACAAGCGACATGGAAAAGGGCGTCTGGCAGATAAAGAGGTTCCTCGCCGACTTCCACTCCATACCGCTTGAAAAACTCGACGAACACCTCTACGTCCACTGCGGGGAGGCCGCAGTAAAGCACCTTTTGAGGGTCGCGGCAGGACTTGATTCGATGGTCGTCGGAGAGCCCCAGATACTCGGGCAGGTAAAAGACTCTTACAGCTACGCTGTAGAGCACAACACTGCGGGCGTCGTAGTCAACAAGCTCTACCACAAGGTCTTCCAGGTGGCAAAGCGCATACGGACAGAGACCAAGATAGGCGAATCAGCCGTCTCCATAAGCTTTGCCGCTGTAGAACTGGCGCGAAAGATCTTCGGAGACCTTTCAGGCAAGACCGTCATGCTCATCGGCGCCGGAGAGATGGCCGAGCTTGCGGCAAAACACCTTATAAACAACGGAATAAAAGAGATCATCGTAGCCAACAGGACATACGAGAAGGCGGTTGAGCTTGTCAAAGGCTTCGGCGGCACGGCAATCATGTTCCGCGAGTTTGCCCATTACCTGAAGAACGCCGATATCGTCATAGCGTCTACAGGGGCCACGACCTTCATAATAAAGCCTGACATGGTCCAGGAGGTCATGCGGGAGAGAAAACAGAAGCCGATGTTCTACATCGACATATCCGTCCCGCGAAACATCGACCCACTGGTAAACAACATCGACAACGCCTACGTCTACGACGTCGACGATCTGCAGGGCGTCGTCTCTTCCAACATCCAGGAGAGGAACAAGGAAGCCGAGGCCGCCGAGAAGATCATCATCGAAGAGATAGACAACTTCTACAGGTGGATAAAGTCCCTCGACGTAGTCCCGACGATCATAGCCCTGAGGCAGACCTGCGATCAGATTAGAAAGACGGAACTCGCCAGATCCCTTCCGTCGCTGAGCGCCCTGACAGAGAAGGACCAGAAGGTCCTTGAAGCGATGACATCGGCAATAGTCAATAAGATACTCCACCACCCTGTCACGCACCTCAAAAAAGAGGCGAACAGGGTGGAAGGCGACCTCTACATAGACACCATAAGAAAGCTCTTCGACCTGACCGTTGACGAGCAGGCCGTTAAAAAAGCCCAGAGCAACGAGGACTAGCACCCTTCTTTTCAAGGTCAAGGCCTGCGTGCCTTAGAACCTTCAGTATGCGGCATAAAACCAGACAGGAGAACTCTGTTGAAAAAAAAGATCGTCATAGGGACCAGAGGCAGCCAGCTCGCACTCTGGCAGGCCAACTGGGTAAAATCAGAGCTTGAGAAGAGGTACCCGGAGATAGAGGTCTCTCTCGAAAAGATAAAGACGACAGGAGACAAGATACTGGATGTGCCGCTCTCGAAGGTCGGCGGCAAAGGGCTCTTCGTAAAAGAGATAGAAGAGGCGCTCCTGGACCACAGGGTGCATCTGGCCGTCCACTCCATGAAAGACGTGCCGACGTTCTTCCCAGCCGGGCTGCACCTGAGATGCATAACAAAAAGAGAAGACCCGAGGGACGCTGTATTCAGCAGATCAGGGGTGAAGCTCTTTGACCTGCCAAAGGGCGCGCGCATCGGTACTGCAAGCCTCAGGAGACAGTCTCAGATATTGAGACACAGGCCTGACTTCGAGATAATATCTCTTCGAGGAAACCTCGATTCACGCCTTAGAAAGCTCGATGAAGGGCAGTTTGACGCGATAATACTCGCAGGAGCAGGGGTAAAGAGGCTCGGATGGGAAGGTAAGATCACAGAGCTCCTTTCTCCTGAGGTAAGTCTTCCGGCCATAGGCCAAGGGGCGCTCGGCATAGAGACCCACACGGATGACGCGTACATAAACGACCTTGTAGCCTTCTTCGACCACCCTGAGACCTCTTATGCCGTAAGGTCTGAAAGAGCGCTCCTTAAAAGGCTCGAGGGCGGGTGTCAGGTCCCGATCGCCGCTTACGGCGAGCTATCAGGCGACACGCTCAAGCTTACCGGGCTTGTAGCCTCTACAGACGGCAAGACCATCGTAAAAGACGTACTCACAGGCCCTAAGGAAAACGCTGAGGCGATGGGCGTGGAGCTTGCAGAAAGGCTTCTCAGAAACGGCGCGTACGAGATACTCAAAGACCTCTACGAGGTGCCGCCCCCGGGCTCAGCCTAAAAAACAAGCTTAAAAAAAACCTTGAGACAGGGACGGGGGACATGTTACTGAGTCTTCTGCCCCTGTCTTTTTTCAATTCGATTTTTCACGAATGCCCGGCTCAGCACCCTTATGCGCGGTTTTTTTCCTGTCAGCAGACCGCAAAATCCTTATTATCGACAGATCCTCTTACCTCAAACCGGCTCATTTGTTATATAATGTCTCATTGAAAAGGGTATTTTATCTTTTTTTAATCGACTCGACAGCATCTGTTAATCTCTCATTGCTACCATAAAGCCTGAAAGGAGCTTAGGTCCGATACATGTCAAAAGGAAAGGTTTATCTCGTAGGCGCTGGCCCAGGCGACCCGGGGCTCATCACCGTAAAGGGGCTAGATGCGATAAAAGAGGCGGACTGCATCATCTACGACTTTCTGGCCAGCTCACGCCTTCTTGAACACGCAAGGCAAGGCGCCGAGACTATATATGTAGGGAAAAAAGGAAATGAAAAGACGATAGAGCAGGAGGAGATCAACTCGCTGATAATAGCCAAGGCGAAGAAGGGCAAGACCGTCGTCAGACTCAAGGGAGGAGACCCTTTCATATTCGGCAGGGGCGCTGAAGAGGCAGAGGGGCTTGTAGACGCCTCCATAGAGTTCGAGATCGTCCCCGGGGTCACCTCAGCGATAGCGGCCGCCGCGTACGCAGGGATTCCGCTTACGCACAGGGACCTCGCCTCGTCTGTCACCTTCATAACCGGCCAGGAAAACCCGCTTAAAGAGCGGCCCAACATAGCGTGGGACAAGATATCTATCGGCAGAGGGACACTTGTCTTCCTGATGGGCTGGAAGAACCTCGCCTTCATAACAGGAAAGCTCCTTGAAAACGGCTGGCCACGATCGACACCTGTGGCCCTCATCCGCTGGGGCACTATGACCAAGCAGGTCTGCCTTGCCGGGACCCTTGATAATATCGTCACACTCGCCGGTGAGATGGAGCTTCGCCCGCCTGTCGTTATAGTCATCGGAGAAGTAGTCTCCCTGAGAGAAAGGCTCAACTGGTTCGAATCAAAGCCGCTTTTCGGCAAACGCATAGTAGTGACGCGCGCCCTTGAGCAGGCAGGAGATTTCACGAGGCTTCTGGAGAAGCAGGGGGCTGAGCCGCTCTCGTTCCCTACGATAAAGACTACCGCGCCCACTGATCTCAAGCCGCTTGACAGAGCGATTGCGAGGCTCTCTTCCTACGACTGGGCTATATTCACAAGCGTCAACGGGGTAAAATACTTCTTTGAACGCCTTTCCAAGCTCGGCAAAGACCTGAGAGACTTAAAAGGCGTAAAGATATGCGCAATAGGCCCTATGACCGCAAAGGCGATAACAGCGCTCAGGATAAAGGTAGACCTGACGCCAAAGGAATTCAAGGCCGAGGCTATCATCGCTTCACTCGGGAAGAGAAGGATCAACGGGAAAAGGTTTCTCCTCGCAAGGGCGATGGAGGCAAGGGAGATACTCCCTGTTGAGATAAAAAGGCTCGGCGGAAAGATCGACGTCGTCCCGTCTTACAAGACGATAAGGCCGACGAAAGAGGCCGGGGAACTAAAGGAGCGCCTGAGGCAAGGGTCAGTGGACATGATAACCTTCACTTCAGCCTCAACTGTGACAAACTTCATGCGTAACTTCAAAAAGGCCGAAGCGGCTACACTTTTAAAAGGCGTCAGTATCGCCTGCATCGGCCCGATAACAGCTGATACTGCTAAAGGTTGCGGCCTCACAGTCGATATTATGCCGAAGGACTACACCATCCCTGCTCTCGCAGAGGCGATGGCCGATTACTTTAAGACCGTCTCTACGATCACAAAAGGGACAAACGCCTGAGCCGGCAAGTCGGCCGGGCAGATATTATAAGTAAGCCGGACCTGTTACAAAGCATAAGGGCCGGGCTGGCAACGCAAAATAACCCTCTGGAAAGGAGCCTATAATGAGCTTTCCCATCTACAGGCCGAGAAGGCTTAGAAAGAACGATACCATCAGAAAGATGGTCCGGGAGACTTCCCTTTCTCCGAGCGACCTGATACTGCCTCTCTTCGTCACGTACGGAAAGAACGTAAAAAAAGAGATAAAGTCGATGCCCGGCATATTCCAGATGTCGATAGACAACATCAGGAAAGAGGCGAAGGAGATAAGCTCTCTCGGAATACCCTCGGTCATACTCTTCGGGATACCGGAGCACAAGGACGAGATCGGGTCATCTGCCAACGACCCTCACGGCCCTGTGCAGGAGGCTATAAAGGCCATAAAAGACAAGGCCCCTGAGATAATGGTCATAACCGACGTCTGCATGTGCGAATATACTTCGCACGGCCATTGTGGTATCATAAAAAATAAGGATGTCGACAACGACGCCACCCTCGAGCTCCTGTGTGAAGAAGCTCTTTCTCACGCAGAGGCAGGCGCTGACATGGTGGCGCCATCCGACATGATGGACGGGCGCATAGGGGCGATAAGGGATACGCTTGACGAGAACGGCTTTTCAAACCTGCCGATCATGAGCTACGCCGCAAAGTACGCAAGCGCCTTTTACGGGCCTTTCAGGGACGCGGCAGAATCGACGCCCAAGTTCGGGGACAGACGCTCTTATCAGATGGACCCGGGCAACTCTGAGGAGGCGTTAAGAGAAGTAGCACTCGACATAGAAGAAGGCGCGGATATAGTGATGGTCAAGCCGGCACTACCGTACCTTGACATCATCTACAGGATAAAAGAGTCTTTTGGATATCCTGTCGCCGCATATAACGTCAGCGGCGAGTATTCGATCATAAAAGCGGCGGCCGAGCGCGACTGGATAGACGGACAGAGGGCGATGCTTGAATCTCTCGTATCGATAAAACGCGCGGGCGCGGACCTGATACTTACATACTTCGCGAAAGAGGCGGCAAAGGCCTTGATCAGAGGGTAACAGACCAAACAACAGCAAAGGAGAAGGCATTATGCATATGCACGGAAACATGCCCAAGGGCCATCCTCACGAGGTACCCGGGATGCCCAAGGGACCGGATAAGAGCGGCGGAAGAAAATGGCTCCCGAAACTCATCGCGTGGGAGCTTACGAGGTCTTGCAACCTTGACTGCATACACTGCAGGGCGGCGGCGCGCTTCGGCCCGTACCCGAACGAACTGAAGACCGAAGAGTGCTTCAAATTCCTCGACAACGTAGCGTCGTTCTCAAACCCCATCATAATAATGACGGGCGGAGAGCCGATGCTCAGAGACGACATCTGGGAGATCGCCAAGTACGGCACCAAGCTCGGACTCAGGATGGTCATGGCCCCATGCGGATTCCTTGTAACAGAGGAGACCGCGCGGAAGATGGTCGAATCAGGGATCCAGCGCCTCAGCTTCTCGATAGACGGCGCTACAGCCGAGAGCCATGATAACTTCAGAAGGGTCCCGGGCGCGTTCGCAAGCGTTATGCAGGCGATTGAAAGCGTAAAGAAGGTCGGGCTCGACTTCCAGGTCAACACGACAATCACAAAGCACAACCTCGAGGAGCTTCCAAAGATACTCGAACTTGTCATAAGCCTCGGGGCAAAGGCGCACCACCCGTTCCTGCTCGTACCTACAGGCAGGGGCGCGAACCTCAAAGACCAGGAGATATCCCCTGAGGACTACGAGAAGACGCTCGGATGGTTCTACGAGATGAGAGACAAGGTGCCGCTCCAGTTCAAGCCGACTTGCGCCCCTCACTACTACAGGATATTCAGACAGAAGGAGCGCGAGAAGGGCATCACAGTAAAGCCTGAGACTCACGGCCTTGACGCTATGAGCAAGGGCTGCATGGGCGGCCAGAGCTTCGCCTTCGTCTCGAACACGGGAAAGGTGCAGATATGCGGCTTCCTCGACGTCGAGTGCGGGGACATCAGAAAAGAGCCGTTCTCTCAGATATGGGATACTTCAAAGGTCTTCCAGGAGATGCGCAACTGGGACGAGTACAACGGCAGGTGCGGTTACTGTGAGTTCAGGAAGGTCTGCGGCGGATGCCGCGCAAGGGCATACGCCTTTACTGAGAACTACATGGATGAAGAGCCGTTTTGCACGTACAAGCCGTCTGAAGAGGCTAAAAAAGCAAGGGATGAGAAGAAGGCCGCTGGCGGAGATAAAGGGCCGTTCATCTGATATCATCTGAAATGAATCTACAGGGCGGGGGCTTGAAAGAGCCTCCGCCTTTTTTTGCGCCGGAGAGGGTCTTACGCGGTATCCGTTATGCGGCCTTGCCAGCCAGCCCACTTGCCCACTTGCCATCAACAGGAAAAAAAGAGATAATAGGGCTAAGAAAGACCGCAAATAGAGGAACAATGATAAACTACAAGGTGGTGGAGCTTTCCACCGTTACAGACGAAGAGATGGAAAAGGCCATAAACGCCTCGGTAGCAGAGGGCTGGAACCTTGACGGGATACACTTTGCCATGAGAGAGGCATCAAAGCGGCCCGCAATGGCCTTTATCCTCTTCACGAAAGAACTGATCGAGCAGTAAAAAATAACTCTTTGCGGGTTCAAGCTTGCAACTTGAACCCGATGATTCGCATAAAGCAGATATGAAGCCCTCGGAGCAGTTTGCAAACCTGCTCTTGCAAAGAGGCAGGCTATAAAAAAGACGCTCACCTTACCGCTGCAACCCTGTCATCTATAGCGGGGTTCTTAAAATAAACTATACAGAGGTTTCGGATAGATGGCTGAAGGCTTCCCTTTTGATACGCCTACGGATGGTTTCGCTGAAGCGGTCCCTTACCCTAAGGCAGATCTGCTCGAAAGGTTTATCGCAAAAGCGATAGACATGCTGATAACTGGCGCGCTCTTCGCCTTTCCTGGTCCTATCGGTTTGCTCGCCGGCGCACTATACATACTCATATCAGACGGTTTCGGCAGCGGCCAGTCAATAGGCAAGAGGCTCGTAGGGCTAAAGACCTTATCAATAGCGCCAAACGCGGGCCCTTGCGGCTTTAAAGGATCTATCATCAGGAACTCGCCTTTCGGCGGCCTCATCCTCTTATACCTCATCATAGGATGGATCCCGTACTTAGGCCCCCTGATCGTTACGATAGCGGCGGTGGTGGTAGCGGTACTTGAGTGCGCGCTGATATATACAGATGAACGCGGCCTCCGGTTCGGAGACAGGATAGCAGGGACGCAGGTCGTTGAAGGGGAGACAACGAAGATACCGTAGGCCTTGCCTCCTCCCCTTTGTTCGATTATAAGGGGAGTCCGGGAGGGGTCCGTCGTAAGCGGTCTTTCTTCTGCACACACCGTGCGCTTCTGGTTTGGCTCGAAAGGCCCTTGTAAAAAACATCGGTCTGATTTCAACATTGCACTTCCGTGCACCTTTTGGGTATGGCTCTTTTCGCTGTCGAGCCTCCTCGCATATAAAATATTACGGCCTGCTCATCGGCTCTCCTTTATGCTCATTACGCCATGACCCGGGTTTTGTTTAACAGCAACAACTTGACGACTTCTCCTTGCGAGTTCATGTTAGGCAGATACTAAGTTCATGGAGCAGGTTGCAAACCTGCTCTTGCAAAAGTAGCGGCCTTAAAATCCACTGGTTCTAATATACAAGGGTGGGCCGAGCCCACCCTACGCGACTAAAGGCGCACGGCAGTACTCAAATGAAGCCGACTAACACGTAATCAGAGGAGTAGTAGCCTTCATGGAGCAGGTTGCAAAACTGCTCCCGCTAAAACTAAAAACGCTTCTCTCGACTATGCCATATTATTCTCCACAATCAACTTCATAGTTAACTCCTTCCGTGTCAAACTTGTATACCTGGAGATTTTTTGAGAAATTCCTTATATTTTTCTTCTCTCTCTTTTTTGAGTTTAGACAAGCAAATGGTCGCACTTACAATCAAAATATACGGTAGGGTCTGCTGGGATTCAAAACCACCCCAAGGTGCACAAATACCTGGCATTATCTCAACATAGAAATGATAAATAATTACAAGCAAAGCTATTCCAATACCAAGATAGTATTGAATTTGCAGGTGAGTTATCATTTCATTTTCGGATCGGTGCTTTTTGAAATAATGGTGAATATTGGTCAAATCTTCTTTTTTTAAAAACTGCCTTTCAATATTACCTATAATTACTATATTTCTATTATACCAATAAGCAGCATCATAAATATGAGCTAAAAGCCAAGCGGTAAGTAAGACTATCAAGCTACTCGCCACATATAGAGGCATAATCTTTTTTTCAACTAATGCAAAGACGGCAAAAGCCCCAAAAAGTAAACCCACAGATTGCCAAACTACCAAGATATGACGATTAATATCATTAAATAATTGGTCATACATCTTAAGTAGCAACTCTTTTCTTTTTGATTCGTCATCCTGACTCATAAAATTATTTTCCTCCTTGCGGGTTCGAGCTTACAACTTGAACCCGATGTTTCGCATAAAGTAAATACAAACGTTGCGGGGCAGGTTGCAGACCTGCCCCGGGATCCGCTACTACCCCTCAGACGAACTTCAAGTTGTAAAAGGCCCACTTGTCGCACTCGTGCAGGTCCTTCCACCTCTCGTTGATGGAACAGATGTGCTTCATCAGCAGGTGCTTGACGAACTGCTCGTCTCCCTCTATCTTCTTAAGATCTGCCTGATCGAACTTGGAAAGGAGCTTGAGCGTATCGAGCCTGTCTTCAAGCGTAATCACCTTTTTTATCTGTATCTTCTTTTCTATCTTGAAGCACCGGGAAGCCCTGTTCGGATTCGGTTCATTTTCAAGGGAATCTACCAGCTCAAGGGATTCGGGCGCTAAGCCGTACTTCTCCATTATCTGCTCAAGGTCGGCCTTGAGCGCAACAACGTCTATAGACCTGTTACCTGCTGTCATCAAAAACCTCCATCACCCATTACAATGATTCGTTCTGTAGCCGTGCATTATGACACAGCGCCGGGGCTTGCCGCACCCCTCTCAATTATTATGCGCCCCATTATACTCCGTTGAAAATACCTGAAACAGCACTGGCATGATCCAGCCTCACCCCTCGAACCTGCAGGCCTTAAACTCGCCGCCTGAGTAGGCAAGATAGCTCCTGTCAGCCCAACTGCCGGGGTTGGCATAGACGCCTCGTCTGCCCCCTGCCTCTTCAATATATACGCCGGGTACATGAGAGTGCGCCAGCACCACCGCGTCAGCCCCTTGGGCTATCCTTGCCCTTGCAAACGTCCTCTGCCTCGACTCTACTGCTGTATCCCTGCCGTACGCCCTGCTCTTATTTGAAAGTGTGCCTGCGACACTTGCTACGAATGCTGGTGTGAGCACCCTTGTCAAGCCGCCGAAAATCGGGCCTCTCAGGAATGACCTCCAGATACGGTACCCTCTTTTCATATCGATCGAGTCGCCGTGCATCAGCAAGACCTTCCTGCCGTCAGCCGCCATCTCGCACGAATCAGGATAGACCGAAGCGCCGAGGACCTCAGTGAAGAAGCCGCCCATCGTAAAGTCGTGGTTGCCTTCGAGATAAATAATGGAGGTCCCCTTCTCGCGGAGCCTCATCAGAGACGAAAGCACAGGCAGGTATCTGTAATAAACGACAGCCGAGAAGCCTGTCCAGAAGTCGAAGAGATCCCCTAGCACTACAAGCGTATCAACACCTTCGAGCGAGTCGAGGAACCTGACAAGGGACCTCTGATTAGGGTCGTCGAGCCCCTTCAAGTGGCCATCCGCTATGAATACAACCTTCATCAGAGGCTGAGCCCTTTCATCGCCGCCACCCTCATAACTTCTACCGGTGCCTTCTCGCCTGTCCATAGCTCGAATGCGATAGCGCCCTGATGGACGAGCATCCCGAGCCCTGTGTGGCACCGAAGCCCTGCCTTGGCGGCCTTCTTCAGGAACGCGGTCTCAAGCGGCCTGTAGACTATATCGGAGACGACTGCGCTGCCTTTAAAAGAAGCGAGCGGGACCTCAGGCTCTCCCTTGCCCATCAGGCCGAGAGACGTCGTGTTCACGACAAGGTCCGCCTTCGACGCGTGCATTGAAAGCAGAGCGACGTCAGAGAGCGCAACAGCTTCAACGCTCGGCTTTTTAAACCTATCGGAGAGTTCTCTTACAAGAGAGTCCGCCCGCTCGATCGTCCTGTTTGCTATTACTACAGAGCTAGCGCCGTTTTTAAGGAGCGCGTATGCGATAGATCTCGCGGCCCCTCCGGCGCCTATTATGACCGCCCTCTTGCCATCCGGGAAGAGGCCTGTATCAAGGGCGAGGCTTTCAAGGAACCCTGTGCCGTCGGTATTATAACCCATGAGCCTGCCGTCCCTATTTACAATCGTATTTACAGCGCCCATAAGAGCGGCGTCGTCATCTACCCAGTCAAGGTGCTTTATGACCTTTTCCTTGTGCGGTATCGTGACGTTCACGCCTATCAGGTTAAGGGCCCTTACCGCCTCGACAGCTTTTTTAAGGGCCTCCCCATCATCCGAGCGGACATGGAACGGGAGGAATACGATATCAAGCCCGACCGATTCAAAGGCGGCGTTATGCATGAGCGGCGAGAGCGTGTGGCCTATAGGGTCGCCGAATATCCCTGCTATCCTCGTGCTTCCTGTTATCTTCAACCCCTGCCTCCAAGGATCTTTTTTGCCCTCTCTACGTCTTTCTTTATCTGGGCCACAAGCGCATCCTTCGATGCGAACGCCTTCTCACTCCGAAGCCTCCTTACGAAGGCGACCTCCATCTTACTGCCGTAGATATCATCGGTAAAACCGAATATGTGGACTTCTATTGAACAGGCCTTTCCGCCGAACGTCGGCGCGGTGCCTATATTAAGGACTGAACGATATGTCTGCCCGTCGATGGTAGTAAACGCCGCGTAAACGCCGTTTGCCGGGATAAGCTCGCTTGAGACCTTGAGGTTGGCTGTAGGAAACCCGAGAGAACGCCCCATGTCTTTGCCCCTGACGACCGTGCCTTTTATCGAGTATCTCCTGCCCAGAAGCCTCGCGGCCTTCTCTACAGACCCGGCCTTTACAAGCTCCCGTATGCGGGAACTGCTTACGACACTGCCTCCCAACATGTAAGCCGGTATGACATGGACCTTGAAGCCGAGCTCCCTGCCGAGGGTCTGGAGATACTCCACGTTACCTGCTCTGCCCTTGCCGAAGGAAAAATCATGACCTACCCATACCTCGCTTATTGACATGGGCATAAGCTCTTTTTCCACGAACTCCCTCGGATGCCTTGAGGCGAATTCCCTCGTGAACCTTGCAAAGACAAGGGCATCCGTCCCGCACTCTGCTATATGTCCGGTCTTGTCCTTTATGTCGAGTATCAACTGGGGGCTTTTATGAGGGGCGACAACTGTGAGCGGGTGCGGATCAAAGGTATATACGACCGAGCTGACGCCGAGCCGTTTCGCCCTTTGAGCGAGCCTCTTCAATATCCTCTGGTGCCCGAGGTGGACTCCGTCGAAGTTGCCGAGCGTGATGACAGGGGTTTTTATCTTCCTGAACCCGGATGTATGCCTGAATACCTTCATTCCTTCTTCAAAACTTGCCTGATCTTATTATCTGAAGCGCCAGCCATAGCCCGAGCAGCGACGCCACGATGAAACCCGCTAGACCGAGGACCGGAACCCCGAAGAGCATCGGAGGCGCCTCGGAGGATATGACGAGCGAAGAGCCTACAACGAGCGCCGCGACGATTATGCCGAAGGTCAGCCTGTTAGAAGACCTGTCGACCTCTCCCATGAAGTCTTCAAGCCCCCTGTGCATGAACTCTATCCTCAGCTTATCATCCAGCACCTTCTGCATTATCTTGGTAGACTGAGACGGGAACTTCTCCGCAAGCTCCCTGTAGTCAGCGGCCACGTCTGAAGCCCGCTCGAAGACAGCCGCAGGCTCGAACCTCTGCCTGAAGAGCCTTTGAGCGTACGGAGCGCTCTCGTCGATGATGTTGACGTCAGGATACAACAGCCGCGCCAGACCTTCAAGCTCCATGAGGCACTTGTCGAAAAGAAGAAGCTCCCTCGGAAGCCTTACATTGTACCTTGCGGCAAGCCTGCTGTATTCAAGCATCAGCTCCCCCACCCTCGCGTGCTTCAGAGGGCGGCCGAAATAATGGAGCATTATATCATAATACTCGCGCTCGAAAGAGGTCTTATCAAGATCCTCCGGCAGTATCTTCATCTTCTGATAGACGCGGATAAGGCCTTCAAAATCATCCATCGCGAAACTTATCAGCATGTCCGCGAGGTGACGGCGCATCGTATTGTCAAGCCTGCCGACTATCCCGAAGTCGACAAAGGCGATCTTATCCTCGGCCACTACGAAGATATTTCCGGAGTGCATGTCCCCGTGAAAAAGACCGAGATCAAAGACCTGCTTGAAGAAGAGGTCCGCCAGGAGATGGGCTACTTTCTCCGTGTCTATGCCGGCCTGTCTCAGGGTATCGAGCTTGTCCACCTTGATCCCGCTGACGCGGTCCATAGTCAGGACCTTCCTGCCGGTAAGCTCCCAGTGGACGGCCGGTATCACGACCCTCTTATCATCCGCGAAGTTCTCCCTGAACCTCTCCGTGTAGCTCGCCTCAAGCGTAAAGTCCATCTCTCTTCTTATGACCAGAGAGAACTCCTCGACAACGCCCTTCGGATCGTAGTTCCTGATCTCAGGTATGTGCCTCTCGGCAAGGTCGGCGAGAAAACCGAGGATGGAGATGTCAGTGTCGATCGTCGCTTCGATGCCCGGCCTCTGCACCTTTATGACGACCTCTCTGCCGTCGGTCGTAACCGCCCTGTGGACCTGGGCGATGGAGGCGGCGGCGACAGGTTCCCGCTCAATAGAGGAAAAGAGGGCCTCAACAGGCCTGCCAAACTGTCCCTCTATGACCCCTTTTACCTCTTTAAACGAGATAGGGGCGACCTCGTCCTGGAGCTTTAAAAGCTCGATAAGGAACTCTTCCGGTATTATGTCCGGCCTTGTGGAGAGTATCTGTCCGAATTTTATGAAGGTGGGGCCGAGCTCTTCAAGTACGCACCTGAACCTGGCGGCTACCGTAAGACTCTCGGCAGGAGGCGCGCCCGCGCCGAAGATGCGGCTGTGCATCGCGACAAGACGGCCAAGATGCATCCTGTCCATGAACGGACGGAATCCGTACCTGGCGAACGTCGTTGCTATGCGGCGAAGCCGCCTGATGTTCTTGTAGGCAAGATGAAACCTTGAAGACCCCATCTCTTCCGCCTTTTTAAATGCTACCTGCCTTTTTTCCGCCTGCCTGTACTCTTGCCCTTGCTCGCGTCCGTCTTTTGGACGCGGTCCTTACCCGGCCCGACAGAGACGGCCTTGGACCCTGGCTTCAAAGCGCCCGCGCCTTTAGCAGCTGCCAAGGCGTCTTCTTCCATGACGAGGTCTATGCGCCTTCTCTCGATATCGACCCTTGCTATCCTTACCGTTACCGGGTCTCCGACCTTGAAGGCCGTCCCGGTGCGCTCACCGCGAAGCGTATGCCTCTTATCATCGAATACATAGTAGTCGTTCTTCAGCATGGAAACATGGACAAGCCCTTCGACGAAGTACTCCTTGAGCTCTACGAAGAGGCCGAAGCCTGTAACGCCGGATATGAACCCGTCGTAGGTCTGGCCTGTCTTGTCCTTCATGAACTGGCACTTCTTAAGATCAGCTATCTCTCGCTCGGCCTCCATCGCCTTCCTCTCGCGTGCCGAGGTATGCGTCGCCGTCTCGGGAAGGAGCGCTTCCATCCTCGCGGCTTCTGCCTGCGTGTACTTGCCGTTTATGAGAAGCCTTACGAGCCTGTGGACGACAAGGTCAGGGTAGCGCCTTATCGGGGAGGTGAAGTGCCCGTAATCCTTGAATGCCAGGCCGAAGTGTCCGACGTTGTCGGGTGAATAGACCGCCTGCTTCATAGACCTCAACAGCACATGGTTTATGAGCCTCTCCTCAGGCCTCCCCTCGACGCTTTTAAGTACCGCCTGCATCGCCTTGGGCCCCTTGCCCATATCAAGGTGTATGCCGAAGGCGGCGACAAACTCCTTAAACTCGTCGATCGACTCCTGCGAAGGCGAAGCATGTACCCTGTACAGGAACGGCAGTGAGCGGCTTGAGAACTCTTCGGCTACCGCCCTGTTTGCGGCGAGCATGAACTCCTCTATCATCTTGTGCGCGATATGCCGCTCGGCCCTTACTATATCCTCGACCGTGCCTTCTATCCCGATTATTATCTCAGGCTCCGGAAGGTCGAAATCGATAGACCCGGCATCCCTGCGCCTTGCCATGAGCTTTAAAGCAAGCTCCTCCATGAGACGAAGGTCATCGATGATGTGCTGATAGCGGATAGACAGCTCTGCGTCTTCATCCTTCAGAAGTTTCTTTACATTCGTGTAAGTCATCCTCTCGGCGCTTTTTATAACGGACTCGTAGAGGCGTTTTTTGATGATAGTGCCGCTTGCGTCAAACTCAAGCTCGGCCGTCATCGTCAGCCTGTCTACTTTGGGGTTCAACGAGCATATCCCGTTTGAAAGGGCCTCCGGCAGCATCGGAACGCACCTGTCAGGGAAATAAACCGACGTAGATCTTTCGTATGCCTCTTTGTCAAGGACTGTAGAAGGCCTGACGTAGTGGCTAACGTCAGCTATCGAGACCCTGAGCCTGTAGCCCTGCCCGACTCTCTCTAAAGAGACCGCGTCGTCGAAGTCGCGGGCAGACTCGCCGTCTATGGTGATCGTCGTAAAGCCCCTCAGATCGACCCTGCCGCTTATATCATGCGCTGAGACCTCAGAGGGGATATCCTTTGCCTCGGCAACGACCTCTCTCGGGAACCTGCCCGGAAGCCCGAATTTGCGCAGTATCACCTCTGCCTCTACGTCAGCGTCCTGCGGGTTCCCTATCACCTCGACTACCCTGCCCGAAGGCCCGGAGTTCTTTGTCGGCCATTTTTCGATCTCGGCGACTACTATCATCCCGTGGACAGCGCCGTTCTTTTCCTTGCCGGGTATAATTATCCGTTCAAGGATCTTCTCATCCGACGGTATCACGACCGAGAAGCCCTTGGCCGTCTCGAACCGCCCGACTACGAGCTTATGGGCCCTGTTAAGGACGCGTATGATGGACCCTTCCCGCTTGCCGCCGCCCCTTTGCCCCTCGACGCGCGCCATAACCGTATCGCCGTGCATCGCCCCTGACATACGCCTGGGGTTGACAAATACGTCTGTATCTCCGCCTCCCGGGCATACGAAGCCGAACCCGTCCGCATGGCACGAAAGAGTGCCTGTAACAAGGTTCATCTTCAAAGGCAGACCATACCTGCCGTCTCTCGTCTTTATGAGAAGACCTTCGGCCGCCATCCCCTTGATGCACTTTTTAAACTCGTCGCGCTCATGGCGCTCAACCCCGAACGCCTGGGTCAGGTCTTTAAACGAGATCGGCCTGCCGGCCTCCTCCATAAACGCCTGGATCCTGTCTTTAATATCCTCCAATACAGCTCCTTTTCTTCTATTTTATACTTCAAAATCAACTGCGACAGACTCATCTCTTACGGCGCTTATATATTTTACCACCTCAAGGTGGGCCGGGTGGTTCTGGTACTCATCCAGCCCTTTGAGATCATCAAACCTGGCGATGAGCGCTATATCATACGAACGGACGGACTTGACCAGATCAAGCCCGACCTCAAACCCTTTTAATGAAGGTATCCGGCCATCGAGCTTGCGAAGGACTGCAAGGGCCTCTTTCACGCTCGCCTCGCTCCTGTCTTTGAGCCTGAACAAAACGACGTGGGTGATCATATCGCACCTCTCCTGTCATAAGATGGATTATATACGCAAAGAAAGCTTCGTGCGGCTATCAATTGGGTTCGTGACGATTTTTCCGAGGGTCTGTGCCGGTATGGATACATAAAAGGGCCGCATGGAGGAAGTACCACGCGGCCCGAAGCGTTTGTTGACGCTACGGCACCATCCGCGCTGTCGCAGATGGTGCGGCCGCCGCTGTTCGAGGTCAAGCCGCTACCGGCCCGACCGATAAAGCATAGACTTACTTGGGCACCTTCTCCCAGTCTTTGAGGAACTTGTCGATGCCTATGTCGGTAAGAGGATGCTTGGAGAGCTGTTCAAGCACCTTAAACGGGATGGTCGAGACATGCGCGCCCATAAGGGCGCCTTCAAGCACGTGGATCGGATTGCGCACGCTCGCCACTATCACCTCTGCAGAAAAGGCGTATGAGCCGTATATCTCGAGTATCTGAGAGATGAGCTCCATGCCGTTTTGCGCTATATCGTCAAGCCTCCCTACGAACGGGCTTACGTAGGTGGCGCCCGCCTTTGCAGCCATAAGCGCCTGTATCGGCGAGAAGACGAGCGTGACGTTGGTCTTTATCCCTTCCTTCGAAAGCGTCTTTACTGCCTTCATCCCTTCGAGCGTCATCGGGATCTTCACTACTATGTTCTTGTGTATCTTAGCCAGCTCCCTGCCCTCGGATATAAGCCCTTTAGCGTCAAGGCTTACCGCCTCGGCGCTGACAGGCCCGTCTATAATAGAGCATATCTCCTCTATTATCGCCTTAAACGGCCTCTTTTCCCTGGCTATAAGCGAAGGGTTTGTCGTTACTCCGTCGACCAGCCCCCACTCATCAGCTGTTTTTATCTCTTCTATGTTTGCCGTATCTATAAAGAACTTCATTAAAAACTCCCTTGACTTAGTTTTTTTAGTATGCGACTATTTCTCTTTGCGGCTGACCGTTGCTGTGCGGCAAAAGAGACGCTTGGAGCAAGTCTGCTACAATGTTTGATCTTAACTTGAAACAGCTCCAGATTCAAGCGTTTATTTGTACGCGCAGGCCGGATCTGCGCCGGCCCTAAAGGCCGCAAGAAGCACCCTGATGCCGAAGTGGCGGAATTGGCAGACGCGCAAGATTCAGGTTCTTGTGGGTGAAAGCCTGTGGGGGTTCGAGTCCCCCCTTCGGCACCATTTTTCAGCTACCATCAACAAGCCTGCTATCAGGCCAGATCCAGATGCCCCCTATGGACGCCAGATGCGGCGCACCACCCTTTTTGCCCACATGCCTACATGAATGACCTGAAAAAAAGCCTGCTTATCATAATACCCGCCTTCAATGAAGAGGGCAGCATCGGCGTTGTCATCGACAACATCAAGAAGCACGTGCCCTGGGCCGACATCGCCGTAGTCAACGACGGATCGAGCGACAGGACTGCGGCCATAGCCTCATCCAAAGGCGTTATCCTTATCAGCAACCCCTACAACATGGGCATAGGCTCGACTATGCAGACCGGCTACAAGTATGCCCACATGAAGGGATACGACGTAGCGGTCCAGGTCGACGCGGACGGACAGCACCCGGCCGAGCAGATTGCCCAGCTCATAAGGCCTGTCGTAGAGAACAAGGCGGACATCGTAGTTGGCTCGCGCTTCCTTGGCGAAGGGTCCTACAGGCCGTCGCTCGCGAGAGGCGCTGGGATGGCGCTCTTTTCAAGCGTCGTCTCCGTGATCATAAAAGAAAAGGTGACTGACACCACATCCGGGTTCAGGGCCGCAGGCAAGGAGTGCATCGAGTTCTTCGCCAAGCGCTACCCTGACGACTACCCTGAGGTGGAAGCGCTCGTGTTGCTTCACAAGAAGGGTTTTAGTATAATGGAGATCCCGGTAAGCATGAACGAACGCTCAGCCGGCAGATCGTCCATCACGCCTATCCGATCGATTTATTACATGGTAAAGGTGCTCCTTGCCATCTTCGTCGATCTCATGAAAAAGATATAGCGGGCTCTAAAAGGGGCGGGCATGTACATATTCCAGATATTTGCCATCATAGGGTCGCTCGCGCTGATGGCCTTCGTCATAGACTTCATCCGCAGGGGCCTTCTCAAGGAAAAATACTCGGTCCTATGGATAGCCTCGTCCCTTGTAATAACGGTACTCTCCCTTAAGAAAGCGATACTCGACACGGTCGCAGGGTTCTTCGGGGTAGCATATCCTCCGTCGTTCCTCTTCCTTGTAGCCCTCTTTTTCGTAATGCTCATACTCCTGCACTTCTCGGTCGTCATATCCATCCTCCACGAGAAGAACAAGATGCTCACGCAGGACCTGACGCTCCTGAAGACCGCTCTGAGGGAGGCCGGGATAGACCCGACGATAAGACCGAAGACCGACGATAAAGGCCGGATGAGCGCGACAAGACCTGACGGACGCGGAGACAGAGACTGATGGAGAGGATATTCTCAAGCAGGTTCTTTACCCCCGCATTCCTCCTGCTCATGGCCACCTCAGTCATCATCGCCTACTCAAACACCACTCGCGGCGCGTTCCAGTTCGACGACATACCATCGATAGTAGAAAACCCTTCAGTGCAAAACGCCTCCGCGTTCTTTCAAACGCTCACAGGGCCAAGGGGCGTAACGCTTGCCACCTTCCATCTCAACTTCGCCTTTGGCGGGCTTGATACGTTCGGATACCACGCGGTAAACCTCCTCATACACATCACAAACGGCATTCTCGCATATCTGGTGCTCACGCACGCGTTTACAGCCTCAGGCGCTCTAGCGCCGCGTGCAAGAAGGCTCGCGGCCCTCTCAGTCCTCATCTTCGCGCTCCATCCAATACAAACGCAAGCGGTCTCATATATAGTCCAGAGGATGGAAACACTCTCAGCCCTGTTCACGCTCGCCTCCGTACTCCTCCTGATAAAGGCATCCGCTCAGCCGACAGCCGGACGCAGAGGGATTTTTTACGCATCTATAGCCGTATCGTACGTCCTCGGCTTCTACTCAAAAGAGGTAGCCATAACAATACCGGCCGTGGTATTCCTCTACGATCTTTTTTTCATAAGCGGAATGCGCTTCGCCAGAACACTCTCCAGATGGCCGCTTTACGTCATGATGGCGGTCCTTCTCGCTATTTTCGCGGTGACTACGGTATCGAGCCTCGGCGGGTTCGGGGACGTAAGCGATGAGTCGTCCATGGGAGCGGTCGAGGGAGGGCCAGCGGAAGGAACGGGGGAGATAAAAACGCCGTCCGCAAGAGCAGGGAAAGACGGCTTGACCGCTGGCTTCACGGTCAAGACCATCAGCAAGACCGAGTACCTGATGACCGAACTTAACGTCATCGTATATTACATAGCGCTTCTCGCCCTGCCCATAAACCAGACGCTCGACTACGACTTCCCTGTATCAAAGGGGCTCTTCGAGACACCTGATATGCATGAAGGTACGGCGCTCCTGTACCCGATACCGCCTCCTGTCGTCTCACTCATCATCCTATCCTGCCTGGCCGCAGGGGCCATCTACATATTCATCCGCACAAGCATGGGCATTTCCTCTGAATGGCGCGTAGCCTCTTTCGGCTTCTTCTGGTTTATAATACTGCTCAGCCCCACATCCAGCTTCATACCGATACTCGACGTCATATACGAGCACAGGGCCTACCTCGCCTCACTCGGGATCTTCCCGGCCTTTGTCCTGGCAATAGATGCCGTCTGCACAAGGCTTTCAAGCCGCACCGGCGCCTGAACCTTTCTTTCAAACCCCCTTAATGATCCCTGATATGCGCATGTACCAAGGCTCGCCGGATATCCTTGCTCCGGGGCCGCGCATAGCGTCAGATAGGGGATCACCTTGAAGATAATCGAGATCGTAGACTTTGCGGCGCGCATTGCCGGTATGATAGCGATAGCGGCCTTTATTTCGCTTTAGAAAAAACGGGCACTACCGATATATCAGATGGGCAGTCCGGGACGCTCCCCCCTCTTTAGCTGAGCATTATCCTTCAGATTCAAAATTATATTGACTGCAAGACTACGAGTATATTATGCTAAAAAGAAATAGCCACGAGGGCCATACAAGCATGATGGCATCAAAGAACACGACAAGCCCAACAAGAGTACTGATCGCAGAAGACAATTCAAAGACGCGGCTCTTTCTTAAAAGCCAGCTTGAACTGCTCGGCTTCGATGTCGTAGCGGCTGTATCGAACGGCAAGGACGCGGTGAAACTGGCCAGCGAGATAAAACCCGATCTGGTCATCATGGATGTAAAGATGCCGGAGATGGACGGGATAGAGGCCGCAAAGACCATATCCTCGAAAGGGCCGGTTCCGATCATCCTGATCACAGGGCTTTCTTCCGACGAGATGGCTGTAAAGGCGATAGAATCAGGTGTCTTCGCCTACCTGGTAAAGCCGGTGACAAAAAAACAGCTTGAGCCTGCTATCAAGCTTGCCCTCGCCCGCTATGAAGAATTTAAGAGCCTGAAGGTCGAGGTCGTCGACCTTAAAGACGCTATAGAGACCAGAAAGCTGGTCGAGCGCGCCAAGGGCATCCTGATGAAGAGATGCAATATCTCCGAAGAAGACGCCTTTAAGCTCCTGCAGTCACACTCGCAGAAGGAAAACAAGAAGATGCGTGAGATCGCCGATAACATCGTCACAGCCTCCAAGCTGATCTGAGGCGTCTTACGGACCTACCGCAACAACCATAAAACATACGCTGGGGGAGTCCGACAGGACTGAGAGTTCTCCGTCAAGGAGAAGACCCCAACGACCTGACCTGGGTAATGCCAGCGTAGGCAAGCGGCTTAAATACACAAATACTGCGGGCATACTCGTTATGCCTGCAAAAAGCCGCCAGACAATGGCGGCTTTTTTATTTTTAAAAGGAAGGTACGTGGTAATAGACGCTAAAAACATCCGATCCATCCTTGACGCGGCTTGCCCGACAAGCGCGTCTGTCGCTTCTATACTAGGCAGGGCCGGGCGCGGCAAAGGGCTCTCCATCGAAGATGCGGCACTCCTTCTCTGTGTGACAGACCCGGCCGTGATAGAGACGATATGCCGCAAGGCCGCCGAGGTTAAAGAGCGCGTCTTCGGCTCCAGGATAGTCCTGTTCGCGCCTCTGTACCTTTCCAACCACTGTACCAACGGATGCCTCTACTGCGGCTTCAGGAGTTCCAACAAGGGTGTAGAGAGAAAGGCCCTTACCGTTGACGAGGTGGTTCGCGAGGCAGGGGCCCTGGCGGACATGGGATTCAAGAGGGTCCTTCTCGTGACCGGCGAAGACCCCAGGTGGGGGCTTGACTACATCGTCTCATGCGTAAGGGCCCTATACGAGAAGACCGCTATGCGTATAGTCCATGTAAACGCGCCGCCGATGGATACGGCAGGACTAAAAGCGCTTAAAGCCGCAGGGACAGGCGTATATCAGGCGTTCCAGGAGACGTACCACAGGCAGACCTACGAACTGATGCATCCGAGCGGCAGAAAAAAAGATTTTGACTACAGATTAGAGGTAATGGACAGGGCGATCGACGCGGGCTTCGAAGACGTAGGCATCGGCCCGCTCTTCGGCCTCTACGACCACAGGTTCGATACGCTCTGCTCTATAGCGCATTCGATGCACCTTTACGAGAAATACGCGACGCACGCGCACACGATCTCTATCCCTCGCCTCCGACCTGCCTCGGAATTCGCAATAAAAGAAGTACCATACCCTGTATCAGACCTGGAGCTTAAAAAGATAGTCGCGATCATTCGCCTCACTATCCCCTCGGCTGGTGTAGTCGCCTCCACACGGGAATCCGCCCCTCTAAGAGCCGAGCTTATCCGGTGCGGCGCGACACAGCTGAGCGCCGGGTCGAGGACAAACCCGGGAGGGTACAGCCAGTCAGAGGGGTCTCTTGAGCAGTTCTCGACAAACGACCACAGGACCCTGTCAGAGGTGATCAGATCCGTAATAGACGACGGCATGCTCCCGTCGCTTTGCACGACATGCTACCGGGTAGGGCGCACCGGGCATAACTTCACTGAAAAGACGATCTCAGGCGGGATGAACCGGCTCTGTCAGGCAAACGCCCTTCTGACCCTCAAGGAATACCTTCAGGAGCGCCTGTCAGGCTCTGACGCCAGGGCTATCGAGACGGCCATAGAGAAGGGGCTCCTCGACGTAAAAGACGAGGAGCTTAAAAAAGCCTTGATCGAAAAGCTCTCAGAGATCGAGCAGGGGAAAAAGGACCTCTACTTCTGATATGATTATACGTCTGAACGGCGAGACTAAAGAGGTCTCGGAAGGGATCACCATAGAGGGGCTGCTTCTCCTTTTCAGCGTCAAAAGGGCCGGCATTGCCGTTGACCTCAATAGAGAGATAATACCTAAGCGCCTCCACGATGAAACGGTCTTAAAAGAGGGCGACAGCATCGAGGTCGTTCGTATGGTGGGTGGGGGATAGCCTGCACGCTTATGCCCCTGGCAGGCGGCCGAAAAAGCCTCTATATGCAACGAGTAGAGAACAAGGCGTGATCCAGCCTCTGCCGAATGGGCGGACGACAAAGACAACGCCGTAGCAGGAGCTTTTTAAGCGGTCTGCTTATACGAAAAACCACAGGAGTCGGATCAGCATGAATGATACGCTAAAGATAGGAAAGCTGGAATTCAAGTCGCGCCTGATGGTAGGCACAGGCAAGTACCCTTCCAACGAGGTGATGCGTAGCGCCCTTGAGGCCTCCGGGGCCGAGGTCGTGACCGTCGCGGTAAGGAGGGTAAACCTCGACAAAGGGAGCGAATCGCTCCTCGACCACATAGACAAAAGATATACCCTTTTGCCGAACACCGCCGCCTGTTTCACGGCCGAAGAGGCTATAAGGACGGCCAGGCTCGCAAGAGAGGCCCTTGAGACCGATCTGATCAAGCTCGAGGTCATAGGCGACCCAAAGACTCTATTTCCTGACAACGAGGCACTACTTGTTGCGGCAAAGGTCCTTGTCAAGGAAGGCTTTACAGTACTCCCATACACGAACGACGACCCGATCATGGCAAAAAAACTTGAAGAGATCGGATGCGCCGCTGTGATGCCGATGGCCGCGCCCATCGGCTCAGGCCTCGGCATCAGGAACCCCTACAATATCCGCATCATACTTGAGACGATAAAAGTCCCTGTCATAGTAGATGCCGGGGTAGGCACAGCAAGCGACGCGGCGATAGCGATGGAGCTGGGCTGCCACGGCCTCCTGATGAATACGGCGATAGCTGACGCAAAAGACCCGGTAGCCATGGCAAGGGCCATGAACCTAGCAGCACAAGCCGGACGCCTCGCGTACCTGGCCGGAAGGATGCCTAAGAGGCTCTACGCCAACGCGTCGAGCCCGCTTACAGGGCTTATAGACTAACTAGTAAGCAAGGGCGCATCCTGTGCTATGCGACCGATGGTATATGCCGAGAGCATCCTCTGTTTTTGCACCGTAAAGAGAGGCGATAGACGCGAGCAGTCTATACCTGAGAGGCAGGCGCTACAAGACTATCAGGCAACTATTCAAAGGAGCTTCATTGCACCCAATATTGTTCCAATACGGCCCGCTTGAGGTCAGGTTCTACGGCCTGATGTACGTCGTTGCTATCGTCGTAGGGAGCTACCTTATCAAGGCCGAGGTTAAAAGGAAGGCCATCCCGCTTACCGAAGACGACGTGATGAACTTCATCGTCTGGACGGTCATCGGAGGGATCATAGGGGCGCGCATCTACTACGTCGCGTTCAACTGGTCATACTACTGGGCGAACCCTGTAGAGATGCCCGCTGTCTGGCACGGGGGACTAGCGATACACGGCGGCATGATCGGCGGCCTCACAGCGGCATGGATTTTTCTCAAGAGACATAAGGTTGTTTTCTGGCGGATGACCGACGCGGTAGCTCCCGCCCTGATACTCGGCCAGGCGTTCGGCAGGTTCGGCAACTTCATGAACGGAGACGCGCACGGCAGGCCGACAGATATGCCCTGGGGGATCGTATTTCCGCCGGAGTCTATCGCAGGCACCGAGTTTCCCGGTATGCCCCTCCACCCGACGATGCTGTATGAGCTGACCATAAACCTCTCTATCTTTCTCTTTTTATGGTTTGTCTTAAAGCGCAAAGAGGCCAAAGACGGCTTCACCTTCGCCGTCTACTTCGGCCTTTACTCGACAGGCAGGCTCATTGTCGAACAGTTCAGGGCGGACAGCCTGATGATCGGACCTATAAAGGCCGCCCAGATGGTAAGCATACTGCTCGTCATATCTGTGGCCGCGATCATCTGGAAAAAACGACTATGGGAACCGGCAAACCGCGGAAAGAGGACGGCTCGCTGAAAGAGACAAAGGCGCCTTTCGATATCTATCTGATTACTGACGGCACCGGCTCTTCGCCTTCAAACCTCATTACAAGGGTCGAAGAGGCCCTTGCTGGCGGCATAGGTGCGGTGCAGCTTCGCGAGAAGGGTCTGTGTGGTGCAAAGCTCCTTACGCTCGCAAGGCAGATGAGAGAACTTACAGCACGCTACAACGCAAAGCTCCTCATAAACGACAGGGTCGATATCGCCCTGCTCTCAGAGGCAGACGGGGTCCATCTGGGCCACGGGTCGATGCCGCCGGAGGCGGCGCGTAGCCTCCTCGGCCCGAAGAAGCTTATCGGGGTCTCGACCCACTCTCTCGGCGAGGCTAAGGAGGCACAGGCCCTTGGCGCTGACTTCATAGTCTTCGGCCCGGTCTATCACACAGCGTCGAAGGCCGCTTACGGACGACCGGCAGGCGTTAAAGCGCTTAAAGAGACTGTTGCCGCAGTCAGAGTCCCGGTCTACGGATTAGGCGGCATAGATATAGAAAATACCCAAGAGGTATTAGATACCGGATGCGCAGGCGTCGCACTTATATCAGCGATACTCTCAGCCCCTGAGGTGCGTAAAAGCGCCGAGGCATTAGTAGAGGCTCTCATAAAGCGACGCTTAAAAGACGGGCAACAAGGGCGGCCATAGCCCTTCTCATATAATACAAAAACAAAACGGAGCCATAAATGACACAACTCGAAGCGGCCCGCAAGGGCATAATAACCGAAGAGATGACGGCATCGGCCGCAAAAGAAGGGGTCGAACCGGAGTACATAAGAAGCTCGATAGAAGAAGGGACCGTCATCATAACAAAGAACCTCCTTCACCGCTCTATCGCCGGGCTTGCCGTAGGCAGGGGCCTAAAGACAAAGGTAAACGCCAACATCGGCTCTTCGCAGGACCATACGGACATCGAAGAGGAACTGACCAAGCTCCGCGTAGCAATAGAAGCCGGGGCTGACGCTGTAATGGACCTTTCGACCGGCGGCGACGTCAACGCGATCAGAAGGGCTGTGATGGAGGCAACGACCGTGCCGATCGGCACAGTGCCTATATACCAGGCGGCCCATGACGCTAGAAAGCGTGGCAAGTCTTTTGTCGAACTTGACGCAGAAGAGATGTTCGATTCCATCGAGTGCCAGGCCGAAGACGGGGTCGACTTTATAACCGTTCACTGCGGGGTAACGCGCTCCTCGGTTGAAAAGGTAAAAAAGCAGGGGCGCATCATGGGTATCGTCAGCAGAGGCGGCGCCCTTACCGCCGAGTGGATGAGGTTCCGGAAAAAAGAAAACCCGCTTTACGAGCAGTACCCGAGGCTCCTTAAGATCGCCAAAAAGTACGATATGGTCTTGAGCCTAGGCGACGGGCTCCGTCCAGGATGCCTGGCAGACGCTACAGACAGAGGACAGATAGATGAGTTGATAACCCTTGGGGAACTCGCCAAGATGGCCTTTGACGAAGGGGTCCAGGTGATGATAGAAGGGCCGGGGCACATGCCGATTGATCAGATAGAGGCCAATATCCTGCTCCAGAAGAGGCTTTGCAACAACGCGCCGTTCTACGTCCTCGGCCCGCTTGTAACCGACATCGCCCCTGGCTACGACCACATAACCTCGGCAATAGGCGGAGCGATAGCGGCCGCGGCAGGCGCTGATTTTCTCTGCTACGTCACGCCAAGCGAGCACCTGAGGCTACCTACGATAGAAGACGTGAAAGACGGGGTCATCGCCTCGCGCATAGCCGCTCACGCAGGCGACATTGCCAAAAGAAAGACGGCTATCGAGGCTGACAAGGCCCTTGCAAGGGCCAGAAAGGCGCTCGACTGGGACGAGCAGATAAGGCTCTCGATAGACCCGGCAAGGGCGCGGATGATAAGAGAGACCAGCCCGCCGGAAGATTCGTCGGTTTGCACGATGTGCGGCAGCCTGTGCGCGATAAAGATACAGGGATAAGGGTTAGGGGGGTTGCGCACTGTCGTGCGCCTTTTGAATATAGCTCGAACGGCCCTTGTAAAAAATATATCTCTGATTTTAGCTTTGCACTTCTGTGTGTCTTTTTGGGTATGGCTCCCAACGCTTTCGAGCCTGACGGTAGGGCGGGTCACACCCGCCGCAATCTGCAGGACCAAGCAATAGCACTTGTAAAAAAACATCTATCTGATTTCAGCTTTGCACTTTTGTGCGCCTTTTTGGGTATGGCTCCCTTCGCTGTCGGGCCGTTTCGCGCTAGATTCAGATACCTGCTAAGCGGCCCTCCTTTAGGCTCATCCCGCCATACCCGGGTTTTGTTTAGAGGCAAAGACTCGTAGGGTGGGCCGAGCCCACCAATTGTGTGTATCTTGTTGTTGCAAGGACAGAACAACAACTGCCATAAAAGAGCATCTGCTGTTTTTTTTGAGTACTTTCGTACATCTTTTTGGGTATGGCTCCTTTCGATGGCGAACCGACTCGCATGAGATACCGATGCCTGCTCGTCGCCTCGCCTTCAGGCTCATTCCACCATACCCGGGTTTGTTTGAAGGCAAAAACAAAACAACTTCGCCAGCCGGATTTTGTTTTGAGGCAAAGTCACCTCCCCTTATTGTTGTATAGATCTAAGACACCCCCGCGAAAAAAATACCCGTACATAAAAAAAGGCAGTCCCTATTAAAAAGGGACTGCCTCTGAAAGTCCGTAGATCTACCGGCCTACTCGGCTATCTTCACGCAGTTTTTACCGCCCCACTTCGCCTTATAAAGAGCGTCATCAGCATAATTAACAAGGTCCCCAGAGTTCATCGCCCCTTTCTGAGGGTACGACGCGACCCCGATGCTTACCGTTATCCTCTCGGAGACGAGCCCGGCGTATGCGTGGCTCTCTATTATCTCACGTATCCTTTCTGCCTCTTCAGCCGCGCCTTTCTGCAGAGTATGCGGGAGTATCACCCCGAACTCCTCCCCGCCGTAACGCGCCACTATATCTGTCTTCCTGACGCCGCGCTTTATCATCACGGCAAGCTCTCTCAAGACGATATCCCCTACCCGGTGGCCGTACGTATCATTTATCTGCTTGAAGTTGTCTATGTCCATCATGATGAGGGACAAGGGCGTTTCGTACCTCACCGCCCTTTCAAACTCCTCGTCAAGCCTCGTATAGAAGAAGTTGTGGTTGAAGAGCGACGTCAGCTGGTCCCTTATCGACATCTCCCTGAGAGACTCTTTCTCCCTTGTGACCCTGGCGAAGAGCGAGGCGTTCTTTATCGCATGGAACGACGCGTTGGCTATGATCCTGCAAAAATCGATATCCTTCTGCCTGAAGCCGGACTCGCGCCTCCTGGTCCGGAGGAAGAGCGTACCGAGGACGTCGTCGTTAAAGACTATCGGCACTACTAGCAGGCTCAGGTCTCCGATAGAATGGATCTGCTCCCTTACGCTCTCCATCAAGGGGTTATGCTCAATATCCTCTATGACAAGGGTTGACTTGGTTGCACAGACCTCCCGTATCTCGGGATATTTGGCGAGGTCGATCTTCAGTTCCCTGAGGGACGGGTCCTCATGAGAGGCAAGGACATACCCCGCGCCTTCCTTCGCTATAAGGACGATCGAACACCTCTCCGCGCCTACTATGCCCGCGACCTTGGTCACTATGACGTTTAAGACCTCGGCAGGGTCAAGGGTAGCCGCAAGAGCACCGCTTATATCGAGTATAGTCTCAAGGGTCTTCTTGTCACCGGCTATCTCATTATAGAACCCGCTTATCCTTGTCTGCGCGTTGACGCGGGCCGCAAGCTCCGCCTCGTTTACAGGTTTGACGACATAATCGTCAGCGCCTGCCGAGAGGGACTCGACTATCGTATCCTTATCGGATGTAGCTGACATCATTATGATGGAGGGTCGCAACGGCTGATTCATCTCCCGGATAGCCTTGCAAACGCTGATGCCGTCGATGCCCGGCATGACGATGTCCAGTATGACGACCGAAGGGAACCAGCTCTTGACGATGTCCAGCCCCTCGGCTCCGCCGACAACGCACTTGACGTCGTATCCGTTATCACCCAGTATCTCTTCGAGCATGGCCCTGTTGATAAGGTCGTCATCTATTACGAGGACCCTCTGCCTGCCAGCTGAATCATGCTTTTCACAGCCCATTTTCCATCCTGTGCGGTTGTTCGTAAGCGATAAAGCCGCGCTTAGCGGAGCCGCCGCAAATACTCTCTAAAACCGCCATGCGTATATTATCGGGACCTTGCCAACTAAAAGCCTTGACAAAAAAGGCCCCTTGCCTTATTTTTAATGTGTTGTACCGCAGGGCCTTTTCCCGAATCACAATCCATACATTGCCGGCGTAGCTCAGGGGTAGAGCAACTGATTCGTAATCAGTAGGTCGAGGGTTCAATTCCCCCCGCCGGCTCCAGTATTTTTCGTCCAGTTCCGATAGATCCATGCTTGCGCGCCCTCTAGAGCCACAAGACCGTATTATCTTTTAACCCGATAAAAGTCAAGGCAATTGTCCCTTGACTTGAAGGGTTATTCCGTGCGCGGGCTTATGGCAAAGCGGCTTCGATCGAAGCGAACCCTGCCAAGCGCTCCAGTCCGATTATACCTGCAAGACCTACTTTTTCTCTTCCGACTTGTCTAACAGGTCGATGAAGACCTCGGCAGGGACATAGCCCCTCAGGAGCCTGCCGTCAGGGAAGATCACCGCCGGCGTGCCCTCTATCCCGAGTTCTTTTGCGAGCTTGATATTATCCTCGATCTCAGTCGTCTCGCACTTGACCTTCGGCTTTGGCACAGGTTTCTGGGCAAAGGCATCATCGAGAAGCTTTGCGGACTTCGCGCATACTACCGACCTGCTCTTTTCATACGCATCCGGATGGATCTTTAAAGGGAATAGCTTCACATAAACGACTACGTCCTTTCTGTTCGCGAGCAGCTTCTTAAGATCGTCGTGGAGCCTCGCGCAATAAGGGCATTCCGGGTCGTCGAAGACTATGATCCTTTTCTCTGCCGAGGGGTTGCCGTAGACGATCGCCTCGTCGAGCGGTATCTTCTTTATATCGACCTTCGGAAGGGGCGGCACCTCGCCGAGCTGTTCGAGCCTGGATACGCGCACACCCTCGACAAGCAGCTTTTTACCGAAGTCCATGAAGATGACCCCGCCCTTTTCTCCCTGTGAGATCTCTATCTCCCAGAGACCCTTCACGATGCTCATCCTAACGTCCTTCACCTGTATCTTGAGCTTATCGGCTTTAAGGAGCTTGGCGGCGTCTTCCTTTGTCAGCACGTGGCAGTCCGCGCATTTGCTGGCGCCTGCGCCCTGGAACGCATCCGCTGTGGCAACAGCGAGCTGTGTGGCGGCAAACACGGATATAGACGCCAGAAGCAGTCTTCTTTTCATCTTGTCTCCTTTTTTAAACGACAGGCCTTTGAACTGACGGACCGCGCTCTGCCCTGTGCCTCGCCTTGGAGGCAGGGCCGCAGGCGCTTGTTCAGCCATTGAAACCAAGCACATCCTGCATATCATATATCCCGTTCGGCTTGCCTGAAAGCCAGATGGCCGCCTTTACAGCGCCCATCGCGAAGGTGTCCCTGGAAGACGCCTTGTGGGTAAGCTCTATCCTCTCCCCGGGGCCTGCGAATATAACGGTATGGTCTCCGACTATGTCGCCTGCCCGTATGCTCTGTATGCCTATCTCTTCAGGCCTTCTCTCGCCGACTATGCCCTTTCGCTCATATACCGCCACCTTCTCAAGGTCTCTGCCTACTGTCGAGGCCAGGACCTCGGCAAGGCGGACTGCCGTGCCTGACGGCGCGTCTTTTTTATGCCTGTGATGGGCCTCTATGATCTCGATATCGTAGTCGTTCCCGATGACGGCGGCCGCGTCCTGCACAAGCTTCAAAAGGAGATTGACGCCGACGCTCATGTTCGGGGCCATCACGACCCTTGCCTTCGCGCCATCTTCCTTTATAGCGTCGCGCTGGTGATGTGAAAACCCTGTCGTGCCTATGACCAGCGCCTTTTTCTCGGCTACCGCGTATTCAAGGTGCTTTACCGTCGCCTCTGGCAGGGTGAAGTCTATTATCACATCGGCTTTTTTAAAGGCCTTGCCAATGTCAGCGATTATCTTGACCCCGGCCTTCACCGTGCCGGCTGTCTCTCCGGCGTCCTTTCCGATAAACGGGCACCCTTCTCTTTCAAGCGCGCCCGCAAGCTCTGTAAGCGGATTTTCATGCACAGCGCATATAATCGCCTTTCCCATGCGGCCCGCGGCCCCTGTGACTGCGACGTGGATCATAGCTCAGCTCCTCGGCGTCTCAAGCCCGTATGACTTAAGAACGCCCTGCAGTTTTACCCTGTTGGCCTCGGCCATCTCGACAAGCGGGAGCCTGAACTCTCCGCTTATCATGCCCATCATGGCGAGGGCGGTCTTTACGGGTATCGGGTTCGTTTCAATGAACATCATCCTGTGGAGGGCTTGAAGGCTGAAGTGAAGCCTCGTGGCCTCATCGAACCTTCCTGCCTTGAAAAACCTTACCATATCAGATATCTCTTTCGGCATTACGTTGGATGTGACGGATATCACGCCGTGGCCGCCTATGGCAAGCATCGGGAGGGTAGTGAAGTCGTCGCCTGAAAGGACAAGAAACCCCTTTCTGGAATACTCTATCACCTCGCTCACCTGCTTCAGGTCGCCTGTCGCTTCCTTGATGCCTATGATGCTTTCTATCTCAGAGAGCCTCGCTACCGTCTCAGGCAGCATATTGACGCCTGTCCTTCCCGGGACGTTGTAGAGCATGATCGGGATATCAACCTCTTCGGCAACCCGCCTGTAATGCTCGTATAGCCCCTGCTGGGTAGGCTTGTTGTAATATGGCGCGATAAGGAGCGCGGCGTCAGCCCCGGCCTTCTTCGCATGCGCGGTAAGCTGTATCGTCTCAGAGGTCGAGTTCGAGCCTGTCCCCGCTATAACCGGCACCCTTCCGGCGACCGCGTCTATGACCACCTCTATCACATGGTCGTGCTCTTCGTAATTAAGGGTTGCCGACTCACCTGTGGTGCCGCACGGGACAACGCCGTTAATGCCGTTTTCTATCTGGAAATCTATAAGCCTTCTGAGCGCCGCCTCGTCAACCTTACCATCCTTGAACGGAGTGACCAGGGCGGTAATCGAACCTGTAAACATCAAGACCTCCTTGCATACTTAAAATACATTAAAGCACCGGCAAAGGGCCGCCGGGGACATTCGCATTGAACGGCGCGTCTATTCTTATCCGCTCACTCGGCCCGATAGCAGGCTATAGGCTGTCCGCAGATTATGCATCTTCATCAAAAGATCTAAAGAGAGACAGTGCCTGTAAAGACCTCTTCGGCAGGGCCTGTCATATAGACGCGGTTATCCTTCTTCGACCATTCTATCTTGAGCGTGCCGCCCAATAGCTCCACGGAGACCTTCCTGTCGGCAATCCCCTTTCGTATGGCGGCCACCGCGCTTGCGCACGCCCCTGTGCCGCACGCGAGAGTCTCACCCGCGCCCCTTTCCCATACGCGCATCTTAAGGCGCTTCCTGGAGACGACCTCTATGAACTCGACGTTGGCCTTTTTAGGAAAGAACCTGTTTACCTCGAGGTGAGGCCCGTAAAGGGCGACCGGGAACGAACCTACAGAGTCGACGAAGACGACGCAGTGCGGATTTCCCATGGAGACGCAGTTTATCTTAAACGTCCTGTCTGATATGACAAGGGGCATATCTATTATCTCGCCCGCCTTGATAGTCGGGATAAGAGTCCCTTCCAGCACAGGCTCGCCCATATCCACCCTTACGAGCCTGCCATTCTGCTCAGGCCTTATAATGCCGGCGAGTGTTTCGATAGCGAGCGTTTTTTTCTTCGATATCCCGCGCTTCCAGATGTAGGCGGCAAAGCACCTGATGCCGTTGCCGCACATCTCAACGCGGCTCCCGTCGTTGTTGTATATATCCATCCTGTAGTCGGCCTTTTTGGAAGACTTTAAGACGAGGGCCTGATCGAACCCTATGCCGAAGCGTCTGTCGCCGAGCCGTATCATCACCTTCGATATGGACGGAATATCCTTTTTGCGGCAATCTATCAATATGAAGTCGTTGCCGAGGCCGTGCATCTTGGTAAACTCTATCTTCATGGCGGTTAATAAGGACGCCTGAGCGCCCTACTTCCTCCCTCTTTTTGTATCTTTGGCTTCCTTGATAAGGGACTCACCCTTGATGAGATCCTTCATCTCTTCCCTCTTCCTTATGACAAAAAACTCCCTGCCGCGCACCATCACCTCAGCCGCCCTCGGCCTTGAGTTGTAGTTGGACGACATGGAAAAGCCGTAGGCCCCGGCTGACATCACGGCAAGAAGGTCGCCCGGCTTTACCCCGGGGATGAGCCTCTCCTTTGCGAGAAAGTCCCCGCTTTCGCATATCGGGCCTACTACGTCTGCCTCGACCTCTTTAGAACCGTCTGCAACTACCTTTTTTATCGCGTGGTACGAGCCGTAGAGGCTCGGCCTTGCAAGGTCGTTCATGGCCGCGTCGACTATGATGAAGTTCTTCGCAGTCCCTTCTTTAGTGTACGTGACCCTTGTCGCGAGTATTCCGGCGTTTCCAACTATAGATCTGCCAGGCTCGAATATCAGAGTGACGCCTAACCCCTTTGTCCCTTCTATCACAGCCTCTCCGTACCTGCTCGGGTGAGGCGGCGTTTCCTTATCGTATGTGATGCCGAGACCGCCGCCCATATCGAGGTATTTTATCTCAAGCCCCTCGGCCCGGAGCCTTGAAAGAAGGCCTTTGGTCTTTGCAAGCGCGTCTTCAAACGGCCCGATCTCGGTTATCTGCGAGCCTATATGGCAGTCTATGCCGACAGGCACTAAATTCTTCAGGCTGTTTTTCGCATAGACGTATTCCTTGACAGCCTGCTCGGTCTCTATGCCGAACTTGTTCTTCTTAAGCCCGGTCGAAATGTACGGATGGGTCTTCGGGTCAACGTTCGGGTTGACCCTTATGGCGAAAGATGCCTTCTTCCTGAGCCTGCCTGCAGCCTTGTCTATCGCGCGAAGCTCCTGAGGGGATTCGACGTTGAACATGAGTATCCCGCTTTTTATAGCGTACTCTATCTCGTCTTGCCTCTTGCCTACGCCTGAAAAGACGATCTTCCCAGGCCTTGCCCCAGCTTTTAAGGCCCTGAACAGCTCGCCACCTGAGACTATGTCGAAGCCGCTCCCCTCGTCGCTAAAGGTCTTCAAGACCGATATATTGGAGTTTGCCTTGACCGAATAGCAGATAAGGTGCGGCACAGCTGAGAAGGCCTCTGTGAAGGCCCTGTAATGCCTGACAAGCGTCTTGTGGCTGTAGATATAGACAGGTGTGCCGCACTGGGCGGCTATCTTTTCAATGGATACGCCTTCGGCATAGAACTTCTTTCCTTTATAATCGAAAAAATGCATCCTTCCTGACCTCCGGGAGATGTATTCGTCTGATGTCTTGATATAAATAGAGGAGCTGTGTCAGGCAGGCCTTTACACCCGCCCCTGACCGTATGCCTCGACCACCTGTCGTTCAAAACGCAACCGCACCGGAAAATATAATAGAGCTACCTGAAAAAAATCTCTCTCAAAAATACAGCGGCCGCCTGAGACGGTCCAAAGGCCTTCGGCCTATCTGCCATCAAGGATATAAAACCTCTCGTCAGGCGGCTGCGGAGGCGCTTTCTTGCCGCACCCTGCAGCGCCTATGACACACGCGCAAAATATCATCAAAAGGGCAAATACAACGGCCTTGTTAGCCATTCTAACAGCACCCCTTGTCAAGCTCTTTCCTTACCGCCTTGAGCCTCTTTTTTACGGAAGAAAGCGCTGTGCCGCCGTAGACCTTCCTTGATTCAAGAGACGTCTTTATATCTACCGCCTTTTTTATATCGCCTTCAAAGAGCGGAGAAAAACCCTTCCATTCATCGAGACCGAGCCCTTCGAGTATCTTTCCGCGCTCTATGCAGTATGCTACGGCGCCGCCTGCGACGTGGTGCGCCTCGCGAAATGGCATCCCCTTTCGCACAAGATAATCAGCGACGTCTGTCGCGTTTAAGAAACCCTCGCTTGTAGCCTTGACCATCCTGTCAGTGCGCACGCGCATCGTCTTTATCATAGGCTCGAATACTTTTAATACCGCCTTTACGGTATCTATCGTATCGAATAGAGGCTCCTTGTCCTCCTGCATGTCCTTGTTGTAAGCAAGAGGCAGCGCCTTCATGACCGTTAACATCGCTACGAGGTTGCCGTAGACCCTGCCTGCCTTGCCCCTTCCAAGCTCGGCAACATCCGGGTTTTTCTTCTGAGGCATGATGGAAGAACCTGTTGAGAAGGCGTCTGAAAACTCTATGAAGCCGAACTCCTGGCTCGACCAGAGGACGAGCTCCTCGGAGAGCCTGGATATGTGCATCATGAGGATAGAGGAAGCTGATAAAAACTCTATAACGAAGTCCCTGTCGCTCACAGCGTCGAGGCTGTTCTCAGTGACCCTCGAGAAGCCGAGGAGTTCTGCGGCAAGGCGCCTGTCAAGGTCGTACGGGCTCCCTGCGAGCGCCCCTGAGCCGAGCGGCATCTCGTCCATCCTGTCAAGAGAGTCAAAGAGCCTCTCCGTATCTCTCTTGAACATCTCGTAATACGCAAGCATGTAGTGCGAAAAGAGGACCGGCTGCGCCCTTTGGAGGTGCGTGTACCCAGGCATAACAGCGTCGATATTCTTCTCAGCCGCCTCGACTATCGCCTTTTTAAGATGCTGTAGAAGCCATACCGTCTCGTATATCTGGTCTCTCAGATAGAGCCTTATGTCAAGGGCGACCTGATCGTTACGCGACCTTCCGGTATGGAGCTTGCCGCCGAGCGGGCCTATTATCTCGGTGAGCCTCTTTTCAACCGCCATGTGTATATCTTCCATCTCAACGGAGAAGACGAGCTTTCCCTCATCTATCTCCTTTTCAACGGCCTTGAGGCCTGCTTCGATCTTTTTCGCCTCTTTCGCGGTAAGGATGCCTGCCTTTACAAGGACCCTGGCATGGGCGACAGATCCCATTATGTCGAACCTGTAGAGCCTGGAATCGAACCCTATGGAGGCATTAAACTCCTCCGTGAGCCTGTGGGACGCCTCCTTGAACCTTCCTGACCAAGCCTTTTTCATAACCCTTCTACCGCTCCGTTATACCTGTAATAAATCTTAAAAGTCCCTGACACTCCGTAAAAACAATCGGCTGGTATCTGCACCTGCAAAAACCGGTTGCGCCGTCCGCCAACTTGAATATAACCTGGATATAAAACCCTCTGTCAAAGCCCCTCGATGATAGCGGCATAGAGAAGTGGCACCATTATCTCATGGTGACCTGTCAGCCTGTAGCCGACGCCTCCGCCCTGCGTCGGCCTTCTAACCACGTTTGTAAGCGGCCTGTAGTGCTGCATAAAATCCATATTGACTGTCGTGAACTTCTCTACCTTGTGGCCGAGGTTCCTCACCAGAGTAAGCGCCTTCAAAAAGACCTCAGGAAGTATAACAGCGCTCCCTACGTTCAGATACGCCCCGCCCTCTAATGTCGAGACTACCGAAGAAAATATCCTGAAGTCTATAAGAGAGGCCTCTCCTGTAGCGCCCCCGTCCATCTGCGGGTGTATATGTAAGATATCGGTGCCGATGGCTACGTGCACAGTAATAGGCACTCCAAGCCTCGCGCCTGCGGCGAGTATAGATTTTTTCCTGTGCGGAAACGACGACGCCTCTATCATCTCGCCGACAGCCAGGCCGAGCCCCTTACTGCCTGATTTTTTTATCGCCTGATTTACGATGCGCCCTGTCTCTTCGGCCATGCCGAATGCGCCTTCGCCAAGCTCCTTGTCAACGTCTTCAGAGGTGCAACCTGCATAGGCCGTCTCAAAATCATGGACGACGCACGCGCCGTTCATAGCTACAGCACTGACAATGCCCCTTTCCATCAGGTCTATGATGAGAGGGCCGAGGCCGACCTTTATAACGTGCGCGCCGATGCCGAGGGCGACGGTACTACCTGCCTTGTGCGCCGCTACCACAGCCGCCGCGACAGCCAACAAGTCCTTAGCGGCGAGTATGCCGGGGAGCGAGTCGAGGAACTCGGCGACAGTCGCGCCCTTGGAAGGAATAGAAGCGAAGTCCTCGACACGGACCTTGCTCTGCCTCTCTTTTATCGAATAGGTCTTGAGCCCTTTGGTGGAAATCGGCTTGAATCTCTTTTTTTTCATCCCCTGCCTTTACCTGAAGAGCCCTCGGCCTTTTAAGGCTGGGCCCGAATGTTTTCTTATCGACTTCATACTAGATGCGTATACGCCGCTATCTATAGGAGACGGCATGAGACAGCCGGACCCTTTTCATGCTGCCGAAAAAACTACGGCCGCGGCTTGCAGGACAGACCGCCTCAGCCCTTCCTGAATAGCGTATGATCGACAAGCTCGCACAGGATATGGCATATAGTAATATGGACCTCCTGGATACGCGCCGTCGCCTTTGCATCGACGTCCAGTAGTATGTCAGAGCCTTCGGCAAGAGCGCCGCCGCCCTTGCCTGTAAGGCCTATCACCTTTATATCAAGGGCCTTTGCTGTCTCGACCGCCTTAAGTATATTAGGGGAGTTACCGCTCGTCGATATCGCAAGAAGCACGTCTCCTGCCCTGCCGAGCGCCCTGACCTGCTTGGAGAAGCTCTGATCGAAGTCGTAGTCGTTGCCGATTGAAGTGATGGTCGAGGTATCCGTCGTAAGCGCGAGCGCAGGCAGAGGCGGCCTCTCTATAACGAACCTGTTGACGAACTCGGCGGCAAGGTGCTGGGCGTCCGCGGCTGAACCGCCGTTACCTACGATAAGGAGCTTTCCTCCGGACTTGAACGACTCGGCTATCATCTCGGCGGCTCCCGCCACAAGCGAGATATTCTTCTGTGTAAGGAACTTCTCCTTGGTACTGATGCTCTCTTTAAACGACTTTGCTACTATATCCGAGTTTTCCATCCCCACGTCCTTAAAGGTTTTAAGGTGCTGTTTTAAAACAAAAAACAGGTGATTTTAAATAATATCTTCTGACAGAAATAGAGTCAAGGCTTTTCAGCTGATTTAAGACTGATAAAGCGAAGAGACCGCTTAAAAAACCGGATCAGGGACGGGCCGCTCAAAAGGCGAGAGATACGAGGAGCCTGGATAAGAGGAACGAGACGGCAGATGGGGCTTTTTCAGCAGGATGCTGAAGACTCCAACCATAGCCGGGTTGCTCAAAAAGTCACAAATGCGAGGAGTCGAGAAGTGAGGAGTGATGCGTACTTTCATTGTACGCCGCAAGGACGAAGGCCGATGACGACACGGCAGATGGGGCTTTTTCAGCAACCCGGTAGAAACTATGCCCCTCTGCCCGAAATGGCAGAGGGGCATAGAAAAATCCATCTTCTATCGCTTTAAAAACACACAGACAAAAGACCCTGTGCAATAAAACGGCCGAGACAACATCCGTTGCACGCGCCTGGCAGTTGACGGGCGCAAGGAAAAAGACCTCAGATCAGGAACCTGCCGTTTTTCTGTATCGCCTTGCCGTCAAGATACAATGTGCCGCCTTGCCTCAGGTCCTTTATCATGTCCCAGTGGACTGCCGAGTGGTTCTTGCCTCCGGCCTCCTCGTAGGACCTTCCGACAGCAAGGTGGATGGTGCCGCCTATCTTCTCGTCAAAGAGTATGTCTTTCGTGAAGTTCTGTATCCCGTAGTTGACCCCTATGCCAAGCTCGCCCAGGTACCTCGCGCCCTTGTCGGTATCGAGCATCGTTATGAGGAACTCCTCGTTCTTCTCAGCGCTCGCCTCGACGACCTTTCCGGCCTTGAACCTGAGCCTAACGCCGAGGACCTCTCTGCCCTGATAGATTGCTGGCATATCGTAGTAGATATGGCCTTCGGCCGAATCCTCGACAGGAGATAGGAAGACCTCTCCGTCAGGCATGTTCCTCTCGCCGTAGCATGGTATCGCCTTTCTCCCCTTAATCGACATGGCAAGGTCGGTCTCCTTCCCTACTATCCTCACGCTGCTTGCCTTATCAAGCGCCTTTTTAAGCTTCATCTCCTCTTTCCTGACCTTGTTCCAGTCTATGTTGGTCGCGCTGTAGAGGAAGTCCTCGTACTCATCGAGGCTCATGTCAGCCTCCTGGGCAAGGCCGTTTGTCGGATAGTTGCAAAGTATCCAGCGCTTCTTCCCGACTATCTCCTCGCTTATCGACTTTAAGGCCTTCGACCGCTCTGCCATCTTTTTAGGGTCGACGTTCGATAGCGCCTTCTTGTTTCCGGCTGCCCTGATGATGACGAAGCAATCTATGTTCTTGGCCTCAAAGAGCTTCGTCTTGGGGAAGTTGAGTATCTGATCATGGGTCGCGTCGTTGTAAAAGATATTTGTGGTCTCTTCAAAGGCGACATTCGTCATGGGATGCCCGCCAGCTTTTAGCGCCTCCCTGAAGACCTCTACAACAAGGGGTTTTGCGTGTTCGGTTGACGAACTTATTAAGACGGTATCCCCTTTTTTCATGCCTAAAGAATGGTTTATCAGTATCGAGGCGAGCTTTTTTACGCGCGGATCAGACATCAGTAGACCTCCGTCTTCTAATTTTTTTATCAGTCAGACCGGCAAAGGACATCCGTATATATCTTCCACGGCTGACGCTCTACGCATTTTCACCACAACCGCCGTCTACAATCCGTACCTTGCGCCCTGGCGGGTATTCCTCTTTCGCATCATATCTACTATCATCTCATCTATGATGAACTTGTTTACGCCCCAATCAGGTGCGACGATGAACCTTCGAGGCGCATCCCCTGAGAGCCTGTGAATGACCATCGAAGGAGAAAGGAGTTCAAGGGAGTCTACCACGATAGAAGAATACTCTTCAAGTTCGAGGATATCGAGTCCGCCATTTAAGTAGGCGGCCTCAAGGGCGGTATCCTTCAATACCTGCAACTGGTGGAACTTTACGCCCCATATATCGAGGTCTGCCACAAAACGCACGGTTGAAAGGGCCTCTGTCCTACCCTCGCCCGGAAGCCCGATGATGATATGGGCGCAGACGTCTATACCGGCAAGGTGCGCTCTGGCCACTGCCGAGGAAAAATCAGCGACGCTGTGGCGCCGGTTTATTAGCAGAAGAGTAGCGTCATTCGACGACTGCAAGCCGAGCTCAAGCCAGACGGGCCTTGTGGACTTTATCTCAGAGAGGATCCCGATAACTTCATCAGAGAGGCAATCAGGCCTAGTCGAAATCGCAACGCCTGCGACCTCAGGGATGAGGGCACCGGCGTATATGCTCCTCAGTTGGTCCACTGATCCGTGGGTGTTGGTGTTCATCTGGAAGTAGGCGATGAACTTTTCCGCCTTATGCCGCTGCCTCACCTTGTTGATGCCGAGGCGAAGCTGTGCGCCGATGTCAACTGCACCCGCGTAATCCCTCGGCACGAGCGCTTCGGCGTTGCAGTAGACGCACCCGAGCGAGCCCTTTGTCCCGTCCCTGTTGGGACAGGTGAAACCGGCGTCTACGGTGACCTTATAGACCTTGCACCCGAAACGCTCCTTGAGATACCCTGAGAGCGGGTTATATGGTTTTGAAAGTCTGTCTTTCATGTTGGTCTTATGGTTCAGGCCTCAGGCAGATGGCACGACCGGTTTAAAAGTTCTATCGCGCCGTTCAACTGAGCGTGGCTCCCGAGGACGACGAGTATGTCGCCGTCTTCAATAATAAAAGAGGCTGTCGGGTTTGACTTCGCCTCGCCTCTTCTTATCACGGCTATTATCGAGGCGCCGGTCTTTTTCCTCAGATCAAGTTCGCTTAAGGTCTTGCCTGCCACTGAGCAGGCGCCGTCGACGTAGAACGTATCCATAAGCGTCTTTTCAAGG
>JBBTBW010000007.1:0-138735 GCA_038043525.1 Deltaproteobacteria bacterium | reverse complement strand
CTGTGGCAAGGCTCGATCGAGATTAAGAATGCCTTGACCTTGAAGTCCTGTATGGTTGAGGTCGTATCTTCCCGCCTTGACTACAAAATAAATCCCACCAGGCCGTTTTACGGTATCTTATGTGATCCCGCAGTCTTGTTTTTCTCTTCACTATTTAAGCTAATCCGGGTTTATGTTGAAAATAGTTTTAATCAGAAGGTAAGCAGTTCAGTCATGGGTATTTCTATAATGAGGGCCAGGATCACTAAAGCAGTTATTTTCGCGGGAGGCCAATCCACCCGTTTGAGCCCTTTGACAAATTATAGTCCGGTTTGCATCTTCCCTGTATTCAATAGGCCTCTCATAGAGCATGCCGTTGATTTCCTTGCGGGCTGGGACATAAAAAATATCGTAATAGCTGCTTCGAAGGATTCCGGGATACCTGAGCGGATAGTCCAGATGAAGGCGAATAACGGCCTTCAGGTGGAATTGGAGTATGTAGAGGATGAGAAGCCCAGGGGCACTGCCGGGATACTTCGCGATCTCAAGGGGTTTTTAAATGACGAAAGCTTTATAGCGATAAACTGCAACACCTTCATGAGCGAGGCCAACCTCGATGATATGCTGGCCTTCCATCATGCCAAGGACTCTTATGTGACCATAGGGGTGCAGAGGTCAGAGAGGGTCCCCACAGAAGGCATAACCGCCTCTGAAGACGGCCTTGTGAGCGGCTTCTCAATAAGACATTCCTCCAGGGAACGGAGGTCTACGTCCAAGACTACCGGCATATACATATTCAGGCCTGAGGCCTTGGAGTTTATAGATAAAAAAGGGTATTTTGACATAAAAGAACAGCTTATCCCGGCTATCAGGAAGGCCTCCCTGCCGATCTACGCCTTCAACCTCAAGGGGCGCTATAAGGTCCTTGAGAGCGTCAATGATTACTACGGCGTACACAAGGATGACCTTCTGAACGGCTACAGGCCTTACGGAATGTCTGAGGTCGCGGAAGGCATCTGGATAGACGAAGGCGTTTCGATATCCCCGCAGTCATACCTTGTCGGGCCTGTGATAATCGGACGGGATTCGGTGATAGAAGACGACGCGCAGATAATAGGGCCGGTGACCATAGGCAATGGCTGCAGGGTAGGCAAGGGCGCAATGATCAGGGAGAGCGTTCTGTGGAATGATACGACGGTCGGCAAGAAGTCCGGGGTCCTTTACTCGGTTGTCGGGCCCGGCGTAAATACAAAGGCCGGGAGCATATACAAGAACATGGTCCTTGTGGAAAGCCTTAAACCCTGCGATCTGAATATAGCGCCCTCAAGCGGTGAGCCGAGAAAGAGGGTGGGGGCCGGGAATAAAGCCAGAAATACTCTCAACTACAAGGCTTTTCTTGTAATAAAACGTCTTTTGGACATAGGCTTTTCGCTTGCGGCGCTTTTTGCCTTGTCTCCACTCATGCTCCTGATATCGGTTATTATCAAGTTTGATTCAAAGGGGCCGGTCCTCTTCAGGCAGAAAAGATGCGGTAAGGACGGCAAGGACTTCAATATGCTCAAGTTCAGGACTATGGTCCAGGGGGCTGATGGTCTGCAGCAGAAGTACACATCCAGCATAGAAGGCCCGATGTTTAAGCTGCCAAACGACCCGAGGATCACCAGTTTCGGGCAGTTTCTCAGAAGGTCCAGTCTCGACGAGATTCCTCAGGTCATGAATATCCTCAAGGGCGAGATGAGCCTTATCGGTCCGAGGCCTCTTGTCATGAACGAGATGAGGTTCAGCCCCAGCTGGAGGGATGCCAGGCTCAAGATCAGGCCCGGGCTTACGGGCCTTTGGCAGATTCAAGGCAGGAGCACCACATCATTCCATGACTGGATAAAATATGATGTGTACTATGCGACAAACCAGTCCCTTTGGCTGGACATAAAAATATTTTTCAAGACTATCTCCGTAGTTTTTAGGAAGATAGGGGCTTACTGAGCGTTATAAAACAATATGCCCCGGGGAGCGTAGTCCCGGGCGCAATCTGCATAACCGGAGGTATCGATCTATACTATGAGAAAGCTGGTCAAGAGCCTTATATGCGTAGTGTTTTTACTGGTTTTTACAGGGTGCGCGGGTATTAAGCCCGTATCTGACCCTGGGGCGCAGCCCGCATCAGGCACGGAAGAAGAGAAGATAGATAACGTGAAGATAACGGAGTTTATGCTCTCGCCGGGAGACGAAATAAGCATAAGCGTCTACCAGCACGACAAGCTTACCCGCAAGGTGAAGATACCGCCCAACGGGAAGTTCTTTTTTCCGATAGTAGGCGAGATAAATATAAGTGGCAAGACCCTCAATGAGCTTAGGACGATAATCACCGACGGGCTTTCCAACTACAGGGAGATGGTCCTGCTGCCCGGCGACGAGATCAGCATAACGGTCTTTCGCCATGAGGAGTTCAATAGAAAGTTTGTGGTCCCTTCTGACGGGTTCTTCTTTTTCCCTCTGGTAGGCGATATAAAGGCCGAGGGGAAGAGCACGAGGGAGCTGGGGAAGCTGATAACTGCCGGGCTTGTCCCTTATGTCGTCGACCCGCAGGTCATGATCGATATCGTGCAACTCAGCAACCCGGAGAGGATAGTGAACCCGCAGGTGAGCATAGAGGTCAACTCGTTCAGCGGTCAGAGGATATTCGTGCTTGGCGAGGTATTAAGGCCGGGCGTTTTTCTTGCTGACGGCCATACCGGCATAGTGGAGGCCATAGCGCTTGCAGGCGGCCCGACCATGGACGCGAAGCAGGAGAGCATAGCCGTTATAAGGGGCGCGACCAAGCAGACGCATATCGTGAACCTTGAGAGCCTCATGGCTGGAGACACCACCCAGAACCTTATACTGCAGAAGGGCGACATCGTGTACCTGTCGAGGACCTTTATATCCAACGTCGATCGCTTCTTCGGCCATTTTGCCAAGATCATCAGTCCGCTCGTCGATGTGGAGAAGGGCTACTGGCTAGGTCAGAGCATAGAGGCCGGGGCACGGGCATCGGCTGTTGCGCCTTGATGCATGGGCGTCTTGTATCGAACGATTACAAAGGAACGCATATATGAACAGGAAGCAGTCATTTTTGAGGGGCCTTATAATAGTCTTGTCTTTTATCGGCTGGGCGGGGATCGTCGTCTTCTTCTCGTTCATGGCGCTGAAGATAATAAAGTTCTGAGCGCCTTCCTGCCCATCCGCCACTTTTACGGAAGGGGTCTGAAGCGCATGGGTCATTACGGCTTGAAGGGTTGTTTTTGCGGCAACCGGAAGGTTATCCTGCCCGGGCCGTTCTTATAGTCGGATCTGCATTACGGCTTGAAGGGTCGTTTCAAAGCGATCCGAGGACCATCTTGTCCGGGCTGTTGCCCATGAGGCTGGATACGAAAGCACGCTCTTTTAAGGTGCAGATTTAAGCTGTGAGTAAAACGTCTCATGGCTCATGCGGCAGAACAGCGCAACCATGTATATGGCAACCATGTAGCCCTGAATGCCGCAGATATGTCTCCTGCCGTCAACGATGGGATCGTCGTCTTAGATTTGGAAGCGCTTTTGAAATGCCGCAACGTGCTGTGTATCAAACAAATTAAGTGTAAAGAGGTAGAAAAGGTGGACAGAGAGATCACGGCCGGCGAGTACCTTTATAATTTCCTGTACGCGCTATTCAAGCGCAAGTACATCACCTTTGCGATATTCTTCGTGACATTCGTAGGCATGATATTCGGCACGTACCTTGTCACGTCGATCTGGAAGGGAACTACAAAAGTAAGGGTCCAGTACAACCCGAAACAGCAGCTTACGATGTTCGAGGGAATAACATCGCCTGGCTCTGCCGTTCCGAACATAAACCCGGCTAACGACGTGATCCAGCTTCTTATGAGCCGGGACCTGGCCGAGGACCTGGCGCTGAAGTTCGAGCGCGACAAGCTTTGGGAGAAAAGAACGCTTGCCCCGGAATCCAATAAGGAGATAATCCGCTGGTATATCCACGAATATCTGGTCGGCAAGCCGGTAAAGCTCCTGAAGTCCCTCGGCATACTTAAAAACGACCCGGACAATTATCTCGCAATGGCGGTCTCTGAGATCCAGGAAGACCTGGAGGACGTCGAGCTTGAGGAGGATACCACCGTAATAAACGTGACCGTGTGGGGGGAGACCCCGGCGATCGCTACGGAGATGAGCAATTACCTGGCTAAGATCGCGATAGAGAAAAACCTGGATTCAAGCAAAAGAGCTGTCAATGAGATGCTCAAATCGACGCGAGAACAGCTTGTGATCGCTGAAAAGAGCCTGAAGGACGCCCAGGACAGGCTCCGTAAGTTCAAGGAGAAGTCAGGCCTTGTGGTCTATAGCGAAGAGGCATCCATACTGCTCCACCGTATGGACGCCTATGTGTCCGAGCTTAAGAACCTGGAGGCGCAGATGGTCGCCCTCAGGATCGACAGGAGGGCGGACCACCCTGACGTAAGGACGCTTGAGGCGAAGATAAACGATTACAAGAAAGTGGTCCTCCCCAAGCTAAAGAGCGAGCTCAAGGCTCTGCCCATGAAAGAGGTGGATTCCGAGAAGCTGATCTGGGACCTTAAAGTGCGTCAAGACATCTATACCATGCTCAAGGAAAAGATCCTGGAGCTTGAGGCGCTGAAGAACTCTTCGACCGCCGAGCTTGAGCTTACAATAATCGATCCTGCCAAGGTGTATTCATACGTAAAACCGGACTGGCCGATGTGGGTAGTCAACCTTCCGCTGGCGCTCCTGGGCAGCATCTTCCTGAGCATAGGTTTCGTCCTGTTCTCAGAGTACTGGGACAGCTCTTTCAAGTCTATCAAGGAGCTTGAGGAGGACGAAAAACTTCATGTCCTCGGTTCTATCCCGATGATAGGCTTTTTTAAAAGAAGCGCCATCTTCCGCGCTCTCTTGAGCGAAAATACGGAGAAGAGCGGAAAAAGGTCTTCCGCATCCGGCGGCGGGAGGGGGAGGGTGCCTTTTTCAGCTTATGGGCACCTTGCGGACGCGATCCTTTTGAAGAACAATAAGCCTTCCGGCAACATGTTCCTGATCACGAGCCCGGGCTTCGGGGAAGGCAAGAGCGCAACATCCGCCGTCCTGGGCCACATGCTTTCAAAGAGAGGCAAGAGGGTCCTTATAATCGAGGCGAACATGAGGACGCCGTCGCTTGACAGGATATTCGAGGTAAAGGCTGAAAGCGGGCTTCAGGATTATTACAACGGCAGTTGCGACCCCCAAAGCGCCATCACCGGCGTAGGCGGGGTCGATGTGATCTTCTCCGGGTCAGGCCCATCCGCCGTGGCAGAGCCGGTCGAGATGCTTGCCTCAGAGGCTACAAAGAACCTCATGAACTATGCGCGTAAGAACTATGACATAGTGCTTATAGACTCGCCGTGCATCAAGAGGTTTAAGGAGCCTCTTGTGCTCGCTTCATACTCGGACGGGGTGATCCTTGTTATCGAGGCGAACAATACCCCCAGAAGGTCCGTGCTGATGGCGATAGAGAAGATAAACGGCGCCGGCGGGAACTTAAAAGGGGTTGTCCTGAATAAGCAGGCTAACTACGTCCCCGAGGTCCTCCAGAGTTTCCTTGGCTGATCCAAAGCCCTACTTGCAGGGGTGTGATGGTGACGCGATAGGATCTTACTGGTCATACAGGCCGGCTGATACGGCAGGTAATCAATACCTGCCGTATCAATCTCAAGGCCTTCAGGAGACGTACTGTTGAAAGAGCAAAGACTCGCAAGATCGGTGGCGATAAACCTGGTTTCCCGGTTTTCGCTCGGCATATTCGGTTTCCTTCAGATAATACTGATAGCGAAGGCGTTTGGCGTCAGCGCATCGACGGACGCGTTCCTTATAGCCTCCTGGATAATCTTCATATTCTGGTCGATAGGCGACACGGTCCTTACCTATTCGCTCGTCCCGCACCTGATAAACACTTTCGTCAATAGCGGGCTAGACGGTGCTAAGAAGGCATCTGACGGCATCTTTTTCTGGTTCTGCATCATGCTTGCCGTCTTCACGCTTTCCGTATACCTCGGCTCTGAGTATATTATATATCTCCTCGCGCCCGGTTTTTCCGAGAATGCGCACGTGCTTACGGCAGAGCTTCTCAGATGGCTGACCCCGGCTATATTCCTTGGCGGGCTTTCAGCGTTTTTCTCATCGCTCCTGTTCACGGTAAAGAGGTTTACCGTCCCGGCTATAGCGGCCCTCTTCCCGGACTTCGGCGCGATAGGGTTTCTGCTCTTCGGGGCCGATCAATGGGGCATCAAGGCCGTGGTATTCGGTTTGTTGATAGGCTTTGTTTTCCAGGTGATAGCGCTGTTTTTCGCTCTTTTCAGCGCAGGGCTCCTCCCGAGGTTCAGGCGTTCAAGGTTCGATGAGTTCAAAGGCGCTTTAAGGCTCATAGGGCCAAGACTCGGCAGCGTTGGGGTGAACCGCGCAATAATCGGCGTAGATCGCTTCTTCGCCTCCCAGCTCGGGGCCGGGTCGGTATCAGCCCTTACATACTCATACAGGCTCACGCAGATGCCTGTGCTGATGGCTATAGAAGCGCTTGGCAAGACCATTATGCCGGGTCTTGCAAAGGACGCGGCCCAAGGGCGTACCGATAAGCTCAGGAAGTTTATCCCCACCGCCCTCGGGTACATATTATTCGGGCTTGCCCCTATGGTATTGATACTCATCTACTATGATGAGCAGATAATACGGCTTCTTTACGAGAGGGGCAGTTTTACCCCGGAGGATACGGTAGTTGCGGCAAGGGTGCTTGTCTGGTACGCCGTGGCCATCGTCTTCGCTTCGGTATCAATGCTCCTTTCAGGGATATTTTTTGCTACCGGAGACACGCTTACCCCTTTCAAAATATCGTGCGTCTCGCTCTTTCTCAACGCGGCTATGGACTATATACTCATGAGGTTTTTCGGGATAACCGGAATAGCGATGGCGACCGTTTGCGTTGCGGTCGTCAGCATGTGCCTTCTTTATTATAATCTCGATAAAAAGGTGGGGGGGATAGAGATATCCCATGCAATGGGCTCTTTCTTCAAGATAGCCGCAGCCACCGTAGTGATGGGCGTTACCATCTGGGCTATGACGACAGTCTCAGCGCGTCTCGACTTCGGCATGCAGAAGATCATGGAGATGGCCGTGCTGTCTTTTATGTCTTGGGTCGCCTTCCTTGTGGTGTGCAGGTTTCTTAAACTTGAGGAGTATCTCACCGTGGCCGGTGCGCTGGGCCGTAAACTCGGGTGGCAGAAATGAGTTCGGCGCATGGAGCGGATAACAGGAGGGTCGTCAGTTTCATGGGGGTCAGCCTTGACAACCTCGACGCAGAAGGCCTGCTTGAACGCGTTATCGTCTATTCGAAGACAAAGATGCGGCGTAAGATAATGTACATGAACGCCGATTGCACTTTGATCGCCATGAGGGACAGGGAGTACATGTCTGTATTGAACAGGGCTGACCTTGTATACGCCGACGGGGTCGGGGTCGTGCTGGGCGCCAGGCTCTTCGGCGAAAGACTCCCTGGCAGGATGACAGGGGCGGACTTCATGCCTGATTTTTGCGATAGGTTCGCGAATGCGGGGCTTTCGATATTCCTCCTCGGTGGAAGGGAAGGGGTGGCTGCCAAGGCCGCGCAAAAGCTTAAACAGAGGTGTCCCGGCCTAAAGGTCGCAGGCACCCATCACGGGTACTTCGACCATGAAAGGAGTAGCTCGGTGATAGAGGCCATAAACAGGGCAAACCCTCATATCCTGCTCGTAGCGTTCGGCGCGCCGCACCAGGAAAAGTGGATAGACCGCAACGCAGGCATGCTGGATATCCCGGTCGTCTGGGGGGTAGGCGGGCTCTTCGATTTTCTGTCGGGCAACACGAGGAGAGGGCCCAAGTGGCTGCTTGATAACGGCTTTGAGTGGCTTTGCAGGCTTATGGCAGAACCGCAAAGGCTCTGGAAGAGATACCTTGTAGGTAACTCCAGGTTCGTTTTATATCTTTTATACCACCGTTTTATCTCTAAAAAATACAGAGGCTTTTTAACCGGGACATATAGGTAAAGATATGCGCAAGACCATAATAATCGGGCTTGACGGGGCCACGTTCGGGGTGCTCGATCCATACATGAAGGCCGGCGAACTGCCAAACATCAAAAGGATGTGCGATTCGGGGTTTCGCGGGGAGCTTCGTTCTTCTATTCCTCCTGTTACCGGCCCCTCATGGGTCTCATTCCTTACGGGAAAGAACCCGGGCAAGCACGGGATATTCGATTTCGTCAGAGCCGGCGAAAACGAGCTCAGACGCCAGCCGGTGAACTACAGGCATATAAGGTCAAAGACGATCTTGAATCTTGCAAACGAGGCCGGCAGGAAAGTCGGCATCGTGAACATGCCTTTGACGTATCCGCCTCCGGAGATCGACGGGTTCGTTGTCACAGGGCTTCTTACCCCTGGGGACGCGAAGAATATCTCTTATCCGGCCGGACTTATAGACGAGCTGAACGGGAAGATGGGGCCGTACAGGATGGACGTACTCTGGCAGTTTTACGGGGAGGCGGGTGTTGAAAAATTCCTTGACGAGGTCCTCCTCCTCACTGAGCAGAGGTGCAAGGTCTTTGAGCATCTCATGGAAGAGAAGGAATGGGACCTCTTTATAGCCGTATTCATAGGATCAGACAGGATACAACACTTCCTCTGGAAGTATATTCACCCAGAGGACCCAGGGAAGCTTACAGCGGCGGAAAAGAGGTTTGTCTCCCGCATAAAGGAATACTACCGCATGGTGGACCGCTACATGGGGATGGTCCTTGAGAGATATGGAAAGGATTGCAACATCCTCATGGTCTCTGACCATGGCTTCGGCCCGCTTGAAAAGAAGTTTTATATAAACCGCTGGCTCTTTGAGAAAGGGTACCTCTCTTTGAACAACGCGGGCGGCGGGGTCATAGGAAAGGGGATAGCTTACGCAAGAAAGGCGATACGCAGGCTCGACAGGACGAACGTCCGCAGGCTTATCCCTGCCGGCATCAGGGCGCGCAAGGGTTTCGACCTTTTCAGCTCCATGAATATGCCTTTGACAAGGGCATATTCAGCCTCGAATACCGAGCAGGGGATATATTTGAACCTTAAAGGCAGGGAGCCTGGCGGCGTTATAAACCCGGGGCAGGAGTATGAGCTGCTGAGAGATGAGATAATACGGGAGTTGAGGAGACTGCGCGACCCTCAAACCGGCGAAGAGGTCATATCGCAGATTCATAAAAGGGAAGATATATACACCGGCCCGTATGTGACAGGCTCGCCTGACATCATATTTTTCGTCCAGGAAGGGGCGTATCTCGCCGATGTACATCTGAAGACCTCTGTTTTCGGAGACGCAGACTGGGCCTCAGGATGGGGCACTCATCGGATGGACGGGATAGTGCTCGGCTGCGGCCCGGACATCAAGAAGGGCGAGAGGATAGACGGCGCGCATATAATGGATATCGCCCCGACTGTCTTAAGGCTCATGGAGATCCCTGTGCCTTATGATATGGACGGCAAGGTCCTGAATAATATCATAGAGAACGAATTCCTCGCGGCCCACAGGGAAGAATTCGCCGATGACAAGGGGCTTGTCATCGACTCCGGGGCTGACAGCGTCCTTTCCGAGGACGATAAGGAGGAGGTCGCGAACCGCCTGAAAGGGCTGGGCTATCTATAAAAAGCATGGCAAAAAAAGACGATGACCAGAAAATAGAGCTGCGCCTTCTTAAGAAAAGCGACCTGCCTCAACTGCCCGGGCTGTTTAAGGCTGTGTTTGACATCAAGAAGGACCAGAGTTTTTTTGAGTGGAAGTTTTTCAGAAACCCGGCCGGCGGACACATAATGATCGCGGCTTTAGACAAGGAGAGGAACGCGGTCGTCGGCACAGTGGGCACTATCCCTGTCCAGGTCTCTATTAACGGCAAAAAAACTCTTTTTTCCCAGCCCTGCGACGTTGCTGTATTGGCTGAGTACAAGAGGTCCGGGCTTTTTTACAGGATGCAGGCGATGGCAACGGAAGAGGCCGTAAAAAGCGGCGTTGTCGGCATGTTCGCGTACCCGAACGAGAGGGTAGAGAAGATAACCGTCAAGATGAATAAGTTCAGGCGCGTATTCCAGATAAAGAGGCTTGTAAGGGTGCTTGAGCCGAGCCCGTACATCTATAAAAAGATAAAGTCCGCCCCGGTCTCCTCCATAATCGGCAACGCCGCAGGCAAGCTCCTGCGCGTTATCCACCGGGGGGCGGCGCGCCTCCCAAAGGGGTACGCTCTCTTTGAGGTAACGTCATTTGACGGGCGCTTCGATGAGTTCATGAAAAGGGTCGGCGGCAGGTACGGTATAATGGTATACAAGGACTCCGGGTACCTTAACTGGCGTTATGTGGGATGCGAGTCCCTTGAATGCAAGGTCTACGCGCTCGAAAGAGGCGGCTCGGTCGAGGGCTTTACGGTTGTCGTGGTGCGCGATGAGGACATGAGGAGGGGCTACATCCTTGAACTCCTTACCGACCCGGACAGGGTCGATCTTGCCGAGGCGCTCCTTAACAGGGCTGTTGCCTACTGCTACGACTCAAAGGCGAGCTCCGTGGTCTCGTGGTCGAAAGAGGGCTCGCGCGTCTGGGGACTCATGAGGAAGAAGGGTTTTACAGTAAAGATCGCGGCTCAGTTTTTGACAGCGAGGCCGCATTTTCCAGGCGAGCCTCCGGTAGACTTGGCTGATGCGTCCCTCTGGGATATAGCGATGGGTGACAGCGACTATGTGTGATCACTCCTTAGGCGGGCAACTATGCAATTAGTGAGATCTTATGCGCAGGCCGGCCGAATCCTCGGTTTTACGCTCCTGCTTTTATTGGTATTGCTCTACGCGGTTGTGACCGGCTATAACCCGGTAATCGGGTTCGTGCTCGTGCTCCCTGTGATATACCTCGTGTTTTATTACTGGAACCCATTCCTTATAACGAGGTTTTTCATCTTCACGCTGGGCTTCGGTGCGTTTCTCAACCTGCCCGTCACAACCGGAGGCTTCCCTATATCAACGGCCATCGTGATGACGGGGTTTATCTTATGGTTCGTGGCGCTCCTTTTCATAAAGGACCCGGACCTTGTCATGACCTTCTTTAAAAGGCCGGAGCATCTGATCATATCCGGATTCCTTATCCTGATGTTGATCTCTGTAAAAAACAGCAAGACCATGGTCATGTCAGTCAAGCAGATGCAGCTCTTTATCTATTGCTGGCTCATATTCTTCTTCCTCCAGTTCTCATTGCGGAAAAGGGAGCATTTTGACAAGGCGATATTCTGGATCCTTGCGGCCGGGGTGGTGGTAGGGCTTATGGGCCTCTTCGAGGTGGCCCAAAACATGTCTCCGTACCAGTTTCTGGGTAATAAGTCCCTCCTGCAGGCGGATGTTGGAGAGATGCTCTTAAACGCACATCCGGGCAGAATAAACGGACTCATAGGCGACGCCCCTTTCCATGGCATCTATATGATAATAATCGCCTGCCTTGCCATGTACAAGTTCTTCGTGGAACTTTCCTCGAAGTGGAAGAGGTATAGCTACGGCGCGGTCTTCCTGCTCGCCTCTGTCAATGTCTTCCTTACAGCCTCAAGGGGAGCCCTTCTTGCGCTGGTCATAGCGGCGACCGTTATGTGGGCATACCTTGAGATCAAGGGGAAGTGGACTATATACGCGGGGGTTGTAGCGGGCGGGGCGGTGTTGCTGGTCCTCCTTGTCCTTATGATGCCGAGCATGGACCTGAAGAGGCTCTACTCATCGAAGTCAAACGCAGGCCAATCGTCTGAGATGAGGATGAATAACGTCCCGATTGCGCTTAAGATGTTCGCGGATTATCCGGTATTCGGGACGGGCCCTGAGGGCTTCCTCGCGAATTACAGGCGTTATGCCCCGGCGTACGCGTCAAACGCATATTCCAAGACTGTAATGAAGACGCACAACACGCCGCTGCAGGTGCTTGTCGAATACGGGCTTGCCGGTTTTACTTTAATGAGCCTCTTGTACCTGCTGACGATGATGAGGATGCTGGAACTCGCCCGGTATCTGGAGGACAAGCGCGTACGTTATCTCGCGCTATCGCTGCTTGGTATCCTGTCAGGGTATCTCTTTTTCATATTCACATCGAACAACCTCTTTGACAAAAACCTGTGGATGGTCATAGCGCTCTCCCAGTGTCTTTATACGCTATATGCATGTGACTTGAAAAAAGGCGGCAGGATGAAGTATGCCGACGTCCCTGCAAAAAAAGGTGGATGAAAATGGAAGATCTGCGTTCAAAACTGCTCATCATAGAGCTTGACGGCGCGTCGTGGGATGTGATGGACCCTCTTATCAAGGCCGGCAAGCTGCCGAACATATCCCGGCTGATAAATAAGGGTGCTTCCGGCACACTGCTCTCTGATCCGCCGCTGATCTCGCCGCGCTTATGGGTCTCGATATTTTCCGGCAAGAGGTCCGAAGAGCACGGCATAGAGTTCTTCGGCAGTTCATCGAAGATGGTAAGGACGAAACGTATATGGGATATATGCAATGACAGGTCCTTAACGGTCGGGGTCTTCGGCAGCTTTGTGACGTGGCCCCCGTATCCGGTAAACGGCTTCATCATCCCTTCGCTCTTCTCGGTGGGCCCGGAGACATATCCGTCAGAGTATCAGTTCCTCCAAGAGCTTACGCTCGGAGAGCGGAGCAAGAACCATGCGGGCCGCAGGTCTTCATCCCGGATAAGGGACTTCGCGGATTACGCGCGCAAATTCAAGAAATACGGGGTAAGCGTCAGCACAATATTGGAGGGGCTTAAGTTCTCAGCGCGAAACTTCCTGAAAAGGCCGCCGCAAGACGAGAGGTACTGGAAAAAAGGGGTGCTCCATCAGAGGATATGCACGGAGCTTTTTACAAGCCTTTACAGAAGATACAACCCACATTTCGCGACATTCCACATCCACCTGTGCGACGCCTTCTCGCACAGGTACTGGAAGTATTACGAACCTGAAAAGTTCAGGAACGTAGACGCGGATGCGGTAGCAAGGTACGGGAGCGTCATCCCGAACGCTTATATCGAGTCTGACCGTACCGTGGGGGAGTTTGTTTCGACGGCAGGCCCGGATGCCACGGTGATCATACTCTCCGACCACGGTTCGCAGGCGATGGAGACGCTAAGAGAGTCTTTCAAGCTCAAGCCTGATGTCTTTCTGGGCTTTCTCGGCATAGATAAGACCGTAATACCCGCGAACATCGGGTTCATGACGTTCCTCTACTTTCAGGACAAGGAACTGATGAAAAAGGTATCGGGGACGATAGAGGCGATGGTCTTTTCGGATAACCAGCAGAAGGTCTTCGATGTTATTTACGAAGAGTCGATGTTCGGGGTAAGGCTTACGGAAAAGCTCTGGGGTACCGCTATCGACCCGGGCCGGGAGATAGATGCCGGGGGGCTGGGCCGCATCGAGTTCTCAAGGCTCTTTTCGCCGCATAAGATGGACGTATCCGGGGACCACAAGCTCGAAGGCGTCCTCATAGTGTCAGGCCCAGGCATCAGGGAGGGGGTCAAGATCCCTGATTCTAGCATCTACGACATAACCCCGACCTCTCTCGCGGTAATGGGGCTTCCGGTTGCCAGGGATATGACCGGCAGGGTCATATCGGAGATATTCGCGTCCGCGCCGGACCTTAAGTATGTAGACAGTTATGATCCAAAGGGCGCGGCAGAACCCGATCAGGAGGAAATTGACGTGGACAAGGTAACAAGCCGCCTGAAGGCGCTGGGGTATCTATAGTCATGGAAAAGAAGCTTAAAGTAATGGTCGTAGGCATAGACGGGGCGACTTTTGATGTGATCAAGCCCCTTGTTGAAAAGGGATTCCTCCCTAATTTCAAAAGGTTTTTTGATGAGGGCGTCCACGGGCCGCTACGCTCCACGATACACCCTATAACGCCGCAGGCATGGTCGACGTTCATGACAGGCAGGAACGCCGGCAAGCACGGGGTCTATGACTTTATAAAAAGACGCCCGCACACCTATGAGATAGAGTTCATAAACGCAAGCCAGAGGAGCGGCGAGTCCATCTTCATGCACCTGAGCAGGAAAGGAAGGAAGGTGGGCTCCATAGCAGTTCCCTTTACCTTCCCGCCTGAGCCGGTAAACGGTTTTATGCTCTCCGGCATGGACGCCCCGGCAGAAGACGAAAGGTCTGTGCATCCGCCGGCGCTTTATCAGGACCTTAAAAGGCGGTTCGGCAACTATTACATACATCTGGCGTCTCCGATAGGCAGGAAGCGGGTTGAAGAGGACGGGTTCTGGAGGGACATACAGGCGGAGGACAAGAACCGCACGGACATAAGCCTCTATCTGTGGAACAGCTACGGCTGCGATCTTTTTATGACAGCTTATACGAATACCGACCGGGTGCAGCATCAGTTCTTTACCGAAGAGGCTGAGGATAGCTTCAAGGCCGGCCATCCTGATCATGAAAGCCTTCTTTCGAGGTCGTACATAAATGTTGATAAACAGCTCGAGAGGTTGCTTGAATGCGCCGATAAGGATGGTAATACGGTAGTCATCCTCATGTCTGATCACGGCTCAGGGCCTATAAAGAGATTTTTCTACCTGAACAGGTGGCTTGAAGAGAAGGGTTATTTTACCTATCTCGAGAAGACCGGAGGCGCGGTCTTTAATCTGCTTGAGCAGAGCAGGTACATGGCAAAAAGGTTCCTCCCCAGAAAGGCCAAGAGCTTTTTGAAGACCTTTTTCTCAGGCGTAAAGGACAAGATGGAGTCATACAGGTTTTTCTCGGACATAGACTGGTCAAAGACAAAGGCCTACGGGTTCGGGATGTACGGCAACATATTCATAAACCTCAAAGGCAGGGAGCCCGCCGGCATAGTCGAGCCTGGCGCAGAGTATGACGAGCTGTGCTCGAGGCTGATCGAAGAGATAGAGATGCTAAGAGACCCGGTCACCTCCGAGCTCATAGTGGAGAAGGTATACAGGAAAGAGGACTTGTATGACGGCCCCAGGGCCGAGGACGCCCCTGACCTTGTCATCTGCTGGAAGGATTATTCGTTCTATACATCAAACACGCCGGGCAGGGAGAAGGGGCAGTTTTTCGGAGATTTTCAGAAGATAGACGCTACCGATTACCTCCATGTCGGTACACACCGGCTAGACGGGATATTTATGGCCATGGGGCCTGTGATCCGCAAGAATAAACGGGTAGATGGGGCGAAGATCGCTGACATCGCGCCTACGATAATCTATGCCTTGGGCGAGGAAGTGCCCGGGGATCTCGACGGAAGCGTCGTAACGGCGATATTCGAGCCTTCTTTCCTGGAGGCCAATACTATCAATATAGGCAAGGGGAGCGCGCCTGAGAGACCCAAGGAGCAGACCGATTACTCGGATGAGGAGAGCGCCCGGGTGGAAGAGCGGCTCAAGGGCCTTGGGTATCTGTAGGTGCGCCCATGATCTTTTTAGAATACATGCTTTTCGGCATAGGCGCGCTTTTTTCCCTGTTCTTCATCTATTATCTGATCCTGGCTTTTGCGGGCTTCTGGCCGGGAAAGCGGCAAGAGGCTTTAAAGGACGCGCCTGAGAAGAGTTTTATCGTGATAGTCCCGGCGCATAATGAGGAGAAGGTGATAGGGCGCACTCTGGAGAGCCTTAAAAAACTCTCTTACCCTGCCGGTCTTTTCAGGATAATCGTCCTTGCGGACAATTGCGAGGATAGCACCGTGGAGATAGCCAGGGCCTCGGGTGTCGAGTGGATGGAGAGAAATGACAGGGCGAACCCCGGAAAGGGGCAGGCCCTTGAGTGGGCTTTTTCAGCCCTCCTCAAGAAAAACCGTCCTGACGCGTTCCTCATAATAGATGCGGACACGGTCGTTGACGCGACACTCCTTCAGGTCATGGATACGCGGCTTAAAAAAGGGGCCAGGGTGGTTCAGGCATACTACGACGTGCTTGATCCGGAGAGCTCCCCGATGGCAAGCCTTACGTTCATGGGCTTTGCGATAAGCCGTAATCTCAAATACAGGGGTAGGAGCAGGCTCGGACTTGGCGCGAACCTCCTCGGAAATGGCATGTGCATCTCAAGGGAGATAATAGAGAAGTTCGGCTGGAGGGCCTTTTCCATCTCTGAGGACCTCGAGTACCAGATCCAGCTCCTTCTTAACGGGATACCTGTTGAGTTTGCGCATGAGGTCAGGGTATACGGGGAGATGCCCTCGAACATCAGGACGTATCACAGGCAGAGGTCTCGCTGGGATATAGGCAAGTACAAATTGAGGAACAGATATGTGCCGATGCTTATATCGAAGGGGCTCAAAGACCGGAGACTCATGTACTGGGACTGCGTCCTTGAGCTTATAATACCGCCGTTCCTGCTTTACGCGGGGGCGTCGTTATTCTTCAGCCTCGTTTACCTGACGGTATTTTATAGCGGGGTTGGGCTTCATTTTTATCTCTGGACGTCGCTCGTGGCAGGCATGGTCCTTTATACGATTGCCGGGCTCATAGCGGCGAGGGCAGGGTTAAAGGTCTATGTGAACCTCGCATACGCGCCATTCCTCCTTTTGAGGAGGATGACTATGGTGGTTGAGAGCCTTTATGTTGAGGGGAAGAGCTGGGTCAAGACCGAGCGGACATAAAGAGGGTCTGGGCGGTATATGGAATGTTGAGAATAGCACATCTTATAGACGCGCAGGGCGGAGGGGCGCTTACTTACGTGCTCACCCTTGCAAGGGTGACCGCAAGGGAAGATGCGTCCGTAGAGGTGATCTTCTTCATACCCGGGCCGGTTGAAAGGCTTGCCAGAGAGCTTGGCATAAAGACGGTAGTGATAAGCAAAAAGATGCCTCTTGATCCGACCCTCATCTGGAGGATCAGCGGCTATCTGAAAAAGAAAAAGATCGATATAATGCACACGCACACACTGAACGGCAACTTCTACGGAAGGCTTGCGGCGACGCTTGCAGGCATACCCGTTGTTACGACCATGCACGGTTACATGGATGAGCTCTCAGCGCAAAACCTCAATACCAGGACGCGGCTCTTTTGCCGCATCGACAGGCTCATGTGGGGTATGTCATCCAGGTTCATAGCCGTAACGCCCGGGATAGGGGAAAGGCTCAGGCAGCAAGGCCTGGCGCCTGACAGGGTAGAGGTGATAACAAACGCGATAGACCTGCCGCGCCCCGGACTTCAGGCCGGGCCGGATATCCGAAGGGAGCTGGGTATAAGGCCGTCTTCGACCGTCGTATCGATCGTCGGCAGGCTAGTGCCGGTCAAGAACCACGATCTGTTTATCAGGGCTGCAAAGGCGGCCCTTGAAAAGTTCCCTGATACGCAGTTCCTTATTATTGGGGACGGCCCTCTTTCCGGGAAGCTGAAAGTCCTTTCAGACGAGCTGGGTATGGGCGAAAGCGTCATCTTCGCCGGATGGAGGAACGACATGGAGCAGATATACAGGGCAACCGACATACTTGTCCTATGCTCACATAGCGAGGGGCTTCCTTTCGCGATCCTTGAGGCCATGTCGCATGGAAAGGCTGTGATCGCTACCGACATAAAGGAGATAGGCGGGGTAGTGATCAACGGAAGCACCGGGCTGCTTGTGCCTCCCGGGAATGTTGACGCTCTCGCTGGCGCGATAGTCAGGCTTATAGAAGACCCTCTTTTGAGGAAAAGGCTTGGTTCTGGCGCCAGGGCGTTCGTTGAGAAGAATTTTTCCGTTAAGACCATGGTCACGAGGGTGGTCGGCCTCTACAGGGGCCTTGCAGTCTGACCGATATGGCAAGGATGGAATATGATAGATAATATGAGAGAGATACGCGGAGTCCTGTTTAATATCGCTGTCGGCCTTATTCTCTTTTTCTGCCTGGCGCTTCCGTGCCATGCCATTGAGATAACAGGCGTAAGCATATCGCCTGAAAGCCCGGCCTCAGGTGAGGATGTCTCTATTGCCATAAAGGCTTCAGACCCTGCGGGAGTGAAGTGGATCAGGGTCGAGATAGCGGAGCTCAAGAAGTCAAAGCCGTGCGACAGAGATCCCTCTTGCGTTTTTGAGATAACCCGGAAGATACCGGCGGGTCTCGCCGGGCCTGTTACCCTCAAGATAGCCGCCGAGTCTGTCTCTGGCGAAAGGGCTTACGCTACGAAGGTCATAAAACTTGGGAGCGGCAATGTGGCTTCTCAGGCGCAAGGCGCAGCGCCTGGCGGCACAAGCGAGGTCAAGGGATACAAGGGAAGTGCAAGTACGCCCTCAGGAGGCAGGATAGGCGCGGACTATGTCTGGTACGGGATAAACCAGTATACGAACCAGAAGTACGTCCCTGTGCTCGCTGAGTACATCTCAGACCTGAAGATCAAGTTCCTGCGGGTGGATGTGATGTGGCATCTGCTTGAGCCGCAAGAAGGCAGGATCGACTGGGCAAAGACTGATGCGATTGTCAGCGCCATGCCTCCGGACGTAGAGATCCTCTTTACCCTTTACAGCAGCGCAAGGTGGGCGATAAAGGGCGGCGGGGCTGAGCTGGAGAAAAAGCCGAGATATACCTCTGCCCATCCGAAAAAGATCGAAGATTACTACGGATTCGTATACGCTATGGCGAGCAGGTACAAAGGCAGGGTCAAATATTATCAGATCGAGAACGAGGTCTATGACGCGCCGAACCACTTCTGGAACGGGACGAAGGAGGAGTACCTCGGTCTTTTTAAGGCAGGGAGCGCGGCCGTAAGGAAGGCCGACCCGGAGGCGAAGGTGCTTCCGGCCTCGATCGCATTGTCAAACGTGGACATAAACCTGGCAAAGGCAGGGGCGATCCCCAAATACAGGGACACGGCTGATTTTATCGATTATGTATTCACTAACGGATGCAGCCTCTTCGACATAGCGGATCTACACCTTTACTATACGCTTGATTCGATCCCTGAGAGGCTCAGTTGGCTAAAGGAGTTCCTTGCCCGGAAGAACTGCCTAAAACCTGTATGGGTCACTGAGACAGGCGGGCTCGACCCAAAGGCGTACAAAGATACCGGTGATGACAGGCTTCAGGCAGAAGATCTCGTCAAACGGTTTACCCTTATCTTCGGAAGCGGCGCTGAGAGGGCCTCTTGGCTTCACATCCATAAGACAAAGGACACAGGTGATACGCTGTGGGGGCCGATGAGGCTTGTAAACGACGCCTACGCGAAGGAAAAGAAACCGGCTTATTACGCTCTTAAACAGCTGATAGGCAAGATCGACGGCTTCACAAAGGTCGAATCCGTGCCGGGCGGATTCATGTTCACGGTGAAGGGAAAGGCTGTACTGGTATTGTGGTCAGATACCCCGAGAAAGGCGGATATCTCCGCATACATAAAGACCCCTGAGGCCCGTATCTCCCATATCGTGACAGCTGTCAGGGACAATGAGCCTGTCTATCTGCCGGTTGAGGTGATGCCAGGTTCAAAGGTTTATCTTTCAAGAGAGCCTGTTTTTGTGGAAGAGGTTGAAAAATAGTATTATTGCGGGAGGAAGAAATGATGAGGATGCGGTCCACGATGATAGATGCCGTAAAAAAAGCCTGCATTGGCGTGGGCGCGTTTTTTCTCCTTCTTTTTATATGGGGGGGCGCTTTAGCGCAGACGACCTTTACGGATGTCTCGGTGCAGTCCGGGGTAAGGCAGGTAACCCCTACATGGGGCGCGTGCTTTGTTGATTTCAACAACGACGGGACAGACGACATATACACGAACAACCACCATTATTATGCGCGCCTTGCCGGCGTTGAGATCCCGGCCAGTCTCTTTTTGAACAATGGCAACCATACATTTACGGATATCGCCCTGGCCTCAGGGCTTGTCGTAGAGGGCGACCTTCACGGAGCCGTCTGGGGGGACTTTAATAACGACGGCCTCAAGGACCTTTTTCAGGCAACTGGCGGGGGACTCGGCGGAAGTTACCTCGGCATGTCCAACATGCTCTTCAAGAACATGGGCGGCTGGAGCTTCCTCGACATAGCTGCTGCGGCTGGTGTTGCTATGTCTGATTCCCGGGGAAGGGGCGGCTTCTGGCTCGATTACGACTATGACGGGCTACTTGATCTTTTCGTATGCAATGAAAAAAGGCTGAATAACCCGGCTGTACTTATGAGGAATAACGGAAACGAGACCTTCTCTACTGGTGCTATCTCCGTGGAACGCGCTCACACCGGCTCCCCTGTTGACTTCAACGGTGACGGCATCTACGACATATTCCTCGTCGCCCAGGAACGGCTATACCTCTTCCTGAACAACGGCAACGGCACGTTTACCGACGTGACGGCCGCAAACGGACTTTTGGGCGTCGACTTTGTCCAGGGCTTCACATGGCTCGACTACGATAACGACGGGGACATCGACCTTTTCCTGACGAGGGCCTCGTTGCTGGACACTTTTAAATGGGACAACGCGGGTATCGCGTTCAAAACCATGATAGCCTCCAACGAAGAGGAGGGGGTTGATTTCCAGTCTCCCGGCGGGGCGGCCACAATAGACATCTATGATTATCTCTGGACGGTGGACCCACTGAAGGTATATATAGGCTCGCAGGGAGTCAACCCGTCAGCCGTGCCTGTTACTCTTACTGACGGGGCCCCCGAGGCGCAGGGCAAGCCTGCTTACACCCTCGGTATGGATACGGCGTATTACCTCTGGCAGGAGCAAGGTGCCTGGCATCTGAGAGGCACTACGAAAGGCACCGTAAAGAATGATTTTATGGGCGGAGTTATAACTTCGACCGCACAGATAACCGCCGCCTCGCATTTCGGTTTCGATTTCATCTCGATCGGTTATACGAACAGGCTCTATGAGAACATGGGCAACGGGACTTTTAACGAGGTCGGCGCTTTGGCAGGCGTTGCCGATCTCTCGAACCCATCTTCCCTGTCTGTCTCCGCGGTATCGGCTGATTTCGATAACGACGGCTGGACCGATATCTACGTGGTGAATACCGGGGAGTTAGGCAACGTTCCTGACAGGCTCTTTATGAATAACGGCAATAAGACGTTCTCGGAACGCTCGGTCGCAAGCGGCGTTGACGGCGGAGCTCTTGGCTCAGGCGAGAACGCGGTTACAGGAGATTTCGACAACGACGGGTTTACGGATATATTCGTCATGAACGGCTTCGGCCCCGCCCCCTTCGGCTTCGGGCCCCATCTCCTTTACAGGAATAACGGCAACGGCAATAGCTGGCTTAAGGTCAGGTTGACCGGAATGATGAGTAACCGCGACGCAGTAGGCGCTACGATTGTTGCAAGCGTCGGGACTGCGGTATACACAAGGCAGCAGAACGGCGGGGCTTCACGCTACTCGCAGAACTCGTCAACGGCGCACTTCGGGCTCGGCATGGCGAATGTCGTTGATACCCTTACCGTAAAGTGGCCGAGCGGTGTTGTGCAGGTCCTTTCGAATGTCGCGGCCGGCCAGACCCTTACGCTTACGGAGCCTTCACCAACGATATCCTTGAGCCCTGTGACAACGCTCCTTACCTCAGGCGCCCAGCTCGTTTATACAATGACGCTTTCCAATCCTACAAACCTGTCGAGGACGTTCGACTACTGGACGAACGTGACACTGCCGAGCGGAAAGAAGTACCCGCCCAAGACCGAGTTCATAGCTCCTGCGTCAGTGACGCTCGCGCCGTACTCATCCGTGACAAAGACCGTCAAAAAGACCATCCCTGCCGGGACTCCGCTAGGGAACTATACATATAACGGCTTTGTCGGCCCGTACCCGAAGGCATGGAGCAACAGCAGCTTTAATTTTACGGTGCAATAGCGGAGCGTTGAATATATGGAAAGAGATATGAAACTCGACTTAATAAGGCGCGTAGCGTTCGTTTTTTTCGTCTGCGCTTCCTGGATCTCATTTTCGGCAAGGCTGGTCCTTGCCCACCAGCCGCACGACCCGGTAAAATTGATCGCGCTCAGTCCTGATTTTCAATCCGATGGTACGCTTTTTGTCGTATTGGACGAGTGGAACATACTCTTTAAATCAACTGACAGGGGCAGGACCTTTTACCCGCCTACAGACCGGCTTTCGAGCGAGTACATACAAGCCCTTTCTCTATCGCCCGGCTTTTCAGCGGATAATACCGTCTTTGCCGCGACTATGGCCTCCGGCGTCTATAGATCTGTCGATCGAGGTGAATCGTGGACTGCGGTCAACATCGGCATTGCTGACACAAACTTTACCTCGTTGGCTGCATCTCCCCTGTATCCGCAGGACGGAGCGGTCTTTGCCGGCGCTGATAACGGACACCTCTACGTATCCAATAACGGGGGGCTGAGCTGGTCGGCCTTGAATACCGGCGCGCCTGCCATGCCTGTATCCGATATCGCTATCTCGCCAAACTACGGCGCTGACAGGGCCTTGTTCATCTCGGTATCGGGTTTTGGAGTATTGAAGAGCGTTGACAACGGAGTGACCTGGGCCCAGGCGAACGCAGGCCTTTTAAACACACGGGTCACTTCTATGACTATCTCGCCGAATTTTGCGCTCGACTCGACCATTTTCGCGTCTACTTTGGGCGCAGGGGTCTTCAAAAGCGTTGACGGCGCTGTGAGCTGGACGCCTGTGAATACAGGGCTAGCCGACCTTAATGTGAATAAGGTGGAGTTCACGAAGACCTCGCACATATTCAGCGTCACAAGGGGCGCTGGCGTCTATCTTTCGACCGATGGCGGACTGAACTGGGTACAGAGGAAGACAGGCATAAAACCACTTTCGAATCAGACAACCAATCATTTCAGAGATATAGCCGTATCAGCGGCTTATGACGTGGATGGAGTAGCGTATACAGGCACATTCGAGGGGCTCTATTATACGAACAACGGTTCCGCCTCATGGCTTAAATCCCTGCTCATGCCGCAGACACTGGACCGCAGCGTGGCGCTGTCCCCTGCCTTTTCTTTTGACAATACGCTCTTTGCCGGGACATACGGGGGAGGGGTCTTGAAGTCAACTGCCAGGGGCGATTCATGGACGGTGATGAACCGGACGCTTGCGAACACATATATCGATCCGATGGACCTATCCCCTGGCTATCAAGCGGATTCGACGATCCTGATGGGGAGTTACATGGGCGTACACAAGACTTTGAACGGCGGCGCGACATGGAGCCTCTATCCGCTGGTCACTGGAAAGATGTTTTATGTCCGCCAGATAGTAATGTCCCCTGTATTCCAGCTCGACCATACGGCTTACGCGTCATCTGAATTCGGTCAAGGGGTCTTCCGCTCGACAGACGGAGGCGTCAGCTGGACGCAGATAAACGCGGGCCTGCCGCAGATGGATGTATTGTCGATCTCGGTATCTCCGTCCTTTGCTTCCGATAAGACGGTCTTTGCCGGATTGATGCACGGCGGCGTATATAGATCGACAGATGGCGGGACACTATGGGTCCCTTCCAATATTGGAATAGAGACGCAGAAGATAGAGACGATAGAGACTTCTCCTTTTTTTTCCTCCGATAGGACGGTCTTTGTCGGCACGACCTCCTCAGGTGTCTTCCGATCGACTGATGGCGGGCTTTCATGGGCTTCGGTAAACGCCGGTCTCCCTTTCCTGTCGATAGCCGCCATAGGCATCTCCCCGAACTATGCTATTGACCGGACCGTTCTTGTGGGCACATACGTAGGCGGGATATACAGGTCGACAGACGCAGGGACGAGCTGGGCGAGCGCAAATGCGGGGCTTGTGCCTAACCTGCTAAGGGTCATCGCCTTTTCCCCTGACTTTGGTATCGACAAGACGGTCTACGCTGGCACCTACAAAGGGGTTTACAGATCGACTGACGGAGGCGGCGCATGGACAAGGGTCCAGCGCCTGAACCGTTTCGAGGAGCACAGCCATTCACTGAATTACAGCGGCTCGTGGAAGACCCTTGCCAATGCAGACTCAAGCGGAGGCGCAGTCAACTACTCCGGCGCGGCAGGAAACACTGTGAGCTTTGATTTTGCCGGTAATCGCGTTCGCTGGATGGCCACAAACGGGCCTAACCAGGGCAAGGCGGAAGTATATGTTGACGGGGTCTTCACAAGGACGGTCGATATGTATTCAGCGACGAGGAAGTTCCTGTCGGCTGTCTTTGACACCGGCGGCCTGCCACCGGGTCAGCACAGCATCATGGTGCGTGTCTCTGGAGCGAAAAACCAGGCCTCTTCGGGTTCGTTCGTAACGCTCGATGCTTTTGAAGTGGAAGACTAAAGTCCGGTCCGGTTTTAAAGCTATGCGGGTGCATGGCCGCGTATACTGCCTTAGCGCAAGGGAAATATTAAAGGGATGTCTCGATCCAGCAGGAAGATAAAGGGCCTCATCAAGCAAGGGATAATGACGGGCCTCTACGGGGCCGGCTCTGTGCTTCCAAAAAGACGGGCCCAGATCCTGATATACCATTCGATAGACAGCAGCGGCTCGTGCATCTCAATGGCCCCTCTTGAATTCGAACGGCAGATGGAGATCATAAAGGAGGAGGGCCGTAGCGTCATCACCTTAAGAGAGCTGGTGGAAGGCCTGGAGAAAGGTGATGAAAAGAGCGACTCGGTTGTATTGACATTTGATGACGGTTTCAGGAATAATTACGAGGCCGCTCTGCCCATACTTGAAAAGTTCGGCTTCAAGGCTACCATCTTCCTTGCAACAGGTTACCTTGGAAAGAAGTGCAGATGGGACAAGAGGCCTGATATACCGGACCTTCCTCTTCTTGACTGGGAGATGGTAAAGGAGATGGATAGTCGCGGGATAGATTTTCAGCCCCACACAGTGACGCATCCGCACCTGACCGGGATACCTGACAAAAAGATCCGAGAAGAGCTGAGTGGTAGCCGCAAGGCTATAGAGGATAGGATCGGCAAGAGGTGCGCTGTCCTGTGCTACCCTTATGGCGAGTATGACAGCCGGGTGATAGAGGTCGTTAGAGAAGAAGGTTTTTCAGCCGCTGTAGCGATACGGCCTGAAAAAGAAGGTATCTTCTCGTTAGGCAGGGTCGGCAGCGGCCATCTTACCACTCCGATGGCCTTAAAGGCGGCCCTTAAAGGGACGTTCCCGTTCTATCTTTCACTTAAGAGCGCTTTTTCCGGAAAGAGATAGAAACAGGCTGAGATCCAGGGCCTTTTTTAAGGTCCTGCCGGAAGATACAAAAAATATTTTGAGGTGATCATATATGACCAGATCCAGAAAGGTTCTTGTTTTAGGCATAGACGGACTTCCGTACGGTCTGCTCTCGGATTATATCGAAAAGGGGTATCTTCCCGGGTTTAAAAAAATACTTGATAGCGGGTTCAAGCTCCATCAGATGGACGCTTCGATACCGGATGTCTCATCGACGTCATGGACATCTTTCATGACAGGGGTAGGCCCCGGAGAGCACGGCATCTACGGTTTTATGGACCTGCGCCCCGGGACGTACAAGATGATCTTCCCCAACTCAAGGGATGTAAAGGCGCCCGCGCTATGGGAGATCATCGGCCAGACTTCCGGAGGCAAGGGTTCCACACTTAACGACAAGTACGTGGGAGGGATCAAGAGTCCGCTTAGATCGGTTGTCCTTAATATTCCCCAGACCTACCCGGCGCTACCTCTTAACGGAGTGCTTACAGCCGGTTTCGTCTGCCCTGATCTCAAGAGCGGCACTTATCCTGAGAGCGCTTATAACTACCTTAAATCGATAGGATACCTTTCAGATGTAGATGCCCAGAAGGCTGTTTCTGCCAGGGACGCATTTTTTGACGAGCTTTTCCTGGCTCTGGATAAGCGCGCAGAGGCTTTCGAGCATTTTATGGATAACAGCGAGTGGGATCTTTTTGTCTCCGTTATCACAGAGACCGACAGGCTCCACCACTTCTTCTTCGACGCGGCAAGAGATGAGAACAACCCGGTAAATAAGACCTTTATTTCATTCTATAAAAAGATGGACGAAGTAATCGGAAGGCTCTACGCGCGGTTCATGGAAATAACCGATGGACAGGGGCTTTTTATTACGATGTCAGACCACGGGTTTACGGTCCTTGAAAAAGAGGTCTACGTAAACAACTGGCTGAAAGAAGAGGGCCTTCTTAAGATAAACACGGCGCGTGAATATTACGAGGGCATCGAGGCCGGCACCAAGGCCTTTGCCATGGACCCGGCAAGGTTCTATATAAACGTCGAAGGCAGGTATCCGGCTGGGTCTGTAAGCGTGTCCGATAAAAACGCGGTCGTGGCTGATCTGAAAGGCAGGCTCCTTTCTCTTAAGTATGAAGGAAGGCCTGTCATAAAGGCGGTATATGAGAACGCTGAGATATACAAAGGGCCGGCGGCAGTCGCAGGCCCTGATCTTGTCTGCGTCTCTAACGACGGATTTGATCTCAAGGGGCCGCTGAAAAAGGAAGGGGTCTTCGGAAAAGGGCATTTTTCAGGTATGCATACGCGCCATGACGCCCACTGCATATTGCCTGCCTCGATCGACACTGGAGAGAGGCTTCACATAGAGGCCCTCGCGGGTTTCATGCTTGATAAGCTGGTCGGCAACCGATCGAACTGATGCGAATATCCCGATTTTCAATATCCCTCGAAAGCGGGATATTGTCTTTAATTTATCGATAATTCATGTTATTATGAACGACCGTGTAATCTAATCTCCAAGAAGGAGCGAGTTTATGGACCATCTGACTATACTAGAGAATAAAAGCATTTTCATCATACGGGAGGCGTACTACAGGTTCAAGAACATCGCCATGCTCTGGTCCGTAGGAAAGGACTCCACTACGCTCTTGTGGCTCGTCAGGAAAGCCTTTTTCGGCAAGGTCCCGTTCCCGGTGATCCACATAGACACTACCTACAAATTCCCTGAGATGTACGCGTTCAGGGACGAGTACGCGAAGAAGTGGGGGCTGGACCTCATCGTCGGTAGCAATGAGGAGCAGGTCTCGGCAGGCATGGGGCCGAAAAAAGGCTCGAAGCTCGACTGCTGCAACGAATTGAAGACCAATGCCTTGAAGCAGATCATAGAGAAGAACGGGTTTAAGGCCCTGCTCTTGGGCATCAGAAGGGACGAGCACGGCATAAGGGCTAAGGAGAGGGTCTTCTCGCCCCGCGACGACAACTTCAAGTGGGATTACGAGAACCAGCCGGCCGAATTATGGGACCAGTACAAGTCAACGGCAGAAGAGGACAACCACTTCAGGGTGCATCCAATACTGCACATGACGGAACTGGACATCTGGAAATACATAAAGAGGGAGAATCTGCCTATTACCGGCCTTTACCTCAGCAAAGAGGGGAAGAGATTCAGGAGTATCGGCTGTGTGCCGTGCTGCAACCCGATAGAATCTGCCGCCTCGAATATAGACGAAATAATACACGAGCTTGAAACAACGCATACGTCGGAGCGGGCAGGCCGCGCGCAGGATAAAGAGGATGCGTACACGATGCAGAAGCTCCGCTCGCTCGGATACATGTAGGAGGAATGATAAATGGAAGAAAGATCGCTGCATCTGGTAATCGTAGGCCATGTTGACCACGGCAAATCCACGCTCGTAGGAAGGCTTTTATTTGACACCGGATCTCTGCCGCCTGAGAAGATGGAGGATATAAAGAGGGTCTGCGAGTCAATGGGCAAGGAGCTGGATTTTGCCTATGTAATGGATAACCTCGAAGAAGAACGGTCGAAGGGGATCACGATCGACATAGCGCATACATTCTTCATGACCAAGAAAAGAAGGTATGTGATCATCGATGCCCCCGGCCACAAGGAATTTTTAAAGAACATGATCAGCGGCACGTCTCAGGCAGAGGCCGCCCTGCTGCTTGTCGATATAAGCCGCGGGATACAGGACCAGACCTTGAGGCACTGCCATATACTTAGCCTGCTCGGCATAAAGCAGGTGGTGGTGCTCGTAAACAAGATGGACCTTGTCGACTACTCCGAAAGCCTGTTTAAGGATGTAGAGGAACGTATCGGGACTGTGCTGGCAGGCCTTAATATCAAGCCGTCCTTTATAATACCTCTGTCCGCCAGCAAGGGAGAGAATGTCGCCAATAAGACGGAGAAGCTCAGCTGGTATGGCGGGCAGACCGTCTTGGAAGCCCTTGACAGCTTCAGTACCCTGAAGGTTGAGGAGAAGGGCCTGCGATTCCCTGTGCAGGACTGCTACTCTTTTGACGGGCAGGATATAGCCGTTGGCAGGGTAGAGGCTGGGTCTTTAAAGAAGGGACAAGAGGTATTTATCCTTCCTCAGAAGAGCAAGGCAAGAGTCATAGAGATAAAGAAGTTCCAGGAAGATGACATGGCAGTAGCGCCTACAGGCGACTGCGTCGGCATTATTACGGAAGGCGTCAAGCTTAAGAGGGGTAATATTGTATCTGACGATACGAGATCGGATATAACGGATACGATACGGGCCAACATCTTCTGGATGATAGATAAGGAGTATAAGCTAGGCATACCGCTCACCTTCAAGTGCGCGACGCAGGAGGTGCAGGGGCGGATAGAGAGGATCTACAAACGGTTCGACCCTGCGCAATTAGAGGTGGTCGAGAACGACTCCTCGGTGATAATGCCTGCGGAGATAGCCGAGGTGGAGATCAAGCTGGATTCCCAGGTGACGGTCGATAAGTTTTCTGATATACCGGAACTGGGCAGGTTTGTCCTTGAGCACGCCGGGTATCCGGTGGCTGGCGGGATAATAATCTAGCAGTTTTTTTATAGTGGCATGACTACTTGAGATACACCGCTTGGATGCGCATGCTGTCGCGCCATGTAGTTAAGACTCAAAAAAGAAAAGGCCGCAATATCTTGTCCTGGTTCAGGACCTCTTGATATTGCGGCCTTTTAGCACTGGGGGGCAGGCGGGGTTGGAGGCTTCGCCTCCCTGGCATGGAAGCAGCCCGTCTTTTTACAGGCTGGCTCGCGCTTCTCAGCCTGCCTGCCTCAGCCTTGACAGCGTATTAAAGCTGTTGTAAGATTGCTTCATTAAGGGTGGCTCGAGAGAGCCTTGAAAGGGAAGTACGGTGTAATGCCGTCGCGGACCCGCCGCTGTAACCGGGGATGAAAGCTGCACAAAGCCACTGTCCGTAGGGATGGGAAGGCGCAGCGAGTAGGATGAACCGGGAGCCAGAAGACCTGCCCTGATGTATTTATGTCTGCCTTCGTGGAGGAGGGCAGTACGTATGCGCGCGGATGAAAAACGGCATCCCCGGACCTGTTCTATATGGTCCGGGGATTTTTATTTTCCGGCATAAAAGTGCAGAGGCCTCGCTGGAATCATATCTGTTGCAGGAAGGGTTCACGCCGGAGGCTTTAACCGGTGGAAACTCCCGGCTCTTGTCAACGGAGTCTCCATTCAAAACCTGAAAGGGGGTGCGCTCAAAATATTTAAAAGGAACAGGGTCCGGAGATATCCTGTCCGCTGATCTTCAGTCGAGCTGTTTGGCCCCTTTATTCGAGACCGTAGAGGCATCAGGTCTCTTGATTGTGATGAGAAGGTGCGTTGAGAACTACGTGAGATCCACGGTTTGAAGCAAGTATGATAGAAGTAAGCGATCTTAAAAACGCGCAAAAAAAGGAGGTAGTTAGATGCACATCGAACCCGGATTTGTCTCTGCCGCAAAGGTGATGGGCGCAAACGTCGCGGCTATCGGCATATTGGGCTTTTATCTGAAGAGGCTCGTAGCGAACCCTATGGATCTCATCAAGGGGGTGCTTGCCGCTGTTTTCTTCTCGGTCTTCATGCAGTCGTTCCATCTGAGTGTCGGGCCTTCCGAACTCCATTTTATTGGCGCTATGTCGATATACCTGACATTAGGCTTTGTCCCGACGATCTTCGGGTTTGCATTAGGGTTGCTCTTGCAGGGGCTTGTCTTCGACCCGATAGACCTACCTCATCTGGCAGTGAACTCTCTGTCACTGATTGCGCCTCTCATCGCGGTCCACTATGCCACCGGTAAAAAACTCTTTGACAAAGGGCTCAAGCAGAGGGTCTCATGGCGTGCGATACTTAAGCTCGACGCTATCTATTATGCCGGGGTCACGTCTATGGTCGGCTTTTGGCTCACAATCGGAGAGGTCGCCACACCGTTTTCAGCCTGGCTATCTTTTGCAGGCTCTTATCTGGCGGTCGTTGCTGTAGAGCCTTTTATCACCCTCTTGACCGTAAAGATGCTCAAGAGGTATGAGAACGCGCCTGCAGTAAAGAGGCTCTTCGTCGTAGAAAGGCTGAGCCTGAAGGCGTAAGCTTTTTAAATATCCCTTTATCACTGAAAGAAGAGGTTGCGGCATAGTCCGCAGCCTCTTCTTTTATTTAAGTTTTTGCCGATCAGGCAGGGTGTAATATCCCAGGGAGAGCCACTAAATCCCTCTGTACCTCTTTTTAGAAGCGGCTGACCTCCATAGCCGGTTTAGGTTTTTTGGTTGTTGGTTTTCTTTACACCGGGTTTTAAATCCCTTCCACTTGGATCTTTGCCTTCGACCCCGGTAAGATATTAATCTTTACATATCGAGTGGTTACGGGCTTTAGGGGCTCTTTGCGGTTATCTATTTAAGGTTATGGCATAGAGATTGCAGTTTATCTGAGTCAGTAAAGCGCGTCTATAAAAGAGAATTTTGTAAAGAGAGGGTATCGTGAGAAAAAGAGGTTTAGTGCTGATTTTCGCATTGGTCTTGTATGGCGTCTTTGCTGTCAGGGCTGAAGCAACCACGATCCTGACCTATCAGGACACCTCGCTGACGACATCTCCGGCAAATACCGTCACCTATACCCTGAGTTTTCTCAATGACGGGACCCCTACAGGCTACGGCGCGCAATTTTCAATAAGCAACTCCGTTAATTCCGCATCAGAGTGGTATGCCGGATGGTTCACATTCAAATTTAATAACGGCTCTACCCCTGCAACTATAAGTGCCTTGAGCGGGCCGCTGGGCCCCTGGACTATAGCAAACAGCGGTGACACTACGCAGATCCTGGCAGGTGGGAATACATATAATAAGCTCCTTCCGATCGGAGGCTTTACAGGGTTCTATGCCGCAAATCTCGCAAAAACGACACCCGCGCCGACCGGAGCTACGATGGAGGATATTATTCAAACGGACGCTATCCCGCTCACCGGTAATCCTGCCAATAGTCCATACGTTTTCAGCTTTCATTTTGATACAAACGGCGGCGTGGCAGATACATCCTCGATGTCGTTTCAGGTGGGCGAATACGATGGCCTGAACGGGGCCGGAAACGTCATAACAGGTCAGTTGAGCCAATCAATGGGTGCAAACAACCCTGTTCCGGAACCATCCACCCTTATCCTTCTCTTCAGCGGAATGGCCGGGCTTGTTCTGCCAAGGGTATGGAAGCACAAAAGAAACGGGTAAGATGCTATTGCCGCGTTCATGTCGGGCATAGAGAAGCAAGAAGAGCTATTGGACTTTATACTTTAAAAAAAGAGGTCGCGGCTTATGCCGCAGCCTCTTTTTTTTATTTTAACGGAAAAAACCCCGCAGATCGATGATCGATTGACCTTTCTGGTTCCAATTGAACTAAAAAGTTATATATGTTATACTTTTTCTCGTTAAAGAGGTTGTCTTCGTTTCAGGTGCGTTTTGGCGCTATGAACTGGGGAATGCCGCTATACCGCCGCTTTAGAGGCGGGACAATGCGAGTTGCAAAAGACGATCCCCCGGATGTAAGTCCCTTGCCGTCTTGAGCTCAGTTCTTAACTGCCTTTATAGACGCAGATCCTTGTCAGGCTTTTTTGTATCCGGTTTCAAGAGAGGCGTATATGACCGACCATGATGATAAAAACACTTTAAGAGACGGCTCAGGCCATGAGATAGAGAGGCTCCGCTCAGAACTTGAGTCCGTCAAGGCCGAGGCCCAGAGGTACAGGGTCACGGCTGAGGGCCTGCAGAGGGCGGCTGATGAGAGGTTTGCAAGGAATACAGCCCTCTTCGAGGCTATCGCAAGGGTCCAGTCACTCTTCATAACAAATACCGATCCGCATACGCTCTTTGAAGAGTTTTTAGCTACTCTTTTGTCCCTTACCGGAAGCGAATACGGCTTCATCGGTGATATCTTCCATCGTCAGGATGGCACGCCTTATCTGAAGACAAGGGCGCTTACGAATATAGCCTGGAATGAAGAGACAAAGGCGCTCTACGATCGGTATGCCTCCATGGGGATGGAGTTTACCAACCTAACCTCCCTTTTCGGCTCTGTCATGACGACAGGCAAGGCTGTGATCTCAAATAACCCGGCTGTTGACCCGAGGCGTTGCGGGATCCCGGCTGGACATCCGCCTTTAATCGCTTTCATGGGACTCCCTTTTTATAACGGGGCCGATATGGTCGGGATGCTCGGCCTGGCAAATCGCAGGGGAGGGTATGATACGGAGCTTATCGACCACCTTCAGCCGCTTCTCGCAACGTGCGCCCACATATTAGAAGGATATAAGATAGACCAGAGGCGCAAGGCGATAGAGGCGGAGCTGAGAAGCAGCGAGGCAAGCCTTGAAAACGCTCAGAGGATCGCCCGCATAGGCAACTGGGACTGGGATATTCCCAACCACGGGCTCTGGTGGTCTGATGAGATCTACAGGATATTCGGCGTAGAGCCTCAGGAGTTCGGCGCTACGTACGAGGCGTTTCTCGGGTATGTCCATCCTGACGATAGAGGCGCTGTGGCAGAGGCTGTCAGCGATGCTTTACAGAAAAAGAAGGGCTACAGCGTCAGCCACCGCATAGTCCTCAAGGACGGGAGTGTAAAGGATGTGCATGAGCAGGGCGAGGCGATCTTTTCTGAAGACGGTACGCCTTTGCGCATGTGCGGCACTGTTCAGGACATCACGGAGCAGGTGAGAATGGAGGCGACCCTGAGAGAATCAGAGGAGCGCTACAGGACGCTCTTCGAGGATTCCAGGGACGTAGTATTCATTACAACACCTGACGGCAGGATCATAGATATAAACCCTGCCGGTCTGTCGCTCTTCGGTTATGAGGACAAGGATGATTTCAAGTCCATTAACGCCAGCCATTTCTACAGCGACCCTGCCGAGAGAGACCTGTTCAGGAAGAGCATCGAGAGCCACGGGTTTGTCAAGGACCTGGAGCTGAAGTTTAAGAGAAAAGACGGCGAAAGGCTCGTAGTCAGCATGACGGCTACAGCCGTGAGGGACAAGCAGGGCGATATCACAGCCTTTCGCGGTATATTGCGCGACATGACTAACTACAAGAAGCTCGAACAACAGCTCCTTCATTCCCAGAAGATGGAGGCTGTCGGCCAGCTTACCGGAGGCATAGCGCATGACTTCAACAACATCCTTACAGGCATAATCGGATATTCCAGCGTCCTTCTTATGAGGGATGGGGATGGCCATGCCAACATGGATTACGTCAGGCATATACAGAGCCTTGCGGAGCGCGCCTCGAAGCTTACGCAGGGGCTTCTGGCGTTCAGCAGGAAGCAGGTCGTCAGCCTCGCTCCTACAGACCTGAATGATATCATCAGGGGGATAGAGCATCTCCTCACTAAGATAGTAAGGGAGGATATCGAGTTCAGGGTCGATATCTACGGCGGGCCTCTTGTCGTCATGGCAGATAGCGGGCAGATCGAGCAGGTCATAATAAATCTTGTCGCCAATGCAAAGGACGCGATGCCGTCAGGCGGCAGGATGACAATATCAACAGGTTTGACACGGTTTGATGAAGAGGCGGCGGCCGCCTACAGCGGTCTTAAAGGGCCTGGCACCTACGCCTGCCTGAGTGTCTCGGATACCGGCATCGGTATGGATGAAGAGACGAAGGGCAGGATATTCGAACCGTTTTTTACGACAAAAGAGGTCGGTAAGGGCACAGGCCTCGGGCTATCAATAGTCTACGGCATAATGAGCGGGCATAGAGGCGCGATAAACGTCTACAGCGAGCCTGGGGTGGGGACGACCTTTAAGGCATATCTGCCTGTAGCCGAAGGGTCGGCGAAAAAAACTGATGATCTTCTGACAGGACCCCCGCCATCAGGGATCGAAACGATACTCGTTGCCGAAGACGACGACGATGTCGTCGGGGTCATGCGCACTATACTCGAAGGCGCGGGTTACAGCGTCATCACAGCGTTTGATGGCCTCGACGCTGTCAAGAGGTTCAAGGAATCAAGGGGCTCTATACAACTGGTCATCATGGATGTGATCATGCCAAGAAAAAATGGAAAGGAGGCATACGATGAGATCACAGGGTTGGCCCCTGGCATGAGGGTCATATTCACTAGCGGGTATACGGAAGATATAATCAATAACGGCGTCATATTCGATGAAGGCCTTGATTTCATATCCAAGCCGCTTAACTCCGGCGCGCTTCTTAGAAAGGTCAGAGAGGTACTTGACAGGGATCGTTAGTCAAAGGGCCTCCGGCTTGATAGCGACTGGTAGTGCGATCTCCGGGATGCCTTCTTTGCTTACTTTACAGTGGGCAAGCCTGTGTATCTATAGTAGCGGCTTTTCGGTTTCCCATCGTCCGTGTCGTAACCGTTTTTTTGATACCCCCATCCCCCATCTCATAGCCGTCCCTTCTTTCAGATGCCTTGTGAAAATCATTTTTATTTCAACCTTGTTTGAAAACCGCCTGCCTCTTATGCGATAATCGGCGCATGGAGAACGTCGAGGAAAAACTTGCCAGGCTGCCTGCCTCTCCCGGCGTCTATATCATGAAGGACAGGGCAGGAGCGGTACTCTACATCGGCAAGGCCAAGAGCCTGAGATCGCGCGTACGCTCGTATTTTCGCGAAACGGGCGACGGAAGGTACGCCGTCAGATTTCTCGCCTCAAGGGCCGAGGAGATAGACTGGATAGTCACTTCGACCGAGAAAGAGGCGCTTCTCCTTGAAGACACGCTTTTGAAGCAGCACAAGCCCCGCTACAACATACAACTCAAGGACAGCAAGACCTACGTCAGCATAAAGATAACCGTTCAGGAGAGGTTCCCGAGGATACTCGTCACAAGGCAGGTCAGGAAGGACGGGGCGCGGTACTTCGGCCCGTACATCTCATCTGCCGACGTGCGGGAGACTATAAAGCTCATACGCGGGATATTCCGTTTGTGCGTCTGCTCCGAGTCGGTATTCAGGAACAGGTCCCGCCCCTGCCTCGACTATCAGATAGGGCTGTGCTCAGCGCCGGCCGTAGGTCTTATCTCTGAGGAGGCCTACCGCGACCACGTTGCAGGCGCGATAATGTTCCTCGAGGGAAAGAACAGGGAGCTTGTCCATGATCTCAAGTCGAGGATGAAGGAGGCGGCTGCGGCGCTTGATTTTGAGAAGGCAGCGAGGCTTCGAGACAGCTTGAGGGCGATAGATGAGATGCTTGAAGCCCAGAAGGTTGTGAGCCATACGCCTGTCGACAGGGACGTACTCGCGATCAATAGGGAGGCCGACAGGCTGATCATACAGACTCTCTCTGTGCGGGGGGGGAGGCTCGTAGGGACCAGCCCTTACTTCTTCGAGGACTCAGGCATGCCTGACGTCGAGGTCTTATCATCTTTCGTTGCCGAGTTCTACAAGGGGGAGAGACATATCCCTGATGAGGTCATAGTCCCGGTCCTTCTTGATGATGCCGACGTCCTTGAAGAATGGCTCAGGGACAAGAGGGGGCGGAAGGCAGAGGTGATCTTCCCTGAGCGCGGGGACAGATGCAGGCTCCTTGAGATGGCGCAGGCAAACGCCGCAGAGTCCATGCGCAAAAAGATCTCGACTGATGCCGGCAGGGCGGATGTGCTTGAAGAGCTTAAGACAAGGCTCCGCCTCGGCAGGCTTCCTCAATATATCGAGGCCTTCGACATCTCAAACATCGGCGGCGAGCTTGCCGTAGGCGCGATGGTAAGGTTCTCAAACGGCCTGCCTGACAAGGGCTCATACAGGCTATACAGGATCAAGGGGATAGAAGGCCCTGACGATTACGCGATGATGAACCAGGTGATAGGGCGCAGATACCGGATGGAAGGCGCGGTTGCCACGGCCGGTGGGGCCGATGGTGCGGATGATAAGACCGGATCAGCAGGAGGGAAGGGCGAGACGCCGTCCATGCCTGACCTGATACTTATAGACGGCGGCAAGGGGCAGTTGAACATGGCCTTGAGGGCGCTTGAAGACCTCGGCATAAAAGGGGTCGATGTGCGCGCTCTCGCAAAGGAGAGGGATGACAAGCCGATCTCCAGATATCCCGGCAGAGGCGCGAAGGCGAAGGGCGAGAGGGTCTTTATCCCTAACGTCAAGGACCCGGTACTTCTCAGGGAGGGTTCGGCGGCCGACCTTCTTGTCAGAAGGGTGAGGGACGAGGTACACCGCTTCGCTGTGACATATCACAGAAGGCTCCGTTCGAAGGCGATAACATCGATCCTCGATTCGGTACCAGGCGTAGGTCCGAAAAAGAGGAAGGCGCTTTTCGAGAGATTCGGCGATCTCGCCGGCATCACAGGCGCTACGGTCGAAGAGCTTATGGAGGCCGCAGGGGTGAGCGAGGCAACGGCCCTTGAGATAAAATCTCTCAAGCCGGCCGGATGATGGGTCGGTCTTTCCCGGCACTGTCCGTCTCGTTGAGGCTTGACGCGCGAAGTATCGGCTCGTTTGATCCGAATCCGCCTCCTCGACGCTTGACATGGATGTTTTTTTGAACGAAACTCCGGATGAACGGTCGGTCATCCGGAGTTAAAGACCAGAGCATCCTTGAAGCATTTTGTCACGACGCCTTCAACAGCAGACCGGTGAATAGATGGGTCCTTTAGTCCCTGTAGTCTTGGCGTTCGCAGCAGGCATCTTGATCTCAGGGTGGCACGTCGTTGCCTCTCCGGCAAGCTATATCGTATTCGCTTTGTCGTTCCTGCCTATGGCTTTTTGCCGACTGAGAAGGCTCAGGTTCAACTTTCTTCTGGCAGTGCCGCCGTTTGTCGCGCTTGGCATGATCTTCATGCAACCCTACAGCAACCCATCTTTTTCGCCGGGCCATATAATAAACCATGTCAGGGAGATGAGCCCTGTAGACGATCAGATCGGGACTCAGGTCGATGGCATGCTTCTGTATGCGCCTGAGGCGGCAGGAGACAGGACGCGGCTCCTTATCGAGGCGCAAAGCGTCTTGAGAAATGAGAGATGGGAAGGCGTTGAGGGCAAGATTCTTCTGACTGTGCAAGGACGCGTCGAAGGGATAGCCTCAGGCGACAGCGTCAGGTTTTTTGCGCGCCTTCGCGAGCCTACGCCGCTGGGCAACCCGGGTGAGTTCGATTATAAGAGGTGGCTAAACAGACAGGGGTTGTTCGTAACAGGGTTTGTCAAGTCGCCGTCACTTATATTTATAAAGACGGAAGGCGCGGCAGATAGATGGTCTTTTCCCGGCCCTGAAAAGATTAGAGGGGCCATCAGGTCTTTTATCGAGAGGTCAGAAGCAAGGCACAAGGAGCCGCTTAAGGCTCTGATCATAGGCGAGCAGCGCGGCATAGAAAAGCCGGTTAAAGACGCCTTTTCAGCAACGGCGACTACGCACGTCCTGTCCATATCAGGGCTTCACGTAGGGATAGTGGCAGTATTTGCGTACGCGTTTTTTCTCTTTTTGATGAAAAGGAGCGAACGAGCCGCCCTTGCTTTCAATCTCAGGAAGGCGGCGGCGCTCTTTACTATTATGCCTGTCATAGCCTACGGGGCCCTGGCAGGCTTCCCTGTTCCGGCACAGAGGGCGGTCATTATGGCCTGCGTCTTTGCCCTTTGTTTTACGCTCGACAGGGGCAAGGATTTTTTCAATACACTCGCCCTATCTGCCATGATAGTCCTTATCATCACGCCTTACGCCCTGTGGGATATCTCGTTCCAGCTCACCTACGCGGCGATGTTCTCGCTTGCGTATCTGGTTCCAAGGTTCACCTCGATAATCAGGGACGTTTTGCCAGGCATGTACGACGCCAAGGGTATACCCGCAGGCAACAGCCTTGCAAATGCGTGGCAGAGGGCCTTTTTTTCAAAGGTAGTCCCTTTGATACTTGCGACACTTGCGGCAGGCCTTGGTACGGCGCCGATAATAGCCTGGCACTTTCACAAGGCCGCTATGGTCGGAGCCGCGGCCAACCTCGTTGTAGTGCCGCTCACTTCTCTTACCGTGCCGCTGCTCATCATCAGTTCAGCGTTGCTCCCTATTTCAGAGACACTCGCGAGACTTCCTCTTTACGGGGCAGACGCGACCTTTGACTGGGCGTTTAAGGCCGCTCGGCTCTTTGCGTCTCTCCCGTACGCTTCTGCTTGGATCAAAGCGCCGTCTCTGCCGTGGATCATCGGGTTTTATGGGCTTGTCTTCTCGGCGGCTAACCTGCCGAGACGCAGGGCCGTCTGGGCAGGAGGCATCTGGGCCGCGCTCCTCATCAGCCTTACAGCATATCCTCTGCTTGTGGGCAGAGCGACCGGCGAGATGAGAGTGACGTTTCTAAGCGTAGGCCAGGGCGACTCAGCCCTCATTGAGTTTCCGGACGGCAAGACGATGCTCATTGACGGCGGGGGAGGAAGGAACCCTGAGTTCGATGTCGGTGAGAAGGTGGTCGCGCCGTTTCTATCAGCGAGATCGGTCAGAAGGCTCGAGTACATCGTCTTGAGCCACGCCCAGCTCGACCACATGGGCGGCCTCAGGTTCATAGTCGAGAACTTCGAAGTCGGAGAGTTCTGGTGGAACGGTCTCGGAGACCTCGGTCTGCTTGGGGCAGAGCTTGAAGAGCGCGGCGTTAAGGTCGTGAAAGTCTCAGCGCCAAGGGAGATACGCCTTGGCAAGGCCATCGTAAACCTGATACATCCGTCAGGGGCGCTTGATCTTGATGTAAATGAGATGTCAGTCGTGCTAAAGGCCGGTTACGGCGGTTGTTCGGTCCTTTTTACCGGAGACATCAGCCGAAAGACCGAGGAGATGCTGGTCAGGGATGATATCAGGGCATCTGTGCTGAAGGTGCCGCACCACGGAGGAAGGTACTCCTCCTCATCCGGGTTTATAGATATGGTCAGTCCGTCCGTAGCTGTAGTCTCTGTCGGAAGGTATAACCAGTTCGGACACCCGCATGGGGAGACGCTTGAAAGGTACGATAGAGCCGGAGCGAGGCTCCTTCGCACGGATAGGGACGGGGCTGTTACGGTCGCGGCCAACGGCGGCGCATGCAGCGTCTCCGGATATTTGACGCATGGCGCGCGCTGAAGTATACTGGTGAGCAGTGGCGTAGTAAGTCGAGGATGCTCTCTAACTAACCCCGGAGGCGGTATTTAAATGTCAGGTAAAGCATTGTTGGCAGGCTTTGTCGCGATCGCCATGTTATCGGTACCAGCCCTTGCGTTGGCAGATATCTACCAGTGGGAGGATGCCGCAGGCGTGGTCCATTTTACAGATGATGTGAAAAAAGTGCCTGACAAGTACAGGAATAAAATGCGCGTGCAGAAATCAGTAGCCCCTTCCTCCGATATCACAGCGCCCCAAAGCAATGTGAAGGGTGACGGCAAGGCCGCCAGCGAAGACGAGCTTTATGGGGATTACACGCTTCAGTGGTGGCTTGAGACTTTTAGAAAGAAAAAAAACGAGGTGGGCCAGGCTGTCACCTTGATAGAGACGAAAAAGAAGTTCGTGCAGATGTTTGAAAGCGGCAGGAGGTTCGGCCAGATATACGAGCAGGCGGATATCGAGAAGTACAACGCGTATAAGGCGGAGCTTCCTGCTGACGAACAGAGGCTGAATGAAGTTAATGAAGAAGTCTCGGAGCTGAAGCGAAAGGCGGCCATACTGGGCGTGCCAAGAGAGATAATCGAGCAGTAGGGCCGGGTGAGAGGCCGTTGTATCTAAGCGGATATTGGATGTGTAACTGAAGAGGCCGCGCCGTTTCCAGCGCGGCCTCTTATCTTTTATCTTTTATCTCCATCGAAGGCGCGTTCGGCATACTTTACAGCTTTATCTCCATGCCTGCCGCTACGCCGAAGCAATCGAGTTTTGCCCCGCTTTTCTTGATGACAGCCCGGCATTCCGTTACTATCTGGTCGACCTCCGAGTCTGTCCTGTCCTGGTTGTGGTGGAAGAGCCCGAAGGACTTGACCCCTGCGTCTATAGCGAGCCTTAGCGTATCCAGATATACGGAGTGGCCCCAGCCCTGGGTCACTTTGTATTCCGCGCGGCTGTATTCGGAGTCGTGGAACAATACGTCTGCGCCCTTGGCGAACTTCAGGTAGTCGTCATACCCAAGCCCCTTGGGGTGTCTGTACGTCAGTTCATTGTCGGTAAGAAAGACGAACGACTTGCCATCTTCTTCGAGCCTGTAGCCTACGCCCTGGTTCGGGTGGCTCAGCGGTATCGTCTGGATCTTCATGGAGCCTATCGTATAGTCCTTTGTGCCCATGCCGAGGAACTCGATATCAGCGTTTATGTCCTCAAGCTCGATCGGGAAGTACGGCGAGGACATCGTCTTGGATATTATCTTTTTCAGGGAGTCCTGCGTGGTCTGCGGGCCGTAGACCTTTATTACGCTCTCTTTATGGTAGATAGGCTTGAAAAATGGGAAGCCGGAGAGGTGGTCCCAGTGCGCGTGCGTAAGGAGGAGGTTTATTTTGCGCGTCTTTTCGCGCATGAGCCGGTTGCCCAGGAGCCTTATGCCTGTGCCGGCGTCTATGATGATGAGATCCCCGGTGTTGCTGACGACCTCTATGCAGGTCGTGTCGCCGCCGTATTTGATGAAGTCTTTGCCTGATATGGCTATAGACCCTCTTGACCCCCAGCAGCGTATCAGCATTGGATACCTTTTATGTTTTGATAGTGTCGGCTACTTAGGCAATTAATAAGGGCACAGAAGGCAGATGCGGCCTCTCGCCCCGGCCTCTCGCTCTGATGATCAGGCCATAAAACCTGCTACAAAGACTTCACTTATGCCTTCATTATAGCATCCTATAATTAACAGATTGCGTGACTTTAGTCAAATGGAGTTCTTTTAGTTGTTTTTGCATAATATCATGAATGCGGCGTCTGGAGAGGCACGGCTCGGATATTACCGGAATCTCGAAAAATCTTCTTATCTATTGTCAACATCCCTTGATATCTTCCGCCATATCCGCAGAAGGCCTCCGATAAGGCTTTTTTCACGGTGCCGGTACTGGGGCCTCATGCTCTCAAGCTTGTCACCGATCTCTACGTCCAGAGAGGAAGACTTCCTGACCGCAAGCACCTGCGATGGATACGCGCTCCTGTGACCTGTGACGATGAAGCTCAAGACGCACGCTACGGCGGCATACGGGGCGACCTGCGGGCCGAAAAGCTCTACCGACATGATGGACGCCGCTATCGGGGTATTGGCGGCGCCTGCAAGGAGGCTCACAAAACCTATCGCGGCCAGCATCGCGGGGTCAACGCCTAATACGTGGCTGAGCGCGCTTCCCGCAGTTGAGCCGACATAGAATATAGGCGTACCCATCCCGCCGCTGCCGCCGAAGTTGAGAGTGACGGAGGTGAAGATCGACTTTACGATAAAAGCGTACCAAGGTATATCTGCGCCTTCAAGGGCTGATTGGAGTACCTCGATGCCGAGTCCGAGATATTGTCTTGAGATAATAAAGGTCATCGCAACAAGCGCGAGACCGCCCAGGATGCTTTTGAGCTCAACCGGTAGACCCAGCCCGGCCGAGATCTTTTTGCCGAGGCTCAATATCTCTATAAGCAGTAAGGAACAGAGGCCGAAAAAGATGCCTGCGACCACGATCTTAAGGAAGAACGCCTCGCTGAAGACAGGTACGAATGATATAGGGTGGTAGAAGTACGTAAGGCCCATCCATGACGAGACCTGATAGCTTATAATCCCGGCGACGAAAGACGGCAGCAGCACGTCGTAACGGATCGTCCCTACGAAAAGCACCTCTATCCCGAAGATAGCCCCGGCAAGCGGCGTTCCAAAGACAGAGGCGAAACTTCCGCTGATGCCGCAGATGACGAGTTTTCTGCGGTCCGCGCCCTCCATCTTTAACAGATCGGCAAAGATCGAGGCGAGCCCGGCGCCTATCTGAGCGCTAGGGCCTTCCTTGCCTGCCGAGCCTCCTGCCGATATCGTGAGCCATGTGGTTATAAATTCCACAGGTACAAAAACAGCCTTTATCTTTCCGGAGGTCTTGTGGATAAGTTCTATGACTTTGTCTGCACCGTGGCCCTCGGCCGCAGGGGCGAGGTATTTGACTGTGAGCGCGCTAAGAAGCAGGCCTGCCGGGAGCAAAATATAGTAGTACCGGTAGCCGTCTGAGATGGCCGCGCCCCAATTGAGCGATCTGACGAATACCGTCGTTGAGATCCCAACTATAATGCCGACGAGAGAGGCAAGGACGATCCATTTAAAGACGCTGACGAGTATTATCGTTTCTTCGGCAATCTTTTTCTTCATGATGTCCCGGTCGCTCGGCTTTAAGGACGCTCCGGCGCTTGCCGTAGCGTTGTACCCGTATATGCTAAAGTTTCGAGAAGGCCGCCTTTGCCTCGTCGATGATGTTTTTAAGCGGCACCTTCTTCTCTATCGCCAGCACCCTGCATTCCTCATACTCAGGCTGGACGTTTACAGGGGATCCGTCCCTGTATGAGACCTTGACCTGGACCGTACCTGCTGTTGTCTCGACCTTGAAGAACTTCCTCTCAAGGCAGGTCCTCTCGACAGAGTAAGAGCGGACTCCGATAGAGGTCGACTCCGAGAGTATGATGTCGGTAACGGACTGAGAGTCGGTTGATCTTGCCAGCACTGTAAGGAGGATGCCCGGCCTAGATTTTTTCATTACTACAGGGGTGTAGAACACGTCGAGCGCGCCGCTTTCAAGGAGCCTTTCCATAAGGTACGCTCCGACCTGCGGTGTCATGTCGTCGATGTTTGTCTCGATCACCGTGAGCGTCTGCACTCCTTCGGTTGCCTCAGACACCTTTTCATCTGAGGTTCCGATCACAGCTCTGACGAGGTTCGAGGCCTCTTTAAAGTCCTTTTTCCCGGCGCCGTAGCCGATCTTCTCTATGGTCATAGAAGGCATCGGGCCGAACGAGCATAGAGTCTTTACTATGGCCGCCCCTGTCGGGGTCGTAAGCTCGAATGGTATCTCAGAAAGGCGAATGGGCGCTCCTTTGAGTATCTCAAGGGTCGCAGGCGCAGGTATCGGCATCGTGCCGTGCATCGTCTTGACAAGCCCTGAGCCGAGCGGTAGCGGTGAGCATACGATGCGCCCGGCCTTGAGGCTGTCGAAGGCTACAGCGGCGCCTACGATGTCTATTATCGAGTCCATCGCCCCGACCTCGTGAAAGTGCACCTCTTCGGGGTCTATGCCGTGTACCTTGCCCTCGGCCTCGGCTATCAGCTTGAATATGGCTGTGCTCGTATCCTTCACAGACTGAGAGAGCGTGCTTTTTGCTATAATCTCCCTTATGTCTTTGAAGGTCCTGTGGTGGTGTGTCTCCTCGATATTCACCTTGAAGGTGGTGCCTGTGACGCTGTGGCGGACCGCTTTGCCGATCTTGACGTCGATCCTGTCTACAGGGAGCTTTTCAAGCTCGGCTTTGATCATCTGGAAGTCGACTCCCAGGTCTATCAGCGCGGCAAGGCACATGTCGCCGCTTATGCCGGTGGGGCAGTCAAGATAAATGGTCCTCATTAAAGTATATAAGCCTCTCTCTGTTTTTTTAAGGCATCTAAGTGTAAGCCGATCTTTTGATATTCAGGTTTCAGGCGAGCCGGTCTGCCGCTCGCAGGTCCAATAGCGGTATCGGGTTATGCCCTATTGATGAGGCTAGCCGTGTAGGCCGCTCCGAAGCCGTTGTCTATGTTCACAACGGAGATACCGGCGGCGCAGGAGGTGAGCATAGCCATAAGCGTAGTGAGGCCTCCGAGGTTAGCGCCGTAGCCTACGCTTGTAGGCACCGCTATCACTGGCCTCGCAACCAGGCCTGCAACAACGCTTGGGAGCGCCCCCTCCATCCCTGCAACCACTATCAGGACGTTAGCGGCGAAGAGGTCTTTTTTCCTGTGAAGGAGCCTGTGTATCCCGGCAACACCTACGTCATACATCCGCTGCACCTTGTTGCCCATGCACTCGGCTGTCACTGCCGCCTCTTCAGCCACCGGGACGTCAGAGGTGCCGGCGCAGATGACGAGTATAGTGCCTCTGCCGGAATCAGCTATCTCATGGGATTTTACGAAAAACGTCCTGGGAGCAGAGGTGTAGACGCCCTTTGGAAAGGCCTTTTTTAGCTCCTTCCCTTTTTTCTCGTCGACTCGCGTGATAAGGACGTTCTCCTTCCTTGAGAGCATGCTCTTCGTTATAGCCTTGATCTGCGCCGTTGTCTTTCCCTGGCCGAATATGACCTCAGGGAATCCCTGGCGAAGCGACCGATGCGTGTCAATGGTCGCGAACTCAAGGTCTTCGAACGGCAACCCTTTAAGCTCTTCCATCGCCGCATTTACGGCCACAGACCCTGATTGTACTCCTTTAAGGAGTTGTTCTATCGATTTTACATTCATCTCAGTCAGGTTCGCTCCGTTGGTTTTGATGTGAGTTGCGCCATGTCGAGGAGGAACGCCGGCCTTGCCTCTCCGATGATGGTTATTCCCATGACGCCGCGAAGCCGGGACATGGGCGGCAGAAGCGGCCTTATGTATGCGTCGATCTCCTCGCCGAAGTCGTCTACGGCAAATCCGATCAGACGGCTGTCTCTTTCGTCTCTGGCTGAGCGCACTACTATGACGGTAGAGGCCTGGCGCGCAGGTGAGGCCGTCTCATCCATGCCGAGTGCTGCGGCAAGCGAGCGTATCTCGATCTGTCCATCTTCGTATTCCATGCTCCCGGAACCTGCGAGACGCGCCGAGACCTCCAGCACATGCTCGACCCTTGATATCGGTATCAGGAATACCTCCGTCCCGACGTTTACGGCAAGCGCCTTTATTATGGCGGTGGAGCGGGGCAGTTCCATTGTGATCTTCGTCCCTGCCCCCGGTGTGGATGAGATCTCCAGTGTGCCGCCGAGACCTTCTATGACGTCTTTGACAGCGTCCATGCCAACGCCCCTGCCGGAGGTCTCGGTAACCACGGTGGCGGTGGAAAGCCCTGGCATGCAGATAAGCATCAGGGCCTCTTTTCCCGTCATGGAAATGATCTTGTCGCGGCTGGCCCCTCTCGCCAGCGCCTCGATCTTTAGCCGCTCGATATCGATCCCACGGCCGTCATCGGTTACTTCGATAACGGCCCGGTCTTTTTTGGAATACGCGGTTATCCTGATCTGTCCGGTAGGTCCTTTTGCGTTGTTTATCCTATCATCAGGCGTTTCTATGCCGTGGTCTACGGAGTTTCTTATGATATGGACCATCGGGCCGGCGAGGCTTTGAAGGACAGACCTGTCGAGGCTTATCTCTGACCCTTCGATCTTCAGCTCTATCTCCTTGCCGCTTGCGATACACATGTCCCTGATAATGCGGGGTAGCCCCTCTGTCAGGTCTTTTATCGGCAGCATACGGGCGGCGAGTATGTTGCTGTAAAGGGCATCGACCGAGCGCCCGAGCGTATGGACGCCGTCTTTAAAGGCAATGGAGCGCGAGGCGTGAGTGAGCGACTTGAATGTCGAAAGGGAGCCGAGCAGGTCTCCTACTATAGACAGGAGATCGTCGAAGACCCTGCCTTCGACTGTCATCACGTTTGACAGCTTCAGCTCATGGGACTTCTCTGGTGTCTTCGCCTGGACCGGCGCTGTCTCGCTCTGACGCTGCGTCCGGGGATTGATCGGCTCTCCCTTTCCTGCGGATATGAGCATCTCAAGGAGGCCGGAGATATCCGCATCAAGCGGCAGGTCGTTTTCGACCCGTTCAAGGAGGGCCCGCATGGCGTCGAGGCATTGAAGGAGCGTTGAGACGATCTCGGGGGTAAGATCGATCCGCTTGGACCTTATACCGTCAAGAAGGTTTTCCTGGCTGTGGGCGAGCTTTTTCAATGGCTCGTAGCCCATCGAGGCTGACATCCCCTTTATGGAGTGATAGTGCCTGAAGAGCTCGTCAACGGCCGCGGCGTCATAACCCTTCTCTATGGAGAGGAGCCCTTTTTCGACCCCGCTTAAGTGGCCTGAGGTCTCCTGGAGGTATAGGGTCTTGTATTTGGAGATATCCATAGTATTTGGGGGTGGCCCATTAAGGCTTGAGCGAGGCCTGCCTGGCTTAGGCCTTGATGATATTTCAGCAGGTCTCGGCCGGATAGAGGTTCTTAAGCGCGCCAAGGACCTTGCTTTCGTTCAAAGGCTTGAGTATGTATCCTGACGCGCCTGAGCTTACCGCCTCGTCTACGATAGGTTCATATCCAAGCGACGTACACATGACTATCTTGGCCGGCATGGCAAGTCCGGAGATCTCTCTTGCCGCCTCAAGGCCGTTTTTTACCGGCATAACGACATCGAGTATGATGATGTCAGGCCGGAGCCTGATCGCCTCTGCTACCGCCTGCTCGCCGTTTTCAGCCTCTCCGATGACGTCGTAACCGCCGGCCGTGAGTATATCTCTCAGCGCCCTTCTGAAGAAAATCCCGTCGTCGACTATAAGGACCCGTTTAGGCACCGCTACCTTCCGATGATAATATCCTTGTTGTTTCCTCAAAAAGAGCATGCCAGTCGATGACCCTGATCAAGGCCCCATCTGTCCTGACGAGACCGCTCGAAAAAACGCCGCGCTCATCCGAGACCGCTAAATCGGCAGACCCTTCCTCCCAGAGAAAGGAGATGACTGAGGCGCCAATGGAAAGACCGATGACGCGTGTCTTGTCGCCGACGACCACTATTTTTCTCGGCCCGTCGTCCTTTATGGCTGCGGCTGCCATCCCGTCGAAGGCCTTTGTGACGTCAATGACCGCCACCGCCGCCCCGCGAAGCGTTATGACGCCTGCCACTATCCCGCTCTGGCCGGGCATGAAAGAGAGCCTCTCAACCTCGATTATCCCGATGATATCGGATGAGGAGAGGCACAGCCTCGTCTCTCCGGAGGTTATTATGAGCCTGTCGCTTCTCATGGGCTGCTCAGTTGAATCTTGCCACAACGGTCCTGAGTTCTTCGGAAAGCTCCGAGAGCTTTTTGGATGCCGCTATGGTCTCGTTTATGGTCGCGCCGTGACGCTCCACGGCTGACTCCATCTTCTCTGTGGAGGTGAGGTTCTGCCTGGCAATATTGGCGACGGATTCGATCGTAGTTACGGTCTTTTCAGCCTTGTCCTTCTGCTTGTGGGTGAGTCCCAGAATCATCGTCGACTTCTCGGCGACATCCGCGGTGTAGTTTGTTATATCGACGAGTATCTCTCTGATCTTTCTCAGATCGTCTCTTCCGCCCTTGAGGTTGGACGTCCCCTCTGACGCGGATGTGACAACACGCTCGACCTCCTGGCGGAGTTCCTTGACTATCTGGGATACGTCCTGAACGCTGTTGTTGGTGTTATCAGCGAACCTTCTGACCTCTTCCGCGACCATGGCAAAGCCGCGCCCGTGTTCGCCCGCCTTGGAAGCCTCTATCGTGGCGTTCAGGGCCAGGAGATCGGTCTGGCGCGAGATGTGCGTTATGACGTCGAGTATCTTGGGTATGTCGTTAAGCTTTTCCTTGAGCCTTATGGCCGCGTTCTCGGTGTTCTCTATCCCTTTGAAGATGGTCTCCATCTTCTCCATCGCAGAGGTCGCGGCGGCCGCTCCTCGTTGCACCATTGAGTTGACCTTCTGCGAGGCGTTAGCGCTCTCGGTGACCTTGTTGGCAACGTCGTCGGCGAGTTCCGCCATTGACTTTACGGTGGCCGAGGCGTCTCCGATGTGGTTTGCCTGCGCAAGGGCGCCGTCGAATATCGCCGAGGTCCCTTCGATTACCTCCTTGGAGGTCTCATTGCCTCTGGAGATGACCGCTCCGAGCGTTGCCTGCGACTCGGCGAGGTTTGTTACCGCTTCCTTGATGTGCGTGACAAGGCCGCGCAGGCTTTCAGCCATCTCTTTTATAGCGGCGTCTAGATCGCTCGTCTCATCGGGGAATATCGCGTGATTTATTGAATTCGTACTGCCGGAAAGGTCGCCGCGGCTGAGTTTGCCTGCGGTCTCAGTAAGGCAGGCGAAGTTTCTGGTGAAGTTCTTCGTGAATATCGAGCCGAGTATCAGCCCGATTACCATGGCGCTCAAAAAGCTGACAGGCTGTTTGAGCCACTCAGGCACATCGGTCTTCTCGATGATGTTCGGCACGAACGCCGCAACTGCCACGACCGCTATGAAGCCGAGTATGAATTTGTATCCTATGGGTATCTTGAAATTCAACGTTTACCGTCCTCTTTGAGCAGACGCACTTTGAATCCGCGCGCCGGTTTGTCAGGGGCCTTGATTGCGGCGCTTGGCCTGCATACGATTATAATTCCCAAAACGCCATAATGTCAATCAGGCGGTTGCCGCTCTCGCGTACTGTGCCTGTATAACTCATTTCGACGGGACCCTCTGTTTGCTTTAGTGTTTAATTCGTCTTGTCAAAAGTGGACGAACCCTGTTTTTTTAATGCGAATCGGTCTGCCTGATCCGTCTATGAACGAGACTCTTTTGCGGGATTTCTCAGGGCCGGTAATCCTTCCGATCCGGGTGATCGGGGTCGAGAGCTTTTTCGCAAGCCGCCGTATCCGCTCGCTGTTTAGCTCAGGGCTGGTGAAGAGGAGCTCATAATCTTCGCCGCCGGAGACGGCCAGGCGGATGATCGTCTCTTCAGAGCCTGAGGCATATCCGATAAGCTCGTTTGAGACCGGCAGCAGCTCGCGCTCTACAATGGCGCTAACTCGGCTTTGGGCGCAGAGCCTCTCAAGGTCAAGGCCAAGACCGTCGCTTATATCCATCATCGCAGAGGCGAGGCCGCCTTTTGCCAGCAGTTCTCCAGCGCTCATCCTCGGCGTCGGATCGAGGTGTTTCTTTACCGCTTGAGACCAGCGTCCGCGCATCGCCTTGCTGAGACTGTTTTTCATGAGGACTTCCAGCCCGAGCGCCGAGTCGCCGAGCGTGCCTGTCACATAGATTATATCACCGGCTTTGGCCCCTGACCTGTATACGACCCTTTTCGGGGCGGCTTCTCCTATGACAGTCGTAGATACCATGATCTTCTCGGCGGCCGCAGTGTTGCCACCGGCGAGATGCGCTCCGAACTCAGAGGCGCACGCTGAAAGCCCCTCGTACAGTTCGTCTACAAATGCCTTTTTCGTCTGAGGGGGCAAGGCCACCGAGACGAGATAAAAAAGCGGTCTGCCGCCCATAGCCGCTATATCTGAAAGAGAGATCGAAAGTGATTTTCTGCCGAGCATATAGGCTGTAGTGCGGGAACTTATGAAGTGCGTGCCTTCTATCAGGAGGTCGGTCGTGGCCAGGAGCGACATGCCCTTTTTCTGCGTTGAGACCGAAGTGTCGTCGCCTATGGCTTTGATAAGGCGCGGATGCGCTGATGAGAATCTCTGTGCCAGATCTTTTAACAGTCTCTCCTCGCCGATATCTTTAATGCGCATTTATATTTTACCTGTAAAAAAAGCCGCGCCGCTCGAAAGCGGCGCGGCGGTCTTGGCATCTATGGTCTTACCTGGTTCTTTCTCTTGACGGTCTTTGCGGCCTTTCTGCCTTTTGCGGCTTTCTTCGGCGTCTTTTTTGGCGGGGCCTTGGCCTTTGCCGTTTTTTTGAATACGACCTTGAGGACGTCGTCCATGTGCTTTACCGGTATGAACGTAAGCTGGTCCCTGATGTCCTTTGGTATGTCCTCGAGGTCTTTCTTGTTCCTCTCAGGGATGATTATCTTGAATATCTTCGCTCTGAGCGCCGCAAGGCACTTCTCCTTCACGCCGCCTATGGGCAGTACCCTTCCGCGAAGCGTTATCTCTCCGGTCATGGCGACGTCCTTGCTGACCGGCGTCTTGGTGATGGCTGAAATAAGGGCCGTTGCCATGGTTATGCCTGCTGACGGGCCGTCTTTCGGTATGGCGCCTGAAGGGACGTGTATGTGTATGTCTATGTCCTTGTAAAAATCAGCCGACAGGTTGAAGAGCTTCGCCCTTGATCTCGTGTAGCTAAGGGCCGCGTGAGCGCTCTCTTTCATTATGTCACCGAGGTGTCCGGTAAGGGTAAGCTGGCCCTTGCCGTTCATCGTGGTCGCTTCTATGTAGAGTATCTCGCCGCCTACAGGCGTCCAGGCGAGCCCGGTTGCCACGCCTATCTCGTCCGTCTCCTGTTCTGCCTCAGGCAGGTACTTTTGAATGCCTAAAAAGTCATGGAGGTTGGATGTGGTTACCGTTGTCGATTTTTTGTTGCCTGAGGCGACTTTTTTAGCCACCTTCCTGCAAAGGGACGCCACCTCGCGCTCAAGGTTCCTGAGCCCTGCCTCTCTGGTAAATCCTGAGATGACTTGTTTTAATGCCTCGTCCTCGATATTAAAGAGCTTCTTAGTAAGGCCGTGTTCCTTGACCTGCCTCGGTACGATGAACTTTTTGGCTATCTCAAGTTTCTCTTCCTCGGTGTATCCTGCCAGGTTCAAGACCTCCATCCTGTCGAGGAGCGGCTCAGGTATCGGGTCTTCCATGTTCGCCGTAGTGATGAACATGACCTTCGAGAGGTCGAAAGGGACGTTCAGGTAATGGTCGCTGAAGGCGTAGTTCTGCTCAGGATCCAATACCTCCAGGAGAGCTGAAGACGGGTCGCCCCTGAAGTCCATCCCAATTTTATCGATCTCGTCCATCATGAATACGGGGTTGTTGGTCCCGGCCTGCTTTATCCCCTGTATTATGCGCCCCGGGAGCGCGCCGACGTACGTCCTTCTGTGGCCGCGTATCTCTGCCTCGTCTTTTATGCCGCCGAGAGAGATCCTCACGAACTCCCTGCCCATAGCCTTTGCGATAGAACGGCCTAGCGATGTCTTTCCGACGCCCGGAGGGCCTACGAAGCAGAGTATCGGGCCCTTCGTCTTTTTCTGGAGCTTTCTCACTGCCAGGAACTCGAGTATCCTCTCTTTGACTTTTTCAAGGTCGTAGTGGTCGGTGTCAAGGACCTCTTTCGCTTTGTTTATGTCTATGGCGTCTTTCGTATGCTTCGACCAGGGCAGGTCGACGAGCCACTCGAGATATGTCCTTATGAGAGCGGCCTCAGCCGCGTCAGGGTGCATCATCTCAAGCCTGTCGGCCTGTTTGTAGGCCTCTTTTTCGACCTCGGAGGGCATCTTGCACTGCTTTATCTTTTCGCGGAACTCCTCCATCTCTTCGGAGGCCTCTTCGATGTCGCCAAGCTCGTTCTTTATCGCCCTCATCTGTTCTCTGAGGAAGTATTCGCGCTGGCTCTTGTCCATCTCTTCTTTGGCCTGCGACTGGATCTTTACCTGCATCTGCGCGACCTGCAGTTCCTTTACAAGGAACTCGGCGACCTTCTCGAGCCTCTTTACAGGGTCGAGGGTCTCAAGAACGGACTGCGCCTCTTCGATCTTGAGCCCGAGGTTCGCGGCCACGAGGTCGGCCATCCTGCCCGGGTCCGTGATGTTATCAAGGACCATCATCACTTCCTGGAATACCACCTTGCCGAGAGCCGCGAGCTTTTCGAGCTGCTCCTTGACGTTTCGCATCAGGGCTTCTACCTCAAGCGTTATCGGAAGGGCTATCTCGTCCTTGACCCTGCCGACTGCCACGGTATAAGAAGGGCGCGTCTGTTCAAAGCGGTCGACAGTGGCTCTGCTAAGCCCCTGTACCAGGATCTTCACCCTGCCGTCAGGGAGCTTGAGCATGCGCATGATCATGCAGACGGTGCCGGACGTGTATATGTCTTCCGGCTCAGGGTCGTCCTTCGTGACGTCTTTCTGAGTCGCCGCGAAGATGAGCCTGTCCTTGGTCAGAGCGGAGTCTACGGCGTTTATGGAGCGCTCTCTGCCTACAAAAAGAGGCACTATCATGAACGGGAATATGACAACGTCCCTGACCGGCAGAAGCGGAAGCGAATCAGGTATATTCAGCTGTTCATCGTCTTTCTTATCGTCAGCCATCTATAGTCCCTCTCAGGTTAGTATTGCTCCGGTTTGGTTGCGGAAAAAATGCTCATGGTATCGCGTCCGGAGATGCGCGTAAAAGGCCAGCCGCGTGCCCTCTGGTCCTGATCTTTATCGGTGAATGCTAAGTTGCGCCGCTATAAAGAGTCTATCGGAATCTTCTTGACAGTACAACGCTTGTCCTTGACCTTCGGTATGCTGATGGACAAGACCCCGTCCCTGAATACGGCCTTTATATTGGAGGTGTCGACCGGAAACGGTATCTCTACCGTCCTGTAGACCCTGCCGAAAGTCCGCTCCATGCAGACGTAATTGACCTTCCCTTCGTCTACGCACTCGAGCTTGACGGCCTTTATGCATACGGTGTTGTTTTCGATGGTGATGGAGATGTCCTCTTTCCTTACCCCCGGGAGCTCCGCTTCGATGATAAGCTCAGCCGCAGTTGAGAACATATCGACATTAGGCACCTGCGTCATAGTCTCGGGCCGCCCAAACTGCCCCTGGTCTTCGAGGCTCTCGAATATGAACTGGCTCATGCTGTCCGTCTCGATGGAAGGCTGGTTCATCGGAGGCTTTCGTGACATCTTTGCCATAAACTGTTTTCTAACCTCCGCGGGGCGCATGGCTTTGTCGTGAAGTGCGTCAGGGCGGCGCTGTGGCCCGAATGATGCGGCCTTTTGCCTTCTGCCATCCGGTGGAGAGGCGTCAGATCATACCGCTACCGGCAGGTCTTGCCCTTTTACAGCTTGAGTCCCTTGAGAAACTTCCTGAACTCGGTCTTTATCTCGCTTCTTTTGAGGGCGAGGTTGACGTTTGCCTTGAGGAAGCCGAGCTTGTCCCCAGCGTCGTACCTGTCGCCTTCTACCTCGTAGGCGTATATCGCCTGTGTGTCCATTAGTATCTTCAGTCCGTCGGTTATCTGTATCTCTCCGCCCTTGCCCGGCTCGGTCTTGTCAAGCGCGTCGAAGATGCCAGGGGTCAGGATGTACCTTCCGATGATGGCGAGGTTCGAAGGCGGGTTCTCCTTCGGTTTTTCGACGAGATCGAGGACCCTGTAGACTCCAGGGGCGACCTTCTGCCCCTTTATCACGCCGTAGAGATGGGCCTGGTTTCTGGGTACCTTCTGCACGGCCAGTATCGTCGAGTTGTACCGGTTGAAGACGTTTATCATCTGCTTCATGGCAGGCACGCGCGAGTCTATTATGTCGTCGCCTAAAAAGACCGCGAATGGCTCGTTGTTTATGAGGTTCCTTGTGATGGAGATGGCGTGGCCCAGGCCCAACGGTTTTTTCTGTCGCGTGTACGCGAAGTGCGCTAGCCCTGAGACGTTCTCTATCATCTTTAATAGTTCGGTCTTGCCCCTCTCTTGCAGGAGCTTTTCAAGCTCGAACGAGGTGTCGAAGTGGTCTTCGATCGCGGTCTTGCCCATGCCTGTCACTATTATCATCTCAGAGAGGCCGGAGTGCTTCGCCTCTTCGATCACATACTGGATGAGCGGCTTGTCCACAAGAGGGAGCATCTCCTTGGGGATGGCCTTCGTGGCAGGCAGGAATCTGGTGCCGAAACCGGCGGCTGGGAACACTGCTTTTTTTATGATCATAATCAAGGAATATAATAAGTTTTCGCTGATATGTCAAGCGGCTACAATCCGGCATGAGGGCCGGTATGATGCGTTTAAGGGCTGGGGGCGACGGCTTTTAAGGCAGGCTACTGACCTGCCGGCGTGAGATGCGCGTACCTGACGACGAGTTTTTTTATCCCGGCGTCCTTGAAGTTTATGGTGAGCTTGGTGTCATCGCCTGTCCCTGTCCGCTGTTTGATGATGCCGATGCCGAATGTCTGGTGCTTCACCATCATCCCGACCCTCCAGGCAAGCGGCTCGAACTCGTCGGTACAACTGACAGTCTGGTTCCCTTCGTTCGTGTAATAGACCTCGTCAGATCCGCGTGCCTGAGAGGGCTTTTTGAACTGGTTTTTACCGGAGAACGTCTCATCATTAGTATAGCGGGATTTTTCAGAGGCGTCTTCATTGGCAAACGTAATGTATTCTTCCGGTATCTCTGAGATGAACCTTGAGCGCATCTGGTATCTCGTCTCGCCGTAGACGTTCCTTGACCTTGCGCCTGAAAGGAAGAGCCTCTCCATCGCGCGCGTCATCCCGACGTAGCAGAGCCTTCTCTCTTCTTCAAGCTCCTCAGGGTTGTTGGCAGACCTCGAATGAGGGAATATGCCGTCTTCCATGCCGACGATGAATACTACCTTGAACTCAAGGCCCTTGGCCGAGTGCATTGTCATGAGGGCGAGCCTGTCGGATTCTTCCGCGTAGTTGTCTATGTCGCTTATCAGAGCGACGTGATCGAGGAAATCTGACAGAGATGCGTCAGGGTTGGCCGCCTCGAAGTCTTTTATCGCGGAGATCAGCTCGAATATGTTCTCTACGCGTTCCTGCGCCTCGTCAGTCTTCTCTTCCTGCCACATCATCATGTAGCCTGAATCTTCAAGGAGCCTCAAGGCCAGCTCGTGGATGGACAATCTGCCGATATCGATGCGGAAGTCGTCTACAGCCTCGATGAACTCTTTTACGCGCGTCTTGGCAAGGAGCCCTTTATCCAGCGCCTCTCTGAACGACTCGAATACAGGGATCGCTTTTTGTTCGGCCAGGGCCTTGACCTTTGCAAGTGTAACGTCGCCGACGCCCCGTGGAGGCGTGTTGATGACCCGCTGCAGGCTCACTATGTCGTTCGGGTTTGATATGATGCGCAGATAGGCAAGAGAGTCTTTTATCTCGCGCCTGTCGTAGAACTTGACGCCGCCTATAATGACATAGGGCACGCCCTCTCTTATAAGGTGTTCCTCGAATACCCTTGACTGCGCGTTGGTCCTGTAAAATACAGCGGCATCGCGGTAGGCGGTGCCTCTGCCAACCAGCCCTTTTATCTTCTTTATGACGGTTCTTGCCTCTGAGTACTCGTCTTTTGCCTCTTCATAGACGATCTGCTCTCCGCCCGGGTTCTCTGTCCAGAGGTCTTTTTCAAGCCTCTTTAGATTGTTCTGTATGACAGCGTTTGCCGCGCTCAAGATGTTCCTTGTAGAGCGGTAGTTCTGTTCGAGCTTCAGGACTGTCGCGTCAGGGTAGTCCTTCTCAAAATCCAGTATGTTCGAGATGTCAGCCCCACGCCAAGCGTAGATCGATTGATCTGGGTCGCCGACAGCAAGGAGGTTCCTCGTGCCTGAAGCGAGCATGTTCGTAAGCTGGTACTGCGCCTTGTTCGTGTCCTGATACTCGTCAACGAGAATGTATTGGAACTTCTGCTGATACGATTCGAGGATCTTAGGGTTGTTGTTCAAAAGGTTTATAGGCTCGCAGATCAGATCTCCGAAATCAAGGCAACCCATCTCCCGAAGCCTCTTTTGATATAGAGAATAGACCTTCGATACGCGCTCGCTCAAAAAGTCGTTTGCGTAATTTGCGTACTCCGCAGGCCCGATGTTCGAGTTCTTCGCCTCATTTATCCGCCCTGCTATTGCTTTTGGCGCGAACGTCTTCTCGTTTATCGAGAGGCTGCGCATGCACTCTTTTATTATGGAGAGCTGGTCTTCGTCGTTGTAAACGGTAAGCTCCGCGGCGGCCCCTGCGGCTTTCATCTCTCTTCTGATGATCCGGAGGCCTAAAGAATGGAATGTGCCGAGCCAGAGATTGGATGATTCAAAGCCGATCAGCCTTTTAAGGCGCTCCCTCATCTCGCCTGCGGCCTTGTTCGTGAAGGTGACAGCGAGGATGTTCTCAGGAGGGATGCCCCTTGCGTTTACAAGGTACGCGACCCTTGATGCGAGGACGCGGGTCTTGCCGCTCCCTGCGCCTGCGAGGATTAGTAAAGGGCCGTCACCGAAGGTGACGGCCTGCCTTTGAACCGGGTTGAGCGACTTGAGAAACGGCAATTATATGCTCCGTAAGCTGTTGATTTTAGATTGTTTTATGGTGGATGGCCGCTTGGAAGGCCTTGCACTGTACTATCTATTTTTTAACACGAAAGGAGGATGATAGGCAATCGGGAAGTTTTGGGGGAGGGATTGTTATTCGTGTAACCTGCTCCTGCCTTGGAAGTTTTTTTCTGTAGCTCTGCTAGACTAAATCATTATGATGATGAGTTGATTTTGTGGTTATGTGGAAAATGGAGCATGGTTTGAAGGTCGAATGTTACTCAAGCAGTTTAAAGCAGAATGGCCATTCGGCGAATGAAGATGCCTTTATAATAATTCGTGAGCCGGTTCCTGTTGCTGCGGTCTGTGACGGCGCAGGAAATGCCGAGCAGGCTGCACGAAAGACCCTGAAGCTTTTTCAGTTATGGCTTCGTGATGCTTCTTCCACGCAAATCCTCGCACCAGAGACCTGGATCAAATGGGTAAAAATGCTGGATTCCGCTCTTCTCGGAGGGTTTGAGAGTACATTCATTGCGGTTGCTGTTTTGAATGAACAAATTATCGGAGTATCGGCAGGGGATTCCCGTGCATATCTGGTTGGCTCTGATGGAGGGTGTCGGTTCCTCACGGCCTCAAGTAGCAAGATGCGGCTCGGAAGCGGCGAGGTAAAGCCGTTTGTCTTTAGCCTTGCCCCAAAACACAAGGACATAGTGTTACTCATGACTGATGGTGCGTGGACTCCTCTAAGTCCTTATCTGATTGAAAAAACAACCCGAAAAGCGGCGCTGGAACACTTTTCTGAAGTACCGGCGGCCTTGCTCAATACAGCAAGTAAGACAGGCAGATGGGACGATATGACGGTGGTGGCTTTGAGGCTGATGAGAGGGTAGGAGGTGTATGGTTCTTACAAGGAAGATAAGATGCAAGGCATGCGGCTTCTATGGGGTCGTTGAAGCTTATGATACTCAGAATTATTCACCAGAGAAAATTTTCAAGCACTTAGGTAAGGATATAGATGGCTATTTACATTTTCAATGTCCGTCATGCGGAATGGACAAGCGGTATTCACCATATAGTTTTTTCAATCCTGCCATCAAGATTGGATGTTTGATATTTTTTGCTTTTTTGTATGGCTAATAATAAGAGTTGTCTTTTAAACGTAGAGCAGTGCAGTCGCTTAACGATGTGTCCATGATTCCGGGAGAAGTTCATTCTTCTATCTGTATGAAAAGGAGAAAACATTGGACGAAATAGTAGGTATAATTTTTCTTACCCTTTTCCTTTTTTTAGGTGCCTTAGGAATTTATCGCTATTTTCGATGGGCATATCGTTTGGCAGATAAAAAGGGAAGGAATCCCTTTGCATGGATAATTCTTATGTTAGTTGTTCCATTCGGAATGATATTTATCCCATGGTATCTTTATTATTTACCTCCGTTGGACAAAACTGGAAAAAGAATCTGGGGTGATAAAACTGCAAAAGCGATAAAAAAAAGCTCCTTAGCTACTTCAGTATTTGGCCATGAACCTGTAAGAGATGAAAATGTAGAAAATAGAACTATTCAATTTAAAAAACATAAGATACGGGTAATAATAGCCAGAGAGGGTTTGATAATAATTTCCTTGCTGCTGTTCGCTGGTGCGTCATTCTTTCTTGATCTCTGGTTAAATGAACAAAAAAAAGTTTACGAGTCAACCGCTCAAGAAGTACAGTTAGTTGAGGAGAAATATTACGAGGAGCAAGAAGGACGATTTTTTTTAAGTCAGGGCCTCATTTTACAATTTCCTCAAGACACAAGTGAAGATGTCATAAAACATACTATAAAGAGGGATTTTCCGAATATTCAAGGCAAGGAGTGGATTGTTTTTGATTCGCCAAAGGGCATAAATATCGCTGCATTTTACGATAAAAATGGTAGTGAAATATTTGAGAGTAGAATTTATAAGGTTGATTTTTATGGTATTTATATTTTCTTTCTTTTTTTTGCGTATCCGCTCTATTTGCTCATGAGATTTATTGTATGGGCTATGGGAACTTTGAAAAGCAAAAGCTAATATGTGGCATTTATGTCGGCTTACTTCCGGCGGGAGCAGGTTTGCAACCTGCTCCCCAAGAGGCCTTCCTGTGTATTTTTCTGGCACGATGCAAGTCGGTGGTACCAACGTCCATCGCGGAAGATCAAGTCTTTATATTCGTTGGCATTGGAACCAGGCGATATTAAATTAGAGAAGTCCGTGGAGCAGGTTGCAAACCTGCTCCCGCCTTGGAGATATAGATGAAGAACTTATTGCTGACTATCTTGTCTGTGACTGGGGTTTTGAAGAACAGTCCTGTGGCAGGTTAGCCCCGTTTTACGAGGCGTTACCCCTTCAGCATTCATTGGCCGATTATGAGGATAAATTTCCGGCGAGTGTGATCAATCCTGTTACGCCGGTGGGCAGAGCCCAGCCTACCACCGCACCCCGTCCATTTATAAATCCTGACTGCCGCAACATTATGCGCTCTTGTAGGCATCGCCGGAGCCTCTTGAATGCAGCAAGGTTTTAAGGTATAAATATGTTATGAGAAGGGATGATGTCATAAAGGTCCTCGGCGAAAACCGTGAAACGATCAGAGGCTTCGGGGCAAAGAGCATCGGTCTTTTCGGATCATGCGCCAGTCTGGTAGGGTGGGCTCAGCCCACCAAGTCCTGTGGCAGGTTAGCCCCGTTTTACGAGGCGTTACCCCTTCAGCATTCATTGGCCGATTATGAGGATAAATTTCCGGCGAGTGTGATCAATCCAATTACGCCGGTGGGCAGAGCCCACCCTACCACGCTATTAAATATTTTTGCAATTAAAGTGTTATCGCTAATCTATCTATAGCGTCTTTAACTTAATTAAGCCTTAAGCATACAGCGTACCTAATAATAAAAACAGAAGAATGAAAACAATACACTTCGACAGAAAAAAACATGTTTATAAAAACAGTGCTTTTGCAGAGCTTGTGAAAGATGCCATTCGATTTTTTAACGGCACCCCAGTTTATAATTTACCGCCACCGGAAAGCTTCTTGGGTACTGGGGTCTATGCGATATATTACATCGGCTCAAATGAATTGTATGCACCGTATGCCGAAATAAATCGCTTATCCTATGGATACCCGATTTATGTCGGAAAAGCTGTCCCGAAAGGATGGCGACAAGCTCGTGTATCGGGTAACGCATTGAACCAATCACGTGAGTTGTACAACCGACTCCGTGAGCATAGCCGTAGCATCAGTTTTACGTCTAATCTTGAGTCCGATAAATTTATGTGCAGATTTATCATTTTCGAGGATGAGAGTTCGGATATGATCGGAACAATAGAAGCAGCCTTGATAAAATTGAATAAGCCATTATGGAATACCGCAGTAGACGGTTTTGGGAATCATGACCCCGGTAGCGGCAGATATGAACAAGCGAAATCGGATTGGGATGTAATTCATCCTGGAAGAAAATGGGTTGCGAAATGTAAGGGTGCGCATAAGAAGGAAAAAGAAATTATTGGAAGCATTAAGAAATACCTAAAAAGCTTGGGAAAATAATATGGAATCTCTTGAGATTTTCTCCGGGGCAGGAGGATTAGCCAAAGGCCTTGAACTTTCAGGTTTTAAGCACGCTGCTTTTGTTGAGTTTAATAAACATGCTTGTGCGTCTCTTAAGGCTAATTTTGACAAAAGAAAGATTTTTTGCGGTGACATAAAAGATTACGATTTTTCGAGTTTGAGCAAGATCGATATGATTGCTGGGGGACCACCTTGTCAGCCATTTTCACTCGGCGGCAAGCATGGGGCTAATAAAGACAATCGAGATATGTTTCCATATGCAATAAGTGCAGTAGAAACGCTAACACCAAAAGCTTTCATTTTTGAGAATGTCAAAGGTCTTTTAAGACCATCATTTGCCGATTACTTCACATATATTATCTTCAGGTTGACGTTCCCTAGTTGCAAACCAAAATCCGGCATGCAATGGCAAGAACATCTGCAACTATTAAGAAAAATAAGCTATTCATCTTATTCGGATGTCAAATACCACGTTTCCTATAAATTGTTGAATGCAGCCGATTTCGGAGTCCCGCAGCGCAGAGAGCGTGTAGTTATCGTCGGAGTGCGTTCGGACCTTAAAAATACTTGGAATTTTCCAGCACCTACATATAACGAAGAAATGCTTTTGTCGCAAAAGTTTGTTACCGGAGAATATTGGGACCGACACAGGATTGCAAAGCGTTTTAGAGAAACTCCTTCGGACTCATTAAAAGAAGTGGTTGCGCGAATGAGAGATCAACTCAATATGTTCGAGTACGGGGTAAAGCCATGGCGAACTGTCAGAGATGCTTTATTTGGCGTTCCCGATCCAAGACATAAACATAGTATTCCTGATCATATATTTAGAGATGGCGCAAGAATCTACTCTGGTCATACGGGAAGTGATTATGATTGGCCGGCAAAAACAATAAAGGCTGGCGGGCATGGCGTACCAGGTGGAGAGAATATGATTAGGTTTCGAGATGGCTCGGTGCGTTATTTCACCGTATTTGAAGCCAAACTACTACAAACCTTTCCAGGCGAATTCGTGATACAAGGGGTATGGGGTGAAGCAATGCGACAAATCGGTAATGCTGTTCCAGTTGTCTTGGCAGAACAATTGGGCGGCGCATTAAGTGCTCTGTTAAAAGGCACCAATAAATCGTTTGGCAGTAAAGTTCAGTCTGGTAGATACCGTTTTGCCCGTCAAGCCTAAATTGACGCGAATTGAGGATTAAAGTGCTTTCCAGTTTTTAGTCTGGTAGGTCTGTCTCAGTCTGGTAGGGCGGGCTCGGCCCGCCAATCATCTTAAGTCTTCCCCCCTATCTTCTTGAATCCCTCTCCCGTTTCTGATAACTTGCCCGTATGTCATACTCCATCATAATGGTCGCAACTGAGGCGACGCCTTTTTCAAAGACAGGCGGGCTTGCCGATGTCGCCGGTGCGCTCCCTCTCGCGCTTAAAAGGCTCGGTTGCAGGGTCACTCTATTCCTGCCGTACTATAGAGAGACGGCCTTGAGAGGCATTGATGTCGAGCAGACAGGGCTTCGCGTAACCGTCCCGCTTGGTTCACGCGAGGTAGAGGCCGAGGTACTTAAGGCCGCTAATACCGAGGTGCCGACATACTTCATAAAGAGGGACGAGTTCTTCGATAGAGGTGGCCTCTACGGAACGCCTGATGGCGACTACTTCGACAACCTTGAGAGGTTCGCCTTTTTTTCAAGGGCTGTTCTTGAGACGCTTCGCGAGCGTCGCTTCGAGCCTGACATCATCCACTGCAACGACTGGCAGACAAGCCTTATCCCGGCGTATCTGAAGGATGTTTACAAAAACGACCTCTGTTTCGCGCACACAGCTACGGTCTTGACCATCCACAATATCGCATATCAGGGGATATTCGCACCGGAGCTATATCCGCTGACAGGCCTCTCTCCAGCCCTATTCAACCCTGAGGGGTGCGAGTTCTGGGGCAGGTTGAACCTCCTGAAGGCTGGTATCGTCTATGCCGACACGCTCTCTACCGTAAGCTCGGCATATAGCAGAGAGATTCAGACGCCTGAGTACGGCTACGGGCTCGAAGGCGTCATGCAAAAGAGGAAGGCTGTATTACACGGGATTTTAAATGGTGTCGATTACAACGAGTGGGACCCGTCAACGGACAGGCTGATACCTGCGAACTATTCCGCAGATGACCTCTCAGGCAAGGATCTATGCAGGAAGGCGCTACTTAAAGAGTTCGGTCTGAAGCTCAAGAAGGGGACTCCGGTTGTCGGCATGGTATCAAGGCTCGTTGATCAGAAGGGCTTTGACATACTGATAGAGGCGATAGACGAGATCATGGCGCTTGATATGGGGCTCGTGATACTCGGTACAGGCGATAAGGGTTATCAGGAGGCCTTAAAGGCGCTTAGCGCAAAATATCCGCAAAAGCTCTCAGTCAGGATAGCATTTGACGCCAGGCTCTCTCATCTTGTGGAGGCTGGCTCTGATATCTTCCTCATGCCGTCCCGCTACGAGCCATGCGGCCTCAACCAGATATACAGCCTCAGGTACGCTACCGTCCCGCTCGTCAGAGCGACAGGCGGGCTTGACGATACTGTAAGGGATTTTAACGGGCAAGACGCAAACGGTTTCAAGTTCGAGGAGTATTCGGCAGACGGCCTCGTTGAAAAGCTCAAGGAGGCGCTCTCTGTATATAAGGACAGGCCCAAGTGGTTAGCTCTCATGAAAAAAGGGATGGCCGAAGATTTTTCATGGGAGGCCGCAGCAGGCAGGTATATTGAGCTTTACGCAGAGGCAAGGAAGGCCTGCCTAAAAAGTAATCAGCCAAAGCGTTAAAATCAAGCACCTGTTTTATTCGATACCTGTAAAACCCCGTAAAAACGCCTTTGACGTGGTTGGCACTCTTCTTGCTTTTATCTATTGGCATGAAGCGAATCGCCATAATAGATGATGAACCGTCTGCAAGGCTTGTGCTTAAAGGCCTCGTCGAGGACGCAGGCCATAAGGTCGTTGCAGAGGGTGAAAACGGGGTCGATGCTGTAAACGCCTGCAGGCAGACTTCGCCGGACCTCGTTATTATGGACGTGAGGATGCCTGTCAAGGACGGGATCGAGGCGGCGATGGAGATAACGCGCTTCTTCCCGGCCCCTATAATGCTCCTTACAGCGAGCGACGACGAAGAGACGATCATGAGGGCTGTAGCCGCAGGGGCGATGGCGTACCTTGTAAAGCCTGTGAGGGCGGAAGACCTTGTACCTGCGATAGAGTTTGCCTGCGCCCGTTTTAGCGAGCTTAAGGAGCTGAGAGAGGAGAACATCGGCCTTAAGACAGCCCTTGATTCGCGAAAGGTCGTTGAGAAGGCCAAGGGGCTTCTCATGGAAAAAGAGCGCCTCACAGAGAACGAGGCCTTCGCAAGGCTCAGAAAGATAAGCATGGACAAGAGAAAGTCGATGGCTGAGATAGCTGAAGTCATCATATTAGCCCTTGATAATGAAAAAAGGTGAGCAGGTTTTAAACCGTAGGTTCCGGGTTTAGGGAGATATATGGCAAGGGTCCTGGTAATACAGCACGTTGCTCACGAAGGCCTCGGCATCATAGGGCCAGCCATTTTCAGGGCAGGGTTAGAGGTCGAGTTCCTAAAGATCTACGAGAACGCGGTTATTCCGAGGACTGCCGATGGATACTCGGCCCTGATAGTCCTTGGCGGGCCGATGGGCGTATACGAGACCGACGTATATCCTTTCATAGAAAAAGAAGTCAGGCTTATCTCGTCAGCTCTGAAGATGAGGCTCCCGATACTCGGCGTCTGTCTCGGCTCACAGCTTCTCGCAAAGGCGGCAGGCGCAAAGGTCTACAAGGGCGGAGCAAAAGAGATAGGCTGGTACGACGTAGAGCTTACAGAAGAGGGGAGCGATGACATGCTCTTTCTCGGCATGCCTTACAAGTTTAATGTCTTTCAATGGCACGGAGACACCTTTGACGTGCCTCATGGCGGCGTAAGGCTCGCGTCATCAGAGATATTCCCTAACCAGGTGATAAAGGTCGGCGCAAACGCATACGGCTTTCAGTTCCACCTTGAAGTGACTGAAGAGATGGTGAAAGATTGGATAGCTGTTAACAGCGATGAGCTTAAATCGCTCAAAGGCAAGATCGACCCTGATGCGATAGTTAGAGAGACGCCTGAACGGATAGTCGATCTCCACAGGTACGGCACCGGCGTTGTGGCACGGTTTTTAAGGCTCATCAGGGACTAAAGTATTTTTTATGAGTTGACGCGGATCAATTTGATCGTGATTGAAAAAAGATTTTTTTGATATGTTATGGTTCTCAGCGGTCTTTAGTGAGTAGCCTCAAGGGCCTCGGTCTTTTCGCAACAGGTATCGCGCTACGATAGTCTTGGTTCATGAATAAAGAGTTCACAGGCCGCTGGCGACAGAGTAGTTGCCCCAAGCGGCTCTATAGGTAAGGTTAGGCAAAGGCGCCTGCCCGAAAGGGGGGCGCCTTTTTTCATCCCCCCGCACAAAAAAAACAGTAGCAGGGAGGGAAAGTATGAAAAGGATCAGAGTAGCAGTATCAGGTCTCGCAGTTGCCGCTACGCTTGCACTGGCGCCTGTTGCACAGGCCACGCCTACGACAACCTACTGGACGCCAGCGTCAAGCGACATCCAGCCGTACGGCGTATATCACCTCGGGGTTGATAACTACTTCACGGTTGGGAGAAAGGCGCAAAAGGGAGATCTGCCGACTGACGTTGGCATCACGGTCGGGGTCCTGCCCTACGAGAAGCTACAGATGGAGGTCGGCATAGACCTATTGGAGCCGTCTACCGACCCGCTTTATTTTAACGCAAAGATAGGTTCCCCTGAGGGCGCTCTTTTTGAAGGCTCTCCCGCATGGAACCTCGGCGTCTTCAACGTCGGCACTGACAAGAAGGCCGCTTCAGAAGACAGCGACGGCAGGACTGATTATAACGTCGTCCACCTGATGTTCGGAAAGACCATCCCGATGGGGCTCGGCAGAATACACGCCGGGGTGTACAGCGGCAACGGAAAGACGCTCGTTGATAAGAACGGGGACAAAGAAAATACCGGCTATATGGTCGGATGGGACAAGGGCTTCTCACCTGCAAAAGACGCTGACGGATCAGAGTATATGTCATGGGTCCTTGCGGCTGATTACGCCTCAGGCAAGAACGCGATAGGCGGCGGCGGCTTCGGCGTATACCGCTACTTCACGAAGAACATATCGTTCCTTACCGGGCCGGTCTGGTTCAACGAACCATCCGTAGTCGGCGTCAACGAAAGCTCCAAATGGGTATGGACGACGCAGTTTGACGTGAACTTCTAAGAGTTATCCGTTCGGGCCTTTAAGAAGGCTCGAACGTGGCTGCATGAAAGCCGGCAATGATGCCCTGAGGCCCGCAAAAGCGGGCGGTTTCAAGATCGATGAAGATCATAAGGAGGACGTGGAAAGATGCGTTTGGATTCTGGTTCTATTGGTTCGTTTTGTATTGGGGCTCTGAGGCCTCGTCTGTTCCTGATGCTCTTTGGCATGATTGCAGGTCTTCTGTCGGTGATGGTCTTTCCGGCGGTCTCTATGGCTGACGGGGGGGCAGTGATAGATAAGGCTGACACGGCCTGGCTCCTTATCTCGACCGCGCTGGTGATGTTCATGACCCCCGGGCTTGCGGTGTTTTACGCCGGCATGGCTCGCAGAAAGAACGTCCTTTCAACGATGATGCAGAGCTTCTTTATATTCTGCCTTATCACGATAGAGTGGGTGATCTTCGGCTACTCCCTCTCGTTCGGGCCTGACATCGGAGGGATAATCGGCGGCCTTGATTTTATCGGCCTTTCAGGGGTCGGGGTAGAGCCTAAAGGGACGATACCGCACCTCTTGTTCATGAGCTTTCAGGGGATGTTCGCGGCGATAACCGTAGCCCTCATAACAGGGGCGTTCGCAGAGAGGATAAAGTTCAGCGTCGTAGTGATATTCTCGCTCTTGTGGGCTGTAATAGTTTATTACCCGCTCGCGCACTGGGTCTGGGGCGGCGGATGGCTACAGAAGATCGGGGTCCTTGATTTTGCAGGCGGGATAGTTGTCCACATAAGCTGCGGAGTCTCAGCCCTTGTGGCGGCAATCATGGTAGGCAGGAGAAGGGGATACCAGAAGGAGCTGATGGCACCGCACAATCTCACTCTCACTGCAATAGGGATGGGGATACTCTGGTTCGGATGGTTCGGTTTTAACGCCGGAAGCGCGCTTGTCAGCGACGGCGGGGCTGTCATGGCATTTGTTACTACGAACACGGCGGCTGCGGCAGGGACCCTTACCTGGACCTTCATAGAGTGGAAGCACAGGGGTAAGCCGACGATGTTAGGCGCGATGTCAGGGGCGGTAGCAGGGCTCGGCTCGATAACCCCTGCCGCAGGGTTTGTGACCCCTCTGCCTGCGATAGCGATAGGCGTAGCAGGCAGCGTACTGTGCTACATAGCGGTAACAATGCTCAAACCGAGGTTAGGCTATGACGACACGCTTGACGTATTCGGCATACACGGCGTGGCAGGCACCTGGGGCACGCTGGCAACAGGGCTCTTCGCTTCGATAGGCGCTACAGGGCTTTTCTACGGCAACCCGGCTCAACTCGGAAAGCAGGCCTTCGGCGCGGTAGTAACGGCAATACTCGCTGGTCTCGGTACGTACCTGATACTTAAGGTGCTCGATATGACAATGGGCCTCAGGGTCACGACAGAGGAAGAGATACAGGGGCTTGATCTTACGCAGCACGAGGAGAGCGGCTATACGATGTAGGTTCTTTTCGATATAGTCCTTTTGGTGTCGTTTCAAAGGGACGGTCGGCCTTAGCGGCACACTGGTGTGTCTGCGAAGGAGAGATAGGTTTAAGGCAAAGGCGCCTTTCGAGGGATGGAGTATAATCCCCTGGAGGGCGTCTTTTTATTTTGCCGTACACGCAGAGCAAAGGAGGTTGTTATGAAGAAGATCGAGGCGATAATAAAACCCTTCAAGCTCGACGACGTCAAAAAGGCGCTCAACGAGATAAACATCGAGGGCATGACTGTCTCCGAGGTGAAGGGGTTCGGCAGGCAGAAGGGGCATACCGAGTTCTACAGGGGCGCTGAGTACACCGTTGATTTCCTCCCGAAGATAAAGATAGAGATAGTGACGGCGGAAGATATGGCCGCAACTGCCGTAGAGGCGATCATGACGGCCGCGCGGACCGGGAAGATCGGCGACGGCAAGATATTCGTGACCAATGTCGAGGAGACCGTGAGGATACGTACCGGCGAAAGAGGCAGGTCTGCGTTATAAGCCCAGGTGTGAGAGAAAAAACATGGAGGCTCAGATGAAAAAGCTATTGATAGCGATAATGACAGGGCTCGTCCTGCCAGCCGTTGCCCTTGCGGAAGAAGCCGCGGCTGCCGCTCCGGCGATAGACACGGGTGATACGGCATGGGTACTTACCTCAACAGCACTTGTTATGCTCATGACGGCTCCGGGCCTGGCGCTCTTTTACGGCGGCATGGTCAGGAAGAAAAACGTGCTGGGAACCTTGATGCAGAGTTACACCGCGATGTTCCTCGTCTCGATCCAATGGGTGCTCGTCGGCTACAGCCTCTCTTTCGGCCCTGACATCGGCGGGTTCATCGGGTCGTTAGACTGGATAGGCCTTTCAGGGGTCGGGATGGACCCGAACGCTGATTACTCAGCGACCATTCCGCATCAGGCGTTCATGATATTCCAGATGATGTTCGCGATCATAACTCCGGCGCTTATCGCAGGGGCGTTCGCTGAAAGGATGAAGTTCTCGGCATTCGTTATATTCACGCTCCTTTGGACGACGCTTGTCTATGACCCTGTCGCGCACTGGGTCTGGGGCGTAGGCGGCTGGCTGAGGGTCATGGGTGCTCTTGACTTCGCCGGCGGCACGGTCGTCCACATAAGCTCAGGCGCCGCCGCTCTTGCCTGCGCTCTCGTACTTGGCAAGCGCAAGGCCTACATGTCCGAGCTGATGGCACCGCACAACCTGCCGATGACGGTATTAGGCGCAGGGCTTCTCTGGTTCGGGTGGTTCGGCTTCAACTCAGGCAGCGCGCTCGGCGCCAACGGCCTTGCGGCCTCAGCCTTTCTGGTCACGAACACCGCTGCAGCGGCGGGTGCAGGCGCGTGGATGTTTATTGAGTGGGCGCACAGGGGAAAGCCTACAATGTTAGGCGTCGCATCAGGCGCTGTCGCCGGGCTTGTAGCGATAACGCCTGCGGCAGGTTTTGTAGGCCCGATGGCCTCAATAATAATAGGGCTGGCGGCAGGGGTCGTCTGCTATATCTCGGTCAGCTACCTGAAGCCGAAGCTCCGCTATGACGACTCGCTCGACGCCTTCGGCATCCACGGAGTGGGCGGCATATTCGGCGCTATAGCAACGGGCGTATTCGCGACGTTGGCAGTAAACCCGGCAGGCGCAGACGGGCTGTTATACGGCGGCGGAGCGCTTCTGGGCACACAGGTTGCTGCTATTAGCGTCAGCTTCACTTATTCGTTTATCGTCACCTTCGTGATATTGAAGATAGTCGACTTTGCCGTAGGCCTGAGAGTGACCCCTGACGAAGAGGTCCAGGGCCTTGATCAGACACAGCACAGCGAGAGCGGTTATACGATGTAACCGGCACTATGTTTTTCCTGAGATGGTCTTACAGGCAAAGGCGCCTCGCCAAAAGGGCGCCTTTGCCGTCTCCGGCATCCGGAAGATAATGGCCCTTCACGACTACTGGGACGCTATCATGAGACGTAAACGTTAAAAAGAAAGGCGGCTGATATGGGCGAAGTAAAAAGCAGACAAAGGCTCGTTGTGATAGGCGGCGGCATGGCAGGCACAGCGTGCGTCGAAGAGATCGTGCGCTTAGACCCGAAAAGGTTTGAGATAACCGTGGCAGGCGCCGAACCGCATCCGAATTATAACAGGGTGCTGCTTTCAAGCGTCCTTACAGGGGAAAAGACGTTAGGCGACCTGACGCTCCATGATGACGCGTGGTACAAGGAGAACGGGATACGGCTGCTTCGAGGTTTCCGCGTCGGGTCCATCAACAGGGCGTCGAGGACTATTGTCGGGGAAGACGGCACTGCACTTGGTTATGACAGGCTCATCTTCGCAACAGGCGCTCTGCCGGTTATCCCGGCGCTTCCTGGAGCGTCGCTGCCGGGCGTGCTTGCCTTCAGGTCTATAGATGATTGCGGCAGGATCAGGTCCATGGCCGGACAGGAGAAGAAGGCTGTCGTCATCGGCGGCGGACTCTTGGGGCTTGAGGCGGCGCATGCGCTAAAAACACTCGGCATGGACGTTACTATCATCCATCTCATGGGCGCGCTCATGGAGAAGCAGTGCGACTCTGTTGCAGCAGGTTTTCTCAAGGCGGACGTCGAGGCGCTGGGCATAAAGGTCATGCTTGGAAGGGAAGTCTCTGAGTTTCTAGGTATTGATAGTCTCACAGGGGTGCGGTTCAAGGACGGGGAGGAGATAGAGACGGACCTTGCGGTTATCTCAATCGGGATCAGGCCTAACAAGACGCTCGCCGAGGTCTCCGGGGTCTACTGCAACAGGGGGATAGTAGTGAGCGACGTCATGCAGACCTACGACCCTTCGATATACGCTGTCGGCGAGTGCGTAGAGCACAGGGGCGCGACCTTCGGCCTTGTCGCCCCTATATTTGAACAGGCAAAGGTCGTTGCGAGCCACCTGGCCGGAGACTGCAGACTTGTATTCGTGAACCGTCCGACCTCAGCGAGGCTCAAGGTCCCCTCCATTGACTTTTATTCGGCAGGCGACGTTGCCGGGGCATCAGGCGAGACTATCGAGTACATAGACAGGTCTGCCCAGGTTTATAAGAAGGTCGTTCTCAGACAGGGGCGCGTAGCAGGGATATTGATGTACGGCGATACCGCCTCAGGTCCTGATCTGTTCTCAATGATGATCTCAGGTTCGGATGTCTCGCAAAAAAGGCACGCCTTGCTCTTCCCTGAGATGCAAGGATCCGGGCAAGCGGCTTCTATTGAACTTATGCCGGATGAGACGATCGTCTGCGGCTGTAACGGCGTAACGAAAGGGATGATACGGGAGGCGATAGAGAAGAAAGGGCTCTTCACGAGGGAGGCCGTAAGGAAAGAGACGAAGGCCTCAGGGTCGTGCGGCGGCTGCGCCTCTGTAGTTGACAGGATACTCGAGGCGACACTCGGGGCGAGCTTTCAGAGTGGAAGTGGCGCAGACGCGATATGCGCCTGCACAAAGTACGCGAGAGAAGACGTTATAAAGAACATCCGTGAAAAAAAGCTTCTCTCAGTTGCCTCTGTCATGGAAACACTAGGATGGGAGACGGTCGGGTGCGATACCTGCAGGCCTGCCATCAACTATTATCTTTCGATGGTCTGGCCGCTTGAGGCTGAAGACGACACATCTTCAAGGCTTGTCAACGAGCGCATGCATGCGAACATCCAGAAAGACGGGACCTTCTCGGTAGTGCCGAGGATGTACGGCGGAGCAACGACCGCCGCTGAACTCAAAAAGATCGCTGAAATCGCCGAGCGTTACGGTGTCGGGCTCGTGAAGGTCACAGGCGGGCAGAGGATAGACCTTCTGGGCGTCAAGAAAGATGATCTTCCCGGGATGTGGAGGGACCTCGGCATGAACTCAGGCTACGCGTACGCGAAGGCCTTGCGTACTGTCAAGACCTGTGTCGGGTCTGAGTGGTGCAGGTACGGTACGCAGGATTCCCTAGGGCTCGGCATCGAGCTTGAAAAGATGTTAGAGGGTTTGTGGATGCCTGCAAAGGTGAAGATGTCAGTTAGCGGATGCCCGAGAAACTGCTCGGAGGCCGGGATAAAGGATATAGGGGTAGTCGGCATAAACGGCGGATGGGAGATATACGCCGGAGGGTGCGCAGGCATCGAGCTTAAAAAGGCCGAGCGTATCTCTACTGTCAAGACGTCTGAAGAGGTAAAGGCAGTATGCGGCGCCTTTATTCAGAATTACAGGGAAGAGGCCGAATATGGCGAGAGGACCTTCAGGTGGGTCTCGCGTACAGGCGTTGGCGAGGTGATGAAGAATGTCGCCTTGGATAGCAAAAGCGCCGGAGGGCTCATTGAAAGGCTTTTTCAAGCCAGGTCGGCTGTAAAGGAACCATGGATGCCGAGGTCCGCGCCAGCAGCCCTCTGATAACCGCTAGATGCTGACTATGTCCTCGACGCTGTTTCTGAGTTCTTTGATGGAGGCCGGTTTCATTATGTGTTTCAGGTGGTTTTTCTGCAGGAACTCTGCCTGATGCTTCTCGTACATCCCTGCGAGGAACAATACCCGGCCTGCGGTCTCAGGCGCTTTTTCGAGGATCTTTTTGTATAGCTCTATGCCGTCCATCTCCGGCATGTTAAGATCGCATATTACCGCGTCGAAAGCGGCCCCGTTTTCGATCCTTGCTATGGCCTCCGGCCCGCTAGAGACGGCTTCAACCGTGAACCTGTCGCTGAATATGGCGATAAGCACGTCGCGGATCATCTCCTCGTCGTCTACGACGAGCAACCGGGAGTTTGAGAGCCTTTTAAGCGCCCCTATCTTTCTAAGGAGGTGGGCGTACTCGATTTTGCCTTCAAGGGCGGCTTCTATCTTGCTGGTATGCTGTCTTATGTGCAGGCTGGCCGCCTCGTGGAGCCCTTTGTAAGGCTTTAAGGCGTTTACGACGCAAAGGAACGCCTCGTTGCATTCGGAATATTCGATAGCTACTATCGTCTCCATGAGTGTTGCTTCAGTGTATTCGCCGGCGTTGAGGCGCAGTTGAGCCTCGGCAAGCCCGCCAGTTATCGCGTCTTTCGTCTCGTCGTCAAACGAGACTGGGCTCTGGATATCGCGCTCTTTCAAGAGCTCGTATGCGCCGAGGACGCTCTCGTAGTGATGCCTCTCATCGAGTGCAAGAGATTTAAGGAGAGCGCAGAACTTCGGGTTATCCGAGAACCTCTCGGCGGCTGACTCGTAAAACCGTCTCGCCCCGTCTTCTATGCCTATGAGCCAATTGACTATATCTTTCATTTTAATACCCCAAGGCGCGTCTATGACCTATCTAAGGCGTGCTGTTCATATACCCATTATAGTACGTTTTTATGCGCTTTGCCACGGATTCGGTCCTGTCCCTGATACTTGAGGCTGTCAGTAGCTCCGAGATCATCGCGATTGAATCTGCCCCTGCGCTTAGGACGTCTACCGCTAATCCTTCGGTTATCCCGCCTATCGCGACTACAGGCAGGCGCACTGATCCCTTGATATCTTTCAGCCTGTCGAGCCCCTTTGGGGTATCAGCGTCTTTTTTTGTCATGGTCGGGAATATAGGGCCGAATGATATGTAGGTTGCGCCGTCTGCCTCAGCTTGCCTTGCTTCTTGCTCGTTGTGCGTAGAGATGCCGATGATGAGGCCTTTGAGAAGAGATAGAGCGTCCTTTGCCGGTATATCATCCTGGCCTAGGTGTACCCCGTCCGCACCTGCTATGAGCGCAACGTCGATGCGGTCGTTGACGATGAAGAGGGCATCTCCGTCAGAGGTCGCCCGCCTTATCGCAAGCGCGGCCTCAAGCGTTTGGGCCGCTGATAGCCCCTTTGCCCTCAGCTGGATGATCCTTGCCCCGCCTGCGATAAGCAGGGATGCTGCCCTGGCGGCCTCAGTTACCTCAGTGTAGGTCGTATCTATTATCGCGTAAAGCCCGTAGATCCTTTTATCCATAGTTTTCAGTATCACTTCAAGACCTGCCGCGCCCTATCTTATGCCGACTCTGCCATAGTTATTTGAACGCCTTCATCTTTATGCCGAGGTCCTTTATCTTCTTCCTCAGAGTGTTCCTGTTTATGCCGAGGACTTCGGCGGCCTGTACCTGGTTGCCGCGCGTCTTTTCCAGAATGAGGGTTATAAGGGGCCTCTCCATGAAAGGCATGATAAAGCTATAGAGGTCCTGTTTGGACCTATGGTCTGTCTTGTCTATGAAAGGCTTCAGTTTCGCCATTATTATGTCTTCTAAAGAGTCCTTCCGCTCCTTTGATTCCGGCAGATCGAGGTCTTCGACTGTGATCGAGATCCCGGGAGAGAGTAGCACCGCCTTTCTAAGGATGTTTTCAAGCTCGCGTACGTTGCCGGGCCAGTGGTAGTTTTCAAGCGCCTCCATCGCGCGCTCGGAAAGCGTCTTGCCCTCTGTCTTGAACTCATGGATAAACCTTTCAAGGAGATGGTCAGCGAGAAGGCGGACATCGCCTTTTCTCTCCCTTAGAGGGGGAAGCGTCAGCGTGACCCCGCAGAGCCTGAACCAGAGGTCTTCTCTGAACCTCTTTTCAGCGACCATCCTTTCGAGGTCCTGGTTAGTTGCGGCTATTATGCGGACGTCGACCTTTATCGGGGCCTTTCCGCCTATCTTGTAGAACTCCTTCTCCTGTATCGCGCGCAGAAGCCTCGATTGGAGGTCGAGCGCCATGTCCCCTATCTCGTCCAAGAAGAGAGTCCCGCCGTCAGCAAGCTCGAACCGCCCTTTTTTATCCTCTATGGCCCCTGTGAACGCGCCCTTCTCAAAGCCGAATAGCTCCGCCTCCATCAGGTCTCGCGGCACAGCGGCAGAGTTGACAGCTATGAAAGGCCCTTCGCTTCTCGTGCTGTTGGCGTGAAGGAGTTTGGCGAGGAGCTCCTTGCCTGTGCCGCTCTCTCCGAGGATGAGGACTGTAACGTCCTTCGGGGCGATCTTTCCGACGTTCTTGAATACGCTCTGGACGGACTTGCTCCTGCCTACGAAGACAGTCTCGTTGGTAAGAGTCTCTCTGAGCCTCTCGGAAAGCGTCGTCAGCTTCTGCCTCAGAGCCATGTCTTTGATGGCGCGCTCGACGGTTATCTCAAGCTCCGTAAGGTCAAAGGGCTTTGTCACGTAGTCGAAGGCGCCGAGCTTCATGGCCTCCAAAGTGCTGCCCATCGTCGAATCGGCTGTCATGATTATGAAAGAGGTCTCAGAGCCGGCCTTCTTGGCATCTCTGAGCACCTCAAGGCCGTCCTTCTCAGGCATGTTTATGTCAACGACAGCGAGCGAGAACCTCTCTTCCCTGAGAAGTTTTGATGCCTTTGTCCCGTTGTCCGTTTTTACTGTCTCGATCTTTTTTTCAGCGAAGAACCTTTCGAGCACCCAGAGTATGGATTCGTCGTCGTCAGCTATGAGCACCCTTTTATCATTCATATAAGCCTCTTATCCGGCGCAGTATTCTTCTCGCCGCTTGCAAGCGGCAGTGTCACCGTTACGGTAGTCCCTTCATGCGCCGTGGATTCTATCTTTATGTTTCCGCCGTGGTCTTTTATGATCTTCAGAGAGATGGCCATTCCAAGCCCGTTGCCCTTTGCCTTGGTCGTGAAAAAAGGCGTGAATATCTTCTCGATGTCTTCGGGCCTTATCCCGCACCCGTTGTCCTTTATCTCGACGCAGGCCATCTTGCCGCCTTTTGTACCTGTGCCGATGATCTGAAAGTCCGTTACCATCCGGGTGGTGAGCTGTATATGGCCTTTTGTACCGAGGGCTTCTTTCGCGTTCTTGACGAGGTTTAAAAAGACCTGCGTCAGCTGGTTTTCATCAGCGAGAAGCGGGGGCAGGGAAGGGTCGTATACCCGCGCGAACGGGTTTGTATGCCCTTCTTCATGGAGGAGCAAGACGACGGAATCGAGGACCTTGTGGATGTTCACCTCTTTTATGTCGAGCCTTGCCGGCCTTGAAAAATCGAGCATCTCGTTTAAAATGAGGTTGAGCCTGTCAGCCTCCTTGATTATCACCCTCATGTATTCGTTCAGGTGCTCGTCTTTTACCTTTTTGGAAAGGAGCTGGGCCGCGCCTCTTATGCCGCTAAGCGGATTCCTTATCTCGTGTGCGAGGCTTGCGGCAAAGGTGCCGATGTAGGCGAGACGGTCTTTCTTGATCGAATCAGCCTCAAGTGATTTTATCCCGGAGAGGTCCCTTAAGAGCGCAACAGCGCCGGTAAGGACGCCCTTCTCGTCAAATACAGGGTTCGTTGTTATGCCGACCTGAAGAGGAGCTGAGGAGAAACGCCTGCGCATGTTCTCTTCGTATTCTGAGTAGAGGCGGCCGTCACCGATCGTTTTTTCTATCATCTCGACAAGACGGGACTCTTTTTTGAAAAAATCATGGATGGGCCTGCCGATGATCATCGAGCGCGAGACCTCGGTCATCTTCTCGGATGCCTGGTTGAATACCCTGACAACCAGATCAGGACCGACGCCTATGACCCCCTCCGAGAGGTTGTCGACTATGTCCTCGAATGTCATCACTCTATCATCCTTTGAGTGCACAAATAATAGGCATTGTAGCAGTCCTGGGATATAAAGGCAATATAAGACAAGGGGATGGCGATCTGTCTCGTCCCTTGTGCTGCTCCTATACTCCCTTGACCGCAAAGGGTTGAAAGAGGTATCCTTACCTGATGAAAGAACTCGTAGCGGCCATTATTGTGAGGGATAAAAGGCTTCTTCTCGTGCATAACGTAAAGCACGGCACCCTTCGCATCGAGCCTCCGGGCGGCAAGATCCACGCTGGAGAGACAAGGGAGGCGGCGGTTGCCAGAGAGGCCATGGAAGAGCTCGGCATAGAGGTGAGGGTGAAAGGGCTGTTTTGCAAACATCCGACCGACTCGCCTGAGGGCGGCTTCATCGTGCAGATGTTCGTCTGCGAGATAACAGGAGGGGAACCCCGTGTTGTCGAGCCTGACAAGATACCCGCGTTCGGATGGTATACCGTTGAAGAGATGGAACGGATGAGGGGTGATGGGACGCTTGTGCCGAATATGGGGGGAGCGCTGGAGGAGATCGGGAGGATGGTAGAGGGGGAGGAGTGAAGCAGAACAAAAACTCGGAAGCTTTTCTTTATCAGGGTCAAGGGAGAACAAGTAATAGTATGCTAAGTAAAAAAGACCGTAGCAGTCTTGCCGGAGAATTTTATACCTTGGCTGAATTATATAAAAGAGGGTACAATGCTTTCATTACGCTCGGCAAGGCAAAACAGATAGATATCATAGTCAGGAGTGGAAATAAATCTTTAGCCGTCGAAGTGAAGTGCAGGATTTCAAACGCTCAATTTTTGCCCAAACCGGTAAGTGAAAGCGATATTAATAAAATCTGGTGCTTTGTGGATTTATATTCAAAAAAATTTCCCGAGAACCCGCCGAAATTTTATTTGATAAGTGCTAATGATTTGCGAAAGATCAATGAGGAAAGGCGGAAGAAGCTCGAAGAAAGAAAACGTGAAACCAACAGAGAATACAGCGAGTTTGATTTGCAAGATGTAAAGATATCAGACCTGAAACTGTTCCATGACAATTGGGGCCTCATTAAGGCGAAACTGGACGATGTATCGGCCACATGATAGCAACGTAGGGCGGGCTGAGCCCACCAATTGTGTGTATCTCGCTGTTGCAAGGATAGAAAAACAACCGTTATAGAAGTGTATCTGCTGATTTTCTTTTACGTACTGCTTTACTCCTTTGGGTCTGGCACGCAACGGCCCTTGTAAAAAATATCTCTATGATTTCAGTTTTGTAGGGCGGGTCATACCCGCCGAATTATCATTTGCCATTTGGCGGGTTACGGCATACGCCTAACCCGCCCTACAAGGCTACTTTAAAACTGTCTACGAAATAGGGAAGCTTACGGAGCGGAACAGGCAATTTCCTGTAGCCTCCAGAGGAGATAAAAGCAATGGGTAGTTGGTTCGTCTATATCCTTGAGTGCGGTGACGGTTCCTACTATACAGGGATAACATGTGACTTGACCAGAAGGGTCGCCGAGCATAAAAGCGGTAAGGGGGCCAGGTATACCAAAATAAAAGGCGTTAAAGACATGCTCTGGAGTATGAGCTGCGACAATAGAAGCGTAGCTTCAAAACTGGAGGCAAAGATCAAATCTTTTTCAAAGTCTGAAAAGAGACTCTTGGTCCTCAAGCCCGATTACTTACAGGCGGGTTCAGGTTTGTAGGGCGGGTCACACCCGCCGAATTATCGTCTGTCATCTGGCGGGTTACGGCATACGCCTAACTCGCCAGACAAGGCTGGTGCCATCTGGGAAGTGTAGGATAAACCCATCTTGAAAATGAACGGAGCGAAAAAGGAGACATCATTTATGAATTCCAAAATGACGATAGTTATCTTCACTCCCGACAACGAACCCTACCTCGGTCGGGAACTGCTCTTTCACTTCGATCAACTCATCTGTTCCGCCATGGAGCAAAACGCCGTTATTGCACCGACCTCTCACGGTCGGTCGCTTACTGATCACCAGAGTATGGCGTGCCAAGTTATAGCTCAGGCGCTTAGTCTAGTAGGGTGGGCTGAGCCCACCACTCGAGACCGCAAGACAACTTCCCTTTGCAAAAAAACATCGGTCTGACTCCTGCTTTGCACTTTCCGTGCGTCTTTTGGGTATGGCTCGCTTCGCTTTCGAGCCGCTTCGCAGAAGATACAAGAACCTGCTCAACGGCTCTCAGTCAGGCTCGCTACGCCATGACCTGTGTTTTGTTTCAAGGCAAAGACAAGGTAATTGCAAATCGACCACCCCTAGTTTTGTAGGGCGGGTCATACCCGCCGAATTATCGTCTGCCATCTGGCGGGTTACGGCATTCGCCTAACCCGCCCTTGTATATTAGAACCAGTGGATTTCAAGACCGCTACTTGGTAAAAGTTACTCTGGGACGCCGGAGTAATAGGGGGAAGATGAACCTGTACCCGCCCTTGGGTCACGAACCCGATGCGTAGATTAGGTCTCTTCCCCTATGCTTTGTTCTAAAGATCGAACGGTATCTTAAGCCTCCCTTCGGGATGAGCGTATTTGCAAGGTTGATCTGAACGAAGTTGCTACCAGTTTTGTAGTTTTGTAGGGTGGGCTCAGCCCACCATTTGTGCGTATCTCGCTGTTGCAAGGACAGAAAAATAACCGTTATAGAAGTTCATCTGCTGATTTTCTTTTGCGTACTGTCGTACTCCTTTGGGTCTGGCACGCAACGGCCCTTGTAAAAACATCTGTCTGATTTTAGCTTTGCACTTCCGTGCGCTTTTAGGGATGTCTCAAACGGCCCTTGTAAAAAAAATATCTATCTGATTTTAGCTTTGCACTTCTGTGCTCCTTTTTGGGTATGGCTCCCTTCGCTGTCGGCCGGCTCGCAGTAAATACCGATACCTGCTCGTCGTCTCTCCTTTAGGCTCATTCCACCATACCCGGGTTTTGTTTTAAGGCAAGAGCTGACTTCAAAAGTTCGAGCATTTTCGCTCCTCCCCTTACTCACAAGGGGAGGCTGGGAGGGGTTAGATCGTAGGGTGGACTCAGCCCACCAATTGTGTGCATATTGCTGTTGCAAGGACAGAACAACCGCCATAAATGTGTATCTGCTGATCTTCTTTTGCGTACTGCCGTACGCCTTTGGGTATGGCTCGAACGGCCCTTGTAAAGAACATCTGCCTGACTCTCGCTTTGCACTTCTGTGCTCCTTTTTGGGTATGACTCCCTTCGCTGTCGGCCGACTCGCAGTAAATACTGATGCCTGCTCGTCGTCCCTCCTTTAGGCTCATTCCACCATACCCGGGTTTGTTAGCGGCAAAAGCTTATTTTCCCTTTGCGGGTGCAATAAGGGTTTTTAAATCGAAAAAGAATAGAAGAATGCTTGACGTTGTGTAGCTTATAAGCTACGATAAGGTCAATGGAAACGTATCCATATACTCTCAAGTATTACCTGACGGCGACCAACAGGAAGCCGTTCAAGGAATGGGTGGACGGGTTAGACGGCGTTGCAAGGGCGAAGATCCGCATAAGGTTGGATAGAGTCAGGCTCGGTAATCTGGGTAAGAACCGTCATGTCGGCGAAGGGGTATATGAATTAAAGATCGATTACGGCCCCAGGTACAGGGTCTACTACGCGTTGAACGGAAAGACTGTCATATTGTTGTTGTTCGGCGGCGATAAATCAACACAGAAAAAAGATATCTTACAGGCAAAGGCTTACTGGGCAGACCATAAAGAGAGAGAACAATGACTAAAAAAAACACGAGTTATCAGGAAGACCTGATTGAATCATTAAAAGAGCCCAGCGAGGCCGCCGCGTATCTTAATGCGGCTATCGAGGACGGAGATAAAGAAGTCTTTCTCCTGGCAATGCGAAACGTGGCACTGGCTCACGGTGGGATGACTACAATCGCAAAAAAAGCGCATATAAATCGAGAAAGCCTTTATCGCATGCTTTCCAAAAAAGGCAACCCGGAGCTTAAAAGCGTTTTCAATCTGCTGCATGTGGTTGGTTTGAAGATCAGTATTGAGCCGAAAAAGAGACGCCGTTCTAAAGCAGTTATGGCCTGATGTGTAAAAGCCAGCCTCTACGGCTTGTTTATGACAAGGCCCTTTAGCAGTTCATCGAGTTCGGTTTTCAGGCCGTCGAAGTCGCCTGCCCCGGTCATAGTCATCAACTGCACATAACCTGCCTTGCCTGGCCAGCAAAACCCGTAAAATACCGTCCCGTCTCCTGCTGCATTTAGTCTTAAGATCTCTACGCCGTTTACAGTTGATTTTTCTTGCGTCACCAGTTCAGCGGCAGGGGCAGACCTTCTCGCCCATTCAAGGACCCATGCCTCGACAGACATTGACTTAGTAATGGAGCGCTGTCCCCTTGCTACGGCCTTTGCGCTGCCATTGGAGTGTCTTAGCACCAACTCCTCGTCACCTGACTTTGCCTTATCGGTCGTCCATTTTTGCGGGTCAGACCAGACCTCATAAAGACCTGTCATGCTCTTGAAGGCTTTTATAGCGTTGGCAGGCTTTATATGGAGTGGCGCGGCCTGATCAATCGTCATCAGATATTCCCATCTTCCGTCAGGGTAGAGAAGCACCTTTACGCCTGTCCCTGATATGATAGCGTCCGCCGGGGTTATGGCCAAGGCAGGGGCGGCTGTTATTACTGCCAGCGCAATAACTGCCGTCGTTGCGATACAAATAGAAAGTTTCATTCGAATAAAACTCCTCAAGCTGTCTTTTTGGCGTGTCTGCGGATATCTCTGTCAATGGGCACTAGCTTCGAATCAGGCTTTATATCTACTATATCTATATCGGCTCTGGTTGCGGAAATCTTTTGTACGCTGTGTTCGCCTTTGTTGATGAGACTTCAATCGGGATGTTTTTGGTGTCCGAAACGCCTGTTCAACATAAAAAACCAATAAAAACAGCGGATTAGCACTCTCTTCAAATGAGTGCCAAAATACGCCTTGACAAACCCGGGACCTGACCATATATTTAATTCACCAAAGGGGCCTGAAAACGGCCGCTCAGCATGAGCAGACGAAAAAACATAAAAGAGGAGGAAGTGAACTACGATGAAGATCAAGCCGCTTCATGACCGCGTCATAGTCAAGAGACTTGAAGAAGAGGAGAAGACCAAGGGCGGTATCATCATCCCTGACTCAGCCAAGGAAACACCGGCTGAGGGCAAGGTCATAGCCGTAGGGCCGGGCAAGAAGGACGATGAAGGAAAGATCCATCCTGTAGACGTAAAGGTGAACGACAGGATCATCTTCAGCAAGTACGCAGGCAATGAGATAAAGGTCGATGGCGAAGAGTTCCTCATAATGAGGGAAGAAGACATCCTCGGCATAGTAGAGAAGTAACGGAGCTGGGCTGTTCCCTATAAAATAATAGATAAGAGAACGAGGAGGAATCCAAAGATGGCAGCGAAGGAACTGTTGTTTAGCCAGAATGCAAGGACCGCTATACTGAGGGGCGTCAACGCCCTTGCGGACGCGGTAAAAGTGACGCTTGGGCCGAGAGGCAGGAACGTCGTTATAGAGAAGAGCTACGGCTCTCCGCTCATCACCAAGGACGGCGTGACCGTTGCCAAGGAGATCGAGCTTGAGAACAAGTTTGAGAACATGGGCGCGCAGATGGTAAAGGAGGTCGCCTCAAAGACCTCTGACGTCGCAGGCGACGGCACCACCACCGCCACAGTCCTCGCGCAGGCGATATTCCGCGAGGGTTCAAAGCTCGTTGCCGCGGGCCACAACCCGATGGACCTCAAGAGGGGCATCGAGAAGGCCGTTGAAGTGGCCATCTCAGAGCTGAAGAAGCTCTCGAAGCCAGTCAAGGAAAAGAAGGAAATAGCCCAGGTCGGCACCATATCGGCCAACGGCGACACCACCATTGGCGAGATAATCGCCGAGGCGATGGAGAAGGTCGGCAAGGAAGGCGTCATCACAGTTGAAGAAGCAAAGGGCATGGAGACGAAGCTTGACGTTGTCGAGGGCATGCAGTTTGACAGGGGTTATCTCTCCCCTTACTTCGTCTCTGACGCTGAGAGGATGGAGTGCGTTCTTGAAGACGCGTTCATACTTATCCACGAGAAGAAGATCTCGAACATGAGGGACCTCCTCCCTCTTCTTGAGAAGATCGCAAAGCTCGGAAGGCCGCTCCTTATCATCGCCGAGGATGTCGAGGGCGAGGCCCTTGCAACACTCGTCGTGAACAAGCTTCGCGGCACCCTTAACGCCGCGGCTGTAAAGGCCCCTGGCTTCGGTGACAGAAGGAAGGCGATGCTCGATGATATAGCGACGCTTTCCGGCGGCAAGCTTATCGCTGAGGAACTCGGCATAAAGCTCGAGGCGGTTGATGTGAAGGACCTCGGCAGGGCCAAGAGGATCGTCATAGACAAGGAAAACACCACGATCATCGACGGCTCCGGCAAGAAGGACGCGATCGAGGCCCGTGTAAAGCTGATAAGGGCGCAGATCGAAGAGTCGACATCCGACTATGACAAGGAAAAGCTCCAGGAAAGGCTCGCGAAGCTCGCAGGCGGAGTAGCAGTCATCAACGTCGGCGCCGCAACCGAGACCGAGATGAAGGAAAAGAAGGCGAGGGTCGAAGACGCCCTCCACGCTACAAGGGCCGCCGTTGAAGAAGGCGTTGTCCCGGGCGGCGGTGTTGCCTACATGAGGTGTCTTGGCGCGATCGAACAGCTTAGCCTCGAAGGCGATCAGCAGTTCGGCGTGAAGCTCGTGAGAAGGGCCCTTGAAGAGCCTCTTCGCCAGATATCTGCCAATGCCGGGCTCGAAGGCTCGATAGTGGTGGAGAAGGTGAAGAACGGAAAGGGCGCGTTCGGCTTCAATGCCGCAACAGAGGTATACGAAGACCTTGTAAAGGCCGGCGTTATCGATCCGACAAAGGTATCGAGGATAGCCATACAGAACGCCGCATCCATATCAGCGCTGATGCTCACCACGGAGTGCATGGTAGCTGAGAAGCCGAGAGAAGAAAAGCCGATGCCTGGTGGAATGGGCGGCATGGGTGGAATGGGCGGCATGGGCGGAATGGACATGATGTAAGAGGGAGTTTTCCTTCAAAAGAGGAAGGCTTGTTGCAGGGCGGCACCCTTACAAAGGGTGCCGCCTTTTTTTGTGTCTGTCAGGTCGGATTTGGATATGTTTTAGATTTTAAGAAGTTGTGTTTGAAGTTTTTTATTAGAAGGAGCAGGTTTGAAACCTGCTCCTTCCGGAGCCTTGCTCTCTCGTGCGCCTTTTGGGTATGGCTCGAACGGCCCATGTGAAAAAACATCTGTCTGACTTTAGCTTTGCATTTCGGTGCGCCTTTTGGGTATGGCTCCTTTCGCTGTCGGGCCGTTTCGCAGTAAATACAACTGCCTGCTTAGCGGCCCTCTTTTATGCTCATCCCGCCATGACCCGGGTTTTTGTTTCAAGGCAAAGGAGTGTGTTCGGTTTTTTCCTCCCATTATTATAAGGGGAGGCTGGGAGGGGTTAGTCTTAAGCGATTTTCTTTTGCGCACTGTCGTGCGCTCCTTTGTATGGCTCGAACGCCCCTTTGCAAAAAAACATCGGTCTGACTCTTGCTTTGCACTTCTGTGCGCCTTTAGGGTATGGCTCCTTTCGCTGTCCGGCCGTCTCGCAGTAGATACAAAGACCTGCTCAACTGCCCTCCTTCATGCTCATCCCGCCATGACCCGGTTTGTTTTAAGGCAAAGGCAGATTCAAAAGCAGAGAAGTCTGTAGCGGGTTACACCCGCCGTATGCTCAGCTGAGTATGCTCGTTGGCTATTCTTCATGCTCATCCCGCCATGACTCGTGTTTTTTTAGAGGATATGACAGCGTTATTGTTGTTGAGAATGGAGTCGTTATCTGTCGAAGTGTTCCTGCTGGTTCTCATCAAAGAGCCTTCTGAACTCTTCTGCGCATCCGTGGAAGGCCTCGAATATCACCGGGTCGAACCTGGGCCTGAGGCCGTTGATTATATCGCAGGCCTTTTCATGGTCGAAGCCCTCTTTATACGGCCGTTTGCTTCTAAGCGCGTCGTATATATCGACGATATTTACTATCCTGCCTGAGATCGGTATCTGTTTTCCCTTCAAAGCCCTCGGGTAGCCGCTCCCGTCCCACGCTTCATGGTGGCAGAGCGCCACCTCCTGCGCTGTTTTTAATATCTCCGAGTCCGACCCCTTGAGGATGCTTGCGCCTATGGTGGTGTGAGTCTTCATTATTATGGATTCTTCAGGGGTGTGTCCGCCTTCCTTCAGAAGTATGGAGTCAGGGATGCCGATCTTGCCGATATCATGCATCGGGCTCGCGAAGAAGACCTCCTCCACCCTCGGTTCGCTCAGGCCCAGCGACCTTGCCAGAAGCTGGGAATATAGGCTGATCCGCTTGATGTGGCCGCCTGTCTCCTTGTCCCTGTACTCGGCGGCAAGAGTGAGCCTGTAGATCGTCTCCGTGTAGCCGAGGCGTATCTTGGCGTATGCCTGTTCGAGCTGGGCGCTCTTGTGGTCTACCTCGCCGGCGAGTATCTTGCCGTGTTCGATCAGATAGTCTTCGTACTTTTTGACCTTCAGCAGGTTATGGACCCTCAACCTGAACTCCATCTCGTCTATGGGCTTTGAAAGTAGCTCGTCCGCGCCGCGCTCAAGCCCCTTTACCTTCGACTCCCTGTCGGCGAGCGAGGTGACTATCATGACAGGGGTATGCATGGTCCGGGGGTCTTCTTTAAGGCGTCTGGCGACCTCGAAGCCGTTCATCCCGGGCATGACAACGTCTATGATGATCAGGTCAGGGAGGTACTCCGGGGCCTTTTCAAGGGCTTCGAGTCCGTTTTCGACTGTGACGCATTCGTGGCCGAGTTCCCCGAGAAGGTCTTCGTATATCTTCAGATAGAACCTGTCGTCATCGGCGACCAGCACCCTTGCCTTCGATTCGGCGAAAAGCAAAGGGGCCTCTACGGGTTTTTCATCATGCATGGACATATCCTTTATCCCTGGTAACAATGGTCACGGTATATTATCGGCAGATCTTATAAAATCTATTACGAAGATTAATGGAAGTCAAGGCTGTCCGTGCTGTCTCTTGAAGTATATCATGGTAAAAACAGCTTGGCAGAGACAGGAAAAGAGGCGCGGATACTTGACACATTGCGACTATTCTAATATCATATACAACATAAAAAATAGAGAGAGGATAATAACAATTTGAGACCTAACCCCTCGATCAAGGGGCCGCATCGCGCTGATATGCGCCCTGTGCTCCTCGCCGTGCTTGTGAGCCTCTCCGTATTCATCTCGCTTTTCTTTATCCTGAGCCCAGAGGCCATGTCGGAGAAGTACTATGACGGCCCGATCTTGCGAGCCCCGTCCATAGACGCTTCTACCCAGGGCCACGATGCCTTGAGTATGAAACCCAAGGAATCAAGGTACGATTTCAGGCTTTCAGGCTCCAATACATTCTACCAGATAATGTCGGTGCTGAACGTCCCTGGCGCTGTCTCTCACGAGATAGAGCGCAAGGCGCGACCATTTTTCGACCTGAGGCGCCTCAAGCAGGGTACTGTGCTGAGGGTCTTTACAGTGGATGAACGCCTCTCGAAGATCGAGTACAGGATAAACGAGTATCAGATGCTTGTTGTTAAGGATACCGCAGAGCCGGAAGTATACAGCGTCGAGAGGACTGAGCTTGCACACGAGACCAGGCAGGCCACCATAACAGGGACTATTGAGAACTCCCTGTACGAGGACGGCCTAAAGGCTGGGGCTGACTCCCGTATGATAGCGAACCTCACCGACATCTTTGCATGGGATATCGACTTCGCCTCTGACATCCGGAAAGGCGATAAGTTCAATATCCTCTCGGAGATGCTCTATGTCGAGGGCAAACCGGTGAGGACAGGCAGGATACTTGGCGCTGAGATGGTAAACGGCGGCAAGAAGTATGCGGCCATATATTTTGAAGGCAAAGACGGCGAAGGCTCTTATTTCAACGCTGAGGGCAAGTCGCTGAGAAGGTCGCTCCTTAAATCGCCCTTGAGGTTCAGCCGCATCACGAGCCATTTCTCCAAAGGGCGGTTTCATCCGATACACAAGAAGTACAGGCCGCACCACGGTATAGATTACGGCGCACCGTCAGGAACGCCTATAGAGTCAGCCGGAAGCGGCATCGTAAAATATGCCGGATGGAAGGGCGGGTACGGCAACTTCATCGAGATCAAACATAACAACGGGTTTTCTACCGCTTACGGCCACTTATCGAGGATAGCCAAGGGCGTAAGGACGGGCGCTAAGATAACGCAGGGCCAGGTTATAGGAGCTGTCGGGTCTACAGGCATCTCCACAGGGCCGCACCTTCATTACGAGGTCAAGGCGAGCGGAAAGCTTATAAACCCGCTTAGCGTCAAGCCTGTGGCGGATAATGCGGTTGCGAAGAAGGATTCGGCGCGGTTCGCTTCAGTTAAAGGCGAGATAGAAAGAAAGCTCTCAGGCGAGGTCTCTGTGCTCGCGGCGAACCAGTCATATACAGGTCAAACCGGTAAGGCGGTAGTACAGCCCGCCCGGTCTGCAAGGAACTGACCTGAAACCTGAAAGACAGACGCATCTGAAGGCGCTAGTAAACGCATTTACCTGAACACCTGAGATCATTTGCATGTTTATAAAGAGGCCCGCCGAGCTGGAAGCTCGGCGGGCCTTTGCATTTGATCTGAGTTGATATAGAGCGCGCAACAGGAGGCGGTTCGTTATGTCATGGCGATGCTTCTTTCAAGTATGAAAAGTATCTGTCTGATTTTAGCTTTGCACTTCCGTGCGCCTTTTGGGTATGGCTCGCTTCGCTTTCGAGCTTGGCGGTAGGGCGGGTCACACCCGCCGCATGATCTGCAGGACTAGGCAACGCCTCTTTACAAAAATATCGGTCTGACTCTTGCTTTGCACTTCTGTGCGCCTTTTGGGTATGGCTCCAGTCTCTGTCAGGCCTCCTCACAGATAAAAGAATAAAACCTGCTCGTCGGCCCTCCTTTATGTTCATTCCGCCATACCCGTTTGTTTAGAGGCAAAAGGAAGATTCACAGACTGGGAGTCTTGTTCTTCGCGGGAGCAGGTTTGCAACCTGCTCCCGAAAAGAGCATCTGCCTTTTTCAGCGCTTTAAGAACCATGCGTTTATGACAGGGGCTACCAGCTCGGAGAGAAGGACAAGCGACCAGAGCTTGCCCTCCATTATCTTGTATTCAGAAGTGATCTTCTGCCACGGCATGCCGAAGACGTAGTGGCCGAAGAGGAACTCGAATATGAGAGACGAGAAAAACCACTGCACCCCGGCGGCAAGCGGCCCCAGATACCACGGATCTCCCCCGGCTGTTTTTAAGGCATAGTAATGTCCGAAGGCGAAGATCACCGCGCACGCGACGCCGACCCTGTAGAGGTGGCCAGGGTATGCGCCGATCGCAGGCGATACGACTTTTTCACCGAAGATGCCGTTGGCTATGGCTATCACGACCATCGCCACCCAGACGAAAAATGCGAGTTTCATGTCTATCATCTCAGGGCGCCTGCCTCCCGGTCGCTAAAGGGCCGGTCCATTTATTCATCCCGCCCCTGAGGTTGAAGACCCTCGGGTATCCGTTCTTAGCGAGTATAGCGCCGAGCTCGTCGCCCATAGGGCCGCCGTGGCAGACAAAGACTATGGTGTCCATCGGTGATAGCTCCTTTAGTATCCTCTTATGTGCCGTATCGTAGGGTATGTTTATAGCGCCCTTTATGTGCCCCATCATGTATAGCTCAGGCTCCCTGACGTCGACTATCACGATCGGTTCCTTGCCGCTCATCATCAATACGAGTTCTGAGCTTGTTATCGACCGGACCTCTGCGGCTGTGGCATACACTGCGGTGATCAGTATGAACATGACGGCGAGAGCCGCAAAAATCGTCTGTCTTCTCATCGGATATGTCTCCGTATAGGGTTTTCGGGTTGTCCAGCGTTCAAAGACTGCGATTTCAGGTTACCAGAAGAGGTCTTTCAAGTAAAGGTTCAAGCTCAAATCTATTGCCTTGCATCGCCTTTTAGCTTATTTTATCCTAGTGAGAAAAGTACGAGGTCGCGCAGTGGGATCTTTCTATTTTATATACGACTCTCCGCTAGGAGAGTTGTTAATCGCCATTGGTCCGAGAGGCGTTACAGACCTCTTGATTCGCGCTGACCTCAAGACATTTCTTGAGAGGGTGCGTTCACAGTCAGGGGCAGCCCCTCTATTTGACCCGGCACGGTTTACTCTGCTTAAGTCAGAGTTTGACGGGTACTTTCGCGGCGAGCCTGTATCTTTTTCTCAGAAGCTGGATCTAAGCGGTTCTCCGTTCGAGCGGAGGGTCTGGCAGGCGATACTTGATATACCAAGAGGGCAGACGAGATCTTACGCTTGGGTCGCTCAAAGGGCCGGAAGCCCTGGCGGCGCAAGGGCGGCCGGAGGCGCGGCAGGAAGGAACCCTGTGCCGATAATATGCCCGTGCCACCGTGTGGTTAAGGCCGACGGGTCGATCGGCGGATATACGGGCGGACTGGATATAAAGAGCAGGCTCCTTATGATCGAAGGTGCCGAGTTCAGATGAAGAACGGCCCGTGCGCGACTATCGAACCGGCGATGATCGCTAGTATCGAGAGCATGAGGAGCATCCAGTGGAGCTTGTTGACCTTTCTGAAGATGCCGTCTATGTCCATCTTCGCGCCGTCTCTAGCCATCCTGTCGAGCATCTTCTTTATGACTATCGGCTCAAGGCCGACAAGCATGATGAACCACAGGAGCCATACCGCAGTCATGAAGGTGAGGGCGATGCCTGCCTTTGTGAAGTAGAGCGACTGCCAGCCCATGACAAAGACCATGACGAAGCCTGTGGCGCCTGTTATGATGTTGAAGACCTTTGCGACAGGGGCGAACCTGTGCTCCACGCGCTGGAAGAGCAATACTTTTGAGAGTGCATCCGGCATTTTTATCACCATAGGCAGTATGAAGGCGGTCACGAAGGCAAGCCCGCCTATCCACAGGACTACAGTCACGAGGTGGACTATGTGCATCAGATGGAATATGGTCATTGCACCCCCCCTTTGTTAATATATCTTTTAAAGGCCTCTAAGGCTAAAGCCGGCCGTTTTTCTGCCGAAGTGATGACTCACGATGCTGATTTAAGTTAACACGCTGATCCTATATTTTAAATGACTAAAATCAAGTATTGTCTGTTGTATACAGGAGGGTTGTCTCATGATCAGGACCGCGCTTGAAGACCTGAGAAGGTCTTGTGTCTGGATGAGTTTTTTCGCCGCATCGTTCGTACTCATGTATCTGGGCGTAGTCCTTCTGACGAAGTATCGCTTTGTGTACTTTCAGGGCTATCTGCTTGAAGCCGACCCGAACCTGTTAAGAGCCGTTTTTTATCTCCTCGCATGCTCGTCTCTCTGGGCCGGTGCATTCATGAAGAAGAAGAGGGCCTCAAAGGAGAGGCTCGGCGCGGCCCTTAAGGATTCATCCGCTCTTTTAAAGCATCTCCTTGTTACGTTCATCTTCGCGGTGGCGCTTGCCCTTGTCCCGCTTCTAAGTGGGTTTTTCCTCTTTTTTCTCGGGGCCTTGTATATCGACTTCTATATCCTTGCCGCCATTTCCCTCCTCCTGATATATCTGAGCGTGCCTAGGGTCGAGTTCTGGGAGTCGAGGATAAAAGGGGCGATGAAGGGCTGACTATCGGTGGTGTTTACATACGGATAGTTTGTTGCCTGTCCGGCGGCAGGCCTTGAAGAAGACTGAAGATCACCTTTAAGTCTGCTCCGGTCAGCCGCTTATCTGCTTTTTATATGTAAAGTTGTTCCTCAGCCATCTTCTTATCTCATTTCCGTAATACTGACAGCTTGAATCCGGCAGATCAATAACCTCTGACAAGAAATCCGCACTAGACTAGAAAAAATTCAGTAAAATCGTAGTGTTGTGCTGTGCTATTAAAAAGACCTAAATAGTCCTGAATATCCCTTGACAATGCAGGAAAATCAGCTATAATAGAATTGTTCCAATATAGGAATGATTGTTGTATGGTTGTTTTCAGCCTTTTTGATCCTTGCAGGAATGGGCCTATTTATGGAAAAGATAATAGAAAGATATAAGGGCAAGGGATTCAAGCTTACCCCTCAACGGATGGCGATCCTCAAGTGTCTTGACGGGAACACGAGCCACCCTACAGCCGAAGATATCTTCAGGGAGATAAAAAAACAGTTCCCTACGGTATCTTTCGCTACGGTCTATAACACCATACAGACACTAAGAGACCGCGGCGAGTTGCTTGAGATAACCATCGACCCGAGAAGGAAGCACTTTGACCCTAACCCGGCCCCGCACCATCATGTCATCTGCTCATCGTGCGGTTGTCTTGGGGACGTGTTCACGGATTATACCGAGGCGCTCCGCCCGCCGGCTGAGATCACCGAGCGGTTCAGGATAACAGGCAACCATATCGATTTTTACGGTATCTGCGCCGATTGCCAGAAAAAAGAGATGCGTAATAACACCCACAAGGAGGAAGTAAAAAGATGTCAGAGGCGATAGTTCAGTTACAGGCACCTGAGTTCAGGGCACAGGCGGTCATGCCGGATGGAAGCTTCAAGGAGATAGCCCTCTCCGATTACAAGGGCAAGTATGTCGTATTGTTCTTCTATCCGCTTGACTTCACCTTCGTATGCCCTACGGAGATAATAGCCCTTAGCGACAGGCTTGCCGAGTTTGAGGCAAGAAATACCCAGGTGGTGGGCGTCTCCGTTGACAGCCATTTTTCACATTTTGCATGGAGGTGTACGCCGCGCAAAGAAGGCGGGATCGGCGAAGTCGCATATCCGCTCGTCTCGGACCTTGACAAGTCGATAAGCAGGCGGTACGGGGTGCTGGTGGAAAAACCAGGGATCGCGCTCAGAGGTCTTTTTATAATCGATGCGACTGGGAAGCTTCGCCATATTACAGTCAATGACCTGCCTCTTGGCAGAAACGTGGACGAGGTCTTGAGGGTGGTCGACGCGATACAGTTTAACGAGAAGCACGGCGAGGTCTGCCCTGCAAACTGGAAGAAGGGCGACGAAGGGATGAGGCCTGACCAGGGCGGGCTTAAGAGTTATGCCAAGGCGCATTTTTGATCGAATATCGATAGTTTAGACTGAATTGATGAAAACAAATATAGCGGAGGATAGCGATGGCCGAGTGGAAGTGCAAAGGATGCGGTGCTAAAAAAGAAGGGCGCTGTAAGCCGAAAAAATGCCAGGAGTGCGGATCAGCTGACTTTGAGAAGGCTGAGTGACACGAAAGGTTCCGGGTGATTATCGCCCAGTGCGATCATCACCGTTTAGTTCAAAGTCAGCCGGTAATCCCGCCGGCGTTTTTGTCCGGGCAGGGTTTCCGCTCAGATGGGCGTTAGCGCTCTCCAGGATAATGGATAACGCCTGATGACCCGTACGTTTCGTAAGGAGACAATATGTCGATATTGGTTCCGCTTGATAAAAAAAACTACATCTCATCCCAGGTCCCTTCACCTCCGGTAGTTGAAGAGACGCTAGAGATGCTCGAATCCGAAAGATCGCTAAAGCGCCGGCCGAGCGCGAGGCGTATCCCGTTGGATGCGTTTGAAAGAGAGGCGCGGGAACACGGCGAAAGAGGCGAAGGAGAGCCTGTTGCAAAGGATTCTCTAAACCTTTACTTCAGTTCGATCAAGAGGTACAGGCTTCTCACGGCCGCTGAAGAGGGAATACTGGCCAGGAAGATATCAAAGGGCGACGGGCAGGCCCGTTCAAGCATGATAGAGGCCAACCTCAGGCTTGTAATAAACATAGCCAAAAGGTACTTAAACAGAGGGCTGTCCCTGTCCGACCTTATAGAGGAAGGGAATATCGGCCTGATAAAATCGGTCGAGAGGTTCAAGGCGCAGAAGGGGTGCAAGTTTTCAACATACGCCACCTACTGGATCAGGCAGTCGATAGACAGGGCTATCGCCAACCAGGCGAATACGGTAAGGCTTCCTATACATATCACGACCGATCTCTCCAAGGTCACAAGGGCCGAGAGGGACCTGCAATCGAAGCTTGAAAGGGACCCGAGCCTGGCTGAGATCTCAGACAAAACTGGGCTTTCAGGCAGATATGTCAAGAAGCTCACTTCGATCAGCAAGAAGGTCTATTCACTCGAATCCACGCGTAACGGCGACGAGGAGATGACGCTCCTTGACAGGCTTGAAGACATGGCCGCGCCTGACCCTCAGGAGCTTCTTGGCTGGGAAACGCAGACACAGCGGATCTCGGCATGGCTTGAGACCCTTGAGGGCCCGGAGCGCGAGATAATCCGCATGCGGTTCGGTCTTGGCTCCGAGGAACCTATGACGCTCGAATCTGTGGGAAAGGTATTCCATATAACCAGAGAGCGTGTGAGGCAGATAGAGGCCAAGGCCCTTGTCAAGCTGAGAAGGGTCGTGGCCGAGGAGAGGCTCAGCTTTACGGATATGGTATAGGCGTCCGATCTTAGCGCGCCCTGCCTCGGAGAGGCAGGGCGTTTTTTTATCCGCGGTTACTTAAGCTGTCTCAGCCCTTGAAGACCCGTAAGTTCGACGCCCCTTTCGGTTATTGAGCGAGGCAGATATCTTTTGTGAGAATGCCTTGATCGCAATGTCAGCGCCCCCAGGGAGACTCCGGGCCGGGTCCGTGCGTTTTTTTGTGTGACATTGGGGTGGAAGCATGATAATCTGTGCATTATTATTTTAACTACTCTATCCACAATCCCTCCGTCGCAGAGTCATAATACCTTCTTTTTCCCATCATTTTCTGCCTTAAGGCAGGGTGTCGGCATGAAGTGCCGCCCCTGCCCCTTTTTTTGTGCAAGCGGCACTGAGACGCTTATGAGCGGATATCTTCCGTGCGTTCTTCCGTAGCGGCACGCAGGCCGTCTTATCACAGTACCTTGGTTTCAGTAAGTTCAGGCCAGGCGTTCGTTGCTACTGGCCCTTTAGTTGTTTTAAGGGCCTTGCCCTTCTGATATAATCTGACCCTTTAGGCATCGATAACACCCTTTCGGACGGTAGGAAGTAATGGAAAAGAAAACAGCGGAAAAAGCCTCTCAGACCGGCATCCGCACCGGAAAAAAGCCGTCGCTCCAATCGAACGTAGATATAGTCCTTGTCGAGCCTCAGGGCGCCGGGAATATCGGGAGCGTCGCGCGCGGGATGAAGAACACGGGATTTAGGAACCTCGTCCTTGTAAATCCGTGTGAGTTCCACAACAACGAGGCGTACTCGATGGCCTGTAAGGCTGACGACGTGCTCCTGGGTGCTAAGGTAGTCGAAGACCTCGGCACATATCTGGCCTCCGCTGATATCCTCGTAGGCACGACCCGGAGGATTGGGCGCATCAGGTACCCTGTGCTGACCTTGCAGGAGGCTACGGCAAAGATAGTCGAGCTGGCATCTTTCAACAGGGTCTCGATACTCTTCGGCAGGGAGGACCGCGGCCTCAAAAACGAAGAGCTGCCCCTTTGTGATATACTGATTCAGATACCGACCGATGACGAGAGCCCATCTATAAACCTTTCTCACGCTGTCTTTCTCGTATGTTATCAGCTCTACGCCGCGACCAGTCTCAAAGGCCCTACCATAGAGGTCGCCAGCCGGCCTGAGGTCGAGAAGATGTACGTCCATCTTGAAGAGGCTTTAAGGGCGATAGAGTACGGCGAGATGGGCGGAGAACATCTCCTTGCAACCATAATCAGGAGCTTCAGAAGGCTCTTCGGCAGGACAGGACTTATGCCTAAAGAAGTGAATATGCTCAGGGGTATATTCACTCAGATCCAGATGAGGACGCATCCAAAGGGCGACGGAGGCCGCAAGGTTTAGTACCGCTTTGAAAGGCTGGCCAGGCCTGCGCTCTGGCCTCCTCGTCAGCCGCATGCGCAGGTTCGGAGCGGGTATATATCAGGCTCAAAACCCTTGACAGACCAATCCTATAATGCAATCATAAACGCGACATTTCAAGGTGTCCCCGCTCAGGCGGGGCTTAAAAGGGAATCCCGTGAACCGCTTGCAAGCGGTGAACCGGGAACGGACCCGCCACTGTAAACGGGACGAATTCTGCGGCAAGCCACTGGCTGATAAGGGCCGGGAAGGCGCAGATAGTAGGACGAACCGTGAGTCAGGAGACCTGCCTTGCTGTGCCTCACGCGCTCTTCGAAGGTAAAGAAGGTGGGGGTGGATAGTGATTTCATCATGAATCCTTTGCCTCCCTTCATTGCCATAGTGAAGAGGAGGCTTTTTTTATTCCAGCCGTCCTGGTCAGGCAAAAAGATAATGGAGGTATTGTAAAGATGACTATCGCTTCCGATGTTAAAACGGCTGTACTGCTTCTCGGCCATGGCAGTAAGGCCCCCGGGGCCAATGAGACACTGATACGGGTAGCCGAGGCGGTCCGCTTGTCAGGCGGGTATGCCGATGTTGTTCCTGCGTTTTTACAGATGGCTTCCCCTGACGTGCAGGGCGGGATAGATATCCTCGTTGAAAAGGGTTATACGGATATCGTCATCATGCCTTACTTCTTATATATGGGGCTTCATGTCTCCAAAGACCTGCCGGCAGAGATAGCTGAGGCTAAAAAAAGGCATCCTGCCCTCACGTTTACCTTTGCCGGAAACCTCGACTACCACGAGAAGCTCATAGACGTCACTATCGAGAGGATAGAGGAGGCGTTCTCCTGCCGTAAGGACCGTAAGGAGATGATAGCCTCGTCTCCGTACGCGCAGCACCCGATCGAGAAGGAGAGCTTCCGCATACTCTCTGAAGAGATGGACGGCTCCGCATTCTCTCCGGCCGAGCTTCCGGTCGTGCACAGGGTGGTGCACACGACCGCTGATTTTGAATATCCGGCCCTAATGCGGTTCTCACCTGGCGCTGTCGAGGCTGGGATAGAGGCGCTAAAGGGCGGGTGCAGGGTCATAACCGATGTTAAGATGGTAGAAGCCGGGATAACAAGGGGGAGGCTCAGCCCCTTCGGCGCTGAAGTCCTCTGTTTTTCGGCTGACGCAGATGTCATAAGGGATTCAGTCGCAAGCGGCTCTACGCGCACCGCCGCTTCGATGAGAAAGGCAGCGAGGTCCATGGAAGGCGCGATTGTTGTCATAGGCAACGCGCCTACCGCCCTTAAAGAACTTTTGAGGCTCCGCAAGGGCGGCGCGCCTAAGCCGGCCCTTATAGTTGGCGTGCCTGTCGGTTTCGTAGGGGCTGAGGATTCGAAGGAGGAGCTTATTCGTTCAGGGGCGCCTTTCATAACGGTCGTCGGAAGGAAGGGCGGGTCTACTGTAGCCGCGGCGATAGTCAACGCCATTGCCATTGAGGCTGGTTCAATCGTCTTTGGGTAGAGATATGGAGATGTGTTGTCCTCTTGGACTCAGAGAGGTCTGATATGCATATACCTGACGGGTATCTGAGCCCGAAGACGTGTGCCTTTTTTTTCATAGCGATGGTGCCCATCTGGTATCTTGCCTCGAAAAAGGCGGAAAAGACGCTCAAGCTGAAACAGTTGCCGCTCTTAGCGCTCGGCGCGGCCTTTACTTTTGTCATAATGATGTTCAATATCCCGATACCGGGCGGGTCGTCAGGCCACATGGTCGGGTCTGTAATCGTCTCGGCTGTGTTAGGCCCCTGGGCCGCTGTCGTTGCCTTGAGCCTCACGCTGACGCTCCAGGCGTTTCTATTCGGCGACGGAGGGATAACCGCCCTCGGCGCGAACAGTTTCAATATGGCCATTTTAATGTGCTTCCCCGGATACTATGTCTACAGGGCCATCTCGGCAGGTTCTCCGAGCGGGTTAAGGGTGATAATAGCATCAGGTGTCGCCGGGTATATAGCGCTTAACCTCGCCGCCCTCGGAGTAGCGCTGGAGCTTGGCATACAGCCATTGATAGCGGCAGGGATCGACGGCACGCCGATGTACGCGCCGTACCCGTTGTCAGTTACTATCCCGGCGATGATGATCCCGCACCTCCTGTTTTTAGGGCCTGTGGAGGCGGTAGGCACCGCGCTTGTCGTCTCATACATACACAGGACAAACTCGGGGCTTTTCTACGGCGGCGAAGGCCGCATGAGGCCTCTGTGGATCGCGTTTATGATCATTTTATTCCTTGTCCCTATCGGTCTTGTTGCAACCGGTACACCGTGGGGCGAGTGGTCCATGGAAGAGGTCAAGGACATCCTCGGCTACCTCCCTTCCGGCATGGCGCAGTCAGGGTCTGGCTGGAAGGGCCTGTTGCCTGATTATTCGATCCCCGGCGTCGAAGGACGCCTCGGCGTCGTCTTGGCATATATATTCTCAGCGCTTGCCGGGTCTGTTGTTGTTGTCTTTCTGATATATCTGTGGGGCAGGCTATGGCGCAGACAGTGAAACTTCCTGACTGGCTCAAAGAGGCGAACCTTGCGCCCTGTAAGACGGGAGGCAGGACGCGTAACACCGGATTTATCGATAAGAACCTCGAATCAGTCGCCTCCTTCATGAAGGGGATGCTCGAATCCGAGGCGTACGCGTCGAGAAGAGGTATCTTTCAGCGCATAGAGACAAGGGCGCGCATAGCAGGGATACTCATCCTGATAGCCGCCTGCGCCATGTCCGGGTCCTTCTGGTTCCTTTTCGTCATGCTGCTTCTCGTCTCGGTCTTATCGGTCCTCTCTAAGGTCGGCCTCAGGGCGCTTGCCAAGAGGGTGGTCCCATCGTTGGCCTTCACTTTCGTGCTTGTCATACCCGTCTTTTTCAGATTTATGTCCCCCGGCTCCAGCATCATTGGAACTGACGGAGGGTTCGCTGTAACCGTTACCGGCGTGTCCTCGGCCTCTTTGCTGCTCTTGAGGGTCTCTGTGATGGTGGCGCTCGCGTCGCTTCTTTTTTTGACAACGAGGCAGTCGGATTTTTTTAAGGGCTTACAGAGGATGCCGGTGCCGGCATTTTTCGTTACAGCTCTCTTCATGACCTTCCGATATATCCTCATACTGGTAAAGCTTGTCGAGGACTCGGCTCTTGCAATGAAGTCGAGGATGGTTAGTGGCGCAGGGCTCAAACAGTCTCAGATGCTGGCGGCCTCGCGCATCACGCTTATAATCGGAAAGTCCCTCAGTATGGCAGATGAGGTCAATATGGCGATGGCGTCGAGGGGTTTTGCCGGTACGGTCAGGACCTTCGGGTCAGGCGCTTTGACGGCAGGGGATTATCTCTGGATAGGGGCTTCGGTTTTCATCTTCCTGCTGGGCGCAGGCATTTAAGGATGGTCTTTATGGAAGAGACGCTATACAGGCTCGACTCTGTTGCTTATAGTTACGGTTCGAACGGCGCTCCGGGCAGTAGCGCGCTCCGGGATATAAGTTTTTCCGTTCGTCAGGGCGAGAGCCTTGTGATACTCGGGGCAAACGGCTCAGGCAAGTCCACCCTCCTGCGTCTCTTGAACGGGCTTTTTCCGCCTACGTCCGGGTCCCTCAGTTTTCTCGGCACTATGCTATCGGAAGAGACGCTCAAAGGGGATTTTCTAAGGTGTTTCAGGGAGAGGGTCGGGTTTGTCTTCTCTGAGCCTGACGTCCAGCTCTTCTGCCCGACGGTCTTCGACGAGCTGGCGTTCGGCCCTTTGCAGCTCGGGGTGCAGGCAGGTGAGACCGCCTCCAGGGTGGAGAGCCTCCTTGCGATGCTCGGGCTTTCCGCGCTCAGGGAAAGGGCGCCGTACACGCTCTCGAGCGGAGAAAAAAAGAAGGTCGCCATAGCCTCTGTCCTGGCCCTGAACCCTGACGTCATCCTTCTTGACGAGCCGACAAACGGCCTTGACCCGAGGACCCAAGTATGGTTATTTGAGCTTCTCGAAGGGTTGAAGGCCTTAAAAAAAACGTGCATAATGGCGACGCATGACCTTAGCCTTGCCGAGGACTTCGCCGACAGGGTGATAGTCATGGACGAGGGACACTCGATCGCTGCGGACGGGCCGATGCTTGATGTGATGAACGATAAGGCGCTTCTTCTCAAGGCGAACATAATCCACGAACACGCGCACAGGCACGGGCAGGTCACGCATAAGCACAGTCACGGCCCGTTTTCGACCCATGACGAACACTAGCAAAAAAACGAGGAGGCTTGTCTGATGAAAAGGTTTTTCGTAGCAGTTGTTGCGGGGGCCATTATGCTCTCGGGTTCAGTCGCTCTGGCGGATGAGGGGGAAAAGGGCACCGACGTCGAATCTTTCATGAAAAGAGTCGAGGCGCTTGAAAAAAAGATAGAGTCGCAGGAGGTCACGGATGATCTCGGCCATAAGTATCATCCGATACACAGCATATACGGGTTGAAGATAGGCGGCGGCATAACTATGGTAGCCCAGGGCGCGACGCATACTAAGAACAGGGCTACCAACAGCGCGTTTTCGCTCTCGGCGGACATCGCATTGGAATCGAAGGTCGGCAGCGACGGCCGCGCCATCGGCGTCCTTGATTACCAGAGGGGGACGGGGCTTTCAGGGCTGCCGGTATTTTTCACCTCCCCGAACGGAAACGCCTCAGGGACCAACGCCGACCTGGAGGGGTTCAACGATTCGAGCCTCCATGTGACGCAGTTCTATTATGAGCATGATTTTTCAGAGGCCCTTATCGTTTCAGCCGGTCAGCTTGATATGACAGGGTACTTCGATACCAACGAATTCGCCAACAACGAGAGGTCGCAGTTCCTTGCCAACATATTTGTAAACAACCCGACGATAGAGTGGGGCGGTTCAGGAGACTTCTATTCACCGGGCTTGCGTATGACATACTTCCCGGCAGAGACGTTCGATATAAGCCTCGGCGTATTCGAGGGCAACGGGGATTACGCCGAGACCTTTGACAGGCCGTTTTACATCGCTGAGGCAAACCTGAAACTATCTCTTGCCGGTAAAGAAGGCAACTACAGGGCGTATTACTGGAACAGGCAGGGCAGGGAGCTGGCAGACGTTGCAAATACAGCTACCCCAACGGATAATAGCGTCAAGATGGTCGAGAACAAGGGCGTAGGCCTCTCGGCCGATCAGTGGATAACGGATGATATCGGCGTATGGCTGAGGCTTGGCACGCAGAGAGAGGCTGTAGCTCAGTTCGACAGGCACTTCAGCCTCGGTGTCAATCTCAAGGGCAGAGGCAACGACGGTGCCGGTATCGGTTATGCCCAGACGCACATGGGCAAGGTCTATGAGAATTATCTGCGGTCTGCGAATCCCAACCTTGATCCGGGGGCGGAGAGCTACCTTGAGGCCTACTACAACTACGCGGTAGGCGACGCGACGGATATAACAGGGCTTCACGTCACGCCTGACGTCCAATACGTGATGAACCCGGGCGGAGATACAAACGCGACAAAGGTACTCGTTTACGGCGTAAGGGTACAGGCGTTCTTTTGATCTTATTTATATCGCTGGGTCTGAGGCAGGCGGAGAGCTTTGAAAAAGCATGAAGGCTTGAGAAGAGGGTTTACGACTGGTACGTGTGCCGCTGCCGGGACAAAGGCAGCGGCATACGCGCTTTTTGCCGCCCTTTCATCCCGAAAAATAGAGATCGGGTCCGTCCGTGTCACACTGCCGAGAGGCGGTTTTCTGGATATCCCTGTCAAGTCGGTCGAGGCAAGGGGCGGCCACAGCCGCGCCGTCATAGTAAAAGACGCGGGGGACGACCCTGATGTGACAAACGGCGCCGAGTTCGTAGTCGATCTTTCCCTTGTGCGGATGAACAGGTCAAGGCCCGGGATAACCGTGATCGGCGGAGAAGGGGTCGGGGTCGTGACAAAACCCGGGCTCAAGGTAGCGGTCGGAAGGCCGGCCATAAACCCGGTGCCGATGCGCATGATAAAGGCCGCGTTTATGGAGGCGGCTAAAGAGGCCGGCTCTACAGCCTCGGTCGCAGCTACGGTATCTGTCCCGGCAGGCAGGCAGCTTGCCGGGAATACTATGAACAATAGGCTTGGCATAGTCGGCGGCATCTCCATCCTCGGAACTACCGGGATCGTAGAGCCGATGTCTCTGTCAGCCTACACTCATTCCATCAGCTACGCCGTTGACGTGGCGCTCGCCTGCGGAAGCGACACCGTCGTATTTTCTACCGGAAGGTCGAGCGAGAAGGTTGTCGAAGGTCTCCTTGGGCTTTCTCCCGAGGCCTTTGTCCTCACAGGCGATCACATGGGCTTTGCGCTCAAAGACAGCAAAGGCAAGCCGGGCGTTAAGAGCGTGATAGTGGCCGGGCAATTCGGCAAGTTCACGAAGCTTGCCGCAAATCACTTTGAGACGCACTGCGATGATTCGAGCGTTGAGCTTGATTTTCTGGCCAAGCTATGCGCAAGATGCGGCGCAGGCCCTGATATCATAAAAAAAGTAATGGGAGCGAACACGGCAAGAGAGGTCTTTTTCCTTTTGGGGGAAAGGGGCCTTGTCAAGGTATTTGAAGAGATAGCCTCGATGGTGAGGGCCAACTCGATGGCTATTATCGGCGCTAAAAAAAGCGTAGGCGCGATCCTTGTCGGATATTCAAACGAGATAGTCTGCAGGGTATGAGATGATATATGTGATAGGCATTGGGAGCGCTGGCGCTTCGTCCCTTGGCACGAAGGCGATAAAGGCGATATCGAACGCCGGGCTCTTGGCCGGAGGGTCCCGCCACCTTGAGCTATTCAAGGGTGTTGCCGCCCAGAGGGTCGTCATAAAAGGTGGGCTTGATCATCTCTCGTCATCTATCGGAGCGTATCTCGCCCGAAGGCCGAAAAAATGCGTAGCGGTCATTGCAACCGGAGACCCGCTTCTTTTTGGCATAGCCGGGTCTCTTATAAAAAAATTCGGCAGGAAAGACGTGATCGTCATCCCGAATGTAAGTGTCGTGCAAGAAGCGCTCGCCTTGATAAAAGAGACTGCCAACGGGCTTCAGGTATTGAGCGGCCACGGCAGGGGCGCTGACCTTACTGCTCTTTGCGAAGGGATCGTTTCGTCAACGAAGACCGCCGTCTTTACGGATGAAGAGAACACGCCGGCCAGAATATCCAAAGCGCTTATCAAAATGGGCGCATCAGGCTTTAAGGTCTATGTCGCAGAGTCTATCGGGCTTAGCGGCGAAAGGGTCGTATCAGGGACGCTTGAAAAGATAGCCTCGACGGCGAGGTTCGCGCCGCTGAACGTGATGATACTGATCAAAGAGGAAGCCCCTGTGAAGGCGGCGGCGCACATCCCAGGCATCCCTGATTCGAGGTTCGCGCATTCAAACGGGATGATAACGAAGCAGGAGTACAGGGTCGTCTCTCTTTCAAGGCTCGCTATAGCAAGAGATTCGGTTGTCTGGGACATAGGGTCAGGGTGCGGCTCGGTTGCGATCGAGGCGGCGCTCATCGCCTCGCTCGGCAGGGTCTACGCTGTCGAGAAGGAAAAAAAACGCGTAAGGGACATAGAGAAGAACGCTGTCTTGTTCGGGGTAAAAAACATAGAGGTCATAAACGGCACTGCCCCGGGTTGCATGAAGTCCATGAGGCTTTGTTCGCCTGATGGGATATTCATAGGCGGCGGAGGCACAGGGATAAGAGAGATACTCGCCTTTTGCTCGTCAAAGATAAAAAAAGGCGGAAATGTTGTAGTCAACGCGGTCACGATGGAGACAGCCGGTTCGGCCTTTGAGTTCTTTAAGGCAAAGGGGTGGGAAAGAGACCTTGTTCTCATGAACCTGTCGAAGGCAAGGGACTTAAACGGTCTTAATATGCTCGGCGCCAGCAACCCGGTATTCATCATCACGGGTACTAGGCCTCGTACTTGAGGGGTATGGAAAAAAAGATAGGAGTCTTATACGGCGTAGGCGTAGGCCCGGGAGACCCAGAACTCCTGACGATGAAGGCGGCGAGGATACTTAGGGAGAGCATGGTTATAGCAGTACCTAACTCCGATACGTCGACGGACGGCAAGAGCAGGGCTTGTCAGATAGTCGAAGGGGCGGTCTCCATGGAAGGCAAGGAGACGCTTTCACTTGTATTCCCGATGACAAAGGACGCTAATATACTTGAGGCCGCCCGCAGAAAGGCCGCCTCTGAAATAGCCGAGAGGCTCAAGGTAGGCCTTGATGTCGTCTTTATAACCCTCGGAGACCCGATGCTCTATTCGACATTCAGCTATCTCGTGCCGTTCGTAAGGGCTGAGGTAGACGGGCTTGATGTCAGGGTCGTCCCGGGGGTGACGTCTTTTTGCGCCGCGGCATCGAAGGCATGCGTGCCTCTTGCCGAGGCCAACGAGAGCATAGTGATAATACCTGCGGCATACGACCTTAAGACGCTACGCTCAGCGCTGGAAGCCTACGATACTGTAGTTATCATGAAGGTGAATAAGAAGATGGACGAGCTGGTAGACCTCCTTGAATCAACCGGCAGGCTTAATAGTTCAATCTTCGCGACACGCGTCGGATGGGAAGGCGAGAGCATAGTCACCGACCTTAAGGGATTAAAGGGCGCAAGGCACGACTACTTCTCAACGCTCATCGTGAAAAGGGGGATCTAAGGATGGCAGAGAAAGGCTTTAAGCCGGGGACAGTCTACTTCGTCGGCGCAGGCCCCGGAGACCCTGAGCTCATCACTGTAAAGGGGATGAGGCTCCTTGAGAAGGCAGATGTAGTCGTCTATGCCGGTTCTCTTGTGACCGATAAGATGTTGATGTACTGCAGGGAAGGGGTAGAGGCGCATAACAGCGCTTCAATGGACCTCGCTGAGATTTGCGGGATACTCGTAAAAGCGGCAAAGGCAGGCCATATAGTCGTGAGGCTCCATACGGGCGATCCGTCGCTCTACAGCGCCATGCGCGAGCAGGCTGATCTCCTTGAAAGAGAAGGGGTCCCTTACGAGGTCGTCCCTGGGGTATCTTCGGCATTTGCAAGCGCGGCAGCGCTTAAAAAAGAGCTTACAGCCCCGGGGATAACCCAGACCGTGATATTCACGAGGGTGGAGGGGAAGACCCCGGTCCCTGAAAAAGAGAGGCTCTCGGCTCTCGCGGCGCATAACGCCACTATCTGCATATTTTTATCGATCTCCATGATAGAGAAGGTTGTCTCCGAGCTTTGCGCAGGCGGATACCCGGCAGATACGCCTGTGGCAGTAGTATCCAAGGCTACATGGGACGACGAGCTGAAGGTCACAGGCACATTGAACGATATAGCCGCAAAGGTAATCGAGGCAGGCATTACGAAGCATGCTCTTATCATCGTCGGCAGGTCTCTCGGGGACTTTGGTGGTGAGGCATCAAAGCTCTATGACAGCGCCTTTTCTCACGGGTACAGGCACGACTGAAGAGGCCGCAGGCCGTAATATCATAAATAAAGGCGCGTCTGTTTTTTTTAATAGGAGAGGTTATCAGAAAAAAGCTTGCATACAGGCTGTTGCTTGCGGCGTATATGGCGGCTGTATTAGTTACGTCGCTCAGCCCGATGCCGCAAGGTCTGCCCGAGATATTTAACATAGACAAGGTCTATCACTTCATTACGTACATGGTGATGGCGATATTGTTGTCGCTGGCGCTTTATGGCGAAGGCCGCGCTAGGATTCGCGCCGATCTATGGATTGCCGCCATGATGGCATTCGCGTACGGGGCCATGATAGAGGTCTTCCAGTCTTTTACAGAGACAAGGAGCGCTGATATATTTGATGCGATGATCAACGGGGCAGGGGCGGTTGCAGGGGTTTTTATATTCGGTTATTATATGAGACGGAAAGGTGCGAGAGGGGGTTAGCTAATGCTTCTTGAAGAAGTCAATATGGCTGAGTTCAAAAAGCTTGTCAAAAAGACGAAGACACTGATAATCCCTTTCGGTACTGTCGAGGCGCATGGCATCCATCTGCCTCTTAATACCGATACATTCATAATCAGAGAGGCTGTCAGAAAGGCGGCCTCTGAGACCGGCGTTTTCATGGCCCCTGCGATAGAGTACGGGGTCTGCACATCTACCTCGATGCATCCCGGGACTATCGGTATAACCCCTGATACTCTCCGCTCTATTGTAAGAGACATCGTAAGGGACGGCTACAGGCACGGTCTCCGAAGGTTTATCCTCATCTCAGGCCACGGCGGAGGGCTTCATGTGAACGCGCTCCGGGAGGCCGCCGAGACGCTTGTTGCCGAATTGGATGGCATAAGCATGGCCGCGTGCTCGGTCTATGAGATACTCGGTAAAGAGGCTTATGGGATCGCTGAGACGAAAAACGACTCTCACGCAGGCGAGATGGAGACGTCTCTCATGCTTTTCCTTGCGCCCGATCTGGTAAAGGGGAGGTCAAGGCAGGAGTATCCGTCTTTCCCGAAACCGCTTGTCGTAAAAGACAAGCTCAGGTATTGGAAGGGGGCAGTCTGGGGCAATCCTGAGGCGGCCAGCAGAGAAAAAGGCGAGAGGCTCTTCGGCCTCATGGTAACAGCCATAAAAGACCTTGTAGGCAAGATCGGGAAGGCGAGATAGATTATGCCGCCAAAAGGCGCAGGCAAGGGCCTTAGTAAAAAGGCTGCAATCACGGCCTTTGCCGTGACTGATAACGGGCTTGCCCTTGCAGGCAGGCTTTCATCCATCCACCCTGATCTGGTCGTCATAGGCCCCGATGATATAAAACACGGCGGCCTGAAGGCGGCTGTTAAGGAGGCCTTCTCATCATCGAAGGCCCTTTTCTTTATCGGTGCGACAGGTATAGCGGTGAGGGTGGTAGCGCCGCATCTTAAGGGAAAGCACCTCGACCCTGCGGTAGTAGTGATGGACGATGGAGGCAGGTTTGTCATAAGCCTTCTTTCAGGCCACCTTGGCGGAGCAAACGAGCTGGCAAGAGAACTTGCCGCCGTGTACGGGGCCGAGCCGGTCATCACGACTGCGACTGACGCGGCAGGGCTTGCCTGCGCAGAGGATATCTCAAAGGCGTTCTCCCTCGTTATACAGGACCCAAAGAAGATCAAGCGCGTAAATTCGGCCATATTAAAGGGTGCTGCCGTGCTTGTCATAGATGCCGACAGGGCGCGGCTCGCAGCGATACGCGAGAGGTTTAAAGGCGCCGGGCCGTTCAGGTTTCGCGGCGGTTATCCGGCCTCAGGCGAGTTCGGCGCAGTTATCATGATAACCCCTTTTGAAGCCTCAAATGTGCCTGCCGCTATCAAAGACAGGACTCTTATAATGAGGCCTAAAGAATTTGTCTTAGGCATTGGGTGCGGCATGGGCGTTAGCGCGAAAGAGGTCCGTCTTGCAGTAGATGCGGCGCTTGAAAAAACCGGCGTATCGCTTCTTTCAATAAGGTCTGTAGCGACGATTGACATTAAAGGCAGCGAGCCTGGCCTTTTGAGGTTCGCATCGAAGATGGGGCTTGATATAAACTGTTTTAGCGCACCGGAGCTTGACAGGATAAGGCCTCCTTCAGGCAGGTCGAAGATAGTTTATGGAAGGACCGGTACAGGGAGCGTATGCGAGAGTGCTGCGCTTATTTCAGCGGGGGTAAAAAGGATATGGCTGAGAAAACAGAAGACAGGCAGGGTAGCGGTGGCGCTGGCACGGGCGCCGTTTACGTCGTAGGCATCGGCCCGGGAGGGCTTTCTCATATTACCGGACGCGCGACAGAGGTTTTGACAGGTTCCGATGTGATAGTCGGGTATACAAGGTACGTCGATCTTGTAAAGCCGTTGATAGATGGCAAAGAGGTATTTACTACCGGGATGACCTTCGAGGTCGAGCGGTGCGAAAAGGCCCTTGAATACGCCAGATCAGGCAAGACGGTGGCTGTCGTATGTTCAGGCGACGCGGGGATATACGGCATGGCAGGGCTCATATTCCAGCTCTCTATGAACGAAGGTGGCACTCCCGTCCGGATAGAGGTCGTCCCGGGCATACCGGCTTTCGTATCCGCGGCCGCCATACTAGGCGCGCCTCTGATGCATGACTTCGCCTCAATATCCCTGTCAGATCTTCTGACTGACTGGGACCTGATAGAAAAGAGGGTTAAGGCCGCCGCAGAGGCTGATTTCGTGATAGCCCTTTATAATCCGAAGAGCTCGAAGAGGGTGGAGGGGCTCAGAAAGGCGCTCACTATTATTTCAGGGTCCAGGTCTCCGTCTACCCCTGTCGGCATAGTGCGGAATGCGACGAGGGCGGGCGAGAGCGCGGTCATCTCCACGCTCGGGGCAATAGAAGCCTGTCTTGATGATATAGACATGCTTACTATCCTGATAGTCGGCAACTCATCTACGTTTGCTCATGGAGGCGTTATGATAACGCCGAGGGGCTACGAGGTCTGAGATTTTAGCACATGTATCATCGGTTGAATTGTAGAAGGCGTTATGATAACGCCGAGAGGCTACGAGGTCTGAGTAGACGGCCTCGGCACTTGACTCTCCGTCAAAGATCTCAACCGGTCTTTGTCAATAGGCCGAGCATGGCGCCCCATCACCCAAGGCCTCGAATGACGGTTATATCAAGGTCTTTTTCCCATGTTTAGCGAACTCGCTATCTCAGCCCGCCCCTTTTAATCCTCTGTTGTCTTTAAAAACCCTTGCAGATTTAAGATGCAGGGATTAAAATATTAGGGCTGTTTTCAGGGTATCAGTAGGGGTTTGGTCCTGAGGCCTCTTTTCAGATGTTTTTACACCTGCATACAGGGTCGGCCAAGGCGAACGGCACGACCTCTCTCGGCCGGGTTGAAGCCTCTTATGCCGATACTCGTTGCGCGCTACAGGAGATCCGTCAAGATGCTCAACCATGCAAGTCTTACTTTAACCCCGGACGGCCTGATAATCAGGGTTGATAACGGCATCCTGGAGATGCTTGGCTACGTCTCAGGCGACCTTGTCGGCCAGAGCGTAGATCTTGTTTTAACTGCGGCAGAAGCGGTAGATCTCAAGGAGACGATCGAGCGTTCAAAGTCGACAGGCGCTGTGCATGGCCTGAAGACCGGGCTTGTCAGGAAGGACGGATCTTCTCTAACCTCGTACATCTCTTTCTACCCGATGCAGGACAGGCAGGGGAGGGTCTATTCAGTAGTCCTCACCTTTGATTCAGTCCCGGGAGTAGCTACTCCTCCGTTATTTTCAAACGAGTTTCAAAGGATGTTCAGGTTTTCAAACGACGCCGTAGCTGTGACCGATACGCGCGGGTGCATCCTTGACGTTAATCAGGCCTTTCTCGATACCTACGGATATTCGCGCGGCGAGCTGTTGGGCGCCAACCCGCGCATACTCAAGTCCCATCACTCATCCAGAGAGCTTTACTCCAGCATGTGGGCAGATATACTCGACCAGGCAATCGGCTACTGGCGGGGCGAGATAATAAACCTGCGTAAGGACGGGACAGAGGTCCCGGCGCTTCTCACCATAAGCGCGATAAAGGATGAGAGCGGAGAGGTAGTGAACTTTCTCGGAGTCGCCCTTGACATGACAGTCGAGAAGGAGCTGGAGAGGCTGAGGAAGATATACATCGATTACATCGTACATGACATGAGAGGGCCGCTTACCACGATCATGCTCAACTCCGATCTCCTTCAGATGCAGATCGAGGCCATGAGCCCGGAGAAGGCGAGGAAGAAGATAGATGTCATAAAGCATTCATCTCAGAGGCTCAGCCACATGACCGCCGACATCCTCGATTACAGCAGGCTTCAGCGCGGCGCCAATCTGCCGCTTGACAGGAAGAGTGTCTTGTTCTCGCAGATACTGCGAGAAGCGGCGATGCCGTTTGAGGCAGTAGGCAAGAGGTTTGTCGTAAACGGGGTCGATTATGCCGACTATATATTCGATGACGCGGAGATATTCGTAGATATCGAGAAACTGAACAGGGTGCTGTATAATCTCATTTGCAACGCCTTTAAATATGCCTCGACATTAGTAGAGGTGCGGTTTGTCATCGACGACAAAGGTCTTGCCGTGACGGTAGAGGATGATGGCAGAGGGATAAGCCGCAAAGATGCCGAGAGGATATTCGAGGCTTTCTATCAGGGTGAGGACGGGATCAGGAGCGGGAGCGCGGGCCTCGGTCTTTCAGTAGTCAAGAGCTTCGTGGAGGCGCACGGAGGCAGGGTCTGGAGCGAGCCGGGCAAAGATACCGGCGCGAGGTTCTCATTCCATATCCCTTATGTGAAGCCTTGAAATTGACTCGGCCGCCGGGTTTGTGTTAGACTCATCTGGTATCGGTTGCAAGGCGCATCTTTAGAAAATCGAATATGGCAATGATCTCCGAGCCAACGCGCCTTAAGCCCTTGCGGGAATGGCAGTTGGCCGTCAGGGTGCGGCTGGAAACGGCCGTGCCTCCCCATTGGAAAGGAGATTCGCTTCAAGGCCGGCCTTTCCATGGGTTGGCCTTTTTTTGTCTGCAAGATCTTCAAGACTATTCATGTTTGAATGAGGTGTTTATGATTAGGGCGCTTTCCGGGTTTCTGCGTCTTTCAGTTATTTTATCGATCTCGATTGTTATGCTTGCCTTTCTCGCCGGCGCATCTGTCGCCGAGGGGTTTAAGGGCAGGCAGATAACGGTCGCCGCCGCCTCTGACCTTGCGTTTGCCTTGAAGGAGATATCCGCCTCGTTCGAGGCCGAGACAGGCGCTCGGGTGGTCATCTCTTTCGGCTCTACAGGCATGCTCACCAGGCAGATCGAGCAGGGCGCGCCGTTTGATCTTTTTTTCTCTGCCGGAGAGACTTATATGGACGTACTTAAAAAAGGCGGACATACTCTCACAGGCACTGAGCGTCTCTATGCGAGGGGGGCGCTGGTGCTGGCCGTGGGTAAAGGTATATCCATCGATAGACCGACTCTTGAAGACCTGACAAGGCCTGAGATAAAAAGGATAGTCATCGCGAACCCGGACCATGCCCCTTATGGCATTGCGGCAATGGAGGCGCTTAAATCCGCAGGGCTTCTTTCAAGGGTCAAGGGAAAGCTGGTCTATGCGGAAAATATCAGGCAGGCGATGCAGTATATCCAGACAGGCGACGCGCAGGCAGGCCTGATAGCGCTTTCTCTGGCAAAGGCTGAGCAGGTAAAGTATTCCGGGATAGATACGAAGCTGCATGGCCCGATAAACCAGGTGGCGGCCGTAATCAGGGGTTCAAGGGACAAAGCGGTAGCAAGGGCCTTTCTTGAATACGCATGCGGGCCGCTTGGCAGGTCTGTGTTGAAAAACTACGGGTTCACCCTCCCGTAAAAATGGCCGAGGCGTGCGCTCTGCGTATCCTTGAAATTGCGGTATTGATGCGTTTTATTCGGTCAGACCCGGTAGTTTTTTTTACGTTTCTTTCATGTTGACTCATCAGGCATCAGGTGAAAACGCCGGGCCGACTGACTTTTAGCTTGTCGATACAGGGTTACGCTACCTCTCTTGACAGGTATATTCAGCTCCCCGGTTATTATTCGAAGCTTGAAAAGGATTCCGATGGATCTCTTCCCGCTCTTTCTTACAGCCAAGGTCTCGTTTATAGCGACTTTTTTCACGGTCATAATAGGGCTTGCCGTCGCCCTTGTTATGGCTCGCAGGGATTTTTTCGGCAAGCGCATTGTAGACGTCCTCATCATGCAGCCGCTCGTCATCCCTCCTACGGTACTTGGCTACTACCTCCTTACCGTATTCGGTAGATCAGGCCCTATAGGCAGGTTCCTTGAGGACGTCCTCGGGATTCAGATAGTCTTTACATGGAAGGGGGCGGTCGTAGCGGCCTTTATCTCGTCATTTCCGCTCTTCGTCAAGCCTGCCAGGGCCGCCTTCGAGTCAGTCGGCAAGGACCTTGAGGACGCGGCCAGGCTCTTGGGCAAGACAGAGTTCGAGATAATAAAGACCATAACGCTGCCGCTTGCGTGGCGCGGCATAGCCGCAGGGGCGGTGATGGCCTTTGCAAGGGCGACCGGCGAATTCGGCGCTACCCTTATGATAGCCGGTAATATCCCCGGCCTTACGCAGACACTGCCTATCGCGATCTACGACGCAGTGCAGGCGGGCCAGAGCTCAGTGGCCAATACGCTTGTCGGCGTTATAACGCTCTTTTCTTTCGTAGTCCTTTTTGCGGCAGGCAGGTTCACGAAGGGGAGGTTTTAGATGGCTCTCGACGTTAAGCTCAAAAAGGGGCTCGAGGGCTTCGATATCGACGTGGAGCTCCTCCTCGATGAGGAGCTACTGGTGCTTTTCGGCCCTTCAGGCGCCGGAAAGACGATGATTCTAAAAATGATCTCAGGGATAGTAAGGCCTGATGCGGGCAGGGTGACGCTCGGCTCTGAGAGGCTATTCGACTCAGAGGCCGGCCTGAACGTGCCCATCAGGGACAGGAAGATCGGGTATCTCTTTCAGGATTACGCACTCTTCCCTCACATGACTGTAGCCGCAAACATCACCTACGGCAGTCTTGATCCTAAGGGCGCGGCAGGTACAAGAAAGGTCGCTGACCTCATCGCGCTCATGAGGCTCTCCGGTCTTGAGCAGAGGTACCCGCATGAGCTTTCAGGCGGCCAGAAGCAGAGGGTGGCTCTCGCCAGGACACTTGCCTCCGAGCCTGATATACTTTTATTGGATGAGCCGTTCTCAGCGCTCGACTATCAGGTGAGAGAGAAGCTCAGGATGGATCTCTTGAACATCCACAAGATGTTCCCTATAACTACGGTCCTTGTCACGCATGACCTTGAAGAGGCCTTCATGCTGGGTAAAAGGATGGCTGTCGTGAATAACGGACGGATAGAGCAGATGGGCCTTCGTGAGGAGGTCTTCTACAGGCCAAAGACCAGAAACGTCGCCAGGTTCATGGGCTTTCGCAACATCTTTGACGGGGTAGTGGTCAGCACTGACAGCTTGTATGCCGTCATCGACTGCAAGGGGCTGGGCTTGGTGAAGGCCATCCGCCAGCCTGAGGCGGACCTTAGGCAGGGCAAGGCGGTGAGCCTTTGCATACGGCCTGAGGAGATCCTCGTCATAAGGCCTGACAGGGCAGTCGACCCGAAGATACAGGACAATATCTTCGAATGCGAGATCGTATCGACGATAGGAAGGGGTTCTACACACATCCTGTTCTTAAAGACCGGCATCAATGATACGCTCCTCAAAGTGGAGCTCCCAAACTTCGTCCTGAGGAAGTTGGGGCTTGCCACCGGCAGAGTTGTCAGGGTATCATTGAAGAAAGAGAGTGTCTGGGTTATAACCTAAGCTTAAGCGGGGGAATATGGGCCCTAAAGATACGAAAGGCGCCTGCCTTCATGAGCATAACCACGGCCACGCGGTCGATGCGGCCGTAAAGTCGAGGCTTAAGATCTCGATACTTCTTACCGGAGCTGTCTTTGTCGTCGAGCTTGTCGGGGGATACCTTACAAACAGCCTTGCCCTCATGTCTGACGCGCTGCATGTATTCATGGACGTGTTCGCCCTTAGCCTCAGCTGGTTCGCGATATACATATCAGGCATGCCGCCTACAGAGAAGCGGACCTACGGACTTCACAGGGTAGAGGTCTTTGTCTCATTCATAAACAGCTTCGTCCTTCTCGCAACGACCCTTTTCATCTTCTACATGGCATACAAAAGGCTTCTCGACCCGCAGCCTGTCGAGTCCGCAGGCATGATGATAGTCGCCTTTGTGGGGCTTGTAGTCAATCTTGTCGTGGCGCTCTGGCTCAGGCACTTTGCCGCAAGCGACATGAATGTAAAGAGCGCGTTTTATCATGTGGTCGGCGACGCGGCCGCTTCAGTTGGCGTGATAATCGGCGCTATTATTATCTATTTTACCTCATGGTATCCGGCGGACCCGCTGTTGAGCTTTGTCATCGGCGCGATCATCCTCTACGGAGCCTACGGCATTATGCGGGATTCATCTCACATACTCCTTGAGGGGGTGCCGAAGGAGATAGACTTAGGTAGCGTCATAGAGGAGATCATGGCCTCGGACGGGGTTAAAAGCATACACAGCCTCCATGTCTGGTCGATATGCCACAACGTCCATGCCCTCTCGGCCCATGTCGACATCGATCCGATGCAGAGGTGGCGGATGGGGGAGATATTCTCCGAGGTAAATGAAAGGCTTGCCCGTTGCCACCACATCTTCTATACTACGCTTCAGGCGGAGTGCATCGGGTGCGATTCGAATGATGTGCTCAGGAAGCTCGCGCACAGGGAGCGGGAGCATCTCCACTGACCCTTTTTCGCATGCGCGTTTGCATTGGCGTCCGGTTTTGCTTTTCCGGCGTTTGTTTGCTTTTCATTTCCATGACAAGGCCGGGTCCGGCCTTGTTGTCAGGCTTAAGCGGCGCATGCCGGTAGATATCGATCCGCGGTCCTATACTGAATTTTACCTATGCCCAAGGGGGTGTTATGTCCAAGATCAGTCCTCTCTCAGTTGAAGACCTTTGCTGGAAGTGCGACCCCGGCCAATTCTCATTCACCACAACGGCTGAGCTCCCTTCCTTGCAGGAGATAATCGGCCAGCAGCGCGCCCTGCGATCTATCGACTTCGGCCTCGGCATCCAGAACCATAACTTCAACATATACGTCCTCGGCGACAGCGGCACAGGAAAGGGGACTACGGTAAGGGACATAGTCGAGGCAAGGGCGAAGGCCGAAACGGTCCCTGATGACTGGTGTTATGTCTTCAACTTCTCCGACCCTGATTGTCCCAGCGCTCTGTCCCTGCCTCCGGGTATGGGCTCTGGGCTGGCCGTCGAGATGGACGATCTCGTCTCGGTCTTGCTCCGGGATATTCCCAGGGTCTTCGAGTCGAAGGATTATGAAAAGCACAGGGATGAGATATTGGAGGGGCAGCAGGAGAGGACGCGCGCGATATTTTTCAGGTTAGAGCAGAAGGTGATGGAGCGTTCCCTGGTCCTTAAAAAATCAGTGAGCGGGCTTTCGGTCTTGCCGGCAAAAAGCGGCAAGGCCATGAGCCAGGATGAATTTGCCGCCCTCCCGCCTGACAAGAAGGCGGCCTTCGAGGAAGATCTGAAGCAGATGCAGGACCGCCTGAGCGACGCGATCAGGGAGGCGCGCACCATTGAAAAAGAGGCTAAAGACAGGATAAACGCCCTTGACAGAGAAGTCGTGCAGTATGTGGTCAATCCTCTGGTAAACGACCTGCTGGAGAAGTTCTCCGCATTTGCGAGAGTCATCGAGTATTTAAACGGCATCAGAGAGAACATCCTTGCCAGCATCGACGACTTCAGGTCAAAGGATGAACAGCCCATCAACATCGGCGGCATGAGGCTTCCGAGGCAGGAGCCGACCTTTGAGCGTTTCAAGGTAAACCTCATAGTCAACAACAAGGACTCTCAAGGCGCCCCTGTCGTATTCGAGACGAACCCGACGTACTACAACCTCTTCGGCAGGATCGAGTACAGGGTCCAGCTGGGTGTAGCGACAACCGACTTCACTATGGTCAGGGGAGGCGCAGTACACAAGGCCAACGGCGGATACCTGATAATAAACGCGATGGACATGCTGAGGAATATCTTTGTCTATGATTCGATCAAGAGGATGCTCAAAAACAGGGAGGCGCGCATAGAAGACGTATGGGAGCAGTACAGGCTCGTCTCTTCTACCACGCTCAAGCCCGAGCCTATCCCCGTGAAGATAAAGATAGTGCTCATAGGCGAGCCGTTCATATATTATCTCCTTTACAACCTCGACAGCGAGTACAGGAAGCTCTTTAAGGTCAAGGCGGACTTTGACAACGTCATGCCGAAGGAGAGCTCAAGCATCGAGAAGTACGCGTACTTCATCGCAACGCGCTGCGCGCAGGAAAAACTCCTTCCGTTCGACAAGACCGGTGTCGCAAGGGTGGTGGAACTCGGTTGCAGGCTCTCCGGAGATAAGGAGAGGCTCTCCGCGCGTTTCAATGAGATATCCAACATCATAGCCGAGTCGAGCTATTGGGCCGAGCAGGCCGGCGCCTCTACTGTCGGGTATGAGCATGTCGAGAAGGCTGATAAGGAGCGGATCTACAGGGGCTCCAAGATAGAGGACAGGCTCAGGGACTTCATAGTCGAAGATACCCTGATGGTGACGATAGAGGGGAAAGTCGCAGGCCAGGTGAACGGCCTTGCCGTACTTGACCCGGGCGATCGCGCCTTTGGCAAGCCTTCGAGGATAACGGCTAGGACCTACATGGGAGACTCAGGCGTCGTCAATATAGAGCGCGAGGTGAAGATGAGCGGGAAGATCCATAACAAGGCCCTTCTCATCCTCACGAGCTTTCTCGGCGAGAGATACGCGCAGTCCTTCCCGATCACGTTTTCAGCTTCGATAACGTTCGAGCAGCTCTATGACGAGATCGAGGGCGACAGCGCCACCTGCACCGAGGTATACGCGCTTCTTTCAAGTCTGTCAGGGGCGCCTATCGATCAGGGGATAGCCGTCACAGGCTCCATGAACCAGCTCGGAGAGGTCCAGCCCATAGGCGGGGTAAACGAGAAGATAGAGGGTTTCTTTGATGTCTGCATGGCAAAGGGGTTGACAGGCACTCAAGGCGTAATAATCCCCAGGCGGAACGTCAGGCATCTGATGCTTAAAAAAGAGGTTGTCGATGCCGTGAGCGAGGGCAGGTTCGCCATATATCCGATAGATAATGTTGACGACGGCATGGAGATACTTACCGGCATGCCTATAGGGGTTCGCGGGGACGGCGGCGCGTTCACTGAAGGGACTATCAACCACCTTGTCGAAAAAAAGCTCCTTGCGCTTGCCAGAGGCTACAAGGAATTCGGCAGGCCTCCTGAGAAGAAGACAAAGGCCGAAGATACCAGAAAAGAAGGAACGGACGTAAAAAAGAACGGATAGGGACTGATTCGGTCAGGCCGCTCCGGTGTATCCATGCTCAGGTGCGCGGCAGGCTTCGGCGGATATCTTGAGCAGGACGGAAGATAATATCTCATGCGGATAAGCGAAATATTTCTCAGCATACAGGGCGAGTCTACTTACGCAGGGCTTCCTTGCGTTTTTGTGAGATTTGCCGGGTGCAACCTCTCGTGCGCATGGTGCGACAGCGGGTTCGCAAGGACCATTGGTGGCGCGAGAGAACTCTCGGCCGACGAAGTCCTCTCCGAGGTCAGGCGCTTCAGCTGCAGGCTTGCCGAGATAACAGGCGGAGAACCCTTGCTACAAGACGGGTCAAGGGTTATAATGCAGAGGCTTCTTGACGACGGCTACGTGGTGCTCCTTGAGACTAACGGGACTGTAAGCCTTGCAGGCCTCGACAGACGGCTCGTGAAGATAGTCGACGTCAAGTGTCCTTCGAGCGGGCACGCCGGGTCTTTCCTTATCGAGAACCTCGGACACCTTTTGCCCGATGACGAGGTCAAGTTTGTCATCGGCGGCAGGGTGGATTACGAGTTCGCCAGGGATTTTGTAGAGAGATACCTGAAGGACAGGACGCTTAAGATCCTTTTCGCGCCTGTAAAGACGACTCTCAAGCCTGACGTCCTTGCCGAATGGATATTGAAAGACGGCCTCAGCGTGAGGCTCCAGCTCCAGCTCCACTCCTATATCTGGCCTGACCAAAGGGGAAGATGAACCTGCGGAGTTGCTACCGGGCTTTGCAGGCAGAACTGAAATCATGAGACCTTTTATAATAGCGGCTTTCTCGATCTATCTCGCCGGGCTTATCGCCGTATCGCTCCATCACCTCTTGAAGAACGAGTGGCTCGAACCCATATCCAGGCGGCTTCTCGCGCTGGGGGCCGTCGTCCACACCGCCGGGCTCATACAGAGGATATATTCCACCGGGCACGCGCCGATGGCCTCGATGTACGAAACTCTCGTCTTCTTCTCATGGATGACGATAGTGGTGAGCGTCATCGTGATCTACAGGTACAGAGAAAGGCTCACCGAGCTCTTCACCGTGCCTGTGGCCATGTTAGCACTCGCCTTCGCCCTTGTTAAGGAAAAGCCGGGCGGCCCGCTTACCCTGATACTCAGGACGCGCTGGTTCGAAACACACGTCATCTCGTCATTTGCGGCTTACGCTCTTTTTACGCTCGCCTTCTCCGCGGCGCTCCTTTATCTGATACATGATCTGCGGCGCTCGGATGAGACCGAGATGAAGAAGTTCCAGGACATAGCCGGTAAAAGCATCCTCTGGGGGTTCTTCTTTTTTTCAGCCTCGATGTTCGCAGGCGCTGTCTGGGCGTATCTCGCATGGGGGACCTACTGGCTCTGGGAGCCGAAGGTCCTCTGGTCTTTTATCGTCTGGTTTTTCTACGCCGGGGCCATGCACGCCTATTACGTACGCGAGTGGCGCGGCAGGGGGCTATCAGTGGCGACGGTCATCGGCTTTTTCATAGTCATCTTCACCTACCTCGGAGTATCCTTGCTCATGAAGAGCTCTCACAGCTTCTGACCGTCTGAGGGCGCAGGCCGCAATTCCGGCTCACGTCAGGCGGGCGGAGTATCCTTGACCTTCATAGTCTTTCCGGTCTTCCACCAGATGATAGCGGACCTCTTGTGGAAGCGCGCGAGCAGGACCTTCTTTTTGCGGATGAGCTTTGTCTCTAAAAACCCCTTGAGCGTCCTGTCGTGTTCTTCCGTTACTATCCCCATGTACTCTTTCCAGAAGGCAACGGCCTCATCGATCGAGTCGAACGGCTGGTCGAAGTCGTACTCGATTATCTCCACGTTCGCGCAGATCCCCATGGAATGAAGGGCTGTATAGGTCTTGAGGTAATCGGACCTTTCGCCGAAGGGCCTGTTAAAGACCAGCGGGTATAGCTCCCTGTAGTAGAACTTATCGCCTTTCGGGTCTGCGTTCTCTATGATAAACACGGCCTTTTTAGCGAGCGAGCCGACCTTGCTCAAAAACGGTTCAGGCTCCTGAAGTATCGTAGGGACGTTTGCAAGCAGGACCACGTCGTGCGCCTTGAGAGCGACTTCGCCCCACGCGGCCCTGATAGTCTTTATCCCGCTTATCCCCTGCTGCTCGATCTCTTTATCCAGAAGCTCGATCATCGATGGGGCCGCGTCAAGGGCTGTCACGCTCTTGCCTGCCTTCGCGAGCGGTATGGAGAGCGTGCCGCATCCGGCCCCGATATCCAGCACCGTCTTAGCGCCGGTTATCCTCGGAAGTATGAATGAGAGCGCTACATCAGGGAAGGTAGAGTATGCGAGCCCCTTTTGATACCAGTTCGCTTTAAGTCTGTTCCAGAATCCGGTCTGTGCCATCTTATTTTCGCTCCTCGTTTTCAAGCAGCCTTATCGGTGTCTTTATAAGCCTCTCAAGTATGCCCAGGACGCCTTCCTCAACGCTTTTTACAGGCAGAAGGCTCACCTCCGCTTCTTTCAGAGGCCCTTCCACCCCGAAGTATATGCTGGCGGTAGATTCGTTCCTGCCGGTTATTATGTATCCGGCAAGCGGTATGTTGGATACTATCTTGTCTATGGTCACAAGCGGGTGCATCGCCAGCACCCCGTTTATGCTCGAGTTCGGCAGGTCAATCTCTCCTGAGGCTGACATCCTCAGGGAGGCGCTGTCAAGGTTCATGTCTTCTGTGGAGATCATGCCGTCTCTTACCGTGAAACTGCCTGAAAGCGTCTTGTACGGGAGGCCTTCCTCGAATAGTTCGTCTATCGAGAGTATGTTGACGACTGAAAATATCCCTGCCATGACCTGGAACTTCCAGAGCCTTCCGTTATCTGCCTCGAGCCTGAGGTCCCCGTTAAGCCCGGAGGAGAAAGGCTGGGCCCCTCTTGTCGCCCAGAGCGCGCCGCTGCCTTTGAGCGTACCGGCGAGGATCTGTTTTTTTACGCCGAAGGCGGCAAGCATCGGCTCAATTTCAATCCCTGACGCCACAGCCGCGGCTTCGAATAGAAGAGGGTCTTCGTCATTTCTGTGGTAGCTGGCGGCGGCGCTGATATTTCCTCCGTCTATCCGCATGCCTACAGGATTGAAGTGGACCAGGTCTTTTTCCATCTCTATTGAGGCGTTCATCTCTTTGAAGCTATGCCCCCACGCGTCGCCCTCGGCTATTGTTATGGTACCTGAACCGGTGACGAGAGGCCTGATCCGTCGCCTTGCCAGTGAGCGCAGGCGTTCTTTAGGGATGAGGTCGCCGCTCTCCAGATGGGTCGAGGCGAGGTTGAACCGGATCTTTCGCCCGGAGATATCGTCGATATCGACAGTGCCTCTGAGGTCTGATCTGCCGACGTACATCCTGTCTATGACCATGTGGCCGGCATGACCGTCAAACGACGCGGTAGCGTCAAGCCTCTCTACCGCGCTCTCGAGAAATGGCGTCTTGAACCTGCCGCTCGTTACGGTAACCGCGCCCTTATACGAAGGGCGCGTCTCTTGTGAGGCTCTGGTCGCGTTTATCTCGAATGAGACAAGCCCTGATGACGGGTACTCGCTCCTTAGATACGGCGAGACGGAGTCGAGGTCTTCGAGTAAAAGCTCATGAGAGTACGTCTTTATGTCGTACGACCCGTTGCCTCGATCCATCTGGCCTGAAAGCTCTATCGCGGACGAGCCTGCCTTCACTGAGGCCTTTTTGATCGCGATCCCTTCGTTTGATGTCTCCAGAAAAGCCGTGATTGCCGCAGGAAAGTATTCCTCTTTGCGGATATAATCCCTGTACGCTATCCTTGCCTGTGTAGCGTCTGCCATCAGAGATATCCTTGCGGAGCCTCCGGTCCCCTGGGCTGTGAGCTTGACTGCGGCATAACCTTCGGTGTAAAGTTCGCCTGCCGCAGAAGTCTCCTTAATTATCGCATCTACTGTGCCTGAATCTATTTTGCACTCGGCGGCCAATGTGAAAGAGGGGTCCTCTCCCGCATAGTCGGATATCCGTCCGTTCATAACCATAAAAGAACTGCCGTCAGATGCTCGAAGGCCTGTTATCAGGACCGATTTCTCGTCAAAGAGCGCGTCAGCGTTGAGCGATTCAATGGATATGGGTGAACCCGGATAGCTCAAGGACGCATCCGATACGAAGACCGACCCGGAGTACCTCTGCGGCAGACGGTCTTTAAAGCGGCCTCCTGCGTTTATGGTAATGTCTATCCTGCCTGAGGCGATGGCCTTGCCGAGCATCTGTGCGCCGGCGCCTTTTTTTTCTCCGGCAATGCCTTTGGCGATAGCGAGGCCCGCTTCGGCTTCGATCGAGCCTTCGGCTGCGCCCAAGTAGGCCGCGTTGCCGGTGATATCTGTGAGATGGGCGTTTACAGACCTTACGGTGTTGTTGCCATATCTTGCCGCCCCGTCTTTTACGACGATCCGCTCTCCCTTGAGATGGACCTCGCCGCTTATGCCTGAGAAGGGCTCGTCAAACCCGTTGACCCTGAACTGAAGGTTGTTTAGTCCGAGTCTCAGGTATACCGGAGGCACTGCCAAAAGCAAGGCGCTCTTAAGGTCGGAAAGCCTTGCGTCGATCTCCATCGCTTTTATTGTTACACTCCCGCCTTGAGGAGTAAACAGCTCGATCGCATCTCTTGTTTTTTGAGGCAGTCTCTTTGTCGGTATAAGGTCTGCAAGGGATGCCAACGGCGCCGGTGTTGAAGTGAACCCGGCGCGGACGGTCTTTTCTTCGGATGATCCGTCTACAGTTAAAAAGCCGGTGAGAGAGAAGCCCGGCAAAGTGATGCGCGCGTCTTCGATCTTAAATCCGCTAGAGTCTTTTCCTGATCTTGCACTGACGATCGCCGACCCATTCGGCGAATGTATGTTCTTGTCGAATATCTCAGGGAGGCCGAGGCCGAGTGCTATGTAGCTCAGGCTGACCTTGATCTCGCGGTCGTTGCCATGCGCGTATGAAAAGGCCGCGTCTGCCTTGCCTCTCAGCGAGGCCCCATGCGAAAGACTCTGTGCGTAAGGGGTCAGCCGCCCGAGTGCGAAGGCTGTTATATGCCCGTTGCCTGTGATCCGGTCAGGGCCCAGTACGCCGTCGAGCGCGACCTTCGTGCCTGGCACCAGCATTCCGTCGAGTTCAAACCGCTTCGCCCCCTTCGCAGTTGACACTATGCCGCGAAGGCCGGCGATCTCGAAAGAGGGCTCCCCCGGCGTTGCCATGTCAGTGAAAAAAAGCGTCCCTGATTCGAGCCTCGCCGAATCCACCTTGATGCCAAAGCCGCTTCGTGCTGCTACGCCGCCACGCCCCATTAGGAGATCGTCGATGTTTGTCGTTGAGTCTGCGTATTTTTTTACGCGTATGGTCGCGCCCTTTAGATCAAGGGCTGATATGTGCAGTCTTCGCATCAGAAGAGGAAGATAGCGGACCTTCAGCCGCAACGTTCCGGAGCGGATGAAAGGGCCTGTGTCGTCTGATATGTCGAGGCCTTTTATAGTGATATCAGGGTATGGAAGGAATCGGACTATGACTGAATCTACGGAAACACTGCGGCCAGTACGCACCCCTATGAATGAGGATATCTCAGGGGCCCAGCGCGAGACGTCGACAGGTGTAAGCCATAGATAAATCGTGAGGGCGAGCGCCGAGGAGGCCACTATGAAGATGGATGCGGCCGCTATGCGTTTCTTTATCCGGGTCGCCTCTCTGGCCAATATCTGCTCCGTATCTCATAAGGGGCGGCCTGAAGTCGAATAGGCCCTGCTTCCGGTTCGTAAGTGAAAGCCATCTGCGAGGCTTCGTAGCCGCGCCTTCATAATGTCTCTGTTTCCTGACGGCTTTAAAGGCCTCCATGCCCGCTCTTTCCGGCGCGGTCGTATGCCGGAGATGTTTCTGTCGGGACAAGACAACTCTGAGCGGATATCTCTGCATCCGGTCGTTTGTGCCGGTCATCGAGATCTGCGGGAGGGTCACTTCGAGAAGTATATCTCAGCTACAAAAGACTCTGCCGCGCTCTTCGTGTTATCGGAGTCTATCATGACAGAGACCCTGCCTGCCTCGGGAGGTTCTTCGTTAAAGAGCTTTTTATAGTCGGCGTAGACGTTTCTCTGTTCGCTCAACCAGCGTCCGAGGTCAGCCTCGCCGCTTCTGACGACTATGTATCTGACGTTCGAGGTCTTTGTGCTCGTTACTATCGAACCAACAGGCGCGGTAGTGTCCCAGATGTAGCCGACGAGCCTGCTGTTTACAGCCTCAGGCCATCTCGGGAAGATGACATAGACCTGGACCGCCTGGTCGTCGGTACTCTTCTTTCTTACGTCGCCGCCAGCCGGGAGTTTTGTCGCCTTCCATTTCCAGTTGAGGGTCGGAAGGTCTTTTATGTTGAACCGCGCCTCTTTATACAGGGCGGTAGATGTGGCGTTGCTTGAGAGGTGGAGCGTACTGCCTGCCTCAGTCTCGATCACCTCGTACCTGGCCTTGCCTGACCATTCTTTGAGCTGCCAGCCCTCTGCAGACCCGTTCGCGGCCTTTATGATAGGGATAGGCATGCGGTCTTTTTTTGTTTCAGGCCCTGCCCAGCATCCGTGCGGGGTTAAAAACGCAATGGCTATGGCAGGCAGTAATATCAGCATTGCCGGAGCGCCCGGCCTGATGGTTTCGAAAAGGCGGGAGACGAACGAAGAGACGTCTCCTGAGAGCGCGCGGATTATGGGAGATAGACGATGCATTAGAGGGATTTTATCTCAGAGCGGGTATTTTTCGCAAGGGTTTTCAGGGGCGCAGACGATTACATCCCGGGGATGAGCCTCTTGAGCCACCCCTGTCGCGGAGCAATAGCGCCCTGCGGGCACATCTCCTGACAGCAGTAGCACCTGATGCACCTGTCGTAGTCTATCTCGATCCTTTTTTTGTTCGTCATTATCTCGGCCGGACAGACGTTCACGCATACGCTGCATAAGTTGCACGCGTTGTCATCGATGTGCGGCCTTGAGGTAAGGGCCTTTCTCAGACGCTTGTCTATGAAGTACGGGAGCCTCTCTGCGAAGTTGACGCTCGACCTCGGAGGGAACCGGAAGCCGTCGACCCTGACCTCATCGATATCCGCGCCAACGGTGGTAACGTTGCCGATCTGGGCCTGCTTCATCTCTCTTTTTAACGCGGTCCTGAGTATAGGCACATCGTGCGCTTGTCCGCCTAGCAGGTCGCAGGCTACGGTATCCATTGCTATGCAGTCGATGGCGGCCATAATGAATCCGAGGGTCCTCGGGTCACCGCTTCCCGGGCCGTTGCCCTCCATCCCGACAACAGCATCCATGACCGTGAGCCTGGGGCCCAGAAATAAGTAGAGGTCGAGGAGCATCCCGGCGAAGTCGCGGCTGTCGACCCCGGCGCTTAGGTGCCACTGGGGCTTGGTCTTGCCCGGTACGCAGCCGAAGAGGTTTTTAACTCCCATCGTAAGGTGCATCTGGGCGTGGGTCTTGAGCTTCGGCAGGTTTATTATCCCGTCAGCCTTTAACGCCTCGTCAGCCACTTCAAGACGCTTGAACGTATGCCCGAGAGGGTTTTCAACCAGCACAAGGGTCTTAAGCTCTGTAAGCTCGACGCACTCTTCCCTGCAAACGTCCATAATGCCGCACTTTTCAGCGATCTTCAGCGCGCTCCCAATGCCCGGGCTGTCGCCTACGAACGGAGTTGCGCCCGCCTCTTTGACGAGCCTTAGGATCGCCTTTACGAGCATCGGGTGGGTCGTGACAGCCGCCTCTGCCGGCTTTGCCGCGAGCAGGTTCGGCTTGACGAGTATCCGTTCGCCCTTTTTTACGAAGCTGCGCATCCCGCCCAGAAGGTCTATCGATCTCCTGGCGGCCTCAAAGACCGTCTCGAATGAGTAGTCAGCGCACCTGGATATGGATACCCTTGAGTCCATTGCCTCTCCCTGCGACTTGCTCGGAAAGATTATAACAGATTTTGATCTTGAGCGGCGTATGCCGGTTTTGTCAGTTGTTGCTGCGCGTCTGTCTAGGGGCGTGGTCGTGGAGGTCGCGGCGAAAGCGGCTTTTGCGCGTTCAGGTCGGGTTTACGATAGACCCGTTAGTGTCTGAATCGGACCAGTCGTGGAGCGTTACTCTGTCCCTGCCGGTGAGTTTTGAGCGGTACAGGGCCTTGTCGGCCGCTTTCAGCAGGTCGTCGATGGTTATCACTTTGTTTTGCGGATAGATGGCGACGCCGAGGCTTACGGTTATCTGCGGTATCTTTTCCGAAGGCGTGGAAAAGTCGTGCGAGGAGATGAGAGTTCTGAACCTGTTGGCCGCAAGCAGGGCGCTTTCAGGTCCGGAATTGAAAAGGCAGATTACGAACTCTTCGCCGCCGAAGCGCGCCAGAAGCTCGCCGTCCCTTCTGCAGGCGTTTAAAAGGCTGCCTGTTTTTCTCAGGACCTCGTCGCCTGCCGCGTGGCCGTAGGAGTCGTTTATCACCTTGAAGTGGTCTATGTCCATGAGCAGGCAGGCTACCTTGAAGTTGTGGCGAAGCCCGAGGGCCATCTGCGCGCGGACCACCTCGAAGAAGTGCCGCCTGTTGTACAGGCCTGTCAGCTCGTCGGTGATGGCAAGCTTTTCCAGAAGGACGTTCTTTTCCTTGAGCTCGTCCATTAGGTTTCGCATCTTCAGCAGGGATTTGACCCTTGCTTCGAGCTCCTCGCGGTCAAACGGCTTTATCACGAAGTCGCTCGCACCGAGGTTGAAGCCGGTCAGTTTTTTCTTTAGCGAGTTCTTGGTGCCGGAGAGCATGATGATAGGCACGTCGCGCCCGTCTTCCATGTTCCTGACGGTCGAGATGAACCTGTAGCCGTTGATGGAGGGCATCTCTATATCAGAGATGATGAACCCCGGCTTCTCTTCCACGAACGCCTTTATGGCGGCAAGGCCGTCGTCAGCCTCGACGAATTCGGTGAAGATCCCCGAGAGCGCCTCTTTTATGGCTTTCCTGGCCTGTTGCGAATCATCTACTATCAGTACCTTTCCAGGCATCTGTTAAAACCCCCGTATGTTACGCCAGAGACCGATTCTCGATGATGTGCCGGATGGTGCTCAAGTTGTTTGCAGCCTATATGACTGCGGCCGGCCGGTCTCTACTGTTCTCTATGCTAGATCGCAGGGCGCTAATCTCCGATTAAAGCGTGGAGGCGTCCGCGTTATTTCAGCGTCGCGAGCTTTTTTCTGGCTATCTCAGCCTCAGCGGTGCCGGGGAACCTCTCTATGACCTCTTCCATAAGAAGGCGCGCCTCTTTTTTAGAGCCGAGCTTCTCGAAGGCGAATCCCTGCTTGAGCGTCGACGCTGAGACCTTCTCGCTCTTCGGATAGTTCTTTTTCACCTTGTCGAACTCGACTATCGCCTTTTCCCATTCGCCCTTTGCATAGTGGATCTCTGCGAGCCAGTATTGGGCGTTGGAGGCGTAGCGGTGTCCCGGGTGCGATGCCAGTATCTCCCTGAAGGTCTCCGTTGCCGCAGGATAATCCTTATCCATAGTCTCTTTGTAGCCCTTCGCGTAAAGGGCGTCGGGGTCGGCGGCCTGCTTTGCAGGCGCTACAGCGGGCATAGAGGCGAACCGGCCCTCAAGCGTCGCCACCAGCGCCTTGACCTCGGATAACCGCGCATCTGCTCCGTTTATCAGCGCCTTAAGTTCAACGAGGGTATTACCTGAGGCCTTGCCTGCGGCATCCAGCGCGGAGATCTTTTCATTGAGCGCCGCTATTTTCGCGCCGAGATCCGCAATAGACCCTCTCAGGTCGTCTTTTTCATGCTGGGACTCTTCGGATGCGCCCCTTACGAATGAGAACTCATGGCGCAGTTTCTCTATCTCCATGTTGGTCCCGGCGAAAGAGGACTTTAAAGAGACGATCTCCTTTTTCAGGTTCTCGGTCCCGCCGCCGACCTCTATGGAGGCGAGGCGCTTGTTGAAGGCCTCGTTCTCTTTCATGAGCTTTGCGACGTTCGTCTCAAGCGCTTCCTGTTCAGCCGTCATGAAGGGCATCCCCGCGCCGCAGCCGCTTAAGGCCGAGCATGTGAGGGCAATAGCGATCGAGTATTTTAATATCCTTGAAGTCTTCATCTCGTCCCGGTTCTCCGCCTTACTTTAGTATGACAAACTCGGCGCGCCTGTTTTTCGACCAGGCATCTTCGTCGTGGCCGATGGCGGCAGGCTTTTCTTCCCCGTAGGATAGTACGTCAAGCCTTGCGGGTGAGATGCCGAGGTCGTTTAAATATCTCTTTACGCTCTGGGCCCTCTTGTCTCCGAGAGCGAGGTTGTATTCTTCATCGCCTCTTTCGTCAGCATGGCCTTCGATGGTCACCTTGACCGACTGGTTCAAGCCGAGCCATCTGGCGTTTTTCGCGAGGTTCTCAGCGTCGTTGTCCCTGATCGAATAATTGTCGTAGTCGAAGTATACCGTGAAGAGCTGTCCTTTCTCGGCTGCGACCGCGCTCAGCTGCTCTTCCTTAGGTACGGAGGCGTAATCAGGCCGCGCATCAGCCGACGCTGAAGGTCCGGAACCTGTCGCCCCCGGTGTAAGCTCGGTGCTCGTCACGGTCTGCTCTTGTGCCGGCCTTTCGTCAGGAACGACTATTGTGTTTTCTCCCTGAGAGGGCGTTGTCTCGCCGGTCTTTTTCTCTGTCTGCTCAGTGCCTGCCGAGATCTCCTCGGTCTTCAGGTTCTTGGGCGCGCATCCTGCGACAGCAATAGCGCCGGCAAGTAGTATCGTCATGAAAATGGTCTGTGATGTTCTCATCTTTGCCTCCTCTATGTTCAATTGAAAAGGGAAAGGCCTGTATGCTGTGAGGCCGTGCCCGATGAAGCCTATCTCTGGAGCGGGAGCGGGAGCGGCGACCAGACCGGGGCTGTCTCGTTGCCTATTCCGGTTGAAAGCCTTGTAAGGCCGGTCCCGTCCGGCCGCATAATGTATAGAGATGACTGTCCGCGGCTTTCAGAACTGAAGATGAGGTGTCTGCCGTCCGGGGACCATGAAGGGTTCTTATTGTTGCCTTCGAACGTGAGCTGAGCGGCGTCGCTTCCGTCAGGGTCCATCACCCATATATTGAACCTGCCGTTGTCCTGGCGGGCGAAGGCGATGCGCCCGGAGTCCGGAGACCATGCAGGGCTGGCGTTAAACGCGCCTGTGTAGGTCAGCCTCTTGGGTTTATTATCGGAAAAGTTTAGCATAAAGATATTTGGATTTCCAGCGCTATCCGAGACGAACGCAAGGGCGCTTCCATCTGCAGACCACGCAGGGGAGATATCTATAGCGTAGTTATCGGTAAGCCTCGTGTACCCGCCTGTCTTCAAGTCGAGCAGGTTAAGCTCAGGCGACTTGGGGCCTGAGAGGGTAAGCGCGATCTTTGTCCCGTCAGGGGAGAACCGCGCCCCGATGTTTACACCCGGCCGCGACGAGATGACGGTGTCCTTGCCTGTCGCAAGGTCAAGCCTGTACAGGAACGGGAAGCGCTTCTTGTATGATACATAGATGACGGACTTTCCGTCAGGCGCCCACTGGGGGAAGAGGTTCGTCGAGCCGTTACGCGTGATCTGAATGGCGTTTTTGCCGTCGTAGTCGGCTATATAGACCTCTTTGTTCCCGCTCTTGGGCGATACGAACATGATGCGCGTCGTGAATATACCCCTCTCCCCTGTCAGCTCTTCGTGAAGCATATCGGAGAAGTAGTGCACTACCCTTCGGGCGTTCGCGACGCTCCCGGTAAATCTTCTGCCTGTAACCTGTTTCTCAGAGAGGCAGTCGAAGTAGCGGATCTCAATGGTGAGCCTCCCCCCCTCGACTGAAAAGCCGCCTTTTATGAGTCCGTCAGCCCCGGCCTGTCTCCACTTCTCAAAATCCGCGACAGTATCATGGGGTTCTTGAAGCGTTGAAGGGTGCGCTTTTTCATCGATTATGCCAAACAGATTTGAAAAGAGAAGGTCGGACCTTAGAGCGTCGACGATCTCTTTCGCTATCTCTTTGACTACAGGTTCATTGGCGCCGTCTTTGCCTATGTAGCCAAACCCTTGTATTGCCAGCGGTATCTTTCTCGCCGCAGGCGCCGAGAGGTCTATGTAGATCTTCGGCTCGGCCAGGGCAGGCAGGCAGTGCGCTATAGCCAGGACCAGCGCGAGGGCGGCTGTCAGCAGATGTTTTCCGAATATCATATCACTCCTTGCAAAGCGGGCAGAACCTCAGGCCTGTCTCAAGATAGACGTTCTTGAAGTCCTGCGGCAGCGGCGGGAACGGTGATGCCTTCTTTACGGCGTTAATGAGCGAGTCGTCGAAGTTCTTGTTGCCGGAGCTTTTCTCTACCCAGCTGTCGATGAGCCTGCCGCTTTTGCCTATCTTGATCGAGATGACGATAGAGACGTCGTTCGCGTTGAATCCTTCGGGATAGATCCACGCGGCCTGGACCCTGTCCTTTATAATGCTGTAGTAGGCCGGGTACTTCGCTTCGATTGCCGCACTCCGGCCTGAGCCTGTCTCTCGCGCGGTCGTTATGCCGGAGGCAGGAGGCCTTTGCGCGAGGGTCTTTTTCACGTCGGCGAGCCTTTTTTTGATAGCGCCCTGCTCGGCCTCGTCTTTGCGCCGTATCTCTGCTATGCGCGATTCTATCGCAGAGGCGTCATCTTTTTTTCTGACTTTCTCGGCTACACGTTTGAGTGCCTCTTCGACAGAGGCTCTCTCTTTCTCTTTTTTAGCGGCATCTCGCCTTAGTACAACGTCGGCATCATCAGGCCTCTTTGCGGCTTTAGGCTCAGCCTTGGATGTCTGCTTTGCCGGGATCTTTACAGCGGCTTTTTGACGGGCGTTGTCGGCTTCGGCCTTTTGGTCCGTTTTTTTTACAGCTTTTCCCTTGTCAGCGCTCGCATCATCCGGAGGCTTGGGCGGTATCGCCTTGCCGGCAGGTTCTGACGCCTTCCGGCCGGTTGAGACTATATCGACGAAGACCGGGTCCTGCATTATGCTGCGTTGCCCTGACCAGCCAATGGTGAGCAGTGCGGCAAGGACGAGCGCGTGTATGATGAGAGAGCCTGTTACAGCCCTTCTCATCCCCCTTGAAGGGCCGTCATAGGGGTGGGCCATCGGAGGGTCCCTCTTCAGGTTCTGTCATGAGCCCAATACGCGTTATCCCGGACTTTCTTATCTGTGCCATCGCCTCCATTATCTTTCCGTATGGGACTTGGGCGTCGGCGCGTAGCACTACGGTTGCGGCCTTCTCTTTATTTACGGCGTCGCTCATAGCCGAGAGCCTCTGCGTGAGCGACGCGCTACTCACAAGCGAATCGTTTACGTACAGCCTGCCGAGGCGGTCGACCGTCACTACGATGCTTTGTTCATCGCTCTTTATCGCCGAGGCCTCGACCTTCGGCAGGTTCACGTCAATACCTGCCTGCATCATCGGGGCAGTGACCATGAATATTACAAGCAGCACCAGCATGACGTCGACAAGCGGCGTGACGTTTATCTGCGAGAGGTGTCTTCTTTCGGTTATCCGTCCGCTTTCCATCCGGCCTCTATCTCGATGACTGCTTCTCGATGACGTTTAGCAGATCAGAGCTGAAGCTCTCCATCTGCGTGTTTATCCTGCCGAGCATGGAGACTATATGGTTGTACCCTGCGACCGCCGGTATGGCGGCGACAAGCCCCATAGCTGTCGCCACAAGGGCCTCGGAGATGCCGGGGGCGACTACAGCGAGGCTTGCGGAACCTTTTATGCCGATGGACCTGAAAGACTCCATTATCCCCCATACCGTTCCGAACAGGCCTATGAACGGCGCGGTGTTGCCTGTCGTGGCAAGGAAACCAACGGCGTATTCGAGCCTGGCGGCCTCGGCAGAAGCGGTCTTTTTAAGCACGCGCTCGAGCCTGTCTATATCGTCCCTGTCAAGCCGCACGGCCTCCGGCCGCGCCTGTTCCTGCCCCTTTGCCGGTCCTGCTGTCTCGTTGTACGCGGCCATGAAGATAGTGGCAAGAGGCGTCGCCCGATAGGTCTTGCACGAGGTGAGCATCAGGCCCAACTGCTTTTTTTCCCAGAAGAGGTCGTAAAATGCCGCGCCCTCGCGTTCGATCTTTCTAAGGTGCCTGACCTTGTAGATGATGATGGCCCATGAGATCACAGAGGCTGCAAGGAGAATGAGGAGGACGAACTTGACCATCGGGCCGGCCCCGATGACGGTATGAAAGAGGCTCTCCTGTGAAAATTGGTAGTTCAATCCCTGGTACCTCTCGGATGGTTTGTATTTGAGGTGCTGGCCATATTATCTGACGCTCTCTCTATCGGTCTGTGACTTTGGTGCGCGCCCGGGATCTTCAGGGGCGCAGGCTATCGTTCTTTTGACAGGCTTAAGTCTAACAGGGACCTCTCAGTTCCGGCACTTTAATGCAGCGCGTAATCTTCGCTCTGCATCAAGTCTTGGCGCCGGATCAACGCAACCGTACCTGCTTAATCAATAAATTTACAATATCGAGCCTGAATAGTCAAAGCATTTGGAATACTTGAATTAAATTGCAACAAGGCCGATTTTTCATTAATATGTAGAGATATGCTCAGGGGGTTTTTCAGATGAAGATAGTCCTTTTTGCCGCCGCAGGGGCAGCCGGAACCCTTGCCAGGTACTTTTTAGGCGGCTTGTTCCAGAGGCTCGCAGGCAGTTCGTTCCCCTACGGGACGTTTGCCGTAAACATGATAGGGTGTCTGCTCTTCGGCATAATATGGGTGCTCGCTGAAGAGAGGCTTGTCTTGAGCGCCGAGACCAGGGCGGTATGTCTCATAGGGTTCATGGGTGCGTTTACGACCTTTTCGTCTTTTATATTCGAGTCTGCGTCTCTTATGCGCGACGCCGAGTGGGCGATGGCCTTCGGCAATATCCTTGCCCAGAATGTTCTCGGCCTCGCCTGTCTCTTTGTCGGCCTTGCTATAGGAAGGCTCTTGTAGCGGTCTTTTCAATCAAGGCCGACCAAAGTGGTTCAATGAAGCGGGTATGCTGATCAGGGATGTCTGCTCAAGTGGAATAGCGGTCTTTTCAGTCAAGGAGGTTCAATGAAACTGCCTTCCGAATCAGAAATATTAAGGGCTTTTATCGGCGAGAGCGACAAGTTCGAGGGCAGGCCTTTGTACCAGGCTATCGTCGAGGAGGCGAGAAAGGCCGGGCTTGCCGGGGCAACGGTGCTGCGCGGCACATTAGGCTACGGCGTCCATTCAAGGGTGCATACAGCCAAGATACTCCGGCTCTCCGAGGACCTGCCGATGGTCGTTGAGATAGTAGATTCCCCTGAGCGCATAGAAGGGTTCATCCCGATACTTGATTCTATGGTCAAAGAAGGTCTTATCACCATCGAGAAGGTCAGGGTGATAGCCTACAGGCACTCCGGCGATTAGCTTTGCACCGTGCCTCTGCCTGCATTCGGATAAAATGCAGTGCGAAACGAAAAAAAAGAGATGTCCGCCGGTTTTTACCGCATAAGCCCTTTCAAGCCCTGCAACACTATGATCTTCTTGGATAATTTTGCGATAAGAATCGCTAAATACAGGCCTGCGTCCGATTGCCGTCAAGGTGTTTAACGGCCTATTTCTTTTTAATATCTCAGGGTTAGCCGATTCCTATAATTCGCTTGACAGGCACAATATGTTGTGGTTAACTAGTACTCACAATACAATATAGGCCATTTCCTCTTGTAAATCAACCGGTTAATCATGACTGCGGCGGGCCTGTCTGTTATGGCTTGTTTTTTACCGCAATTGAGGCATAGCGTTTTACATTGTTAAGCGGTAAATGCAATGTCTGTTATGGCCTATCTTTTGCCGCAATTGAGACATCTTCGGTTGGGTGTGTTTTTGCAGTTTGCACCTGAATATTGCCAAGTCATCTAGGATTAAATGAATAAAGATATATACAGTTTGAAAAAACAAGGGGAGTGAAACGCATGGACCAGGATATCTACAGCCGTCTTTTGAAGGTGGAGCCGCAAAAGCAGAATGGCGCCGGAAAGACCATTTCCAAGACCGCGAGGCCGATCGTCGAGATCTCCGAGAATGCCAGAAGGGTCCTGGAGAAAAGATACCTGAGGAAAGACCTTGACGGCACGCCTGTTGAGAGCGTCGAGGATATGTTCTGGAGGGTGAGCGCGAACATAGCCGAGGCAGACAGGTTTTTCGACGCTGACGCGGACGTCGAGGCTACTGCCGCCGAGTTCTACAGGATGATGACCACGCTCGGGTTTATGCCAAACTCCCCGACGCTCATGAACGCCGGCAGGGAGCTCCAGCAGCTCTCAGCCTGCTTCGTCCTTCCGGTCGAAGACTCGATGGAGTCTATATTCGAGGCTGTAAAGCATACGGCGCTGATACACAAGTCAGGCGGCGGCACCGGGTTCTCTTTTTCAAGGCTCAGGCCTTCAGGCGACTCAGTCGGCTCTACCTCAGGGATATCCTCCGGGCCGATCTCATTCATGACCGTATTCGACAGCGCAACCGAGGCGATAAAGCAGGGCGGCACAAGAAGGGGCGCCAACATGGGCATATTGCGCGTCGACCACCCTGACATCATGAACTTCATCACCTGCAAGGAAGACAGTGCAAAGCTCAACAACTTCAATATCTCTGTAAATCTTACCGACGACTTCATGAAGGCAGTGGAACGTAACGGCGAGTACGACATAATAACGCCGAGGACGCGCAAAACCGTAGGTTCGATGGCCGCCAGAGAGGTCTTCGATAAGATAGTGAACATGGCCTGGAAAAACGGCGACCCGGGCGTAATATTCATAGACAGGATGAACGCGGATAACCCTACGCCCTTGGTCGGAGAGATCGAATCGACGAACCCGTGCGGCGAACAGCCGCTCCTTCCGTACGAGTCGTGCAACTTAGGCTCCATAAACCTCAGCCGCATGCTCAAGTGGAACGGCAAGCTGAACGGTTCTTCAGGCCACGAGATGGATTGGGCCAGGCTCGGCGATACGATCGGCGAGGCTGTTCACTTCCTCGATAACGTCATAGAGATGAACCATTACCCGATCCCTGAGATAGACGCTGTCACCAAGTCCAACAGGAAGATAGGCCTCGGAGTAATGGGTTTTGCCGACATGCTCATAACGCTCGGCATACCGTATAACTCTGACGAGGCGATAGAGCTGGCCGAGAGGATCATGGGATTTATCCAGGAGAAGGGCAGGCAGGCGTCTTCTGAGCTGGCCCTGAAAAGGGGGTCTTTCCCCAACTTCGCAGGGTCTGTCTACGACGGCAGGATCAATGCGCTTCGTAACGCCACGGTCACTACTATCGCCCCGACAGGGACTATCTCCATAATAGCAGGGTGTTCTTCGGGTATAGAGCCGCTCTTCGCGCTTGCTTTTACCCGCACCGTCATGGAGGGCACTGAACTTTTAGAGGTGAATCCTCTCTTCGAGGAGGTAGCGAAGAAAAGGGGCTTTGACAGTCCTGAGATCATGCGCGAGGTCGCCAAGAGCGGCGGCCTGCACGACGTCGCCGGCATACCTGATGACGTAAAAGAGCTATTTGTCACATCCCACGACATTAGCCCTGAGTGGCATATAAAGATGCAGGCCGCCTTTCAGAAGTATACGGATAACGCTGTAAGCAAGACCGTCAACTGCCCGAACGACGCGACAGTCGAGGACGTCGCCAAGGTCTACCTCCTTGCGTACACATTAGGGTGCAAGGGCGTGACAGTATACAGGGACGGTTCAAGGGACGTTCAAGTGCTGACAAAGGGGAGCGAAAAGCCAAGAGTCGCTGAAGAAGCGGTTCCCGTCCAGGCATCGGCAGAGGCGATAGCGGCCATACAGTCACGGCCCAAGCAGAGGGGGGAGGTCGCCTTCGGGGTAACAAGGAAGATAAAGACAGGGTGCGGCAACCTCTACGTCACGATAAACGAGGACGAGGAGGGCAGGCCCTTCGAGATATTCACGCAGATAGGAAAGGCGGGCGGATGTGTCGCCTCGCAGTGCGAGGCTATGGGCAGGATGACCTCGCTTGCCCTTAGAAGCGGCGTACAGGCCGATGAGATAGTCAAGCAGATGCGCGGAATAAGCTGTCACCTGCCTGTCGGGTTCGGCGGCGGAAAGGTCATGTCATGCGCAGACGCGATGGCCCAGGCTATGGACTGGTATCTCGGGCTCAAGAGGAATACCGGAGAGAACCTTTCTCTGGCGAGCGGCGCGAGTCTCGACTTCCAGGGATCCAAGCTCGACTTTACGCTTGCCTCCGAGGTCTTAAAGAGAGGTGCGTGCCCTGACTGCGGCGGCTCTGTTGAGCACTCAGACGGATGTCTCGTATGCAGGGGCTGCGGTTACAGCGAATGCGGCTGATGTACCGGCGTCATACTGAGGCTTGGGAGGCAGAGATGCTCTTTCTTCCGGGGTATAGCGAGAGAGGCTTACACTGTACCTTACAGATATAAAACGCGTGTCGCGGAGGCCATCAGATGGACCTTAAGATAGAGATGGAGTGTAACGGGTGCGGCTGGCCTTTTAGAAGAAGGCTCAATCACCTTTACCACGGCATGTACCTGACGTGCCCGTTTTGCCACAGTACCGATATAAAGCTCAAGGGCGATACTCTTCTCGATGACGCTTATTGGGCCGAGAGCTACGAGCCTTTACAGGAAGACAGGGTCGTAGAGCGGAAGTTCAAACTCGATTGATTATTGTTTTACAGGCCGCCACCTTTTGATAAGGTGGCGGCCTGTTTTTTTTGACCACATACGCCCATTAAAATCAATCGTTTAGTTAAAAACCTTGACCTTGCCAAATCGGTAATATATCTTTATAAGGCCATGAAAAACCTATCAGCGATAATACTTGCCGCAGGCAAGGGAACAAGGATGAAATCAGCCCGCCCGAAGGTGCTCCATGAGGTGGCAGGGTTGCCGATGTTAAGCTACCCTGTACGGGCCTTAAAGGCGCTCAAGGCGGAAAAGATCGTCATCGTCATCGGCCACGGGGCGCAGTCCGTGAAAGACGCGTTAGGTGATGCTGGCGTCTCCTTTGTCGTCCAAGAAGAACAGCTCGGCACGGGACACGCCGTCATCTGCGGCATGAAGGGACTCAAGGGCGCCGGCGGAGACGTTGTCATACTCTCCGGGGATGTCCCTCTCCTCACGCCTCAGACGATAAAGGGGCTCTTAAAGATACACTCATCAGGCGGAAAAAACCGCCCCACGCTCTCCCTCATCACAGCGCTTCTCGAAGACCCGTCTGGCTACGGAAGGGTAGTAAGAGACGTGCATGGCCGCATCACCTCTATAGTAGAAGACAAAGACTGCACCCCGGCCCAAAAAGAGATAAACGAGATAAACACCGGGATATACTGCGCTGATTCGGGTTTCCTCAGAGACAACCTTAAAAAAATCGGAAGAGGCAACAAGCAGGGGGAATATTATCTCCCTGACCTCGTCTCCCTTGCCGTATCTCAGTCCATGCGTGTGGCCGCCATGACCCATGCTGATGCAACTGAAGTGATGGGTGTTAACAACAGGGTCGAGCTTGCAAGGGCGAACTCCGCGATGAAAGAGCGGATCGCTACAGACCTCATGTACTCAGGGGTCACTATCATTGACCCTGCGAACACATACATAGATTCAGGGGTAAAGGTCGGGCAGGATACTGTTATATACCCGGGGGTGCATCTCATCGGCGATACTGTAGTCGGGAAAGATTGCATTGTAGAAGATGGCTGCAGGATCGAAGGTTCTTCAATCGGCGACGGCTCCGTTATAAAGAGCTATTCGGTCATCGAATCGGCTGAAGCCGGCAGAGACGTTGTTATAGGGCCTTTCGCAAGGATACGGCCGGGCAGCGTCCTTGGCGAGGGAGTCAGGGTCGGTAATTTCGTAGAGGTCAAAAAGACCAGGATGGGCAAGGGCACGAAGGCCAATCATCTATCATACCTCGGAGACTCTCTCATAGGCGCAGGGGTGAATATCGGCGCAGGCACGATAACGTGCAATTACGACGGGGTCCACAAGCACACGACTATAATCGAAGATGGCGCGTTCATAGGGAGTGATTCACAGCTCGTAGCCCCTGTAAGGGTCGGAAAGAACGCTTATGTAGGCTCAGGCACGACTGTCACAAAGGACGTCCCTCCGGGATCTCTTGTGATAACAAGGACCAAGGAGAGGGTTATAGAAGGCTGGGGCGAGAAGAAAAAGGCTGAAAAGAAGAAGTAGCTGTCTTGTCTTTTCTTGTCATCATAGAGGCTGGCTGAAAGTCAGCTTTTCGCAGATAGATCTCTCTTTAGGTTCCGTTCTCTTTTAAAGAAGCAAAAATAAATCTGATCTCAATCAACAGGCGATAGATATGTGCGGAATAGTAGCTTACCTCGGGCACAGGGACGCTGTAGGCGTCCTTATGAACGGACTTAAAAGGCTTGAGTACAGGGGATATGATTCTTCAGGGATAGCGATAGTTAAGGATGGCGCTATAGAGCTTAGAAGGAGCGTAGGCAAGCTCGACAGGCTCGTAACTGAAGTCGCTAAAAGGCCCCTTGAAGGCCATCTTGGCATTGGCCATACCAGATGGGCGACGCATGGAAGGCCGTCCGAGCAGAACGCGCATCCGCATATCGAGGGCGGTGTTGCTGTAGTACATAACGGCATAGTCGAGAACTACCTCGCGTTGAAGGAAGAGCTTCACAGGGAAGGCGCTAAGTTCAAGTCAGAGACAGATACAGAGATAATATCCCACCTGATATGCAGAGAGGTCAATAAGGGCAGAGGGATAGTAGAAGCCGTTCGCGAGGCCGTCAGGTACATAAAAGGCACCTACGCCCTTGCAGTAGTGAGCGAGAGCGAGCCTGACAAGATAGTCGGGGCGCGCATGGAGTGCCCTCTCATCGTAGGCATCGGCAAAAATGAGACCGTTATCTCATCTGACATACCCGCTGTAATGGATATCACGAAGCAGGCTATATTCTTAAAAGACGGCGAGATGGTCGTCGTCACGAAAGACGGCGCCGAGATAACAGACCTTGACGGCAAGCCTGTAAAAAGGACGCCTACCATTATAACCTGGTCTCCGATGATGGCTGAGAAGGGCGGCTACCGCCACTTCATGCTCAAGGAGATATTCGAACAGCCCAGGGCCATCACAGATACGTTCAGGGGACTTGTTCTTGAAGAAAAGGGCGCAGTATATCTTGATAAATTTTCGGTCGACATCTCTCGGATAAGAAGGGTCTATATAATAGCCTGCGGCACATCATGGCATGCTGGTCTTGCCGGAAAGTTCTACTTTGAGGAGTTCTTCAGAGTCCCGACAGAGGTCGACCTTGCCTCAGAGTTCCGCTACAGGAACCCGCTCGTCTCCGATGACACGCTTATTCTGGCGATATCCCAGTCAGGGGAGACGGCCGATACACTGGCCGCAGTGAAAGAGGCTAAAAGAAGGGGCGCGTCTGTCATAGCGATCTGTAACGTGATGGAATCGTCCCTTACGCGCGAGGCTGACTGGTCTTTCATGACGCACGCAGGCCCTGAAATAGGTGTCGCCTCGACAAAAGCATTTACAACACAGCTCGTCGCCCTATATCTCCTTGCGATATACCTCGGCAGGGCCGCAGGCACGCTTGCACCTGAGGCAGGCGTCAACCTCATCCAAGAGCTGGTAAGGCTCCCGAAGAAGATAGAAAGGGCGCTCGAAGGCGCAACGAAAATCGAGGCGCTCGCCAAGAGGTATTCGCACTACAGGGATTTTATATATCTTGGCAGGGGGCTTAACCACCCGATAGCCCTTGAAGGCGCCCTGAAGCTCAAGGAGATATCCTACATACACGCCGAGGGCTACGCCGCAGGAGAGATGAAGCACGGCCCGATAGCCCTCATAGACGAGAACATGCCTGTCGTAGTCCTTGCGCCTAAGGACCTGAGCTACCCGAAGATGCTCGGCAATATGGAAGAGGTGAGGGCGCGCGGCGGCAGGATAATCTCGGTAGTCAACGAGGGAGACGACGAAGCCTCAGGAAGGGCCGACGACGTGATCATGGTCCCTGAGGCGTCAGTACACCTCGCCCCGATACTCATATCCATTCCGCTACAGCTCCTCGCCTATCATATCGCCGTACTTAAGGGAACCGACGTAGACCAGCCTCGAAACCTCGCAAAGAGCGTGACTGTGGAGTAGAGGGGGTGGGTGCGTCGTGCCCCGAAATATCGTAGGTGCCAGATATCTTTGAATATATCTGTTGCCTCGAAACAAAACACGGGTATGGCGGAAGGAGCTTGAAGGAGGGCCTTTGAGCAGGTTTCGGTATCTACTGCGAGAAGGCCCGACAGCGAGGGGAGCCATACCCAAAGGCGCACAATAGAGCGGCAAAAGAAAAAACAGCAGGTGCCTTTTTATAAGGGTAGTGGCTGTGTCCTTGCAATAGAAAAATGCCCTGCCCCTGCATTGTAAAGATATTAGAGTAAGGTTATGAAATTAAACTCAAAACCGCACGCGATATACTGCTACCACTACTGATGAATGGGGAGATCCAAGTATGAAAATCAAATCATTCGAGTTCGCCTATATAAAATCATTCAAATCGCTCAGGTTCGATTTAGAGAAAACATCTGTGCTTATAGGTCAGAATGACCACGGTAAATCATCTATCCTTAAGGTTATCGACATTATTTTGAATCAGCTGGACGAAGAGACGCTTGCGCTTGGGGCACTGCATCCGGACTTGGCTGAACGCCTATTGCCGATTTTCCCGGTGAACGCAAAGGCACGCAGAATTACTGTATTTTACGATGATGCGAAGAAAGAGAAACAATTGCATATAACCGTTCGACCTGACCTGACGTTCACCGTTTTGGAAGTTATTGAGAAAAAAGCCAAAACGACAAAGGAAGCATTGGGTGTGCTAAAAAAACTGCGAGAGCACAACAAATTCGTGCTCATTCCTGCCTTACGGGACGCATCATCGCCTCGGTTCCAAGAATTATTCTCACGCATGCTCAAGGAGCATGGACTCTCGAAGATCATTCCGCAGAAGGCAGGTGGAACGCCAAAAGAATATCGTAAGCTAAAAACAATACGGGACATGGTCTCGACCAGTATCAAACCATTCATTGACGAATCTTTGCTGCCGAAAATTGAGGATTATTTCGGATTCGAGACGCAGCACAAGCTTGCGTTGAGATTCGACGTAGATGTAAAGGACGTCGGTGAGTGGATTCTGGATAACTTGAGACTGGGATTTCAACTCACGGATGACGTAGAAACTACCCTTGCTCTTTCCGAAGCTGGATCAGGTGTGCAGAGCGGCGTCCTCCTCGCCCTTCATCGGCTTGAGCAGAGCGCCGCTGAGAAGCCCGACACGCAGTTCATTCTCGCTGTAGAGGAGCCTGAGGCGTTTCTCCATCCGCAGAAACAGAAGGAACTGTATAAAGATATCCGAGCGGCTCAGTCTGAAAATCTCAGGGTCATCGTGACAACACACAGCCCTTATATCGTGGCTGAAACGCCATTTACTCGCCTCGGTTGGGTGAAAAAGGACGGACAACACTCCGCATTGCACGTCGCGATAGTGAAAAATACGATGGAACATGAAACTTTTGACGCCTACAGTGACGAAGTGAACTCCTTGCTGTTCTTTGCGGACAAAGTGGTTTTAGTTGAGGGCGAGTCAGACGCGCGGGTGATCAAATTGCTTCTTGAGAAGAAACTGGGGGCACAAGCACACCGAATTTCAATCATCTCTGCCTCTGGGAACAAGAACTTCTCTCCGTTTTTGCGAATGATTCGGGCATGGAGCACAGCAAAGATTCCGCACCTCGTAGTGACCGATTTTGATTCATTAACGAATACGACTGATCGCGCTATTCTTGTTGGCGCTAAGGCCGCTGGTTATGTACTTACTGGTGAATCGGCATTTCATGCGAAGGTCGATGCCGTATTGGACAAGGTCAAAGAAGCGGAGTATTACGCCGTTGCCGTCGATGCGACTGCACAAATGGCTTCGGCTGGCCTGAATGTATTTGTGTTCACATCAGATCTCGAAAACTCGCTTATCACCGCTGAGAACAAGACTGCGACAGCAAAGGTTCTGACGGAGGTGGCAAATACCAAAACTGATTATAGTAAAGGCTATAGCTTAGAGGACCTTAAACGGCACATAGGAAGCAAGGGTGTTCCACTAAAGAAAAACGATGACGCTACATTCAAGAAGCCATTTATTCATCGTAAAATCGCTGACACTATCGACTTAGCAAATTCCCACACAGACATTGCGCGCCTTCTTGATGCAATTCAGGCACTTTAAATAGTTCCGTAGATACCGTTTTGCCTGTTAAGCCTAAATTGACGCTAATCTAGGATTAAAGGGCTTACCTGTTTTAAGTACGCCATAGTTCCGTAGAAAGGTCTTTTTGGAGCGCAGATGTCCGATTATATAAGGGCGAGGGGCGCAAGCACATATTTTTTCACCGTGGTGACATACAAGAGACAGCCGATCCTCTGCCATGATGATTCGATAAAGGCGCTGAGGGAAGCAATAAGCGAAGCGAGAGCGCGTCGGCCTTTTGAAATCAAGGCATGGGTGTTGTTGCCCGACCACTTACACTGCATCTGGGAGCTTCCCGAGGGAGATTCGGATTATTCGGTCAGATGGGGTTTGATTAAAAAAGGCTTTACAAAGAGGATTAAGGGGCGCATTCAAACACAGCTTCCGAGTCCTTCCCGTATAAAGCACAGGGAGGCTGCTGTTTGGCAGAGGCGTTTCTGGGAGTACCGGATAAGAGACGAGGCAGACCTTCGCAACCATTACGATTACATTCATTACAACCCGGTGAAGCACGGCTTTGCGGGTTCGCCTAAGGACTGGATGCATTCAACATTTCATCGGTGCGTTGAGGCTGGTTTGTATCCGGAGGATTGGGGCGGTAGCAGTGTGCCTGAGGTCCCTGGAGTCGGGCGAGAATGATTCTGGTGGGCTGAGCCCACCCTACGAGATACCAGCTGTTTTTGAATATATCCTTTGCCTCGAAACAAAACCCGGGTCATGGCGTAGCGAGCCTGACTGAGAGCCGTTG